>JBCBBK010000007.1:0-321993 GCA_038531675.1 Cyanobacteria bacterium J06581_3
CGGGTTAAGGGGCTGATTCGGCTGTTGAGTCTAGGCTTGCGTATCCTTTGCCTGCTCGAATTCTCGGTGCGTACTCAGTTAGAGGCACAACAACAGGAACTGCCTGGGCTCTATGCCGGTAATCCCAAACGCTCTACACAGCAGCCCACCGCTGAGCTACTGCTCAAAGCCTTTCGGGGTATTACCCTCACGATTATGGACATTGACCAAGCTAGACAACGCTTTCTCTCACCCCTCTCAGAATTGCAACAGCGCATACTACAGCTATTGGGTACCGCTGATGAGATCTATCTCTCCCTGACGGGCTAATTGTGGTGAACTCCCTTTTTTATCCGCGAACCTTGAGATCTATATCTCAACATGCGAGATTACATATGCTTTGATTCACTGGTTTTACAGGCGAAGTGACTGCGGGCTTGAATTTAACAGGGTGCGATATACCAACCGACGATGAGGATACTATAGGGAGCAAGCATAATTAAATGGCCATCACTCTGAAAACAGATAGGCAGGGACTCGCAATTGTAGATCGCGCTAGAGTAAGCAAAAATTGGACCGCACTAGCAACCGCGTGGTGTCAGTCAGCCAATGTTTCTGTCTCTACACTAAAGCGATTCAGGGAACGTAAGGCAATTCAAAAAGATGCTTTTATTGCTATCTGTAGGGCCGTAGATATAGAAGACTGGCAGCAAGTGGTGTCAACGACCCATAGCAACATTTCGGTTTTGGAGCGTCGCTATCAGCAGTCCAAACGAGTCATTGCGGAGGAAGTGCTATCTAACTTAAACAGCCTGGATGCCCGGATGGAATTTGTTGCCCAAACCTTTGCAGACGATCCGGCAGAAGCAAGGCGACAGCTAGCCAGTCACGCACTGGCTAGCCAGCCTGGTCAGGCTTCGGTAACAAAGGCGGCAGATTCACCCGTGCCCCTATCAAATGTGGCCAATTCAAAGATAGTTAGCTCAAATGTGGCCAATACTGTGCATAAGGAAACGGCGGTTCAAAAACAGCACCGTCCATTGATAATTGAAGCGAATGTGTCAATCATCCAGATTATGATGGAGATTTAGCACGGCACTTAGCACAAACACTTAGCACAATATGAGGCTGGGCTATGAATGAGTCTGATTCACTGCAAGAAGGTATAAAACAAGAAGCGGGATGGCACAGCCCTTCCGCAGGAAGATCGCTTGCAGAGTGGGTCACACTACTACTGTCTACTCTACTACTGCTCTCTCTTGTGGGCCTGGTCCTATACGACTGGCAGCTGAGTAAAAATCTACCGCCTGCTTTTCAGGTCGAAATCACCGAGGCCACCAGACTCACCGAAGGACAATACTACGTGCCTTTTACCCTAAAAAATACTGGCGGACGCATTGCCAGAACGGTACAGGTCGTCGCTGAATTGCAGCTGCCAGACGGCAATGACGAAACAGGCGAACAAGAGTTCGACTTCCTCTCGGGTAACGAGCGAAAAAAGGGAGGATTTGTGTTTGAACACAACCCTCAGTCGGGTAGTTTGGTGGTTAGGGTGGCGAGCTTTGGACTGCCGTAGGAGGCGGGGTAGCTTTAGCGCGACACTAGCCAGCTTCCGTACTAAACTCACCGTCCATCTCCGCCGCCAAGTCCGTTTCTAGCAAGTAGTCCTCCAGTAGCCGATCGACTTCTGCACTCTGGCTCTCTGGAATACTTAGGGTAATGTACCTGCGTGAGAGAACGGTGCGTGGTTTTGCTTTTAGTATCAGCGTGTTCGGTTTATCGTCGTCCCAGCCAAAGGCCACAATACGCTCCCAGGGCTGCCATGCAAACAAATGCGTTAGGCCATGCTCGTGCAGCTCCAGGTTACTTTGGCCAACGGCAAAAAATAGCAGCGCCAGGGTCCACCAAAAGGCTAGCTTGGCTAAGCCGGAGAGCATACCGGCTGTGGTCGTCAGCGCGCCCGTGAACAGGTCGAGGGTAGCTAGGGTAAGGGCGATCGCAACCCCTACCAGCAACAGACCCACCACAAAAATAATGCGATTTTGTAGCGTTGTGCCTACTCGTAATAACATATCGCCCGCTTGCCGTTTGCGCGGCGGCCAGCTTAGCAACCACAGCAAAACAGTGACGGCATACAGCGCGTACAGAACGCTCAACGCGTAGCTATCTAGCAAGGAAATTACAAGCGGCACCAACATACCTAGCAGCAGCCAAGGAAGTACATAGCGCAAATTACGATTAGCGGTGAACGAACCCAGCGCTGTCCGGGTCAGCCAGTAGCCACCGGCAATAATCACAACGCTCAGCAAAACCAGCCCAATTGGCAACGACATCCTCAAGTGTTCCTTATACGGCTGTCAAAAGCTTATCACGCACCAGGTTTGGGCATTTCGCTATCGCTGGCTTCGGCTTCGCTTGGCCAGCGATGATTCTGTCTTTTATCTAGCGTTCAATCGTCGCTTCTAGAGACTGGCGAATTTCTTCACTAAGGGCCATCACAGCTGCGCGGCCTGACCGCCGGTTTTGCTGATAGTCGGCGAGCCTGGGCGTAACGGCGATCGCCGCCTGCAGAGTCACCTTCACCCAGCGCTTACCCAGTCTAGGCCGCGCAGGCAATTTGCTCCCCTCTAAGCGAGCTAACAGGTCAAACATCAAAAGCGTTATTTCAGCGCACCTTTGAAAAGAAGGTTTCTGTTGCAAATAGGTGTCATCTGCCGCGACAAAAGTTTCTACAATCCGCATGTGCAGCTCTCTTAGGCTCGCCTCCTCAGCGGCCCAATCCGCCAGCCCCCTTTCCAGGCTAGAGAGTGTTTTATCAGCCAAATCCTCTCGATAAATAACTTGCCAACTGGCCTCTTCCACCCGGCGACACCTCTCTACCAGGTTGCCTTTACCAGGCAGATTGAAGAAACTTTCGGCAGCTTGTAGAGCTTGTTCCAGCAGCTTTTTCAGCCGTTTGGAACAGTCTGAAGGCACAGATTCATCGAACGATTCGTGAACGTCTTTGCCGATCGATGGCTGGGAAGCGTCGGCAGCCTTTTCTGTTGTTTTATGTTTTTTAGAAGATGGATAAAACCGATCGTAAAAGGCTTCTAGCACCGTCATCAAATGCTCGCCCAAACGTAAAATACGCTTCAAGCAATCTCTGTCAATATCAGGCGAAAGCGACTGGCGATCGCCCAGGCCGCTTTTCTCTTCCAGCTGAGACAACAGATTCGCCAGCTTAGACCAGTTGGGCCTTTCATAATGGTATTGAATACCCATTGGCAAGATGTATACAGAAGCCCCCGAACTGGTCCCCGAACTGGCTTCTGATTTCTGCAAATCTTCAGCGCACCAAAATCCGAGCTGTGCGACCCCTGGTTCTAAGGGACCCATCCGCTCGCTATGCCCGTTAGTGGCACCTTCTGGCGCAATCACCAAGGGCATGTCCCCTTCACTCAGCAGCTGACGAGCGGCCTTCAGCCCCACCCAGTCAGGCCGCCGCCCCCGCCGAATCGGAGAACCGCCGATTCTAGAAAGCAACCACCCAACGCCTCTTCCAGCCCAGATGGTCATCCCTCTTTCATACAAAAAGTGAGTATGCACTGGCTGCTTTAGCCGAATTCCTTGTTGTCTGGCAGCTTTGGCGACCGCCCGCGAGCATACGTATAGGCCCACTAGTGGATCGTCTACTTCCACATGGCGCGGTGCCATCAAAAATTTGGCCTTGCCTACTTCTGCCTGTGCGTACAAATCCACCAGCCGATCTACATTTTCTACCTCGATACGGCTAATGCCTGCTGGCAGCCAGGGCCGAATACGAAACCGCAGCAGCAGAGGGAGCGCCCAGTGTACACACCTGATCACCCATGGAGTATAGGCTGCTGGAATAAACTCAAGCGGTGGGCGAACCTGGCGAACAAAAGAAGGCATGCCGTTCACAACAGAAAAAGGCCAGGAAATCTGTGTGAGATTTCCTGGCCCTTATCTTAGTGGGTTGAGGTTACCCCGCTATGGGTGAGTGCAACATATAGTTATGAACTAATTCGGAATCACCTGCACCATTAGGGAGCGACGGTCAAAGGTTTGTACTTTACTAACCTTAGCCAAATCTTCTACCACGCGGTTCAGCAGGTCGGTGGCCCGGTCGCGGTGCTGGTGCTCGCGGCCTCTCAGGCGGACCTGGAATTTTACTGAATCGCCACGTTCTAGCCAGGCGATCGCTTTATCAATCCGCACCTTATAGTCCGAGTCGCCCACATTGGGCCGCAGCCTGACTTCCTTAACCTGGGAGCGGGCGCTTTGCTTCTGGCGCTTACGGCTTTGGTACTGGTGCTTGCCGTAGTCCAAAATTTTGGCAACCGGGTTGTCCTGGTCAGGCGATACCACCACAAGGTCAAGCTTGGCCGCTTTTGCTAAGGCCAGTGCCTCTGACGTATCGGTTAGGCCGCGATTAGTACCTTCATTGTCAATCAGAAGAACCTGCGCGGATCGGATCTGTTGATTGATGAGTGGTTTCTTAGCGATTGTATTTTCCTCTTATTAGAACGCAACAGGGTTTATCGAAAGGATGCTTGCGCGGGTTTAATGCAGCAATTATCAAAAAATTTTCTTTTCGATTCCTATATATAGATTATTTTAGGCGAAGTTGCCAGGGTGACAGCCCACCCTAGCAACGTGTCTTTACAAACCTACCGGCACTAGCCAATTAGATGCGAACACAGCCGCCGTCAAACAGGGGCACGGTCATGCTGAAGTTTTCGCCGTAGGTCAGCTTTTGCTCAGCCAAAATGCCCAGGGCAATTTGCTCACCCATGCGAACCGACTCATAGTAGTCGGTGAAGTAGTGAACGCCCGCCCAGTTGCGACCAATGGAGATGTTGGAAGCAAGCTTGTTCAGTTCACCTTCTACGGTGAGATCCAGTGACTGATCTGGCAAGGAGATAAGCTCACTGCCATCATTACTGACAACGTAGGGCTGCGGCAGCACATGGCCATGGTCAAAGAAGGCTTTGAGAATGGTGACACAGGCGCCGGCGACGGTGGCATGGCCTGCGCCGTAGGCAGGGTGCATGGGCGAGCCTTCGGCAAAGGCCATGGGCAGCAGGTACACTTCGTCGCGGTCGAATTCGTGGCCAGCGATGCCTAGCTCGTTTTGGTAAGCCTCGTTTTGAGCGCGGTTGTGCAAGGAGACTTTGTGCAGGGTGTCGCTGATGGAGCTGCTAAGGTCGGCGACAGGGGCCAGGGCCGGTAGCTGCGTGTTGCGCCACTGGTGGATGCGGCCTGCGATCGCCTCCGGGCGCAACCGACGATGCACATTGAACTTCTGATAGCGAACCGCCTTCAGTGCGCGGGTGGCCACTTCTGTAACCAGCGACAGAATGTGCGGACCGCCGAAATGCGCAAAGCCCTGCTGATGGTCCAGAATATCTGGCTCCAGGAAGGGCAGACCGGGATCGAAGGGAATGCCCATCGCCATCATCGCCAGACAGGCATTGAGATAGGCCTGATACAGCGCATCGTAGTGTACGTAGGTAGCCAGGTCGCGGGGCGTAGCGATAAAGCGGTACTTTTCGCCGCAGTTTTCATAGGTTTCCTGGCCGCGCAGGTCCGCGCCGTTCTGCACATCCAGCCACCATTCCCAGCTGGTCATATAGTCTCGACCGGGGGTTGCAACTCGCACTTTGTTGGTGAACATCATCGCGCCATAGGAGACAATGCCATCTAGCACGCCATCTCTGTCATCGCCTAGCTCGGGTGTACCTCGGCACAGAAACTGGGAAATGTAGGGGCCTTTTGTATCGCCGAAGGCAGTGCCACGGAAAGCGTTTTGGGTCGTTACCCGCTGACGGCGGCGAGCGGTGGCTTCCTCACTGGCAGATTCTCTGGCAGATAGCTTTGTATCTTTGAACCAGTCGAGACGATTCAACCGTTCTATGGCAGCCACCACGTCAGGGTTCGTGTCGAATTCTGTGAAAGGCACGTCTCGTAGCAAAGCCATTTCGTAGACTTCTGCGACTTCTGAGGCCAGTTCGTCGCTCTCTAGCGTGGGCGCTGGGGGCATTGCCAGCGACTGTGCGTCCGGGCCTTCCAGGTCAAAGCTCAGACCTGCGCCTGCGCTTTCCCAGGCCCGTACCGGTGCGTCCGCATTTTGAGTATAGACAGACTTCCACTCGATGGGCTGATCGACAGTCGTGCCTTTGGGACCCAAGGGCGTGTTTATAAAGTCTTGGGGATTGCCAGAGTCGATGCCACGTACGAACTTTTGATAGTCGGCGGGGTTGCAAATTAGGCCGTCTTTTTCGTTGTGAGGCAAGCCCTTTGTGTAGTTGGCCAAGTGAGAAGCACCGCCGCCACGTTCAGGATTGTCAGGCTCGTCGAAGCGGTAGCGCAGCTCTTCGCCGTTGGCCTGTTGGGGCATGTGTGGGCGATCGTAAGCCAGCTTGGCAGCCGCGATTCGGCGCTCTAGTGCTGCTTGCTTACGGTTGTTGTTGGGGGCGTTCATAAAACAATGTCCTTTGCAACGATTGACTTGGATGCATCCAATGTATGCAATGAACAAAGGGCACCGCAGTACCCACGAGGGTGAGCTTTCTTTGGCTGCCTACTCCGATGCCTTAGTTCACCACAACGGCACTAAAGGCAATGCCTGCAATGACAGACCCTAAGAACGCAAAGCTAAGGTAGGCCAAAAATACAGGACGACGGGCCAGCGCAAATACAGCAATCATTGCCGGAATGCTGGTGGCCCCACCTGCTAGCAAAAAGGCCATGCCTGCACCCGGATTCATGCCCTGCTGTATAAGGCCATCGATAAGTGGCAGGGCAGCGTAGCCGTTTAGGTAGGCGGGTGCACCAATGAAGGCTGCAATAACGATAGAAAGAAGATTGTTATTGCCAGCGATCGCGCCAATCCACTCATTGGGAATATACGCGCTCATCAAACTCTCCAACACAAACGCAAACGCCAGCCACTTACCCAAAAATAGCGTCTGCTTCCGAGCACCTTTCCAAAACTTTTGTCGCCGCTCAGCGTCTGGCCAAAATCTCCAAACCACTGCCTTTGGCTTACGAATCTTACTGCCGCCACAGCCTCCATTATTTGCACTCTCTTTTAGCGGATTAACAAATGCTGGATGGGTGTTAGTCAACAACAATGTGCCAAAACCACCGAGTAAACCGATAAAAATAGTCGCCAACACCTTGGCAACTGCAAACCCAGACCCCAACGTCCCCAGCGTCAGCACAAACATAGAAGGATCCATCAGCGGAGAAGCTAGCCAAAAGGCCATTACGCCCGCAACAGGAACGCCCATTGACAACAGAGCAGCAATGATCGGAATGACACCACAAGAGCAGAAAGGAGAAAGTGCACCGAAGAGAGCAGCGACAGGAATCATCACAGACACTTTGCCGCGAAAGGCTTTAGCAATCAGGTTGTCTGCGCCGCTGGCCTGGGCGTAGGCGGCGATGCCGATAGAAAGTAGGAGAAAGGGGGCAACGTGCCACAGGCTGCTGAGGGTGAAGCGGATGGTTTGGGTGGCTTGCAGTGGGACGAGGAGCAGGAGCGTGAGGAGGATCAGAGCGATCACACCCAAAACGCCATCAATTTGCCGAACGCTACGATTCAAGCGAGTTAGTACGGTGGTAGCCATGAGCTATATCTCCTTAGGTACTTCTACAAATATCGAAATAAAGGTCAAAAAAATAGTCAAAAAGTCAGTAACTTACTCACAACAGTCGGAATCACTTGCACTATCCGCAAGGGCTTGTCCAATGTGCTCAATGCTGACCACATGGTTACGAGTGCAGCATTCCTCAAACAAAAAGTCGAGCAGGCGAGTTAACGACGGCTCTTGAACGCTGTACCAAATCCACTGCCGATCTTTCTCGGAAGAGACAATACCCACCTGACGTAGCTTATCCAGATGATGCGAAAGCGTCGCTCCGGCAATCTCCAGCTCCTTTTGAATTTCTCCAGCAGGCAACCCCTTGGGATAGGCAGACAGCAGCAATCTCACAATCTTCAGCCGTGAAGGTTGGCCCAGAGCGGCAAAAGTCGCGGCCATACTATTAAGCGAATCCTCAAGGGAGCTTTGTTCAGTCTGAGGTATTTCCATATTTCGATACTAATAGAAATAGCATGAAATGTCTAATAAGTTTTAGATTCTATGGAGTAACCACCGTTTGGGTAGCTACTTCCCGCACTTCCAAAAAGCCCTGCCGAATAGAAACGGGCAATGCTGAATACAACTGAACGCTACTATTTCAGGACTAGACTATTAGAATCAGCAGCTAAGCCATTCTCACAAGTGTTCCATGAGTTATACAACTCCTGA
Organism: Cyanobacteria bacterium J06581_3; assembly: GCA_038531675.1. Taxonomy (GTDB): domain Bacteria; phylum Cyanobacteriota; class Cyanobacteriia; order Phormidesmidales; family Phormidesmidaceae; genus Phormidesmis. The sequence continues at coordinate 8,301 of JBCBBK010000007.1, forward strand.
AGAGCTACACTTCCAGTTCCCTCATATCGCTCTTGGAAAAATCTATTCAGCATTAGCTTATTACTGGGATCACCAGGCAACTCTAGACGCAGACATGAAAGCGCGTCTCGAAAAAGTCAACTTGCTTCAGCAACAGGCACCCCCTTCTCGAATGGCGGCTAGGCTCAGAGCGCGAGGCCTTTATGTCGCTTATCCATACGGGACGGTAGAAGGCTTAGCTGCGCTGTTTTTCCCTATACCCGTCGCTCGGCTCAGCACACGTGCCGTCTTGCTACGCGCACTGCTGATATAGGTAAAGAACACAGGCACGACTACTAGCGTCAGCAGTGTAGACGTTGAAAATCCACCAATCACCGCGATCGCCATCGGACTCCTCGTCTCACCGCCTGCCCCCAGCTCCAGCGCAATCGGAATCATCCCCGCCATCGTAGAAATCGACGTCATCAGAATCGGGCGAATGCGCGTAATCCCCGCCTCAATCACCGCCTGCTTACGAGACTTCCCTTCCTTCAGTGCCAGCAGCGCGTAGTCCACCAGCAGAATCGAGTTCTTGGTAACCAGGCCAATCAACAAAACCATGCCAATGAGCGCGAACAGACCCAAAGGCTTCTGCGCGATTAACAAACCCATCAGCGCACCGCCCACACACAGCGGCAACGCCACCATCACCGCAAACGGATACAAAAAGTCGTTGTACAACAGCACCAGCACGGCGTAAATCATCAAGATTGCGGTGCCTAGCGCAATACCAAAGCGGCCAAAAATCTCTTTTTGAATTTCCGCATCGCCCGTAGGCTGCTCTCGTACGCCATCAGGTAGATTCGTAAACGCCGGTAATTCTTCCACAGCGGCCACAGCTTGGCCTAGCTCAATGCCCTGCAAGTTTGCGCCCACAGTAACCTGCCTGGAGCGGTCAAAGCGATCAATCTGCGCTGGGCCACTGCCAAATTCGATGTCGGCTACCGCAATCAGCGGCACCATCTGACCATTCTGGCTGGGCACCTGCAAGTTTTGTAGCGTGCTGAGGTCTTCAATAGACTCAGGAGCCAAGCGGACGCGGATAGGAATTTGGCGATCGCCCGCATCAAAGTCCGCCAGGTTCGACTCCGAATCACCCAACGTCGCTAGCGAAGCCGTCCGCGCAATGCTACTCACCGACACGCCCAAATCACCCGCCCGAACCGGGTCAGGGCGAATCAACACCTCAGGCTTTACCAGCGCCGCCGTCGAGCTCACATCCACCAGTCCTTCTACCTGTCGCATCTGCTGAGTCAGCGTCTGCGCGGCCTCATTCAACAGATCAGGATCTTCTCCAGTCAGCACAGTCTGTAGCGTTTTACCACCACTACCTGCCCCCTGTCCCTGGAAGTTAATCCGCGCGCCTGGGATAGTTGCGAAGACTTTACGCATCTGAGTTTCAAACTCACTGCGCTCTACTCTCTCTTCTTTAGACTTCAGCTGAATGTAGCCTCTGGCATCGCCTGGCGATTGCACCACAAAAATACTCTCAGCCGCCTCATTGGCTAGTACGTTATCGGTAATTCTGTTGGTCAGCTGTTCTGTTTTAGTGAGGGTTGTTCCTGGTGGTAAATCCGCAGAAAGTACTGACAGATCGGTATTGCCAGAATCGAACAGAGAAGTGGGAATGTAGGGCACCAGCATCAGGCTCGCCACAAAGAACATCAGCGCCAGGGCGACTGTTACTAGCCGATGGCGTAGGGCACTGTTCAACAGCTTGTGGTACGGACGCAGCAGCCCCGGTACACGCAAACCATCAGCAGCCAGGGTAGAACTATCTTGCTCTTGCAACGGCTTGGGCTTGAGTAAGTAAGCCGACATCATGGGCGTAATTAAACGCGCCACCAGGGTCGAAAACATGGTAGCCACAGAAACCGTTACGCCAAATGGCTGAAAGAACTGACCCGGGACGCCGCCCATGAAAGCGACGGGAATAAAGACGGCAACAACAGTTGCGGTGGTTGTAATTACCGCCAAGCCCACTTCAGCGGTGGAATCTATGCAAGCCCGAAAGGGTGGCTTGCCCATGCTAATGTGCCGTTCAGCGTTCTCAATTTCTACAATGGCGTCATCTACCAGGTTACCGACTGCCAGGGTCAGCGCCAGTAGCGACATGCTATTTAGGGTGTAGCCAAGGGCATTGATGACCAAAAATGTCGGAATAATGGACAGCGGTAGTGCGGTCGCAGTAATGAGCGTGCTGCGCCAGTCGCGTAAAAACACGCCAACGACAACAACCGCTAAGATGCAGCCCAGTACCAGCGCGTCGATAGAGGCCTGATAAGAATCTCGGATTTCTGTTGCACGGGTGAAAATAAGCTTGAATTCAATGTCGTCGGGGAGGGTGGTTTCCAGATCGGCGATCGCCGCCTGAATCCCCTCCTCCACACTCACCACCACGCTGCCACTACTGCGATAGGCCTCAAAACCTACCACCGCCTGATTGTTCAGCGTCGCCGACTGCCGCACTTCAGCAAAATCATCTTCCACCGTGCCCAGGGTATTAAGTGGCACGGTATTGCCACTCGGCAGCACCACCTGAAAGGTTTGCAATGCCTCCACCGTATCTGCGCTACCCAGGGTACGAATGCCCTGCTCTACCCCCGAAATGTCGCTACGGCCACCGGGCAAGTTGATATTGAACTGGCGAATCTGGTCGTTTACCTGCGTAGCCGTAATCCCCAGCGCGTTTAGCTGCTGCGGATCGAGATCTACGCGAATCTCGCGGTCAACGCCGCCAACCCGGTCAATTTGCGAGACGCCGCTAACCGACAGCAGCCGACGAGAGATTGTACGATCTACCAGGTCGCTAAGTTCTTCTACCGAGCGCTGGTCGGAACCGACTGTGTAAATCACCGTCGGACCACCAAAAAAGTCCAGCTTGCGGATTACGGGATCTTGCGCGTCCAGAGGTAGATCCTGACGAATACGAGTGACCGCATCGCGGACATCATTGGTCACTTCAGCGGTGTCTACACCCAGCTCAAAAGAAATTACTGTACGAGAAGATCCGTCACTGACTGTAGAGGTCAGCTCTTCGATATTGCCAAGGCCTGCAACGGCGTCTTCGACCTTTTTGGTAATCTGGGTTTCCATCTCTTCGGGGCCTGCGCCCGTCTGACGGACTTCTACCACTACGGCAGGCACGTCAATATTGGGATTGGCGTCAATTCCCAGCTGACCAAAGGCCACAAAGCCTGCAATCGTCAGCACCAAAAACAACACAATAGTAGGGACCGGACGCTTGATTGAAAATTCAGAAATGTTAAACATTTGATCTAACCCTCCAGCGCACTGTCAGCAACATCTACCGTGTCACCGTTCTGAAGGTAGCTAGCACCTTCTACAACCACAGGCGTATTGGCTTCCAGGCCAGCGGTAATTTCTATCTTGGCGGGGTCGTCTGCTGTGGCTGGGATGCGATCGCCCACATCCACGCGCTTAGCGCTCACCGTCCTATCCGCATTCAGTACATACACCACAAATCCACCGCTCGCCTGGGGCAGCACCGCATCAGCAGGGATGACGACGCCTTCACGAGAGCCCGTCACAATCTGCGCCTGCAAAAACATGCCAGGACGAAGGCGATCGCTCCCCGGCAGTCTCACATTCACCGTCGCCTGCCGAGTCTGCTCATTCACCACCGGATCAATCGAGCGCACGCTGCCCTGAAGCTGCAAGTCTTTATCTGAAGTAGAGCGAATCTGGACCGACGTTCCCACATTAATCTGCGCTAACTGAGACTGCGGCACTTTTACCGCCAGCTCCAGCTGGTCGCCGCTGATGATTTTGAACAAGGGCGTACTGGTCGAGGCAGTATCGCCAACCGTGGCATCTTTTTCGGCAATAGCGCCACTGCTAGGGGCCAGTACAAGGGTTTGGTCGAGCTGAGTATTGAAACGAGCAACGTCGGCCTGACGGCTGCGAACGGTGGCTTCGGCGCTTTCTACAGTTGCGATCGCAGCTCCCACTGTCTGCTCTTCTGTCGCCACTTGCGTCCGCCGACTAGTTAGCTCCTCCGCGCTCACCGCACCCTGGTTAAACAGCGAACTATATCGATTAAAGTTCTCTCTGCTCGCCGCTAGGGACGCTTCGGCTTGTGCCACTTGTGCCTCCGCTTGAGCCACCTGCGCTCGGGCGGCAACAACCTGCGCTTCGGCCTGATCAATTTGACTACGCAACACAGAATCGTCCAGTACCGCCAGCACCTGACCCGCATTGACAAAATCGCCTTCTCGCACATTCACCGACTGAATTTGCAGGCCGCTCGCGCGAGGTGCCACCGACAGCAGGTCAAAGGCTTCTACTGTGCCATTGGTCGTAATCGTTTGGCGAATAGGCGCGGACTGGGCACGGGCAGTCGTCACCGTAGCACTGGCCACTTGCTCGCCCTCGGTAGGAGCAACCACGCCTGATTCAGTCGCTTGCCTCGCCGCAATCTGACCACCCAGGAAGGCTAACCCCAGCCCCAGCACCAGCCCAATCAACAATCCCCGTGAGCCACCTAACCAAGTTTGCGGCTCAGCTTCAATCACCGGTTCTTTGAACGTTATGTCTTTCGATGTCGTCAACTCAGACGGGACGTTGTCATCGCCCGAGTTAACATTTGGGTCAATATTTTGGTATGTCACAGAAGTTCTACTGGCGGCTAGGAATGAAAGGAAAACTATTAATTAATGATACAAAATTTCATATTTTACAAAAGCTTAACATTTCTATTGTCTTGTCGCCTCCTCCGTTTGTGTGAACCGGCACAGCCAGATTGAAAACAGCCACAGCTTGCAATCCACGCCCCACCCCCCACGTGCACACATATATCCCTAAATTGCTGCTACTCTAATGTCCATCGAGTGTAAGCAGACCCAGCACACGAGTGTAAGCAGACCCAGCACAAGCAACTAAAGAAACGATGGAAACCAAGTCCTGGTGGAAAAAACTCAAAAATAATCCGCTGGCCCGCGCCGGAGCGATCATGCTGATTATTTTTTATGTCATCGTTATCTTTGCGGACTTTTTTGCGCCCTACAGCCCTATCGAGCAGCAGCCTAATGGCTCGCTCATGCCGCCGACCAGGATTTACTGGAATGACCAGGAATCCGGCCAGTTTTTGGGTCCCCACGTTTATCCCACAATTCAAGGGGCGATTGACCTCGACTCAGGCGCACAGGAGCTAAGCGTTGACTTCGCTCGACCAGCGCCGCTACGACTATTTGTCAAAGGCTATCAATATAATTTATTCCAGCTGAGCATTCCATACTTCACGGGTATCTCACTGGAAGACGGCATTCAAATGGCAGAGTGGGAAGTGGTGAAGGGCATTCCACTTAGCTGGCACTTGTTTGGCACCGTAGGTGAGGCGGCTCCAGCGCAGAGTACGCCACCTGCCGCGACAACCACAGAAAATGCACCCGCAGACAGTGATACTGCAGATAGCGACATTCTGGCTCCTTTGGAAGAGCCTACAGGTGAGGCCAGTGAAGAAGGCACTGTAGCAACTGCTGCTTACATTAATTTGCTAGGTACAGACAACGCAGCTCGCGATGTGCTGAGCCGTTTGATATACGGCGGCCGCATCAGCCTGAGTATTGGCCTGGTGGGTATTGCGATTTCTTTTCCGTTAGGACTTCTGATTGGCGGTATTTCTGGCTACTTTGGTGGCATTGTCGACTCGGTACTCATGCGCGTTGTAGAAGTCATTATGTCTGTACCCACCTTCTATTTACTAGTTGCACTGAGCACGATTCTGCCGCCTGAACTGGGCAATTCAGAAAGATTTTTGCTGATTATTTTGATTACATCGTTCATCGGGTGGGCAGGGCTCGCCAGGGTGATTCGGGGCGAAGTGCTATCGCTTAAGGAACGCACCTACGTGCAGGCGTCTCAGTCAATGGGGGGGCGATCGCTACACATCATCACCCGCCACATTCTGCCGCAAACCGCAACCTACGTCATCATCGCAGCCACCCTATCCATCCCCAGCTACATTGTGGCCGAAGCCGTCCTTAGCCTGGTCAACTTAGGCATCTCAGAGCCTGACCCATCTTGGGGCAACATGCTATCAGCCTCTACTAACGCATCTATTTTAATCTTGAACCCGTGGCTAATCTGGCCCCCTGCCATACTGATTGTCATCACGGTACTGTCCTTTAACATTCTGGGTGACGGTCTGCGCGATGCGCTAGATCCTCGCAGTTTGCAAGAATAATTAGTCACCCCACCGGCTGACTTAACGCTCTTCTCTGTGCCCCAGCGGCTGTGCCAGCTCTCTGTGAACGCTCGTGCCAATTTGAATCGCGTCATTGAGCAGGCGACTGTAATCACTAGCACTTTCATTGACCTGCATTAGCTGAAGCGTTGCCAAATTACGCTCAATATTGGCAAACATATCCTGCTGCCGAGCCATCAGCTGACGGTGGGTACGCATTACCTTCTCGGTCATCAGACCACAAATCAGGCTCTCCCGAGTCAGGTGCAGCGCTTCTAGAACCTGTTCTCTGTTTTCAAGATTAGGCTGGCTGGTTGTAGCTATGCTGTTCCTTGCCACCGTCAGCTCTTCTAAAATTTCAACGGCAGTCACCGTTTCGTTAAACCGATCGATGTCATCGAGCAAGTGGCTGAGCTTAAGTAAGCGTTTGCCAGCCTGCCAGCGGTAAAGGGTGAGGACGATGGTGAGGGCGATCGCAATCACCGCGCCTACTGGTAACCAGGCGCTGACTGTTGTTGCATTGTTATTACTCGCCGCGCGAATTAGCAGCAGCGTAATCGGCAGGCAAAAAATCATCATCACGCCACAGCTCAGCAGCTGTCCCCCTAGCCAGAACAGCCTATGCTGCGGTGCAAAAGCAGCCTGCCGGTAAGCCCAGCCCATCGTTATATCGCTAATATCTAGCCCCGTCAGCTCATCAAGCTCACGATCGGTAATTCTAAGGTTGTCCAAATTCGCCATTCAATTTGCCACTCATCGCGCTCTCATTGGTCTCTTCTTAGAAAACAAAAACACCCAGTCGCCCATGCAACCTGTGCGATCAACAACTCGTGCAATAGGCGTCCCGCCTGTCCAACCCAGCCCTACATCCCAAACAGATTCAGAATTGTCCGAAAAACCGTAGAGTAAAAATTCCCATCAATTTCCGGTCTAAAAATCTGGAACTGCGTACTGTCTGCACCGACAAAAGGCCTCAGCGTCCAGCCCAGCTGCGACCCCACCAGCCCGTACAGCACAACCCATCCTTGCAGCAGCTTCAGCCGCAGATTTTGCTCAAACCCATCCGGCCCAGCCATATCCACCATTCCTTTATAAAACAGTCGTACACCCACACAGCCCGTCAACGCCATCACAACAACATTCAGCAACAGAAAGAAGTTGTAGTCGCGAATAGAAATGAGAAAGAACAGAACAACTGGCGCAAAGCTAAAGAGTAAAACGCTAATCACCGCCACCGAGGTCAGCGCCATGGTGACATACTGCTTAAAGTTCAGCTTAGAGCCGAATAAGATGTCGAAAAAATACAGCGTGGGAACGCAGATAATCAGCGTAATCAGGTAAAGCGCAGGCAGCTTGATAGCAGAGGACAGCATTTGCCAGCCGCCGTCATAGGCACCGACGATGCCGCCATACACAGCAAAAAAGCTGCTGCTCGCAATCAGGAGTGACGAGATTTTGCGGTCTAGCTTTGTTTCACTACGGACCTCATCCAGGAAAGTTTTGCGATCGCGCAGCAGCCGAATCAGCACCGCAAAATGATTGAGCTTTCTTTTCTTGGGTCTTAGCTGCAAAGAGTCTTGAGTCATAACAATTATTCAAATAAATACCAGTGGAAACGGTTGCTGCTTACAGGTGCAGGTAAAAAGATACTTCCAGACAGAAAGTACTTATACAAAAAGGCTTGCAATGTAGCTACAGACTGACACGCCCAGATTTCGCAAAAGATCAAGACACACATAAACACGTATTTGCAAGAAACCTGTAGAGGCTGCTTACTTATAGCTTGCTGTACCTGTAGGCATTTACCGTCTGGTTATCGTCGGAAAAAGTAAGCAAATAAAGTCGGAAAAGTAGAATCCGGAGGAAAAATCCCAGTGCAATTACTTAACTCTGTCACCAGGTATGTATGACAAATCGCCAGATTTGCAGCCAAATTGAGGGTATTCTGAACCAAAGTCAAAAGCCCGTCTTCATTCATGCTCAAACAATCGGTTAATTCAAAACAGCTGCTGATTTTGAGAGAAGCCTTTACCTCTCTGCTGCCGATTGTTTTAGTCATGAATATCCTCGTGCTGCTGTCGCAGCTGACTGCCCTGCTAGAGAGTTGGGGGCTTACTGGCGTTGCCGCAATCAATGGTGATGGCGTCAACCGACTGTACTTTTTTCTGATTCCTTTATTTCTCAATCTGTCACTCAGTACGTTACTCGCCAAAGAAAAAGGCCTTGAGCAAATTGGCACCCTTCTCATTGCCATGGTCTGCTACTTCAGGCTGACTGGCTTCCTAGATGTCAACAGCACCGCTGAAATAACCTCCCGCTACGGATCTATTCTCACCAGCGTTCCCTGCACGTGGCTGGCTGTGCATTTGCTGCATTACTTCTCTATGCAGCCCAGGTTCAAGCTAGTCACTCACCAAAAAAGCATCAGCCCCCGCCTCCAAAAAACGCTTAACTTGATTATTCCAGGCGTCCTGTGCGTCCTCTGCTTCGAGCTGCTCGGACAGTTCATTATCGCTGTATTGAATACGACACTGCTAGAGCAGCTCACGACCCATCTTCCTAAAGTTCAACAGATAGGCGCTATCCCAGAGCTGATTCTCTACAAGGTGCTCTCTCTTTCAACCTGGTTTATTGGGCTTCATGGCGAGCACAGTGCAGCGGGTTTGTTTAGGCTGCTAACTGTCGTTGGACCAGCTAATGGCAATGGCATCGAGCTCACTATCTTTCACAATGTGTTTATGAATATTGGGGGTTCGGGCTCTACTTTCGCCATTCCACTAATTATTCTTTTTAGCAAACGCATCCATCCGTTCAAGGCGATCGCCCGCCTCAGCCTGCCTTTTGCATTTTGTAATGTCAACGAGATTCTGCTGTTTGGGCTGCCTATACTGCTCAATCCGGTTTTTCTGATTCCGTTTTTACTGGTGCCGTTTGTCAACATGGTAATCGCACTCACTGCCATGCAGCTAGGCGCATTTACCATCACCGTAGACACGCTGCACTGGATGAGTGTCCCCCTCTACAGCGCCTACGCTTCAACGGGCGGTTCGGTTGCTGCCGTTCTCACTCAGCTTGTTTGCATCGTGGTCGATGGCTGCATTTATCTGCCTTTTTTGATTGTTGCCAGTCGTCAGCACCAGGCACCCATACACCTGCTAAAGCTATTCGGCGAAGATGCTTACGACTTTGTCAGCGAAGAAATTAGCCATCGTCAAGAGCGACTGTTCATGATCAGGCAAAAAGAACTTCTAGAGACCGTCACTATCACGCAGCAAGTGCTAAAGCAGCTCCAGGGCGGACAGTTCGTTCTATATTTTCAGCCTAAGTTTGACGCGACCTCGCTCAAAATTTGCGGCCTGGAGGCGTTGCTACGATTCCAAAGTAATGAGGGAAATGTGCTGCCACCTACATTTCTACCTGTTTTGTATCAGCAAGGCCTATCACAAGTTATTGATACCAAAGTTGTCGACTTAGCATTCACTCAGGTCTTACAGTGGCGTGCCGCAGGTCTGGGTGTGCCACCCCTTGCCATCAACTTCGACAAAGACTTCTTACTCGACGACAAGGCCGTTAAAGACTTCATTGCCCGCGCCCGTCAACATAATATTCTTTTTCACATTGAAATTACAGAGCATACCTACACCGTAGAGCTAGAAGCTCTGGTGTTTACTGTTCATCAGCTTCGAGCAGCAGGTCATCATATTTCGATTGACGACTTTGGGGCAGGCTATTCGTCCCTAACTACGCTGCTCGCGCTCGAGGCAGATGAAATTAAGCTAGATCGTCAGCTAGTGCTTGCCCCGGAAATAGAAGCCAGACGAGGAACCACGCTTCTGGCTACGAGTATTCGGCTCTGCCACGACTTGGGCTTTACCGTTGTCGTAGAAGGCGTAGAGACCGAAGCGCAGCTACAGCGGGTTCGCCGCTGTGGCGCAGATGTCATTCAGGGCTACTACCTAGGCAAACCAATGCCCGCTCATCAGGTCAGCGATCTGTTTATCAATCCAGACGACCTGCACTGTCCTCACAGTGTCGTTCAGCAAAACTATATGGACAAGCATCTAAGCGCATAGCCAACGTCTAAGCTGAATCAATCAGCTTTTTTGGTCGATAGACAGTGCCTGCTCTAAGGCCGCTTTTTCTCTGACACGACGAGCGTAGGGCTCAAGGTCTTCTAACCGAATACCAGATAAAAGACTGAGATTTTCCGGGCTTATTCCTTTGCTCAGCAGCTCAATACACCATGTTTGCCTGGCTTGAAAGGGCGATGGTAAATTGCTCAAACTTGTTGTAATTTCTTCTGCTAGCTCATCCCACAGCTCCATGATGCCTGCAACGTCCAAAGGCTCACCCGAAGCCGTAACAAATACATTGGGGCAGTCGTCTTCCCGAGATTTTAGCCACTGGGTCAGCGGATTTTTGAGATAGGTGCCATAACGGTTCCCCATTATCCAGCGGTTAACGGGGACTTGTCGAGGCGTAGTGCCTGTCACGGTAAGTAAATGCTGCGTTTTGCTAGAAAAGATTTGCGATCGCATCAATCCCACGCATTCTTCCACTCGTAAGCCCGCCCCAAATAGTACATGAGTTAGCGCGTAGGCCTGAGCGCTGTGTTTCTTGGCGTTCTGGAAAAGCGATCGCACCGTTTCTGGCAACAAATCGGCCACAGGCCCTGTTAAGTCAGCTTCAATAGCGCCTGGGCCAAGCGCATCTGTTATCGGCTCTTCTGTCTGCGTAGAAAACAAACTATCAATCCTTCTCAAAAAGTCGGCTTTATCCTGCCACAGCGCGTGCTCTTCACTACTGGCTTCTATCACTGCATGCCCCAGGATCAGGGCATTTAGCAAGCTAGCAATTTCTTCTGTAGAGAGTCCTGGGCAGCTCACCTTAGCGCTTCGCAGATAATCGACGGTTTGCTGATTAGCCTGACGGAGCGTTTTGCCCAGGGCCTGACGATTTTCGGGTGGGGACTGGCCTGATTCTCCGATGAGCGATCGCACCAACTCTGGCACCCGCTCTAGCAGCGACATTCCCGCCGACCCATAAGCTACCAGCGCCTCGCTTGCGCCTGCGACGTCTGCGAGCGCCACTTTCATCGCTTCTAGCAAACTCGGCTCTTGCAGCACCTCCAAAAGCAAGCCTTGCTTGCTTCCAAACTGACGAAACAGCGTCACTTCGTTAACGCCCGCTTTCTCAGCAATTTCCTTCGTCGTTGTAGCTGTGATACCACCTACAGCAAAAAGCTTTAGGGCAGAACGCACAATTCTTTCACGGCTAGATAGTTTTTTCTGAGTCATCGGCCTATTTCGTTTTTGCAAGTATCACTGAATAAATTTGCAAGTAGCGCTTGCAAATTCAAAAAAAGCAAGCTATGATTCCAAATGTAAGCAACACTTGCAAACACATTAGCGTGTTCAGCCGATTATGACTACTGGTAACCTGCCTTCCAAACATTCTAGAAAGCGTTCTGACCGTTTACGATCTAGCGCTGAACCCACGGCTCACAAGCTTAGCTGGGCGTCTATTGGCTTTTTTGGAGCCATGCATGCCTTGGCTTTGTTGGCACCCTGGTTCTTTTCATGGTCTGCTTTGGGGGTTGCGATCGCGCTTCACTGGCTCTTTGGCAGCGTCGGCATTTGCCTGGGCTATCACCGCTTACTTAGCCACCGAAGCTTCAAAGTACCGACGTGGTTGGAGCGCGTCATTGCCACTATCGGCGCGCTGGCACTACAGGGCGGTCCCACCTTTTGGGTAGCCGGTCACCGTCAGCACCATGCCTTTACCGAGCATGTAGAAAAAGACCCCTACTCCTCTGCGCGTGGCTTCTGGTGGAGCCATATGGAGTGGATGTTTTACCTGAAGCCCGAAGTGTTTGACCGTAAGGTATACGCCAAAAATGCACCTGATATCGCTCGCGACCCTTACTACGCCTTCTTAGACAAGTACTTCTTAGCCTTGCAAGTACCTCTTGCATTCGTGCTGTACGCGATCGGCGGCTGGTCGTTTGTCATCTACGGTATATTTGTACGCGCCGTCTTGCTGTGGCACTGCACATGGCTCATCAACTCTGCCAATCACCTGTGGGGCTACCGCAACTTCGACAGCGACGACAACTCTCGTAACCTATGGTGGGTGGCACTACTTACCTACGGCGAAGGCTGGCACAACAATCACCATACTTATCCTAAAATGGCCAAGGCAGGTCTGCGAAAGTGGGAAATTGATTCTACCTGGTGGCTAATCAAAGGTCTCAAATCTGTTGGATTAGCAACGAAGGTTGTTATGCCACCGGCTAAAGCTGCCCTGCGGTAAGTAAAAATACAAGAATACGCTTAGCTATCGTAATATGCTTCGTCCAGACATCAAGTCTAGGCGAAGCATTTCTCATTGAAGTCTCTAAACTTGCCCAGTTAGCACAGTCAGTAATAGTAATACTCGAAACAAGTCCTCAATATCTGCTGGAATTCTGTACAGCGTCAAATCTTGCTCAATCTTTTTCTCAGCTCGTTTGAACCGACCAAACTGCCAGACATCTCCTGTGGAAACCGCTCCGTACAAAACTGGCTCGGGAGATTCTGTCCACTGGTCCAAGGCAATTAGTTCTACAGCAAGCTGGGTAAATCCCCGCGTCAAGTCTGCATTCTTCGCTTTGATTACTAGCAGATTGTGCCGACTTTGCAGGTAATAATCTAACGATCCTTTTAACTGGTCAGACACTTTTACGCCGTATTCAATTCTGAGCTGGATTTGAGCGTAGTCCATCAGAGCAAGCGCCAACGGAGAAATCAAAATCTCTCTGCGAGCAGCTTCGGTCGTCAGCCGGACATTGGGTAGTCGCCTTTCTATGAATGACTTCAGCTCAGCTACTGACTGTTGGAATGGTTTGCCCGTTTCAGAAGCATCAAGCTTTTCTGTATCAAAGGCTGGAAACTTAAACGTCAGTCGGTCCAGAGAGCAGCCAAACTCAGCCAGGATATCGTCTGGCTCATAGGCCATCTCAAAGTAGCTAAGAAACGTGTAGCTCTGATCAGGCTGAAGAATACTCCCTCTCGACATAGCATCCTATCCTTACAACTAAACCGTTTGTACAGTTACTACAACGAACCAAATCTATTCAGATTAGTAGTTTTTCTGATTACTGGACTTAAATCGACCTACTTCAAAGTCTCTTTTTTTCTCATGCTTTGTCTTGCGCGAGGTCACTCGCTTGCGCCACATCTTAAAGCTAGATCGCTTCATGTAGTAACGCATTGTCGCAATCACTTCTTTCTCTTTTAGGCCAAACTGTTCTTCAATCGCCTCAAAGGTCGTACGATCTTCCCAGGCCATTTCTAATACCCGATCAACCGTAGCTGTATCTAAATCTTTGGGGTCAAATGCTTCAGAACTAGGACCACCTGCTGTAGAGCGGTCAGTCTCAGGAGGCTTTGAGTCTTCTTTGCCTCTCAGGTTAAACTCTTCTATCCTAAATTCTTCTAAGGAAGGTTGGCGATCGCTCATTACTCAAAGTCTCCAGGCTTAGCCGCGACATAGGTATCATCTTTCAGCTGAATCACCATCAGCTGCGCAGGCACATCACCCACACAGCCAGATACGTGTCCCTTATATCCTTGTTCATTCTCTTTCGTATTCTGGTCACCGCCAAAAGAAACTTCTCCTGGCCCCATCTCTACGCGATCGCCGTCCATCGTTTCCACATACCAGGTGCCCACAATCGGAATAATCCACTGCGGTCTAGGATTCTCGTGCCAGTCACCAACCCATCCAACAGGCAGGGTACAAAACAACACTTCAGCATCACCTGCCATCAGCCGATTGTTCCACTGGGCAGCAGCGCCTCCGCCCATGCTCTCTTGTTCAAAGTGAGTTAGCTCACATTGGCTCTGATGACTCACACCGTTATCGTCAGTCCATACATGCCAGTAGATAAGTGTTGGTTTATCAGAAGCCTGTGTCATAGTCTTTAAGCTTCTTTCTTACCGCCAAAGATTCCTTTGATGCTATTAATAGCACCCATCAGGCCACGTTCACTGCGATCGCGCTGCTTTTTAGCCATTTCAATGTCATCATCCTTCTCACCCTTCAGACGATAGCCATATTCCAAGTTGCCTTTGTTCTTTTTCAGCACGGGAAAGGCGCGATAGGCCCCTTGCAATAGGTCTGCTTCGCTGTGGTAGATGGCCCGGCTAATTTGAGTAGAACGACGGACCGCGATCGCTCCCACCGGAAACCACTGCTTACCCCCTGTTGGCCGCATATACACCTCATACTCAGGAAAGCCTTCCGTCTTCATATCGTCGTACTGGCTAGAAGCTTTCTCCCGCTTTTTGGTACGCTCCGATTTTGGCTTTTTCGGCGTTTTCTTCCCAAATCCAACGGGCTCAGACATAGTAATCACTGCTTGTACGTTATAAAAGTTTACATCGCATTAAGGATCTTTTGGTCAGCTCCTGTCACAAAATATCTCGCTCGGTATATCGGTAGCCCTTTTTCAGTCGATACTCGCTCCCGGTCAGTCTGTGCTGGAAACGGGCTTTCGCTCAGCCAATGATTACCATCGCGATTAAAGCCAGGATGTTCGGAGAAGCGATCGCACATTTCCATACACACCTCTTCAATATCCGACTGCAGCCAAATGGTGCCACCTTTCGGCATTAGCGTATTCAAAGTATCCACGAGCTCTGGCTGTACGACCCGCCGCTTTTGGTGACGCTTTTTGAACCAGGGGTCAGGAAACTGAATACTGACGCACTGTAGCTCGCCTGGATAGCTTTCCAGGATAGGAATCAGTGAATTATTGGCATTGCAGAAAATGAAATGGAGGTTTTTGGGTGCGCCTTCGGTAAGGGAGCGATCGCGCCTGAGTAGCGATCGCTCCACCAGCGGCGCCCTAATCTCCAATCCCAAAAAATTCCATCCCGACACCATCTGCGCCATATCCCGCACAAAATCCCCCTTCGCACACCCCACATCCAAATGCAGCGGCAGCTGCGGATTCTTATACACCTCACTCCAATCCGGCGCAGTCGCAGGTGTCGAATACTTATTACTCAACGGATTCACATGCTGACGAACACGGCGGATAGGCGGCATAAGCACAAAAAACTAGCAAAGCAGTAGAGAAACAGAGTAACGCACCAGCACCCAGCCTCAACCCAAAAGCTGCAAACCAGCAACCAAGTCCCTACTCTCCTACTCCCTTCGACTGCACTCAGGGCATCGCCCTTATCACCCGGTGGCTGAGCGTAGCCGACGCCCCACTCCTTATCTCAAATAGGGAATCTTATCCCTCACCTGCGGCCAGCTACGCCTTACAAACTGCAACAGCAGCGGCGCCGCAACCACCATCATCACAACGCCCAATCCCCAGTTCTGCTGAGTCGTAGCCAATGTAGCCGACTCTGTAGCTGGGCTTAACCAGTTGAGCCCAGCCACCATCAAATTATTCAAGCTATGACATAAAATCGGCACCCACAAACTCCCCGTTCGCAGATACAGCAAACCCATCACCAGCCCAAACACCGTTAGCCCCACAGGATTACTAAAATGCAGCACACCAAACAACACAGAAGAGCCCACTAGCCCCTCTCGTAATCCCCACTTTGTTCCCCACCGCTGTAGCAATATGCCTCTAAACACAAGCTCCTCTGCAAATGAGGCCGATATCAGCGTCCGAAATAAAATCAACCAGCCGTAGAGATTTGGATAGCGAGTGTCTCCAGCCGTCTGAAGCATCCGCAAAGCGTAGTCAGGAAAGCTTATGGATACCAGGCGAAGAAGGACTAAAAAGCTACCCAGCGAAAACAGCAGCAGGCTACAGACCAAAAGCACTGCATATGGCAACGAAAAGTTGGGCGGCCACGGCCCAAACACCCCAGAAAGCTTGATTCTGTAATCCCGACTTGCCCAAATAATGACGCCAGCCTGTACCAAATCAATCGCAATTGCCAAAACAGGAATCGCGATCGGATCGTCTTTTGGCCAGGGCAACAGCTGCAAGTTCTGCAAATAGCCATGAATCCAACCCACCGCGATACTGGCCAGCAGAAACGTCCCCAGTATCAAATACCGACTTTGCACAATAGAAAATGGATTCGTCGATGAGCCAGGCCTGTCCATGAATGTCTGCCGAAAGATGCCTTCCGTAAGGTAATGCAATTATAGAGGTGCATTGAAAGTGCCACATCTTAATAAAACGGCCATACAAAATTGCTACAGTAGCTGGATAGTCAGCTCTTAATCGAGCAAACCGCATAGATAGTGTCTACAAATCCTCCTTCTGACGGACCTCCAGAAAATTCTTCAGAAAGGCCCCCAGAAAGTTCGGAGCCCTCCAATGAGCCCAGGCGGCCCTTCCCCTGGTTTTGGTTGGGTACGCTTGTTGGGTCAATTTTTAGCGCAGTGGGCTTAGGGCTAGCAGTCTGGGCCTGGCTCTATGTGCACGAAGACCTTTCGCCTCAGCTGTCACAGGTCCTTACCGACTATCTAGATCGCCCTGTTGATCTGGGCGAGGTAGAAGACGTCACCTTTGGCAGCATTCGCATCGGGCCGTCTTTTATAGGTGAATCCGATACAGATTCCACGACCCTTGAAGCAGACAGCGTCGTGGTCAAATTCGACGTGCTCGAAACGGTGTTCTCTTCCAAAATTGGATTGGATATCACCGTCGATGAGGCCACGGGATACCTAGCACAGCACCCAGAGCGCGGCTGGCTCAATATCGACCTGCCCGAAAGAGAAGCGCGCGAACCCAACCGATTCGACATTAGCGTAGATGAAGTGCGGCTTCGCGAATCCGAACTAACC
Organism: Cyanobacteria bacterium J06581_3; assembly: GCA_038531675.1. Taxonomy (GTDB): domain Bacteria; phylum Cyanobacteriota; class Cyanobacteriia; order Phormidesmidales; family Phormidesmidaceae; genus Phormidesmis. Next base: position 25,330 of record JBCBBK010000007.1, read on the forward strand.
CTAGTTCCCCTACCACTAGAAGGTAACGAACCCGTCCCTATCTTGCTAGAAGAGCTGCGTGGCAAGCTCAATACTGACAAAATCGTCGTCGCTGACAAAGATGCTTTTATCACCCGATTTGAACTGACGGGTGAGCCTGTGAAGGGTGGGGAAATTACGCTAAAGACGGAAGTAACGCCTGTAGAAGCACCGCCGACAGCCGAGAACGATGTTGCTGAAGACTTAGACGAATCAGAAGATAGACTGGCTTTTGCGACCAACATGGTTGTGCAGGCCGACCAGGCGCCGCTTGATGATGTGCTTGGCTTTACGCTGTCTACTATCAAGCTACAAACGAACGATGTCGCGGTGGACTCGGGTACTGTGAGCGGCCGCATGGAAATGGCTTTTCGCCCAGAACAGCCGATTGATTACTCAGGAACTATCAGCGTAGATGATGCAGATATTCTGACGGCTTTTTTACCCTTACCGGTTGAAAGTATTGAGGGGGAAACTCAGTTTCAGGGCAACCAGTGGACCGTAGACCGTGTGGAGGGCGACTACGGTGCGATTGAAAATATTGTGGCTGAGGGCCTGATTGATTTCGACAACGGCTACGACCTAACAGCGGTTAAAGACAACGTTTCCGTGGCAGCCTTTACCAATACGGTGGACCTGGATTTACCCGTACCCGTGGAGGGAATATTTGACGCCTCTGCCCAGGTCAGTGGGTCTATTACGAAGCCGAGATTCTCTGGAAGGGTAACAGCGGCAACAGCTGTTGATGTCGACAGGGTCAGGCTAAGTGATGCGTCTAGCGACTTCTTACTGGAGGGCACTCAGCTCTATCTGGACAATATTGCGGCAACGCCTGCAACCGGAGGATCGCTCACGGGTAACGGTCAGGTTTTGCTGGGGCAGGGCTCACCATTTACCTTTCAGCTCGCTGGGCGTGGGCTACCGGCGGCTGAGTTTGCGCGGCTCTATGACATCAATCCAGGGTTCGAGATTGGGCTGGTCTCTGCGGATGCCACTGTGGTCGGTGGGGGTGGAGGCAGTGTTACGACGGCTGTAGATTGGGATGCGCCCAACGCGCTTTATCCAGGCTCTGGCACGGTAGATATCAATGGAACCGATCTAGCTTTTCGCGATACGGTTTTTGCGATTGGCGGGGGCACGGTTAGCGGCTCTGGCAACCTGATTGATGGCCTGTTCGACAGCGATGTCACGTTTCAAAATGTTCAGCTCAGCGCTTTTTCGGAAGATTTGCGTGGGGATGTCAATGGACGGTTTCAGTTTAGCGGGAGTACAGCGGATACCCGCATCGGAGCGATCACCGCCCAGGGCGATATCACTTTTTCTGACGGGCTCGCCAGCTTTAATCCACTTTTCGATAGTTTCAATAGCCCGCTATCTGCCCAGGTAGCCTGGAATGGCGAAAAAATTCAAGTTATCCAGGCTACGTCCAACCGGCTGACGGCAAGCGGCACCCTCACACCCAGCTTTGACGATGGCTTTACCGGGCTAGACCGTCTCGATCTCGATGTTACTGCTGATGACTATGCCCTGGCCGAGCTGCCCTTTGATGTCCCCGATGTTATCGCCCTGTCGGGCACGACAGACATTGCCGGTCGGCTCACGGGCAATCCTACTGCGCCTACGTTCAATGGCAATGTTCAGCTGGCGAATTTGGTGGTGAACAATCTGCCGTTCAATCCTTCGTTGGCAGGGACGGTTGGCTATAGTCCTGCTGACGGATTGGCGTTGGATGTTGCTGGGGGGATGGATGCGATCGCGCTCAACATCGGTCCATTTGGAGACGCCAGCAGCACCCTTCCCAGTCTCGACTTTGATATTAACTGGCGCGGTGCGATCGCCCAGGGCCAAACCCAGGGCGATATTCTCACCGGCACCGCTCGTAACTTTCCCCTAGCAGCCCTCAACTTTCCAGCTGGGGGCGCTGCCGATATCGGCCAGCTGCGGGGCACCCTCACCACCCCCAACTTCACCGCGAATCTAGCCACCCAAACCCTCGAAGGCGACATCATCGTCGATCAGCTCGGCGTCGGCTACATTGGCGCAGGCCGACTGGTCGGCAATGTCCGCTATGCAAATAGGCTAGCGACCCTGCGCGATGCTCAGCTCGTCCTCAACGAAAATCTCTACGCCGTTGCCGGACAGGTCGACCTCAGCGGCCCTGTACCTACCTACACCGCCAACTTAAACACACGCAAAGGCAATGTGCAAAATCTGCTGACGGCGCTATCTATCTATCGTCTGGAAGACTTCAGGCGAGGACTCACACCGCCAGAGTGGCTAGACGACCCGCTGTCGATTGAAGATTTAGATCAACTGCTGGCAACAGCAGCAGCAGGGGTAACACCCGCTGGCACACAACAGGGACTGCGGGCTCAGCTCAATCGACTGGCCGAGCTAGACGAGTTAGAAGCAGACGCGGCGATCGCCCGCGACGCTGCCCCCCTCCCGCCGCTCAAAGAACTCAACGGGCCCTTCGCTGGAAACATCCAGCTAAACGGTACTGGCGGCGACTTCAAGCTGGACTTTGCCCTGGATGGCAACAACTGGACCTGGGGCAAAGACTACAGCGCCGAAGAAGTTATCGCCATCGGCAGCCTCACGCCCAACATCCTCACCCTGGAGCCCCTTCGATTTGCTTCTGCGATCACCGCAGATGCCGCTTCGGAAACGTCCTCTTCCACAGGTGAGCTACCACCAGAAACCCTCGACTCACCAGCAACCGAAGCCTTTGTAAACCTCGCAGGCCAAATCGTCTTCGGGCGCGACACCGAACTTACCTCTACCCTTCAGGCAACCGCAGCCAACATCAATATTGTCGCGCTGCGCGACATTCTTCAGCTGCCAGTAGACATCAGCGGTCGGGCCAAAGCAACTGCCAGCCTGGGGGGGACCTTGTCTAATCCTCAGCTCAGGGGCAATGCTAACCTCACCGCTGCCGCCATTAACGATACGCCCATCACCTCTGCCGAAGCTGTATACTCCTATCGTGATGCTCGTTTTCGCCTCACCAGCAGCCTCAACGCCACAAATACACAAGAGCCGCTACAGCTTACGGCAGACATTCCTTACGCCTTCAACTTCATGGACACTCGGCCTGAAAGTGAGGCGATTGATGTCGACATCAGCGTTCAGAACGAGGGATTGGCGCTGCTCAATATCTTCACCCGACAGGTTGCCTGGGAATCCGGCGAAGGACTGGTCAATCTCTCAATCGGCGGGACGCTATCTAACCCCGATATTGCAGGCGAAGCCTTTGTTAACAACGCGGTCATTAGCGCCCAGGTTTTGCCAGAACCGCTCACAGGTGTCAACGGTAGCGCCCGATTCGTCAACGATCGCATTGTTGTCGAGAACCTACAAGGCATCTTCAGCCAGGGGCAACTAATCGCCGCAGGCATCTTCCCCTTACGAAATTCCCTACTCACAGGGACTCAGGTATCAGCACTATCTACGCCCTCACCCTCATCGATTGAAGCCCCCTCTGAAGGGGCACCCAGCGAAAGCATAGACAGCTCAGGAACAGGGGATTCAGAAACCACGACCCCAGTACCTGAGCCTAATTCACCTGGGCCTAGTTCACCTGAGCCTAATTCGATTAATGAGCCGGGCAGTGCCCTTTTCCCCAGAACACTGGCAGCTAATGCTCCACTCACCGTCAATCTAGAAAACATTAACCTGACGCTCGAAGATCTCTACAGCGGCGGTGTAAACGGTCAAATTATCGTAGGGGGCAATGCCCTTGTAGAAGGACCGCAAATTGGCGGCAAAGTCGTGCTCGCTAACGGTGAAGTAACGCTCTCTAATGGCGACGAAGCAGAAGCAGAAGCAGAAGCCGCTGTGGCAACGACAGGCGACGAAGATGAAGAAAACGTCGATATTGGCGATATTATCGTCGAAAATAATACTGCTGGCTCACAGAACGCCAGCGGGTTAGTAGCTATAGCCGAGCAGAGAGCGCCCAGCAATATTCAGCCTATTTTCAGGAATTTAGAGCTTACCCTGGGCGACTCTATTCGGGTTGTACAGGGCAATCTGCTCAACTTCGTGGCTGACGGTACGCTGCTACTAAGCGGCCCGCCTACCGATCTAGAACCACAGGGGACTATCAATTTACGGTCTGGCCGGGTCAATCTGTTTAATACGACTATTTTCAGGCTTAGAGGCAGCAATAACACCGCTTCATTTACACCCGAGACCGGCCTGACAAATCCATTTCTCGATGTGTCCTTGCGGGCGTCTGTTCCAGAGGTCGATAATTCGGGACTGATAGTCAGTACACCTTTTGCACAAGCTGAGATTGCAGATACTTCTGGTACAAGTTTCGAGAATACGGGCTCGCTGCGCACCATTCGGGTCAGAGCGGACGTAGAAGGACCTGCCAGCGCACTTGCCGATAATTTAGAACTGTCTAGCTCACCACCGCGATCACAAGCCGAGCTACTCACGCTAGTGGGCGGAGGCTTTGTCACAGCGCTCGAATCTACAGTCGATAGCCTCTCTGGCGGCGGCGATGACTTTGGCGGACTAATCAATCTGGTGAGCGGCGCGCTGCTCACCAATATTCAAGACTTCGTCGGTGATGCACTCAGCCTTAGCGAATTCAGGCTGTTTCCGGTCACCGCCGCCAGCCGGGCCCAATCAGAAGACACCAGCGACGACAACGGATTAGACATCGGCGCAGAAATTGGCTTTGATGTCACAGAAGATGCATCGCTCAGCATCATCAAAATTTTGACCGACGATACCAACCCCGAATTTGGCGTTAACTACCGACTCACCGACTCGCTAACTATCCGTACAAACACTAATCTCGACGATATTAATCAAGTTTTATTAGAATATGAGCTGAGGTTCTAGTACTTTCCGATCCCTCTATTTGACCGATGGTCCGATAAAATTATCGGAGCCTGTGCTGAAATCACCTCGCGCTGCCGAAGGTTATAGTAGCAAGCGCACGCATCTGCTCACTGTGCATCGTTTTTCCCAGTCTGTCATCTATTTTTGTTATCTATCTTTGGACCCCTCGTGCTCAAACGAATCACCTTTTCACTGCTGCTTCTAATAGGCGCCTGGTCTCAGGCCAAGCCAGCAACAGCTCAGGCGCTTTTGCCTTACACCCTTCCGCTGGATCAAGAGCGACTACAGGCAGACGGCGAAAGTCTGGCACGTGATGCAGCTCAGCTGGCGCAGTTTCAGCAATTTGATGAAGCACTGGCCAGAGCGCAGCTGGCGGCGCAGTTGCTACCCGGCAATGCCGACATCCTCTCGTTGCTAGGCAGTTTGTACTTGCAAGCTAGTGAGCCTCAGCCTGAAGCGGCGATCACCACCCTCGAGCGCGCCAAAGCCCTCCAGCCAGATAATGCCCTGGTCATGTTTGCCCTGGGCAACGCCTACTTCAGCCAAGCAGATTACTCGCAGGCCGCTCAGTCCATTGAGGCGGGCCTGAAGCTAGAGCCAGACAACCCCAACGCGCTCTTTGACCTAGGCAATGCTTACTACAAGCTGAGCCAGTACGACAAGGCGATCGCCCAGTATGAAGCAGCTGTTAGTAACGACGATGCGTTCTGGCCAGCCGTAAACAATATTGGCCTAGTGATGTACGAAGCCGGGGATATTGACGGCGCCATCGACAAGTGGAAAGAAGCCCTGAGCGTGGCAGGGACAGAAGAAACCGAGCCACAGCTGGCGATCGCTGTTGCTCAGTTCGTAATGGGCGCACAGAACGGAACAGATACTAATAATGCGATCGCCGGACTAGAACGCGATCCCAGATATGCAGAAATCGATTTCCTTCAGGAAAATCTCTGGGGTCAAAAGCTCATCGAAGACACGCAGTCATTTTTTGCAACGCCAAATTTGCAGGCGCTCCTTCGTCAGCTGTAAAAACAAGCCAGCTTTCCGAACAAATAAAACACAAAGCAAACTGTAAAAAACGACGATCCTTTGCTGGCTCGTCGTTTTTTTATGTGAGGATTTTTTACTGGACTGGACTGATTTTCTTCAACTTTTTATTCAACAGCAGCCAGAAATTAGTACAAATAAACTATATTTGTTCTAGCATCTAGCAGTAGGCCGCGCCACCGCCTACATCATTGCCGTAATATCATCTACAAACTTTTGATGATCAACCACTGGCTTTGAAATATAGCCATTGGCACCACTCTGATTTAGAAAAGTTTCGCGATCGCCATCCATCGCGTGGGCCGTCACCAAAATCACAGGCACATCAGCGGTTTCGGGATTACTTTTTAGCATTTGAGTAATTTCGATACCATCAACCGGTTTACCCTGATACATGCTGTGAGACAGGGAAACATCCATCAAAATCACGTCGGCTTCCTTGCCCTTGGCAATGCTGATGACCTCATCAACATTCTCTGTATGCTTGACGTTCAGCCCACCACGCTTAGTCAATATTTTTGAGAAAACGCGGGCGTTCACCATATCGTCTTCCACAATCAAAACGGTCTTCATGAGCAAATAGCAGCAAACTACAAAACAAACAAACAAAGCGAACGTTGATAGCCAGCCCGTTTGACGAACACACGCAACAGGATTTACAACCTGTAAGGTGAATCATCATCAACTTTCTTGTCAACTTCATCATAAGAGTATTGCAGTTTTTCGGTCCTTCCGTGTAACGTACACCCACACGCACGTCTCACCGCTTCTCTTGCCAACACTCCTTATTCTCTCCACAGCGCTTCTCTATTCAGGCACCCATTCATGGCGAAACAGCTAAACTTTTCCAAAGAGCAAATTGTCCCCATCTCGCTTCATACCGAAGTGCAGCGCTCCTATTTGGAATATGCCATGAGCGTCATCGTCGGGCGAGCCCTACCCGACGTTCGCGATGGCCTTAAGCCCGTACACAGGCGAATTCTGTACGCCATGCACGAACTGGGCCTGGTACCCGACCGACCATTTCGCAAATGCGCCCGTGTAGTGGGCGACGTACTGGGTAAATACCATCCCCACGGTGACCAGGCCGTGTACGACGCGCTAGTGAGGATGGTTCAAGACTTCTCTAGCCGCTATCCGCTGCTTTCGGGGCACGGTAACTTTGGCTCGGTCGATAATGACCCCCCCGCCGCCATGCGCTACACCGAAACCCGTTTGGCTGGCATGGGCCACAGCGCACTACTCGCCGAAGTCGGCGAAGCCACTGTGGACTTTATTGACAACTTCGATAGCTCCCAGCAAGAGCCTGTCGTATTGCCCGCTCAGCTGCCAAACCTGCTACTCAATGGCAGTTCGGGCATTGCAGTGGGCATGGCCACCAACATTCCACCCCACAACCTCAAGGAAGTAATTGACGGCCTCATTGCGCTGATTGATCGGCCTAATTTATCGAACGAGAAGCTGTTTGATTTGATTCCGGGGCCAGATTTCCCCACAGGCGCAGAAATTATTGATACCAAGGGCATTCACGATGCCTACCGTACGGGGCGGGGCAGTATTCCCATCAGAGGCGTCTCTAGCTTTGAGGAAATTAGGCCGGGTAAAGGCAAGCGATCGCGTCAGGCCATCGTCGTCACCGAGCTCCCCTTCCAGGTCAACAAAGCCAGCTGGATTACCAAAATCGCTTCGCTAGTGAACCAGGGTCGCATTGATGGCATTACCGATATTCGCGATGAAAGCGATCGCGAAGGCATGCGAGTGGTCATCGAACTCAAGCGGGAGGCCCAACCCCACCTGATTTTGAACGATTTGTACAAAATGACCCCGCTGCAAACCAACTTCGGGGCACTCATGCTCGCCATCGAAGACGGTCAGCCCCGGCAGTTCTCCCTGCGCGAAATGCTCGAAGCGTTTCTGACCTTTCGCGAAGACACGCTGATTCGGCAGTACAGCCACGAGCTAGAGCAAAAGCGCGATCGCGCCCACATCGTTGAAGGACTGCTCATCGCTCTCGACAACCTTGACGATGTCATCGACGTCCTGCGAAACGCCGCAGACGGCACCACCGCCAAACGGGAAATGCAAGACCAGCTAGGCCTTAGCGCTCGTCAAGGCGACAGCATTTTGTCCATGCCCATGCGTCGCCTCACCGGGCTAGAGCAGCAAAAGCTCCGCGACGAAAGCGAAGCGCTTGCCGAACGCATCAGCGAACTAGAGCGCCTGGTCGAAGACCGCAATGTATTGATGAAGTCGCTCAAAAAAGAGCTCCGCGCCCTCAAAAAGAAATTTGGAGACAAGCGCCGCACCCGCATTCAAACCGCCGCCGAACGCAAAAAAGAACAGCAGGTTCTCGACGAAATCGCCGCTGAAGAAAGCGAAGAAGAATTCGTTCTCGAATTTACGCGCAAAGGCTACGTGCGCCGCTCCTCGCTAAAGGCCTACAACAAACGGCGCAAAACCAAACAAAAGCCCATTTATAAGTCCTTAGAAGAGTTCGACGACGTCAACTTCCAAACCGAAGTTACCAACCCCACCCAAGAAGTCCTCGTCCTCACTCGCGAAGGCAAAGCCTACACCGTTCGCGTTAGCGATATTCCCACCACCAGCCCGCGCCAAAACAAAGGCGTGCCCCTTATCAGCCTGCTACCAAACTCAGTCGGCAATACTCCCGACGACATCATCGCCCAAATCGTCCTCACTGAAGAACGACTGCAACAGCAGCTCATCCTCATTACCAGCAAAGGCAAAGTCAAGCGCCTACCCACCGAAGAAATGACCAGCATCAGCGGTCGCGGCCTCACCGCCGTCAAACTCAAAGGCGAAGACACCCTCTGCTATGGCTTTACCGCCGACATGGGCAGCGACCTGATTTTGGCCTCGTCCGGCGGTCGCTTACTCCGCTTCCGCATCAACGAAGACCAGCTACCCGACATGAGTCGAACCGCCCAAGGCCCTCAAGGCATCCGGCTTTCCAAAGCAGAACACCTCGTCGGCTGCGTCCCTGTCCGCTCCAAAGACACCCTAATTCTCATCTCCAACAAAGGCTACGCCAAACGCATCCTAGTCAGTAACTTCAAAACCTCCAACCGAGGCGGCATTGGGTCCCAATCCTTCAAATTCAGCCTCAAGAGCGACGCCCTCGCGACGATGAAGCTCGCCATCCCCGAATCTAACGTCATCGTCCTCACAGACGAAAACCGCAACGCCAAGCTGCCCATCGCTAACGTACCGTTACAAGGGCGCTCACAACCGTGCGATCGCCTCGTCACCCCAGGCCGATCCGAAAACATTACCGAAGCCATCATCACAGACATCCCCTCCACCCCCGATTAACTCTGCCCACCTTCAACTACACTCAAAGGCCCACCACTTAGATATCCCTGGTGGCTGAGCGGAGTCGAAGTCACGCCCTACCGAAAACCCTTGGCAAACGTCCTCCTACAAAACATCACCAAAGTCTTTCCCAGCTCAGCCCCCCAAAAAGCTGACAAAAAGCTCCCCGCCCCCGATCGCCCCGTTCTCGATGGCATCAGCCTCACCATCAACAACGGCGAATTCATGGTGCTCGTCGGCCCCTCCGGCTGTGGCAAAAGCACCCTGCTGCGCCTGATTTCGGGCCTAGAGACCTTAACTAGCGGGGACATTCAAATCGGCGATCGCACCGTAAACACCCTCCCCCCAAAGCAGCGCGACATCGCCATGGTGTTCCAAAGCTACGCCCTCTACCCGCACCTCAGTGTCTACGACAACCTCGCCTTCGGCCTGCGTCGCGCCAAAACCAGCACCCACAGCAACTCTGCTCTAGGCACTGAACTAGACCCCGTCGTACGCCCCAACCCACTCCAAAACACCCTAACCGGCCTTACCCGCAAACTCCCCCAGCCTCTTCGCTACCAGTCACAGGCCGAAAAAACCATTGCCCAGCGCGTCCACAGCATTGCCCAAATGCTCCAAATTGAGCCGCTGCTAGACCGCCTCCCCAAACAGCTTTCCGGCGGCCAAAAACAACGCGTCGCCCTAGGCCGGGCCATGGCCCGCAACCCCCAAGTCTTCTTGATGGACGAACCCCTCTCCAACCTCGACGCCAAACTCCGCAACGAAACCCGCGCCCAAATCGTCAGCCTTCAGCGGCAGCTTGGCACCACCACCATCTACGTCACCCACGACCAAACCGAAGCCATGACCATGGGCGATCGCATCGCCGTCATGAACCAGGGAAAACTCCAGCAAGTCGCCCCTCCCCTCGAACTTTACCGCCAGCCCGCCAACCGCTTCGTCGCCACCTTCATCGGCTCCCCGCCCATGAACTTCATCCCCGTCACCGTAAAAGCAGGCCAGCTGGTACACGAGCAATTTACAGTGGCACTTCCCAAAGCATGGAAAAGTGCGATCGCCCCCTACACCGACCAGCCCCTCATCCTCGGCATCCGCCCCGAACACATCGCCCTCGGCCAAACCCCCGGCGCCTTCCCCACCACCGTCACCCAATACGAAGCCCTCGGCAGTCAAACCTTTGCCACCGCCACCCTATCCACCCAAACCCTCCAAATCCGCATCCCCCCCGACCAACCCATCGAACAAGGCAGCACCCTCCAAATCACCTTCCCCCCCAACAAAATTCACCTCTTCGATCCCCAAACAGACCTCGCCATCAGTCCCTAAAGAAACCTGCCAGCCACACCAAAAACTATGTTTGGCGTCACGCGTGACGGCACCACCCACCGTCCACCCAAATCAGCCCAGCTAAGCTCATGCCAGAATCCTCTTGTGCAGGGGGTGTGGGGGCGTCGAGGCCCCCACGAAAGAGGGGTCTAGGGGAGGCAATCCCCTAATCTTGCCGCCTTGCGCCTTACCTCTAAGCAAAAAGCAAAGGCCCAGCAAAATCGCTGAGCCCAAAAAACTATTCAAAAAGACCATACCGATCAGTCATCCTCATCCACCATATTCGGACTAATCAACGTAATATCAAACTCATCCGGCGCAACCCCCGAAAAAGTATCCCTCTCCAACTGATAAAAAATCGCCCTAGCCTGCGGCCCAAACACAATCTCATCCTCATTACTCAGGTCATGAGCCTGCACCTTCCGCCCATTAATCAACATCCCATTCGCACTCGGCTTCCCCTTCAAATTCCCATCCACAATCCGGTAATAATCCGTCTCATTATCCTTCGGCAACTGCACCAGCGTCGCATGATGCCGCGACACAAACTGAGAAGCCAGCCGAATATCACACTTCGGATCGCGCCCCAAAGAATACACAGAACTTTCCAGAGAAATCTCACGCCGCCCCTGACTATCTTCAACAATCAGAATGCTGGTGAGGCTAGAATCAGAAGACATATCAAGCACCGAAATAATAATAAATTTACAAACTCAAAACTTAGCGCGATTGCCCTACCTGCCAACACTATCCTGGCAACAGACACGCTAAAAAAATACTCATAACCGACCCGTAGCCAACAAACGGTCATCAACCACAGAATGCCATATCAATAGAATTCTACCCTAAAAAAAAGAGGGGGTTCCAATTAACCCCCTCCTATCCTAGCTATCGTCTCAAGAACCGAAACATAGATCTACGCAACCGAACCCGCCGGAACCTTTGCAGCCGTCAGCTTACGATACGTCTCACGCATCTTCAGCCCCACCAGCACCTGAAACAAACCACTACCGTTATTAGACCCGGGATAATCATGGTGCTTCAGCAATAGCTCAGTCATCTCGCCATAATGCTCAGTAGACGTATTACTCAGATGACTCTCCACGTAAATCACCTCCTCCAAACGGTCAAACTCACCGTCTAGCTCCAACACAGAGACCTCGTGGCCATAGTAGCTATCAGGGCCATACTGCATCCGCAAACCCGGGTAAGAACAAGTCAGCTTGCGACCGCAAGGAATCCAGTTAATCGTCGAACCTTCATCAAACAGATAAACCGGATCAAAGCCGGTAACCCCCTCACGCTGAATCAAGCGCACCCGCAGAATCTTATTTTCCTTATCATCAGGAATCAAATTCGTCGGCAAAATCTGAATCACCACATCAGCATGCTGCTTTTGCACATCAATGTACGCCTCAAAATCAGGCTTTCGTGCATTAATAGCCGCCAGAACATCCTCATACGTATGGCCACGCTCAGCCATATCCCGCTGAATTTTCCAGTTAATCTTGACCTCGTCGCTAATGTCGAGATAAACGCTAAAGTCCAGCAAATTACGCACTCGCTCGTCATACAGCGGGTGCAAACCCTCAATCACAATAATCTTGTTAGGCTGAACCTTTTCCGGCGGATCCAGCTCACCAGTTTCATGGTTATAGATAGGCTTATCAATCGTATTACCTTCCTTCAGCGCCTTAATCTGCTCATACATCAGATCAAAATTATTCGCCTTAGGATTCAGCGCAGTCACCTTCTTCTCCTTGCGCTGCTTACGGTCCAAGCTATGGTAATCGTCTAGACAGATTACCGTCATGAACTCTTCGCCAAAGAGGTCGGCTAATCGACGCAAAAAAGTCGATTTGCCGCATCCCGAGTCTCCGGCAACACCGATTAAAACTACCTGGCCTTCGTTACTGGTCATAGGGTCCTCTACAACAAAGTCAAAATCATTTTTAAAAGAATCAAAGCTAGCTCAAGCCTTAGCCCATAGAAGGAAAGGCTTACTTAAGAAAAGGCTCACTGAAGACAGCACACATAGCCGCCTATCTCAGACAAACCTACACAAATCACGCTTCGTTATGATTTGAAACTTTTGATTACGTATATTGAATATTATCAGACTCAACGACGTCCAAACAACCCGCTCACTCAGCAGATCCCCATCGGTATATACAATTCCGATCCCGCAGATTTTCCCAGATGGTGCACTTAATCTGCTCAACATTGACCTGATCAGTGCTCGCGATCCCCAAACCAGCCGTTACCAGCCCCCAAATCCATCTAGCAGCCTGTCCAATAGCCCGCTCAGTCAAATCAGCGATTTTCATCAAATGCTGACCTCAATTTCCAAAACCCCCATTACAATCTTGGCAGTTCAAACCAACCAAGTATCAAGCAATCAGTCCCTCATCACATAGATAAAGATGAAATCCATCGACTCACAATGATAATCTAGTGCTCATATAGATACATGAAGCCACTTAAGGCGATTACCAAGGATGTACAACTCCAGTAGCACTGGCAGCCGTGACAACAGCTCAGCCAGCAGCCGCCTCTACGTTTACGAAGTAGAAGGCCTAGGACAGAGCGGTCAAGCCAGCGACATGCATGCCCCCTTCCGACGCAGCGGCACCACTACCATCACAGTGCCATACGGTCGCATGCAGCAAGAAACCAAACGCATCATGCAGCTAGGCGGTAACATCGTCAGCATTCGCCCCGTCGGGGAAGCTGCCGCAGCCAGTGCAGCTGCATCCTCAAACGGTGGTAGCGCTTCAGCGCCAGTAGCCTCCTCCTCTAAAAGTAAATCTAAGAAAAAAATGACTCAAGCCAAAGAAAAGAAAAAAGTTCCCGTCAATATCTACAGACCCAAAACTCCTTACCTTGGCGAGTGTCTCTCTAACGATGAGCTCGTTGCCGAAGGCGGCATCGGTACCGTCAAGCACCTCAAGTTCGACCTGTCCGAAGGTGACCTGCACTACCTGGAAGGTCAAAGCATCGGCATCATCCCCGATGGTGAAGACGAAAAAGGCAAACCCCACAAAATTCGCCTTTACTCCATCGCTTCTACCCAGCACGGCGACGATGTAAATGACAAAACCGTCTCCCTATGTGTTCGTCAGCTAGAGTACAAAGACCCTGAGACAGGTGAGCAAGTAAAGGGCGTATGTTCCTCTTTCCTCTGCAACCTGGACGTCGGCCAAAAGGTAAAAATCACTGGCCCTGTAGGTAAGGAGATGCTGCTTGCCGATGACCCGAATGCAAACATCGTCATGATGGGCACGGGTACCGGCATCGCGCCCTTCCGCGCCTACCTCTGGCGCATGTTCAAGGACAAAGAACGTGAAGCCAACCCCGACTATCAGTTCAACGGTAAAGCCTGGCTCATCTTCGGCATTCCTAAAACCGAAAACATTCTCTACAAAGACGAGCTCGAGGAAATTAAAGAGAAGTATCCCGATAACTTCGAACTGACATACGCCATCAGCCGTGAGCAAAAGAACTCCGAAGGTGGTCGCATGTACATTCAGCACCGTGTTGCTGAAAACGCAGAACGCCTTTGGGAAATGGTTCAGCAAGATAACACCTATGTGTACATCTGCGGACTCAAGGGCATGGAAGATGGCATTGACGAAGCCATGGCTGCAGAGGCGTCCAAAGCAGGTGTTGAATGGTCCGAGTACCGCCGTACCCTCAAGAAAGCTCACCGCTGGAATGTAGAAACTTACTAAGTCTCTGAAACGCTAGTTAGTCAAACAAACCTAAAGGAGGGACACTCACCAGAGCGTCCCTCCTTTACAATTGGAAAGTTAATTTTTCGCGGGATCAAAACATTGAAATCAGAGGCGGCACTAAAGGTAGGACTCCTCGGCTTGGGCACCGTGGGCACCGGCGTAGCCAAAATCCTATTAGAAACTAAAGGCCGTCATCCCTTACTCAATTCGCTGGAAATCAGCAGAGTAGGCGTGCGATCGCTCAAACCCCGCGATGTTGACCTCCCTACAGGCATTTTCACCACCGATCTACAAAGTATTGTCACCGATCCGGCAATAGATATCATTGTCGAAGTCATCGGCGGCCTAGAACCGGCCCGTGAACTTATCCTTACAGCCATCAGCAATGGCAAACATGTCGTCACTGCCAACAAGGCCGTCATCTCCCGCTACGGCGAAGAAATCTACGAAGCCGCCACCGCCGCAAGCGTCTATGTCATGATCGAAGCTGCCGTAGCTGGTGGCATCCCAATTATTGCCCCTCTAAAGCAGGCCTTGAGCGTCAACCGCATTCAAGCGGTTATGGGGATCATCAATGGCACCACTAACTACATCCTCACCCGCATGCAAAACGAAGGCGGTGATTTTGAAGATATTCTGGTCGATGCCCAAGCGCTTGGGTATGCCGAAGCCGACCCGACTGCCGACGTCGATGGACTAGACGCGGCTGATAAAATCTCGATTTTGGCAGCGCTAGCCTTTGGAGGACGCGTAAAACGGGAAGATATTTACTGCGAGGGTATTCGGAATGTGAGTGCAGCAGATATTTCCTATGCTGAAAAACTAGGATTTGCCATCAAGTTACTGGCGATCGCCAAACTCCCCAACGATCCCAATACCACCAACAGCATTCAGGCCCGCGTCCACCCAACACTAGTGCCTACAGATCATCCGCTTGCCAGCGTCAACGACGTCAACAATGCTGTTCTCATTGAAGGTGACCCCATTGGCCAGGTCATGCTATATGGCCCCGGAGCCGGTGAAGGGCCAACCGCAAGCGCCGTCGTTTCAGATTTGATGGCAATCGCCGCCAACCCGACCGCTAGCAAAACGCTTAACCCTCTCCTCGGCTGCTCGCACACCCACACACTCAGCATCGTCCCCAACACCGAAGTCGTCACCCGCCTATACGTCCGCCTCCTGGTAAAAGACACCTCCGGCGTTATTGGTAAGCTCGGCACCTGCTTCGGCAAACACGACGTCAGCCTAGAATCCATCGTCCAAATCGGCATCCAAGACGGCATCGTAGAACTCGTCGTCGTCACCCACGAAGTCCCCGAAAACGCCTTCCAGGCAGCCCTCACCGAAATTCGTCAGTTCCCCGAAGTCAAAGATATCCCCAGCCTCCTCCACGTCCTTTAGATGCCCAAAACCACTACAGGGCATGCCCTCCACCGATGGAGAGCATGGGCCATTCAGCTCGCCGAATCTCACAACATCGATCCCTACGAAGTTGATTGGTTTCTCCAGGGCCTAACCCCCCTCACCAGCACCACCCTCAAGCTAGAAAGCTACCTAAGCCAATCAGCTATTCCGCTCAAAGCATCACTTAACGAGCTCACAGCAAAGTGGAATCAGCGCATCAGCGATCGCACTCCCGTCCAATACCTCGTTGGCGAAACCCCCTGGCGAAACCTCACCCTCACCGTCACCCCCGACGTCCTCATCCCCCGCCCCGAAACCGAACTCATCATCGACATCATTAAAGCATTAGTTGAAGCAAGTCCTGACAAAGAGAAACTTCAGCAAGGTCATTGGGCCGATTTGGGGACTGGGAGTGGTGCGATCGCCCTCAGCCTAGCCCAAACCTTCCAAAACGCCACCATCCACGCCACCGACATCAGCCCAGCAACACTCGCAGTAGCCAAACAAAACGCCACCAAAAATCAACTCACCAACCGCATCACCTTCCATCAGGGAAGCTGGCTAAACCCACTAACCGCTCTCGAAAAATCACTCAGCGGCATCGTCACCAACCCACCCTACATACCCACCCAAACCGTCCACACCCTACAGCCCGAAGTCACCAAACACGAACCCCATCTAGCCCTAGACGGCGGCCCCGACGGCCTAAACTGCCTCAAAACGCTAGTAACCCAAAGCATAGACTACCTCATCCCAGGCGGCATCTGGCTCACAGAACTCATGGACGGCCAGGCCCAAACCGTTACAGACCTACTCGAGCAGCAAGCCCACTACACCCACATCACAATTCACCCCGACCTATCTGGCATCAACCGCTTCGTCTCCGCCCGCAAAGCCCTATAATCCTCTCAACACAAAAAGCGAACCCATGGAATCCACAGCCTCACTCGACTGGATACTCGTCATCACCGCCCTCCTCATCCTCCTCGGCGGCCTCTACCTCCTCTTCGACGGCATCATGGGTAGCCGCGATTAGGACAAATAGCTTCAATAGCACATTTTTCCATTTTGCGGAGTGGATTGTTCCTTTGATTTACGCATAGCCCCGACAATAGTCGACACGATTACACAACGTTTCATGTTTGGTGCTTTGTCACTAGAGAGAGTTGCACGTCCCAAACGGTATTCCACATTGCCATCGCCGTCAAACCGAACATAGTAAATGTCGTTTGCCATCGCAAGGGTTGTTTCAGGATCTATCTGCAAAGAAGAAGTGTCTAATGCTTTCCACTGCGTGTCAACAGGTGCAACAGATTTGGGATGTGTAGTCCACTCTACAACACCATTTCTTTCTCTTAAGCTGAACTGCCAGGAAGTATTTCTATACTGCGCTTTTGCTTGAGCCTCTCGAATTGCTGAATACAGCTGATTTTGTCCTACCGTAAGTCGGTTTCCTTCCAAGAAATTTAGCCATCCGGGTACTGCAATTGACGCGATAATGCCTATCAAAACAATCACGACAAGCAGTTCAATCAAAGTAAAGCCTTCTTTAAACTCGGTTCGTTGAACCCTTCTTGCAGGTAAAAACAAAGACAAAAGATTCACTGATATTGACTACTTATTTACAACATACCCATCGTACAAGGCGAGCAATAACTAGAGATTTTGAGGAATAGATCAATAGGGTTAAAACGGATCGTTCTCAAAGCTATCGCATAAATCGTTATTGGCAGGTTTCAGTCCGCCTAGCAGTGTTGTTACAATTACACAGCTCTGGGCCGGTGAATTAGCATCAGTAATTCGAATTGTGAATGGAGTACTCGCCAAGACTCTTCCATCATGCTCAAATATTATGGAAGTTGATGGTGCACTTAACTGATAGTCACCGTTAACCTCGCCATTGCCCAAGACTGTCGTTATTCCGCCTGTGCTTGCAACAGAACCCGCACTATCAAACTGATTTCGGACTGTTACAGAAAGGTCAGTTGAAGAAAATTCAACCAGCTTACTTTGCTGACGGCTTTGAGCCTCCGTTTGCGCTGTCTTCAGCGTATTGATCAAATCGGTTCGTGCTGCGTTCATTCGCTGCCGACTCAAGAGACCGAGCCAACTGGGGGCAGCAATAGCAGCAATAATGCCAACCATGACGACAACAAGAAGCACCTCAATTAGCGTGAAGCCGCCATCGGAAAGAGGTTTATCAAGGGGTCTGTTATTCATTTCAAAACATCCTATTCTATGAAGTAAGCAAGTACTAAATATTTTTATCAATGATACCTTTTACTAATACTTGCGTTTCTAAGATAGGTAGCGAGCTTTCGTCACTGAAAGAACGTATACCAGCACCTTGAGTACTACCCCTCAGGAAAACATAAATGTCTTGATTTGCTCTATTAGAAGTTTCAGCATCGTTATCAGGGTCAGGGTTGCGAACGCAAGCAAAGAAACTAGTATTAGTTGAGAAACTAGCGTTCTGTGGAACAACAGTATATAAGGGGCTACCATCAACGTCGTCTGTTCCATAATTGCTACAAGAATCATCGGCATTTATCGCCAAAGGTTCACGTTCTAAAAGTACGGTTGGCGACTGCACAAAATCAACTAGCACCGCAGAGAATCCGGTAGGTGTGCCCTTCGCTTTCCATTTTTCAAAGGAGGCGTCTTTATCAGTCGTACTAGCAGGATCTCTATATCCAGGTCTTTCTTCTAGTTTCTTTATGCTTTCGCTCGTGTAGCGAGACAGTTCATAGCGAATGATACGAGATTGTCCAGGCCAGTTTCTGTTGCTATTAGCACCGTCTGCTTTTTGGAAGTAAACAACTAAAGTATAAGCAGACTGCCGGATATGAAGAATATTGCATAGTCTCTTGAATTCATCAGTTCCGGTGTTACACGAAGGAAGCGACTCAAGCGGATCAATTCGCCAGAAAGCCAGTACAGGAACAGCTCCTGTTGGATAGGCTGAATCAGCAATGAGCTCTGCTGTTACCTGTGTAGGGTCTGTGTATACATAAACCGCTTCTTGAAGGTCATCTGTAATGTAATCCATAGCTCGCTTCATATCGCTTTGGACCTGGTCAACAGTTGCCTCTCTCTTATCTATTTTGGTTAGTTCTACAACCATATAAAGCAGGCCAGACACAACCATGCTAGCAACAATCAGAGAAATTAGAAGTTCTAAAAGCGTAAAACCTGATGATGAAGCCTGCTTTTTTCTGGATAACAACCATCGGTGTATAAATGAAGTATGAGAGTGCATAAGTCTAAGATATCAATAATTATTACCGATGGATAGATAGTAGAACAGACAGAAAGGATGCCTGAGTTAGGAGAAATAGCCGCTTACAAGGGCTTATTCGCATTGCATAGAAGTAGGTGTAGAACCAGCAAGTTCCCAGTATTGGCAAAGCGAGCCAACTCGATCACCTTGAGTGATTTGACTATATAGAACGGCTAAGGGCCTCCTCCCACGCTGTCCTTCACCGCTAGTGAAGACAAGACCTGCTGGTTCTACAAGTAAGCTTCCTTGGTTGTTTTGAGCACGCGAATCATAAACACGAACACCTATATTGAACGACACAGGTGTACTCGCAATTGAAGCCGTGCTTGCCGCAACTTCTATACCCCGGTCTCTGAATAATTGAATAGCGAAGTCCATATCTCCATCGCCGTCTAGGTCAACGGGTCTTGCCTGGGTTAGCTTATCGATACTAGCAGTGCTTGCAATAATCTCAGTAGGCGCAGGGACTGTAGCAAGAGACGTGGAGGCATCTGTGGAGAACAACGACAATTCTGTTAGTCGCTCGCCGTAATCACCACCCTGTTCTACAGTAAGGCGCACCTTATCAATTTCAGACTGAGCCAGCTGTAACGCTTGCTCAGTTTTCTGATTCTGCACCCTTGTCGCGACAGAAAATACCATCATGGGTGCAATGGTGGCAACGGAAAGCGCGATGACAGACAGTGCCACCAGACACTCAATAAGGGTGAGCCCTGCCTCTGTTGATTTTTGAATGGTCTGGTTGTTCTTTACCAATTTCATCGTTTTAGTCCTATCAGCATAAGCGCTCTGGCATCTAGCCTTCTAGATGCCAGTTATTAACATCAAAGGTTTCAGCAACCTTGTTCTCCATCGAAAACCGGATCACCGTTCTCCAGTTTGGCGCAACGGAGATTCTTGACGTAGGGGTCTTCTATTGGGAGCTCTCGATAGTGCTCACTTCTTGGTCGCTCGATAGTTACAAATCGCTGCGCGATAGGACCAGCAGGCGAATACTGCAAGGCGACATCGTATCCCCAGCGGCGCTCAGGTGGTGCGTAGTACCCAATTCTCTCACTAGAGTCGGTGCCACTTCCCGGGTCCCAGGCATCTATGTCCCAGGGAGCTGTCCCAGCAGTACTAAAATTCAGCTGCAAGAAAGCGCCCTGGATGAATAGATTAACTTTGTTGTCACCATCTTTTGCCCATTTCTCGAGGAAGCGAGGGAAATTGTGCAAGCCTCCGTAAGACTGTTCAGCTCTTGAGGGAACTAATCCAGAAATGATAGTTGCATTCACCCTCGGCCTGGAGTCAACAGGAACGTTGATTAGTTGATTGCCATCGCGTTCCGAAGGAACAACAAAGTCATTACCACTGATTGTTTTACCGTTATCATCAGCTTTTGCGTCCGGAGAACTGTTTCCTTCGGCGTTGTCCACTATCCGATAGTAGGTAGTATCTTTCCCACCGATCTTCTTGAAATCTTTAGTCATTGATTGACCATTACGGCCTACCCATATCGGAACAGGCGATGAGTGTTCTTTATTCGCAGCATCAGTCCAGGCAGGATCATCTACCGGATACTTACCATCGACTCGCAGCCACTTTCCAGGATGGCCCAAACGAGACGAACCTCTTAGAGGACGCTGCTGATTATGAAAAGATGTCTTAGACAAAGTTCCTGCCGCGTTTTTAAAGTCTTCAGACTTACTGCCTTTATCTCGAATAAAACCTTCTTCTACAGAACCATCTACAAAAGAATCGGAAAGGATAGAGACAGAATCTGCTAGAACTTCCGCCACACGCCAGCGGTCCGTTTTATCGGTTGCGAAGTTGCTGGTCGTATTAAGAGTCTTTCTCCCAGAATAAAATCCTTTGTCTGTTCCATTATCACCCTCACCGTAGGGCTGTGCACCTGTTGTACTCAAGAGAGTTTCTACAAACTCTTCTATTGTATCAGTTCCATTAGTTGAATGCGGATTAAACTCTCCTTTAATGTATGCGGCATTATCGGTCACGAATGTGAAGCCCCAGTCGCGGTTGAATCCGCCGCCTGCTTTACTACCACCACTGAGATCTCCATTTTCACCGTTCAGATTGGCATTCAAACGGAATCCGTAAGGCCGCCTGTCAGGATCAGGCGCAAAGTCAATCGGTTTGAGACTAATGCCAACAAACGAACCATCTTCTCTACGGCTAAGCGGAGGATCTTTTGGCGTACTACTACTGGTATCCATCCTACAATTGGATGACAAAAGCTTGGTGAGTGTGTTGCAAGCTTTCCACTTTTCATTGGCTGTACCTGATGTAACCGATACAGGACGAACGATAGCATCCTCACGAACAGCATCTTCGCGGGCGGCATACAGTATGCCACTATTGGCTTTCTTCTCGTCTGAGATCCAGTAATCTTGGTCGTGCTTTATGCGAGTTAGCTTGCCAAGGTCCACATCCAGTACTCGTACAGCCATCTCTTCACGACCGTTGTACATTACCTTGTCCAGCAGAGACAGGCCGATTGATCTGCCCTCAGGATTTACAATGTTCATTGTCTCCGGATTAACAGTATCTGGACTAGCTGGTGCGGTAGTAGGTACCGTTGTTGGCAGAGTCCAGTTGGAAATATCATTCGCCTTGGGAATGGCTGCAATACTATCTCCTAAAATCTTATAAATGTATCCACTATTTTCTGTTACTTCTTTTATGTACTCTTCATCGGTAGGTTGAGTATGATCAACGTCGAAGGCGCTCGTGGCAGATGCACCACCACGATTATGGTCAACCATGGGAAATAGGTAGTAGAGAGAGGGGTACTTCACAGGGGTTGATTCTGTAGAGCCACAGATCATCAAAGCAAAAGCTACTTTTGATTTTGCACTATTACCCTTTCCTTTTTTAGTACTATTCGTGAATTCGCTAAATATATCCGGGTCACAGGAGGTCTGGAAAATCAGATCTTTTCCGCTCTTAATTTGGACAGGCGATGTTAATCCACTTACAGAATCCCAGCCAACTGCATCGCCTATGATCAGTTCAGATAAAGCCGGAGGATTTCCTGGACGAAACCCTAACGCTCGGTCACGAACAATCTGGTTACCAAATTTGACGATGCTGATAAGATTCTTTAGATTATCTAGGTCTGTTCCTGACTTTCCAGATACACTCAGCCAATCTTCAACTGTAAACTGCTTATAGTAATCAGCCAGGTCACATTTTTCTTCATATTTATTTGTATCAGCTGTAGCATCACATACCGGGTTCGTTCCATCTAGGACGTAACTACCATCAGCATTGCGGAGGCCATTAGTATCATTATCAACCCACGTTGCCTTCGTTATTCCTCTTGTTTTATCTAGATCAGTCTCGCCGTCATTATCAATTAACCCAGCAAGATGAACACCAAAGTCTTGCTGTTTTTCAGCGTCTATCGTCAGTGATGATGTGTATTCTTTCAGATCAGTATCAATGTTATAAGCCAGCAAGCTCATTGTACAAGCAGCTGAGTGCAGGGTAGACTTATCTGCTGGGCTAAGCGCATTATAGCGAGCAGATACTGTTGTTAAATCTGAACGCCATGGAGCGGGGCCTGAGGTTTTGTCTAAACGGTCATCAAAGATTCTCCTAAGAATGGAGTAATCGCCCCACATGGATTGCCATGGAGAAGGGTGCACCGCACCGTCCTGTACCGGCGTGAACGATGGAGCACCACCCAGAGGATCACCAGCAAAATGAGCAAGATTTCGTAATGCAATCCCTAGAGGACGGTCTTTCTCCAACTGGTTACCAAACTCAGTCGCTAGCAGGACTCCATCAGCGGTTCTATCTGCAAGCTCAGTCACACCGTCTGCTGCTTTATTATCAAATGCAGCAGGAAAAGAAAACTCCCATCCGTTAGTCCCCTGCCCGTTCAAAAAGTCAACTTTAAGAGCGCCAGTTGTATCATAGGTGCCGAAGGTACGGCTTGCCTGTAGGGTCGCTAACGTTCCTGGATGCGAAGTACTAGCAATGCAGGTAAGTGGAAATCTTCCTTCATTGCCCTTTTCATAGTGGTACACCACCATGCCTTGTACTGCTGCTAGGTTGTCGCGCAGTGTAACCCGCTGCTTTTGTTTATTGTCGGTACTCCCTAGTGTGGGAGGATAAATTGCACTGGTATTTGGGGGAGCAAAGGGTGTCGTTCCCTCAGGATTTTGATCAGTAACTGGGTCCAGGTTCCAGCCATTTGCATTACCTAGCTCAAGACGCTGCCCGACAACAACTCTCATGCCGTTATTAATAGATTGCCTCTCCCAGTAACCATCCAGACCAGAGTTCTCGTCCAGTAGATTACTAGAGTTGGGATCTTTGCTAATGATCTCTTCACCTAAGCTTTTATCGTAGTCAGCTTCTTCTCGCTTTGTTAGTTTGTCGATAACCTGTTTCTTATCGTCCGTACTCGTTACCCACTGAGTGCTGCCATAGTTGGGTCGAGGACCGTATCTATCGTCAGCGCGGTAAAAGTCGTCTAAGTAGGGAGAACGAACGTTTTGATTGAGAACTCTACCACCAGTTTTATACTTGTTGTCTTTCCATTTTGGATCTCGTTCCCATCTGGTGACATCTCTATGCTTAGTAACATCTTGGGTGAACAACGCTACTGGATCGACTGCAATATCTTCTGGATTACCAGTAGGTTGTGAATTAGAGTTAGGACCGTTCTTTTTACGAATAGAATCGTTCGATTCAGTTAGCTTAGTATCTGCGTTGTTGATTTTGGGCGCCGAAGTGTCGTCTGTAAAAATATGAATGTCGGTGTAGCCACCTGCCTGACCATAGTCTTTGGATGGAATGCCCATGACGAGCTGCCCTTGGAAATCTCCTTTAGTGATATCTATTTTTTCTTCGTCATCATAGTTCCTCTCTGCCATCGTAATTTGAGAGGATTCTTTGCTGTACAAACAAGAGTTGTGTGAACTAATCATGTGTCCACGAAACTTATCTGTCAGCATTACATTGCCGTCGGAATGAATGGCACCATTCCAGTTAAAATCTGGCCCTGGAAAGATCTCCATATCATACTTAAACCAGGCGCCCCATCGATTACCCCGTGATGCACGACGCACCTGTTGAAGTTCTAGAGCACTGTTTACTCGGCCCAAGTCTTTTCCATTACTAACAAAAGCGGTAATCTGAAAGTTCTTTTCAACCGTAGCTGTACTGATAGGTAGCCAGCCCTGTTCTGGTTCGCGCTCACCACCGCAGGCAGATAATGTTTCATCTGTATTAATTGGACCGTTGCGGGTTACCAAATACTTTGCTTTCTGTATTGTTTTTGCGGTACCGGTATCTTCTAACTTAATGTCGTCACTACGATCATTTGGCGTCGGCGTACTATTTATGTCTACCGCGTCGTCCATTAGCACAGAGTAAGCAATGGTCTCACCTGGCTGTGTCTGACCGTCGCCATTGAGATCGTACGGAAAAGACCACGCATTATCTAGCACATTTGCACCGCCAATATCACCATTGATATTTATGCGAACCTCATCTGGCAATGTGTACGGATCATCGCCAGGTAATTGGGAAATAGCCGGCCCATCTGGGCCTGTGCTGGCCACATTACGCATCAAAATTGCCAACATATCACTAGAAGGTGTTCCCGAACCGGGCATTCGGTTATCTCTTGTAAAAAGATACTCTAGCTTCGCCTTTGCACGATCAACAGCTGGCGCAGCAATGTTGTCGATGACTTGTTGTTCACGAGCTAGAAAGGTAGATTGCGTGCGGCTAGCTGTACGAAAGCTTAGGGCACCTACTGTCAACGTCATCACCAACAGCAGTAAAACTGTAGTCGGCAGAACAAAACCGGCCCTGCTGCTATGGCGAGTAGGACGACTGATAAAAAAGAGACTTCTCAATAGGCCGCTCATGAAGCGACGGGTGAGTCGCTGAAAGTCGGAGCGGGGTTTGCGTCGGGTTCTATTGCGAGTCTGCTTTTTGGCGGACATGGCTGGCTTCCTAAACTGATTGGGGAGATGCAAAAAGTGGGAAAGTATGTTTCCGGACACTTTTGGCGATGTTGTGTGCCTAGATTACCCAATGCATGTAGCGAACATAATCAGTACGTCTACCCATCTGTAAGTCAGAAGTAGTGATGGTTTCAGGGGTTATGTATTTGTCTTTATGGAATGTTTTTTCAGATGCGTTACACCGAAGGTAGGTAATTTCTCTCCAAGAGAATACGGGTTTTGGTTTGCACGCAACAAAAAAACTCTCTGCAATATTACAGAGAGCTTTCGATTTGTTAGAAGTGGGACACTTCTAGAGCTATTTTTGGTGCTTGCGCAGCATTTAGTACTTGTTTAGATCGATGCCTGCTTCGCGAGCCATGGCTTCTAGACCTTTTTTCTCTAAAGTCTTGAGGGCTTTGGTAGAAACGCGAAGACGCACAAAGCGTTTTCCTTGAGGCCACCAAATGCGCTTATCCTGAAGGTTGGCTTCTTGGAGGCGCTTTGTGCGGCGGTGAGAATGGGAGACGGAAAAGGCGTTATTGGCTTTCTTGCCGGTGAGGTCGCACTTCTTAGACATGGTGGTTTTACACTAACGGAGTTACTTATTATAAACAGCTATGGTCGAAAAGCAAAAAGGCAGACACTGAATGTCTGCCTTTATCAGATTTTGTATCAAGCCCACCCTGGATTTCGTGGGACTGAGACGAGATGCTCGTTAAGTTTATCGCTCGGTTAGTTGAGTGAGCAAATTAGTCGAACGCTCTGTAAAGGCTTTCATGCCGTCGGCATCGAAGCCTTTTTGTGCCATAAGGGCTAAGTCGTAAACTTGCTCGCAAATTAGAGATGCCAGCTGCTCGGATGGGGAAGCAGAACCGTCTGGTTGAACGATGGCTCCCTGACCTAGCTTTGCTACATTCTGGATGAGTGGATGGGAGGTATTGACGAGCAAGGTATGTGATTCGGGGAATTCGACACCTTGCTGTTGGAGGAATGCACTCATCTCCTGCATACGACGCAACTCTTCGGGAACAAGCACCATTGCAGGTGGCGCTGAGCTGTCGCCTGACTTGAGTGCTTCTGTACGGATAGTAATTTGAGGCTTATTGAGAGCTTTCTCAAAGACTTCCTTAACTTGCTCGCTACGGGTTTTATTAGTGCCTGCATCGACGATCTCGTTTTCCTGATCGCTATCGATTAGAGTATCGTCAAGATCTGAGTCAACCCGAGAGAATTTAACCTCTGAATATTCCTGTTCTAGGAAGGAAACAAAGTGGGTGTCGATGAAGGCGTCCATGAAGAGGACTTCTAGACTCTGGTTAGTCAGCAGGCTGATATATGTAGCCTGTGAGACTTCGTCAGTGGAATAGTAGACTCGGTTTTCGTGCTTTTCTTGGTTGCGTTCCAGGTATTCCTTGATGGTGGTGTAGGATTTACCATTGGCATCAATAGCCGATTTTGCGACATCAGCCCATTCATCGCCTTCAGTTTCGACTTCGACTTTTGGCTCGTCTGACTTGGCTAGGTCCGCAGTGGAGCGGAAGATGACGTAGTTTTGAACCTGCTTTTTGAATTTGTCATCGTTGAGGGAACCAAATTTGACGAAAGTGCCGAGGTCTTGCCAGATGCGGACGTATTCGGAAATATCGTCGCGGTAGAGCTCTTTGAGGCGATCGCCCACTTTTTTCGCCACATAATCTGCAATCCGGCGAACGGTCCTATCTGCCTGCAAAAAGCTGCGAGATACGTTGAGCGGGATGTCTGTACTATCGATAACACCACGTAGGGGAGTAAGGAACTTAGGAATAATTTCCTCGCAGTTATCGCTGACGAAAACCTGATTGCAGAAGAGTTTGATTTGCCCTTTGTTTAGCTCAACGTCCGGCTTTAGCTTAGGAAAGTACAGAATACCGTTCACAACAAAGGGATAATCTGTATTGAGGTGAACCCAGAGTAGAGGCTCTTCTTCGTAGGGGTAGAGATAGCGATAAAGATTCAGATAGTCTTCGTCTTTTAGCTCACTAGGTGATTTTTTCCAGAGGGCTTCTTGCTTGTTGATGACTTCGCCGTTGAAGCTGATGGGTACGGGCATGAAGTCGCAGTAGGTTTTCACCAGCTGCTTGATGCGAGCGTCTTCTAAGTACTCTTGCTCGTCGTCGTTGAGGTGAAGGGTGATGGTGGTGCCACGTTCGGTGCGATCGCTCTCACTTAACTCAAAAGAAGTGCTGCCATCACAGGACCAATGAACAGCTTGAGCATCGTCACGCCAAGAAAGCGTATCAATATCAACACGATCGGCCACCATGAACGAAGAATAGAAGCCTAATCCAAAGTGACCAATGATTTGCTGGTCGGATTCGTCCTTGTATTTAGAGATAAACTCCTCGGCGCTAGAGAAGGCAACCTGGTTGATGTATTTCTTGATCTCATCACTAGTCATACCGATGCCGGTATCACTGATGCTGAGTGTTTTGGCATCTTTATCGACGGCGATGGTAATTTTGGATTCTACTTCACCGCTGTATTCACCGGAGCGGGAGAGCATATTGAGCTTGCTGATGGCATCTACGCCGTTTGAAATCAGCTCGCGAATAAAAATTTCGTGGTCAGAATACAACCATTTTTTAATAATGGGAAAAATATTCTCGGTATGGATACTAATGTTTCCCTGTTCCAAAACCGTTGTCATGGTAAGACTCTGCCTCTGATGAGGGGTGCGATAATTTACTACTCATAAATTTCGCGAACTTTAGCAAGACTGACAAGGGCGATGGCTGTGATATGGGAGTGCGGGTTTCCCTACCTATCGTTAGTTCTTAAGATTTGAAGTAGAGATTTGAAGATGGCGCATAGAATGCCGAACTTTCTGATTATTGGCGCGCCAAAGTCGGGAACGACTTCGCTTTATCACTATCTCACTCAGCATCCGCAGCTTTTTATGAGCCCTAATAAGGAACCATATTTTTTTGCGTTTGAGGGCAGTCGCCCTACGTTTAGCGGACCTGGGGATGATATTGCCTGGATCAACGCACAGTCAGTGGTTGAGCTGTCTGAATATCAGCAGCTTTTTGAAGGAGCTGGTGATGGACAACTGTGCGGCGAGGCCTCGACGATGTATCTGTATATAAAGGATAGCTGCGATCGCATTTACCACTACACGCCCGAAATCAAGCTCATCGCATTCCTTCGTCATCCGGTAGATCGCGCATATTCCCACTACAAGCATCTGCGACGAGATGGCAGAGAATGGGAGGGCGATTTTGGAAGGGCAATGGCCAAGGAAGCTGAACGTATCGAAAAAGGATGGTCTCCGGCTTGGCACTATCGACAGGTCGGATTGTACTGCGAACAGATTCAACGATATCAAGAGCGATTTAGTGCCGAGCAGTTGCGATTCTATTTGTACGATGACCTTGTAAAAAGCCCACAGTCTGTCTATCAAGATATTTTTGAGTTTCTTGGCGTTGATGCCCAGTTAACAGTTGATACCTCGAAACGGCACAATACGACGGCAGCGGTCCGGAAAAATAAGCTGCTACATGATTTTTTGACGAGACCAAACAGATTGAAGAGCGTGTTGCGGCAGGTAATTCCAGAAAATGTTCGCCAACCGCTGTCGGCTAAGGTGTACCAAAAAAATGCGACGGCTATTCAGCCGCTTTCTGAGGAGCTACGAAGCGAGCTGACAAGATCCTTTGAGCCAGAGATTTTGCGGCTTCAAGACTTGATTAAGCGAGATTTGTCCGAGTGGTTGAAACCAGTTTTGTCTCCGATATAGGAGAGCTTTCGTCGAATAGTGGGCAGGTTAGTAGTGATGATTCTATCAACCTTGCCTGATATGAAGGTGATTGCTTGGCCAGCTTTCAAGACGCGTTACGCCAATCCGTATACCTGGCTGCTGTACTCGAATATGCCAGAAACGGTATCGGTGAGTGAGTTCTCACTGAAGCTGCTGTTGCAGGAAAAATTTGATGTATTTCATCTGCACTGGCCGGTGGAGACACTGGTGAGACATCCAAACGTTTGGATGGCGCGAGTGCGGGTGCTGACGTTTTGGTTGCTGCTGAAGCTGAGCCAGTGGAGAGGCACGAAGATCATCTGGACGATTCATGATGAAAAACCACATGTGGTTACACATCCAGAACTGGCAAATTGGTTTACGCAGCAGTTGGTAGCTGCAACTGACGGCTACATAAACCTGTGCGAGGCCGGGCGTAAGGCAGTAGCCAAATCTTTGCCTGGACTAGTCGATACGCCTGGAGTTGTTGTGCCCCATGGACATTATCGAGGATGCTACGGCAACGATTTGTCTGAAGATGAAGCCAGGTCGCAGCTGAATCTGAGTCCGCAAACGAAAGTCCTGCTCTATCTTGGCTATATCAGCCCTTACAAAAACGTTCCACACCTCACTAGAATTTTTCGTGAGCTGACGCAACAGGGGCAATCTGTCACGCTGCTCGTTGCTGGGAAGCCAGATAACGGTGAGCTAGAGCAAACCGTCCGAGAAGCTGCTGGCACAGAGCAAACTGTTCAGCTGCACTTACGGTTTATTCAAGATGATGAGCTACAAGTCTTCTTTAAAGCAGCTGATCTGGTTGTGTTGCCTTTCACAGAAATTCTCAACTCGGGCAGTTTGCTGCTGTCGCTATCTTTTAACCGGCCCGTCCTGGCACCTTATTTGGGTGCAGTGGTCGATTGGCAACGGCAAATTGGGACAGATTGGGTGAGGACATATTCTGGTGCGCTGACAGCGGATGTGTTGCGTGAGGCAATGCAGGTGCAGACGAAGTCAGCTGAGGCACCTTTGGATTTTTTGGGCTGGGAGGCGATCGCTCAACAAACGCTAGCGGTATACGAGTCGCTACAAAATAAACAGTTGCCTGCTGTAAAGGCCGAGGCAAACCTATGAAAATTGCAACTGTCACAACTTTTGACCTGCAAAACCCTGAGAACTGGCCTAAGCGACACTTGGGACTGTATGGTGCTGGAGCCAAAATTGTTCAAACGCTAGAGACAGCGGGCAGCCAGGTAACACCGCTAGGTTCCTTAGAGCGGAAACGTAGTCCTATCACTCGGCTCAAGTGGCAGTTTTATCGAAATTTTGGCCATCGAGATTTTTACAGCTGGGCTGACCCAATTGTTTCTCGGCACTATGCGGGGCAAATTCAACGATATCTTTCTCGGTCAAATGCAGACATTTTGCTTTGCCCAGAAAATGCTATTCCGATTGCGTCGGTGAAACCTGACCGGCCAATGGTGCTGTGGACTGATACGACGCTTGGCAGCTTAGTCGACTTCTATCCATATCTGAGTAATCTTTGCCGAGAAACTCGCGACAATTTGATGAGGTTGGAGCAGCGAGTGTTAGATAGATGCAGTCTGGCTATCTTTAATTCCGACTGGGCTTCGGAACAGGCTCAGACACTGTATGGTATTCCGCCTGAAAAGATAAAGGTAATTCCAAGAGGATCAAGTCAAGCACGTAGCTTATCTGACGAGGCCTTTGAAGTTGCCTTGACGTGCAGGAAGCATCAATGTTGCAGATTGCTATTTGTGGGTGTGGACTGGCAGCGAAAAGGTGGTGATACGGCGTTTGGAATTGCGGAGGCATTGAATGCACGAGGCACCGCGACAGAATTGCATGTTGTAGGTTGCCATCCCCCTTATGAGGTTCCTAACTTTGTGAAGGTTCATGGCTTTATAGATAAAATAACTCCAGAAGGGCAGGGCAAAATGGCTGAGCTATTTCAATCGGCTCACTTTTTGCTGTATCCCACACGTGCGGATGCAATGGGCGTGGTGTTAAGCGAGGCAGCTTCCTATGGAGTGCCGTCTTTGGCGAGTGATGTTGGTGGTATTTCTAGCGTTGTGAAAGCAGGCGTGACAGGAAAGACATTCTCCCCAGAAAGTAAGCCGGAAGATTACTGTGCGTTTATCGAGGGGCAGATGACGGAAGATCGCTATTCGATACTGGCACGAAGCACTTTTGAGCATTACAAAAACTTTGTAAGCTGGCCAGCGGTAGGACAGCAGGCAAAACAAGCATTCGAACAATTACTCCAGGATTAGAAACTGGAGATAGGTAAATATATTGAATTATCCATATATAGTGTCTGCTCTCAGTCTCAGACACTATAGTGTGTTAATGTCTATTGCTATAAGTGCGTAGCTATATATAGAGGTTGATTGTCTTGAATAAACAGGCAAAGCGCTATATAAACGTATTTACTATCTTTCTATCTCTTCAATTCCCATGGTTCAAGAACTTGAGCGTACTCGTGCCAAAAGTCCGTTTCCAGAAACTGCGCCTGCGGCATATCCAGTTTTCTACCGTACTTATAGCCGTCGGTACGATGGGGGGCGGCGAGAGACTTGGCATGACGTGTGTGATCGCACCCTAACCGGCCTAGTAGAACTCGGCACCCTCACCCAAGAAGAGCGTGACCTGGTTTCTAAAATGCAGCGTGACCTGAAGGCGATGCCCTCTGGGCGCTGGTTATGGGTGGGTGGCACCGAGTGGAGTAAGAATCCTCAGAACTTTTCGGGCGCTTATAACTGCACCAGTACGAATGTGGTGGACTGGCGAGCGTTTGGGCTGATGATGGATTTGGCAATGATGGGCTGCGGGACAGGCGCGGTGCTAGAGCCAAAGTACATTAATCAGCTGCCAGCGATTCGTAACAAAATTACGGTGAAGATGCGTGGCGACGTGGGGATGACTATTGAGAGTCAGCGTCGTGAAGAAGCAGAGATTAAGGTAGATGAGGCCAATAACCGCGTAGAGATTATTGCGGGCGATAGCCGTCAGGGGTGGGTGAAGTCTTATCAGACGCTGCTGGAGCTATCGACAGATGAGCGGTTTGATGGCGAAGTGGAGGCGATTATTGACCTAAGTGATATTCGCCCTGCGGGTGAGCGGCTGAAGGGGTTCGGCGGGATGGCGAATCCGGTGAAGCTGCCTGAGCTGTACGGGCGCTGCGCGAAGATTTTGAATAACGCAATTGGGCGACAGCTGAATTCTATTGAGTGCTGTTTGCTAATTGATGAGGCTGCAGCCTGCGTGGTTGCTGGAAATATTAGACGCTGCTTGCCTGAGGATGCGCTGGTACATACTGCGAAGGGACTTGTTCCTATCAAAGATGTTCGAGTGGGCGATCGCGTACAGACGCCAGTTGGTTACAGAAAGGTCGTGAATAAGTTCGACCAGGGTCAACAGGACGTCTATGAAATAGAGACTAATGGGACCTATCCTCGGGCAACGCTAAATCATAGAGTCGCTGTCTTTAAAGATGCACAGGGCGAGGTTGAATGGAAGCGGTTGGTGGAGCTGTCTGAGGGCGATCGCCTGATGCACAGCAATCAGATACTGACAGGTACACTAACCCACTTACCTGTAGATACAACCGCTCAAAGACCCCAACAAAGCCGAACAGCCAAAGATATCGTTATCCCTGACCTGACACCTAACGTTGCGTGGCTGATTGGATTTACCCATGGAAATGGATATGTAGCGCTTGGCCGTAACAAGCACAACAAACCATATGGCCGGGTTGAGTGGGCAATGAACGCAGAGGACAATGATCCAAGCCTTTTGGAAACTTTACGCGCGAAGATTGATACAGGGCTTACTGAATTTGGCGTTGCAGCTACGCACGGTAGCGTTAAGGGTGAGAACGCTGCAAAGTCTGTTTGCTCGAGCATACGTTTGGCTGAGTATTTTCATGAACACATCAAGCAGCCTAATCAGTCACTTGAAGTTCCAGACTTCATTTTGCAAGGCTCTATAGATGTAAGGGCGGCTTATCTGGCGGGCGTGATGGATAGTGATGGTGCGGCGAACAACAGGCCACTTCACTTAGTGACCAGCGTTTATCGCAACTTTGTTCGACAGGTTGCAGCTGTACTCTCTAGCCTGGGAATTGCGGGTCGCCTCTCTACAACTGTGCCAAAAAATGAGCGGTGGCAGGTCAAGTACAACCTGAAACTTCCGGCCCTGAAGCAGCAATACAACGCTTTGATTGCTCCGCACTCTGCAAAGGGCTCTATTCCCGTTGGGCTTAAGATGTACGGATTTACGCTGAGCGGTGCGATGATGCGCGAGGCTTATTCTTACAGTGAAATGCGTGGCATGGGCTTTCAGGGAAACCGTGGCATGGGCTTTCAGGGAAACCATAGTGTCGATTCTAACTACGAGCGCTATGTTGCTGAAGCCGATCTAGACCTGGACATTCCAGTGAGTGTTAAAGGCCTAGGCAGCTATGACCACGTTCAAACCTACGATATTGAGGTGGAAGACGCCCATTGCTTCTATTGCGATGGGTATTTGACGCATAACAGTGCGGGCATGCGTCAGTTTGCGAGCGACGACGATGTGGCGACAGGTGCGAAGGAAAACCTGTGGCGTCAG
Organism: Cyanobacteria bacterium J06581_3; assembly: GCA_038531675.1. Classification (GTDB taxonomy): domain Bacteria; phylum Cyanobacteriota; class Cyanobacteriia; order Phormidesmidales; family Phormidesmidaceae; genus Phormidesmis. The sequence continues at coordinate 58,702 of JBCBBK010000007.1, forward strand.
GATGAGGATGGGAACTGGAGCATTGATCCCACAAAAGATGCGCTGCGAATGGCGAACCATACGCGGGTATTTCATGAAAAGCCTTCGGCTGAGGATATTGAGACTGCGGTTCGTAAGCAGTTTTACTCTGGAGAGGGGGCGATTCAATGGGCCGGTGAGGCAGAGAGAAGGGCACAAGGTGAGGGGCGTTATGGACTAAATCCATGCGGCGAGATCATTGGGCAAGATTTTCACTGTAATTTGGCCGAAATTCACCTAAATCAGATTAGTTCGAAGGATGAGCAGGCGCAGGATGATGCATTTAGGGCGGGTGCGATCGCCGTCGCAGCCCTCCTAAACCACCAGTTTGTCGAGTCTCGCTATCAAAACTCTCGCGAGGAAGACCCGATTGTGGGTGTTTCATTCACAGGATTCTTTGACTTCTGTGTGAAAGCGTTTGGCGTGGAGTGGCTGGAGTGGTTTGCAGCGGGTCGCCCTGACACGATGAAGGGCGTAGAGTTTAAGGAGCAGGAGAAGGCATACCTGAGCCGCTGGAAGAAGGTGGTGCATGAGACGGTTTGGGAGTATTGCGATCGCCATAACATCCGTCGCCCTAACCGCTGCACAACCGTTCAGCCCGCAGGAACAAAGAGCTTGCTAACAGGCGCATCTTCTGGCTGGCATCCACCTAAGGCACAGCGCTTTATCCGTCGAATCACGTTCCGAAAAGACGATCCGGTTGCGTTGGCTTGTATGGACTATGGTTATTCAGTAATTCCGTCTCAATCTGACAAGGATGAGAAAGGTAATTTGCTTGATGATCCGTTCGATCCGCGCTGTACTGAGTGGCTAGTGGAGCTGCCAGTAGAAGTTGACTGGGCGAATTTGCCAGGTGCAGATGAGGTGTCGATTGAGCAGTTTTCGGCGCTGGCTCAGTTTGACTTTTATATGCAGGTTCAGACGTATTACACGGCGCACAATACGTCGGCGACGATTGAGCTGCGTGAGAATGAGATTGAGCCGTTGGCGCGGCGGATCACTGAGGCGATTCAGAATGATGAGGGCTACGTGTCGGCGGCGTTGCTGGCTCGCTTTGATGATTTGCAGACGTTCCCTCGGTTGCCGTTTGAGCCAATTAGTAAGGATGCGTATGAGGCGATGCTGAAGGAGGTGCGATCGCGTCGGAAGACTGACAACTTCCACGCAGCGCTAGAACAGCATGATGCCGGTGAGCTGGTTGAAGCTGGGCCTGCAGGATGCGATTCGGACAAGTGCCTGATGCCGGAAAAAAAGCCTAGTTAGGACAGCCTATTGGGGTTAATTGACCGAACAATTTAGTTTGATTAGCTATTCAGGGAATGCTCTTTCAAAAGGGCGTTCCTTTTTTGGTGCCTAACGCTCTGTTGGCCAGGAAATTTGTGAAGATTTTCGGGAATGAGGACAATATTTTAGGTATCTACATACACGATATAGCAAGAGTCCTTGATGTATCTGGACGGTTGTAAGCGATCGCTAATCGAAAGATCGGCCAGCTTTTTCATCGTTCATCTTTAGAGCAACTTATTGTGCAGTCAGTTTATTGGTTTTGTTTGACGATTGGCGGCGTCTTTGTCGCGTTATCTTTGGTCGGTGGCGGCGATTTACTCGATGACTTTGATGTAGACGCCGATGCAGATTTTGATATTGATGCTGACTTTGATGCCGATATTGATGCTGACTTTGATGCGGATGTTGATGTAGACACTGACTTCGATGCCGATATTGATGCTGACGTAGACACTGACCTACAGGTCGATACGGATGTAGAGCTACTAAGAACCAAGATTCGCCGTCGCCGTCGAATTCCTTTCTTACTATCGCTACTGACCAGCTTCAAGTTTTGGACGTTCGGAGGATTTTTCTTTGGCCTAACAGGACTGGTTTTGGGAGCAACGAGCCCTGGACTAGGGGGACTCATCTTTGTAGTTGCCCTGGCTATGGGCATCTTTTGCGGCGCGACGCTCGCAGGCTCCTTGCGTTATCTCAAAAGCCGCCAGGTCGATAGTCTGGTTCGTAATGAGGATTTTTCTGGACTTGTCGGCATTGTAGAGCTGCCTTTTGATGCAAGTAGTAACGGAAAAGTAGTGCTAGAGGTTGGCGGTAGTACGCTTCATTTGATTGCAAGGACTGAGGATGATGAGATTTTTCGGGTTGGCGATCGCGTTTTAGTCGTAGGCCATAGCGAAAACCGACTGTGGGTCGTTTCTGACAAGCATCAGATAGACAGGCAGAACGCGGGCAATCCAAAAATATTGGAGGGCTAAACCTGCATAAGAATTGCTAGAAGCAAAGATAGCTTGTAGACATATCGTGACGTTGATTTTGAACGCTATTACACGGAGTAATGACCATGAGTGACACTTCTTTTAAGGCAGAGACCCATGAAGCTTTGCCAGAAGTAGCAGAGCAATCAATTGTGCTGGCGCAAGCAAATCAGTCCTTGACGCCAACCACAGCACCGCCCGCTGCAATTGGAGCATTGGGCATAGGAACCATTGGCATCACGCTGATTGTTTTGGGCGCTGTGATCGCCCTGTTAAAAACCTGCTTGAGAATCTGTAAGCCAAACGAAATTTTGATAATTTCGGGTCGGCAGTACAAGCAGCCGAGCGGCAGAAACGTAGGATACAGAGTGGTCTTTGGTGGACGGGCATTTGTGATTCCGGTGATAGAGCGGGTGGAGAAGATGGATATGACCACTATGCCTATCCCAGTGGAGGTGAGTAACTCCTACGCGAAGGGGGGGACGCCGCTGAATATTCAGGCGATCGCTAATGTAAAAGTCTCTAGCAACAGAGGGATTGTCGGCAACGCCATCGAGCGCTTCCTGGGTCGCAATCGCTCCGAAATTCGCCGGGTGGTGCGTGAAACTCTGGAAGGTAATTTACGAGGCGTGGTCGCTAATCTCACGCCTGAGCAGGTGAACGAAGACCGTCTGAACTTTGCTGAGCGAATTGCTGAAGATGTGGCTCGCGATCTGAATAAGCTGGGCTTGCAGCTGGACACGCTGAAGGTTCAGAGCGTCACGGACGATATGGACTACCTGAGTTCTATTGGTCGCCGTCAGATTGCCAAGATTGTCCGCGATGCTGAGATTGCTGAGGCAGAGGCGATTGGTGAAGCGGAGCGAATTGAGGCGGACTGTCAGAAGCGAGCAGAAATGTTTAAGTCGCAGGCGCTGACAATTACGCAGCAGAAAACGAACGAACTGCGGAAAATTAAGGCAGAGCTAGACCAGCGCTCAAAATCTGAGGAAGAGCGAACGGCAGCTGCGGCTAAGGAGGCTCGGGCTCGGGCTGAGCAACAGCTACAGGCGATGCGCTCGAAGCTAGAAAGGCTGCGCTTGCAGGCGGATGAGGTGCTGCCTGCAGAGGCGCGTCGGGAAGCGCAGATACTACGCTCCAAGGGTGCGGCGGCCAGTATTGAAGAGAATGCTAAAGCGTCGGCAGCTGTGAATGAAATGCTGGCGCAGGTATGGAAGGAGACGGGCGTGGATGCGAGTCAGATCTTTTTGCTGCAGCAGGTGGAGATGATTTTGCAGGAGGCGGCGGCGATTCCGCACCGGCTGAAGCTGAACAATATCAATGTGATTGATAACGGGGATGGAAAGGCGATCGCGTCTTTGGCGAATGTGTATCCGGAGATTGTGCGGCAGTTCCTAGAGCAAGTGGAGCAGACGCTGGGGATTGATGTGGTCGGAACGCTCTCGCAGGTGGGGGAGCAGGCTACGAATGGGAAATTGAGTGAGAGTGCAGTGAAGACGCTTTCGGCGAGTGCGGCGGATTCGTAGGAATTGGACTCAAGAGGCAAGAGTGACAGGCAGGATGCCTATCACACAAAACAGGCAAGATGCCTATCACACAGATTTTTGGAGAATTTAGAGTATGCCTATTGTGATTTTGGCGCTGATAGCAGGCGCGGGTGGTTTAGGGACGTTGATGATTAAGAACCTTTACTACATTTGTCAGCCGAATGAGGTGCTGATTTTTGCGGGGAGTGCTCGTAAAACGGGCGGGCGCAAGGTGGGTTATCGCCTGGTAAAGGGCGGCAGTAGCCTGCGGACACCGTTGCTTGAGAAAGTGGTGAAGATGAACTTGACCAACATGATCATTGAGCTGCGGGTGTCGAATGCGTACTCGAAAGGTGGGATTCCGCTGCACGTAGATGGCGTCGCGAATATTAAGATTGCGGGTGAAGAACCGACTATTCACAATGCGATTGAGCGTTTGCTGGGTAAGCCTCGCAAAGAAATTGAGAAGATAGCAAAGGAAACGCTGGAGGGAAATCTGCGAGGCGTGCTGGCTAGCCTGACACCTGAGCAGGTAAATGAAGATAAAACGGCCTTTGCTAAAAGCTTGCTAGATGAGGCTGAGGAAGATCTTCAAAAGCTAGGCCTGGTGCTGGATACGCTGCAAATTCAGAATATTTCTGATGATGTGCGCTATCTGGATTCTATTGGTCGTAAGCAGCAGGCAGATTTGCAGCGAGATGCGCGAATTGCTGAGGCTGAAGCTAAGGCGGAGTCGATGGTGCAGACGGCTGAGAATGAAAAGATTACAGCTGTGCGGCGGCTAGAGCGGGATATTGGTATCGCGCAGGCAGCGGCTGAACAAAGGACGCAGGATGCGCTGACAATGCGCCCGGCGGTGGTGGCTGAGGCTGAGGCTGAGATTGCAGCTTCGCTGGCACGAATTCAAGCGGATGTGCCGGTGCAGCAGGAGCGGATTAAGCAAATTATGGAGCAGCTGAAGGCGGACGTGATTGCGCCTGCGGAGGCAGAGTGTAAGCGAGCGATCGCACAGGCAAAAGGTAATGCCTCAATCATTATTGAGGAAGGCAAAGCGCAGGCAGAAGGTACGCGCAGCTTGGCGGAATCCTGGCTGACGGCAGGCGACAGCGCTCGCGATATCTTCCTTCTACAAAAGCTGGAGGTGCTGCTGAAGACGTTGACGGCAACCGTGCCTGAGGTAGGTGTGCAGAATGTAACTGTGGTCGATACACAGTCTGGGAATTTGGCGACGCAGGCAGCGGCGTTTATGACGCAGCTAAAGCAGACGTCTGGGGTGGATTTGGTCGGTGCCATTAACGGATTGAATGGGACGAAATCACAGGCCCAAAGTATGTCTGCCCTAGTGGAAAATCTTGACGGAGATAATTGATCTTTGGGTTAGATCTTCTGCAAATTTCTAGCTAACGGGCAGGTAATGTCGCTATACAATAAAGCAGCCTTTGCCGGGCTGCTTTTTGTTTTGCCAGAATTTCCATGAGACTTTCTCCTGCTGGGCAACGTTTTTATCAAGAAGTGCAGAAGTCCGAGGGGCGGATTAATTTGGCAGCGGCGGCGCTGTATATCGCACAGGAAGAGCACTGGGATATGGACCCGGCGCGATATCTGCGGCGGCTAGATGAAATGGCGAAGGTAGTGCGATCGCGCTTACCCGCCCGGCGCTACCCGCTCAAAGTCATTCAAACTATCAATGATTATTTGTTCAAGGAGCTAAAGTTCTCGGGCAATCAGGCCGACTACTACAACCCCGAGAATAGTCACCTAAACTGCGTGTTGGACCGACGGTTAGGCATTCCCATTTCGCTGTCGCTGGTGTATTTGGAAATTGCTCATCGCGTTAGGTTTCCGATGGTGGGTGTGGGGATGCCGGGCCATTTTTTGGTGAGGCCTGTGATTGAGGATATGGAAGTATTTGTGGATCCTTTTCACGATGGCGAGGTGCTGTTTGTACACGACTGTCAGCAGCGGTTTGAAGAAATGTTTCCGCAGTCGCTATGGCGGCCAGAATTTTTGGGCGGGGTAATGCCAAAGGCTTTTCTGTCGCGCATGTTGATGAATTTGAAGGCGATTTATATTCAGCAGGAAGCGGATAAGAAGGCAGTGGCAGTGCTAGATAAGCTGCTGATTTTGATGCCGAGTGAGTCGCAGCAGATGCGCGATCGCGGTTTGCTACACCATCGGCTGCATAACTATGGGCTGGCGAAGCAGGATTTGGAGGGGTATTTGCGATCGCAACCCAAAGCCCCAGATAGTCATCATATCCAGCAGGTTTTAGAAAGTATCAGCCGCCAGTAGCGGACGTGTTTTGCGCTAGGCTCAACATGGGCTGAACCCACCCCACCCTATCGGGCCAGAAACAGTTTAGTTGTTCCTTGGCTCCACAGTGCGTTTTCCCAAGAGGGGATCGACTTTAGGCTATAGGGCATGTGTTTAAGCCGGAACGGTCAGCGGCTTAGCTAAGTTGCTGATCTGTTGCTAAAAAGAGTGTGAAATAAATGGATGTTATTCCGGCAATCGATCTGCTAGAGGGGCGCTGTGTGCGTCTGTTTCAAGGTGACTATGACCAGTCACAGGTGTACAACGAGAATCCTGTGGAGGTTGCCAGGCAGTGGGAAGCTGAGGGTGCTACTCGTTTGCACCTGGTAGATTTGGATGGGGCGAAGGCTGGGAAGCCGGAGAACTGGGAGGCGATTGGAGCGATCGCCCAAGCAGTAAACCTACCCATTCAAGTCGGCGGCGGGCTCAGGGATGCTGACCGGGTCAGTGCCCTGTTCGACTTGGGTGTGCAGTATGCAATTTTGGGGACCGCAGCGGTAGAGAATCCTGAACTGGTAGGTCAGCTGAGCACTCAGTATCCAGGTCGCATCATCGTTGGGATTGATGCTCGCGAAGGGAAGGTAGCGACCAAAGGCTGGTTGGAAACGTCGGAAGTGATGGCGATTGATTTGGCTAGGCGGATGGGTGAACAGGGTGCGGCTGCGATTGTGTATACCGATATTAAGCGCGACGGCACGATGAAAGGGCCGAATTTGGAGGCGCTCAGAGAGCTGGCTACGGCGATAGATACGCCCGTGATTGCGTCGGGTGGGGTTAGCTCTGTATCTGACCTGATGAGTTTGCTAGGGCTGGTGCCTGCTGGCGTGTCTGGAGTGATTGTCGGTAAGGCGCTGTACACCGGCGATGTGAAACTGAAGGATGCGATTAGGGCTGTGGGGAATGGTCGCTGGCAGGATGTGCCGCCTGTAGGTGGGATGGGGAGTGCGATCGCGTAACGAATACGACAAAACCTGGATGCACTACGACGGTATCGAGGATAGTATCACTGTAGATCTGGTGGCAGCAGGCGTTCCCAAAGACCATATCGTTCTGGCGTTTCATCCCGTCTCAGTACGCGAGCATACAGAATACGCAGTTGCTTAGCAGAAGAAAAAACGATGTTTCCAGGAATGGGTCCTTATTTAGAAAGTCCTGAGCTGTGGCCGGAAGTGCATAGCCGGTTGATAGTGGCGTTGGCGTAGCCTTTCCGCAGGAAAATCGCAGACACCCTAAACCCTCAAATTCTCCCGAAGTACAGAGCATCAATAGAACAACGAGTCTACGACTTGGATGCAGATGAATCTCTATTGGTTGGTATTCCTGATGTAACGGTTGAGCAGAGGGAAGGTATGCGATCGCCAACACAACCTGCAACAGTCAGCGGACCAAAAACTATCGCTGTCATAGAAAAACCGTCAGAACCAGTACCAGTGCTGATTTCTATGCCAATAGAAGTTAAAGAACGCTATTTGGAAATCAAAGCGGTACAAACCGGTGAAGTGGTGACAGTCGTAGAGATTCTGTCACCAGCCAATAAAAGACTTGGAAAAGGACGAAATACCTATCTGGAGAAACGATTGAATGTTCTTAGTAGCCTGCGCCATCTAGTTGAAATCGATCTGCTACGCAGCAACTCACCGATGCCACTAGCGAAGGGAGACATCGCAAGCGACTACCGCATTTTGGTCAGTCGAAGTGTGCAAAGACCTCACGCGGAACTCTATGCTTTTAGTCTTAGTAACGAAATTCCTCAATTTCAGCTGCCTCTCAGGGCAGAAGATACCGAACCTACTATTGACTTAAAGGCATTGATAGATGATATCTACCGCAAAGCAGGCTACAAGGTCATAATTGATTACACTCAGCCACCAATACCACGTCGGATAGGGAATTGAGCGGTTCTCTGAATTACAAGACTGATGCAAAAGCCGTCACGGAATGCTGCTGAGGCCTAAGGGTGTAGCAGTGCTGACACCCTTAGCTGAACCGCAGATAGGCTTTAGTTGTCCTTATTCTTCAACGCTTCGATTTCTTCACGAATTGCGATTAGCTCAGCCGTCAAAGAAGTTACTTCTGCCTGCAATTCAGTATCAACAACTGGTGTTGCAACTGTCGTGACGGTAGGTGGCTCGTCAGCTTTTCCAGGCGTGAACGGGGAAGACGCACTGCGAAAGGGCTCTGGCATTTGGCTGCTGACGCCTTCTACAAAATCACGTGCTTCTTTTTCCGTCAGTGCGCCGCGCACTTCTAGCTTGTCTGCCAGGCGCTCCCAGTCAGTTCCAATGGCGGAAAACTCATCCGAAACTCGCTGCGGATCTTGTATGGCTTCTACCGCAGTGGAGGCCGCGCCCAGTGTGACACGATAGCCTTTTTGGACAAGTTCGAGTAGGGAATCTGTGTTCATGATGATACGGGTTGCTTTATGGTTTATTGTGCCGCAAACTCTCGTAAGTGGCTATCCAGCTAGGGACAGAAACAAAAGGTAACCACGCCCCTACGGAAAAACGTGGAGCGCAAACGTGGAGCGCAGATGATTACTCCCACTCGATAGTGCCAGGCGGCTTGGACGTAATGTCGTACACAACACGGTTAACACCATCAACCTCGTTCACCACACGATTGGAAATACTTTCTAGCAGCTTGTAAGGCGCACGCGACCAGTCGGCGGTCATGCCATCTTCACTGCTAACCAGTCGTAAAACGATGGGATAGGCATAGGTGCGCTGATCGCCCATAACGCCGACGCTACGCACAGGCAGCAATACGCCAAAGGCCTGCCAAAAGTCGTGGTAGCTGTCGCTGCGACGGATTTCCTGACGGATAATGTAGTCTGCTTCTCGCAGGATACGCAGGCGCTCGGGGGTGACTTCACCCAGGATACGGATCGCCAGGCCAGGACCAGGGAAAGGATGGCGACGGACAATGTCGTCGGGCAGGTTGACTGCCTGACCGACCTTGCGAACTTCGTCTTTGAAGAGTTTGCGTAGGGGCTCGATCAGCTTGAATCTCAAGTCTTTTGGCAGGCCACCCACGTTGTGGTGACTTTTGATTTTGACCGCGACTCTTTCGCCAGTTTGCGGGTCAACGTTGGTATCTGCCGATTCGATGACATCGGGATAGAGGGTGCCCTGCGCTAAATAATCGAAGGGTCCGAGGCGAGTGGATTCTTCTTCGAATACCTGTATGAACTCGTGGCCAATGATTTTACGCTTTTCTTCGGGGTCGGTGACGCCTTTGATTTTTTCAATGAAGCGATCGCCCGCATCAATATATTCCACATTGATATGGAAGCGATTATCAAAAATCTCAATCAGGCGTTCGGGCTCACGCTTGCGCATAAATCCCTGATCGATGAACATACAGGTCAGCTGATCGCCAATCGCTTTGTGCAGCAAAAAGGCCAACGTAGAGGAGTCGACACCACCAGAGAGTGCGAGTAGAACTCTTTGATCGCCAACTTTTGCACGAACTTCGCGGATGGCTTCTTCTACAAAGGCTTCTGTAGTCCAGGTAGGTTCACACTCACAAATGTTGTACACAAAGTTACGGATGAGCTCATTGCCATTAGTGGAGTGAACGACTTCGGGATGAAACTGGACGCCGTAGAAGCGTTTGGTGGGGTTAGCGATCGCAGCCTGCGGCGTATTTTCCGTATGGGCTAATATCCCAAACCCTGCTGGCAGATGCGTTACCGAATCGCCATGACTCATCCACATAGTGGAAGCTTCAGTCACGTTCGTAAGCAAATCGGCTGTATCGTCAATCAGCAAAGAGGCTTTACCGTACTCACCGCGCTCGGCTCGCTCTACCTGGCCGCCCAGCTGCTGCACCATAATTTGCATACCGTAGCAAACGCCCAAAACGGGAATACCCAAGTTCCAAATTTCAGGGTCGCATTTAGGTGCATTTTCATCGTATACAGAGCTAGGACCGCCCGAAAGAATAATGCCTTTTGGATTTAGCTGACGGAGCTGGTCTGCGGTTGTGCGATAGGAGAGGACTTCCGAGTAAACTTCCGTTTCGCGAATGCGCCGGGCGATTAGCTCCGAATACTGTGAACCAAAATCTAGGATGGCTAGCATTTGGCGGTTGAGTGCAGACGATTCAACAATATTCGTAGCTATATTAGAGGCGTCTGTCGTCTGAACCTGTGGGGTGGGTGTTTGAGAAGTCACAATAATCCCTTCTGTCTGATTTGGTCTGTCTGGTTATAAAAGTGGTCGATCATCTATGTAATGAACTGACCAGATAGCCCGACTGGCACTTTCCCTATGAGGAGATCCGGAGAAGGCTTAAATTTATTAATTTGCTTTTTAAATACAGTAGCAAACCGCTTGCCGCTTGAATCACCAGAAGATGTTAAGCGTTCAGTAAAGCCTGGCCTGCTTCACTTTTAACAATGATCTGACGCTGGCGATCAAACAGTATGCTGCCGACTCTGACCGTTTGTTCGGTATGAGTTTGAATGTAGGCGCGCGATCGCTCATCAATCCGCTCTGCCAAAATGCCATATACCCGTGCTGACCAGCCTTCTGAACACTGCAGATCTACTGCCTTCAAAGCATCCAGTGCTGCCTCTGTCGTCGGACTCGCCAAGACTTTTTGAACTACTTCTGTAGGTAGCCCAGCCTGAGCACAGTACGCCGCCATAATTTCTTGCCGTCCATCGGCAACGTGATGATGGGTATGAAAAATGCCGCCCGCTAGCTTAATTAGCTTGCCGTGATATCCAAATAGCAGAATAGAGGAAATCTCTAACGCTCCAGCCTCTACCAGCAGCGGCCCAATCCAGTTAGCCGTTTTCAGCCGTCTTTTCGGCTCTATACCCAACTTCAATGCTAGGTCTAGACCGTTCTCACCCAGACAAAACACCAAGTTTTTATACTGCTTCGCTTTCTGCCGCAAGTCTTCACGATAGGCCGCGAGCTGCCCTGGTGCACTCAAAGGCTGAGCGATCCCGCTCGTTCCCAACAGAGAAAGTCCATCCACCACACCAAATGCTGCATTGGAAGTCCGCAATGCCAACCGCCGACCCTCCGGCAAAATAATCGTTACTTTGATTTTTTGATGATCACTCAGCTCGGCTGACAACGCATGTATCAGCAGTTTTCGCGCGTATGCATAGATGGCATCGCCATCGGAATGTCGACCAATACCTTCACCGCCTACTAACTCAATTTGCTCTGACTGACCTTCCCCAGCCCAGCTAACAACTGACCAAATTGGCGTATGGCGCGTCAGGTCCAAATTATCGCCCGGGTCACTGCGCGTAATGGCAAGCGCTTCATTCTCGGAAAGTAAAGAGGATTGCTCTATGGGAATTTCTACCGTTTTGTCAGGCTCGATGAGGTGAAGAGAGATTGTAGCTGAGGCAGTTTGTTTTTTGAGCAGGTGGAGGGCAGCGATCGCACCTGCACAGGCAAAAACTGGCAACGTATAACCACTTCTAGGCTCAACCATCAGTACCTTCTATCAATATCACTTAAGCTTATCGTGTCATTTTCAGAACAATAGTGGAGTATGGAGAGTACGCTAGTCACTTCGATATGCCTTTATGACTGCAACCGCACCCTTCGAGAGAACACCGCTTACCGCGCCTAAGCCGATTGATTATCTACGCATCAGCTTGATTGACCGCTGCAATTTTCAGTGCGTGTACTGTATGCCCGAGGGTGCTGACTTGCAGTACGCGCTGAAGGAACACTGGCTGACCCACGATGAGATTTTGCAGCTGCTAAAAGAGGTGTTTATTCCGGTTGGGTTTACGCGGTTTCGGCTGACGGGGGGGGAGCCACTGTTGAGGCCGGGGGTGGTGGAGTTGGTGGGTGCGATCGCTGCTCTGCCTGAAACCAAAGACCTGGCCATGACCACCAACGGCTTTCGCCTCAAGGAGCTGGCCAAGCCGTTACACGATGCAGGTTTGAGGCGAATTAATATCAGCTTAGATTCGTTGAATGCAGATACTTTCGAGACCATCATTGGGGGAAAAGGGCGATCGCGCTGGCAAGATGTGTGGGAAGGAATCCAGGCCGCCCACACCGTCGGATTCTCCCCCCTTAAGCTCAATGTCGTCGTCATTCCTGGCGTCAACGACCACGAAGTACTCGACCTCGCCGCCCTCTCCATCGAACGCGACTGGCACATCCGATTCATCGAATTCATGCCCATCGGTAACGACACCCTCTTCAACCACAAAGGCTGGATAGACAGCGAAACCATCCGCTCTCAAATCACCGCTAAATGGGGACTCACCGAAGGACAGGTAACAGGCAACGGCCCCGCCGATGTTTTCCAAATTCCAGGTGCAAAAGGAACACTCGGCTTCATCAGCCAAATGTCCGAATGTTTTTGTGACAGATGCAACCGCATGCGCCTCTCCGCCGACGGCCTACTCCGCCCCTGCCTACTCAACGAAAGTGGCCAGATAGATTTGCGTAGCAGCCTACGGTCTGGCATTCCCCTGCCGAAGCTGCGCGAGCAAGTATTTGAGCTAGTCAAGGAAAAACCCGACATCAACTTCAAAATGCGAGAATCTGGCGTAACAGGAGCTTACAGCCGCACCATGTCTCAGATTGGTGGCTAGTACCGAGAATCAGCAGGACTGATAACATAGCGACTCACTGCTGTTTTGCCTGTTGCAGTCGATCTAGCATTTTATTGACGAACGTTTCACCATCTACAGGCAATGTCTGTTTCGAAGCCTCAATGGCCGCATCCACTTTTGCCCGCACCTCACTGACCCACTGAGCATCAGACCGCTCATACTCGTCGAGCAAACGAAAAGCAACCTCTAAAACCTCTTCAGCAGAGCGGTATTTGCCAACTTGTATTTTGTCTTGCACAAAGCGTTCTTGGCCTGAAGTAAGGCTAATACTCATAGCAAATGATAAAAATACTTTCCTCTATTTTAGCCGCTGTATTAGCACGGCTCAATAACAAACATCACACTCACAACATATACAGAAAGCTCTCGGAACAGCTGTTCCGAGAGCTTTCTGACAAAAAAGGAAATTCCAGTTCTGAGAATGTGTCTTAAGCCTGGCGTGAGTAGTACTCAACTACCAGTAGCTCATTCACATTCAGGGCGACCCACTCGCGATCAATGATGCCAGTGACCTTAGCTTCTAGCTTGCCCTTATCGAAATCTAGGTGAGAAGGTACGTTGGCCAAACCTGGAAACTCCAGATTTCCTTCAACGAGCTTCTTGGAAGCGTCTTTTCCGCGTACCCCAATTACATCACCAGGACGGCACTGATAGCTAGGAATGCTAACCACACGGCCATTCACCGTGATGTGGCCATGGTTTACAACTTGACGAGCAGAGGGAATGGTTGGCCCAAAGCCCAATCGGAAGCAGGTGTTGTCCAACCGCATTTCCAACTGTTGCAAAATGACTTGTCCTGTAGAACCACCCGCACGACGTGCTTTTTTCACGTAGCGGAGGAGCTGGCGCTCGGTAACGCCATAGTTGTAACGAAGCTTTTGCTTCTCTTCTAGACGGATACAGTACTCAGATTTCTTTTTCCGAGCCTGACCATGCTGTCCAGGGGGATACGCTTTCCGAGCCGATTTGCGGGTTAAACCCGGCAGGTCGCCTAAGCGGCGTACCACTCTTAGGCGAGGACCTCTATATCGAGACATTATTTCTCCAACTAAAAACTGTTTGCAGATCTCGCAGTATAGCTTAGTCCTGGCAAGCCCACAAATGAGCATTTACGGACCTGCTAGCAAACACTATGCCAATACTTTTTTCTCGATAGGCGCGGGTGATTTTTGCTTTCTAAAGTCAACCGCTTGTTTGAGTAGCTGCCAGGCGGATGGAGAAAGCGCTGCCGGAAATCCTAAAGACAGCGCGGTTGTTATTTGCTTTTGTTTGAGTGCCACAATTGCCCAGTGCAGGTGCAAATACTGATTGATCGTGTTCAGCTTAGGGATTTGGGTTTGATGCTTAGGATCAATTTTGGAATAGATGCGTTCTTTCATCAGCATGTTGGTTGCCAGACGACGCTGTAGGGTGATTTTTTGATCGTACCCGCCGGGCCATACGGTGCGATAGGCCAGGCATTGATTGATGAAGAGGGCATCGCCCTGTTTGGCGACTCGAATCCAGGAATCAATGTCGTCGCAGCTGGTCATCGATTCGTCCCAGCCGCCGGAGCTGAGAAAGGCATCGCGCCTGACCGCAACCTGAATCGGTGTACCAAAGGGCACCATCTCTAGCAGCATACCGTAGTGAATATCAGCCTGGGGGATGTAGAAAATGTCGCCGGGGCCAGTGGGGGCAGTGCGGCTGAGTTCGTTGCCGTCAGTATCTACCTGGGCGGCCTGGCAAGAGCAGATAACGGCTTGCGATCGCAGCTCAATCGCCCGGCTCATTACCTCAATACAATTCGCAGCCAAGTAGTCATCATCATCAACCAGCTTTATCCACTCGCCACTCGCCGCCTTTACCCCAGCATTCACCGCTCCCGCATGTTGTAAGTTATCGGCATTACGCACATAGACTAGCCGCGTTAGCTGTTCACTGTTTACTTGTTGGCATAACGACTCAACATAGGCCTGTGTCCCATCGTCAGAGGCATTATCCACGACCACCACCTGACATTGAACGGTTTGGTCTAGCGCTGAACGAATGGCTCGCTTCAGTAACTCAAGCCGGTTGTACGTTGTGATAACAATGCTAAAAGTCGCAGCATGCATAGCTTGGCGCTCCGCTAAAGTACTACTATATTGAGAAGTTAAAAACTATAAAAATTAATGAGACACTGGTGTGTTGCACAGCAAATGTCTTATGTCTATTCTGCTTCAGCTCTTGTCCATTTTTGATGCGGCCTTTGAGACGTTCTTACTATATATATATTCACTAGACATATTTACTTAGTCGGCCATTGTCAGTCAGTTCTTGGTTGAGAAGGTTGTTAGACTAGGCTCTAATTATGTTCATTACCCTTGATATCTTTTTGAGGTTGACCAACCAGTTAATGATTAAGTCTGCGATGCGCAACCCTGATTCTTTCCTGCACACTTTTTCCAAAACCAGACCCATGCAGCAGTCTCCTTCTCCCACGACGGCTTTCCTTTCCCAGGCACCCGTACAGAGAGTAGAAAAGCGTCGGTTTGGCAAAACATTAGGAAACGCTTCTGTCAGTTTACTGGCTGCTACGCTGCTGCTAAGTCAGGGATTTTTGGGAAGATCGGCAGCGATCGCCCAATCCACACCCCAGACCGTAGCCCAAGTTAGCAATACCAAAACCAGCGAAATCAAAACCGCGCAAATCTTCTCCTCGCCGCAAGACGAAGAAGACACACTCGAATACGGAGAGCTGCTAGAAAAAATCGACAACGGAGAAGTCGAAGAACTCGAGCTTGATCAGATCAATGGCATTGCTAAAGTTCGCCTCAAGTCTGACGCTGAGGATGCCAAGCCCCGAGAAGTGAAGATTTTCGTCAAGGACCGCAATTCGGACTTGCATGACAGACTCACCGAGAACAACATTACCTGGGAAGTCAGCTCCAATCCAGACCGGGGGACCATCACCAGCCTGGCAACGACGGGTGCGCTTGTGCTATTAGCCATATTTGCCATGGTGATACTGCTTCGTCGCACAGCTAATTCCAGCGGCGGCGCGATGAGCTTTGGCAAATCTAAAGCACGTTTTCAGATGGATGCTAAGACGGGTGTTCTATTTGAGGATGTCGCTGGAATTGATGATGCCAAAGAAGAGCTACAAGAAGTGGTGACCTTCCTCAAAAATCCTGAGCGCTTTACCGCAATTGGGGCACGTATTCCGAAGGGGGTGCTGCTGGTCGGGCCGCCAGGAACGGGTAAAACGCTGCTAGCAAAAGCGATCGCAGGCGAAGCAGGCACGCCCTTTTTCAGCATTTCTGGCTCAGAATTTGTCGAGATGTTCGTCGGTGTCGGTGCCTCCCGCGTACGCGACCTGTTCAAAAAAGCCAAAGAAAGCGCCCCCTGTATCGTCTTTATTGACGAGATTGATGCCGTTGGTCGCCAAAGAGGCGCTGGCATTGGCGGTGGTAACGACGAGCGCGAGCAAACGCTCAACCAGCTGCTCACCGAAATGGACGGATTTGAAGGCAACAGCGGCATCATTATCATCGCCGCGACCAACCGGCCAGATGTCCTAGATTCAGCGCTTTTGCGCCCTGGTAGATTTGACCGCCAAGTGAGCGTTGACCTACCCGGCGCGAAGGGTCGCCTCGGCATCCTAGAAGTCCATGCCCGGGATAAGAAAGTATCCGAAGAGATCGTCCTCAAAGAAATTGCCAGACGGACGCCAGGTTTTTCGGGCGCGCAGCTGGCTAACTTGCTCAACGAAGCCGCTATTTTGACAGCGCGGCGACGCAAAGAGGCGATCACCATGCTAGAAGTGAACGACGCGATTGATCGCCTCACTATTGGCCTGACGCTAACACCGCTGCTCGATAACAAGAAAAAACGACTGCTTGCTTACGATGTGATTGGTGAAGCAGTCGTTGCGGCCCTGTGCAAACACACCTATCCAATCAACAAAGTAACCATTCTGCCACGCGGCGGCGGCGATTTTGACGAGTACGTCAGTCGTGGGTTTGTTAGCTATGTCGCCAGGGAAGACGAAGTCGACGATGGACTGACGTCCTACGGCACGATGACTGAAATGATGGCCGCTTACCTGGGTGGAAGAGCCACCGAAACCATCATATTTGGAGAAGATGAAACCACTAACATTGCGGCACGAAAGGTCAAAGACGTCACTAATATGGCCCGGCAAATGGTGACCAAACTAGGGATGTCTGAACTGGGGTCGTTTGCGCTCGATAGCGATCCTCAGTTCCGCAGGTATACAAGCCTGCTACAAAATGGCCGTGAGTATTCGGAAGAGATGACTCAGCGAATAGACAAGGAAGTCAAGGCCATTGTTCAGGCGTGTTTTGACAAAGCCGCAAAGATTATCAAAAACAACCGTACACTAGTTGACCGTTTGGTCGATTTGATTATTGAGAAAGAAACGATTGAGGGAGATGAACTTATGGACATTGTGCGTGAGCACGCCACCGTTCCTAAAAAAGAACCTGCCAAGGTCAAAGGCTAAGGGCCTCTAAAACCACTAAAAAAAGGGAGGACACCATTCTTATGACGCCTCCCTTTTTCAGTGTCTATGCTGCATAGCAGACTATGCTCATACAAAATGCTATCGAGAAGCTCGGCGCTGTCCATCGGCCATCGCTTGCAGCACTAGGCCCGGATCTACCCAGTCGCCCTGGTAGCGCATCCCCCAGTGAAGGTGTGGGCCTGTGGTGCGCCCGGTCATGCCCACACGACCAATGCGATCGCCTGTGTAAATATCTTGACCTTCTACAATGCGCACACCACCCGAACTATCGACAAATACCTTGCGGCCACGGTCCGTGGTGACATAGCCTTGCATATGACAGTACACATGGGTCCAATCGCCAGACTCTACAACCACAGAGGTGCCACAGGCACTGTCGTCAGAGACTTCTATCACCCGGCCTTCCCACCAGTTGCGAATGTAGCTGCCCGTCGGTGCGGCGATGTCGATACCGTAGTGAAAGCCCGAACCGCGATAGCCATAGGGTGAGGTGTAGGCCTGGAAGTTTTCAACTGGAAATGAGGCAACTTGCCAGGGCTGTGAGCCTCTTGCAAGCTGCTCTCCAGACTGTGCGATCGCCGGTTGTCGAAGCGACTGAGGCCCAACGTCACTAAATCCAAACGCCAGCAATCCACCAGCTAAAAGCAGCGCTACAAAGAAACGACGCTTTTTTTTAGAAACAGCCACCGACAACGCATCGAGAAAAGCCTTTAGCGAGGAAAATATTGTTCGCTTCATACAAGAGATAAAAGTAGTTTGTGTGTGGAACTGAACTAAGTATTTCTACTGAACGAGTTCTACATTTTGTTTCAGATTTCGGCCCTGACAAAAACGAGAACTCACCCGGCACAAGCATGGTGTCTGAGGTAATGTACCCCGAAACCTTCACGCAAGTAGGATGCGCCAGCGTTTTCATAAGGATTCCTAATTGAATAATTTCTATTGATTAGTTAAGGTTTACCACGAAAATAATGAAAATGTGATAAAGCGCACAGTATTTTTTGAGACAGTTAAAGCCCGTAGAATTGCGCAGCCAAAAGCTCTAGGCTGTTGGCATTAGCTGCCTTACTTTCTCTAACAATTTCTTTGGATCAACTGGATTTTCGAGCGTATCGTGATGGGCAATATGAGAAGACTGAGACACTGGCTGATCCAATAAGGCCAAAACTTTGGCCCCTATAGCAGTAATGCATAGCTGAATTTTCTTGATATCGTTAGCATCATGACTAAGTAACGATAGGTCTGCAATCAACATTGCTGGATTCAAAGACTCTAGCTGTGGAATTAGCTGATCGACCGCTGCCTGCCAGATCACTTCATAGCCATCGGCAGTCAAAAGATCACAAATAATCGCAGCACTATTTTCTTTGACTTCTAGCAATAAGATGCGCTTATTTTCCCGTTGTGAAATCGGAGGAACCTGATAGCGTACATCTGATTTTTGTGGGTGTTGAGCCGGTAGGCGAACAGAAAAAGTGGACCCCTCGCCAACCGTCGATTTTACTTGAATAGTACCGCCGTGCAAATCGACCAGTCGCTTGGTCATCGCTAGGCCCAGTCCTGTACCTGAATACTGACGCTTAAAGGGGGACTCTAGCTGCTTGAACCTTTCAAAAAGCATTCCTTTCTGCGATTCAGGAATACCGATTCCTGTATCTTCTACCTGAAAAATACTCGTTTGATTTTCTTGCTTTACACGTACCGTAATCTGTCCGCCTGCGGGTGTGAATTTGATAGCGTTATGAATCAAGTTAGAGAGGATTTGCCTGAGCCTTTTTTCGTCTGCATAAAATTTATTCCCATTCAAGTGAGTTTCTAAAGAAAGTGTAACTTGCTGCTTACCGGCGATCGCCTGAAAGTGCTCAACAATCTCACGAACAAGCCCCTCAAGAGAAAACTCACTGACATCCAAAAAAGTGCGGCCCGACGACATCTTGGCAAATTCTAGGATGTCATTGATGATATTTAGCAGCTGTTCGCCGCTGCTATTAATCGTTTGTAGGTAGCTGCGCTGGCGATCGCTTAACTCACCAAAAGACCAGCGCAGCAAAGTCGCTGACATGCCAATGATGTAAGTCAGCGGCGTTCTCAGCTCGTGGCTCATAGTGGACAAAAACTCACCCTTGGTCAGATTGGCTAGCTCAGCGGCCAGCAGTGCGTCGCGCAGGTTCTGAGTTCTTTCCACCACACAGCTTTCCAAACTTTCTGTTTGGGCCTGTAGCTTGTGGTAAAGAGCAGATTGCTCAATAGCAACGGCCAGATGCTCTGCAATCTGCTGCAAAAACATCACTTCCGTCTCTTGCCACTGACGGGGCTGATCGCACTGGTGAGCAATCAACAATCCCCACAGCTGCCCTTTAACCAGAATAGGCGCAATGATTTTAGATTTGACTGCAGCCTTACGCAAAACCTGTAGCAGGCAGTCGGCATGAGCATAGTGCTGTTCGACATCATGAATAGCAACGGGCTGCCCTGCCAGGTAACGCTCTTTAATAGAGAGCTCAGGCTTGAAGCAGACTGCTTCAGAAACGTGTAGCACAGACGAAATGTCTTCAGACCGCCTGGCCTCATAGGTGATATGGCCTTCGTGGCTGCATATGCCTAACACATCGTTGCTGTTTCGGGTGCTATTTTGGTCGCTACGAAACGGATCAGAAAGCGGAGAAGTACCTTTAGAAGCCACCTGTGCATGCTCAGCCCAAGGAGAGAAAGGCGTTGTTGAAGACGGAGACGATAAATCGACAGCCTCTAGCTGATCGAACTGGTAAAGCACTAGCCGATCAGCCGACAAAAAGTCGCGCACCTGTGCAACCGTCGTCTCTAGAATTGATGGTAAATCCAGACTGTGGCGAATACGCGTAACCACCTGATTCAGCAGTAGGCTCTGCTGAACCTGGCTGCTGACTGTAGACTGCACCGCACCATCTGGAGAGGTCGCCAGTTGCTTGGCCCAGGCAAGCGCAAACGCCGCTTCGTTAGATGGGGGCTCAGCATCGTTTATAGGTTCACCTGGAAAGGGCTGTTTCGTGCTGTTGCTTGCAGTTTCAGGCTTCGCGGGTTGAGACGTTAAAGCAGAGTCTGAAGATGATGAGCTGGCGGATGGTAGCTGAGTGGACGTTGAATGGGCTGTAGCAGCGACTGGATGCATAGCGTGATGCCTAATATCCTGGTTGATTGGCCTGTTCTGGGCATTAGCGCTATCAGCCATTGAAGTAAACTGATCCATAAAGATGTCAATCGCCTGTGGGTTGAAACTAAGCTGAACCCGATAGGCGGGTAGCGCTACAGACGTAGAATCGCTGCTGCTGTCGGGCGTGATGGGGGTTGCTACGAACAGTACATCAAGGGCGGGCGATCGCATCAAAACAAAGCGCTGCGCCAGCGTTTCATCTTGAGCAAACGGCAAGGCAAACTGCGCTTCTGTCACGATCGACTCAAATAAATAACTCTGCTGAAGCAGAGCGTCTCTCAGGCACTGGTAAGCCTGAAAAGATACTGTCTGATTCGCGGTGAAATCTTGAGAAGCTTGCATGTAGTAAAACGACAAAGAACAGAGCGCAGCAAACGATAAAATCGATTAGATGAAAGGGAAAAGCGCTTATCGTAAGCAGATAGCAGCTATTAAAAGAATGCGACACTAAAGCCGACGAGAATACCTAGAAGCCGTAAGATTAACGAAATACACTCTTAAACAATTTGAAGATAGCAGCTCAAATTATTAGCCTACCGTTTGACAGATGAATCGGGAGAGAGGAATTGGCCTATCTGCCCCGCCGACTAATCCTAAAAACGAATGGAATACTTAATCTCTTTTAAGCGCTGAATACTAAGCGTTGAATACAGTAAAAAGATGGTTAAAGTAAGATAAAATTCAACAACAAAAAGTATTGTGAAGCAGCTTCGCAACAATTCTTCAGGAACAAAGTTTAGTCAGTGAAGGCTATAGATGACTAACTTGTTGCTGAGCAAAGACACCCCTAGGGAACCTGGAGGGAAGCTGGTTGTTTTATTCCCTTCAAATCCTAACGTTCGTTTATCTCTGTTAGTGGTTATCCCAATAGTTCTTTTATATTTACGATTTCTTTTATGCATCGTTTAGCCGCAACACCGGGTGGGTGGACTGCTGAGGCAGAAGGGGTCATTGTTATTCAGCAGTCACCGGCCCCTATCGTTTATCTAACCGCCGCTGATACTGATATCTCAGCGTTGAGTCAGGCCGTTACTCGGCTCCCTGACACCTTTGCTGACATCCGAAGCGTCAACCTACTTCAGCTAAAGCAGCAGCTCACGATTGACACTTATGCTGAGGATGTTTTGGCCGCAGCGAGGCTGATTATTGTAAGAGTTCTGGGGGGACGGGCCTACTGGAGCTATGGATTGGAGGTGGTCAAGGCAACCGCTGAAAGCACAGGCGCGGCGTTGGTAGTACTCCCTGGCGACGATAGGCCCGATCTCGATCTGATGAGTCATTCTACGGTGCCGCTTACGGTTGTTAACAGGCTGTGGCAATACCTTGTAGAAGGCGGGGTTGATAATCTTCGCAATGGACTTCTTTATATTAGTAACACTGCTTTAAATACAGACTATTTACTATCACCGCCCCAAACTATTTCCAAAAGCGGTATTTACACTTTTTTAAAGGACGATACACAACAGATATCAACAAAACAACTCGTTACATTAGACTCGCCTAATCTCACAAAGGGCGCTCGAGTTGGCATTCTTTTCTATCGGGCTCATTTTTTAGCTGGGAATACCCAGGTGATTGATGCGATCGCCCAAGCACTTACCGCTCGTCGTCTTACTTCTGTTCCTATTTACGTTTCCTCTCTCAAGGATGTTGACATTCAGCAGGCATTAATTCGTTACTGTCAGCCACAGGCATCAGATCAGCATCCTGACAAAGACCCAATTGAGCTAATAATCAACACAACCAGCTTCGCTATTACCAGCCTGAACCAGCAGCAGTCCGCTAAGCACAGTCGCAGCAAGCCTCAGCACAAAACCCTATGGCAGCAGCTCGATGTTCCGGTGTTGCAGGTCATCTGTAGCGGTAGTCCCCGCGAGCAATGGCAGCGCCATCCCCAAGGGCTCACGCCTAGAGACATCGCTATGAACGTAGCGCTACCGGAAGTAGATGGCCGAATTATTACTAGGGCTGTTTCATTTAAGTCAGCGCAATCTGTTCAGAGTCAGGGCAAAAAAACGCTACAGACTGACATAGTCACGTACGAGCCAGAGAGCGATCGCATCAATTTTGTCACTGACTTAGCCCTACGCTGGATACAGCTACGGCGCACGCCGCCGCCACAGCGCAAGGTCGCATTGGTTTTGGCGAACTATCCTAACCGAGATGGCCGGATGGCGAACGGAGTGGGGTTAGATACGCCTGCGAGCTGCTTGAATATTTTGCGATCGCTCAAAAAACAGGGCTACAGCGTCGGTGACTTACCCAAAACTGGCGATGAGCTAATGGCCAGGCTAGCAGCAGGCGTTACGAACGATCCAGAAGGGTTCGGCTTGCGACCCGCTCTGCAAAGTCTTGAGCTAGCCAGCTATCAAGCTTTTTTAGGGACGTTACCTACCGCCGTCCGTGAGGGAATAACGGCTCGTTGGGGTGAGCCTAATGACGAGTGGCAGCGGTTTGGGCAAGGCCCACTCCCTATTTCAGGGATTCAGTTTGGCAATGTGTTCGTCGGGATTCAGCCCAGCCGAGGCTACGACCTTGACCCTAGCTTGAACTATCACGCGCCTGATTTGGAGCCGACGCATGCGTACGTGGGGTTTTACTATTGGCTGCGCGATCGCTTCGGTGCCCAGGCGATAGTGCATGTAGGCAAACATGGCAATTTGGAATGGCTACCTGGTAAGGGTATTGCACTGTCTCAGAACTGCTATCCAGAAGCGGCGTTTGGGGCGATGCCGCACTTCTATCCATTTATTGTGAACGACCCGGGCGAAGGGGCGCAGGCCAAGCGGCGATCGCAAGCCGTCATCCTTGACCATCTCACCCCACCGATGACCCGCGCCGAGCTATACGGCCCACTGCAACAGCTAGAAAGCCTAGTCGATGAATATTACGAAGCGCAAAACCTCGACCCGACTCGGTTGAAAATCATTGGGCCAAAGATTTTAACCCTGTTGGAAAATACGCAACTTAGAACAGATTTGAGTCTCTCTACTGTGCAAGCACCGTCTGACTTACAGAGCTGGCTACCTCAGATTGATGGCTATTTGTGTGAGCTAAAGGAAGCTCAGATTCGGGACGGACTTCATATTTATGGGGAGTGTCCGCAGGGAGATCAGCTGAGGGATTTGGTGGTAGCGATCGCCCGTCATCCCAGCCGTGTACATGAGGGATTGCTAGATGCGATCGCCAACGACTGGGACATAGACATCGAACCCTTTACAGATGAACTCAGCAATCCCTGGCAACAAACTCACAGCAAAACGAAAGGATGCCGCACCGTAGGCGACGTGGTGGAACGTCTGGAAGACAATGCTGCCGCCTTAGTCGCAGATCTAATTAAGTCTGCCGATTCACCAGAAACCGTCGAAATTGCAACAACAGATAAGCTGCGAGCGGTCATAGATTGGATTTTATTCACACTACTGCCGAATCTACGACAAACCACAGACGAGATTGACTATCTTCTGCACGGCCTAAACGGTGGCTACATCCCTAGCGGACCTTCTGGCGCACCGACTCGCAACCGTCCAGAAGTACTGCCTACGGGCCGCAACTTTTATTCAGTTGATATTCGTGCGATTCCGACTGAAAGCGCCTGGGACGTGGGTCGCAAAGCCGCAGAGCAAGTCATTGAAAACTACACGCAGGAGCAGGGCGAATATCCTCGAACCCTGGGGCTGTCGATGTGGGGCACCTCTGCGATGCGAACGGGTGGGGACGATATTGCCGAGGCGCTGGCATTGCTAGGCGTGCAGCCAGTTTGGGATGGACCCAGCCGACGGGTAACGGACTTTGAGATTTTGCCGCTGAGTGTGCTAGGTCGTCCTCGGGTGGATGTGACGCTGCGAATCTCAGGTTTTTTCCGTGATGCGTTTCCTAATCTCATTTCACTGTTTGATCAAGCGGTCATTGCCATTGCCGCGCTAAATGAACCCCCTGAGCAAAATCCACTGGCCGCGCAGGTGCAAAAGGATTTTGACTATTGGCAGAAACAAGGGCTTGATGACGTGCAGAGTGGAGAGCGATCGCGCTACAGAATTTTCGGCTCCAAACCTGGCGCATACGGCGCAGGTCTTCAGGGCCTCATCGAAGCGCAAAACTGGGAAAGCGATGCGGACCTTGCCCGCGCGTACATCAACTGGAGTAGCTATGCCTATGTAGGTGGCAAAAGTGGTCAACCAGACGGACACAGCGCACCAGAGTCCTTTTCTCAACGCTTAGAAAACATGCAAATCGTGCTGCAAAATCAGGACAATCGTGAGCATGACTTACTCGATTCTGATGATTATTATCAGTTTCAGGGTGGGCTGACAGCGGCGGTGAAGGCAAAGCGGGGGGAAGCGCCGAAGACCTATTTTGGGGATAATGCGGTACCGGAAAGGCCAAGGGTGCGATCACTCGCCTCAGAAGTTGCCCGCGTCTATCGCTCCCGTGTCGTTAATCCCAAATGGATAAAAGGCGTCATGCGTCACGGCTACAAAGGTGCCTTTGAAATGGCCGCGACTGTAGACTATCTGTTTGCCTACGATGCAACGACAGGCTGCGTAGCGGACCACATGTACACAGGCGTTGCCGAGGCCTATGTGTTTGACCCGGAGGTGCGTCAGTTTGTAGAAAAGTCAAATCCCTGGGCGTTGCGGGATATGGCGGAGCGGCTGCTGGAGGCGAAGCAGCGAGGTCTGTGGGAAGGGGCGAGTGAGGAGATGGTGGATGGGTTGAGGGCGATCGCTCACGAAGCCGAAGGCAAAATCGAGATGGGTTTATCAACAAGTCCATAGTTGTCTCTTTATGACAACCTATCGCTACAGTAGTGTAAGTAGTGAAGTGTAAGTAGTGGAGGTTGAGCAGTGGTAGTGGCAACCCACAGAACGGTGTCAATCGAGATCGACAAAGATGCGATTATTGCTCTTTGCCAGAAGCATCATATCCGCACGCTTTCTCTATTTGGTTCAGTCATTCGAGACGACTTTCACGATGAAAGCGACGTTGATATCTTGGTGGAATTTGAACCGAACTGCACACCAGGATTTGAATTTATAGACATCCAAGACCAGCTTTCTAAGATTGTCGGTCGCACCGTTGACCTAAACACACCAAAATCTTTAAGTCGCCACTTTCGAGACCAGACTGTCGCCACCGCTATAAATATCTATGTCAAACCGTGAAGAAGACGTTATTCGTCTTAAACACATGCTTGAGGCTGCTCAGCAAGCATTGCAGTTTACCCAGGGCTGCTCTCAGGAAGATTTAGAAACCGATCAGATGCGGTCACTTGCAGTTGTTCGATTGATAGAAATCATTGGGGAAGCAGCAAAAAGTGTGTCACCGGAATTGCAGTCCTCAGCATCAGAAATTCCGTGGAAACAAATTAAGGGAACTCGCGATAGAGTCGCGCATGCTTATTTTGATGTGGATTTAGACATTATTTGGAGCATTGTGAGGAACGGTTTGCCTCCTTTAGTTCCAAATCTTGAGAAATTAATAGAGCAGCAAGGAAAATAAGTGTATCGTGAAGCTGCCTAATAACACGAATGTTCCTACTCATTTTGTATTGCGATGTCTACGCGGCTAGAAGCGTTTCAAAAGGCGTATGTCAATTTGGATTTGATGCCGCTACAGGGCCAAAAGGAGCTGGAGAAGTTTCGGGTGACCTATGGGGAGAACGTGCTGGCAGAGCTGGAGCAGCTGATTGAGGAGGATGATAGTCGCGATCGCAAAACAATTTTCGCGGGCCATCGCGGCTGTGGAAAGTCAACCTTGCTAGCAGAGTTTGGCCGCAGGTGTGAGCAGGGTGACTACTTTGTAGTGCTGTTCTCGATTGCGAACACTATTGAAATGTCGGATGTGAATCACATCAATATTTTGTTTGCGATCGCCGTAAAGCTGATGGCCAGAGCAGAGCAAGAAGCCATCAAAATTCCGCCTTCGCTGCGGCAGTCTTTTCTGGATTGGGCGGTTGGACTTTGAAGCGCCGCTGGGTAAGGCGGACTATGAGATTTTGCAGGCTACGTATCAAAGCTTTGAGCCGGAAGATCCGAAGGCGCAGGCGTTTTTAGATTTGCTGCATGGGCTGCACATTTTGGAATATCGCAATGGCCAGATTTGGTATGACCTGCATCCGGTGGTAACTGATTTACTGGTGCTGAAGGAGATGATCGATGGCTGACGTTGGCCCGGCAGTTGATGATCTACCGGCTGGCAGTCTGTCGGCTGAGAATCAGGATGCACTGGATAATTTGCTCGTGGCGATAGAGGCGAATGGACGGCGGCTAGGCATTTTCATTGCGGTGTGTGATGATCCGCAGCTCAAGGAAGACATTATCAGTCGCTATGAGCAGACGTTGGCCCCAGCGTTTCAGCATTACCGACTAACGCTGGATGCTGATGAGCCGAGCTTGAAGGCGTTGCTGATACAGCAGGTGAAGCAAAATGCTCAGCTACAGCAAGACGGGCAAGCAGTGATGACAATCTTGGGAGCGGAGCGGCTGCGGACGCTGAAGTTTGACGCCGCTCAGTCTCAGCAGGAGGCGTTTTTTGGCTATTTGCAGTGGACACGGGAAGGGCTACAAGATTTTCCGTTTGCAATTGTGCTGTGGGTGACCTATCAGCTGCAAGAGCAGCTGAGTCGGAAGGCACCGGATTTTTGGAGCTGGCGGCAGGATGTGGTGCGGTTTGTGTCGCCGAAGAGAATGGCGATTGAAACAGATGTGTTCTCTTCATTGAAGGAGCATGAGCAGTTTTCACACTTCGAGAATGTAGGCAACACGCTGCTGATTGATGACTTGGAAGCGCTGATAGCAGAGACAGCAAGTAAGTCACCGGGAAGCACATTGCTGGCGAGCCTACATCTGCAAGCGGGAAAAGCCTATGTCAACAGAGTTGAACGGGGTGAAGCGCAAGATTACAAAGCCGAACTAAAGAAAGCGATAGTTTTTTTAAGGAGCGCTGCTAGGCTGCTAAAGGATTCAGAGGCTGCGAAAGATTACGCTGGTTGCTTGGATCGACTAGCGCGAGTCTATGAACTTCAAGGTCGCTATGGAGAGGCAGAACCGTTGTATCTCGATGCCCTCGAAATCAGTAAAGCGGAACTCGGCGACCGGCATCCTTCCACCGCTAATAGTCTATTAAATCTTGCCACGCTCTATCACGACACTCAACAACATCAGCAAGCTCTCAAGCTGATCCAACAGGCATTGGACATTTACGTTCCCGTACTAGGGATCGACCATCCCTCAACTCAAAACACGATAGGCTGGCGTGAAACAATTCAACAGGCATTGCAACCGACTCATTTCACCGAGGGCAATTAGCCGTTGGCTTCAGCGAGCATGGCAGGCAATTAGAAGCGTCATCTAGATTTCTGTGTGAGCGCTAAGTTGCTACACAGTACTCTGTAGCTATGCGGGGTATGACCGCTACCCAGTAGGAAACCGCTAACATATTCACAACGACTCAATCGAGTCAGTCAACTTTTTTCGGAGCGCTTCTATGTCTTCGCCCTCGTCACCCTCTATTACAACGGCTGTAAAGATGCTCGAATCTTTGCCTATTGTCCTGCAAGAAAAAGTCGTGGAGCAGATCCGCGAATTCATCGCTGACTTAGAAGACGAAGAAAAGTGGCAGGCTTCATTTGAACAAACCCACGAAAAACTAGCGGCATCAGCCCAAAAAGCAAGGCAAGAAATTGCCGCAGGAAAAGCGTCTCCAATGGACTACGAGCAGCTATGAAGTCTGCAACCTTGCCCTCTTTCTGGACAGAGTATCGAAAACTCAGCGGTCCTGTCAGAAAATCGGCGCGGAAAGCATACCAGCTATGGAAAGAAAACCCATTTCATCCCTCCCTCCGCTTCAAGTGCATCGATAGCACAGCAGATCTGTGGTCGATACGGATTACGCGCAGCTATCGAGCCCTAGGAATTATGGAAGAAAATACAGTGACGTGGTACTGGATAGGCAGTCATCGCGACTACGAGCGCTTTTACTCATAGCACTTGTGATTGAAAATTTACGGTGTACGAAACTGAAGCCTCTCACAAGGCAATTACTCCCAACTCTGCGGCAATGATTACCGACTGCCGAGCGACCACATACCATCCCTCAGCAACCACCCACCACCACACAGTACTCACCACCGACCATCCAGGAATTAATGCCGACCGCGTAGCAACCACTCCCGACCGCCCAGCATCAACTCCCGTCCATTCAGCACTCACTCCCGACCGCCCAGCATCAATTCCCCTTCAATCGACCACACTTACACACCGTAAATATACGCAAGCTTCGCTTGACTCAGCGCAAAAATCAGACTATGTTCAAATGCAAGCTGCGTATGCACACACGCATCCATCGCAGCCTTTCACAAACAGAACTCTTTCTTTTAGCGCCATCGGTAGGTGCTACCAACACCTATCCGATGACTACTGACAAACTGTACACGCCAGTTATGCCAGCTACGGTACACGATACCTTAGCTACCGCACCTGCACCACATTTGCCAGCGTAGCTAAGGTCTGAGTTCTGGTTTCCTCCCATCACTATCCATTCGGAGAACCAGACTCACATGTTCACAACCGTTACACCGGACGCCGCCGCGTCTACCCATTCAACGGCAGTAAACAAAAGCACAGCCACACAAACCGACCCCATAACCGAACCCGAAATCTCACCACCAAAGCTTCCTCCGCACGACTTCTCCGAAGCCAATATCCGCCACCTACTCTTCGGTACCCCAGCAGCCGTGCAGCAAACCGTACACAACCTACACTCACGTGGCTACGCAGAGCCCAACGACTGGAGCCCAGCCATCTCCACCGGACGCGCCAACAAAGTTATGAAAGTTTTGGTCAAACGCCTTCCCGTCAGTTAGTTCCTACTCATTATTCAGTTAGTTCCTACTCATTATTCGGTGATGTGTAGCCAGTCTCTGTAGCTTTTGCTTGGCTACACATCGCCCGTAATCAAATCTTGAGCCGTCACCGTCATAGAAGGAAACACAGCAGATGTCAGCTGATTGTCTCCGGCATACACCGTCTCCTGATACTCACCGTCCACCAACACCAACGCCGTCACCTGCTCCAAATGCGGATCAATAATCCAATACTCAGGAATCTGCCACCACTGATACTGCTCTCGCTTCCAGACGTAATCCCGCAGATAGTTATCGCTGTTTTTATCACCTGGACTCACCACCTCCGCCACAAACAAAGGCGGCACCATTCCAAACTTGATAGCTTGCCTAGCTACCTCACGATGCTCTGGATGCATCACCATCAAATCCGGCTTCCGATTCACACACTTATCACCCACAGGCGGCACCTGTATTTCCTTAAGACTCAGGCGGATTCGCTTCATTAGGAAGCCACCCTCTATCTGCGAAAGCAAAATGCCCAGGACATAGGCAATCATCAGATTGTCATCATCTTCTGAAGCCACTTCAATCAGTTCCCCCGTACTGAGCAAGCGATAGTTGCCTTCAGAGGAAAGCGACTCGTCATCTAAGTACTCCTGGTAGGTTTTATATCGGGTTATTGCATAGGTCATCGTGAACTATCTCCTTAATAAGTCACGAATATTCAGCGATAGCGTTGGAAATATCTTGGATACAATCCGCTCAGATGCTACATACTCTCGACCTATGTAAGTTCCATCAACCAGCGTTAGCAACGTTACTTTTTCTCGGTGCGGATCGATAATCCAGTACTCCGGAATGCCCATCTCTTCATATTGCTGAAGCTTCCAAACGTAGTCGCGTTTGTAGTTATCGCTGTTTTCTCCGCCCGGACTCACCACCTCAGCAACAAATAAAGGCGGCAACATCTCCAGCAAAACCGCCTGCCTAGCAACCGTCAAATGTTCAGGACGAAGAACCATCACATCTGGTTTTCTATTAACCCGCCGATCGCCGACCGGCTTCACCTGAAGTTCTTTATTGCCAATACAGATACACTCAGACAGCGCATCTTCCACTGCAAATAGCAAGGACTTCAGCAAGCGAAGCGCGAGCCGTCTATTCAAATCATCTTCTTCCGACACTTCAATCAGTTCCCCCGTACTGAGTAAGCGGTAGTTACCTTCGGAAGAAAGTGACTCATCATCTAAATATTCCTGGTAGCTTTTGTAGCGAGTTAGCGCATAAGTCATAGGGTCTACGATGGCAGCTTTTCTTTATTCTACAAGCTCCGTTTCAGAAGGCTCTATCGGCTCAGCGGCTGTAGGCGGAGCGATCGCACTCGGATCCACCCTCACCCACAGCGCCAAATCCAACGCATCTTGTGCTGTGTCTTCCACCGTAGTCAGGTTTAGCACTCGCGCTGTTAGGCCGCTCCGCTCTAGCTGCTGCAAATTTAATCTGGTACCAATATCACCCAACAGCAAATTGACTATCTGCTCATCTATCAATTCCTCATTGACAGTCAGCGTCGGTGCGACTAGCACCAGTTGATCACCACCTGCCGCATCTAAGCCGGTTTCCACCTCAATCAGCAGGCGGTCTTCCTGCACCAAATCCTCTAGCTCGACGCTAATCCTGAATCGGTTGCCTGCTAAAAAGTCAATCGTCGGATTTACGATTTTGTAGCGATCGCGCTCCCTCGCCTGAGCAGGTGCTAGCCCACCAACCGTCAAACTCTCCAACTGATTCTGAACAAAAGGCGATCGCAAAAACGCATTTACATCCGCCTCGGTCAGCACCAAATGCACCGCCCCCTGAAACGGCTCATCCAGCACCAGCTGCCCATTTCGCAGCGCCTTAAACTCCAAATCCACCGGGTCAGTCTCCAGCTCCGCCACCGCAAGCCGCAAGCCGGGTACCGGCGAAATCCCCCTACCCGCAATCCGTATCCGATCCACCCGCCCCTGCAACAGCTGATAAGAAGGCCCCCCATCAACTCGCACCTCCAGGCTCTCAGCCCCAGCCAGCTGCGAACGAATCGCATCCTCCGCCACCTGATCCACCACAAAACCAACTGGAGAAATCAGCAGCAACAAACTCGAGAGAAGAGCAGTAACAATTTCCATAGCACAGTCTCAGAAAGTGGCTAAACAAACTTAAAATCTAGCTCCCTCTCCTTTCGGGAGAGGGCTGGGGTGAGGGCCTCAGTAAAATCAGACACCAGACCTTCACGTTCTAACCCACCGCCGCATCCACCCAGCCTTTAATCGTACTCACCACATCCTCAATCGCCATATCTTCCGCCTCACCCGTCGCCCGCTTCACCACTTCCACCTTGCCATCTTTAAGAGATCGCCCCGTCACCACCCGAAACGGAATCCCCACCAGCTCAGCATCCTTAAACTTCACACCCGCTCGCTCCTTACGGTCGTCCAGCAGCGTTTCCACCCCAGCCGCATTCAGCTCGTCATACAGCTTTTCACCCGCCGCCATCTGGTCAGCATCGCCGATGTTCGGCACCACTACGATGG
This sequence comes from Cyanobacteria bacterium J06581_3, assembly GCA_038531675.1. GTDB lineage: Bacteria > Cyanobacteriota > Cyanobacteriia > Phormidesmidales > Phormidesmidaceae > Phormidesmis. The sequence goes on from JBCBBK010000007.1 coordinate 90,545, forward strand.
CATGATAGGGCGCGATCGCCACCGGCCAAATAATCCCGTTCTTGTCATAGGACTGCTCCACCGCTGCCTGCGCCAGACGAGACACACCTACGCCATAGCAGCCCATCTCCAACGGCACAGCCTTGCCGTCTTCATTGGTATAAGTTGCTCCTAGCGCAGCAGAGTATTTGTTACCCAGCTGAAAAATGTGGCCAATTTCAATACCTCTAGCCGTTTTAATCTCCTGGTTAGAGTCATGAACAGCGCGATCGCCCGCCACCGCCGTTCGCACATCCACCCTCAGTTTCGGTAGCTCAAACTCCTTGCCCCAGTTCGCACCCACCACATGAAAACCACTCTCATTCGACCCAGTCGCAAAGTCTTTAAGCCCAACAGCCGTCTCATCCACCATTCGCAAAAACGCTGGCTCAATCTTCAGTGTCTTTGCCTTCTCCAAGTCAATGAAATCATCCGGTAAATCAGGTGCAATGTATCCTAGCGGTAGCGGCCTGGCAGCCCACGTTTCCTGCACCTGTGCGTCCGGCACTCTTAGCGACAGTATCGTACTCGCCCCATAGTCACCAGCCAAATTCGTCAGCGCATTTTGCAGCTTCGTTTCATTTACATCCTGGTCACCGCGAATGCTCACAATGATCAGCACCTGCCGACCATTGTCATAGGTCACCTGATACAGCACATCTTTCACCACCTGAGTCGGCGAGCACTTCAGGAAGTCCGTCATCGCCGCAATTGTTGCAGTATTCGGCGTTTCCAGCTTCTCGTACTGCTCAAACTCAGAAGGCACCGCATCAGGAGGAATAGAAACTGCCTTCTCTACATTCGCAGCGTACTTGCCATCCTCGGTGTACAGCACCTCATCTTCACCGGCTTCGGCCAGCACCATAAACTCTGTCGAGCCGGAGCCCCCAATCGCCCCCGAATCAGCGTCCACCGCGCGAAACTCCAGCCCCGTGCGCCGCAAAATATTGCTGTAGGCCTGATACATCTCGTCGTAAGTTGCCTTCAGGCTCTCGGCATCCGCATGAAACGAATAGCCATCTTTCATAATGAACTCGCGGCCCCGCATCAGGCCAAAGCGGGGGCGAATCTCATCGCGAAACTTGGTTTGAATTTGATAAAGGTGCAGTGGCAGCTGCTTGTAGGAGCGAATCGTATCGCGAGCTACTGAGGTGATCACCTCTTCATGGGTAGGGCCCAGAGCAAGTTCTTGCTTGCGGCGATCGCCCAGCGTAAACATAATCCCTTCCGCCTTCGTGTAGGTATCCCAGCGGCCAGACTCCTGCCACAGTGACGCAGGCTGCAGCTGCGGCAGCAAACACTCCTGTGCGCCGGTGGCATTCATTTCCTCGCGCACAATTGCCGATACCTTATTCAGCACTCTCAACAGCAGAGGCAAGTAAGCATACAGCCCACTAGAAATGCGGCGCATGTAGCCCGCACGCAACAGCAGCTTATGACTGGGGATTTCTGCTTCCGCCGGATCTTCACGCAGCGTCACAAACAGCATCTGAGACAGTCGCATAAGCCTGAGCTTCCTCTACAACGAGCATGGGTTATCAAAAGCCAGTGAACAGCCCTTGGCAACTTTGCCAAAAGCCTTAAGTCTCCACTAGCCTCAAATAAGTCTAGAGCATCAGGCCACGAGAAATTCATCACGGCACTTAAACCAGTGGTCAAAGAGGAGCTCTTTGACCCCAAGATTTTGAGTCAATATTGCTGTAAAACAGCGACCTAAGATAGGGTAAGTGCCCAAGATGAAGTGCTTATGCCGAAGAGATGTACACAACAGGAACTTGCAGTTAACACCACTGGTTGCTCAAACAATTGCACACCAACAAACGACACAACAAGGGCTGCAACGTCCTTTTGATACGCAACACTATTTGAACTCGCTATCTGAGCCAAGCATTAAATAAGCCGCGCTTGTAGCGCCAAGACCGCAGAAGTTTCTAGGCTAAAAATCTTCAGATGCTGACGCTATCCCACTCACTGTAATCAGACATAAGAAGTAAAATCGAGGCTACGAAATATTACGTTAACTTTGTATCTAATTGTTAATTTTTCTCAGGAACAGATCACGAATCTGCCTCAGATTTGGGCGTAGTGCTACGTGATAAGCCTTGTGTAGCCTGCAAAGGAATATAAGCTTTAAAATCATTTATCGAAGATTAGGCCATCAGAACATGAGAAGAATCTGTTAAGACTTGTTCTCATGACCGGTTATAGATTTATATATCTATAAGGAACTTGCAATCAACACAGAGCTAACATTTTGCCTTTCGGCCTTGTGGATGTCAGGCCGACTGAAAAGCAGAACTTCGAGCCAGATAGCATCGGCGTGAAGCACGCCTTCCTTGAAGGTACTGCTGAGCAACAAGCATTAAATATTTATGGGTTCTATCTCGTAGGTCTGGCAGTCAGGTCTAGTGACAATAGGGCTGAGCGTATACAGAGCTAGCGATCACAGCCGATTGCCAGCTCTAGCTCAGCCATTTTAGAGAAAAGAGTACAAAGCAGCGTTGGACTATTATCCTTCGAGACAGCTCCGGCTGCCCTTTTTCAAAACTAATTCAAAACCAATTTCATAAATATTTTTTGTAGTGAGTAAGACAAGTTACACCATCTTGATCGCAGAAGACGATCAGCGGACCCGAACCGCGTTAACCAACAGTCTCAGATCCGCTGGCTATAACGTCATCGCGGTAAGTGATGGAGAAGCCGCTCTGCAGAATTTTCATACAGCAGCGGGCACCATTGACCTGGTCGTCCTCGATGTTCGAATGCCCAAACTGGACGGCTTTCAAGTTTGCCAAGCGCTGCGAAAGATTTCCGACGTGCCCATTATTATCGCAACCGTACTAGGCAGCTCTTCAGATCGTGTAACGGGCCTGGAAATGGGCGCCAACGACTATATCGTCAAGCCCTTCTCTACCAAAGAACTGATCGCCCGGATCCGCTCTATCCTGCGGCGGGCACCCAAACGATCCGAAAGACGATCCGAGAGACGCCAGGGGCGATCGCCCACTTCACAAACCCCCATACAGATTGGCAAACTCACCATCGATCCAAATTCACGCCGCGCTTTTATCGGTAGCCATCACCTGCGCCTGACTGAAATTGAGTTTAGGCTAATTGAGCTGCTGGCCAGTCGCCCCGGTCATATCTTCTCCCGTGGCGATATCTTACAGGCCCTGTGGGGATACGATGCTAGTAGCGCCGCCGACACCAAGACCGTCGATGTACATATCTCCCGTCTGCGCATTAAGTTAGACGACACCGCTCATGACCCACAGTACATTGTGACTATTCGAGGGCGTGGGTATATGTTTTTGGTACAGCGCTGACTTCGGCTACGCTCAGCCACCAGAACTTCGACTGTGCTCAGTCACTGGGAAATGCTGATCTCGCCTAACGTAGCGCCAGTCGCTTTCACATAGTCAGCAGGGCTCAGCCACAGCATTTGTCCCCGCTGGCCTGCCGATACAGCAATGTACTCGTAGACCTCGGCCCATTCATCTAAGAACACAGGGTAGGGCTTTTTGCAGGCGATCGCAGTAACACCGCCGCGAATATAGCCTGTCAACGGCTGAACCTGCTTGAGGGCAACCGTTTCTACCTTGCGATCGCCACTTAGCTTAGCCAGAGCCTTCAAATTCAGCTGATAGCTAGCAGGAATAACCGCCATCGCTACCCCCTGACGGTCTCCTTTCACCACCAGGGTCTTAAAAACCTGATCGGCTGGTAGGCCCAGCTTCTGAGCCGTCGCCGTCGCCACAAGATTGTCCGGGTCCACCGAATAGCTCAGCAGCTCATAGGTGATGCCTAGCGTATCTAAAATACGAGCGGCGTTGGTCTTCATAAACTAGACAAGTAAAGTCTACGGATACTCAATCTCGCCTATACAAAAGCGATTTCGTCCATCGTACTTGGCCTGATAAAGCCCCTGATCGGCAGAAGCCACAAGCATGTCAGGATGAGCATTCGTGGTACAGCTAATCGAAGCAAGCCCCAGGCTCAGGGTAATGCACTCACTCACATCTGACTGGCTATGGGGCACATTAAGCGTCTCAACCGCTTTCTGAATCTCTTTTGCCACCTGTTGCACACCCGCTTCATTTGTATTCGGCAAAATAATGGCAAACTCTTCGCCGCCATAGCGAGCAACCAAATCCGTATTGCGCTTCACTGCATGCTCAATCGCCTTCGCCACCCTTCTCAGGCACACGTCACCCGCCTGATGCCCATAAGTATCATTAAAGCTCTTAAAGTAGTCAATATCGCACAGTATCAGCGATAGAGCCGACCGACCAGAGCCTATGTTTTCCCATTCCTGAGCCAGATACTCATCAAAAGAACGACGGTTGGCCACCTGAGTAAGCCCGTCCATCCGAGCCAGGCGAGCCAACTCCTCATTAAATTCTTTGAGCGCAACTTCAGCATGCTTACGCTTGGTAATGTCAGTAGCCGTTCCAAATATTTGCGTAGGCTGGCCATCCTCATCACGCTGAAACACCGTCTCACGACAGAGCAACCACCGCCAGTTGCCCTGACGGTGCCGAAAGCGATACTCGTTTTCGACCACTTCGCCATCGTTAATAGCAGAGAGCTTGCGCCTTTCCGTGGCCATTAGTGTCTTTTCATCAGCATGTACCAGGCTCTCCAGATAGCGTGGTCCTAGCTTTTGGATATCGCCAGGCGTATAGCCCAGCACGTTTTGAATCCAGCGGTTGATGTAAAAGTTGCTGCCATCGGCAAAGCTATCGACGTACAAAATATTGGTACTAGCGTCGATAATGCCTTGAATAAATCGCTGGCTTTCTTGCCAGGCTTGTTCGGCTTGCTCTCGCTCGATGGTTTCTCGTTTCAGCTGACGGTGCTGCTCACTTAGGGTTCCAGTTAGCAACAGTCGCTGCTGGGTTTCAATCGCGGTAGCAGCTAACAAAGACAGCGAAACGGCACTGGCCTGTTCTAGCGCGGTCCAGCGACGGGCCAGGGTTGACTCACACCATAAAACGCCCACCACCTCGCCCTGCACACGAATAGACATCTCTAAAAACGAACCTGGCAGGATTTGCTCCGCTTGAACCAATGCCTGTATCACCCGATGGGCGGATTCAGCACCATGGCTGCTAGAGCTAGCACCTTCAACCAGTAATCCATCCCGCCTATTCAGCGTTTCAAAATAAGCAGGGTAGTCAGCAACTAGCAGCTGCGTCCCATTCTGGTGAGTTTGGCTAGCCAAATCGTAGCGGTCAGCTAGCTGAAGAGACTCACCAGGCTTGCACAACCACAAGCTGACCCGATCTATCCCCAGCACTTCAGCAGCGGATTGCGTAATCACAGCAGCAGCTGTGTCTGCATCACCACTGTAGATAGCTGGGTTTTGTGCCAGCATTCGCAAACGCCGCTGTTGCTCGATAGCAGGCAGCGGCTTGGCAGCAAAGGGCCCTTTTGTTTTTTGAGCAGTTTCCAATGTTGAATGAGTTGGCAAAGCCGTATATTCAAGCTCTGTCGATTGGCCTGAGGGAGAACCTTTGGGAGAGTTAAGTCCAGAAGACGCGATAGATTGCTCTGAGAGAATTGACATTCTTTTTACTTAAAAGCAACCGTGCCCAGTGCTCATTTCTATGGTTTTAGAATGCCCGCCACAGAATACAAACGTTCAACTCTCGGTGACTTGGACCACCGGAATCGCAATCACAAAGGTCGGCTTACCTTCAGAAGTGCGCGTGTATTCCAGCGACCCTTTATGCAGATCGACGATAGTCTGATAGCTAATGGCTAATCCCATACCCGTCCCCTGGCCCACAACCTTAGTCGTAAAAAACGGATCGAACATTCGACGACTAACCTCAGGGGGAACGGGCGGCCCACTATTCGTAATTTGAATCACAATACTGTCATTGCGCTGAAAGGTCTGGATAGACACCTGGCAAATACTATTGGATTCTAGGGCCGATTCTGAAGCTGACTGCTCGCCGCAGACACCAGCTTGATCGATAGCATCAATCGCGTTAGTCAAGATGTTCATAAAGACCTGGTTGAGCTGATCGGCGTAGCAGTCTACTGGGGGAAGGCTCTCGTAAGCTTTGACGATGCTGATAGCAGGCCTAGAAATCGTAGCGTCTAGGCGGCTATTAAGCAGCATTAGCGTATTTTCGAGACCTTCATGAATATCGACTCGCTTTAGCCCTGTTTCATCGAGCCTGGAAAAGTTGCGGAGTGATAGAACAATTTTACGAATACGCTCTGTGCCTAACCGAACCGAGTCGAGCAGCTTGGGTAAATCGCTGGCCACATAGTCTAGCTCTAGCTCGTTGGTTAGTGAGGCAATCGGGGCATTGGGTGTAGGGTAGTGGGCCTGGTAAAGCCGGACAACTTTCAGCAGATCTTGGGTGTATTCCTTGATGTGAATAAGGTTGCCATGGATAAAGGTGGCAGGGTTGTTAAGCTCGTGGGCAATACCGGCCACGAGCTGCCCTAAGGAAGACATTTTCTCACTTTGCACCAGTTTGAGCTGCGCGTGCTTTAGCTTTTTGAGGGTAGCTTTGAGCTGTTTTGTTTGGGCGCGTAGCTGAGTTTGGGATTTTTGTAAGCGCGTTTCGGCCTGCTTGCGGTCGGTAATATCGGTCACCATGCCAGACCACATGATGTCACCTGTAGGCAAGGACTGCGGTTGAGAGGCTATTTGTACCCACTTTTGCTGGCCGCTGGGTGTGGTGATAGGGTGCTCTATATTCCAGGCAGAGAGCGTTTCGGCAGATTTTTGAATGGATTGCTCCAGGGCGGTCCTATCGTCTGAATGGATTAGGGCCAATAGCTTTTCTGGATCAGATTGAATGGTGCGATCGCTCAGTTCATAGAGGTCTTTGCAAGCAGGACTGACATAAGGAACGCTGTAGGTACCGTCTGCTTGTAAACAGAACTGGTAGAGTACGCCAGGAACGTTGAGTGTCAGGCTTTTGAAGCGGGATTCTGTGGCATGAAGGGCTGTATGGGTTTGGGCGCGATCGCTTATTGCAGACTGTAGCCGAGCGGTCGTGTGCTTCAGTACCTGCGTACGCGACTGCAGCTGAGAGCGTAGCTCTTCGTTAGATAGCGCTGTTTGCTGCGTAATTTCGACAATGGTCGAGAGGGTACTGACTCGCTGTCCCTTTTGCATAAAAGGCGTATTAAACCAGCGACATAGCTTTTTGCCGCTGATGCCAACATGCTCACGGACTACACCCGCTTTTGGGCAATCCTTCCAGCTGTCCAGGCTCAGGTCGGCCATTTGCCTTTGGGCCAGTAGCTCGTCTATGCGCTGACCAATCGCCTCGTCTTCAAAAAAGCTAAATAGCTCAGCGGCAGCGGCATTCCAACCCACAATCACCAGGTTACTGTCCCATTCAATCATCGCTAGCGGCGAATTGCGAAAGAGCAGATCTAATTTTTTTGAAGGTTTGAGCTGTGTAGGCGAAGAATTAGGCAGCAAATCAGGGCTAGGCACAGGTATCGCAATGAGAGAGAACCAAAGTAGCCGGGAAAACACGCCCAGTTTCAAATAAGGATGCTTCCAAGCCAGTTTATGTGCCTAGCATGCCTGATAGCTAGCGAGAAATATCGTATTCACCCGGATGGTGCAGTTCACCAGAGGTTACGCTCACTGGCCAAATCCTACCAACCTTACAATCAGACGCTACTCGAAGACACTGCCGAAGAAATCAATGGTTTCTTTGAGCGCTGCAATAAAAGCATCAATCTCGGCAGGCGTATTGTAAAAGTACAGACTCGCCCTGGCAGTAGAGCTAACGCCCAAGAGAGCATGCAGTGGCTGAGTGCAGTGATGCCCGGAACGAATGGCAATACCGGATTGGTCGAGCAGGGTTGATAGGTCTTGAGCATGTACACCATCGACTGTGAAAGTGGCGATCGCAGCTCTCCCGGTGCCATCTGCTTTGGGCTTAGGTCCATACAATGTCAGCCCAGGAATGGTGCTGATCCGCTCATACAGGTAAGCGGTGAGCGTATGCTCGTAGTCGGCAATGCGCTCTATGCCGATGTGAGTGAGATAGTCTACAGCTGCGCCGAGGACGACGGCTTCGGCGATCGCTGGGGTACCCGCTTCAAACTTGTGGGGTAGCGCAGAGTAAGTTGCACTCTCTAGCGACACATCTTGAATCATTTCACCCCCACCAAAGAACGGTGGCATGGCATTGAGCACATCGAGCTTACCGTACAGAAAACCCGCGCCCGTTGGCCCACACATTTTGTGACCAGAAGCGACGAGCCAATCACAGCCCAGAGCCTGAACATCTACTGGCATATGCGGAACGCTCTGACAGGCATCGATTAAAACCTTAGCGCCAAATTTTCTAGCCGTTTCCACAATCTCATTTACTGGATTGATGCAGCCTAACGTGTTGGAAACGTGGTTGACAGCGACCAGTTTCGTTCTGCTAGTAACTAGCTTTTTGTAAGTGGCTAGATCGAATGACTGCGTCTCATCTAAAGGGACATGCTTCAAAACTGCGCCTGTGCGCTGGGCAATCAGCTGCCAGGGTACCAGGTTGCTATGGTGCTCCATAACAGAGAGCACAATCTCATCACCGCTTTGCAGCTCGCTAAGCCCCCAGGCGTAGGCCACCAGATTAATCGCTTCGGTGGCATTCCGAGTAAAGACAATTTCGTCGCGGGACGCAGCGTTGACAAAAGCAGCAACTTTATCACGGGCACCTTCATAAGCTTCAGTGGCACGAGCACTCAGGGTATGAACGCCTCGGTGCACGTTAGCATTGTCTGCCTGGTAGTAGTGCACCATGGCATCAAGCACCGCCTGCGGTTTCTGAGAAGTGGCCGCATTGTCTAGGTAAATGAGGGGGTTGCCGTTGACTTGCTGGGCCAAGATGGGAAAATCAGCGCGGACTTCGTTAGCCAGAAGTGGCTTGGTGGCAATAGTGGCTGCTGTCATGGGTGTGTAGGAAGGAAGAAGGGATGAATGAAGAGCTACTGGGCCCATTCTGTGAGGCGATCGCTCAGCGACTGACGCAGAGATTCAATGGATATTTTCTCGACAATTTCCATGGCGAATCCATAGAGCAGCAAGCGCTGTGCCTGCTCTGCCGAAATGCCACGACTCTGCAGGTAAAAGACTTCATCGGCCTGGAGCTGGCTAACCGTCGCGCCATGAGCACACTTCACATTATCGGCCACAATATCTAGCTCAGGCTTGGTATCAATTCGCGCTTTGCTAGAAAGCATCAGGTTGCGGTTGATCTGAGAAGCATCAGTCAGCTGGGCAGTCTGCGAGACAAAAACTCTGCCGTTGAAGACGGCGTGGGCCCGGTCGTCGACAATGTTTTTTTGGATTTGAGTGGCGGTGCTGTAGGGGTGGGTGAGGGTGAGCAGGCTGTGAGTATCTGCAAGCTGGCGAGCACTCAGCGCGCTTAGTCCATACATGTGCGTCTCCGTCTGCGGGCCAGACTGATACACCTCTAGATGATGGCGCGATAGCTTGGCACCCAAGTCGATTGCAGTGCACTGGTACCGACTGTTCGCAGCTTGGTCAACTGCTGTTTTGGCAATATGGAAAGTTTCGGCACCTTCGTTTTGCAGGCGAATATGATTGACCTGGGCACCTTCTGCGAGCCACATTTCTGTGACGCTTGTGTTGCAGCGAGCTGTTTGCTCATCGGCTTGTCCACCATGCGCAAAAGATTCAACCAGCGTCAGCTTGGCATGTCGTTCGGCAATCACCAAGGTACGCAAGTGAGCAACAAAATTTCCTTGCGATTCTCTGACGATACAGACAGGAGTGTCTAAAACGGTGTCAGCCTTGGCCCACACAACCATGACATCGGTAAAACCAGCAGTATTCAGTGCTGTAAAAACTTCTTCAGCGCCGTTTACTTTTGCTAAATGCTTCGAGATAAGCGGTTCTAGCTTTTGCGCGTAGTCGTCTGTTTTGATGAGTTCGGAGAGAGGCGCGATGACAACGCCAGCAGCGTTTGCAGCCCCCTCCGATGAGTTCAGCGTATGCCCGTTAAGGCTAGTAAGCTGATGAGCATTTGGCACAAGCGCCGAGCCAGAGACTTGTTTCTCGCTATTTTGTGGTGCTCTTTGGAAAGGCTGATTGAGCATCTCAGAGAGATCGGTGAAGCGCCATTCTTCGTCGCGACCAGAGGGGAAGGTGCGATCACTTATCTGAGCGATCGCCTCATCGCGCAATTCCTTTAACGGCAGAGCTGACTCATCAGCTGCCGCAGAAGCCTGAGTCAACAAATGCTTGAGATAGGTCGCCCGGTTCACCGCACCATTAGAAGGATTACTAGAAACACTGCTTGTAGACACGCCCGTTGCACTGACTGATTTTGTCATGACTAAGCGATCGCCTCCTCAGCCGTGAGCCAATCGTAACCGCGAGACTCTAGCTCCAGGGCCAGCTCCTTGCCGCCTGTTTTAATAATGTGACCACTGCACATCACATGCACATAGTCAGGTACAACGTAATTCAGCAGGCGCTGATAGTGAGTGATTAATATGGTGGCATTGTCCGGCGTACTGAGCTGATTCACCCCGCCAGAAACGGTTTTGAGCGCATCAATATCTAGTCCTGAATCCGTCTCATCTAAAATAGAGAGCGTAGGCTGCAGCAACGCCATCTGAAGAATCTCGTTGCGCTTCTTCTCCCCGCCAGAAAAGCCTTCATTGACACTACGGTCCAAAAAACTGACGTCCATTTTGACAATGTCAGCCCGCTCTTCGACCAAATCATCGAAGTCAAAAACATCGACTTCTTCTTCGCCGTTCGCTTTGCGGTGAGCATTGTAAGCCACCCGCAAAAAGTCGCGGTTGCTCACGCCTGGAATCTCAAGTGGATACTGAAACGCTAAAAACACGCCCGCATTCGCCCGCTCGTGAGGCTCTAATTCCAACAGGTTTTGCCCCTGAAAAATCACCTCACCAGAGGTCACCTCGTAGTCAGGGTGACCAGCTAGCACCTTAGAGAATGTGCTTTTACCCGAGCCATTGAGCCCCATAATGGCGTGAACTTCACCCGCCTTAACTTCGAAGTTCATACCTCGGAGAATTTTAGTGCCATCAACAGTGGCGTGAAGATTGCGAACAGAGAGAATCGTTTTTGCGTTTTCGTTTATCATTTTTTTGGCATTACTTCAGCATTGTTTCGGCATTGTTTCGGTTAGCCAACGGAATTTTCGAGTTTGAGGCTAAGGAGTTTGTCGGCTTCGGCAGCAAACTCCATGGGCAGCTCATTGAATACATCGCGACAGAAACCGCTAATAATCATAGAAACTGCGTCTTCAGGAGAAATCCCCCGCTGAGCGAAGTAAAACAGCTGGTCTTCTCCAATTTTGGACGTAGAGGCTTCGTGTTCTACCTGAGCCGTACTGTTTTGCACCTGGATGTAGGGGAAGGTATTAGCGTTAGAGGCATCACCTAGTAGCATTGAGTCGCACTGGGAATAGTTGCGAGCCCCTTCCGCCTTCGGGTTGACCTGTACAAGGCCGCGATAGCTGTTCTTTGACTTACCTGCCGAGATGCCTTTGGAGATAATGGTACTGCGAGTGTTCTTGCCCACATGGACCATCTTGGTACCCGTGTCAGCCTGCTGATAGTTGTTGGTGAGCGCGACCGAGTAAAACTCACCGACAGAATTATCACCAACCAGCACACAGCTGGGGTACTTCCAGGTAATTGCAGAGCCGGTTTCCACCTGAGTCCAGGAGATTTTGGAGTTCACGCCCTTGCAGAGGCCCCGTTTTGTCACAAAATTGTAGATGCCACCTTTGCCATTCTCATCACCAGCGAACCAGTTCTGCACCGTGGAGTACTTGATTTCGGCATTGTCTAGGGCCACGAGCTCGACGATAGCTGCGTGGAGCTGATTGGTGTCGTACATGGGCGCAGTACAGCCTTCTAGGTAGGTCACCGAGCTACCTTCTTCGGCCACGATTAGTGTCCGCTCGAACTGCCCTGTATCGCCGTTGTTCATCCGAAAGTAGGTCGACAGGTCCATCGGACACTTAACACCCTTTGGAATGTAGACAAAAGAACCGTCAGAAAATACCGCCGAGTTTAGCGCAGCAAAGTAGTTGTCTCCAGTGGGGATAACAGTCCCCAAATACTTCTTCACCAGCTCTGGATGTTCTTGAATTGCTTCGGAGATAGAACAGAAAACAACACCGTGCTTGGCAAGATCCTCTTTGAAGGTGGTGGCAATCGAGACGCTGTCAAAGATGACATCGACCGCCACATTCGCGAGGCGCTTTTGTTCGTTAATCGAAATGCCAAGCTTATCAAATGTCTCTAGTAGCGCCGGATCAACATCATCAAGGCTATCTAGCTTCTTCTCTGCCTGCTTGGGCGCGGAGTAGTAGACAATATCGTTGTAATCGATAGGCGGATACTTAACATTTGGCCAGCTGGGCTCTTCCATCTGCTGCCAGCGGCGGTAGGCTTTCAGCCGAAAGTCAAGCATGAACTGAGGTTCGTTTTTCTTAGCGGAAATAGCCCGAACGACCTCTTCACTCAGACCACGCGGCAGGCTGTCAGATTCGATATCGGTAACAAAACCGTACTTGTAAGGCTGGCTAACGACGGATTGAACGCTAGAACTCATGGGAGCTAAAAATGCCTGAAACAGGCACAAATATAGTGTTGATATGGCAGGAGAAGCAGACTACTTGGCAGACTTGTCCGTTTCAGCTCGAATTTGCTCGAAGGTAATTTCTCTTTCGGTCCCTGAGAAGGGATTATCTTCTGTAAGGAAGAGCATGCAGTGGCATTCCTGACGCTCTTGCATGGGTACGCAGGGGCAGTTCCAGTAGGTTGCCTTTACCTCTGCTTCTTTGTCTTCGTAATGGCGACAGGGGCACAGAGGGGCACCCAAATCGTCTTTATGCTTAGCCAAACCTTCGATCACGACTGCAGTGACACCTAAGTCCTGGCAAAAGTATGTGCCGGTACGCTTGGCGTAGCTCTGGGCAAAGTTCCGCATGATTTCGAGACTTTTGTCAGAGCCTTGAACGGTGTTGCTTGTGCTCATTTTATTAAGGGTCCTGTGCAGATTGCTTGGGGGGTTGCTATATAATTAAAGCAACATGTGTGTTGTTTAACTATGTTGAATAAGGTTACTGTAATTGCAATACTTTAGCAACAAAAGTGTTTCTAAAGTATTGTAAACTTGGTTCTAGACTTTCGCTCGCCGTTGATGTAGGGCCCCTTACTATAAGATTCTGTATCTTTGACGTTGATAGCTTTGCTGATTTGCCATCCTCATGACTGAAGGAGACTTGTGCGCCAGAAAGATGACACTAAATCAATGACTTCGCCTTCCAACGCTTCGACCGCCAGCGTTTCAAACTCTGGTGCTTCGACATCGATGAAGGAAGATATTTTACGGTTCTTGCTGAAGCAGGGAACGGCGACGGCAAGTGCGATCGCCCATCACCTAGAGGTCACGCCCCAGGGCATTCGCCGCCACCTAAAGAATCTTGAGTCGAGCGAGCTGATTGAACATCAAACTAGTCAAGAAGGCATCGGTCGTCCCAATCACGTATATAAGCTGAGCCGCAAAGGGCGAGAGCACTTTCCCGATCAGTACGATCAGTTTGCGCTCTCTTTGCTTGATACAGTCGCAGACACCATGGGGCCAGAGCATGTGAGCAAGCTACTGAAGCACCAGTGGCAAAGTAAGGCAAAAGAATACCGGGAAAAGCTGGGCGATGCGCCGCTAGAAGAACGTATGCAGACGCTGGTAAATCTGCGTCAGGCGGAGGGCTACATGGCTGAGTTCTACCCGGCTGAGGATGAAGCAAAAGATCAGGTAGCAGCCAGCCTGGATGAAGCGCCTGCTTTTGTGATCACAGAATACAACTGTGCGATCGCCCATATTGCCGAGTCCTACCCTACGGTATGCGGACATGAGCTAGCGATGTTTGCGATCGCCCTGCCAGACTGCTCGGTAGAGCGCACTCATTGGCTAGTCAACGGCGAGCACCAGTGCGGCTACCTGGTAAAGCCCAAGCAACCCTGACTGATACTTTCGAATGGCACCTATCACCTAATGTCTCTACAATTTTTGACCGAAGAAGAATCCGCCGCTGTTGATAGTGCGCTGCTGACCACACCTGAAAAGTTTCTCACCCGCCTTACGCTTTCGACTGGCAAGCTGCTGGTCTACATCGCAAAAGATTTGGGTACAACGGTAGAGAGCCTGAGCAACGAGCAGATTATTGGCTGGTTTGAAGCAGATTCCAAGCGGAAGCAAACAGAAGGCGTCAGCGCATCTGTACTGAAATGGGATGCCAAAGATCTGACTGATTTACCCACCGATTGATTGGATATTGTAGTGGGTTGTGAGCTAGCGTTTGGCTAGACCACTTACTAGATTGGTCAGTTTGCTAGCAGGACCCATAGCACAGTGCATAATGTAGATAGGTGTGCAGATATTGAGCCGACTTGTTAAGTCGCAGCTTGTATTGGGTAATCCTAAAGGTGACTGCTTGCAGCATCTTTGTTGGGCATTCTTGCGAACGCCCCGTGCGAATGACCAGACATTATTTGCAAATAATTCTGAGAATAACTTGAAGCGTCCCCGAAGACGGGTAATTCTATGAAACAGACACTCCTCCACAGTAAACTTCTCATGCTCGCTGCCGTAGTGGGTGTAGCTGCCATCCCAACTAGGGCGATGGCACACCAGGTTCAAACAAATTATTTCATCAACGAGCAAGCGGGCGATCGCCTAGAGCTGAGAACAACTTTCAGCAATGGCCAGCCCTTAAAGAATGCCAAAGTCACGGTATACGCACCCGATCAGCCTTTCCAAGCACGTGCTATCGGCCAGACTGATAGCCAGGGACGTTTTACCTTTACCCCCGATGGGCAGATCGACGGTGACTGGGAAGTCAACATCGAGCGGGGAGGTCATCAGGATATTTTGACCGTGCCTGTGACTGAAGAAGGCATTGATATGAACCAAGTAGCTAGCACCGGGCTAATAGACCAGGGTGGAAGCGATTTTCACTATGCCAGTTCGCCCTGGGCGGCTGTGGGTAGCGTAGCGGTTGCGATCGCAGCGATTGGGCTAGCAAAGGCTCGTAAAAAGCCGGTGAATAGGTAATCACAACTCAAATTTCTTATCAAGAAGAAAAACTACAATCCCTGGTTCATATGAACCAGGGATTGTAGTTTTTAAGTCCGACAGTATGATGAAAAATGTCTGCAAGAGATATCTACCACGACACAGTCAAAGTAGCGCTTATCAAAGATGGGTGGATGGTGACAGATGATCCCTTTTCGTTGAAGGCTGGCAAGCGAGACCTCCAAGTCGACCTCGGTGCTGAGAAGCTCTTGATTGCAGAGCGATTGAATAAAAAGATTGCGGTGGAAGTTAAAAGCTTTATTAGCCCGTCACCTATTAGAGACTTTGAGCTGGCGCTTGGCCAATATCTTCTCTATGCCAGCATTCTGAAACAGCAGTATCCTAGACGTATCTTATATTTAGCTGTGCGTGACGAAATATTCTTTACCTTCTTCCAAGAGGAGGTTGTGAAAATTGCGCTTCAGGCTCAGCCGATCAACATCCTTGTTTTCGATGCTCTCCAGCAGGAGGTTGTACAGTGGATACCATAACAACAAACAGCTTAGCCAAGTGGCGGCATATTCTTGAAAGCGCCTTAAAAGCGCACGCCGATCTTCCTAGTCATTACACAAATATCAATGATTATGTCATCGTCGATCGTAATCTCAACCATTTCATATTGATGAGGGAGGGTTGGCATGGCAAGCAGCGATTTCATGGCCCGGTCGTTCACGCTGAGATTCGAGAGAACAAAATTTGGATTCAATACGACGGCATTGAAGACAGCATCACTGAAGAGTTAGTCGCAGCAGGCATTCCTAAAGATGCCATCGTGCTCGGATTTCATCCACCTCATGTGCGTGAGCATACTGGCTATGCTATCGTCTAGCCTCAGCGCTTAATGGCATCTCTCAAGTCCGCGAGATCTGTATAAGAATCCGCTAGGTCGATCAGGCTATCGCTTGTCATTGACTGTAGGCTCACCACCTCGATAAACGTGCCACGCTGACTGAGCACCTGTAGCGCATAGGCCAGGTTGCCATCACCGCCTAGCAGCGTGATATTCGGGCAGTATTCTGAAATCCGCATCATGTCAACGGCCATTTCTACATGCATATTGGCTTTCCGCGAACCATCGGGCAGGTGGGTTAGTTCTTTGCTAACCACGCGGTGACCATGGCGATTTAGCCATAGCAAAAAGCCACGCTGCTTTTCGTTTTGAGGGTCTACCCCAGTGTAGAAATAAGCCCGCAGCAAGCGACGGCCTCTTACCAAAGAGGATAGTAAACGGCGATAGTCCACTTCTATATTGAGATGGGAGGCTGCGTAAAACAGGTTGGACCCATCAATGAAGATGGCTATGCGATCACTACTTTGATTCACAGGCTGATAATCTTTTGACACATTGAGAGAAGGGTTGGGTGAGTCAGTTGTACTGGTTGGCTCCGAAGCAACAGACAAGGAAACGGAAGGCTCACGCTTAGAGGTGCCTTTGGATGCCGACTTAGCCGCTAGCTTGACTTTTTTGACTGGCGCTTTATCGGAAGGCTTTTTCGCTTTTTTACCCTCATCCGCTTCGACAAGCTTTACCTGCGAATCTACCTGCACATCATTGACCCCGAAAGCTGACTCATTAGCCTGTGCAGATTGACGAGTGCTTGTACCTACGCTTGCTAGGTCGTCGGGAGCGCTGCTTTCCACAGTGAGCTGTGACACCTGGTAAGTAGGGGCAGTAGACATTGCTTTGGCGTTTTTCCGAGCAGACTGTTTCCCATCAGACTGTTTCTTAGCAGACTGTCTCTCAGCAGACTGTTTCTTAGCAGACTGTCTCTCAGCAGACTGTCTCTCAGCAGACTTTAGAGTCTTACCTTGTTTATTTGCCTTGAGTTCAGAAAGGTTGGATGACTCCATATATACGAGTAATCTGGATATATCAAAATGTTGCGAACCTTAACATCTTAATGGCTAGCTTCGACTCACCGGTTAATGCTTGCGAATGATTTAATGAATGACCCTTTGACCAACGGCATAAACGACAAGACGCCAGGCACAGCAGGCATAACAAAGGCATGAAACGATTTACACAGCTTTTTAGAGCGGTAGATGCAACGACCTCGACGAATGAAAAGGTTAGGGCTTTGCAGCAATACTTTCATGATGAGCAGCCAGAGAATGCCGTGTGGGCGTTGCATTTGCTGATGGGCAAAACACGCAAACGCCTGATTACATCAAGGGTACTACGAGAAATTTTCTTGCAGGTTTCTGAGATTCCTGAGTGGCTGTTTGAGGAAAGTGCCTCCCATGTCGGTGATACGGCTGAAACGATTGCACTGCTGCTAAGAGATACCGACATTGAGGCCACAGGCACTTCTAAGGCGAGCAGCGAAACGCCCCTATACACCTGGTTAGAATCGGTCATTCCGCAGGTCAAAACACTGGAGAAAAAAGACCCTGACCAGCTAAAGCAGCTGGTTGTAGACTGGTGGGCTAATTTGGCCGATGACGAAATTTTTGTGCTGAATAAGGTGCTTACGGGTGCGTTTCGCGTGGGCGCAAGCACCAAACTGGTGATCAAAGCCCTGGCTGCTGAGTATGACATTACCGAAGCTGTGCTGGCCCATCGGCTAATGGGAGACATTGAGACAACAGGCGACTTTTTTAGATCGCTCATTGACCCTGACGAGTCGGCGAGCAGTCCGAGCAGGCCCTATCCATTCTTTCTGGCCGCGCCGATTGATATTAAGAAGTTTGCAGCCGAAGCGATGGCTCAGTGGCAGGCTGAGTGGAAATGGGACGGCATTCGGGCCCAGCTGATATATCGGGCCGAGGCACTGTTTACCTGGTCGCGAGGGGAGGATTTGATAACACACCAGTTTCCCGAATTTGAGGCAGGCATTGGAGTGTTACCAGAAGGCACGGTGCTCGATGGCGAGATTGTTTGCTGGGATGGGAATCGGCCACTGGATTTCAACTTTCTGCAGAAACGGCTGGGTCGCAAAAAGGTCGGGAAAAAGCTGATGGCTCAGTATCCGGTGCATTTTATTGCCTACGACATTTTGGAATTAGACGGCGTAGACATTCGAGAGTGGCCAATGGAGAAGCGGCGCACGGCCCTAACAGCGCTGATAGATGCGCATCCGCTGGCGTGCATAAGCTATGCCAAGCCGCTGCCTTTTGAAACTTGGGAAGATATTGAGGCATGGCGATCGCGATCGCGAGAATTTGGATCTGAAGGCCTGATGCTAAAGGCGAAAGACAGCCCTTACCTGGTAGGTCGTAAGCGGGGCTACTGGTGGAAGCACAAGGTGGACCCCATGACCCTAGATGCGGTGATGATTTATGCCCAAGCCGGGACAGGAAAGCGCGCCAATCTATTTACGGACTACACGTTTGCACTATGGAAAGACCAAGGGAAAAGCCAGGGAGAAGGCAAAACGCTGGTGCCCTTTACCAAGGCCTACTCCGGACTGGATAACAAGGAAATTGAAAAGCTAGATCGCTGGATTCGTCGCAACACCCTTGAAAAATTTGGTCCTGTGCGTTCGGTGAAGCCGATTCACGTTTTTGAGATTGGCTTTGAAGGGATTGCTGAATCGAAACGGCACAAATCGGGCATTGCCGTACGCTTTCCCAGAATTTTGCGATGGCGTACAGATAAGCCATCAGAAGAGGCTGATACGTTGGCGAGTGCGATCGCACTATTAGAATCTCGAAAGATTTCATCCCTCAACGAATCGTAATTTCCCCTCGCTCCCGAATTTCCTTAGAGCGGGTGGGCGTCGTTAGCGAGCAAACCCAATCTCCCGTTTTTCCCGTTGAGAATGGAATCATGGTTCCATCACTGACCAAAACGCGGCGGCGATCGCGGCAGTTATACAGCTCTACCGGCTGACGCACGCCATCCACACTCACGACTGTGCGATACTCCCAATAGCTCTTCGCACTGCGACGAATATCGAGAATACAAACCTCACGACCTGTAAACACACGGCAGGAATTAGCCTCAGCAGGCGCACTGACAAAGCCAACTAGCCACACTGCAAACGGCAGAGCCAATAGCACAGTGACCACGACCCACCAAACAGACAAAAACTTATCGATAAATATGGATTTTAAGAAAGCCATCAAATAGGCCCATAAACCAGACCAGTAAACCTTTGTAAATTCTAACGCCTTGTGTCCCCCAGCCCTTTGAAACCAATTCCGGTATTTACCACCGTAGCCATGGCAACAGGCCACAGCACAGTTGTGGAGAAGCTCCACCAGTCCCCTCACACCTGAAGAACCACTTCAAAAGGTATCATTTGTAACATTCGATATGTATCAAAGCGCTCAGCCTGACGCTTTGAGGCCTGCTAAAATTACGAACTCTAGCAACATAAAATGGCCATCTCTAATCGCCAATCAAGCGTAGTTAGCAGGCTCGCTAATCAAGCGTAGTTACAGCAAAAGCCACTTCCATGGAGGGTTTGTTTACCTCCCGAACACCCCATCGTGCTCAGGTTATGACTGCTCAAATTCTTTCCAATCAACAGTCCCCCGCTCAGTCAGTGCAGACACTTCCCGTATTGGACCTACAAGATTTTACTAGCGGCGAAAACCCCAGCGCCTTTGTTCAGGCCTTCGGCGAAGCCCTGTGCGGTTTAGGCTTTTTCGCCTTAGTCAACCACGGCGTAGAGCAGCGCATGATCGATGCAGCCTACGGTGCAGCCGAAGCCTTCTTTGCCCTCCCTGACGCTACCAAAACGCAGTACGAAATTGCTGAACTCAATGGTCAGCGAGGCTTCACTCAATTTGGGAAAGAACATGCCAAAGACAGTTCAGCTCCTGATCTCAAGGAGTTCTGGCATTTGGGACGCGAGCAGCCAACCGCAAATCCTGTCAGCTACCCCGACAACATTTGGCCCCGGGAAGTCCCTCACTTTCGGCTAATCATGCAGACCCTGTTCGAGCAGTTAGAACTTTGTGCAGGTCACCTGATGAGAGCTTGTGCTCAATATCTACACCAGTCAGACACTTTCTTTGATACGCAGATTACCGAAGGCCAAACTATTCTGCGCGTCATTCACTATCCGCCCATCCCCGAAGATGTTACGCCTGCCAGTCAGCGCGCGGCAGCTCACGAAGACATTAACCTGATTACCCTCCTATGTGAGGCCACAACGCCTGGACTAGAAATACTCACCCGTGAAGGGAAGTGGCTTCCCGTGCAACCTGTTGCCGGTCAAATTATCGTCGATGCAGGCGATATGCTTCAGGCACTTACTAACGGATTAATTCGCAGCACGACTCACCGAGTAGTTAACCCGAACAATAGCCGCGATCGCCGATTCTCTATGCCCTTTTTCGTCCACCCCCGGCCAGAATTTGACCTCACCCCGCTGCCCGATTGCGTACAGCGCACTGGCGGCAAGCCCAAATTCCCCGTTCAAACAGCCGGTGAGTATTTGACACGGCGACTAAAGGAAATTGGCCTCAGCTGACAGTCGATGTTTACGCAATACACACCGCTCTACATACAGATCCCCGAAAGAATAAAAGATCAGAGATAATAGTCAATATCTAACGTCAGACATCACGCTATTCATGGATATCTCTCTCGCGATTCCTACCTTTGTCATCACTCTAAGAGAAGGCGTCGAAGCAGCCCTAGTCGTCGGGATTGTGCTGGCCTGTCTGAGCAAAGCCAATCGCAGTGAGCTAAACAAGTGGGTCTACGCCGGGGTCGGCGCAGGGATTGCGGGTAGCATCCTAATTGGACTGTTTCTAGGCCTTACGCTTAGCCAGGTGCAGTACACAATGCCTGCCCTGCAAGGCATCATTAAACCTTTTTTGGGTGTGCTTTTTGGCAGTGTTGCCATCGTTATGCTCAGCTGGATGCTGATATGGATGACGCAGCAGGCAAAGGGTATGAAAAGCGAAGTAGAAGGCTCTTTGAAAAATGCACTGGCCGATTCAGAAGGGTCCAGTATCAGCATATTCAGCCTGGTATGCATTGCTGTGCTACGTGAAGGATTTGAAACCGTCCTTTTCTTATTCAGTAATCTGGAGCAAACGACCGAGGGGGTCGTTGGGGCTGTAGCAGGTTTAATAGGCGCTGTAGCCATTGGCATTGCACTCTTCAGGTTTGGAGTCCGAATTGACCTGAAGCTATTCTTCAAAACAATGGGCATTTTTCTGTTGCTGATTGTGGCGGGCCTGGTGGTTTCCGTGTTCAAAAACCTGGATGCAGCCTTTGCTGCCATCAGCTTAATGAAACCAGAGCTAGACCTATGTATTAGCGCTCAATCCTGCATATTAGGACCGCAACTATGGGATGCCAGCGCTGTCCTCCCTGACAAGCAATTCCCCGGCGTTTTGTTCAAGACATTACTAGGCTATCGCGATCATATATATTTGCTGCAACTACTAGCCTACGTGAGCTTCCTCTTCGGTGTAGGTGGTCGTTATTTTCGTAGCTTGAATTTTGTATCCCAACCGTCACTGGTCTCAAAAGCTTCTGAGGCTAGCTAGAAATTCTCTGGACAGAGCGACATATTAAGATTGCAGCTAGCAAAATAATCTATGACCTTCACTGAATTTATAAACAGCTAAAGTCTTACGCTGACCATACAATTTCCCTATGCAAAAGCTCCACCTTAATGAAAGGCAGAGCTGTATATCCTAATTGAACAGATTCTATCGAGGCTCGGTTGCAGGACCATCGTCCTTCTGTGATTTTTCTAGCAGGCGCTCGAAGCGTTCTTTGCTCCAGCGATCGGTAGCATAGGAAATGGCGCTGATTTCTTCGAGGCGGATGAGCCAGACGGTGCGTTGATAAGGCTCGTCGGGAAGATCTTCGTCTTCGAAGCCTTCGGCGACATCGACGTCGACAACCTCCACATATTCGGCATCCAAGAAGATGGGAATACCCACCAGGCGAGTGCCGGGCATTCTAAACCATACTTCGCTGCCCGCGTTTAGGGCTTCTTCTAAGCGGTGATACAGGCGACTCGATGTTGAAGACGGTGAGGAGGCGGGTCTTGTAGGGTTGGACTGCTCCTGACGAGCGGTGTTCTGCATCATGCCTTCTGTCATAACTTTCCTCCTAAGTGCACTCTTGACTGAGCTTTTTAACTAGACCGTTCAACTGGGCCGTTCGTTAGGCCATCAACTTAGCCGTTCGCAACGGTGCCAGGTGCTATAACGCTTTCCCTATATTAAAAACGGGCGGCTAATTGCAGAAAACCGTATATGTACAGCTGACATCTAGCAAAAGATAGATCCGACGACTATGGGTTCAGTACAACATAGCAAATCTTTACACCCGTGTGCGCCTCGCTTGGGGAATTACGGTTTTTGGGTGTACACCCAATATGGTTATTTTAGCGGTCGCACGCGCATCAGTGGCTGACCAAATTCAATCGGGTCAGCATTTTCTACCAGGATATCGACAATCTCACCAGAAACTTCGGCTTCTAGCTCATTCATCAGCTTCATGGCTTCGATGATGCAAACGGTCTGACCTGACTGAATGCGATCGCCCACTTCCACAAAAGCCGACTCATCTGGCGCAGGCGATCGGTAAAACGTGCCTACCATCGGTGACGTGATTTCAACCAGCGAAGAATCAACGACGGGCGCAGCGGGCGGCGGTGCGGGAGGGTCTTCTGCTGTAGGTGCGGCGTCAGCTGAGGCGGGCATCTGTGTAGACGGCATCGCACCTACAGGCATTGGCACCATCGCCGCAGCGGGTGCGGCATTCATCACCACATCTGGCTTCAGGGCAGACGGCTTACGTAACGTCAGCTCAAACTCAGCATTTTTAAGAGTCAGCTCTGCGATGTCAGTCTGGTTGAGGACAGCAACTAACTCGCGGAGTTCTTTGAAATTCACCGGCAGAGCTCCGTACTTAAAGACATTTTAAAAGTCAAACAGCTAAAATCAAACACTTAAAACCAATCACTAGAACGATCGCCAAAAAAGTCACAGCCTATGAATCGCGACCCAAGTAAGCATCTGTACGCGTGTCGATTTTGATCTTCTCACCTTGGGAAATAAACAGCGGCACCATCACCTGGGCGCCTGTTTCAACAGTGGCTGGCTTGGTACCACCAGTTGCAGTATCACCCTTAACCCCCGGATCGGTCTGAGTGACTTCTAGGGTGACCGCATTGGGCAGCTCTACTTCCAAGACTTTCTCATTCCAAGTGAGGACTGTCACCTCCATCTCTTCTTTGAGATATTTGACCGACTCACCAATTTGATCATCGTTCAAACGGCTTTCTTCGTAGGTCTCCATATCCATAAAGACGTACTGATCACCATCTCTGTAGGTGTACTGCTTATTGCGTTTTTCCAGGATTGCCTGGGGCAGCATTTCGCCAGCTCGAAACGTACGCTCTAAATTACTTCCCGTTTCAGCATTCTTCAGCTTTGTTCTTACAAAAGCGGAGCCCTTACCAGGTTTTACATGTAAGAACTCAACAACGCGCCATACAGAACCATCTATCTCGATACTGGTACCGGTGCGGAAATCATTGCTAGAAATCATGGTGATAGCTGGAAAGTGCTAAGGCAATCGGCCATTATTGTACAGCCCGGTGGTAACTTCGTCGCAGATGCCAGACGATAGCACCAGACTATGGCAAGATCACTAAGGGGAATGCCTGTGAGCTTCTATTCATGAGCCCCTGTTTAAGATCATTTACTTTTTGCCATGAACCTGCGAAAGCCAGCCTGCACAAATCCGTCTGCTCGTTTGCCCTGGCATCAGCTTAGCCAAATCAAACGTCTCATTGAAAAGAGCAGCCTCGGTTTGGTTATATCAGCGGTTTGTCTACTCGGGATGGCCTCACCTGCCCAAGCAGGCCCTTTCATGAGTTCGGACATTAATTTGGGCATTAATTCGGCCATGAGTCACTTAATTGCAGGACTACCACCGGGCAATGCGGTTACTGATGGCAGTGCACTACTGCGCTACTCGCTGCCGATAGATAATCCGCAAATTCGTAAAGTGCAAGGCGAGCTTGAAGGCATCTCCCAATGGCTGCGGAGCAAACGGTGGGGACCTATCAAAAAAGATGTCACTAAAGTAGAGCGCCTGCTTGAGCGAAAGCGCGATGCAATTTTGGCATCGGTTCCAGAGGCACATCAGCAACAGGCAGATGAACTGCTTGATGGACTGGTTGCCAAGCTAGTACCCATGCGAGCAGCCATTGAAGCCAAAGACAAGGAAGCCGTTTGGACTGAGCGCAAGCGCATGCTCGACCAAGTAGGCGAGGTAGAAGAACTGATGGTGGATGGGTACCCGTTTGACGTGCCAGAAGAGTACGATACCCTCCCCCAGCTAAAGGGCAGAGCTACCGTAGAGTTTGAGACGACAAAAGGCAATATCACCGTCGTGGCCGATGGCTACAGCGCGCCAGTCACTGCGGGTAACTTTATCGATTTAGTAGACAAGAAGTTCTACGACGGTATGCCCTTTATTCGGGCAGAGGACTTTTATGTTCTGCAAACCGGTGACCCAAAAGGCCCAGAAGAAGGCTACATCGACCCCAAAACAAAGGAATACAGAGCGATTCCTATGGAGATTTTGGTAAAAGGTGATGAGCAGCCAATCTATGGAGCCACCCTTGAAGAACTCGGCCGGTTTATGGACGAGCCTATTTTGCCGTTTAACTCCTACGGCTCTCTGGCGTTAGCGCGTCCTGGCGACGATAACAATGGTGGCTCTTCCCAGTTCTTTTTCTTCTTGTTTGAAGCTGAGCTAACTCCAGCAGGGCGTAACATGCTAGATGGTAGGTACGCGGTGTTTGGCTACACGATTGAGGGGAAAGATGTGCTGCGATCGCTCTCCCAAGACGACAAAATTCTCTCAGCTAAAGTCATCGACGGACTGAGCAACTTAATTCAGCCAACAGCATAAAATGTGCACGAGAGCACAACAAAGTCAGATCGTCGTCACATACGGACATCATTGTGACAGCCTACTATCATCAATAGTCCTAGATATAAAGCTGATGTATGAGTTGCCTAATGCTCCTGCGCAGACATCCATCACCCTCTTTTATATCTGCTTAGAAAAAGATCACTCTGGTAAAAGTTGGTGTAGCCATCATTCACACAGGGCCAGCAGCGGCGCTTCGTAAAAATGCACGAGTTTAGCCGTTTCTTGGCCACGTTAGACACACATTAGAAACACTTCAGGAATTGGCCTAGAGCGTTTATCCGCATCTCGTCCTCCTAATCAATATGTTCTTTTCGTAATAAGCGGTAACGCCTCTGCCCTTTCTTGAGTCGGCAATTTATAGATTTTCCAACTTAAGGAATAGAGTGCTTCAGTGTGCAGCGACTAGTGTGTAACTATGTGAGTAGCATGCTGAATGAGTGGTACCCATATGCGATTTTCAAAGGCTGCACTTCGACGGCCCGTAACCATGGAAAAGTTAAATCACCTGACTAGGCCTGCCGACTTAAGCAGACCAACGCATACTATCGCTGACCTGGGTGAGCTTACTCTAATCGAGCGACTCAAACCTTACTGTGCAGACGGCTCTATTGGTGACGATGCTGCGCTGCTACAGCCTAGTTTGGACCACAAGCTGGTCATAACCACTGACATGCTGACCGAGAATGTGCATTTCAGCGGTCGTACAACCCCGCCGTATTCTGTTGGCTGGCGAGCGGCAGCAGCCAATTTGGCAGATTTAGCGGCCATGGGTGCAACGCCGCTGGGTGTCACCGTTGGCCTAGGACTCCCCGGACACACCCGATTGACCTGGGTAGAGGAACTCTATCGCGGCATGACTGACTGCTTGAGTGCATACGGTGGCGCAATTATTGGCGGCGACCTGTGCCGATCTATGCAGCGGACTGTTTCCATCACAGCGATGGGAGAAGTCCGGCCCGAGCAAGCCATTCGTCGTAATAGCGCAACCCCTGGAATGACGGTCGTTGTCACCGGCCCTCACGGAGGATCTCGTGCGGGGTTAGCACTACTGTTAGACGAACTAGATCTCTCTGCCAGTGAAGATGCCATTACGCCCATTAACCATGCCAAAAGCTGGATTAAGGCACATCAGATGCCAAAACCCAGGTTTGATGCACTCAAAGATTTGCGTCGCATTATTGAGACAGAGACCACCGCAAGTGCCTACCCAACGGTAACGGGCATGGACAGTAGCGATGGTTTGGCAAATGCGCTTTTGCAGATTAGTAGCAGTAGCAAGGTGGGCATGGATATTGTTCGCAGTGACATTCCGCTACCACCTGGATTGCGTGCTGCGGTAGGACCTGAAACAGCAATGAAATGGGCCTTGTACGGTGGAGAAGACTTCGAGCTAGTGCTGTGCCTACCACCAGCAATTGCTAAAGAATTCACCATGACTCGCTTCGGCAGAGCCATCGGGACAACCACAAACACAGGCATTGTAAACCTGTTAGAATCTGAGACCAGTCACCTGGGTTCGCCCCTAACACACCAGAGCTACCAGCATTTCTAAGCAAGTAGCCTAAGCCAGCTGTCAGTATTTTCTCGCATATTTTCAGCTGTTTTTTTTAGCGACAATGCTTTCCTCCACGCCAAAAATGCTCTACACTGGCTAGGCTATACACCCTCAAACAACATTTACGCTCATGGCGGCTCCTAAGAAAAAGACTTCAAAATCAAAGCGAAATAGTCGTCGGGCTACCTGGAAGCGCAAGGCCGCCATTCAAGCGCAGCGTGCTCTTTCCCTAGGTAAGTCTGTACTGACTAATCAGTCCAATAGTTTCGAATATCCTTCTGATGATGACGAAGATGATGATGAGTAATTGACTCTGATGCATTAGTTGAGCTGTTGAGTGTGCCTAACTACGCATGATAGGTAGTATTAGAAATACAAGCCTAGAGCATCAAACCTAGGATATACAAACCTAAAAGCGGAGCCTTGTGCTCTGCTTTTTCAATAAGGAGCAATATACTCATATGACTTTGGCTGCTTACTTTGTACGATTATCTGGTGCTGTAGCGCTGAGTGCGATCGCCTTATTCATGGGTAGGCCACAGCCTGTGGCCGCTCAAACCGTCGCCAATGGCAGTTTGACAGTTGCACTCACAGGCCTTGGCAACGCCGATGGTCAGGTTTGTGTCAGCCTGTTTGACAACAGTAATGACTTTCTAGGCGATGGTGACGCCGTTGTAGCACAGCAGTGTGTAGCAGCTGATGGAAGTGGTGAGCCTATCAGCGAGACAGAAGCAGAAACCATCGATCCGAATACTGACGCTGACGCGGGTGATGCTGGGGTAACTAATTCTGAATCGGTCAGCTCTGATGCAGAGGTAGCAGAAGAGCCAGTAGCAGAAGAGCCAGTAGCAGAAGAGCCAGTAGCAGAAGAGCCAGTAGCAGAAGAGCCGGTCCAAGCAGACATAGTCATTACTTTTCCTAACCTAGTATCGGGAACTTACGCAGTGGCCGTGCTGCATGACGAGAACAGCGACCAGCAAATGAACGAGGGCACGTTTGGGATACCCACTGAGGGATTTGGCTTCTCTCGCAACCCAGTAGTCACAACCGGCGCACCTGAATTTTCTGAAGTGGCTATTTTCGTACTTGGCGATACGACCACAGAAATAGAGCTGGTTTACTTCTAGCGAATACTGGCTTTTCTATAAGCTAGCCGGATCGATTGCGATCGCACTTATTTAAATTCCGGATCAGCCAAGATCAAACGTACTTAAGATCGTTTGTATTGGTTATGATGGAATCCTTGCCATGCTGCCTTGACGCAATCTGACCCTAGTAAGGTGGGGCAAGAACCGTGGCGCATGATTCCCAAACAGCTAAAGCTTCGCAATTTTTTGAGCTACCAGGAGGTAGTGCTGACCTTTGATGGGCTGCATGTGGCCTGCGTGTGTGGACCGAACGGAGCTGGGAAGTCTTCTTTGCTAGAAGCGATCGCCTGGTGTGTATGGGGGCAAAGCCGGGTCAGCGCCGAAGATGACATCGTTCGGCAGGGGGCGCAAGAAGCGCAGGTTAGCTTTTGCTTTGTCCATGGTGAGCAGTGCTATCGGATCATTCGCACTCGCCGCCGCAACCAGGCCAGCGCCCTGGAGTTTCAAATCCTGACAGAGCTATCCCAGCTCACAGCCGCTGATGTAGCCGCTGATATAGACAGTCTGCCGTTCAAGAGCCTGACACAAAAAGGCATCCGCGCTACGCAGCAGTACATTCTGCAACAGATTAAAATAGACTACGAAACATTCGTTAATGCGGCCTACTTGCGTCAGGGACGCGCTGACGAGTTTATGCTAAAGCGGCCCGGTGAGCGTAAGCAGGTGCTAGCAGACTTGCTAAAGCTGAGCCATTACGATTCGCTCGCTGAGCAGGCTAAAGAGAAGTCCAGGACCTATAAAGCGCAAGTTCCAGGACTAGAAGCTGCGATCGCTCGTATGGACGCACAAGTTGCTACCCACGAAGCCACCCAGCAAGATCATCAGCAACTAGAGACCGAAATAAAAGCTAGTAAAAAGCTACACAGACAGCAAAAGAAAACGCTAAAAGCACTAAAGAGCCAGCAGCAGCAGCGACTTCACTGGCAGCAGCAGCTAGCACTTGCACAGCAACAACACGCCCATCAGCAAGCAACCTTGACCGCCAGTCAGCTAGCACTTACTCAAAATAAACAACAGTTTTCTGCGGTTAAGGAAATTCTTTCCCAGAAAGAAGAAATTGAGCGATGCTTTCAGAACTTTCAGAACCTACAGAACGAAGAAGAACAGCTAGCCGATCGGATGCAGGACTATCAGCAAGCCCAAGCACAACGGTTACAGCTTCAGCAACAGCTAGCTGAAAAACAGAAAGATACACAAATTCAGCTAGCACAGCTAGAGACTCAACTAGAACAAGTTAATAAACAAGAGCAAGCAGTTCTCCTCACCCTTGCTAAAAAAGACAAAATTTCAGAAAATCTACAGGCACTTCGACAAGCCCAAAAGCAGCTGCGTCAGCTTGACAAAATAGAAGCCCAAAGCGCACCCTTGCGACAGCGCTTTAGGCAAATTCAAGGGCAAATAGCACAGGCCCACACTCGGCTGGCTACCCAGATTGAGGTGCTAGACAATCAGCAAGCGCAAATGGTGAGTCAGCAGGTTCAATCGCCGCATCTAATGGAAAAAGCAGAGGAAGTTTCTCATCGACTCGCCTACTTAGAAAAGCGCAGGGAGTACCAGGAAGCCGTGCACCAAAAAGGCATTGAGCGACGTAACTTTATGGCTCAACTGCAGGCTAATCAGCGTAACTATGAAATAGAGCTGGCCCAGCTAGATCAGCGACTGCAGGCCCTGGCAGACCCAGATGAAGCACATTGTCCACTTTGTGAACAAGCAATTGTAGGAGGGACGTGGGAAGCATTGCGAGATCGCACCCAGGAAGAACGTAACGACGTTCAAAACCAGATCTGGGCCATTCGTGAGCAGCTAGCCGTTTCTGAAAGGGAAATTCAGGTGCTACGTCAGGAGTACAGAGTGCTAGAAGAAGAACTCGACAAATACGCGCACGTCTTGGAAGAACGCGGCCAGTTGAAGGCCAAGCTAGCGTCTGCGGATACCCTGCAGGCTCGCTTACAGGCCATGGGTGCAGAGCGCTCTCAGCTGGAGCGCTGCCTGCAAGAGAATGACTATGCAGAAGAGCTGCAAAAAGAACTGAAGCGCATTGAAACGCAGCTAGCGAAAATGAGCTATGACGATAGAGACCATGCACTGGTGCGATCGCAAGTTGAGCGTTTGCGCTGGAGTGAACTCAAGCAGTCTGAAATCAAACAGGCCGAGCGTCAACTCACCGAAATTCGGCAGCAGCGTCCGCAGCTAGAAGCAAGCATTCAATCCATTCAAACAGCGATTGAGCAGCAGCAAAGCTGCCCCGAAGCGCAAGCACTCAAGACAGTAGAACAACAGCTAAATGAGCTAGACTATGACCTGACTCAGCACAATCAGCTGCGGGCACAGCTGCGGGCAGAACAGATATGGCAAGGGCGCTATCATGCCCTTCAACAAGCTAGGAACCAAGAAGATGAACTCACGGAGAAAACAGCTCAATTAGAGACAATCTGTCAGCAGCAGTCAATAGACTTAGAAACTATCGAGCGACAAATGCTGGCACTGCAACAACAGCTATCGGCTCACCCAGCAGTAGAAAATGAAATTGCCGAGCTAGAGACTGCTATTGCAAAAGTATTAGAGACACGCGATCGCCAGCTATCTCAATTGGGAAGATTGCAGCAACAGCTATCTCAGCTCACAAACATCCAGTCGCAAGTACAGGAACAACAGAAAGACCTCAGCGATATTCGCCACAAATATCAGGTGTACCGGGCTGTATCAGAAGCCTTTGGGCGCAAGGGCATTCAGGCGCTGATGATTGAGAACCTGTTGCCGCAGCTAGAAGCGATGACCAATCAGATACTAGGCCGATTGAGCGAGCATCAGCTACATGTTCAGTTCGTGACGCAGCGGGCAGGGCGCAAGCGGAAAACGCTGATTGATACCTTGGATATTTTGATTGCGGATGTACGCGGGACCAGACCCTATGAGACCTATTCAGGAGGAGAGGCATTTAGAGTGAATTTTGCGATTCGGTTGGCGATCGCGCGTCTGCTGGCGATGCGCTCAGGCACGGCTTTGCAAATGCTAATTGTGGACGAAGGGTTTGGTACTCAGGATAGGGAAGGATGTGATCGGCTAATTGCAGCGATTGAGGCGATCGCGCCAGACTTTGCCTGCATTTTGACCATTACCCACATGCCCCACTTTCGCGAAGCGTTTCAGACCCGGATTGATGTGTTTAAAGACGAAAGTGGCTCTCACATTGCAATATCTGGATAAGTAGCAATAGGCAGAGCAAACTGTATCCGATATGATGGGAGAGAAGAGATCGTCAATCAAGCAAAGCTCATGACACTTGCTGCTGACAAACAGATAACCGTTACGACCACAGAACGCGGGCTGACCATTTCAGGCAGTCGGGCCACGCTCTACGATATAATAGACCTACAGAAAGCGAACTATCCACTCGAATTTATTCGCAGCACCCTCAACCTAACAGACGAGCAGCTAAGAGTAGCACTTGCTTATGTAGAGAATAACCGTTCTGAGGTTGAGACCGAATATCAGGAAGTTCTAGCTACTAGAGAAGCGATTCACCAATACTGGGAACAGCGTAACTGTGAGCGCTTCGCTGCGATGGAGAGCACGCGACGTTCACTGACAAAGGAAGGCCTTTTATCTCGTCTGAAATTAAGAGCAACATCCATCTCTCTTTAATCAGAACATGACATTTCTGGTTGATTACAATCTTGACGGTTATGCGATTGTCTTTCTGGGCGTTTTAACCAAATTGGGCTGGCTAGACTTATTACCGATTCAATTTGTCACGCTAAAAGAAGCTGGCCTAGCGATGGATAGCAGCGACCGTACACTTTGGGACTACGCCCAAAAGCATCAGATGATGATACTGACTGCAAACCGTAACCGAAAAGGAAAAGGCTCGCTAGAGCAAGTAATGATTGAAAACAATACGGCCACATCGTTCCCAGTCGTTACTATTGGAGACCTCAAGCGGTTGAATGAGTTTGACTATCGGGACCAATGCGTTTATCGGCTTGTAGAAATTGCGCTGGATGCAGAAAAATACATGGGTGCGGGCAGACTGTTCATTCCATAAAACGATGCGGAAGATAGCTGAGGTAATTGCGCCAGACTGTTGAGATTGAAAAAGGACCACTACAGCAATGGCAGCGGTCTTTTGCGTGTTAGGACAGAAAGTAGATCTATCCCTTTGCTTTACGCTTGAGCTTAGTGGCAACAAGGTCGATGGCGACTAGGGCGATCGCACTCCCCGGTTCGGGAACATCAGTGGTTTCTACAACAGTATTCAGCAGTGGCAGAAACTGTAAAACACCTTCTCTGTCATCTTCAAAATCGAAGGTGACAGACGCATCGAAAGACTTCGTTTCACCAGCAGCAAAACTACCAAGATCCAAAATAGGCACCAGGTCAGTCGCATTTTGCGTCACGGGTGGGAATAGCGCACCAAAGCAGCTAGTGTCACCACAAGGCTGCGTCAGCGGGAACTGCGTTTTGCCCGTGAGGTCGGCAACCTCTCCTAGGGCTATGCGATCGCTAATGCCATCGAGCGTTAGGAGAAGAGTGCCTCTGTAGCGCCCAGGCTGCCGATACCAATTGAAAGTGCAATCGCCGATAGAACAAACTGACGAACGCACGAAACAGACTTTGTTTTTTAAAAGCTAGCGTTCGAGAATGGACCTCGTTACGGGCGGTCTCGGCAGTTTGTACGAGGGCAGGATCACAACCTAGAACAGGTACTTCAGATTCTGAAGCACCTTGCTAACGCCATAAAAGAAATATAAGCGCAAACGCTACCAATTCAATAAGCACGGACACCTGTTCAAACGGTGAAAGTAGATTATGCCTTTGTTGTTGAAGCAGGCAGCAAATACAGCGCGCCCGAAATCCAGGTCAGTGCAACTGCTACCCAAAACAAAATAACCCCAGTGGTTTGCCAGCTGCCCGTAAGCGGGGCGAGGAGAATAGCGATCGCGATAATTTGCACAACCGTTTTTGCCTTACCCCAAATCCCAGCCCCTGGCACCGCATCTTTTTGAAAGGCAGGATTCACGCGCCAGCCAGAAATTGTCAGCTCCCGTGCCAGAATTAGAAAAACGCCCCAGGCTGGAATAATGCCCATACCCACCAGCGCCATCAGCGGCGCCATTACCAGCAGCTTATCTACCAACGGATCTAAAAACTTGCCAAGCTCGGTGACCTGATTGAGCTTGCGAGCAAGATAGCCATCGAGCCAATCTGTTCCGGCAAAAATGACAAACGCCACCACGCTGAACCAACGGTGTGCTGCTGTAGGCTCGAGTAGGGCAATCAGGACAAGAGGCACCCCTAAAAGACGAGAGAAGGTAATCCAGGTAGGCAGATTGAGCTTGGGCATATGTTGTTTATTTTGAGTTTTTTCTATTCAGTTTTTCTCTGTTCAGTTTTTCTCTGTTCAGTTTCTCTCTACAGCCTGCTTCTACGATCTTCTTCTGTCGCTGTCTTTTGGGCGCTTCTTTCATGCTCTCCAACCCCATAAGAAATGGTGGGCTCCACATAGCTCGGCGGCTCTATATGAATGGTGACCCTAGCCGGACCAAACTCTTCTTCTAGCTGCTGTTCTACTTGCTCGGTAATATTGTGGGCGCTCAGCACATCTGGCGGAACAACAATCAAGTGCATATCGATAAACACCTGGCGACCTAAGAGACCTCGCGAGGCGATGTTGTGACAGTTCAGAACGCCAGGGACTGCCATGACAACCGCGTGAATCGCTTCGGGGGCGATCGCCATTTCATCCACCAGCCACGGCAAATTGGCCGATAGCACCACCCAGCCACTACGAATCACCAGCAGCGCTACCGGAAATGCCAACACAATATCCAACCAGGCAGCACCCACCCATACGCCAATCAGACCACCCAGTACCGTAATGGTGATCCAGATATCGCTCATGGTGTGCTCAGCATCGGCAATCAAAATATTGCTCCCTAGCCGATGACCTACCCGTCGTTCGTAAAAGGCAACAAAAATATTGACGCCAAGAACCGCCAGCATAATCCAAAGCGAAGGGGCACTCATCTCAACCGCACCGCCACCGCCAATCAAACGTTCAACCGTGCTTTTTAGGATCTCAAAACAGGCAATGCCTAAAAACGCCGCAACCCCTAACGCACCCACTGCTTCAAACTTTTGATGGCCGTAGGGATGGTCGCGATCCGGCTGAGGGGAGGCCAGCTGATTGGTCACCAAGCCCAGCACGTTGTTAGCACTGTCTGTAACGCTGTGCAGCGCATCGGCCATCAGGCTTAGGGACCCCGTCCACCAGCCCACTAGCGCCTTTAGCCCAACGACTAGCAGGTTCAGCAATAATGT
Source organism: Cyanobacteria bacterium J06581_3 (assembly GCA_038531675.1). GTDB lineage: Bacteria > Cyanobacteriota > Cyanobacteriia > Phormidesmidales > Phormidesmidaceae > Phormidesmis. Next base: position 124,585 of record JBCBBK010000007.1, read on the forward strand.
CAGAAGCAGCACCCTACGCACTTCTTTTCGATAGCCATGACTCGGCTGAGGTCGACTATCGTTCAAAGAAGAATCAGTTTTAGACACTATTTTTGCAGCCTCCGGCAAGCCTTGACCACGTTTTGCGCCACGTTTTGCGCTCCAGTGAACCTACTGCTAGCTTAACTCACAGCCGCCTGAACATTCGCGTCTGAAATCGCCTGATTTACCTTCGAAAAAACCTCACGGCAATGGTTTTGCTGGCGCAAAGGAAGTTCTTCATTCTTTACCACCAGGTCTATTTTGGCACCGCCAAGTTCAATGGTAGGCGGGTTTAGCAAAATCTCTACAGTGGTAAGCTGTGCAAACGAAACCTGCCCAGGCTTTTCTTTGGCCACGATATAGACAGGGTCTTGATAAACCAAATCCAGGCCACAGCCTTCTAGCGCGCTCACCAAGCCTTTGTGGATATCTTCTTTGGGTGCGCCAGTCGTGAAAAAGTTAGTATAGCGAGCCATAGTAAGGATTGCGGTTATGTATTGCGGTATGTATGTATGGAGCGGATGCAAGATCTCTCAACGAAGATAGTTGATAGGATACCGCTGATTTCAGGAATAGGGAATAGTGAGACGACAAGGTGTTGTATAAATTTTAGGTAAAGGGCTGCGGAAAATGCGGAGAATGGTCGTGTAATGCTAGGGAAACTCATTGTATTTGAGGGCGGAGAGGGCTGTGGAAAAACGACTCAAGTTCAGCGGTTACACGGTTGGTTAGATCGCAGCGAGGCTCTGAAACTGTTGCGAACTCAGAACGCTGTTTCGGGCATAAAGCTCACCCGTGAGCCCGGCGGTACGGAAGTTGGAACAAAGATTCGCCAGCTGTTGCTAACTGCGCAAAGTTCTGGCGAAGCTCCCCTTCTGAGTAAAACAGAGCTGCTGCTGTATGCTGCCGACAGAGCGCAACATGTTGAAGAAACGCTGAGACCCTGGATAGAAGAGGGATACTGGGTGCTGTGCGATCGCTTTACCGACTCTACCGTGGCCTATCAGGGCTATGGCCGCCAGCTAGATTTGTCACTGATAAATACATTGAACAAAATTGCGACAGGGGGGCTGCAAAGCGACCTTACCCTATGGATCAACGCCTCTCCAGAAGTAGGATTGAGCAGGATGCGGCAGCGTGGACAGGCTGATCGAATAGAACAGGCTGGATTGGCGTTCCATCAGCGAGTGAATGAGGGATTTTCGGCCTTGGCGAATCCAGCCACACACGCTAAGACCAGTTCTGGGACAACAGAACAGCTACCGGCAAGCAGCGGACCTACCGTAGAAATTGACGGAAATCGCTCTATAGAGGAGGTTGCAGCACAAATTCAACAGGTTATCCAGGCCAGGCTAAGTCAGTGGTACCCTCAGCTGACAGATTTGGTATAGAAGGTGACACAGATGCAAGATCCTTTTTCACAGCTTGTTGGTCAGCCTCAGGCGATCGCGCTACTCCAGCGGGTCGTGGCATTGCAACGGGTAGCGCCTGGGTATTTGTTCGTCGGGCCAGCTGGCACAGGAAAGTCTTTGGCGGCGCTTGGGTTCGCCCAGCTGCTGTTACAGCCTGCAGCTGAGAAAACCACGCTGGCAGCACAGCAAACCATTCTGGCTCGGCGAATCCGCGATCGCAATCATCCCGACTTGCTATGGGTAGAGCCCACCTATCTACACCAGGGTCAGCTATTGTCAGCCTCCGAGGCAGCTGAAGCCGGACTAAAACGCAAAAGCCCACCCCGCATTCGACTGCCACAAATCCGCGATCTTGCCCGATTTCTCAGCCGTCCAGCGCTAGAGTCTACCAGGTCAGTTGTGGTGATAGAGCAAACTGAACGCATGGCCGAAGCCGCTGCAAATGCACTCCTCAAAACCTTGGAAGAACCGGGCAATGCAACTGTTGTCCTAATCGCATCCAATCAACAGACACTATTACCCACCCTGATTTCACGCTGTCAGGCCATTCCCTTTCGCCGACTGAGTCAGGCAGATATGACACAGGTATTACAGCAGACTGGGCACGGTGAAATTTTGCGCTCTGCGGAAGTGCTGGAGATCGCCCAAGGATCACCCGGACGGGCCATCGATAGCTGGCAGCAGCTACAGGCGCTGCCGCCCGAATTGCTCACACGTGTGAGCACACCGCCCACCACACTCCGAGATGCCCTAGAAGTAGCCAAAGAAATCACTCAGACACTCGACACCGAAGCCCAGCTCTGGCTGCTGGACTATTTGCAGCACCGCTACTGGCACCAAGGCCTAGCCGACGGGTCGGGGCTGGCCCTGCTAGAAAAAGCTCACACTTACCTACTGAGCTACGTGCAGCCTCGGCTGGTGTGGGAAGTAACCTTGTCAAACATGGCTAGCACCGCCCACGGCGCCAACAGTTCAGCCATGCATAGTTCAGCCATGCTGGCATAGATGCAGAGATTCCAAACACCGATACAGAACACCGAGAGACTATAGACTTTTGCCCTTCTTCAATTCGACCTATCCACCTAATCCATTTGCAATCTCAGACGACTTCGTGCCAGCAACGACGCCCCGCCAGGGCGCATCCAAACGCCCAACGTGGTGGTTTTTATGCTGCGGGAGTAAGGTTGTTGTCTGTTCCGCTAAACCAGCGCCATCGACCGGCGGCTGCGTTCTGCCACAAGCAGAAACCATCACAGACCTAAGCATTCAGGAATTGGGCCATAAGGCGCGTACTCAGTTTTTAGGCTATCTAGGAGATCAGCCCTGCATAGCCGCTGAAATTACGGCGGACATCACATTGCCAGCGCCTTTTTGTTTGCAGAGTTTACGATCGCTCCATGGCGAGCTGCGAGATGATTTGTTTGCGATCGCAGCTCGCGCTGTTCAGCTTGTGGCCTGGGACCGCAACCATCAGTTTTGTAGCCGCTGCGGCACCTCAATGGTTCAATCCCCCAATGAGCGTACAAAGCGTTGCCCCAGCTGTCAGCTACGCCAGTATCCTCAGCTTTCTCCAGCCGTGATTATGCTGATTTACAAAAGCGACCAGGTCCTGTTGGCCCGCGCGCCCCGATTTCGCCCCGGCATGTACAGCGTGCTGGCTGGCTTTGTCGAACCTGGTGAGTCTTTAGAAGAAACGGTCATTCGTGAGGTTAGAGAAGAAGTCGGTGTTGAGATCAAGAACATTCAATATTTTGGCTCGCAGCCTTGGCCGTTTCCTAAGTCTTTGATGATTGGCTTTATTGCAGAGTATGCCAGCGGTAGCATTACACCCGATCCAGCCGAAATTGAGGCTGCTCAGTGGTTTCATAAAAGTGACTTGCCCCCTGTCCCTGGCGAACTCAGCATTGCCCGCAAGCTCATTGACTGGTTTGTGCAGGCATAAGGCCGCTGGTAGTCATAACCGCTAGGGCCACTTGATTAGCCAGCGTCCTAATGCAGTCCTAATGTAATGAATGGGTGCGTATCGTACTGTAATAGGGTCAGGGAACGAAGAAACGTCAGGGAAGCAAGCAGCCTCATGAGCAACGGCATGAACGTTCTAGGATTGATTGGCCAAATGGGCTATGGCATGAGCATTCTGGGCTTGGGACTGGCCATCAGTCTGGCGCTGGTTCACTTGCTGGCAGGTCGATCCAAGTGGATAGCCCAGCTACCACAAAACCTGTGGACATCTTTTGCGGGTGGGGTGTCCATTAGCTATATCTTTCTGAACGTTTTTCCAGAATTGACCGAGGCACAAACAGAAATAGAAGCCAGTGGAAATGTAATAGTCAGCTATTTTGAGCACCACGTTTATCTACTTTCGTTAATCGGTTTGCTGTTGTTTTATGGCCTGGAAAAGGTTGTTATAAAATCTAGAGCACACAACAAAGAAATGACAGGAGACAATGTTCCTGAACCGGGCATTTTCTGGACGCACATCGCATTTGTAGCCATTTACAATGCTATTTTGGGTTACTTGTTTAGAGAGTCAGCAGTACATGGTATCCGAGAATGTATTATTCTCTTTTTTGCACTGGGGCTGCACTTTTTGGTCAATGATGTTGGGCTTCGCCATTACCATCGTAAAGCCTATGACCAGATAGGGCGCTGGGTGCTGGCTGGGGCCATCGTAACGGGCTGGTGTGTAGGGCAAGTAACAGATTTTAATGAAGCTGCGATCGCTGCGATCTGGGCACTGATCGCCGGTAGCATTATCTTCAACGTACTCAAAGAAGAAATGCCCGATAGCCCAGATAGTCACTTCGGATTCTTTACAGTAGGCTTGGTGGCTTACGCGATTATTCTCTCTTTCTAACTATCTCTTGCTAACTAATTTTTGATTTCAGCCGTTGTTCTCAGAATTGCCTGTACACCCGGCAAGCGCTATTGATTAGCTTTTGCCAGTCCTGTGGCTTGTGCGATCGCCCTCGCTTATAAATAATCAATGCCGCACCCGTACTTTCCACCCAAAACTGACGATGATTTTCAAAAAAGCTCAGCACGTCAGAAAAGAAGCAGTCGCGAATCGCAGCTTCGTCGTTTCCTTTCAGGCAGTAGTGCTTAGAAAAGTCAGGATGCGTCTCGAAGTCAATATCCTCATAGCCGAATAGGCCGCCAATTTTATGAAACACCGTCTCAGGGTTTAGCGAAAACTGCGGCAGAGAGGTCTGTTGCAGTTCAACAACTGCCACCGTTTGCCTAACGGTTCGTTTATTTTTTCCGGAGCCGGTGGTGTATTGATAGTCAGCGACCGCAATCGGCAAGTCTTCAACCTGTCCTCGAATCAAGTTCTTGATGTAGCCGTTTCGACCTTTGGTAAATAGCTCCGAGCGCCACACGCTGCCATGCATAAACTGACGCGACTGCCCGCAGTAGTCGAAGCCTAGCTGAGTTGCGATCGCCCGAACCGCCTTCATCCGACGATGGTCAAAATACTTTGAAATCGCAAAAGCAATACCCGCTATTACGAAAAAAATCAGAACCGGCTGTATCTGACTCACTTACTATTCTCTATTAAAAAGACATCTTTTCTATCATGCCCAGCCCCTTGCCTGATTGGAGTCAGAGATCTCTCGGTCAGTGTTTGGTAACAGCGGCTACTAAACATTTCCGCTAATCTACTCGACTTTATTTTTTATAGTATTTTCTGCAATATTGGCCACATATCATCCGGAAGATAGAGGCTAAAGTGGGAATCTTATTCCTGTAGCATGTTTTCTTGATTCATTATGGCAAGGCTCTTCCCTGTTCTTCTCCCTGCATTTCTTGGACTAGTCGCAGGCTTTAGTCAAAGCATGATTGCCGACTATGTAGAAGCACCGACCTCTTTGGGCGAAACGATGATTGAATCGCTCTCCGGCGGTGACTTGGGCAACTAGAGTCTTTCTGGCGTTTTTACAAACAACATAGACAAAATAACAACCGGTGCGAACAGGCAGCAGGCGTATAAGCCACTAGCATAAGAGCCGGTTATCGATTTGGAGATGGCTAGTATAGAAGGCCCCAGAGCACTGGCAATCACGATAGCCATCATTTGTACGCCGGCGATCGCACCCAGATGTTTCCGGCCAAAGAACCTGGGCAGTACTACCGTCGAAAGCGTCCCAAAACAGCCGCCGCTTACGCCCTGGCCCACCACCGCTGGAACAAACATACCGCCAATATTTAGATTGGCAAGCGCCGCAATCCCGATCGCCTGAAACACCATCATAAAAATAAAGAGATACTGGATGCGAAAGCGATCGCATGCCAGACCAATCCCATAGCCCACTGCCGTAGAGACGATCGCAATGGGCACAAAGATATCGACAATATCCGCCTCAGCGATACCCATCTCTGCGCCAATACTGACAATGTTGAACGTAATGCCTGTAATAGAAAGCGCTTGAGAGGCAAAGGCCAACGTGCAGGCCCAAAAGATCAGCGTACTGATCGCCTCAGCACGAGTCGCTCCCCACACTTCCGGATCTGCAACAGATCGAGAATCGACTGCGCGGATCTCTGCTACGGCCTCCCCATCCATGCGTAGCCCACAGCTTTCTGGCGTATCGCGAAACAACAGCCAGCCAACCGTGCTCATGCCTAGGGCAACCACCAAGCCCAACGTAAGCCAGGTTTCGCGCCAGCCCAGAGAGGCGATCGCTGCGCTAAAAAACTTAGGCGCAACAGAAAAGCCACAGGCGATAAAAATACCGGTAATCCCCGAGACCTGACCGCGCCGCTTATCGAACCATTTGCCCAGGGTGGTCCGGCTGGTCATGGTGAGCATACCTTGCCCGCAAAACCTGAGGCTCACAAAACCAACAACTAGCACAGCCGCAGCCACACTCACTGCAGAAAACGGTAGCCACTGACTCAGAAAAGCAGAGATGCGATCGCAAATCGCCAGATAACCCAACGTTAGACCCAGTCCCACCGCTGCTAGTACAATGATTCGCCTAGCGCCCAGCCGATCTAGCATTTTTCCACCCAGAGGTAGCAGACAGCCACTGGTAAGCGTGCCGACCAAATAGGCATTTGCTAGCTGCAGCCTGGAGAGCCCCGTCGCCTCGATTAAATGATCGGTAAACACGCTGACGCCAATTGTCTGCCCTGGGACGCTAGTGAGTACGCCCAGTACGGCAGCGAATAAAATCACCCAGCCGTAAAAAATAGGGAACTTCGCGGGCGAAAACGGAAAATTCGGGCGAAACAGAGAAGATTTCATTAAAAATGGCCAGCGTACGCTGACCCTCATAGCGTAAATTCTGAAGCAGACTTTACAAAGATAGATGCGGCAATGGGCAAAAGCCGATAGAATTCTACGCAGTCAATCTTAAGCATTAACGATGACAGATAACTCACAGGGAAGAATGCTACTCTCCCACAACTTCGCGCTACCAGAAGGGGAAGTGCATTCGCTCAACCGAGAAGAATTTGCGGACGTATTTGTCAAGGGCCTGGCCGATGCAGAAGGCGTTAGCTGCCAGCTGATCGATAATCCCCATTGGATTGTTGAAGTCACTTACGACACCCAAAAATACGCCCCGACCGACATAGGTAATAAGTGCGCTGATACGCTCGCGGCCTATCGAAAAAATCGCGATAAAAAAGAGTTTACGGTAATGGCACTAGGCGGGGTAAAAGATACGCCTGCGACCAGTCCTAGCCCTTCATTACAAACGGGCGAATGGGGTGTGGATATTGTTGAAACAAAAGATCCTGAATCATTTCTAGAGGAGATTAATTGGGAAAAGTTATCGGGCGTGAAACCGGCTGAGGATATCTTTAGAGTTGATTGCGTCCTCTAGACATAAATCTTTGAAGGGGTCTTCTGCTGGTTTAATTTTTGTCCGGGTCATTTTTGCCCGGTCTTTTGTACTTTGCGATAACGAGCTTTTTATGACACTCACGACTCAGATTCAAGATCCTGCTGTTAAGAACGCGATTGCCGATGACTGCGTTCAGCTCATTGACCGTCAGGTCTCTGCAAAGGGTGGACTTTCGGGCATAGCGCTAAAGGGGGCCTACGGCGTTGTCAAAGGAATTGGTGCTGACTATATACCGGGTGCCATTGAGCGGCTGCTGCCTGAAACCAGCACGGCCCTCGATCCCCTGTGGACGGAAGGAGTACAAAAAGGCGATCCTGTAGGGTATATGAGTGCTAACAGCGATCGCGCCGCCGATCTGATTTTAGAAACCACTGACGCGCGTATCGCTAGAGCCGGAAACCCGGTTCTCAGCAAGGTCTACAACAAACTACGAAAATCGGTAAAATCAGACGTTATCGCTGCGGTTCCAGAACTAGCTACTATCCTTAAGAAACATACGAGCTAGTGAGACAACCAATACTAGCACTCTTGTGAGAAGAGAGCGTCATGAACAGAAGTGACTTTCCTTTGGGCCTATAATAAAAGGCCCATCGAACAGAGTGTATCCCTTTAGATTGTTCTTTTATGAGTATTCAACAGTTTCCCGGAACAGCCAGTAGCCTGGGTGCCATCTGGGATGGACAGGGAACAAACTTTGCCATTTTTTCTGAAAATGCAACCAGCGTAGAGCTATGCCTATTCGATGAAGAGGGTAACGAGACCCGTTATGCACTCACTGAGGTATACAACTTCGTCTGGCACGGCTACTTTAAAGGTGTAAAGCCCGGTCAGCACTATGGATTTCGGGTCCATGGCCCTTTTGATCCCGAGCAGGGCCACCGGTTTAACCCCAACAAGCTGTTGATCGATCCCTACGCGCTGGCGATCGCAGGCAATGTAAAAGCAGGGCAGTCGATTTTTGGCTACACGTGGCTAGAACCCGATGAAGATTTGGGCTGCAACGTAGAAGACAGCGCCCCTGCCATACCCAAGTGCGTGGTGGTTGATCCCACCTTCGACTGGAAAGGAGACTCGCCCCCAAATACCCCCTGGAACGAAACCATCATTTACGAGGTACACGTAAAAGGCTTTACCCAGCAGCACCCCAAAGTGCCAGAAAGGCTGCGAGGCACCTACGCAGGACTGGCTCATCCAGCCGCACTTAAGCACCTAAAAGCGCTGGGGATCACGGCAGTAGAGTTGATGCCAGTTCACCATTTCCATGCTAGACCCAGCTACCTGGTGAGCAAAGGGCTGAGTAACTATTGGGGCTACGACTCGCTGAATTATTTTTCACCCCATGCCGATTACAGCTCGTCTGGAATTGAAGGACAGCAGGTCAAAGAATTTAAGACCATGGTGCGATCGCTGCACACCGCAGGCATCGAAGTCATTTTGGACGTAGTGTACAACCACACGGGTGAAGGCAACCACATGGGGCCCACCATTAGCTTTAGGGGTATTGACAACGCGTCCTACTATCGCCTAGTGCACGAGAACGAGCGCTACTACATGGACTATACCGGCTGCGGTAACTCCATGCGCATGAGCCACCCTCAGGTGCTAAAGCTGATTATGGATAGCCTGCGCTACTGGGTACAGGAAATGCATGTAGACGGCTTCCGATTCGACCTAGCTTCGGCCCTGGCCAGAGAGCTCTTTGAAGTCGGCACGCTGGCCACCTTTTTTGACATTATCCACCAGGATCCGGTGCTCTCCAAGGTAAAGCTGATTGCCGAGCCCTGGGACGTTGGCGACGGCGGCTATCAGGTGGGCAAGTTCCCCCTGCTGTGGTCGGAGTGGAATGGCAAATACCGCGACGTTGTCCGCGACTTTTGGCGGGGTGAAGACAGCGCCCTGGGTGAGTTTGCCGCTCGCCTGACGGGCAGCTCGGACCTGTATGAGCACACCGGGCGCAGGCCCCACGCCAGCATCAACTTTATTACCGCTCACGACGGCTTTACCCTGCGCGACCTGGTCAGCTATAACGACAAGCACAACGACGCCAACGGCGAAGACAACCGTGATGGGGAAAGCCATAACCGCTCGTGGAACTGCGGCGAGGAAGGGGATACGGACGAGCCCGAAATTTTGCAGCTACGCATTCAGCAGCAGCGTAACTACCTGACCACGCTGATGCTGTCTCAGGGAGTACCCATGCTGCTGGCTGGGGATGAAATGGGGCGATCGCAGCAAGGCAACAACAACACCTACTGCCACGACAACGAACTTTCCTGGCTGAACTGGGCGCTATCCGACGAAAATAAAGAGCTGCTGCGCTACAGCCAAAAGCTGGTCAAGCTAATCAAAAAGCACCCCGTCTTCCGTCGCCGCGACTGGTTCTACGGACGCGAAATTTACGGATCGGGCATTCGCGACATTGGCTGGTTTAACGTAGATGGCAAGCTGATGCAGGATGAATGGACCTCCGGCTATGTCAAAACCTTGACGGTATTTTTGAACGGGGAAGAAATTGCCACGCCCAACAAATGGGGCGAGCAGGTGCTCGACGACAGCTTCTTGCTGATGTTTAACGCGCACTACGAACCGTTAGAATTCGCGCTGCCCACTCGCTTTCGCAACAGCGACAACACCGACTGGCCCGACCGAAAATGGCGCCTGGTTATCGACACCAAGTCCGAAGGCTTTGTGAAACGAACTAAGACCTACAAAAAGAACGACAAAATTCCCGTCGCAGCCCGTAGCCTAATTGTGCTCAGAAGCCGCCGCTTGACCTAAATTTTCTTTTTGAAGGAACGCAAAGTGCAGCTTTTTCTCTATATTAAATAGACTTATTGCATAGACTTAACGCGTACACGTTTGGGGATTTTATGGGTTTGCACGTGCTTGAAACTCGGCTAAAAGGCACAAAGCTTTGGCGACTGGTCGTTATGGCGATTGCTGTATTTTCGCTAACGGTGCTGCTGCAAAGCTGTAGCGCCCTCGATCGGCTCCGGCTAGAAAATTTTAGAACCGAAGCTGCCGACGTGCCAACGCTCATCAGCACGGTGATTGGTGAACCCAAAACGTTCAACTATCTGCTGACACAAGAAAGCTCGAGCACCGACGTGTTAGCGCTGATGTACGAAGGCCTAATTGGCATCGACCAAACCACCAGCGAAATCATTCCAGCCCTGGCCGAATCGTGGATCATCTCCGAGGATGGCCAAACCATTACCTACACACTCAAAGAAGATTTGAAATGGTCGGACGGTGAGCCACTAACAGTAGACGATGTCGTATTCACTTACAACGACCTAATCCTAAATGAGAAGATCGCGACCGATACTCGCGATATTTTGCGAATTGGCGCAGAAGGTAAGCTGCCAGAAATTCGCAAGATCGATGAACGCCGAGTGGAGTTCAAAATTCCCGAACCCTTTGCGCCCTTTTTGCGGGTAACAGGAATTGCAATTCTGCCCAAGCATATTCTTCAGCCTACCGTTGAAACCTTCGATAGCGAGGGCATTCCCAGGTTTATGACCACCTGGGGCACGGACACTGACCCAACTGAAGTGGTTGGCAACGGTCCCTACACCATCAAGAACTTTGAACCGGGCGAGCGGATTGTATTTCAGGCTAATCCTTATTTTTGGGATCAGGGGCCTTACATCGAAGAAGTGATATGGCCGGTAGTCAGCTCTCAAGACGCACAGTTTGTCCGCTTCCGGTCAGGGGACGCCGACCTAATGGCGGTCACCCCTGACAACTTTTCGCTGATGAAACAGGACGAAGCCCAGGGCAACTACACCGTTTATAACGGTGGGCCCACGACAACCCGCCTGTTCATGACCTTTAACCTCAATAAGGGGTCTGTCGATGGCAAACCTGTGGTGGATCCTATTAAGTCTGCGTGGTTTACGTCGGTGAAGTTTCGTCAGGCGATCGCCTACGCCATTGACCGGGAAGCCATGCTCACCAACATTTTCAAAGGCCTAGGTGAGATGCAAAATTCGCAGATTGCCCCTCAAAGCCCTTACTTTGCCGCAACTGGGCTACCTGTATACGACTACAACATCGAAAAAGCGAAGGAGCTGCTGCTTTCGGATGGCTTTCGCTATGAAGGCAATCGCCTAGTCGACGCCCAGGGCAACGAGGTCCGCTTTGTCATGCAAACGAATGTAGGCAACAAAATCAGAGAATCCGCTGGAGCCCAAATTGCACAGAACCTCTCGAAAGTTGGCATCAGGGTGGATTTTCAGCCGATCGACTTTAATAAACTGGTCACTAACATCAGTGACTCGTTGAAGTGGGAGGCCATCGTGTTGGGCTTTGGCGCTGGGGTAGAGCCTAACAGCAGTGCGAACCTGTGGCTTACCGGGGGCGGTCTGCACTTTTTTAATCAGCAGCCTCAGGGCGATTTGGAACTCACGGGCCGCGAGATATATCCCTGGGAACAGCAGATCAGCGATCTTTATGTTCAGGCGGCGCAGGAGCTAGATGAAACCAAGCGAAAGGCGCTGTATTTTGAGACGCAGAAGCTAGTGCAGGAGAATCTGCCCTTTATTCATCTAGTAGGTCAGTATTCGATGAGCGCTGTGCGCAATAAAGTAGAAAACGTGGAGTACACTGCGCTGGGTGGCGTTTTGTGGAATATTAACGAGCTAAAACTCGAAGAATTTTGAGTGAGGCTGCTGCCGCTAGCTTACGAAATATTAAGCACGGCTTCTTAAAGTTTGCTGTGGTTGCGCCCAGCTGAGCCGCTATATCCGTCATAATTACATATCTGGGCATTTAGTCTAGGTGTCCGTCATGACGAAATAACCTTTTATAAGAATTCTCGCTTATGAAAACCACGCTTACCGGCGCGTATGGATCAGCTTGAGCAGGCCTATAGAGTTTTAGAGCTAGATCTCGATCGGCCAACGTCGATGAAAGAAGTCAACCAGGCCTATAAGGATCTGGTTTTTATCTGGCACCCGGATCGCATTCCTAGCGATCGCACTCGCCTGTGTGAAAAAGCAGAGGCCAAAATCAAGGCGCTAAACGAAGCGCGGGCATATCTGCGCTCTGAGGCTAAAAATGGTCGACTGCCTGCGGTTAAAACTGCCGCTACGGTAGGGAAACGCAGCAGTTCCTCACGTACCAGGGCATCGGCTAGCAGCACCCGAACCAGCAGTAACAGCCGGAACTACGGCAGCACCTATCGCCCAGGCGACGATTCTACCTATAGACCATACAGTCGTAGCACAGCCAAAACCAGCGAGAAAAGTACCCGAAACGAAGCCAGCAAAGACGCCACTAAAAGTGCCAGTAAAAACGGCAGCGGTAGCTACAGCAGCGCAGGCGGCTATCGCCCACCTTACGAAGCCTACCGGCGGGCAGCCGCCTCAAACAAATACGGAGCAACCTATCGGGCTCGCTACCCTAGCAGCGCCTGGCCCCGTGAAGCATCGAATGGAAAAAGCTCAACTGGTCGGACCAGTAACGGTAGGGCTCAGGGGATTTCTGAGGAGGAAAAAGTAGCCAGAGCGAAGGCGACTGCTGAGCGCAAAGCAAGCGATAGAGCGGCAAGAGAAAAAGCAATCACTGAGCGTAAGGCCCGGGAAAAAGCGGCTCGGGAAAAAGCGATCGCCGAACGCAAAGCCAGAGAAGCGGCTGCTAAGGAGAAAGCGGCCAAAGAAAAAGCGGCGCGGGATGCCGCTGCTAAAGAAAAGTCGTCTGGCGGTGCAATCAAGTCAAAATCGAGCAAACGCAATTCTGACCTCAGCGGTGCTAACATGAGCGGCGCTAATCTGAAGGAAAGAGACTTTTCGGGCCGCAATCTCAGCGGCGCAGACCTTAGCGGCGCGGATCTTAGTGATACCTTTATGCACAAGGTAAATCTCAACCGGGCGAACTTGCGAAAGGCCAGATTATTTAGGGCCAATTTGCTTCAGGCAGATCTGAGCCATGCGGACTTGAGCGGTGCGGACCTAATTGGCGCAGACCTGAGTGGTGCGGACCTTAGCGGTGCAGATCTCAGCGGTGCCAAAGTCGGTTACGGCGACAAGATTATGGTAAAGCTGTTGGGTGCTAGGCTCACAGGTACTATTATGCCGAATGGGCGGATACACGAGTAGCGATCGCTGCTACCAGCTACCCTTACACAGCACTGTCAACAACGTATCAACTAAACTATAGGGGCGTCCACTGGTAACCTGATATGATCGCTAATCCAATTGCCTGGACAGTTGAAGACTTGGACACTATTCCCAACGACGGTGGTTGGAAGCGATACGAGATTATCGATGGAGAATTGCTTGTGACCCGTGCCCCACACGTTCGCCATCAAGGTGCTGCTAGTAAAATTAATACTCGCCTTGAAGCTTGGTCGGAGAGAACTGGACTAGGAAATGCATTTCAGACGCCTGGTGTTATTTTTACCGATGTTGATGCGGTCATTCCCGATTTAGTGTGGGCCAGTAAGGCTCGATTAGAAAATGGCCTAGATGAGTCAGGACATTTTGTGATCGCGCCAGAGTTGATAGTAGAAGTACTGTCCGCAGGCGAAAAGAATCAAGCACGAGATAAGAAGCTCAAGCTCAAACTGTATTCTCTTCACGGCGTGCAGGAGTATTGGATTGTGAACTGGCGGCTAAAAGAAATTGAGGTTTATCGACGTAGCGATGCGAGGCTGCAAAAAATAGCCACGTTGTTGGGCTCGGACACCTTGACCTCTCCTTTGCTTCCAGACTTTGAATGCGCGATCGCTAGCTTGTTCTCTAGCTAGCTTATTTCTTACAGAAAAACTGCACGCTACAATCTAGTAGCTTCTATTGCGAGACTCTCCGCTTTTTGTGCCTATTCTGACCCCTATTCATCAATGGTTCGACCAGCAGGGCTGGCAGCCCATCGCCTTTCAATCAAAAACATGGAAGGCCTATCTGTCTGGTAAAAGCGGCATTATTCAGGTGCCTACGGGCTCGGGGAAGACTTACGGGGCTGTAATGGGGGCGATCGCCCAAATGATAGAGGCCGCTGAAAAGAAACCTTTGAACGGATTGCAGCTACTCTATATCACGCCGCTCAGAGCCCTATCGCGAGATATCGAAGCATCGATTCGTAAGCCTATAGAAGAGATGAGCTGGCCGATTACAGTAGAGTCGCGCACGGGCGATACAAAATCTTCGGTGAAGAGTCGGCAAATAAAAAAGATGCCGAACATTTTGATCACCACACCCGAGTCTCTTGCAGTGTTGCTCTCTTACAAAAATTCAGCCAAACGATTCGGCGCATTGCGCTGTGTGATTTTGGATGAATGGCACGAGCTGATGGCCTCGAAGCGTGGAACCCAGGCCGAGCTGTGTATGTCGCATTTGCGGGAACTAAATCCAAGCGTTCAGACCTGGGCAATCTCCGCAACGCTAGGCAATCTGCAAGAAGCGGCTGAAGCTGCAACAGGCTTAGGCAGTGATCCTGTTGTTGTTCAATCAAAAATCAAAAGAAAGACTGTTATAAAAAGCGTACTGCCAGAATCGGTGGATAGCTTTCCATGGGCGGGGCATTTGGGCCTGCGAATGTTTGAGGAGCTGGTAGATGCACTGGATATTGAGCGATCTACGCTGATATTTACCAATACCAGGTCGCAGGCAGAGCGGTGGTTTCAGGCGTTGACTTTCTCTCTACCAGACAATGAGCATCAGATTGCGTTGCACCATGGCTCTATTAATTTTAGCGATCGCTTAGCTATCGAAGCAGGCCTAAAAACAGGCGCAATTAAGTGGGTTGTGTGCACCTCTTCACTAGACTTGGGCGTAGATTTTCAGCCGGTAGAGCGCGTTGTGCAAATCGGGAGTGCCAAGAATTTGGCAAGACTGTTGCAACGGGCAGGGCGGTCGGCGCACTTACCCGGCGGCACGTCAGAAGTGTTCTTTTTACCCACAAACGCACTGGAACTGCTAGAAATATCGGCCTTTCGCAGAGGACTTGCCGATGGTGATATTGAGTCGCGCCATACGCTGAACAAACCCTACGATGTACTGCTTCAGCACCTGGTAACGCTGGCCTGCGGCGATGGATTTAAGCCAAAAGAGACTTTGATGGCTGTACAAAAAACGTTTTCCTATCAGTCGCTGACGTCAGAAGAATTTAGCTGGATGATCGACTTTTTGGAGAAGGGGGGAAAGTGCCTAAAGGCCTACGAGCGCTACCAAAAACTTGTCCTAGAAGACGGCGCATACAAAGTTACCGATGCTCGTATTTCTCGCATGCACAAGATGAGTATCGGCACGATTACGGGCAATCAGCAGGTAACCATTGCCTATGCGAAGGGTAAGCGTATTGGCACAGTAGAAGAGAGTTTTGTCTCTCGGCTAAAGAAGGGAGATGTGTTCTACTTTGCCGGGCGGCAGCTGGAGTTCTTTCAAATGAAAGATATGACGCTGTATGTGAAAAACGCCCGCAAAAAGTCGAGCGTTGTCCCCGTATGGAGCGGTGGGTATCTGGCAATTTCCGATCGGCTGAGTCAGTATATTCGAGAAGAGATTACCCAGGTAAAAGAAGGCAATGTCAGCACGGAGGTAGAATGCATTATGCCGATTTTAGCGACGCAGGACAGCATTTCGCATCTGCCGGATGCCAGTCAGTTTTTGATGGAGTGCTGCCGCACTAGAGAAGGGCAACACCTGTACGCATACCCATTCGAGGGGCGCAACGTACACGAGGGACTGGGCTTTCTGTGGGCATATAGGTTCGCGCAGATGAAAAAAGCAACATTTACGGTATCTGTAAATGACTATGGATTCGAGATTTTGGCACCGAAGGACTATCCTTTTCAAGAATTGTTTAACCCAGCCTTTTTCTCTACCCGTAATCTGTATGAAGAGATAAAAGAGAGTTTAAATATCTCTGAATTAACGCAACGACGATTCCGAGGTATCTCTCAGGTATCAGGCCTCGTGTTCAAAGGCTATCCGGGCTCAAAAAAAACAGCGAATCAGGTGCAGATTAGCTCTTCACTAATCTACGAAGTATTTACTAAATACGAGCCCGATAATTTGCTGCTGCAACAGGCTGAGCGAGAGGTAATTGAAGGGCAAATGGAAGAGCCCAGGCTAACGGCAGCGCTGAAGCGAATGAAGGCGCTAGAGCTGGTGTGGATGGATGTGAAGAGGCCGTCGCCTTTGGGGTTCCCGCTGTTGGTAGAGCGGTTGAGTTCGCGGCTGACGAATGAGAGTTTGCGCGATCGCATCACCCGCCTCAAACAACAGTGGGACAAGTAACCGTGGGACAGGCCCCAAAGACCAACGACTGCAACAGTCTGAAAGCGGAGTAATTGAGGGGTAAACCACTTTTTAAGAAATGGTAATTTTTATTTACTCCAAGAGCATGAAGATCATTCCCGGTTGATAGTCAGGTATCTTATCCCTTTAATAGTGGCCATATAGTAGGGGTCATAATTCAGGTGCTGTCATTACCGATGAATTATTACTAGGAGTTGAGGCTTGAAGTTTCCTAAGTTTTTTCCACCTGACGATATTCTAGAACAGGTCGAGGGTGTTGAGAAAGGATTGCGCCAGCGTCAGCGCCTGGGCACTATTGGCCAGCTTAGTTTCATTATTATTACTGCCCTACAGCTCATTGCTGTTCCCGAGCTCTGTGGCGAAAGCTTTCAAAAATGTCTCCCTGCTGCTATTCAAATCGGCTCAACCTCAGCAGATGTAGGCAGTGCTGACCCATCCGACAATGCAACCGTTGAAGACACCGAAGAAGCGGAAGCAAATTCTAAAAGTGGTGACATCTCTCCCTGGCTTTTCATCTCAATTCTTCTACTCATTTTGAGTCTCTTTCTGTGGGTGTGGAGCAGAATCTTGCTCCAAGAATCAAAAGGATCTTTCCGATATACCTACAGCATTGAGCCTTTCTCAACGGCTAAGGATTCTGAAAATAACCCAGATGTTAACACCGAACCGAGACTTACCTGGCTGCAGCATGATTTGCTAGAGCGGCTGAGTATTCGAGTAGGTAGATTATCCTGGCTAGATAGTGAGTCACTATCAAAATCACAGGAGCAGCAGAAGGGTGAATCTACCACGGATGAGGCAAGCGCAACTTACAAGTCTCATATTCAGATTGGGGGCTATTATCTTGTTCGCAAAGAACTGCGTGAAGATAATCTATGGCTGATTGAGGTAACGCCCTGGGTACGCATTGGTCCTCAACAGAATCCAAAGGCGTTGTCTCATCCGGTGAAATTTCGGCTACGCTCAAAATCTGATACTCGTCAGCTAGAAGGCGAGAAAACGCCTAGTGATACGCCTCAGCCCAAAGGCGAAACAAAAGGCGAAAAGCCACCTGAGCTCACCCGAGAAGATTATGAAAAGCTGTTAGAGCGTGTTTACTCTAGCGTTACAACTCTGGTGTACGACCAAATCCGGCAGGACGTTCAAACAAAGATTGACCTCTTACCCACTAATTACTACCGAGCCCTAGCCTATTTCTACGAAGCTGAAGACTATGCCAATTCTAATACACTCTACGCCTATCAAAAGGCAAGCGAGCTATATAGAGCATCGATGAATCGCTACGATGCTCCCCAATGGGAGAAAACGCCGAAGGAAGAATGGCATCAAGCGCTTCAAACGTGGAGATGGCGGCTTACTCTAAAACAGTGGCACTCTGTAATCAGGCAAAGGGGTTCCAGGCTGTGGCCCCGGTTGGGTCGCTATGAGGTGATGACGGCCCGAGCAGAAATTGGTTATGCAACTGTGCTGATTTATCAATATAGCCTGGCAGCGGTGGCCGGGCAGCGAGGAAAGCCCAGCTTTGCAGCCCGCGCGGTTGTGGGCATAGCAATAAGGCGATTGGAGAATTTATCTAAAGATGTTGCTGGACGCAACATTAGTCTATTTAAGGCGTACATAACACAGGCTCTGGCCTGGTACTATTCGACAAACACCCAGAAAGCCAGAAATATACTTGCGAAGGCTCAGAGCCTTCTGCCTGCAGATGCTCAGGGCGATTTTCAATATCTTTTTGCGGCTGGCCTGATAACAGAAGGTCGGCGGAAACACTGGGCGCGATCGCTCCTACGACAATCAACAGCTCTGCGCCCTTCTTTTGAGCTGTCACGGTTACATCTCGCGTATGTTTATGAATTGCTTTGGAGAACAAGGCAAACCTTAGAAAAGGAAGTGGCAGAAAATGTCTTTGAAGAATACGAGAAGGTGCTTAAATTAAACCCTGGGAATTTGTCGGCTTGGGCTAACCGAGGCTACATGCGCTGGTTGATGGACGGCAAGGAAAACATCGAAAGAGCGATAGAAGATTTTAAGGCCGGGCGCGAATATAAACACATAAAGCAGGACAGCTTTGTGGCCGAGCTGGATTACGGCCTTGCCAGAATTGCCGCCGAGCAAGGGAACTTTCAAGCAGCATATGATGCTTACACCGAATCTACATCCGCCTTGCTAGCGCAGGGATACTTATATCGTAGCAACGTTAGTAATTTTCTCTATCATTTCGATCTGATTGATGAAAAAATCTATCAGCGCTTTTCAGACTATCGGGAAACCGTTGAAACAACTTGGCAGGCGTTAGAATCAATCGACGACTCGCAAAATAAGCTGTTGCAGGAACTTGATTTAATTACTCTAAAAAGTGTGATTGATTCATCTGCGAACAACGACAACAGAAACGCTCTCAGGGAAGAAGCACAGGAATTAGCAAAGCAGATTATCGCTTGTATAGAAAGTGTTCCAGAAAAAATTTTTGAGCCTGATAGTCATTCTAATTATATTGATAATCTCTTGCAAAGAATCAGTTCGCATCTTAAGTCATTAGACTACAGGCCTCATGAAAAACGAGCAATCGTGATAGCGGCTGTAGAAGCGTGGTTCTCGAATTCTTCATCCCTCTCAGAGAGCTTGATAGTTGAGCTGGAGCGCGTTATCAAGAAGGTGTCGGATAAAATTAGCTCTGAACGCATTCGCAGCGCTGTATATGCTTTTGTATTGAACGATTATGGTGATGCTGCCTATGCGTACTATCAGCGGATGGGCGATCGCTATGCCTATGAGGAGGCGATCGCGGCCTATGAAAAGGCAACGCAGCTCCATCAGGATTATGTTTTCGCCCACTACAATCTTGCCCGTTGGCGGGAGGGGAAAATAGTGGAAACAGAAAAGATAGAGACGAAAAAAACCTCACCTTTAGAGGAAATTAGAAGAATTGCACCAGACTGGCCTTATGGTAAATTCGCTAGAGCAGAAATCTTTTTCAATAATCTTCGAAAAAAAGAAGAAAAATTTCAAAAGACTAAGCGCGAACATAGGCGCAAACAGCAAGAGCTGGAGGAAGAAATCAAAGAAATAGAAGTAGAAATAGAAAACTGGCTGAAGCAGAACGAAGTAGAGGCGAAAGGCGAGTTGCATCCAAGTATAAACGGGCAAGAGAATCTCACTTCTTTTCAAACACCAAACTTTAACAACGAGGAAAGCCATAATCAAGGCCGTAGTCAAGAAAGGGATATGGTCGCAGATAAAGCAGTTACTGCCTTAGAAGAGGAAAGCGTACCTCGGCTGCTCAATATAAAAACTGAAAATAGCTATAAAAAAGAGCAATTATTAAGCAGCAAGAACGAGGAGCTAGCAAATTTAAAGAAGACACACGCAGTAATAGAAAAGAAAATCAGACGCTTGCTAAGTAAAGATCGAGAAGAGGCCGAGGCGGTGGAAAGGGATCTAAAATCTTTGATTCCAAGCGATCTGTGCGAAGAGGCAGGCCTTTTAGAAAAACCGATGGACTCAGGGCCAGGCATCTTTTGGCAGGCTCCACAAGATAGCGAATATTCGGCTTTACAGGAAGAAGTAGACGAAATTCACATACAAGCACTTCAGCATCTCGGCAAAATTCACTATCTTCGCGGAGACGATGAACATCTCACAGAAGCGCAGAGGAATAAGAATGATAAGCAGGCAATGGCTCTGTGGAATTATATTCAGGCGTACTATCTCCCAAATAATTTCGCCCTATTTTCCGACATCAAGCAGCTAGCCGAAAGATATTTCAAAAAGAACAAAGGAGACGAACAATACACGAGTATTTTTCACCGCCTTTTTGAAAGTCAGCAGGGCATGGCCCAGTTCATTCGTGAATGGATGGCAAATGATGAGGAAAATATTGGGATTGCAAGCTGGATAAGGTATGACGGTGAATCATATGATGATGAATTGTTTGTGTTTGAAAAGATTGAGCGGTTGGAAGAGCTTTATAAATTGATTCGCAAAAGGCCTCTATCAAAAGACTGCGACTACAGGGATTGGTTGATTGGCGAATTACGGAGCGCTAGTGAACTTGAAGCTATCAACAAACTGAGAGAGATTACTGAAATAGCGCGGAAAGAAGACTGTATAAAAATTCTTGAGAACCTTCCAGGGGTTGAGCTAAGTATTTACAAAAAACTATCCAGTAATATTCAACAAGGCAAAGTAAAAATCACAAACTCAGAGTTAGAGGCTGTTCTCAAGAGCTGTAGACCGTT
This sequence comes from Cyanobacteria bacterium J06581_3, assembly GCA_038531675.1. Taxonomy (GTDB): domain Bacteria; phylum Cyanobacteriota; class Cyanobacteriia; order Phormidesmidales; family Phormidesmidaceae; genus Phormidesmis. The sequence continues at coordinate 145,371 of JBCBBK010000007.1, forward strand.
CCTTGATCTCAATCATATAGTCCGGCGATGGAATCTGCATAAGCCAGAATCGGAAGCCGACAAGCAGCGATTAAAACAACAGGATGCTCCCCAGAAAACAGCGAATGGGAAAACCGCGAAATTGTACTTCGCTCATCGAACACTGGAGCTAGTCCTGAGCGAAAGTAACTTCATCACAATTCGGGAATGGATTAAAGAAAACTTGCGACGCAAACTAGATAAGGAAACGCTTGTCTATTGGAAAGATAGATCCTCATATCTTGAAAACATCCTTTTTGTATCGATTGAAAAAGAACTTAGCAAACCCACCCCTGATGCTGATGTTATCGTTCAGCTATTTGCCGAGTTAGAGCAGGAGGCACACCTTTGTAGCGAGAACGCTGATAAAGAGTCTGAAGACGCCGCTAATAGAATTTTGAATCAGCTGATTTACTTATACGATAACGACATCCACCACGACTACATAAAAGAAGCGTTGACTAACCGTGAAAACGGGCTTTTTGTCGGGAGGGTACTGAAGCTGAAAATAGCGGGGTGCGATCGCAGTATCGATCAAAATTTACTCATGCAGCTAAAAACTGGCTTTAACTCCAAGCAAGACTACCTTGAGGCCAAACGACTGGCACGAGTCAGCGATCGCAACGAGTCTTTAACCCATTACGCCCTCTACGAAGATACTCTAAAATCAACGCTAGCAGACTATCCAGGCTTTAGCATGCGACATTCCTAAAGAAAAGCGCGTCATAGACCACACAGCCGCGATTTCTAGCCCGATACCCATCCGTTTAGAAATAGCGCCCAACCTGGTGATGCCTACGATACAGTCCGGCGAGCATCCACTTTTAAAGGAGTATCTTCCTAACTTACGAGCACGGGTCGAAAGTGCAATGGGCATCCAGCTTCCTGGCACCACAATACGAGACAACGTCAATTTTCAGCCTGGCGAGTATGCGATTTCTTTCTTTGAAATTGAGTGTAGTAAAAGGAGCGTTCAAAAAGACCGGCAGTTTATAGCAGCTACACACAGAGCGTTAGGAATGATGAACCTTGACACCAAATCCGCTGTTCCTGGGGAAGCACCTTCTTCTCAAACCAGTGGGTTCTGGGTCGATAAACAGCTCGTTCACGCAGATGATTTAGAAATGTTTGAAGTCTATCATCCCCTAGATCCCTACGAATTTATAATTGAGCACCTGGAGCATCTGATCAATCAGCATTTAGAAAAGTTTTTAGGCATTCAAGAGACCTATAATCTTGTAAAAAAGTGGGACAAGGCGCTATCACCAGAAACCCCGCAATCTCTCTTTGCCAAACGGTTACAGGCAGATCCTCAGCTGTTGGCAACCAGCACAAAGCTATTTCGGGAATTACTGAAATTAAAAATACCGTTAACAGACGCGCAGAAGCTTTTAAGCGCACTAGAACAATGTCAACAGCAGGTAGGTCATGCAGAGAAAATCAACTATTTGCAGCACTATCTTCAAGCCTAAGGCAGTCGTCCCTAAAAAATATTACCCAGTAACTAAAATCCAGCTATAAAACGTAAAAGCTTATGTTGACAACCACTGAAATTACCTTGGTCCTGAAAACGCCCTTGCGATCGGCAAGTCAAGGCGATGAAGAAAGTAACTTCTTATGCGGTATCTTAAAAAGCCGCCTAGACAAATGGCAAACAGCCATGTCGCTGCCCACAAACTTTAAGGTCACCCTAAAGACTGGCCCAGACGAGGCGTTGCTACAGAGCTATGCGCCCTTAGGTTTTTCAGTTTGGGTGAATCACCATCGCTGTGCCTACTCCCGACACCTGATAGATTTAGTTCACAAGCAAATATTCAAACGACCTGCATACACTAAAAGTACTACGCTGGCCAATGTACAGCTTTGGCTAAAAGAAGGCCTTGACCCGCAACAAAGTTACGATGACTGGAAAAAACAGGCTATCCACTTTGTGGCCTATTTAGCAACAGAAGCTGTTATCAACAGCTCAGCTGCATTAGTTGATTCAACATTTGTGAAAGCTTTTCTGGATGAATGCAACGCAGACTTACCATACCCGCTTGTTCAAAACGTATTGAGATTTTTGTTATCTTTCCATATTCCACTACGAGAGAAGGACACCATCATTCAAACTATGGAGCAAGCCACTATTGAGAAAACCATAGAGGCTAAACAGCCCGCTCAGGCTATAGCCGAATCACTCTACTCTTTACTTACGCCTGGCAAGCTAGAGCTTCATCTGAGCAGTAAACGATTAAAACAAATTCTGAATAGAGACAAACTACACAAGAAGAGCACAGACTCCTCTCAGAATATAAACGGAAAGCGATTTTTCATTGATGACCTACAGCCGTCGTATGCAAAGGCCTTTAAAGCCCGACTACAAAAGTTGAACAATTGGCTACTTTCTACGAAAGGCTGTCACCTACAGGAAGTAGAACTAATCGCTGCCGACGAGCTTACATGGACCGAATTTCAGTTACAGTTTAACCATAGGCTGACACCCATACAGTATACGGCCAGTTACTTAGAGCAGCTAGGCTCTAACTTACTAAAAGCATCTGACACACGACTAGAAACAGTACGGCAAATACAACAAAAAACAAGTCATTCAGAGAATATTACATCTGATGATAAAGACCCATCTGATGATAAAGACCTTAGACGAGAGATTTCTCGTTTTTCGCTTGAGCCTGATCAGATTTCGGATAATATTGACTATCAACACCTTATCGCAACCGTACTAAAACAATTTAATGCTGATCTAAACTTATCTTTTCAAGCTTCTCAAAATAATTCTAATCCGCCTGCACCATCCCCTTTCAAGCCTTATCTGTTTTCTGAAGTGGTATGTAAGGCGATTGAAAATCTGGTTCTATCCGTTTATCCCCTGCTGTTAACCACTGAAAAGGTAGAACATCAACTGGCTCAGCTACATAGCCCCGAATCAGAGACAGGAACACACGCACCACAACCACAGCTGATAAAAAGCGCGTACCTGCACGGACAAGATTCTACCTATCTTGCCTTTATCTTAAGATATCTTCTATGTCAAACATCAGGAATTTTTCTAACACTGCGAGATTTAAAGTTTATTCTTACAGAATTACAACAGCCTGAAGAAAAACAACCTGAAGAAAACCAGCTAGAAGAAAAAGAAACAGCGCGGTACTCGTGCATTGCAGGGGCTGGAATCCCCACTGAGTTTAGCGTGAGTCAGCCGGTAGATAACGCCTGCAAAAACCTCCAGCAATCTGCTGTATCGGTCGCGGAAGCAGTCAGGGTATCGAACACTCGGCGATTCTTTGAGCTAACAGACAAAAGCAAAGCGCTTTCGCTTTCTTGTTATCGGCTGCATTTAGATACTGAAGAATCCTTAATACAAAAAGTATCTTCAGAAAGCCTCGCCCAGAACATACCTTTAGAGACGGGACTGGCAAATAGTGAGCTGGCCCTAAAGATTCTTGTTGGCATCGCTAACTATGCAAGCAATTATCCTCTCGGTTCATCTTTACCCCCTATTCTCATTACATCTGCTGTTAGTGCATCTGCTAAAGCCATGCTTTTACAAAATCTCATTTCTGCTGACTATCCAGAAGTCAAAGTACTTTATCGTGACTTGTTAGACAGCTCTGTTGAGATAGAGATTATTGCAACCATCTAGTAGATATTTTTTTTGGCACGCGAACCATACCCGGTAAAATGGATAGATATCCTGGTGAGTGGTGGACATGGCGGACGTATTGGTAATTGGCTCGGGGCCTGCGGGGCTGATGATGGCAAATGCGCTGGAGCAGCGTGGACTGAAGGTGGAAGGGCTGAGCCCTGAGGAACCTACTAAGCCCTGGCCCAATACCTATGGCCTCTGGGCTGACGAGCTAGAAGCGCTGGGCATGGAGGAGTTTTTGTGGAAGCGCTGGACACATACGACGGCTTATATGGGCGATCGCACCATTCCCCTCAACCGTGACTATGGCCTAATAGACCGCGAAAAGCTGCAAGGCCACTGGCTGAATCAGAGTAAAAACCACGGCATTACCTGGCATAGGGGCAAAGCCGCGAGCGTTGCACACAGTGCCAGCTTGTCTGCAGTGACCGATGAAAAAGGAAATACCTATACGGCCCGGCTGGTGATTGACACCAGTGGCCATAATCCAGCGCTGGTAAAGCGACTGCCGGTCATGAAACCCATTGCCTATCAGGCGGCCTTTGGCATTGTGGGGAAGTTTTCTGCGCCACCGGTAGAGCCAGGACAGATGGTGCTGATGGACTACCGGGACGATCATTTACCTGCACCAGAGAAGAAGCTGCCGCCAACGTTCTTGTATGCGATGGATCTAGGCAGCGACATTTATTTTATAGAAGAGACTTCCCTCGCCCATACGCCCAGCATTCCGATGGATACGCTGGAGCGGCGACTGCACCGACGGTTGGCTCACCGTGGGGTAAAAGTAACCGAGACACATCATGAGGAACGCTGTTTGTTTCCTATGAATATGCCGCTGCCGGACTTTACGCAACCGGTAGTAGGCTTTGGTGGCGCGGCGAGTATGGTGCACCCGGCGACGGGATATATGCAAGGGGCGCTGCTGAGACGAGGACCAGATTTGGCACGGGCGATCGCACAGTCATTAGAAAGCAAGCGAACCTCCCCAAAAACAGTCGCCACCGCAGCCTGGCAAGCCCTTTGGCCCGAAGATCGCCTGCGAAAGCACTACCTCTACAGCTTTGGGCTAGAGAACCTGATGAACTTCAAAACCCAGGACTTACAGCAGTTTTTCACCACCTTTTTCGGGCTTGAGCAATCCCAATGGGCAGGCTTTTTAGCCGATACCTCAACACTTCCAGAGATTGTTCAGGCGATGATAGTGTTGTTTGGACGTACGTCTAACCCTGTTCGTTGGGGCCTGATGAGCTCGGTCTTTAGTCATGGGAATCTGCTACGGCGAACGATTACGACGTAGAGCCTGTGAGCTAGCCCTGCTAATGCTTGTACGCCTGCTATGCCGAGTGCTCGACACACGATTCTTCACCCTATATTTATAAACGCAGCATATTCTTTAAACTTTGAAGCCTAGCATCAAAAGTTGAAAGCTAAACCTTGGTATCAAAGCATCAGAGACTTCTAAACATCTCTAACAAGAATAGTGTTTTCAGTAAATACAACAGCCTAGATAGGCCAACCACAACAAGCAACCGATTGTGTTCATTGCTACATTTTCAGGTGATTGTGCTCACAGGCGAAATACGCAACTGTCTCCATAACAGGGGATATTAGCCTACGTAAGCCCTCACAATCACTCATATTCTCATAGCCAAAGGTTAGAAAAAAGCGACCCATCTACCAAAAAGTACAGAGCTAACAGCCTCACTAGACTGTCCTCACACAGGGCTCTCTCAGTAAGCCCTACAGCTTTTGAGGCTCTCTCGAGCCTTTGGTAAAGAAGAAGACCATGGCCTTGTCTGTATAAAAAGACCTCGGCTACTTTGAGAAGGTCAGTCACCTAAGAGCGCTTCACGGCATCCCTCAATAACGTGATGACACAATGTTAACGGTTGAATGCTTGTTCAAAAGCTTGCCGTTTTCACTTCCTAAAACCTTCTCTATCTTCGGAACTTATCACGGTCATGACAACACTAGCAACCAAAGTCGGCTTAACGCTTGCAGGGACTCTACTCACTACACTTTCTGCGACTCCGGCCTTTGCAGGTATCACCTTTACGCTTGAGGGCGCAGGCGCTCAAGAAACAACCCTGACCGGTAACATTTTCACAGAAGACTTCGAGTCAATGAGTCTTGGCACGAGCAACAATGTCTCTTTTGGAAATGGTCTTGGCACAATGAACGTCGCCAAAATCGAAAGCGCCAACAAATATGGCGGTGCGGGCGGTGCAGGGAACTACCTGCGCGGTGGCTCTTCTATTAGCTTCAACGAAGCGCAAGCCTACATGGGTTTCTGGTGGTCCGCAGGTGACGGCACCAACAGCATTGAACTATTTGACGAAGCAGATGAATCCCTTGGCTTTTATTCTACGTCTCTGGTATCTGACTTTATCGACAATCTCTCTGAGACAGAGAAGGTCGCTTACAGCGGCAACCCCAACGATAACTTTCTAGGTCAAAACTCCCACGAGTATTACAGCTATCTCAACTTCTTTGGTACAGAAGGTAGCAAAATCAAGCGTGTAGAACTCAACGGTCACAATTTCGAGTCTGACAATTTCTCTTTCTCTACTACAGCAAGAAGCACCACTGGCGACATCCTCAGTGGAGAAGCGACAGAAGTACCTGAACCCGGAGCTATTCTGGGTCTACTCGCTACCGCTGCATTCGGGGCAGCGTCTCGCCGCCGCCGTCAGGCATCTGCTTAGATGGCTCCTAAATAAAGTCTAGAGTATCTGTAAATTTCTTCTTGCCATAGCGTCCTTTTGTTTGTGTGCCAGCAACCTCACCTGAGGCTGCTGGCATTTTTTTCGCGCTTACTCAGTGGGAACGGTAAAATAATTGGCAGAAACTTGCTAAGGCGGATAATGAAACCCGGATGCCTATGGGTACGCTACTCTCCGATGAAATTCTTCTGTTTGGCCATCGGTTGCGATTGCTAGACGACAAGGCACTTTATCTTCCTGAGCTAGAGGCGTTACTGGTTTCTGATGTGCACCTGGGTAAGGCAGAGACGTTTCAATCACTGGGGATTCCTATTTCTAGTGAGATGAATGAGGAGAATTTGGGGAGATTACGATCGCTCTGCCAACAAACCAAAGCCAAAAATCTGTTCATCTTAGGTGATCTGTTCCATTCCGAAAAGTCTCTCGTCTCCGAAGTACTCATCGCCTGGGACACCTTTCTAAAAGAGATTACTGCCGACACAACGTTGATTGTGGGTAACCACGACCGTCGCTTGGTGTCAGCGCTGCCGCCTTTAGCTATGGATTGTGAGGTGGATGCTGTGGATTTTGGGCCATTTTTGCTGAGTCATGAGCCGGAGGTTAGGCATGATAAGGCGTTGAATATTTGTGGGCATATTCATCCGGTTGTGAAGTTGCGATCGCAAACAGACAGCCTCCGCCTCCCCTGCTTCTTCATCGAAAAAGACCAGCGGCGCTTGACCTTGCCCTCCTTCGGAGAATTTACCGGCGGCTATGAGGTAGAGCTCGTGAGCAATACTTGCGCTTATGTTGCTTGTGAAGGCGAGGCTATTAGCTTCAACGTTAGAACGTAAAAAGAGAATGCTTAACTGAAGGACAACCAAAAAAACATCTTAATGAAATGACGACTCAATCAGAAGGGATAGCGTCTTGTAACTTCGTTATGAGTTCTGGAAGAATGGTTTGGGCTGTCTGCCACACTATCGCCAGATCAATATCATCATATTCGTGAACGAGTCGATTTCGCATTCCTCTGACTTTCGGCCACCTAATGCTGGTTAAAGAAAGCCTGGTCTCCTCTGAAACTCGATTAGCAGCTTCACCGACTACCATCATTCGCCTCATGACAGCATCTTGCTTTTCCTCATCATCATAGAACTGGTCTTTCGTCATACCCTCCAAGTAAGCGAGCACGACTTCTGCCGATTGCAGCATATCAAGCAGAGACTGTAGGTCGCGCGGACTCATAAATCACCTTTGCAGAAGATAAAATTGCATGACGACGTAAATAGTTAGAACTCTGCTCAATACCCTGGCGAGTAATCACATCCACTTCTCTACCAAAGAGAAGCTCAAGCTCTTCTTCCATAGAGTCCAAATCGTAGAAAGTTGGGACCGCATCTGAGCGGTATCGAATCATTACATCAATATCGCTGCTGTCAGGCCGAAAGTCATCGCGTATCACAGAGCCAAACAGCGCAAACTCAATCAAGTTCCACTTCTGACAAAACTGCTCTATTTCCGCCATCGGCAGATCGATGTTCTTGAGCGGTATCGTCATCGCTAAACCCACTATCTCTCTGTCTAGCTTACTGCGCTACTGGCTTACCCGCTATCCGCTTTTTCTTCACTCGCTTTTTCGCCGCCGCTTGCTCTTGCTCAGCCTGTGCCCGTAGCTCACGCCGCTGACGAATCTGCTCCATAAAGAACTCTTCTAGCGTTGGCTTGGCCACTTCTAACTTGGCAATTTGCGCGTTCATCAGCCGTGCGGTTGCCATAAATTCAAACGGATTGTCGTACAGCGTGCCGCGCCAGTAGCCATCGCCAAAGGTGATGTCGCGCAGCCACTGATCGAGAATATCAAGACTGCCGCCTCTGCCTTTTACCTTGTAATAGTCGGGGTTGCCTAGCAGGTTCTTTATTTCACCCACGCAGACGATTTCGCCTTGGTCGAGGATGGCAATGCGATCGCATATCATCTCCACATCCGACAGCACATGACTGTTAAAAAACAGCGTCTTCCCCTGCGCCTTTAACGACAAAATAATCTCTCTTACCTGATAGCGCCCCGTCGGGTCCAGGCCAGACATCGGCTCATCCAGGAACACAATTTCCGGGTCATTAATCAGCGCCTGGGCCATGCCTACCCGCTGCAACATGCCTTTAGAATAGCGACGCATTTGCTTCTTCTTGGCCGAGTGCATATCTAGCTGCACCAGCTCCAGCAGCTCATTAATCCGCCGTTTCTGTTGTTTGCCCTTAATGCCAAACAGGCCAGCCGTATAGCTGAGAAATTCCCAGCCCGTCAAATAATCATAAAAATAAGGATTCTCCGGCAGGTAGCCAATATTCGCCTTGGTTTCACTATCGCCAGCAGGCTGACCCATCAGCGTCGCGCCGCCAGCCGTCGGGCGAATAATCCCCAGCAGCAGCTTCAGCAGTGTGGTCTTTCCCGCACCATTCGGACCTAGCAGGCCAAAAGTCTCACCTTTATATATCTCTAGCGAGCACTGCTTTAGCGAGGGCGGCGCGGCCTTTAGCCAAAAGCCTGTACGATACACCTTGCGCAAATCTTGCGTTTCGATGATTACCGGCTGATGCACCAGCCCAGACGAAGCTGATACGCTGCCATTCTGACCGTTATTCTCAACAGGAGAAGAATTTGGAGTTGCAACCGAATTCATAAGGGTGATATCTCTACAGCGGACAAAAGAGAGCGATGAGTAAGCTCTAGTAAACTAGAGAGTAGGCTAAACCCGAGGAAAAATTAATGGATCGCTCTAAAATTGTCGCAATTAGCACCGGAGTGCTGTCTGTACTGCTAGCGATCGCCTACCTTCTACTGGTTCAGGTGCTTGATTTTCGCGGAGAAATGCTCCCTGCGCCAGTGAGTTTTCTAGGAACGTTCATGTAGCAATTAAGACACCTTGCAAAGTAAAAATTGCTACAGATCGAACCATATAGACAGGTCTCGCTCAATCAAGTCCTGCAGCTGCCGCACGTCGTCACGGTAATAGTCTTGCAGTCGCTGACGGTCCTCGTCAGACAAAGGCAAACCTTCTTTGCCAGTAGAGTTAGCCGCAATCAGGCGCGATCGCAATGCTTGCCTTTTCTCTTCTGGCAGTACTCTTCTTAGCAAAGTGCCCGCCGCCGTCCGCAGCGGATTCTTCGTCTGCAATAGCTTATTCACTGACTGATTTTTGGGAATTTGCGCCGTCTGCTGCTTACGTCCCGTATCCACCTCAAAGTCAGCGTCCACACCGATAAAGCTATACATCTCTTGCATCAGCTTGGCCGAATCCTTACGCAAGTCATCGTACAAAAATACCTTTATCTGCTCAGAGCCAAACGTATCTAGGAAATGCTTCAGCCCCTCGTAGTAGCGGCCCTTCAGCAGCGTATGAGACGACTGGGCACTGGTCTCTAGCTGCTCTGCTAAGGGCTTACGATTACCCACCACCTGCCGTATATGCATCAAATAGTCCGAATAGGCCCGCTCTACCGGATTGCGCAAAACGGCAATCAGCTTAGCGTCTGGCACGTACTTTTGAATGCCTGGAACGGCCTGCTTATGATGAAATAAATAGTCCGGCGAAGCCTCACCAATAGCGATTTCATCCGTCACGCCATCAAAGAGTGCTTCGTAATCCTCAATCGTTAAAATTCGCTTGCGCCCGCCTCTGGTTAGCTTGGCGTCTGGATCCGGCTCGTCGAAAACATGACCAAGAAAGTTGGTCTCCTTGCGCGGACTGGTGTAGACCTGCGGATGCTGCTCCAGATAGCTATATATAGAGGTCGTTCCAGCCTTTTGGACACCGAAGATCAAAAAATTGGGAAGAACCATACCAGGCGAACCATTACCAACAGCTAAAAGACAGTACTTTTAGCTTGCTAGTATAGCTGGCATTTGCCAGCCGATTACTCAGAAGGTTCACCCATTGTCTTTTCTACACGCTTCTCTAAACTTTTGACCGTCTGCAAACTGGGGTTGTCATCATCTGCATCGTCGAACAGGCCCAGCAAATAGCCCAACACCGCGCCGAATACAAAGCCACCTGCATGGGCCCAGTAGGCCACGCCACCGTTCATGCCCACATCTGCCGCTGTACCCAGGCTGGTGATGCCATAAAAGGCCTGCTCTACAAACCAAAAGCCCAGAAATAGCAGCGCCGGTACGCGAACTGAGGCGAAAAAGATAGGAATAAAGGTAAGTACGCGTACATTTGGGAAGCGGAAGATGTATGCGCCCATGACGCCAGCGATCGCCCCACTCGCCCCCAAAGACGGAATCGTAGAGCCGGGTGCCACATACCACTGACACAGCGACGCCAGCACACCGCACACGATATAGAACAAAAAGAACTTCAGATGTCCCAGCTGGTCTTCCACATTATTGCCAAAAATCCACAGGTACAGCATGTTGCCACCCAGATGCAAAAAACCCGCATGCAAAAACTCAGCGCTAATCAGCGTTCCCCATTCGGAGATGTGCGGCGCCCCAAACCCTGTGTTGAAGCTCAGGCTCAAATCCTTTGGTACCACCGCAAACGTATTGAAAAGTAGCTCCCGAGCCGCACCACCCAGCGACGCTTCATAGATAAAGACCAGCACATTCAGCGCGATAAACGTATAGGTAACGTAGGGCGTAGTGCTAATTGGGTTATCGTCGCGAATGGGAACCACAGAAACACGCTCCAAATTAAGTATTTTTACTAATTTACTAGAACGCGCTGTAGGAAGAGGTCTATCCGTGGAGGGGACTTCGGCTACGCTCAGTCGCCGAGACTTCGACTGCGCGCTCAGCCACCGGGGAGGAAAAGAGCGTATGCTCAAGACTCAGGTGACCTGAAACGGTAGGATAGCTCTCATGGAAATCCAAACATTTGCTTTCACCCATGGCAAAGCGCAAACGCAACAAGGACAACGCGGGCTCTAATAAAGCCACCGACCGGGTGGTCTATTCTGAGTTCGGCACAGCGTCCGAAGTGACTGCTCGCCCGGAGCCCGATTTGCCACCCAATCAGCAAGACCTGCGTGTACAGGTCTCTCGCAAAGGTCGCAAGGGCAAAACGGTCACCGTTATCAGTGGCTTTACCCACAATGCCAAGACACTTGCCGCACTGGCCAAAACCCTCAAGGCCAGCTGTGGCTCGGGTGGTACGGTAGCAGGCAATGCTATCGAAATTCAAGGCGAGCACGCCCCTAAGCTCGTCACCCTACTTACCAGCAAAGGCTACAAAGCCAAAATTAGCGGAGGTTAAACCCCATCCATGGCGCATAGGCGGCAACAGTTCGGCATTGCCTTTCTTATCGGCATTTTCTTTTCAGCGGTTCTTAGCAATTTCACAGCGCTAGGGCTGAACCAGGCTAGGGCAACAACAAACGGCTTTGCAGGCCATCCTATCGAGCCATGCATACAGGCACTGGTCTCCCACGATGTATTCGACCAGCGCTTTGTAAACGGTCGCTACCCTAGCAGTGGCCTGACCCAGCTTACCTACGCCAACGCTGTTCTTAGGGCCTTTCCTGGCGCATTCGCTGCGAACAACGAGTATCTGGGGCTCACTTTTGAAGATGCCCGGAGCGAAGGCGAAGCCGTTTTGATGTCGGCACTGGGCAATGACGCTCGTCCGGAGCAGTATGCAAGCCGGGCACAGGCACTCGCGATTTTGACCACTGCGTCGGCTACCGAGTACCAGGCAGATGCCACTCGCGCTCTTAGAAATAGCTTCCGTGACTCTTTACTGATCCCTGAAAGCACTCGTGAAGGGGTCGCCGCCGCACTAGCTGCTGGCTACATTGTGGATAAGGAAGGGTTTGCGAAGGCGCCCAGCGATCGCCACCAGCTGCGCCCTCGCCGCACCATCACCCTTGCCGACGGCGCGTCTTTCCTATGCCGAGCCAGCCTCGACTCGCGCACGGCACAAACTATTCCCGATGAGCTAGTCGTGGCCTTTACACCCCCAGAAGCGATCGCTCCCCCAGCTCGCGAGCTACGCGGCGTGTGGCTAACCAACATCGACAGCGACGTCCTTTTCTCTCGCTCGGCCCTAGAAACCGCACTCGACCAGCTTTCAAATCTCAACTTCAACACCGTCTATCCCACCGTATGGAACTGGGGCTACACTCTGTTTCCCAGCCAGGTAGCCGAGCGGGTCACAGGCCATAAGCAAGGGCTATATCCTGACCTAAGTGAAACCGGGCGGCAAAATGCACTCGAGGCAGCTCAGGGCGATCGCGACATGCTGCTCGAAATCATTGAACTGGGTCACGAGCGCAACCTAAAAGTGATCCCCTGGTTCGAATTTGGCTTTATGGCACCCGCCGACTCCGCCCTAGCCGAGCGCCATCCCGACTGGCTCACTCAAAAAGTAGACGGTACCCTCACCACTCCAGAAGGTAGTCACGAACGCGTGTGGCTCAATCCCTTCCACCCCGAAGTCCAGAGCTTTATTCTGGAGCTAGTCGGCGAAATCTCTCGTAACTACGACATCGACGGCTTCCAGGTAGACGACCACATGGGCCTGCCCTTCGCCTACGGCTACGATCCCTACACGGTGAACTTGTACAAGCAGGAGCACAATGGCGAGTCACCACCAATAGATGCTAAGGACGCTGAGTGGACCCGCTGGCGAGCCGATAAAATCACCGAATTTATGGGCGAAGTGTTCACAACGCTGAAGGCTAACCGATCCCAAGCCATCATGTCTGTATCTCCCAATCCCCACGTATTTGCCTACGAGTACTACCTGCAAGACTGGGATACCTGGCTGAAAAAGGGCTATGTAGAGGAGCTAATTATTCAGCTGTATCGCACAGATTTGGGTCGTTTTGTATGGGAAATGGGTCAGGAAGCAGCGCAGTACGCGCGGGGGCATATTCCCACCAGCGTTGGGATTTTGAGTGGACTGAGAGCCAGATCGGTGCCGATGGAGCGGATTGCTGAGCAGGTTGAGGCGGTGCGCGATCGCAATTTTTCAGGCGTCAGTTTCTTCTTCTACGAAACCCTGTGGAGCCTGAGCGAAGAAGGCAGCACAGAAGAGCGACAGTCAGCATTACAGGATATTTTCCCAAATGAGGCGACGTATCCGAGGGGACGGTAAGTTTATTGGTATGTGCTTAGAGTGGTGGTCGGCTAGTCAATTTCGCTAAACACACGCATCTAGCGTCTCTCACCAAAAATCTCTATCTAAATACTGAAATCTCAGAGGGATCGCCGAGATCCCCAAAAACTTTCTCTCTCCTTAATGGAAAAAACGGACAACGTTGTTTAAAGTCTTATAGTCGCGCTTGACATTTCATCAACATTATTTGATACGAGCAGGGACTAGAGTACGACGCACGTGCTTACACAGCTATACGAGAGATAACCTAAGGAAAGTTTATGGCACAGAGTTTTGGTGTAATTGGCTTAGCGGTCATGGGTGAAAACATCGCCCTCAACGTCGAGCGCAACGGATTTCCCATTGCGGTGTACAACCGCTCTCGCGAAAAAACCGACGCCTTCATGAAAAATCGTGCAGGCGATAAAAACGTTGTCGCAACCTACTCCCTCGAAGAATTTGTAGGTGCGTTAGAGCGACCCAGACGCATTTTGGTGATGGTAAAAGCGGGCAAGCCCGTGGATATGGTGATAGAAAGCCTGAAGCCACTGCTCGATCCCGACGATATGATTATCGACGGCGGCAACTCTCTGTACGAAGACACTGAACGACGCGTCAAAGACCTGGAAGGCGCTGGCTTTAACTTCATCGGCATGGGCGTCAGCGGCGGTGAAGAAGGCGCACTCAACGGTCCTAGCCTGATGCCCGGTGGCAGTAAAGCCGCCTACGACTCCATTGAGCCCATCGTTACCAAAATCGCAGCTCAGGTAGACGATGGCCCTTGCGTTACCTACATCGGTCAGGGCGGCTCTGGTCACTTTGTAAAAATGGTGCACAACGGCATTGAGTATGGCGATATGCAGCTGATTGCAGAAGCCTACGATCTACTGAAAAATACTCTCGGCTGCTCCCAGGAAGAGCTGCACGAAATCTTCAGCGAGTGGAACAAAACAGAGGAGCTGGACTCATTCCTGATTGAAATTACTGCTGACATCTTCAAAAAAGCAGACGAAGACGGCACACCGCTGGTAGAAAAGGTCATGGACAAAGCGGGGCAAAAGGGCACTGGCCGCTGGACCGTGATGAGTGCACTAGAGCTAGGCGTTAGCATTCCTACTATTACCGCCGCTGTAAACGCTCGGATTATGTCGGCAATTAAGGAAGAGCGTGTAATTGCCGCCGAGAAGCTCACCGGACCTACTGCCAAATTTGAAGGCGATAAGAAAGAGTTCATCGGCAAAATTCGCGATGCGCTCTACTGCTCCAAAATATGCTCCTACGCCCAGGGAATGGATCTACTCAGCAAGGCCTCTGCTCTCAACGGCTATGACCTCAACCTGGGTGAGACGGCTCGCATTTGGAAAGGGGGCTGCATTATCCGCGCTGCTTTCCTCAACAAAATCAAAGCTGCCTACGACCAGGACAGCAAGCTCGCCAACCTGCTGCTTGCTCCCGAGTTCATACAAACTATCTTGGACCGCCAGGCCGCCTGGCGTGAAGTAGTCGCCACCGCCGCCAAAATCGGGATTCCGGTACCGGCCTTTAGCGCTTCTCTGGACTATTTTGATAGCTACAGACGCGATCGCCTCCCCCAAAACCTGACCCAGGCCCAGCGCGACTACTTCGGCGCTCACACCTACGAGCGCACCGACAAGGAAGGCATCTTCCACACCGAGTGGGGCGAGTAGTTTCTCGAGTAGTTTCTAAGGTCTCTCTTACTCCGCTCGCTCCGCTCATTCTGCTGGCTGAGCGGAGCCGCAGCTAGCATTACGGAGCTTCATCTGTAGATGTCAGAATCTCTTGGCGCTCAGCGACCCCGGCCCCATTCGTCAGGTCCGCAGTGCCCAAATATGCGCTACCCACCACCAAGCAAAGGCATCCAAACAACAACCACGCCCACCGCTTTTCCCGACGTACAGGTGGAATTGGTGCAGACTCAGACAGCAAATATTTTTTCATAAAAACACGTAAATGAGCGTATAAAAAAGCACGCTGATGGCTTAAATATGCCCACTGTGCGCGTACTTCCGCGCCTCGCTCTTTCTAATTCAGCTAACTGGCGTACGTCAATGAGTTAGGCCCCGTACTCAACTGCCATCCAAAACAACAGTGTTAACAGCAGGCTCATTCCACCAACAATATGTTCTAACTTCTCTGGTGTCTGAGAAAAATTAAACTTAAGTCTGCGCACGCACACTTGATATAGCAAAAAACCAAGGCCTCCCTTGCCAAGGGCCTTTGCCAGGTTCGCTGGGGTGTATTCCTCTATATGCAACGCGCTTGCAACAACTAGTCCACCAATTAATAAGGCAACAGCCCACCTAGCAGTTATGGAAAATGCAGGCTGTGTAGACGCTTTAGTCAAAACACCTGCTGACTGTACACCTGCTGACTGTAGTGATGATAGTTTTGGTGAGTTATCTCGTAGGTCGTTGTAGAAAGGAAGAAAAATAAATTGGGACAGGGCAATAGCACTACCCACCGTCACTACATTAAGTGCAATTAACGGCAACCCCTCCAACTGCTTTAGGCTAAGGACCTTAGCATCAAAGCCTGCTACCAGGGGCAAGCCTGCAATAGAAAAGCTAGCGATCGCAATCAAAATCCACAGAGAAAATCGAATAGAGGTTTGCCTGAGCGTTGCAAAGTCTCGACTTGGCAGCTTTCCTACTGTCAAAAAAAGCGTGGCCTTGGCTGTGCCATGGGCAAAAGCATAAAATCCGGCCACAGCTGGCGCAGCCAGAATAAATCCTATTTGCGAGATAGTGCTACAGGCCAGCACCCGCTTTGTGTCTTTTTGAGCGATCGCCAAACTCACGCCCAAAACCGCTGTACCCACACCAAAAATCTGAACCAATGGGCCAAGCTCTGGCACCAGCAAAGCAAAGCGAACCAAAGGAAACACACCAGCTTTTACAACAATCCCCGAAAGCATAGCTGATACAGGCGTTTCCGATTCTGAGTGGGTCAGCGGTAACCACAGACCTGAGACAAAAATACCGCCCTTACTCAAAAGGCCTAGAAAAATAAGTGCGATCGCCTCTGGCGGTACCCCCGAAAGTCCAGTAAAGGCAAACGACCCGCCAGACTGATACGCTAGTGCAGCCCCCATCAAATAAAACAGCATGGCCGTATTACTAATAAACAAATAGCGCAACCCCACCCAAATTGACTTATTAGTTCGAGGGTAAGTAATCAGCAAAAACGCTGCGATGCCAATAACTTCTAATGCAACATACAAACTAATCAGATCGGCACAGATAAAAATTGCGTTGACACATCCGTGCAGGATAGTGACTTGGGTATAGAAAAAGCTGCCCTTATTTTGCTGCCAACAGTAAAGAATCACCGCAGTCGTAACCAGTGCATTCGTCAGAATAAAATAACCGCTCATTTCATCCATCAGCAAATTCACACCGAAGCTATCTACAAGCTGGATACGCAGAGGGCTTTGCAGAGTTGTATGCCACAGTCCGTACGGCAATGAGGCCAAAGCAACAGCCAACGATAGAACGCGAGCTAGCCTGGGGAACAGATAAACGCTAAACCCCACCAATAAAGGGAAAACCACCCACATCAAGGTAATAGAGAGCAGTGACAGAGAAATGGGAAGCTCAGTAAAAAACATCGTCATAACCAGTTGTTAACAGCGGCAACATTCGTACTGCCAAGCATTGGGGCTACTCAACAAAAATGGGTGAACCCTTAATGAATAGATTTTAGTCTATTCTAAAAAATAATTCATAGACTAAAATCTATCATTTAGTTGCTCAGATCCGCTGCTCTCTTGTGTGAGCATTTTTAATACAGGCAAAAAGGAACACTTATGGCGACTTAATCTTTGGTGGTGTGTCCTGTAAGGGAGAAAAACACTTCGTCCAAACTAGGCTTTCTTAGGGCAATATCGGCCAGGGGAATATTAGCTGACTCTAAGCGTACGACGATATCAGTGAGGGTATTGGCACCATCCGGAGCCGCGACGATAATCGGTCCGGCTTCACCCATTTCACCGGTCATTACTTCGCCCACATCAGCAAGTAGTAGCTTTACTTTTTCAAAGTCTTCTAAATTCACAAGACGCAGCTCGCAAAACTTACCGCCTATTTTGTCTTTTAGTTCGTCGACGGTGCCCTCTGCAATCACCTGCCCCTGATCGATAACAACAATCTGGTCGGCAAGGGCGTCGGCTTCTTCTAAATACTGTGTAGTTAGGATGATGGTAATGCCCTGCGCTTTTAGATCTCTTACCACCGCCCACAGCTGCTGACGACTGCGCGGGTCTAGGCCAGTCGTCGGCTCATCTAAAAACAACACTAAGGGCGAGACTACAATACTCGCGGCCAGATCCAGGCGGCGGCGCATCCCGCCTGAGAATGTTTTAACTGGCCTGTCAGCAGCTTCTAACAAGTCGAACTGAGTCAGTAGTTCGGTGGTTCGGCGCTTGGCTGCGCCGCCAGAAAGGCGTAACAGACGGCCAAAAAGAGTGAGGTTTTCGCGGGCGGTGAGCACTTCGTCGACGGCGGCGAACTGACCTGTGAGGCCAATGAGCGATCGCACCGCCTCTGGCTGTTTCACCACATCGTATCCAGCAATCGTCGCCTGCCCACTATCTGGCTGTAACAGCGTCGTCAGGCAATTAATAACCGTCGTTTTCCCTGCGCCGTTTGGTCCCAACACCCCCAGCACCGTACCCCGCTGTACAGACAAATTGATGCCTCGTAGCACTACGGTATCGCCAAAGCGCTTGGTTAAATGCTGAACCACTACAATTGGAACCACAGAATCCACAGACCTTAAAAACAACTGTAGTCAGCATAAGTCGTAGGCTGCGATCGCGCGTCATCCTTTTATCTATAAACACTAGCCAGGAAACACTAGCCAGAAGAAAAATCTCCTGGCCGATTCGGTATTTGCATGTAATCGCGTCTGTTTATTTTGTAGTTCTATTCTTCGGTCTTAGTGCCGATTTCGTTTGCCTAATCGGGCCAGTAGTCTAATAACAGGGAATTTGAACTTTTTGTTTAAACTTTTTGTCTAAACTTTTTGTAAATTGCGCGTAAAAAACGACAGTTTCGACTGATTTCTTAGCACTACCATGTTTAGAGGGCCCAAAGGGGATTCACCCATGCAACGACTTATTACAGCGGCGTATCAACATCAAGTTGCCAAATTAATCTATCGTCACGGCGTGACCTACGCTCAGCAGCGTTCCTATGCTCAGGCGATAGACGCATTTACCCAGGCCATAGAGAAAGGCTATCAACCGCTGGCTAAAGCGCAGGTAATGCGTGGGATTAATCGGATAGCACTCAAGGATAAAGCCGGGGCGATCGCCGATTTTGAAACTGTTATTAACGCCGCCGCCAACGACTTAGAACCCGCCACCTCAGCCCTCCGATTCGCACAAGCGCAGGCTCACTTCCATCGCGGTGTCCTGCGACAGCAATCAGGACAAGAGGCCGCTGCACTCGCTGACTGGTCTACAGCCATTACCTGCTGTGCAACCTACGCACAGCCTCACTTCCATCGCGCCCTGGTGTACTCAGGCCAGGGGCAACACCAGCAGGCGCTAGCTGATTTTGATGCAGCCATCACATCCGACCCCACCTTTGCCCAGGCCTACTTTCACCGAGGCAATCTACGCTATCAGCTGGGGGACATGCCAGGAGCAGTATCAGACTGGGAACTAGCCGTATGCAACGACTTCAGCCTGGAAGCCGCTAAGCAAAAGCTAGAAACCGCCGTGCAGGCCAACTACGATGCCAGGCTCAGCCAGCTTTTGACTGAGCCCTTGGCGGCAAAAGATCTGAGCGTCAAGGTAAAACGCGACGGGCACACACTCGAAATCCATGTACACAGAGAAATCGGCACAGGTGTTAGCTACTACACGCTGCCTGACCTTATCCGTAAGCATCTGGTGCCGTTGCACCTGGCCGAGGTCACCCATTTCCAGCTAATTGGCCGCGCCGGTGACGTCAAGCGCCCCGACTGGAATCAGTCCTATGACCTCTACAAAGGGCAACCCTGCCCCAAAAGCAATTGGGAAGCAGCTTTTTCTACGCTGGTGTTATTTCCACCCTTTGGAATCCCTGCCTTTATTCAGGCCAGCCAGGTCAAAAGGCTCTATAACAAAGGCCGATATGTAGAAGCGCTGAGTGCGTCGAAAGCCGTAAAAGGACTGTGTGTTGCAGGGAGCATCGCACTGGGTTCATTTACACTGTTGCCCTTGGGCTACGCGGCCTACAGCTCTATGAAAGGTGTTTCGACATTGGCACTGGCAGAAGAACAGCACATATCGGCGCTTGAGCAATCTGACAAAGCGACAGAGCAGAAACGGTATACGCCATATCAACTTCACTTCTTAAAAAAATAAATGTAGCTGGGCATGCTTAGGTTGGGCGTTGACTCAGACTTTTCCGGCTGAGACGATGTTTCTTTTGAAGCGCTGCTTTAGACTTTTTGGCTAAGGTGGCGCTTCTTTTATGGTGGTGCCTACCTATGACCAAAGGTTCATATGACAAAAGGTTCACGCGATACTTGCGAATGTAGCAATTAGCCTTAGTATGTCTGTGTTGTTTTCACCATAAGGGTTGAAGACACGACGCAGACAGTTTGCCGGAAGCCAGATTCCCTGGTTTCTAGAGAGATGAATGATTGGCTAAAAAGACATCGCAACGCCAGGGAAACATCGCTGGCTCTGCTGATGAGTGTCACGACAGCTGCGGTGAGCATGGTAGCCGCACCAGGATATGCCCAGTCGAGCTATTACTACGCGGGTCGTGCCATCAGCGGGGCGCAAATCGCGGTAGACCTTACCTCTATTCGGTCGAGCGACGGCGTCAATGCTCGTTTTGACTATTGGTTTGATAATGAGCTGGTGGTGAGTGAGGCGCACTGTGCTGATAACAGTGGCGTTTGGACAACGCTGAGCGATGGGATAGTGCACTATGCGCAGTCTCAGGCAACCCAGGATATGATGAGAATTGTATGTAGCTACTTTTTACCAGCTGTAGAGACCGCCGAGGCTAGCCCAGTAATTGAATCGATGACTGAATCGGTAGCCGCATCAATAGCTGAATCAGTCGCCGAATCGGTGATCATGACCGCGCTGGTTTACGATCCGGTGTCGAATGTGCGCCAGGCACCCAACGGCAGCATTTTGTGCTCTATTGATACTCGCGCTTACATTAATATTTACGGCAGCGTTGGCGACTGGTACGACACAGATGCCTGTGGATCGCGCGGGGTAATTCATATCAGTCAAATTCAGTTTTAGCGACGTGACAGCCAGTATCAACGCTAGTAAACACGACGATGCGATCGCGTCCTATGTAGTCACCGCCGCGCAAATGCAGCAAATAGAAGCGCGCCTGTTCGATAGCGGCATGCCGGTGGCCGCGCTGATGGAAAAAGTTGCCGGTCGATTGACTCAGTGGTTTACAGGCCTACACGATGTTGGCAGTGGCCGTGTGGGCGTTTTGGCAGGGCCCGGACACAATGGTGGTGATGCGCTGGTAATGGCCCGCGAACTGCATCATCTGGGCTATGAGGTGTGCATTTATCAACCTTTTGCCAACTGCAAGGCGTTGACTGCGCACCATGCTCGCTATGCCAAACACTTGGGCATTCCCTTTACAGACTCAGCTGGCGACTTGGCTAGCTGTAGTGCGGTGATTGACGGCTGGTTCGGCTTTGGGCTAACTCGGCCAATTACCGATACGCTTGCTGAGGATGTGGCCCAAATTAATCGCTATGGGGCAACAGTCTTTAGCATTGACCTGCCTTCGGGGATTCATACCGATACGGGACAGATGCTCGGAACAGCCATCAGAGCCGACTACACCGCTTGCTTGGGTCTATGGAAACGCGCTTTTATGCAGGATACGGCGCTCGCTTACCTCGGCAAGTGCGAGCTTGTGGCGTTTGATATTCCAGTGGCGGATATTCGCGCAGTGTTGGAAGCGCACGCCGTAGCACGACGGATTACAAAAGAGGAGGCGATCGCACACCTTCCCCTCAATCGCTCGCTAACTGCTCACAAATACACTGCGGGTCACCTACTGCTCATTGCAGGCTCTCGCCAGTATGCAGGCGCTGCATTACTCTCCGGCTTAGGCGCGGTAGCTAGTGGCGTTGGAATGCTCACAATAGCAGTCCCAGAGTCCATTCGACTGGCCTTGCTGCCGCAACTGCCGGGCACTTTGCTAGTAGGATGCCCAGAGACTGAAGAGGGAAGCATTGCACAGCTACCTGACGCGGTAAAGCTAGATAGGTATGATGCGATCGCCCTAGGCCCTGGCCTAACCGCAACCGTTCCCCCATTGCTCGAACAGGTCCTGACCGCCGAGTGCTCACTCCTACTCGACGCAGACGGGCTAAACTTACTCGCACAAGGCGATCCTAAAAGCCAGCTAAAGCGTCGCAACGCGCCGACAGTTCTGACGCCACACGTCGGTGAGTTCAAACGACTATTTCCAAAGATTTACGCTCTGCAGTCAGCCAAAACCTTGCCAGGAGACCTCGCGCTTCAGGCAGCTGAGCAGTGTGGTGCGATTGTGCTGCTAAAGGGGGCAAGAAGTGCGATCGCTGCTCCCGCCTCTACGCAGCAACCCGCCCAGCTATGGTTCAACCCTACCAGCACACCCGCCCTAGCTCGAGGCGGCAGCGGCGACGTACTCACCGGGCTCATGGGCGGTTTACTAGCCACCGCCGCGCAATCTACTAATTCGGAGCCTGCCGATGAACCAATTGCTAGGTATCTACCGGCAGTCGTTAGCTCGGTTTGGTGGCACTCTCAAGCCGCCATATACGCCGCCGAGCGGCGAACCCTGTTAGGCGTTGATCCCACTCAGCTAGCACACAGCCTTAATCCAGCGCTAGTAACCTGTCAAAACTAAAAGCTACTCCCTACCCCCTACCTACCTACCGCCTAATCCTGAGTCACATCCACCGCCGTACGCTTACGCCGCACCGTCTGCCAGGTGCGCCAGCTTAGCCGAATCAGCACCAGCGCAGTCATCGGAATAACCGCCAGCCCAACCAGATTTGCCGCCGGAGAGTAGTCTGCCGCGTGCAATAGCAAATAGACAATATACAGCACGTAATAGCCCAGCAGCAGCGTCCCTTCCCGGCGTGAAACCTCATTATCTGTAAAGAAAATAGGAAAACACATCACCGCTACGGCCACCATCACAGGCATATCAAACGTGAGCGCCGAGCTAGCGACCAAAATACCATCGCCAGACACGGCACTGGTAAGCCCCAACACCACCAAAATATTGAAAATATTGCTGCCGATGACGTTTCCCACCGCGATATCACGTTCGCCCCGTAAGCTGGCCATTACCGACGTTGCCAGCTCCGGCAAAGACGTCCCTAAGGCAATAATCGTCAGCCCAATAATCAGCTCATCAACCTCGAAAAAGCGGGCGATAATCGTGGCACTATTCACCAGTATTTGTGAGCCTGCGACAAGTGTCAGTGCGCCCCCCACCAACATCAAAACATTCAGCCCCGTTTCTTTCATCGACAAAGACGGCTCACCAAAATTGGCGTACTCATCCAGCACGCCCTGGTCTTTTTCCTGTCGACTCTGATACAGCAAAAAGATGGTGTAAGCCAACCCTCCCAAAAATAAAACCACTCCATCAGAGCGGTTTATCTGTCCATCTAGGCCAAAAAATAGCAGTAGCGCTGACACCCCAATCATGATGGGCACGTCCAGCCTGACCAGCTGTTGGGCAACAACCAGCGGAGAGATCAGCGATGACACGCCCAAAATAAGCAGAATATTGCAAATGTTGCTGCCGATGACATTACCCAAAGAAATGTCTGCCTGGCCTTGAAAACTCGCGTTTAGGCTCACCGCCAGCTCGGGCGCGCTGGTGCCAAAAGCAACCACCGTCAGGCCAATCACCAAAGGGGATACGCCCAGCGTTGCGGCTAGCTTAGAAGCCCCCTTGACCAAAAATTCTGCGCCACCTACCAACAGAACCAGGCCCACCATCAAAAAGGCAACGTGTAAAATGATGTCTGGCCAAATACTCATAGGGTCTGTGATTCTCAGGTCTTTCGTGACAGGTGTTGCGTTAATGGAAAGCGGTTAACAAAAACTAAGTGGCAAACGGGCATGAACAAAGCCTGGGCCCACTCTCTTATATCAAACTACCCAGATACGTTGCTATCCCATGACCCGCATTTTACGGGTTTTTCTTATGACAGACGACAAATCGCCAACCGTTGACTCACCCTCAACTAAACTGCCAATAGAACCTCTGGCGCCTTGGCGATCGCCCCTATCTCGGGCCCTGCATCGCAATCGGGCCCAGGCTTTCTGTCGATTTTTGCAGCTAGCGACCGTCCGCCCAGACGGGACACCTGCCAACAGAACCGTTGTGTTTAGGGGTTTTTTGCCTGATAGCAATCAGCTGATGTTTATTTGCGATCGCCGCAGCGAAAAAATAGACCAACTCATCCAAAATCCCAACGCCGAAGCCTGCTGGTACTTTGCCAAAACCCGAGAACAGTTTCGCCTGAACGGTCAGCTCCAAATTATAACTGCTGATACACCCACAGATAGCCCGCTCGGCGTAGCTCGTCAGCAGCTGTGGCAGCGAATTTCCGACAACGCCCGCGATCAGTTTGCCTGGCCAGAGCCCAAAGCGACCCGCACCCATGACGACCCTGACGCCTTTTCACCGTCCTCGCCAGATGCTCAAACGCCGCTAGCGACTTTTTGCCTGCTGTTGCTCGTCCCCAATAGAGCTGACTATTTATCTTTACGGGGTGAGCCTCAAACCAGACGTCTTTACACCAAAGCTACGGCAAAAGAGAGTCAAACTAAGCAGAGTGAGTGGATGACGACAGAGGTAAATCCTTAGGGAACCGCAGGCAAATAACATACCGACGGCCCTCATCCCCTAACCCCTTCTCCCAAGTTTGGGAGAGGGGTTGGGGTGAGGGCAATCAGGTAGTTTATTATTTTGAGATTCCCTTAACTCTTATCAAATTCCAGAGCCATGTAGAAACTCTTGGATGGCACGATCCGTAATATCGCAGCACTGAACACCAGTACAGTGCTCGCTTTCAGCGGTCTCTGAAGGGCCACCCACACCCACAGCGACCAGCTGTTCCAGGCTAGATACCTTCTGCTCCAAGGTACTCACTGGCTGCCGCGACTGTTTCAGCTGTGATAGGTCACTTTCTAACGATTCAATTCGGTCTACCAGGGCACGAATCGCCAAGGCCGCAGAATCGGGCAGCTGAGCGTGGTCGAGCGGATCGACCCGTTCCCCTGAGCGATACACAATGCGTCCGGGTACCCCCACAACGGTGCACTCAGCCGGGACATCGCGCAATACAACCGAGCCAGCGCCAATTCGCGCCCCGTTGCCGATTTGCAAATTACCGAGCACTTTGGCCCCTGCGCCTACAATTACGCCTGTGCCTAAGGTAGGATGCCGCTTGCCTGATTCCTTCCCGGTGCCACCCAGGGTAACGCCCTGGTAAATGAGCGACAGATCGCCGACAATTGCCGTTTCACCAATCACAACGCCCATGCCATGGTCAATAAAAACGCCACAGCCAATCCTGGCTCCTGGATGAATTTCGATACCTGTAAGCGCGCGGGCCAAATGAGAGATGAGTCTGGGGATAAACGGAATGCCAACATTCCACAGCCAGTGAGCAAAGCGGTGTAGTACCAGCGCCTGAAATCCGGGGTATAAGAAGGCAACTTCTAGCCAGTTGCGAGCCGCCGGGTCACGGTCAAAAATGATGCTAAAGTCACGGGCAATAGCCTTGAACACAGTGCAGTTTCCTAAGGTAACAGCAATTAATTATTGGATGGGGTCGATTCAGCTCGCTACAAGTTAACCATCTGCAAGCCACGCTTATATTAACGTCTGATTAGACGGCATTGGCCTCTCAAAAGGTACGGATTCACCCTACCCAATGCCCAATCGCATGGCCAGGCTAGGCGTAAGCGGCAGCAAAACAAGCAGGCTCAAAAAGAGGGTTAAAAGCGCCAGCGCTGCTCTGGCATCATCCGGTTCGCTCAGGTCATCGGTACAGGGCCGTTCGGGCTGACGTTGCAAGAAGACGATTAGCACCGCCCAGTACAGCGCTAACGGATTGAACAGGCCCACAATCGCGAGCAATACCAGGGTAACGGCTGTGGATTTGATCAGGGTTTTGCGACCGTAAATGGCCTGAACCATCCGCCCGCCGTCTAGCTGACCGGCAGGCATCACGTTAATCGCGGTAATAATCAGCCCAATCCAGCCGATGATCATGAGTGGGCTAACATCCACCAGGTCGTTTTGAAGCGTGTCGCCCAGCACTACTTTGGCCAGGGTGCCGACAAAAATTGAGCCCTGGAAAAACTCACCCGGTAGCTGGAACAGGCTACCAGGGTGAGAGAGTACCAGCCCTGCAAATAAAAAGGCAAACGACAGCAGGCCCCCTGCGGCGGGTCCAGCAAAGGAAACATCAAATAGCACGCTGCGGTTCGGCAAGATGGACTCGAAGCGGGTGAGGGCACCAAACGCACCCAGCTGCCAGGCGGGTAAGAAAAAGGGCGGGCTGATTTTGACCTGGCGCTGGCGGGCCATGATGATATGGCCTAGCTCGTGGGTGCCCAAAATTGAAATGAGGCCAAAGGCAATCGGCAGCACTTCGCGCCAGCGTTCGGGGGATTGAAAGATGTCGAAGCTTTGAAGGATGGCGGCGGTTTCCAAGCAGGTGAAGAAGGTAGCGATCGCCAGCGCCACAGCCAGCACCCTTTGCCCGGGAGAGGTTTCCTTAGGCCCGTTCGATTCGGGCAAAACAACGACAACCGGTTTGTTTTCTGGATCGGCGAGTAGAAAAGAGCGGTAGCGATCGCCAAATTTTTCGGCTAGTTTGTCGCTCAAAATCTGAGCGGTTTTGTCCGGCTGTCCACGCAGGTTTCCTTTGAAAATAGCCCCTTCCTGGTAGGGCACCGTTTTCGTCCTAAAAAAGGTGTCTATCCCAAAAATGCCTTCAATTACAGCGAGGTCTTCAGGCGCGATCGGCGGCAGGCCGGTGGTCTCTTCGGTTACCGCTTCGGTCGCTTTCTCACCGACATTCTTTTCGGCAATGTCAGGAGAAAGTACGTCAGCGGCTTCTTCAATGCTACTGGATTGATCAGGCTTAGCTATCGTCCCACTATTAATTGGCGTATCTATTTGGGCCGTCTCCTGAGTCATCATAGCGGCGGCCTTTTGAGCGGCCAGTTCCTCTGCGCCTTCGTTACGCAGCTGCCGACCCAGATAAATATAGAGCCCGGCGGAGATGACAACCAACAGCAAAATGCCTGCCAGGTTGAGATAGACACCCGCTGCCGATAGGCCAAAAAACAGCAGCCAGGGCACCATCAGCACAACCGTTTGCAGCCAGGCCAAAATGCCCAGCTTGCCAAAGGGCTTGGCCCTGGAGTAGCCCCAACCCAAAATGGCGATCGCGGCTAACAAGAGTAAAACAATAATCATAAAAGGTGCGCTATGTGGCTTGCCAGAACGGCATTTGTCGTTACTTTATTTTAGTAGAGGATGGTGTTGTGGCTCTGGTTGCTACACTGACTGCTAAGCAATGCACACACCCATGGCCAATACAGATCCCGACTTCGCGCACGATTTTGAAAATGAGCTGCCCAGTGACCAGACGGATCGTCGGACACCAGGCCCAGAAACCATCGGTCTAGAAGCCGTCAATCCCAACGGGATCGCCCGCTCAGTGCCTAGCCATAACGAGTCTTTCAGCCTGGACTACAACCCAGATCCAGACCTGCAGGCAGACAACGCCGAGATAGAAACCTATCCGCTCAGCCGCAGTCAGCTACGCGCTGCTCAGCCAAACGGTGCCTTAAACGGAACCCAAGTAAATGGAACTCAGGCCGCCACTATCAGTAGCAGTAACAGCAAGGGCAATAGCAGCAAGAGCAATAACAGCAAAAGTGTGGTGCAAGAGCGCTATCAGCGGCAGCCTGCCATCAACCCGATTCAGGTGGCTAAAGCGCCCATCAGTGTGGTGGCGATCGCCGGTGTCATCGTCGTTGTAGTTGGCTTTACCCTGGGCAGCTTTTGGCTGACATTAGCGGGTTCGTTAGTCGCTTTAATCGTTTCCCTACGGCTAATGGCACCGACCCTGCAAGAGGCCCTCAGCGACCTCAGCCAACAGCAACGGGCGCTATTTGTCGCAATTCCAGGCGTGCTATTTGGCCTTATTGGTCTCATTTATACCAGTGGAATCAGCCGTCCAATTGCCCGCTGGGGCAGCGGCCTACGCTGGGATATTATCAGCGCCCTAGGCGATTTTTTAGGCGCAATTGGCCAAATTTTTATTGCGATTTTGGCCGTTTACGTGGCCTGGCGACAGTACATTATCTCGCGCGACCTAACCGTCCAGCAAAACCTGATCACCCAGCAGCAGACCATCGACTCCTACTTCCAGGGCATTTCCGAACTGGTGCTAGATGACGAAGGCCTGCTAGAAGACTGGCCCCAAGAGCGCGTTATTGCCGAAGCCCGAACTGCCGCTATTCTCAGCAGCGTCGATGCTGCGGGGAAGGCCAAAGTGCTGCGGTTCCTCTCCCGTTCCAAGCTGCTAACGCCCCTAGCCCGCGATCAACGCCTGGGACGACCTATCCTAGATGGACTCGGTGGCTACGCAGAAGATCGCCTGGGGGGGACCCGAGTCATTGATTTGGGAGTCATGCTAGCGGCCAGTCAGCTAGCGGGCACCGACCTCCGCTGGCTAGATTTAAGCGAGGCGAACCTGATTCGCGCTGATCTGACGGACTGCGACCTGGTACGCACTAACTTTGCTCGGGCCATTTTGTGCGACGCTAACCTAACCAACACCGACATCATGGGCGTACGCCTGTTTTACGGTGAGCTAGAGAGTGCCACACCGCGCACCCGCCAAGATGTCCCCGATTACACGACTGGCGCATTTACCGGCGCGGTGATTGAAGGGGCAGATTTGACCAACATACAGCGACTTTCAGAGCGACAGCGGTGCTACTGCTGTGCGTGGGGTGGGAGTAAAACGCGCACGACCATTCCCGGTGGCTGCGAAGGTATTCCCAATCGGCTGGGCCGTTGATGTAAGGGATATAAAGACTGTAAAGATCCCGAAAATTCACCTAAGTGATTGAAGAAGATTGTGTGCGGCACTATCCGATTCATCAAGGTGATTGGGTAGAGTTGATTAGATAACGCTTAATTTGCCATTCTCCGCTGATCGCTAGTGTCTGCTCGAAAGAGTGCTTACGGTTCTTTTTACTTTTTTGCTATGGTTTCACGCTCATCTGGCAAACGCTCTATCAAACAGTCTTTACAGCGAAAAAGTAAGCGCGGCAAGTCAGCTCAGGGGGCGACCGACGCGCAATCAAAAGGCACATCGAAACGGCAGAAAAGTGGCCGTGGGAAAAAAGGGAAAGGGAAGGCAACCACCGCAGAATCTGATAGCTTGCCGGTAGAAGAACTCTCACCCAGACAGCGGCTGATTTTGGAACGGGCAGCCGCCAAACGCCGCAAAGAAACGATTTCGTTTATTGCTTCGACATTTTTTGGCTGCGCCTTTTTAGCCTTACTCGTAGGCCTGTTTCTAGAGCCAAAGCTAGGCATTGCAGCAGGCGGCGCCCTAATGTGCCTGGTGATGGCTTTTAAGTACCAACGCCTGGCACTGTATGCTTTCTTAATCTACATTCCCTTTTCTGGAACGGTCATCTACGCCCTGGGCGGCAACAGCATTTTACAAATCGCCAAAGACATTTTCTATATTCCAGCGTTGATTGGGGTCTATCAGTTTTGCCGGAAAAATCGCCTGCCGATTATTTTGCCAAAGGCCATTAAGCCACCGCTGATCTTTTTGATTATTGTGGTGTCGCTGACGGCATTAATCACCAATGTGCCCGATCAAATTGGGCAGGTGAACGGCAAACTACCGATTGTGATGGCGATATGGGGCGCGAAAATACTGTTTGGCTACATTCCCCTGGTTGCCTGCATTTACTACCTGATTCGCAATAAGGAAGACCTGATGTGGCTGCTGCGAATGCAGGCCGTATTGGTACTCATCGTCTCTGCCTTGGGCTTTATTCAGTACTTCATGCTCAAAACAGGCATGTGCCAGGGGACGGTTGGCGAGGCCAAGGAACTGTTCCGGGCGTCGCTGCAAGCGCGGTGTTTTGTGGGCGGCTCTTTGCTGTATGCACCGGAGGTCGGGCAAATTCGCCTGCCAGGTACATTTGTAGCGCCCTGGCAGTGGGGCTGGTTCTTAATTTCAGGCGTTTTCTTTAGCTTTGGCACCTCCTTTAACGACGAAGACTTTCGGTGGCGAATTGTAGGCCTGGCGTCGCTGGTGGCACTCTTTACAATGGCGCTAGTCTCAGGACAGAGAATCGCCCTAGTGATGGTTCCGCTGCTGTTTGGGTCACTGATGATCATTACAAAGCAATACGCCAACTTGAAGAAGTTTTTGCCGGTTGGTGTACTACTAGCTTTGGTCGTAAGCTACCTGATTGTGAATAATCCGGAAGTAGTAACCACCCGAGTCAATAGCTTGATGTCGCGTTGGGAAGCTTCGCCACCTCAGCAGTTTGTGACCGAGCAGTTTTCACAGGTGTGGGACAAACAAGAAGGACTCTTTGGGAAGGGTGTGGGCCGTGCCACTAACTCTGCGCGTACGTTTGGGAAGACGGTGCTAATCGAGACGTATCATCCGAAGCTAATTTATGAACTCGGGCCGATTGGGCTGTTCGCGGTGATGGCTATGTACACCACGCTGACAGTGGTCACGTTCCGCGTATATCGCAAAACAAAAGACAAGAGCTTACGGGGCTATGCTGCCACGATGTGGTTCTTTATTTTCTTTATTAGTTATTTTCCCTATTACTATCCGTTAGATGTTGACCCGGTGGGTGTTTACTACTGGCTAGCAGCGGGGATTATTTTAAAGATTCCGGCTTTAGAGCAGCAGGAAAAAGACAAGCTTGCCGAGCTTAATCAGCCGCCTGACTCACCAGCCCTAACGGCCAAGGATCGTCGCCGCCGAGCCAGGCTAAACAAGGAGGTTCCTACTTTTGAATAAGACAGACGATATGCTTTCTACGCCAACTGCTTCAAAGACGCCTCCAGAAAGGCCTTCAGAGGCAGGCACTGCGGAAACGCCGCTAGTTTCGGTGGTGATTCCGACCTATGGTCGCGAAGCTGTTCTGTGCGATTCTATCACTAGCGTACTGGCGCAGACCTATTCTCGCTTTGAGCTGATTGTTATAGACCAAACCAAAACCCACAAGCCTGCAACCCAGACATTTTTAGATGAGCTATCGGCGGCGGGGAAAATTCAGCTTCACCAGGTGAGCTGGGCGAGTTTACCAGCGGCTCGGAACTATGCCATTGAGCGATCGCACGGCGACATTTTCCTATTTTTAGATGACGATGTAGAACTGCCAGAAGGCTGCTTGGAGGCACATGTAAAAGGGTTTGAGGGCCGACCAGAGGTAGGGGCGATCGCAGGCCGCGTATTCGATCGAATGAAACTCTCTGAATCGACTAAGCCCGAGATTGAAATGCTGCCGCCCGAGGCGATGGACCCAGGCATTGCCTGGTACCACATTGACCTGGTCCACACAACCAAACCTCAGCGAGTGCTCACCGCCAGAGGATGCAATATGTCTTTTCGGCGTTCGGTATTTGCCGAGCACGGCTTGCGCTTTGACGAGCGCTTTCAGGGCAGCGCGGTCCGCGAAGAGTCGGACTTTTGCCTACGGGTGCGCAAAACCGGGCTAATGATTTGGTATGAGCCGGACGCTCACCTGGTACATTTGGGGGAAGAGACGGGCGGCTGTCATGACATTAGTACCCGATCGCTCAAGTATCAGACCACGTTTTACCACAATCACTTTTTGATGGCGCTGAAGAACCTGACCCCAGGTCAGCTTGCCAGACTTTCTGCGAACCTGTTTGACTGTCACGTGTTGGGCAACCCCCCTTGTAACAAAAGTGGGGGTCCGGTAAAAATCGTCAGTCGCTTTTTCTTCTATATGCTGGGCTTTTGGCAGGCCTGCTGGACACTATTAAAGCCAGGGAATGAACGACTATATAGTGAGCCAGTGTCGATGCCAGTATCAGGCTCGAGGTTAGAATAAGCGCTATGAAAATTCTGGTGGCTAGCCATACTTATATTGTGGATCTTAACTGCGAGAAGTTGCGATCGCTCACTGAAATTGACCCCAACGTAGAAGTGACAGCGGTTGTCCCAAAGCGATGGACGCCCGGCGGCGTACAGAGCAAAAAAATAGAAACCCAGCCCCGCGATGAAGGTCGCTTTCGAGTGGTTCCTGTTGCCAACTTTAGCGAAAACAACCAAGGCCTGCTGAGCTTTGGCAGCGAAATTGTAACGCTGCTACGACAGTTTCGCCCGGACGTCATTCAGATGGAACAAGGCGCAAAATCACTGGGCTACGCCGAGCTGATTTCGCTGAACCGGCTACTGAGAATAAACGCAAAGAATGTATTTTTTACCTGGTGGAATTTGCCTTACGAGGTGACGTTTCCCCTATCGCTGCTAGAAGGCTACAACCTTCGCCATACGGACGGGTTGATTGTAGGGAACCAGGATGGCGCCGATATTTTAAAAGAACATGGCTACCATGGCCCGGTGTGCGTAATGCCTCAGCTAGGGGTTGACGAGCGTCTGTTTCGTCCGCAGCAGCAGCCAGAATTAATGACAAAGCACGATATTGGCACCGATGATTTTGTCGTGGGATTTGTGGGTAGGTTTGTCCCCGAAAAGGGACTAATCACGCTGTTCAACGCCCTGGGGAAACTGTCACAGCAGTCTCTTTCACGTTCCTGGAAGCTGTTGCTGTTGGGGCGCGGTGAGCTAAAAGAACAGCTGCAGCAGCTGGCAACTGATTTGGGTATCGCTAAGAGAATTATTTGGATTGAGAGTGTGCCCCACGCAGATGTGCCGCGCTACATCAACCTGATGGACACGCTGATACTACCTTCCGAGACCACCTATCAATTTAAAACCCTAAGCGCGGTCGGTTGGAAAGAACAGTTTGGCCATGTGATTATTGAAGCGATGGCCTGCCGAGTGCCGGTAATTGGGTCCGATTCGGGAGAGATCCCACATGTGATTCAGCAGGACGGGTTGGTATTTCCGGAAGGAGACGCAGACGCGCTCTGTGAGAAAATCGGGCTGCTGATCAATCAGCCAGATACCCAGCATGAACTTGCCGAAAAAGGCTATCAGCGAGCGATGCGCGAGTATACCAATCGGGCGCTGGCAACCAAGCAGCTCGACTTTTACAAAACCTTGGGCCAGGCATAGGAGTGACCACCAGGCAGGTAAACTTCCGTGATCGTACGGACTCTGTGTCTGAGGAGGAAACCAGCTGAGAAAAGCCAGCCGTTTTTGGGAATGATTCGGTCACGAACCAATCAAGAACGGTTGAAATTTTCCTGTGACCTATCTGACCTATTTGCACCAGGCCTATTTTCGCCTAGCTTGTCTTCGCCGAGGACGGTTCAGTTCACTGCTCTTAGCCAGCTGTGTCACGCTCCTCATCGGCTGCGATGGTGCGGCCTATCCGTCCACCAAAACTATCACCTTCGACGAGAAGCAGCGGGATCTTTTTATTCAGCCCATTCAGGTCTGCGATGACTTTGGCCAGGGGTGTGCAAGGGTCAATGTGTTTGCCGAGATGACGACTAAAATCCTGGAACAGGCTCGCCTGAAGGTGAATTTTTTGCCGACCAGACAGCTCAACGCAGAGCGATTCTTGACGATTAATGACAGATCGTCACTCAATCCGAATATATCCGAGTTTGCTGAGCTGTCTCGCTCTGGCGGAAGTGGCGATTATGGTCGTCACCCCGAGTCTACTCGAGACAGCGGTCCGATTAACGTCTGGTTTGTGGACGAAATTGAAAGTACAAATGGATATACTCAGTTTGGCCTGGCCTATGTGGATGGGAACGGGGTACTCATTAGCGGCGCAACGCTAGATTACAACAGAGGTGAGGGACGCGCCGATACGCTAGCCCATGAGATTGGCCATAACCTGGGCCTAAGGCACACCACGCTAGGCGCAGGGGCCGCAAACAATCTATTAACTGAGGGCGGGACGCGCCTAGTGCCAAGAAGCCCTATTGATGTGTATCCCGACGGGCCGGGCCTTTCCCGGTTAACTGCCGAGCAGCTAAACGAGATTGTAAATAGTCCCTTTGTAACGGAAATCGCTTCAGATAGTGCACCTGGTTCAACTGAAATTCCGGAACCCTCTACATGGGGTGCGATCGCACTGGTCGGCTTATCTTCTATGCTGTTGCTAAAGCGTCAGCGTCAGCAGGCGCTACAAGCCGCAATGGTGCCAGTTCCTGTTGCTGATGCTAAGAGCTGTATGACAGTAAACGTGCGATTTGACGATGGAAGCTTATGAAGGTATGGCACTGGCTGCTATTGGTGGGATTGGCGCTGTGCGTGAGTGTTGGCGTTGTTTTTAGCATGGCGACGGTCACTGATAGCGTAGGGCTTTCTGCTGGTACGGAAGCGGGTGCCAATCAACCGGATGCTGAGAAGAGTACTGTCGAACAGAGTACTGTCGAACAGACCACTGCTGAACAAAGGGCTGATTGGCAGGGCGATCGCCTACCTCATCCGCCAGTGCGTCAAAGCTTTCGCAACGGCGACTTTCAGCTGGTGATTACGGCAGTAGATGGCTGGGAAACGCCGGGTGCGATCGCCAGTTTGTATAAGGGCGATCACCTACTGTGGGAACAGCCGCTGACCCACGAGTACGGTCCACGCTTTGCGGTAGTTGGCCAGCAGGGACAGGTATTACTGCTTGATGAATACATCAACGTTGCCAGTTCTCGGGCCATTACAATACTGAATCCGGACGGCAACAAAATTGCGCAGTATAGCTTTGAAGACATTAGTGGGCAGCTTGCCGTCCCTGCGGCTACGCTAACCCGTCATGCCGCCAATGGCTGGTGGATCACCGCAGTACCTTCTGTCCCGCCAGAAGCCACAACCCCCGAAGTATTTATCCTAACCGGCGGCACAACGCTCTCGGTGAACCTATCCACAGGTGAAATCAGTCGTCACGATCTTTAGTCGACCGCGATCTTTAGTGGTCGCGATCTATAGTGATAAAGCTATAATGCCGCCGCATGCCTGCTGCCGCTTACCCTATGCCTTCCACGTCACCTTCTAAGGCCCTCAGCATTCTGCAAATAGTGCCCTCTATTTCCCTGGTATATGGGGGACCTAGCCAGATGGTGCGAGGGCTATCAGCAGCGCTGGCTCGTCAGGATAAGCAAACGGTCGCCAAGGTCACTATCATCACTACCGACTCCAACGGTGACGTGGATGAAGCGCCTTTGGATGTACCGCTAGGTGAGCGCGTTGCAGTAGATGGCTACGAGGTAATTTACTTTCGCTGCTCACCCTTTCGCCGCTATAAGTTTTCAACAGAGCTACTGCGGTGGCTATCAGCACATGCAAAAGACTATGACATTGCGCACATTCACGCTTTGTTCTCGCCGGTGAGCACAGCCGCCGCGACGGTGTGCCGGTGGAACAAATTGCCCTACATCATGCGTCCACTAGGAACGCTAGATCCGGCTGATCTAGAAAAAAAGAAACAGTTCAAAAAGATTTATGCGAGTCTGTTCGAGCGTCCAAATTTAGAAGGTGCGGCGGCTATTCACTTTACCAGTCAGCTAGAGTCCAAGGTCTCTGAACGCTTTGGGGTAGACACGCCGGATATGGTGATTCCGCTGGGCGTGGCACTGCCAAATTTGCCTGAGCGTACGGCCTCACAGGCTGCCATTAGAGAGCGATTTGGAATTCCGGCAAAGCAACCAATTGTGTTGTTTATGTCTCGAATCGATCCCAAAAAGGGCTTTGATATGTTGTTGCCCGCACTGGCGCAGCTACATCAGGACAACTGCCCGTACCACTTTGTTCTATGTGGGGCTAATCCCCAAGACAGAGCCTATGAAAACAGTATTTTAGAACAGATAAAATCGTCTGTTTGGGCAGAGAGAGCAACCCTCAGTGGATTTGTTTCTGGTGAGCTAAAGGCTCAGATTTTGAGCGCGGCAGATGTTTTTGTGCTGCCCTCTTATTACGAAAATTTTGGGATTGCAGTAGCTGAGGCCATGGCGGCTAAGATTCCAGTTGTCATCTCTGATCAGGTGCACATATGGCCTGCTATTGAGAAAAGTCAGGCTGGGTGGGTGATACCCACGACGGTAGAGCCCTTACGGGAAGCGCTGCGAGCGGCGCTGACAGATGCGGGAGAACGGCAGACTCGCGGGGAGAATGCACGCAGGTGCGCGATGGAGAACTATAGCTGGGATGCGATCGCCACTCGACTGGTTTCCAAATATCAAACCTTAAGTATCAAACCTTAAGATGATCCACCCGTTGACCTTTCCCTTTAAACTGAAAGGCAATGCCCGTCTACACGCCTTCCCCATGGTTGACCAGATCGATCTTTTCAGCGCCAGCGGCGTCGAAGCCAACCCAGCTCCTACTGACTTCGACCCGGCCAAAATTCCCACCAGTGCCAAGGTACCCATCCCGCCCGGCACTTACGAATCGCTAGATCCGCTGGCAGAACACTGCAAAAGCTGTCAGCGCTGTGGCCTGGCCGAAACGCGCACTAACGTAGTCGTTAGTAGAGGCAGCCGCACCGCGCCGATTATGGTGATTGGGGAAGGGCCCGGTCAGCAGGAGGACGAGCAGGGCCTGCCTTTTGTCGGGCGTTCGGGGCAATTGTTAGAGAAAATTTTGCAGTCGGTCCGGCTAGATACCGAAAAAGACGTTTACATCTGTAATATCGTCAAATGCCGCCCGCCGGGTAACCGTAATCCAACGGTGGTAGAGATCAATGCCTGTCGGCCTTATATCCTAGAGCAAATTCGGCTGGTCAATCCCAAAATTATTTTGCTGACAGGGGCGACGTCTGTGAAAGGGATTATCCCCAGCGAAAAGCGCGGCATTACCAAAATTCGTGGTAATTGGATTGAGTGGGAAGGCCGCCTGTGCATGCCAATTTTGCACCCAGCGTATTTACTGCGAAATCCCTCACGCGATCCAGGCAAGCCCAAATGGCTTATGTGGCAAGACATTCAGGCCGTGCGCGCAAAGCTAGATGAAATTAGAGCAGACGGCTAACGCAAATAGCTGACTGAAACAGAACAGACGCTTAGTTCTGGGATGTTTCTACCAGGGGAGTCACCGCGCTGGCTCTACAGTCTCGCAGCCATAGCTGTACAGCTTGTCCTACGCTACTACGACTACTTTCTACAGGGGGCGTTGAAGTATCTGCTAACTGTGAACCCTCTATCTGCGAGAACATAAACGCCAGTCGCCAGCCGTCTGTTGCTTCTGTCAAAAATAGCCAGTGATATTCTTGTACTTCTTTTGTTTGTAGCCCCGAATACTGTCGCGAAAGCGTCGTGAAAAATATTTGACTGAGGGCACCACCAGCCTCCGGGTCTGTGGTAAGAGTGTACTCACTTAAATCTAGCGGTGTCAGGTTTACGTTTCCAGCTATCAGTACGTGGGAAGGACGATAGGGACTCCGCATGTACTCACCTGCTGCCGCTCTTAGCTCGTCGGCTTCTGTATGAGGAAGGACCGCAGCGGTTCTTTGCAACACCCGGTTAGTATAGCCAGGAATATCGCGCATCATCATGTTGGTGAGGGTCGCAATGTTACTCGGACAGCTCACAGGCTGACGCAGGGGTGCGTAGGGCCGAGGGTCTTGTGCGATCGCAGTAGATGCTAGCAGCGCAACGATCAGGCCGCTACCAAAAAATATCTCACTCATTGCTTTGAGCTTTTTCCGGAGCGTTGTTTGGCCCTTCCTACTCACCGACCAGTCTCCTCAATTTCCTGACAGATGCGAGCGATCGCCTCTGCGGGCTCTTCCGCCTGAGTAATCGGCCGGCCAATCACCAAATAATCTGCGCCCGCTTGCACCGCCTCAGCCGGCGTCATGGCCCTTTGCTGATCGCCCTTCTGCGCCCAGCGAGGCCTCACCCCCGGACACACCAGACAAAACCCATCACCGCAGGCTGCTTTTAGCAGCTTGGCCTCCTGGGGCGAGCAAACCGCGCCGCCTAGTCCACTGCGTTGGGCTAACAGCGCCATTTCTTTCGCAAATGCACTGACCTCGCCTGTCACCTTCAGCTCGCTCGCAAGCGTCTGCTGGCTAATGCTGGTCAGCAGCGTCACCGCAATCACTTTTGGAGGCGTGCAGCCAGCAGTCTGTGCGCCTTCTGTTGCGGCCTGTTGCGCAGCCTGAAGCCCGGCTGTACCGGCAGCTGCATGCACCGTCAGCAAGTCTACGCCGTAGCGACCAGCGGCCCGGCAGGCACCGGCCATCGTGTTCGGAATATCGTGAAACTTCAGGTCCAAAAAGATCTGCTTATCGCGTTCTTTGAGGGCCTGTAAAATGGTCGGACCACTGCTGACGAATAGCTGCAGGCCTACTTTCCAAAAGGTGACGTCCGGCAGGGTGTCGATTAGAGCGATCGCCTGCTTCTCATCTGGTAGGTCTAGCGGCACAATAATCCGCTCTATCGCCGCGAGCGGTTTTGCTGTAGCCGCTGTGCTAGTCGTCACTTTGCCAACCTCACAAACTTCTTTTTGCCAATTTGCAGCACCTTGCCAACGAGCTCCTCAGGTGCCTCAAAGGTCACATTAGGGTCAGTAATCTTTTCGCCATCTAGCTTTACAGCGCCGCCTTTAATATCTCGCCGGGCCTGACTGCTACTAGGACAGATTGGCGTTGCCCCCAGCAGGTAAAACGCCTTGGCGGGAAAGCCCACCTCAGCCATTGAAAATTCAGGCACAGATTCAGCCGCTTCTGTTTTCCCAGCTATCAGCGTCAGTGCGTCTTGCTGAGCCTGCTCGGCAGCCGATTCTCCATGGAACTGGGCCGTCACGGTCTTAGCCAGCAGCTTTTGCTGATCACGAGGATTTTGAGGCAGACTATCTAGCGGTAGGTTAGTCAGATAGGTAAAGTAGTCACCAATCACCGCGTCAGGCACTTTCTCTAGCTTGGAGTACATTAAGAGCGGATCTTCTTGCAGACCCACGTAATTGCCTAGGGACTTCGACATTTTTTGATGCCCGTCGGTGCCCAGCAGCAGCGGCAGCAGCATGCCAAACTGAGGCCGCAGGCCGAAGTGCTTTTGCAAGTCACGACCCACCGCCACATTAAATTTTTGGTCAGTGCCTCCTAGCTCTACATCGGACTTTAGCGCCACAGAATCGTATCCCTGCAGCAGCGGGTAGAGGAATTCGTGCAAGTATACCGGTGTGCCTTTTTCGTAGCGATTGGCGAAGCCTTCTTTGGCCAGCATTTGGCCCAGGGTCATGGTGCTCAGCAGCGCCAGCATTCTACTCAGGTCGATGCCATTTAGCCATTCGGAGTTGTAGCGAATCTCTAGCCGACCGGGCGTGTCAAAGTCCAGGATGGGCTTGACTTGCTCAATGTAAGTTTGGGCGTTGGCCTTGACCTCTGCTTCGCTCAGCTGCTTGCGCACCTCAGCGCGATCAGTCGGGTCGCCAATGCGAGCGGTAAAATCGCCAATTAGCAAAATGGCTGTGTGGCCCGCGTCTTGAAAGTTGCGCAGCTTGCGTACCAATGTGCTGTGCCCCAGGTGAATTTCGCTGCCGGTAGGGTCAATGCCAAGCTTGATCCGGAGCGGGCGATTTCCTTCTGCACTGTCTTCTAGCCGAGCGATCAGGCTGTTATCAATGTTAACTTCGTTTTCTGCATCAACATTGGTTGATTTCGTCTCAGATGGGAAAACTTCACTTACACCTCTATAGATACTGGCAAACTTGGCCGGGATATTCTTAGGCAACCCTTTTTCTATAAAACTGTCCTCTATAACAACCTCTGTTACGGAGGACGCTGTAGCCGACTTTAATGATGACTCTGAAGTATTCACAGGAGGGAGTGATGGCAAAAGAACTGGATGATCCGGCCAGCTACGACGAGCGGCTCTGTCACTATAATCAAAAAACGCTCGGCCAAGCACATCGATCTTTCACAAGAAATAATTAGTAAAACCCTGGACATTCGTCACAAATCATCTATATTTACCAGTAACTCAATCGATAAAGTGAGCGCCCGTATATGAAAGCGCCCTTTTGACCCACGTTGACGTCTGTTTAAATTCCCTTTCCTGCTTACCCCTTTAGATTAGGAAATATTGTCTGCCTGTGTCTTCTAATAGCTTCCGCAAAGTGCGCTCCCGCTCTCGTCGCCCTTCCCCTATGGTGCGATCGCCCAGAGCGCTCCGATATATCCAAGACGTTGGCCAGGTGGGTGCAGCGACGTTGCTAACCGTAACCATGCTGGGTAGCTCTGTCATTGCAGGCGGTCTAGTGGGCCTAGCTTTTAGCTTTCGCAACCTGCCGGACGTTCGCGTTTTGCGCAACTACAGCCCGTCAGAAACCAGCTACCTTTACGACATCAACGGCACCCTGCTCGACAATGTGCACGACGAAGCCAACCGTGAAGTGGTAGACCTCAACGAGATCTCGCCCGATATGAAGCGGGCCGTCCTCGCCATGGAGGACAGCGACTACTATTCTCACCAGGGCGTCAATCCAGGCGGTATTGGCCGCGCCATGATGGCAAACCTCCAGGCTGGCAGAACGGTACAAGGGGCCTCTACCGTTACGATGCAGCTGGTCAAGAACCTGTTTCTATCGCCTGAGCAGTCCATCAGCCGTAAGCTCGTCGAAGCCGTGCTCGCCATGCGGATCGAGCAGATATTCGAGAAAAACGAAATCCTTGAGTTGTATCTCAATCAGGTGTACTGGGGGCACAATACCTATGGCGTAGAGACCGCTGCCCAAAGCTATTTCAACAAATCTGCTAAAGATCTAACTCTAGCTGAGTCTGCCATGATGGCAGGCGTGATTCAGGCCCCAGAGAGCTTCAGCCCATTTCTAGATTACGACACCGCTAAACAACGGCAGGGGCTTGTACTAAATCGAATGCAGCGCCTGGAGTGGATTACCCCAGCCGAAGCGGAGGCCGCCAAAAAGCAGCCCATTAAGCTGGGCGAAATTACGTCCTTCCGCTCTAGTCAGGCACCCTACGTGACCGAAGCGGTCATGAAGGAGCTAAACGAGCAGTTTGGCGCAGAGGCCATGTCCAAAGGGGGCATGCGCATTCAAACCACTATTGATTTGAACCTTCAGAGAATTGCTGAGGACACCGTTGCTGATAGCTACTATCGATTCTTTGGCAGTGGCGCGTACGCCGATCAAATTGCGCTAGTCGCCATCGATCCGCGCACTCACTTTGTCAAAGCCTTAGTGGGCGGTATAGACCACGAGTCCAGCCAGTTCAATCGGGCCACACAGTCCAGACGTCAGCCCGGGTCGGCTTTCAAACCCTTCGTGTACTATGCAGCCTTTTCCTCGGGTAAGTACACACCTAACAGCGTCATCAACGATGCAGCAGTAACCTATCCAGACGGCTACAACTACTACACACCCAAGAACTATGACGGGTCGTTTATGGGGAGCATCCCGCTACGCAAAGCACTAGAAACGTCACGGAACATCCCTGCGGTGAAGCTTGGTCAGTCTGTAGGCATTAACCGCGTGGTCGAAATTGCCCGTACTCTGGGCATTAAGAGCCCTATGGACCCCGTGATCTCACTACCACTGGGTGCAGTAGACCTGACACCCCTAGAGCTAGCCGGTGCATACGCTACATTTGCTAACTATGGCTGGCACTCGGACCCTACGCTAATTATGCAGGTCACCGATAGCAAAGGAAACATGATATTGGATAATACGCCCAAGCCTCAGCTAGTGCTGGACCCCTGGGCGAGTGCAGCGCTGACCGATGTATTGGAGGGCGTCATTTCCCAGGGAACGGCCACCAATGCTCAAATTGGTCGCCCAGCAGCCGGTAAAACCGGTACGACAGACTCACAGCGCGATGTTTGGTTCGTAGGTTATGTGCCTCAGCTAGCGACCGCCGTATGGGTCGGCAACGACGACTACCGTCCACTGGGCAAAGGGGCTACAGGCGGTGGCTATGCCGCGCCCGTATGGC
This sequence comes from Cyanobacteria bacterium J06581_3, assembly GCA_038531675.1. Taxonomy (GTDB): domain Bacteria; phylum Cyanobacteriota; class Cyanobacteriia; order Phormidesmidales; family Phormidesmidaceae; genus Phormidesmis. The sequence continues at coordinate 186,984 of JBCBBK010000007.1, forward strand.
GTAACTTTATGCAGCAGGCCCTGCGCGATGAGCCCGTCGAGAATTTCCGCTCTCCTGGCGAGTTTATTCGTCCGTAGCTTTCTCGTTCCGAGACGTTGGCACGAACGATCCGCTCAGCTACCGATATCATTTCGGTTCCGCTCAGCTACCAGGATTATTCTGTGATTTCGGACTTCATTCGCTCTAGTGTTTGATGCATTTGATCAAACATTTGCTGAGGTGTGGTGCCAAACTGACCAAGCTGCGTTTTCAGCTGTTCCATGGTCATTTTGGCCATAAAATCCTCTGAGAGCTCGAAGCGCTTCATAAAGATGCGGTAGCGTTCCATCACTGCTTCCATTTTGTCGATGAAAATCTTTTTGCCTTTCTGGTCAAACTTGCCGTAGCTGCTGCCTAGCTGCATTAAGGACTGATAGTCCTGAAATAGCTGTGTGGCCTCTTGCTGCACCAAATCTGAATCGAACATTCCCATAGCTATAACCACTCCCAAAAAAGCGCTGGCTATCTTTTCCCAATCTAAGGATCGTTAGCCTAAGTGCTTCAATGACTCTACTTTAATGACTTTACGGTTACAGCGTAAAAGTTTACACAAGTAAATGCCAAGGTGAGATATCACTACAAAAGTCCACCCGCAAAAGCCCACCCGCAAAAGCCCACCCGCAAAAGCCCGCTAACGATTCAGCAGCTTACCGAGCCAGGCTCTTTTCGGCTCCGCCTTTTCGATGGGCGCGTTTGATTTTGTTTGAGGTGTTGTTACGGGTGCGTTCGCCGCGATGTTTTCTCGGGGCTCGTCTGAAAGGCCTAAAAGTTTGCCGTATTTCTGAGCAACCCGATGGTTGGGCTTTAGCTTCAGGGCCTGACGGAAGTGTGCTTTGGCCATGCCAGACATTTTTTGCTTGTAGTAGGCCTGCCCAATCATTGAGTGGAGCTCTGGATTCTGTGGTGATAGCTTGAGCGCATCACGCAGCTCTTGAACCGCCATTTCGTAATTTTGCTGGGTCAGATAGGTTTTGGCCCTGGCCGTATGTTTGGCTGTGTAGTCAATATCGGGGGCATCTTTTGCATTGGCATTGAGCGGACCGCTGGCGGGGCCATCGCCATTAGCAGCAGGATTTGCGTTGACTCTGGTAGCGACAGTTGGGGTCACTGCATTTGCCATCAGGCCTGCCCGCTTAGGACGAATAACCAAATCTGACAGCTTGCGACGCAAATAGATCAGATTGAGCTGACCAATTTCTAACGTTTTGGTGTGCAGGTCGCCCAGGGAGCGAAATTGAATGCTGGCGAGCTGGCTAAGGGCTTGTTCGTAGAAGATATCAACATTTTCCTCTTCGATGTACTCTAGCTGCTGCGCATCTGAAAAGGTCGGTACCAGTTTTTCTGTACGGACTAGCCTGCGTACGCGTAGGCGTAGCGATGCAAGGGTTTCCTGTCTGGTTTTGTCGTGTTTGAGCTTTTGGTAGGACGGATTGACGATTCGCGCAATGATGTTGGCAGCAACTTCAACCGTTAGCCCCTGCGTGTCGGCGTCCGTAGCGCTAGAGAGGGCATCTGGATGGAGCTGTTTGGCAACCTGGCGGTAGCGCTTGGCGATTCTTTTTTCGTCGGCGCTCACAGCAATCCCTAGCAAAGCGAAGGGGTCCACTTCTACCAGGTTGATTAATTCAGTAAACAGTTCAGTTTCTGACATGCAAAAAGGCGACTTTGTAAGTTGAGACACGTCCCAGGTATATCTGTTTATAACGTGCCCATTTGTAAGGTTTGAATGAATGCGGATTGTGCTTAGAAGCGCTATGCTCATGCGAGTAACCGTAGGCCTGCTGCACTCGATTTTCTGTCATGGTGACACCTGCCAACAATCGAAAAATTGCGATCGCTCTCGCATTTGCTGGGGGCTTGCCCATCACAGGCCCGCTAGTTTGGCTGCACAAGGTGCACACGGGCAAATACCTGTGGGGACTTGCCTATTTGCTGTTGTTTAAGACAGGCCTGCCTGCGGTGGCCTGCTGCGTGGAGGGGATTTGGTATCTCTTTGAGAGCGATGAGGGCTTTATGGCCAAGTTCCCGAAATCGGGCGCACTGCTGGCAAGCGTACTTGCAAAGACAGGGATCGCTGTAGAGGCTGACGGGGCTGACACGGCGGCGACTATGCAGGCAGCCAAGCGACAGGCCGCGACCGCCCAGGCCGCTCAGCAGGCGGCTGTGGCCCTGCGTGATTTGGAGCGGCTACGGCAGGAAGGGCTGATTACGGACAATGAGTTTGAGCAAAAGCGTCGCCAGCTCATTGCCAAACAAGAAACGCAAGAAACCGCAAGCAAAGGCAATAAAGAAAGCACTAAAATTGATGCAAATACGGCCTCTGTAGATGACTGGTTACAGCTGCCGGGGCTGTCTATTCATCAGGCCAGGTCGCTATACGCACTCACCCAAAAAGGGATATTGCTCAGCTGTATAGAGGATGTGGCAGCCGCGATCGCTCTTCCCTCAGCTCAGCTGCGTCCCTGGGAGGAAAGGCTGCAGTTTTGCTATTACGATCGTGAAGAGGCCTTAGAGCCGGTTGCTATTGATGCAAATACCGCCACTGCTGACGAGCTAGCGGCTGTGCCTGGGCTTGATATTTTTTTGGGCCGGGCGATTGTGCACTATCGACAGCAGGGACCTTACAAAGATTTGGCTGACTTGCAAGATAGGCTGCGGCTGACGACGGCGGTGACCGCCGAGCTGCTGCATTATTTGAGGTTTTAGGTAGACCCTAAACGTTTACGCGGCCTATTTTTTCGGGTGGCCAAAACCGTAATGCGGCTCGTCCGATGACATTGTCTATGGGCAAAAATCCCCATACATGAGAATCATTGCTGTCATTGCGGTTATCGCCCATTACAAATAGCTGACCGGCAGGAATTTCAACGGGTGGCATCTCGTATTGGGGCGTTTCTAGAATGTAATTTTCGTCTAGGGGTGTGCCATCGACGTAAACTTTGCCACCAGTGACCTTTACCTGCTGTCCAGGTAGGCCAATGACGCGTTTGATAAATGCCTGACTAACCTGATAGCCGTATGCCTGCAGCTGTGGGGGTGGCTCGAAGACGACAATATCGCCTCGATCGGGCGGGTGCCAGTGGTAGGAGACTTTGTCGACGAGGAGGCGATCGCCCACGGCCAGGGTTGGCACCATGGAAGGGGAGGGGATAAATCGCGGCTCGGCGATGAATAGACGGACGAAGATGGCGATGGTGAGGGCGATCGCAACGAGTTTGGCATTTTCTACAATGCTTTTGCGCCAGCTTTTTTTCTCTATCGGCGTATCTGCCTGCAGCTTGTCAGCTTTATCCTCTCTTTCATCCTTATCGTCTGTACTAGCATCTTTCTCCGTCGTCATTCGTTCTGGCCCTGGCATCTAGCCTGTCTAGTGTATGGGATTGATGGCCCAAATCGGTATTAGTCGCCATGGCGGCTTTCGCATTACGGCGTAGCATGGCTGGTTTGATTCTTCTGAGCGCGGAAGCCGGGAATCGCTCGTTCCATTGCTCATCTGTAATTTCAGCCAGCTCAGCCAGCATTGGGGCTACGTTTGCCGGGTAGGGTTCAAAGGCTTCTACGTCCGTTGGCTGAGCAAACCGCTGATTCCAGGGACAGACATCCTGGCAGATGTCGCAGCCCGCAACCCAGTTGTTCAAATTAGCAGTGACGGGTTCAGACAGCTGGTCGGCTCGGTTCTCGATGGTGTGATAAGCAATACAGCGATTGGCATCAATGACGCCAGGGGATGCGATCGCCTCAGTCGGACAAGCTTCGATACAACGCGTACAAGTACCGCAGTGGCGGGTATGCGGCTGGTCTGGCTGAAGACTTGCCGTAGTAATCACCTCGCCCAAAAATACCCACGATCCGTACTGTCGGGTAATCACGTTGCCGTTTTTTGCTATCCAACCAATACCTGCCTGCTCTGCCCAAAACTTATCTTGCACTGGACCAGTATCTGCATAGGGACGTGCTTCTACAGCAGCTGATATGCCATCCGCATCGGTTGTCGTTTGCTCCCTCAGCCATGCAGATAACTGTTTGAGCTTTTTAGTCATCACTCGGTGATAGTCGCGGCCCCAGCCATAGCGAGAAATTTTGGCGTACTGCTGACCTTCTGGGCGCTGCTGGGCGCTGTAGTAGTTGAGCGCGACGCAAATAACAGATTTGGCCTCTGGCATTATCTGCCGAATATTCTGACGCTTTGGGCTGTGCATCCACTGCATATCAGCCTGAAATCCCTGCTGTAGCCAGCGCTGTAATGATTCAGCGGCTTGCTGCTCCGCATCGGATGGAGTGGGCAGAATTTCAACGATGCCCACTTTGTGAAAGCCGAGGGAGATCGCTTTTTCTTTAACCGCTTCAGCGCTCAGCATTCTTTCACTCCATCAATATCTTGTGACGCCAGCACACGCCGCATGACAACACGATGCCTGGGCAAAAAGCCATATCGCGACTCATGCTGCACAATCGCCTCAATGTCTGAGGGCAACTGCTCACGCGCTAGCACTCGAAAGCCCAGGCGCTCATAGAAAGGGATATTCCAGGGCACATGGCGAAAAGTGGTTAGCATTACCTGTCGCAGGCCTCTTATTTTTGTCGCCTTACAGCATGTTTCTATCAGTGCCGACCCTATGCCCTGGCGACCATAATCCGGATGAACGCTCAGCTCTACAACGAAGCAAGTCGTTGTCAAAAACTTCGCCACCAGGAAGCCAACAGGTTGCGCCTGTTTTTGATGGCCCTGGCCCTGCTGATCTTGGCCTTGCTGAGATGAAGCTACTGCCACCCAGACTCTTCCGCCTGCCTGTGCTCTTCTCAAATAAGACAGCGGCGTCAGGCCTTCTAGCAGCTCAGCAGAAATTTCGAGCTTTTCTACATAGGGCAAAAACCTGCGCGCTGCTGCCCGTTCTACCTCAGGCAGGTAGGCAAGTTCTGTTTCGTGCGCTAACCGAACGATATAGCTGTGCAAACTGACGCTATCTCAACGTGCAGTCTTTATAGTAGCGTTTTGCATCGCCTAGCCAACAGGCAATACAATCACAAAACAGCATCCCTCACCGAGAGCACTCAGACACGATAGCTGTCCGTTGTGCCTATCTACAACAATCTCATGACTGATAGAGAGTCCTAGCCCAGTGCCTTTATCCAGCGGTTTTGTCGTAAATAGGGGCTCAAACAGATGAGCTTTTGCTTCAGGTGGGATGCCCGGGCCATTGTCAGCGATTTCAATTTTGACCTGGTCACTGCCGACAAGCTCGGTTTGAATCGTAATGCCTGGCTGCGCCGTATTTTCCAGGGCATCTAAAGCATTGGCCAAAATGTTCATAAATACCTGATTCAGGCTAGATGGATAGCCTTGCACGAGCGGTAGCTGGCCATAGCGCTTGGTAATGTTTACTTTTGCCCTGGCATTGACTGACTTCAACCGATGCCCCAAAATAATCAGCGTACTGTCAAGGCTGCTGTGGATATCAACCGGCACTTTGGCAGTACTTTCTGAACGCGAAAAATTGCGCAGAGACCGGGAGAGATCTTTGATACGCCCAATGCTTAGCTTCATAGAATTTAGCAAGTTGGGCAAATCTTCTAGGACAAATTCAATATCGCACTCTTCCCAAAGCTCTTCTATCTGTGCGGATAAACTCTGTTTAGATAGACCTGGAGAAAGAACAGATTGTTGTTGCTGTTGATAAAGCCCAATCAGCGTACTCAGGTCTTTTACGTATTCACGAGCGGGCTCAATGTTATTGGCAATGCACGACATGGGATTATTAATCTCGTGAGCAACGCCTGCCATCAGCTGCCCGAGCGCGGCTAGTTTCTCTTGTTCTATCAGCTGCGATCGCGTTTCTTCTAAAGACTGCGTTTTCTCTTCTACTTTTGCCGATAGTTGGTCGTTCAGCTGTTTCAGCTCCATATGCACCCGTACCCTGGCCAGAATCTCCTCCTGCTCGAAGGGCTTAGCAATGTAGTCCACAGCGCCCATCATCAGGCCTTCTACCCGGCTGGCCTTGTCGGTGAGCGCGGTCATAAAAATAATCGGAATGTGACGGGTAGACTCGTCTGCCTTGAGCCTGCGACAGGTCTCGAACCCGTCGATTCCAGGCATCTGTACATCCAACAGAATTAGGGCGGGCGGCTCACGCTGAATTTGCTTGAGCGCACTAAGGCCGTCATTCGCTACTCTGATTGGGAGTCCGGCCTGGCGGAGGGTCTGCGCCAGTACCGAAATATTAGTGGGCGTGTCGTCCACAATGAGTACGAAATCGGTGGACTGCTCGCGAGCTGTCATTAGTTCACTCTTCTGGGTGGATGTACGTTTCCCATAGCATCCCCAAAAGCGATGTTCACTCATCTGTATGCGCTGGATGTTGGGTGCGATCGCTGATCTTTACAGCCACTCTTTACAGCCACCTTTTCCCAGATCACTACAGTTGTCGAATTTCTTTGGCAAGGTTTTCCGTCGTTTGCTCGATCAGCTCAAACTGCTGAATCAGAGGTGTCAGGCTCCTTTGTTCCTCTTCTACATAGGCATACAGGTCGTTAAAGCTCATGCCAATTTCGTCGTATATGCCGCTGAGCCTGGCATTCAGCTGCTCTGACACAGTAGATTCAAACCGCGATCTGTTTCGCTCTAGCTCCTGATCTAGCTTTTGAATCAGGCCCCGGCGTTTGGCAAGCAGTACACCGCCTGCAAGCAGCACACCTACCCCCAAGAAAACGCTGCCAATAATATCTAAAATCACCACCTCGGTAACCGCCGCTATCACCCCGCCAATCACCGCCAAAATGCCGCCACTGGCCACCCCAGGCCCCACGCTATCAGCGGTATCTGTCAGGCAGCTCATAAACGTTTCATCATTCAAAAGATTGGTGATTTTGCTTTTGACGCCTTCAATGACTTCGTAGCGATACTCCAACAGCGGCAGGGTGATTTCCGTTTTCTTGAGCGCATCGTTTTGTAGCGTCGTCAGCTCGCCCAGCAGCTGTTTTATCATCAGCGCAATACTGTCCAGGAAGCGCTTGGCTCCTTCTTTAGACGTTTCATCAAGGGTTGCCTCTAGTTCGGTTTGCGCCCGCGCTTTGAGATCGTTTAGCCATGATTCTACGCGCTGCTTGCGGTTAAAGATAGATAGAAAAGAGCGTTTGGCCAATACAAAAATCGAGAGCCCATCTCGAAACTCACTCTTGACCTGGTAAATGGTGCGCTCGTACTGCACCATCAGCCTTTCTACCAGAGCGTCAATCTCCTGGCGTGACTGCGTTTGCCCTTGACCTAGTCGGCTACGAATCCTAGCAACAACGGCCTGATCGGTCTGAAGCTGCCGCTGAATAGATTGCATATCACCGCCCAGGCGCTGAACGATTTGCTCTGCGGAGCCAATATTAGAGGCAAGCTTTAGCCGATAGCCCTGCCCGCCAGTGATCGTATTTCGCACAAAGTCTTGAATGGGTGCGAAGCCACCGTTATCTGCGCCTCTAGCAACGTCATTGCTGGCGTTGGGACTGCTGTTTAGCCCGTCGATGGCTAGCTTTGCAGAAGTGGCAAAGACCTGTGGGTTAGCAATTTGCCGCTGCTGCGCTTCTTGCTCGATGTACTGGCGGGAGGTTTGTAGCTCGCGGTCGTCGGCCAGGTCAGACTGTTGCAAAACGAAGATGACGGGCTTTTTCCATTCCTGGTGGGCGAAATCTACCAGGGACCAGGCGGTGTTAGTGTATGGGTTTTTGGAGAAGAAGACGAATACGACCAGGTCGCTGTTGGGGATAAACTCTTTGGTGATGTCTTCGTGCTGCTGGAAGGGGCTGTTGGTGCCAGGCGTATCGACGATGGCGATTTGTTCGAGGATGGGGACGGGTCTGCCGATTTCGCGCAGCTCGCCAGGTTTGGTTTCGCGGCTGTAGCCGTCACCGTTGGCGTAGACGATTTTGGCGACCATATTGGTACGTGGGTCCGCACCTACTTCACAAATTTCGCCGCTGCCAAGCAGCGCATTAATAAAACTGCTTTTGCCTGCTTTGACTTCGCCAATCACGACGAAGAGAAAGGGCTGATTGATGTTTTCCTGCAGGCTTTGGACGGTTTTGGTCAGCGCCTTGTTCTCGATGGCGATCGCAAACGACTCCAGTTGCACCAGCAGCTGAGCGATATCGTCCTTGTACCGCTGTAGGGTGGGGTCAACGATTGCAGCATTTGTGTTGTTGGTGTCCATGGCCTTGCCCGAGGATTAGGGCAATCATACCGGGCTTCGGCTACGCTCAGCCACCCAACCAATGGAGGAGATCGAGCTTGCTAGCTATGCGGCTGACTACAGCAGAGCAGCGGCTTGTGCTGCGAGGTCGGAGCGTTCCCCCTGATACAGCGTAATGTGTCCAGCTAGCGGATTGTTACGGAACCGCTCGATTACGTAGGTGAGGCCGTTACTAGCTGCGTCTACATAAGGATTATCGATCTGAGCGGTGTCGCCTGTGAGGACGATCTTGGTGCCTTCGCCCGCGCGGGTCAAGATGGTTTTGACCTCGTGAGGCGTCAGGTTCTGGGCTTCGTCGATGACGAAGAACTGCCTGGGAATGGTACGTCCGCGAATGTATGTGAGCGCTTCGATTTGTAATAGGCCCATTTCCATCAGGTCCTCATGGCCGCGTCGCCAGTGGGCAGGCTTTTCGGTACTATCTTGCGTGTTGAATATCAGGTCGAAATTGTCGTATAGGGGCTGCATCCAGGGGGTAAGCTTTTCGGTCATGTCGCCGGGCAAGTAGCCGATGTCTTTGCCCATGGGGACTACCGGGCGAGAGATTAGCAGACGGGTGTAGCGTTTTTCTTCGGTGACTTTTTGGATGCCAGCGGCGATCGCCAGCAGCGTCTTCCCAGTACCCGCTTTACCCACCAGCGTCACCAATGGCACACTGTCGTCCAGCAGTAGCGAGAGTGCGAACCGCTGCTCCCGGTTGCGTGCATGAATGCGCGAGATCCCGTTGTAGGGCATTTTGGGCAGCGGTGCTAGCTGCCCATTGGCGCGCATAATCGCCAGCGCAGTGTGGCTAGGGTTATTGACGTCTATTAGCGTCAGCGCCTGATTAGGAAAGAATTTACCATCGAGAGAGACGCTGCTAAGCTCTGCAGCGCCCGACTGAAACAGCTGACTCATTTGCTCTGCACTCACTAACACTTCGCCCATGCCAGTGTAGAGATCGTCGACATCTATTTTGTCTGTTTCGTAGTCTTCGGCCGTCAGCCCCAAAATATCGGCCTTGATCCGCATGTTGGTGTCTTTACTCACCATAATCACCGGGCAGTTGCACTGGCCTTTGACCTCAAGTGCAACTGCCAGAATAGAGTTATCTCCCCCGTCTGGGATGAGTTCTGTCGGCAGCTGATTTAGGGTTTCCTGCTGGCAAAGGGCGACTCGTAGCAGTCCGCCATTTTTGAGGGTGATTCCCTTGACGATACTGCCCTGGGTTCTGAGCCTGTCGATCATCCGAGAGATGCGCCGAGCGTTGCGGCCTGTTTCTTCCGGACGCTTTTTGAAGCGATCTAGCTCTTCGATGGTGGTGATGGGTAAAACCACCTCATTGTCCTCAAACCGCAGCATCGCATTTGGATCGTGTAGCAGTACGTTGGTATCAAGGACGTAGATTTTTTTCATAGCGACTTTTCTTCTGTTTGCTGTTTTTCCTTTTCCGTTTGGCCGACTGCCTGTTGGGCCTTAGTCGGGACCGGGTCGTAGCCACCAGGGTGTAGCGGATGGCAGCGGGTGATGCGTCTGAGGGCTAACCAGCTACCTCGCAGCGGCCCGAATCGATCAATCGCTTCAATCGCATAACACGAGCAAGTCGGCTCGAACCGGCAGGTGGGGGGAAATAGGGGAGAAATTAGCTTGCGGTAGCCCTGAATCAAAATGATGAGCGATCGCTTCATAGCACTGGCACGTAAAAGACAGCTACTCAACATGAGCAACAGCGAGTTACTTCCTAATCTAACAGGCTATTCCCTGTGCTACTGCCTCAGCTGTGTTCAACTTGCATTCAACCTATGCTTCTAGCCCATTCCTTCGAACGACTTCTCCAGGACGCTCTGGCTCTTTCTCCAGCTCTCTCTAAAGGGCTAGCGAGTAAAATCTATCGAGAGAGGGTTAAAGAGACTAACATATAGCGCATATGTTACAGAGCGCATATATTACATCACAAAATAAAAACGAAGCGTGAATGGAAATTTTACAAGGCCGCTATCTTAAGCGAAACGACGATAAGGCCCGAAAATTCAAAACAATAAGCCTTAAAACCGATGATGGTATACAGACAGTTCGCCTGCCAAAGAGGCTGCGTATGGTCGCACAGCAAGAGCTGTCCCCAGGTGACTTGATTCGAGTTTGGGTTGCCCTCCAGGCCAAAAAAGGTAAGAAATCAAAAAAATCTATGACTAAAAAAGGCAAGAAAAGGACACTAGAAGCCTTACAGCTCATTCCGCTGTCGCCTAAGGCGAACGTGACACTCCCTACACCGAAAGCTAAGGCAACAGAGGGGAAGAAAGCTGGCAGGAAGCAAATGAGAGTGCAAATATGCCAGAAGAAGAATTGCTGCAAGCGCGGTGGAACCAAGCTGTGGGAAGCATTCAAGCAGGTTTCTAACAATAGTCAGGCGATGCCGACATTTAAGCTAGAGGCTGTAGGCTGCTTAGGCGGCTGCAAACGCGGCCCCAACATGCGGTTCCTGCCAGATAACGTGAAGCACTACCATGTAAAACCTAAAGATGTTGATCGCCTTTTGCAACAACATCAGCCGTCACAGGTCTAAGCTTCAGATCCGTAAGCGTCAGGTCTATCGTTTTCAGGCTCATGAGCTTCTAGGCTGTGTGTTTCCGGTGGCGCCTGAACTTCTGGTGCTGATGCCCCCTCAAGTTGGGACAGCTTTATCCAGCTGTAGTCATTGGTTGGTGGGTTTGCGCTCACGGGTCGAATCCAGTCTGGTTTGGCCCAGCTGTAGGTTTCGCTGAGTCGCTCTAGGTCTAGTGGCGGTAAGTCACAAAAGTGGTGTTCAAAATAGCCTGATTCTATGACGAACGTGAGCATCTCTACCAGCTGCGTATGGATAGCCTTGGTGCGTGGATGTAGTTCACCAAGTGTTTCTCCAAAAATGGTGAGTGCTTGCTGAAAGAATGACTCTGCCTGACGATATTGACCCAAATGCCCATGCACAATTGCTAGCTTACATAGCGTTTCACCAATGTCCCCATGGGTAGGAATTTGATGCTGTTTGCGGATGCGCAGCACCTGTGTGAGTAAGGGCACAGCCTGAGCATACTGTTGCTTCCGGCAGTAAAGAGAGGCGAGCTCATTAAGACGAGGGGCGATCGCCAAATGCTGCGAGCCGAATTTTCGCTTACTCAGGGCAATTGCCTGCCTGTAGAGTCGTTCGGCTTCGGCTAGCCGACCCTGACGTTCGCACAGATAGGCCACGTCGATTATGCCCTTGAGAGGGAAAGGCGCAATATCAGTGTTCGTAGCACCAGTGTGTTCCACAAATCCAGCATTCGCAGCTATCAATGACTGACGCGTGCCGCCGCGAGCAACATTAGATGAGCGCGTTGAAAGGTTGGGCAAAGAGAGTGTAGAACGATGCGCTGGCCCTGCCGGGAACTGCCTAAGGGTACGGTTTAGGGCAGTGACAACCTCGCTTCTGGGAATGGTGTAGGTGATGTAGTTAGGATCGCTGTGGCTATCCGTGGTAGAGGATAGAGACGGCTCGCTTTTGGGTCGATTTCTTTTTGAGCGATCGCGTCTGTCGCGCGATCGCCGCTCTCTTTTTCGCCGGTCCTGGATTGGCGACCGACGACGAAGCGCATTCATGATGAGCTGAATTAAACGCTTAATCACAACTGAGTCAAAGAGGATGCCGCCTCTAGATAAGTCAGCGGCCAGTTAGATTTAGAGAATTTATCTAGGGTGCCCTCTAATCTGCCTGTGGCCTGCACCCAATACAGCCTAATTTTTTCAAGCCTAATTTTGACCTGAGCCACTAGTTTGGCCATGAATATATGCTTAGGAAAGTAGTCTCTATTACAACCTTTATGCAACGCAGCGGTTTGGGGGTGGTCATAGTGAAGCTTTTATGCGGATGTGCGCTCAAAAACAGGTATATCTGTGCGAGTGTGTAACTATGTATTTTGATATTTGTATAGATAGAAAAGCGCTGTTTGCTCGTGGAAACTCGGTTGTAGAAACACACTATTACGGGATGAATAAAAAGTGCTTGATATAAAAAGTCGGGGTATGTCTAGAGTGCTTCAAATTGGTAATCAGGTGCTGGATGCACCGGCGCTAATCGCAAAACTACAGCAGTATCAGCTATTGCCTCAGCTGGTACAAGAGCATGTTATTGATACTGCGATCACTCATATAGAGTGTGATGCGCAAAAGGCGATGGAAAGCTTTTGTGCTAAGCGAGGTCTGTTTTCTGAAGAGCAGCGCCATGCCTGGCTACAGCAACAGGGTCAGACCCCTGAGGGCATGATCGCCGCCGCCGTGAGAGATTATAAAGTGACGCTTTTCCAGGAAGAAACCTGGGGGGCGCAAATTGAGTCATACTTTTTACAGCGTAAAACTCAGCTAGATCGGGTGTGTTACTCACTGATTAGGACGAAAGACGCTAGTTTGGCCCAGGAGATCTATTTTCGGCTAAATGATGACGGTGCTCCATTTAACGACCTTGCTCGTCAATATTCGGAAGGACAAGAATCTAGAACGGGTGGTTTTATTGGCCCTGTAGAGCTAAACGTGCCGCACCCAGTGCTTGCTAGAATGCTGTCAGTAAGTCAGCCCGGGCAGCTGTGGGCCCCCACCCAAATTGGCGAGTGGCTGGTCATTGCCAGGCTAGAGCAGTTTGAACCAGCTCAGTTCACCGATACCATGCGTCAGCGTCTGCTAAACGAGCAGTTTCAAGGCTGGCTGAAGCAACAGTTGCAGGAAACGCCCGTTCGACAGATTCAAGACGATCAAAACAGCCCTTAACCATTCCCTCACACAGGCAGCCCTAGATACTTGTCTATTGCCCGGCGTATCTAATGAGTCAACAGGCTCAATCTACTATTTGCTATGACTTACACCGACATTTCACTAGATCAAAAATTAGGGGACGTCTTTCCCTTCGATCAGCTGCCGCAACCCGCCTTGCAGCAGCTGGCGAAAGACGCTCAGCTGCTACGGTATCGGCTCGGTCAGCCTGTTTTGCGCCGGGAGTCTATGCCTCACCAAGTGATTGTGATACTGGAAGGTCAGGGGCGCTTGCTGGGCTACGATCCCTACAAAAAAACGCCCATGACCCTAGAGCTGCTGAAGCCCAAGTCGGTGGTAGGGCTTGCTAGCCTGGTGCGTGGGGTGCCTTGTGAAGGGGTCAATGCGTCTTCGGAGATGACGGCGATCGCACTGCCTGTTAGCGCTGTTAGGCAGCTGATTGGCACCCATCCAGAGTTTGCTCAGTCTATTACAAACTACGCCTACTTAGCAGAGGTGTTTGACCTAGTTGGTCAGTACTTTCAGGCGCAGGCGAGAACCGTCAACGACCTGGCAAAAACCGCGCGTAAGCTACAGGAAATCGCGGTCCCCATGACGGCCCGAGCCGGGCGGGTAGCCATCGATAACCCCGATCCCAATCAGCTGTGGTTTGTCAGCTCGCAAAGCATTATGAGCCATCCGGCTGGCAGCTGGCTGCTTCCCGAAATGATGGATGGCCGGATCAATAGTCATAAAAATACCCGCCTGATTGGGTTGGACATGCGCCAGCTGGCGACTCAGTCTGTGCCGACACCGGTCGACACAGCAGGGGATCAAGGCGGTAGCACGGCAGCCACTAACGGCTACGCGGACACAGCGGGCGGTGCCTTAGTCAATGGCAATGGCACAGGTTCTCTAGAAGCGATTCCCTATGCGCCCGATCTAAACTTTGATACTAATATCGTCGAAGAAGGGAGCGAACGGGCGCAGGCGATTAAGTACCCGGTGATGAAGGGCCGAGGTGAGGTGGGCACAGCGCTAGCCGCCTTTGCCATGATGGCCCAGCACCTGGGGATGCCCTTTAAGCGGGACGTGGTGCAGCGCGTCCTGGTCAATCAGAGTGAGCGACTAGGTCATCTGTCATTGACCGCCTGCGGCGCGGTAGCCGACTTGCTAGGGCTAAAGCCGCAGCTGGCTAAGGTGCCTGCCAGTGCGATCGCGCGCCTACCCAAACTCGCCCTGATTCACTGGCAAGATGGCTTCGCGGTGGTTTATGAAACCTCCGCAACCGAATACGTGCTGGGCGTACCTGCCGATAACAAAGTGGTTCGGCTCTCCCCCGAAGCCTTTGAAGAGACCTGGGGCCCAGAGGGGGAGTTGCTGCTGGTAGAAACCACCGAGCAAACCCCGCAGCAAAAGTTTGACCTGAGCTGGTTTATCCCTTCGCTGAAGAAGTATCGCAGCGTACTGAGCCTGGTGCTGATCGCCTCGCTATTTGTGCAGGTGTTTGGCCTGGCCAACCCGCTGATGGTGCAGGTGATTATTGACCGAGTCATTAGCCGTAACAGCCCAGATACGCTGCATGTGCTGGGCATTTTCCTGGTGGTGGTGGCCGTTTTTGAGGCGATTCTGACCAGCTTGCGCACCTACCTATTTGTCGATACCACCAACCGGATCGACATGGCCCTGGGCTCTGAAATTATCGACCACCTGCTGCGACTGCCGCTGCGCTACTTCGACCGCCGTCCGGTGGGTGAGCTCTCTAGCCGGGTAAATGAGCTAGAAAATATTCGTCAGTTCCTGACAGGCACTGCCCTGACGGTGGTAATGGACGCGCTGTTCTCAGTAATTTACATCCTGGTGATGTTCATCTACAGCGTGAAGCTAACGTTCGTATCGCTAGCGACCATTCCGCTGTTTATGCTGCTGACATTCTTTGTCTCTCCTATCGTGCGTCGTCAGCTGCGAGCCAAAGCCGAGCGCAATGCCGAAACCCAGTCTTTCTTGGTAGAAGCTCTCTCGGGTATTCAGACGGTAAAAGCTCAGAACATGGAGCTTAAAACCCGCTGGAAGTGGCAGGAGAAGTACGCTCGCTATGTTAGCGATGGCTTTAAGACGGTTCTCACCTCTACCACAGCGGGCTCGGCGAGTGGCTTTCTTAACAAACTTTCGGGTCTGCTGGTGCTGTGGGTAGGTGCGTACCTGGTGCTAGAAGGCAACCTCACTCTGGGTGGCCTGATTGCCTTCCGCATTATTTCGGGCTATGTAACGCAGCCCCTGCTTCGCCTGACGCAGCTATGGCAGAACTTCCAAGAAACAGCGCTGTCGCTAGAGCGGTTGAGTGACATCATTGACCATCCTCAAGAGCAGCTAGAAGAAGACCGGGCGCAGATTCCAATGCCTGATATCGAGGGCAATGTGAAGTATGAGGATCTATCCTTCCGCTTTGCGCCATCAGGCCCATTGCAGCTGGTGAATATCAACCTGGAGTTCCATGCCGGTGAGTTTATCGGCATTGTGGGACAAAGTGGTTCGGGCAAAAGTACGCTGATGAAGCTGCTACCCCGTCTGTACAATGCAGAATCGGGTCGAATTTTAATCGATAACTATGACATTCGTAAGGTAGAGCTGTACTCTTTGCGCCAGCAGGTGGGTATTGTGCCCCAAGATAGCTTGCTGTTTGAGGGAACAATTCAAGACAACATCGCATTAACCAATCCCCAGGCAAGTACTGAGAGCATTATTGAAGCGGCGAAAATTGCGAATGCCCATGAGTTCATCATGAATCTCTCTGGCGGCTATAATTCGCGAGTGGGCGAGCGTGGGTCATCCTTATCGGGTGGGCAGCGGCAGCGGATTGCGATCGCTCGCACGGTCCTTCAAAACCCTCGCCTGCTAATTTTGGATGAGGCCACTAGCGCCCTTGACTACGACACCGAAGCGCAAGTTTGCTACAACCTGAAAAAATGGGCCAATGGCCGCACCGTGTTCTTTATTACTCACCGACTAAGCACTATCCGACAGGCCGACCGAATCCTGGTAATGGACAAAGGCTCGGTCGTAGAGCTAGGAACCCACGAAGAGCTTATGGCACTTAAGGGTCGTTACTTCTGTCTGTATGAGCAGCAGGGTGAATAAGCACATTCCACCAGAAATAAACACAGCCACAGCGCAGCTAGAAATTGCTAAAGCAGGACAAGCCGTAGTAGGAGAACACACCATTTACCATGACATCTAGAACACCTAACCAACCTTCTTTTACTGCAAACAACGGCAATAGCCGCATGAATACGCCGACTGACAAGGTGGGTGGTCCGGTTAACAATCGCACGACTAACGGTCGTCAGGTTAACCCGATTGACCCGCTAGATAGCGGCGCGATGCCACCAAACAGCAATGGCGGTGGGCCCGACTTTGATGCTTTTGTGCCACCCAGTTTTGATCAGCCAGTGATTTTGCGGCAGTCGCCGAACTGGGCTAAGGCCATTGCGCTTGCCATTATGGGCGTGACGGTGGCCTCGGTCACCTGGGCCTCCCTAGCTAAAGTAGAAGAGACCGTGGCTGCCCAAGGAAAGCTAGAGCCTGAGGGCATTGTGCAAGTTGTGCAAGCGCCGGTAGGGGGCGTGGTAGAAGAAATACTGGTGGAAGAAGGTGAGCTGGTAGAGCAGGGGCAGGTTGTAGCCACCCTGGATGAAACCTCTACTGAGGCGCAAATTGAGTCGAACAAAGAAATTAGTGCGCGGCTGAATGCAGAGACTAACTACTATCGGGGGCAGCTATCTGGGGCAACGGATGCACCGGCCCCAGAAGGGGTGTCGGCAGATTTGATACAGCGGGGACGCGATCGCGCCGAACTTTTGGAAAGCAATGCTCTTTACCGGGCGCAGATCAATGGCGACACCGCTGGCTTGTCAGGCGAGCAGCTCGACCGCTTCGAAACCTCACAATCACGCCTCAACTCCCAGCAAAATATCAATCGCCTGCAAACCGATCAGCTGCGTGAGCAGCTCAGCCAAACCCGCATTCGACTATCCAACGCCCAAAGCGATCTGGCGACAAATCAGGACATTTTGCGCCGACTGGCCACCTTGAACGAACAAGGCGCAGTTGCAGAACTCTCTTATCTGCAACAAGAGCAAGAAGTCAGTAACAAACAGGCCGAGGTAAACACGCTTCAGCAGGAAATTGAGCGCCTGAACTTTCAGATTTCTCAGGCGCAACAGGAAGTAGGACGAACCTCCTTTGAAGCAACAGAAACCTTGCAAGACCGCATCTCGACGAACAATCAGCGAATTGCCGAAATCGATAGCCAAATCACCCAGCGAATACTAGAAAACGAGCGCCAGCTCGCTGAACTCGCCAGCCAAAGAGCACAGCTAGAGCAAAGCATTAAATACCAGGCCCTGAGTGCACCTGTCTCGGGTAGGGTATTTAACCTGACGGCAAACAAAGGTGGCTATGTGGCCAACTCCACCGAGCCCATGATGGAGATTGTGCCAGAAGATGCCTTGGTAGCCCGGATCTTTATTTCTGATAGAGATATTGGCTTTGTGAAAGTAGGTCAGAAGGTGGACGTACGGATTGATGCCTACTCATTTAGTGAATTTGGCGATATCGAAGGCACACTGATAAGCATTGGTAGTGACTCGCTTCCCCCCGAAGAAGCGTTTCCTTACGCCCGATTCCCTGCCGAAGTACTGCTAGATACCCAGGAGTTTATCGCAGATGACCAGGCATTAGCGCTGCGCTCGGGGATGTCACTCAATGCCAACATCAAGCTGCGCAAGCGTCGGGTTATTACGTTCATGACAGACCTGTTCAAGCGGAAGGTCGATGCGGTAACCTCTGGTAGCTAGGAGAATTGCAAATTTTGCATTTCATACATTCGCAAAGTGCAATTCGACCGATAAAATCCGAAAAGACCGTAACGTCGGTTACAAAACATCATTGAGATAGTTGGCAAGGTATAGAGGTCTCTTAACATTTGACTTCTACACCAGACTTCTATGAATTCTCTAGCGTCTTTGCTTTTACCGGCTGCACTGGGCTTGATTGCAGGTATAACCCATGGCGTGGTCTCTCACACGCTGGATTTACCTGAGTCACTAGCCGAGCAGGTAACAAGTCCGCTAGGGGCTGATAGCACCGCTGGCTTCTCGGACTTCTAGACGAGCATAGCTGAGTGAGCATAGCTAAGTAGCTAAATGAACATAGCTAAATAAATATAAACGGTAGCGATAGCTACCAAAAAATCTGAGATAGTTAAGGAGTTATACACGTAAGTATTGGCTCTTGCTATGAACTACAACTCCTCGAATCGTATTACTGGTCAGGCGACTGGCGTTGATAAGGCTATTGCAGGCTTGCTAGTTGCAGGCGTTACCTTTGTACTGGGCTACACCGTTGTCCGCGCAAGCTTGGCAGCATCTGCGGTGGATGCGCCCATCACCGATGCTGATGCAGAAGTGGTCGTGGGCCACCAGGGTACGATGTGGAAAGACGTCAGCACTCAGTTTTAAGATTGCTTTTTTTAAGGCGAAACTTTTAGCGTTTTAATATCCAGAGAAGAGGCAGGTTCTGCAAGTGGCAGGAGCTGTCTTTTTTCATGCTTGCTTTTACAACAGCCAGTGCCGCGATCGCTTCTGACATCTTACTTTGACCTCTCTATCGTTTTCTCTCTCGTTTTGAGACAGCAGGCGAATTGCTCAGATACCATCGCCACGGAAGGTCTGCACCTCTAGATAGGCCAATACGAGTTGTTTGAGTTATGTCCGAGTCAGCGATGGGGGCGGGCCTGGGCTCTACCCAAAGCCCTGAGTCGGGGTGGATCGCGATGCCTTTAAGTAATTCGTCTATTTGCAGTGCGCGGCAAAGCTTTCCGGGGCCAGCGGCAATTTTTTCTAGCTTTTCTGGCTTGGGCGGCTTTTTAGGAGACGACTTTTTTTGAGTTGTTCTTCTATTAGGCTTATACCAGCTGGGTTTTGACTGTAGATGAACTGCGCGAATCAGGATGGTGCTGGCAAATTCGTCGCGGTCGGTAACGATGTTAAAGCAGTGATACTGACGGTAGATTCGGTAGACATAGGCAATGCCAGCAGGCCCAAAAACAACTGCGTTGCGCTCGGTTTTGTTTCGATACAAATGCATGGCCGGGTCGCCTGCTTCGTAGGCCTCGGTTTCAACAATCTGGCCCCGGATGGTTTCGTCATTGATACGACGGGCGAGGGTACAGCCAATGAGGTCGGTGGCGACCTGGGTAGAGGGGCGGTTGAACCAGTCGGCAGGAAGGGGGTTGGGCATGGTGAGGAGATTATGTTGAATATAGATGTTGAAGAGGGGGGTGTTCAGAGGTTGCTGGTTAGTTGCCCACGTGGCTGACCCACCTCGCCCTACGGGCACTCCTCCCAAGAGGAGATCTACATTTAGGCTAAAAGGCATATATCAAAGCTGCGTGAAAGAAGACCAAATTGTGTCTACTAACAACTCGCAGAAGCGTTAGCTGCAATCCTGATAGGTCACTAATCGTCCAAGATAGAGCCTTTTTAGACCTATGCTATCTACCGTATCCGAGAGAAAAATGCATGTTGTTCGCTGGGTGATTTTTATTGCCTGGTGTGTGCTGATTGCTTCGTTATTTTACGACCCATTTACGGCTGTGCTTACCCACCCAGGGAATGATTGGAGCCCGCTGATAGATAGAAATCTGGCACAAAACCCCAGTGCTTGTGTAATGGTTCAAGGAACGTGCGCTGAACTTGCACCTTACCCAATTGCGACGCGTGTTTTCTGGGGGATGGTGGTGCCGAGTGCGATTTTTGTGGTGCTGGTGTTGGGTCACGAGTTCTGGCGGCGGATTTGTCCGCTGTATTTTTTCTCTCAGCTGCCCAGAGCGCTGGGGCTGCAGCCACTGTTGAATATTGAAAAAAACATCTGGCTAAAAGAGAATCACCTGCGGATTCAGTTTGTTCTTTTTCTGTTGGGCATTAGTGCAAGGATATTGTTGATTAATTCTGTTCGACCCGCGCTGGGCGTGTTTTTGATTGTGACATTGCTAGCGGCGGCGGGTGTAGTAGCGCTGTACGGTGGCAGAAGCTGGTGCCATTATGTATGCCCGTTTGGGATGGTGCAGACGGTGTTTACCGGGACTCGGGGACTGCTGGATAGCAAGGCCCATACTGCAAAGCCATTTAGTGTGACCCAGTCGATGTGTCGAACGGAGACGGACGGGCAAGAGTCACGTGAGCAAAGTAGCTGTGTGTCTTGTAAGGCGAGCTGCATGGATATCGACTCAGAAAGGTCCTATTGGTCGGGGCTGTATAAACCAGGGCGACAGATGGTGCAGTATGGCTACTTGGGCCTAGTGGTGGGCTATTTTGCCTATTACTGGCTGTATGCTGGCAACTTTGGCTACTACTTTTCGGGGGTGTGGAGCTATGAGCGAGGGGCGATCGCCAATCTATTTAGCCCTGGCTTCTATCTATTCGGCCACGAAATTTGGGTGGTGAAGCTAGTTGCCGTACCACTAACGCTCATTGGCTTTGCGGCAGCCGGCTGCTGGCTGTGCACCCTACTAGAATTACGCTATCGCGGCTGGCTAAAGTCGAAAGGCGTGGCTGATGCCAAGGAAAAAAGCCTGCACCGGGTGTTTTCAGTTTGCACGTTTACTGCTTTTAACGCATTTTTTGTGTACGGTGGGCGGCCAGAGATTAACCAGTGGCCGGTGTTTGCCCAGCTGGGATTTCAGGGACTAATTGCGGTGGTGAGTGGCCTTTGGCTACAGCGAACCTGGGGACGTAGCCGGGCAGTGTATGAGCAGGAGAGTCAGTCAGAGAAACTGCGATCGCGCCTGAAAAAGCTACCAACCCTGGACCTGATAGATTCGGGTGTAGAAGATTTGGGTGTTGAAGCGTTAGACGTGCTAGATAAGGTGCTTCCCAATGTTGTTGTATCGCCAGAAGAGTCTCACGTGAAGGCGATCGCGCTACCTAAAACGATCGTCCGTCGTGAAAGAAAGGAGATTCCTTTACCCAAGACACAAATCAGAAAGCGGAAATAAAAAGAGAAGGCTTGTCATTCCTTTTGTCATTCTTTGGAGATCATCAACAGTGTTGAAAACTAGAGTCATTAATTCGGCAACGAATAAGATATACGAGGCCTGCCTGGAGCCAAAATCCCTGCGCCGATCGGAGTGCTTGATTGGGCGGCATCCAGACTGTGACCTAGTGCTAGATGGCCCAGAAGTGAGCCGAGTGCATGGCCGAGTACTATTTGAGGATGAGGGCTGTTTCTTTTCGGATTTGGGGAGTACAGATGGCTCGCGGCTAAACAACCAGATAATGGAGGTGAATCGGTACTATGCGATCGCCCCCGATGATGTGCTGAGAATTGGTGACTTTGCACTGATTGTTGAAGACCTGCTACCCACCGATACGTCACAATCAGCACCTGAGTCATCTAGTTGGCCGCAAGGTGAGCTTAGCGTCCGCTGCATACAAATCAACCGCGAAACGCCCGATGTCAAAACCTTCCGCTTCGTCGCCGAGCCTGCGGTACTGTTCAGCTTTAGGCCAGGACAGTTTGTCACCGTAAAGCTGCCAGTTGCAGATGCGAAGGGCAACCCGGTGATAAGGTCGTACTCTATTTCATCGAGCCCATCGCGGCCTCACACCCTAGACATTACGGTGAAGCGGGTAGGTTCAGCGGGTGAAAACTACCCGCCAGGGATTGCGTCTAACTGGCTGCACGATCACTTTAAGGTTGGTATGCCCCTGACTGTACAAGGGCCCTATGGTGACTTTTGCTATGTGAACGAAAAAGCATCTGACCGCCCACAAAAGCTGTTACTCATATCAGCCGGGAGCGGCATTACGCCCATGATGTCCATAGCTCAGTGGGTGAGTGACCTAGCCGAAAAGACTGAGATTACTTTTATTCACGTGGCCAAATCGCCAGGGGACATTATTTTCAGACAGCGCCTGGCGCTGCTGGCCACGCAGCATCCTCACTTCAAGCTGGCATTTAGCCTGACACAACCATCGATGAGCGTGCCCTGGGCGGGCTATCGAGGGCGACTAAATGAAGCACTGCTGAGGGCAATTGCCCCCGATTTTGCCGAGCATACGGCCTACGTTTGCGGCCCGGCAGGCTTTATGGGCAGTACCCGGCAGCTACTGAACGATACTGGTTTCCCAATGGAGCGCTACTTTGAAGAGAGCTTTGGTAGCCCTGCGGCGATCGCGCTCGAAAAATCTGCCTCACCCGCAACCGCAACTGTCCCAGAGACCGACAAAACGAGCGACCCAATGGTTGAATTCTCAGTGTCGGGCAAGCAGATAAAGTGTGACGATGAGCAAACGTTACTAGATACCGCAGAACAAGCAGGCATATCGATGACTAGCGGCTGCCGAATGGGCAGCTGTGGGGTATGCAAGCATCAATTGGTGTCTGGAGCAGTAACTCACGCGGTGGAGCCTAGATGTTTGAGTGAAAGCGACCTGGCTGAGGGCTACGTGTTGCCCTGTATTGCTAAACCCATAGATACAGTGGTACTCGCGCTTTGAGAAATCTCTATGGTGACAAATGAGCCAAATAGTAAATAAGTGTAAAGATTCATGAGAGACTAGGCTAAGAGATCGCTTCGAGGCCCGTCTACTAATGTCACGTGCTTACAAAATAACTAACCGCATCCACTTTAGAAACGTGCGGGGGGACTTATTTGGTGGCCTGACCGCAGCAGTGATTGCCCTGCCTATGGCACTGGCCTTCGGCGTTGCTTCGGGAGCCGGGCCCGTCGCAGGCCTATACGGCGCGATTTTGGTCGGTTTTTTTGCCGCCCTGTTTGGGGGAACCCCCTCCCTGATTTCTGAGCCTACGGGCCCCATGACCGTCGTCATCACTGGCGTGATCGCCGAGCTAATAGCGGCGGACCCTAAAAACGGCATGGCTATGGCCTTTACCGTAGTTATGATGGCCGGGATATTTCAGATTATCCTAGGCACCCTGAAGCTGGGTAAGTACGTTACTCTGATGCCCTACAACGTGGTCTCAGGATTCATGTCCGGTATCGGACTGATTCTGATTATTTTGCAGATTGGGCCAGCTTTGGGGGAGAAAGCGCCGCCAGGGGGTGTTCTTGGTACGCTCAGAGGGCTTCCCGAGTTACTGAGCAATATCCAGCCTAGTGAGGCAGTACTCGCGCTGGTAACGCTGCTAATTATTCTTTTCTTCCCTAAGGGCCTCAGAAAATTTGCGCCGCCACAGCTGGTAGCGATGATTATTGGCACGGTGCTATCCATCACCATTTTTGGCAGCATAGAAACGATTGACCGCATTGGTGAAATTCCGCTGGCGCTGCCGACTATAACGGTACCCACCTTCAGCGCTGCACAGCTTAGGATCATGACGATCGACGCGGGTGTACTGGGGATGCTGGGCAGCATTGACGCGCTGCTAACCTCCGTTGTAGCTGACAGCTTGACCCGCACGGAACATGACTCCAATAAAGAGTTGGTAGGTCAGGGTATCGGTAATATCGTCTCTGGTTTGTTCGGCGGGTTGCCCGGTGCGGGTGCCACCATGGGCACGGTGGTTAACATTAAAGCGGGGGGTAAAACGGCGCTTTCTGGTCTGGCCAGGGCCGTGATTTTGCTGGTGGTAGTGTTAGGAGCTAGTACGCTGACTCGGCCTATTCCGCTGGCGGTGCTGGCAGGCATCATCATCAAAGTCGGCATTGACATTATTGATTGGGGCTTTTTGAAGCGGGCTCACTACATTTCGGGCAAGTCGGCGGCGATTATGTACGGGGTGATTGTGCTGACGGTGTTTGTAGACCTGGTCGTTGCGGTGGGTGTAGGCGTATTCGTGGCGAATATGCTGACGATTGAAAAGCTTACTGACCTACGAGCGGAAAAAGGCGTCACGGCAATTACCGACGACGACGACACCATTAGTCTGAACAGTGAAGAAAAGGCTTTACTCGAGAAAGGCCAGGATCAAATTCTCCTCTTTAGCCTGAAAGGACCCATGATTTTTGGGGTGGCTAAGGCGATCGCACGGGAGCGACAGGCCGTCCAAAACTGTAAGGTACTTGTTCTGGACCTGAGCGAGGTCCCTCACCTAGGCGTCACCACGTCTCTATCGATTGAAAATGCGATTCAAGAAGCCGTCGATGGTGGCAAGGCGGTTTACATTGTGGGTGCCAAGGGACAGACCTATAAGCGCCTGACGCGGTTGGGCCTGTTAGATATTGTGCCTGCTGAACGATTCTTGAGCGATCGCACCTCGGCCCTGCAGCAAGCACTAGCTGCCATCAACCGTACAGACGACAAACCAATTGCCAGCGCTCAGCCTTCTACCTCGACGCTACCAGCTGTTTAGAAACGGCTATGGGATTTTACAAAGCCGCTGAGGCGCTCCATACCCTGCTCAATAGTGTCCATATCTGTCGCATAGGAAATTCGCATCGTGCCTTCTGCGCCAAAGGCGATACCTGGAATGGTGGCGACGTATTTTTCTTCGAGTAGCTTTTGACAAAAGGTGATAGAGTCCAGTCCCACCTGGCTGATATCGACCATGAGGTAAAACGCGCCAGTTGGAGCGACGTAGCTAAGGCCGTCGATGTTGCCGACCATGTCCATAATGGCAAGCCGACGTTTGCTAAAGGCACGGCGCATGATGTCAAGATCGTCGGTGGGGCCGGTAAGGGCAGCGATCGCTCCATATTGTGCAAAGGTGCACACGTTGGACGTGCTATGACTTTGTAGGGTATTGACTGCCTTAATAATCGGTTCAGGCGCAGCCAAATATCCCAGCCGCCAGCCAGTCATAGCGTAGGCCTTAGCAAAACCATTACTGACGATGGTGCGCTCAAATATCTCAGAATTGAGGCTGCCAAGGCTGACATGCTTCGTATCGTCGTAAAGAATTTTTTCGTAAATTTCGTCAGTGACTGCCCAAATATCAGCGTCTACGATTACCTGAGCCAATGCCTTTAGTTCGTCAGGCGTGTACACCATCCCTGTCGGATTAGACGGTGAGTTGAGTACAAATAGCTTGGTATTTGGCGTAATCGCCAATTTGAGCTGCTCGGCAGTGATTTTATAGTTTGTGTCGGCAGTTGTGTCCACAATTACCGGGGTTCCACCAGCGAGCTTCACCATCTCGGGATAGCTCACCCAGTAGGGCGCAGGGATAATGACTTCGTCGCCCGTTTCGATACAGGCCGTCATCAGGTTGTACAGTGAGTGCTTACCGCCATTGGTCACCATGATGTTTTTGGCGCTATAGCTGAGGCCATTGTCCTGCTGTAGCTTGTGGGTGATCGCCTCCCTCAACGCTGGCTCACCTGCCGCTGGACCATAGCGCGTTTTTCCCTGATCAATCGCTGTTTTTACCGCCTCGCAAATATGACGAGGCGTATCAAAATCCGGCTCGCCTGCACTGAAGCTGCACACGTCCAAGCCGTCCACTTTCATAGCCTTAGCCTTGGCTGAAATTGCCAACGTCATAGACGGCGTGACTCTATTAATGCGCTCAGCAAGCTTCATGGGCAGTCGGCCGCAGGTATCGTGCCTGCGCAGGTGGCTAAAGAAAAGGTTGATATATTACCGTAGATCGATTTTGATATTTAGCGATCGCTAAATCGTCAGATAAGTCAAATTCTTCGGATATTTTTAGATTCAGCAGCCTGCGCGCTTACCGGCTAAAAATTTGATCAGAGTCCATCCGTTTGAATATCGTTTTCGATTCTCCCTGCTCGCAACAGTCCGTTTAAGTTATCGGCAATAATCAGGGTGCTTGGATGCGCTTCGCCCAATGCGACTTCCACAATATCGAGTGCCCGGTCATAGAATTCAATCGCCGTATCTTCGTCTCCTTGCTCTTCGTACACGCTGGCAATATTGTTCAGGCTAAAGGCAACCGCAGGATGCGCCGTGCCAAGCGTTTGTTCTCGAATGGTAAGCGCTCGCTCGTGAAAAGATAGCGCCAAGGCATAGTCTGCCTGGTCTTTATACACTTCTGCAATGTTGTTTAGGCTAGTGGCGACGTCGGGATGGCTTTCGCCGAAGGCCGCTGCCCAAATAGCGTAGGCCTGCTCATGAAGCGGTATCGCTGCGTCCAGGTTACCTTCGGCGTGGTGTAGCTCTGCGAGATTGTTCAGGCTACTAGCAATGTCGGGATGATTTTCGGCAAGCGTTGCCTGGCGGATTTCTAGCGCCTGCTGGTATAGCGGTTCGGCGTCATCGTAGTTTTCTTGGGCCTGATATAACGCAGCCAGATTGTTGAGGGTGTTGGCAACGGTAGGGTGGTAGGTGGTAAGGGCGTTGGTTTGAATCGCGATCGCTCTTTTAAACAGCGGCAGCGCTTCCGCGTACGATCCCTCACTCTGATAAAGGCCCGCCAGATTATTTAGGGCAACTGCTACGTTCAAATGATCTGGCCCTAGCTCACGCTCATAAATAGATAGTGTGCGTTCGTACAGCGGGCGAGCGGCGGGATAGTTGCCCTGAAGCTTATAGATGCCCGCCAAATTGTTGAGGCTGGTGGCAATGCCCAGATCGTTTTCACCGTAGGCAATTTCGTAAATGAAGTGCGATCGCTCGTACAGCATCTGCGCGGCCCGGTAGCTGCCCTGTGCCTTATAAATCCCTGCCAGGCTCTCCAGGCTGAAAGCAATATCAGGGTGCGTCGGCTCTAGCTGAGCTTCTCGAATTTGTAGCGCGCGTTCACTTGGCGGCAGGGCCTCGGCGTACAGGCCCTGGGATTCGTACAGCAGTGACAGATTACTCAGCGTATTTGCGACTTCCAGGTGATCTGCGCCCAGAACAGATTCCTCTAGCGCCAGAGCTTCTTGGACTAGGGGAACGGCCTGAGCGAATTCGCCTGACTGGTAAAAAGCGATCGCCTCCTGAATCAGCTGGTTTGCCTGTGCGAGTGCTCTAGAATCAGCCGGTGATAGCAGGCTTTCAATTTCTATATTTTCGTTGGTGGGCCCGGCGATCGCTGCGTTGGGGTGTGCGATCGCCATACAGAGAAAACCTGTCAATATCAAACCCAGCGTTGACAGGTGTTGAATTTTCAGATGCTTGAGGTTCACCATAGGGTGACAGCCTTGTTATTGATAGCTATTTATTGATTACAGTTAGTACACCGGACATTCAGAGTGCGCAACAAAGACAAAACGTCAAAAAATGCGTACCTCAGTGTACTTGCTTACTCTTTGTATGAATTGCTCTCTGTGCCAATACTTACGCCTTCCTTTTTTTGCGTTACACCACAGTGGCCGCAGGTGCTGTGCAGTAACAAGGAAAGTGACTCGTGAGTTTCCATTGTTATGAGCACTCAATCAAGACTGGGCTGCATTTTTTATGCGCTGCTTGATTCGACTAATAATTTCAGGGCTAAGCTCTTCTTCCGGCTCAACCTTCTCGCGCTGCGAGAGTGCCGTCATTAACTGCTCTGGAAAGTTAGGCTCTAGCTTGTTTATAAGGATTCGAAAGTCTTCTTCTTGCCTAGTCACTTCACCTGTAGGTACTGGATAAACTGAGTAAGCTGGGGTCGTCTGACGTGTCAGCGCGTAAACAATGTATTGGTTGAGAGAAACACCTTCGCTCTCAGCTAACCGGGTAAGCTGCTGGTGAAGTGTTTCGGGTAAACGAAGTGTCAATCGACTCATAAAGGGTCTCCTTCAGATGCAAGCTGAATAATTAACTCAACTGGTGTGAGTACGCGTAATCCGAGAGCTGATTGCGCCTTGCGAAAATCACGAACATTTGAAGTCACAACAATTGCGCCAGCGTTCATTGCGCAATCAATCACAAAATCATCTCCTGGGTCTGGCGAGCTTGGACGCCAAGAGTAGTAGATATTCACAAAGTAAGTGAGATTTAACAAGGCAGCCAAATTATGGCTCAACACTTGCCAACGATTTGCAGAAAGTTTCCGAACCAACACATCCTCATACTCATAGGCAAGTGCTGTAGAGACATAAACCTGAAGCAAACCTGTCGCCCAGGCCTCCATAACAAAACCGGCAGCACTTCCTTGCTTCGTTAGTCCCTCAAACAAAACGTTCGTATCTATCACAACTTTATGCATGCAGGCAGCAATCATGGCATTACTATAGCACCACATTCAGTGTCATATATGGTTGGGTCCTCGGCAAAGCAATCATGCTGTCCATTTAGTCCATTAAGATATGCACATTTAGCAAATGCTCTTTTGAATAACCCTTTTCCTTCTAAGTTGCCAGTCACCGACTTCTTTTCTCTATTTTCAGCGATTCAGGCTGCTGCTGAAGTCTCCACTACTCCTAGTGCAGTCTCGCTAGACGGCTGGTCACTCGCCCGCAACCCCTCAGTAATAGAAGGTATGATGCCGCTGATGCGGTGGTTCTATGACTATTACTACCGGGTCAGTACCGACGGCTGGGAGCATATCCCTATTGATGAAACGGTAATGTTTGTGGGCTCGCACAATGGCGGACTGCCTGCGCCGGATATGCATATGATGCTGTACGACTATGCTCGGCGGTTTGGTGCTGATAAGCCGTTGTACGGGTTGATGAGTCCCAAAATATGGGAGGTGATGGCACCGATTGCGCGGACGGCAGCGCAGATGGGAGCCGTGCAGGCGCATCCTAAGATGGCGATCGCAGCCCTCAACGCAGAGGTAAACATCGCAGTCTATCCAGGCGGCATCCAAGACGTATTTCGCCCCTACAGCCAGCGCCACGACATCTACTTTCACAACCGCAAAGGCTTTATCAAGCTCGCCATCAAAAAAGGCGTCCCCATCGTCCCAATGATTTCCTACGGCGCGCATTCTACCTTTGTGGTGCTGGCCGATATCTATCCGCAAATGCAGCAGCTACATGAGTGGGGAATGCCCTGGGCCTTCGGCGTCGATCCAGAGTCTTTTCCAATTTATCTAGGCTTACCCTGGGGACTTTCGTTTGGTCCACTGCCACACATTCCCCCACCACTCAAAATTCATACGCGAATCTGTGAGCCGATTCGGTTTGAGCGATCGGGCAAGCAAGCGCTGCAAGATAATTGCTATGTGGATGCCTGCTTTAACCAGGTAAAGTCTGAAATGCAGTTGGCCTTGGATAGGTTAGTGGCTGAGTGTAGTGAATAACAGCCGATAGGCCATTCCTTACTCATATAGTGAAGTCAAGAAAGAGACTGTCTTTGATCGCGTTCAAGATCGCTATCTGATTGTGATAATTGGTTGGGAGGGGTATCGCTACGAGCATGGCTACACCATTCATATCGATATGGAGTCATATCGATATGGAGGCATGTTGACTGTTTACTATCAGGACCCGACCCAGCTAAGAAATGTCTCTGTTGATGCAGCAGGTGGTGATGGTGGTCGTGGGGGACGTGGCGGTCATGCTACCTGGGGCTGCGATTGCTATAAGCATGAGTGGTCCATAACAGAATGCAGTGAAGATGGTAGCTGCGAAACAGAAGAGTACACTTGCCGAGATGGTTCTGATGGTAGGCATGGCTCTGATGGACGCGATGGTGCCAGTGGGAGCACAGGGGTTGCTCGGCTGGTAAAGCAGACAGAGCAGCTGTTGCCCGAAAATGCGCAAGAGAGAAGAGCGATCGCAACCTTTCCCAGCACACCCATCGAGCTTTCTCGCAACCTTTGGGAAACACGAACCGGCGCACAGGCTCTATTCGCTGCGGGCTCTGTCATCAGCGATACCTACCAGCAATACACCGGCAGAGCAGAACAACAGTTTCAACTCATATGGGAAGCCGAACGCCCAGCCTCAGTGCTTTCTGGCAACTTAAACCTTGCCATCAACGAGCAAGGAGAGCTGCAAGTAAATCCGGTAGAAGACCTCTGGATAGACAGCACACTTTCTACAGAAGGTGATCTCACCACTTATCGCGTCAATGGCGCTGTTGTTGCGTCAGAAGCCACTCGGCTCACCCTGGGTAGAAATAGTGGCAGGGGCGAGCAGTTCACCCTCAACGTCATTGACCTGGCTGCGGCATCCGATCTGGTAGAGACTCGTTTCTACTTGCGCTATCGCACAAACGACAGTAACAGACGCCCGGTTTATGTCAATCGCTACGAGGATGAAATCCCTAGCAACCTAATTACCCAGGAATATAATCGCTTTACCATTCCCATTGGTCAGCTACCTATCCGCGATCGCTATTTGCGCGATGGCACAGAGGTCAGCATGGAGCTAGTGATTACCCGCTCCTATGTTGGCAACAGCGCAGAGCAAACGCTGGACTGGACTGGTCAGCTGTAAATTTTCACACGGCACTACTAGACGAAAAGAAGGTCCACAGCACAGCAGAAGTCCGGCAGCAGCGGACTTGTGATCGTGTCGCCTTCGTATAAAGTCGCTTGCAGCGTGAGCTGAGCAGATGTCCGTCGGTAAATTTCAATCTTTTTCTGTTGCCAATCGGCGATCCAGTACTCTTTGACACCTTGTGCAGAATACAGCTTGAGCTTTAAGTTGCGGTCTCGGCGTTGATTCTCCACGCCGGGCGAAATAACCTCTATCGCAAGGTCTGGTGCTTCTATCAGATGGCCGGATTCATCGACTATGCTGTCTACTCTGCTTTTTTCAATCCAAACGATATCAGGGATGACGTTGTCTGCTTCGGTAAAAATTACGCCAGGCGTGATGGCAACTTTCCCTGAATCACTTTTTTTGGACCAGACCTTGAGATAGTAAAAAATCTCTCCACAGACGTCTTGGTGGCCAAGATGGGGGGCTCTAGTCACCAATAACTCTCCATCAATAATTTCGTAACGCTTGTCGTCATGAGGCATCAGTTCTAAGTCTGACGCTGTCCACTGAACTTTAGTAACCATCACATTTTTTGCGGCACTACTTTTCTTCTAGCAAGGCTTACAACTATTCTCTACTACGCGATCGCCACCTCATCCGACAGATAAACATCCTGAATCAAGTGAAACAGTTTCACCCCTTCCTTAAACTCTCTTTGAAACGTTTTGCGACCCGAAATTAGCCCGCAGCCGCCTGCTCTTTTGTTGATTACTGCCGTGCGAATCGCCTGAGCAAAATCATTGTCTCCTGATGAGCCACCAGAATTAATCAAGCCTGCGCGTCCAGCATAACAGTTCAGCACCTGATAGCGAGTAAGGTCGATCGGGTGATTGCTAGTTAGCTCAGAATAAACTTTGTCATCAGTTCTGCCGTAGGGTTTACCAATAGCATCAGCAACCGCTTTGTAGCCACCATTGTTCTCTGGCAATTTCTGCTTGATGATGTCGGCTTCAATGGTGACGCCGATATGGTTCGCCTGCCCAGTCAGGTCTGCGGCTAGATGATAGTCTTTGCCTTGCTTGAACACGTCATTGCGTAAGTAGCACCACAAAATGGTGGCCATGCCTAACTCGTGAGCACGGGCAAACGCTTTGCTCACTTCCTGAATCTGCCGGGTAGATTCACTAGAACCAAAGTAAATAGTCGCACCGACAGCAACCGCGCCTAAATTCCAAGCCTGGTCTACAGAGGCAAACATAGTTTGGTCGTACTCTTTGGGGTAGCTCAGCAGCTCGTTGTGGTTCAGCTTGACGATAAAAGGGAGGCGATGGGCGTATTTGCGCGACATCATGCCGAGGACGCCCAGGGTAGTGGCAACTGCGTTACAGCCACCGGAGAGGGCGAGATTGATAATGTTTTCGGGGTCGAAGTAGATAGGATTGGGCGCAAAGGAAGCCGCTCCGGAGTGTTCGATGCCCTGATCTACTGGCAAAATGGAGAGGTAGCCGGTGTTGGCCAGACGGCCTGTGCTGTATAGCTGCTGAAGGCTGCGAAGGACTTGAGGGTTGCGATCGCTCTGCGAAAAAATCCGATTTACCCAGTCTGGCCCTGGCAAATGCAGCTGGCTTTTGTCAATTTTGGCCTGATAGCTCAGCAGCTCGTCTGCATCTTTGCCTAGCCAGTCTGCAATGGACTTTGAGGACGATGTAGCAACCACGATTGCGCTTCTCCTATTCTAGAAAGATGACGATCTCAGGGTAGCGCGAGCTAAATAGATCGACTGTCTACCTTAGTAAAGAATCCTGACTAAAGATATGGAGAAAAATGCAATCAGCTGCCTTTGTAACCTTGGCCAGCACTCAGCTTGAAAAGCAGGTCGAGTTCTACAGCCTTTTTTTATCGTTGGCCCCTAGGGTAAATACGCCAACCTACGCCGAATTTCAGCTATCAGGCTTAAAGCTGGCTATCTTTTCTCCGAAGGAAGACCATGTCACAGAATTCTACGGTGACCATGCCTTGAGTGCAGTCCGTGGACCTATGAGCTTGTGTCTGGAAGTCGAAGATTTAGAAGGTGTGATCGCCCTGCTAACCACCCTGGGCTTTGCCCCTCCTGGCGACATTATTCACGCCTCTCACGGTCAGGAAATCTATGCTTACGATCCTGACGGCAATCGATTGATTCTGCACCAGAGCCCGTCCTAGCTGTTGTATGGCCGTGGCTGTTGTTGTTACAAGCCAAAGAAAGCTCGCAGCGCAGCCTGAATCAGCATTAGTTAACCTCAGATACTTTAACCTCAGATACTTTCCCGTTTCGTAGCTTTATTACAGCCTGCCGAAACCCTAGCACTACCAAGATGTTGGAAAGAGATAAAAACAACTCCGCACTACCATGCAGCCAGTCTACATTAGCAAGCTCTTCGCCAAAAGCCTGCTTGGCATAAATGCCTGCCGGAATCGTCACCGCAACAAATATCAGCAGCACATAAAAGCCAATCAACGCTAGCTTCGGTGTTTGCTTGCTTTTGGTTAAAAACCACAGAAAGCCCAAGTATGGAAAAAGAGAAACCGCAAAAAGAGTTTCTTTGTTCACGACGCAGTCTCCTTTTGTGAGCATTTCCAAATCCACCAGGCAGATGCACATACGGTCGTGTTTCCCGCTACAGTCATCGCAGCCTGAAGCGTGACTAACCAGCTCAGCGCGGTTACATTGTCAAAGAAATGCCAGGTGCAGGCACACATCGCACTGACAAGTGCTGGCAGCATCGCATAGGACATTGTCCGCCAAGCTAAATGTTCACTAACCTCAGCGTATTGCCAAATAAACCAGATGGCGGCAATCCATTCCACCACAGAAGACACATGAACGATCCAGGTTGGAATTGAAAGCGCGTGCATAGGCTGTTCTCAGTGAGATGTTGATTGAGAGCTTGATCAAGAAAGTGGACGAGCGTAGGGCAATGGAGTCAGGCAAGCAAGGTATAGTCTGTATTCTAGAGCAACGACTACAAAGCAACGGACGATATGCGAGCGGTACTGTGCGGCTACTACGGAATGGGTAATGGGGGTGATGAGGCACTGCTGGCTTCGCTCCTGCAAATGCTGCCTGCCCACGTAACGCCAGTTGTTCTATCGGGGAATGTGACGGAGACTCAGGCTCGCTATTCTGTGGAGGCTGTGCCGCGTAGGTCTTTTGGGGCGGTGTTTAACGCATTGCGCCGGTCGGATGCATTTATTTGGGGCGGCGGTAGCCTGATGCAGGATGCCAGCAGTGCCTTGAACCCTGTTTATTACGGCGGGTTAATGCTGCTCGCTCAGCTGATGGGACTGAAAACGATTGCCTGGAGCCAGGGGATTGGTCCACTAAATAAAAAGACAAGTCGGTGGTTGACTCGGTGGGCGCTGTCTGGCTGTAGTGCGGTGAGTGTGCGCGATCGCAATTCTGCCACGCTACTTACCGGGTGGAATCGCACCTGCCTGCTAGCCCCTGACCCCGTATGGGCGCTTTCGTCCTCACCAGTGAAAGGCCTATGGGACTTGCCTGCGCCTCGGGTCGCGGTGGCGCTGCGACCCCACAAGGACCTAAGTCAGGAGCGATTGAGTGCGATCGCCACCGCGCTCGATAGCTTCCAAAAAGCAACAGACACCTACCTGCTGCTGGTGCCCTTTCAGCCAGTCAAAGATTTAGCGATCGCCAACTTCATCTCCGATCGTCTCAGCGGCCCCCACAAAATCTATAGCCTGAGCCAGCCTCAAGAAATAAAGGGACTGTTTCGAGGCGTCGAAATGACCATTGGCATGCGTTTTCACGCGTTGGTGATGTCTGCTGCTGAGGGCTGCCGCAGTTTTGCAATTAGCTACGACCCCAAAGTGGATGCACTTGCCCAATCATTAACGCTCCCTGGCTGGGACCTATCGCCTACGCTAGCGACACTTCCCCCTCTACCGGCTAACCCCAGCGAAATGTGCCGAATCTGGCTAGACTGCTACGTCAATGGAGACGCACTCAACCCAGACCAAATGGCTGCTCGCATCGATCAATCCCTAATGCACAAAGACTTGCTGAGTGAAACACTTTCAGCTCAAGAAAATAAAAATTTGACGAAATAGTTTGACAAAATATACGTGCTTGGATACTCTTTTCTCAACGCTATATCTGTGGATCAAGCCGCTACCTTTACGACTAAGGACACTACATCTGCAATTCAACATACGCTAAAAATACTAAGTAGTGTGACATTTTCCCGGCTAAAGGTGCTTATTGTTGGAAACATTGTAGTTATAAATACGGAAAAACCTGAAATTCACGCAATTATTAGCTTTGATTTGATTTTCTGTGCTACTACATTAAAGAACAAAGTGTTTTAGCGTACAAAAGGTACACAGGCTCTTTACCAGAGCCCTTTTCATTAAGAAGTTTTTTCTAGTGATTCTTTCTCTGGAGAAGTTCTTCTCCCAAGAGCCCATTCGTCAAATCACTGACAACGTTTGTCAACCGCTTGCCCGTCACATATCTTGTCTGTCATATAGAGCTATGAGCGAAAATCAGTCATCTCGAACTACTAGCCCCGCCCACCAGTCAGCTCAAGACAGCCACTCAGCCCAACCCATCGGAGAGTGGACACCCGCACCGTTGCCAGGCACTATTCAGCAAGCTGACCAGACAGATGGCCAGACAGATAACAAAACAGAGGGCTCTGACATTAGCCCTGGCATTAGCTCAGAGCGTGAGGCCGAGCTGCTAACGCTCATTCACGATTTGAATGACTGTAACGATACGCTCCTGTCGCGAGTGTCTCAGCTAGAAACGGCTCTAGAGGATGCTCAGCACAACGCCCAGAGCGAGGCTCGGAATGCTCAAGCAGCGCAAGCCCAGGTAAAAGCCCAAATACAAGCCGAGATGGCAGAACAGATGTCTGCTGTTCAGGCCTCTGCTCAGCAGACGTCTCAGAACGCGCAACAGCAGGTTGCCAATGTAGTCGCTCAGCTAGAAGCGAGTGAGCAAGCGCTACAGCGTCAGCAGCTGATTAACGAGACGCTGCAATCAGAGCTAGCGAATGCCAAAGAGAGCGTGAACCAGCTAGAGCATGAGTGCGCCATGGGCGTACAAAGGCACGCCGAAGAAGCACAGGCCAGAGTCAAGGCTGAAAATACTGTTCGAGATTTGCGATCGCGTCTTCAGCGTCAGCAACGCTACACCCTACAATTCAAAGCCGCACTAGAAAAGTCTCTGACTGTCACAGCTCGCTCTGCCAGTCCACAGCCTATTTCTACCAAGCCCACTTCCTTCTCTACGTCTGCTCAGGAAACTGCAAACGACAGCCAAAACCCTGTACCCATGCCCAGGGCTCAACGCATCATGCCCTGGGCAGGCGCAGTAACCTCTCCCTTTGAAGGGATAGATCCACATCTGGAGAATTTAATTCGAGGCGCCAGTAAGCCAACCTGTGATGTTGTCCATCATGATCTGGAAATACGTTCGTCAAAGGCTCTCGAGCAGTCTCCAAGCGGGGCATTAGACCCTCAGCACCAGTTAACTGACAGCAATACAACCGTCGAGATATCTAGCGGTAAGGAAGCTACTATTGGCGAGGCTGCGGCTATTATTGGCGAGGCTGCGACGGAAACATCCGTTGCAGAGGATGAGTTATGGCAAGACATTGAGCGTGTGATAGAGCATTCGGCAAAAGGAGCAGAGACCAATGAGGCATCTGAAACAGCCGACAAATCAGCCCTTAGCGATGCAGAACCCAGACTAAACTGGCAGGAAAACGCCAGCCAGCCACCTGTAACTCAATCAAGCGCAGCGAACGAGCCGTCAAAATCAGCGCAGCCAACACCATCTATCAAATCAGACCTCAAGTCTATTGTGATTGATCCTTACACAGTCCCTGCGGGTCAGTCCCCTGCAGATGAAGTAGGGTTTACCGAGCCCTCTCCATGGGGCAAGCCCCTGACGGAAAAGTTAAAAGCAAGTGCTGCGGATCCAAGCGCTGCGGATTCAAGCGCTGCGGATCCAAACTTGGAAGACTCAGCAGTTTCTCCCGTTGTTAAACCTCTACGCCCTCAGCGTAAAATCGGCTCAATGTCTGCTGTGCAGCTGCCTACCTTTGAAAAGGCAAAAGCCACTAGCTTCAAGCGTTAGGCTCGGCAGTAGTCAATAAAAGAAAAGGAGCCTCTAAACAAAGGCTCCTTTTCTTTTGGGTAGTATGAGCGCGACTCAAAATGCTCGCTCTCAGCGTGTTCTAAGTCCTTCAGGCCTAGTATTTCTGAAGATTAATGCGGAGAGTCGCTGTCGCCCATGGCCATTTGAACCACAGTGGGTTGCCCGCCATCGTTGTGGTACTTATTAGCCCACTGGCTAATCAGCTGGTCGAGTTCATCAAAAGCGGCTTCTCTATTTTCAAGTGGAATGTTCAATTCCTCCAAAATACGCCGGGTTCCAGGCTGCGTGTCGGCCCACTCTCGCATCAGCCGAAAGTAGCGAGCCGTATCTTCCATCATGGTGTAGGTCCGCTCTTCTTCTCCAACTGGCGAGTAAGATGCGCGGGTAAGCGCGTAG
The DNA here is from genome assembly GCA_038531675.1 of Cyanobacteria bacterium J06581_3. Classification (GTDB taxonomy): domain Bacteria; phylum Cyanobacteriota; class Cyanobacteriia; order Phormidesmidales; family Phormidesmidaceae; genus Phormidesmis. The sequence goes on from JBCBBK010000007.1 coordinate 223,819, forward strand.
AAAGGCATGCCACCAATAGGCGAGTCAATGCGAGCAACCGTGCCAGCATAAATTAGCCGCCGTCGAATATGCTCTGCCAGGGCATCACTCAGGGCCATCCGACGCCCTTCTGGCAAGTTTGACTGAGAGCGTGAATGCAAAAACTCTATGAGCTCCATAAACTCAAAACCGTTGAGCAGCTGAGCATCCGGCAGCGGCTCAGGTAGGTCAGCTGCTTTCAGCTTGGCTTCCACCTGCCTTTTCTCAGCGTTACTCAGGCTGGTTCCCGGTACTCTGAACGTCCCTTTTTCCCAGGGGTGGCGCTGTAGCCAAACATAGGGCAGCTGAATCAAATACCCAGGCTCCTGGGACCCTAGCATCTTCAAGATGCGGCCTTCGGTCAGCGCCGCCTGCATCTCCTCTACAATCACCTTGACTCGCTTTGGCTCAATGTGGTGCAGATGGCCCGTCATCCGCAGGTTTTTCCCCTGCTCAACGTAAGTGGTGTAAATAGCGCACTTAGCGGCTGTCGCGGCAGCATCCAAAAACGCACCGTGGCGATGCCCCCCAGTACACATTGCGCTAAACGCCAGATACATCATGATCTCGTCGATAGCGCTAGGGTCTAGCTTTTTAACTAAGTCGGTATTGCTGGTCATTAAAAGCTCAATCAAGCGAAAATGCTTAGGATATAGAGTGCACAAAAATTAGAAGGAAGATGACACCTTTAACGCCTAAGTATCTGGCGTGTGGTTAGTTTATATAAGTGCGTATCGATACATATAATGCATTTTAAAGGCATTTTCACGGCAGGGAAACTTCACTTAGCGCATATTTTACACTGTGAGACTCAGCGTCCGTTAGTAACCACGTTCCACATTATTAATCGGTCGATCACTATTGACAGAACGCCACAGAGAAGGATCACAGTTACCTAAATTGAGACAGTCTATGCATAGAAGTCTCAATTTAGGTAGAGTGCAAAAAGCTATGTACAGAAAAGTCTTATGCGGCCGCTTCCTCTGTGAGAGGCCAGACTGTCAGAAGCTAGATTCTTTTGGTGAGAAGAGTTGTGACGGTAGGTTTTCTCCTGAATAGGAGGCATCTCTTCTAGTCGACCACTTCCTCGATAAGGAACATCAATGCTTTCGCTGATAGCTTCCTTAAAAGAGACCTTTGGCAGTTGGAGAGAGGGACTTGCGGGCGCTGCGAGTCCTCCTATAGCGCAAGAGACGGCGAAGAGTCCGCCAAACCAGTAATGAGAAGAAGTCAGCATGATTGCTACGTGATTTCCAAGTCGTTAATCAGTGTTACGTTGACTAGTTGTAAAGTCAGGACGATATATGTGAAGACTTGACTTAGTTAGAGTGTCTGCAAACCCTTGCAAAGTAGCCATTTTCCGGCTGAATTCCAGCTACCTAGAACCTGGATAGAACACTTATCTGGTAGATGGATAAAAATCTCCGTGATTTCCGATCGAATCGTCACTAGCAAGATGCTATTTGGCAAATTATCGTCCGTGTTTTGATGAAGTCTGCACGTTTTATCTTCATCTCTACTAAACACCCCGCTCACAGAGATGAGTTGATTATCTGCCGCTAACTTCGGTGTGTCTACCGTATTCAATTTTTTTGGGGTGCTTTTATCAGCATCAGCACTGAGACGAAAGGCAGCCTGACGGGTAGAGAGATGGTGTCCGTTACTGGGATACGCGCCGGGCTGATCGAGATAGTAATGCTGTAAGTCTTTCCACTGAGGATGGTCTGGCGGTATGTCCAACAGAGGGACGATCACTGCGGGCGCTTTGTTATCGGCAACTAGCGCCGTCTGGATTTTGCGCACGTTTAGCGCTCTGGGTCGGCATGAGGATTCTATGCAGAGGGCGGCGGCCATGCCTGCTGCCTGACCGATACCGAATACCACAGGCTGTAGACGGGTTGCACCGTTTGCAATATGTGAGACTGAAATATTTTTTTCACAGGCGAGCAGGCCGTCTACCTTTTGTGGCACAAGCGCACGATAGGGAATTGTGAAGGGTGTGCCAGTCCAGCGACCGCCCCAATGAATTGCTTTTGGCGCCAGGGGCATCTCAAAGCCGGGATAGTGATGATCGTTCGGGTAGTTGCCAAGGGCGATCGCATCCACTTCTCCAACTGCATTCACCGGCAACGCTGCTACCTGTGCATCTGCCGCAGGCAAAATGTCTCGCTCGCTCACGGTAGTGAGCCCAATGAGTCGACGACTCTCTCGGTAGTAGGGCATTAGCGCAAACCCGCCACCCGGTGAGCATTCTGTCTTTGGAAAAATGTCCTGGGCCAGGCCATAGCGATCGCCTATCTGCTGCTGAATGAAGCAGGCAAATGCCTGGGAATGCTGCTGGGCTTCGCGTCCATACTGGGCTCTGGCTTCTGCGGATTCTACCAGTCGATGCAGGTCTACGCCGTAGTCGTTGCCTTGGTGGGGCCAGTTGATCATGAAGCGATCGCCCGGCAACCTGCCATATCCCAAAAATACCTGTGCGGCAGACGTCTCTTTATCCCCGTAATTTTTCCAAGCACCCTCAAATAGCTTGCTCAGCGCCTGGTCCGACTTTACGCAAGCCGGTCGTTCAATGCGAGGGGCGGCTTTTCCCGTGGGCGTGTAATCTTCCATCACGACGACCCAGGTCGGCGACTGCACAGGGTAACGCTGCGTAATGGCATACAGCGGATCGCTCGGGTCATCCAACGAAACAGGCGCACTAGGCTCATTCCAGTTGTCTTGGGTTTCCCATCCCCAGCGGTAGGGGACCTCTCCTAAAGCGAGCACGTCCCCTAGCTCAGTACCATCGAGTGTGATAGTCGCACGAACTGTCACATCCTCAAAAACGGCCCCCGTGATCACGTTGCCTTCCCGCAAAACGCTTCGGAGCGGCTGATTTGCAATCCACTTGAGGTTGGGCAGTTCTGCCACCCAGTCTTTAAATACGGCGGCTCCAACCGCTGGATTATAGGTAAAAAAGCTCACCCATCCCTGATCCAAGCCCTCAGGATGTCTGCGGCGTAATTCCTTCAAGAATTCACCCCACAGCCCAGTTTGAAAAGCCGCTAGCTCATTACCGTCTGGCGCTGAAACGCCCGCTGAAGTCAGCATCCCACCCAGCCAGGGCAAGTCAGAAACTAGAACGACACTCGTGCCGTTTACCGCGCCACGTCTGGCGGCTTGAATCGCCGCCGCACTACCGCCTACACCACCACCGACCACTAATATGTCTGCGGCAATCGTCTCCATAAAGCCATCCCGTTAGAAGCCAGAGGTCAGAAACTAGAAAGGCCGTTCTCCTACAGGTAGGCCGAGACGTCTTCACCCACATCGTCTGCCAGGTAGGAGAGCGCTCGAAATCGCAATCCGACTAGCTGCTCGTACAGGGGGTTGATTTTGCACATTGGCGGGATATGAACAATCTTGTGCCCAAACACTTTCACATCCCTTTCAAAAGGACACTGAGAAGGCACCAGCTTGCATACAAACTTGGCCAAACGGGGATCTTCTACACTGAGCTGATCGAGCCATTCGCGAGCGGGTTTGAGTGGGTCAACGCCGTGGTTTTCCTTGTTTTCGGGCGGGTGTAGTGAACTGCTCGCACCTGTGCTGCTGGCGTCTTCACTTGTTGCAGCACGTGCAGGCGCCCTTTCGGCCATTGTTTCAGCATTAGTTTCAGCATCAATAGTCTGTGCCGCGACAAGCTTAGACAGCGTAGACCTCAAGGTCGCAAGCGATTCCTCATCCGGAGAAAGGACTTCGGCAAAAGCGAGAATCTGGTCGCTTTCTGCCTCGGAGTAGGTACCGTCCGCAAGTGCAACCATTACGGCCATTCGCAAGAAATTTTGAGCGGCAGCGGGGCTTAGCTCCAGCAGCAAAAGCTGACTGGGTTCGACAGGGTCCAAGCTTTCAAATTCAATAGCAGGCGCAAACTCAGACTCGACCATCGCGTGGATAATGGCTTTTTCTTCGTCGTCAAATGTTCCATCGGCCCAGGCAACTGTGAGTAGGCCCCGTAGCCAGATCTGAACTTGTTCTTGTGTGTAAGCAGGATTTTGAGTGGCTAGTGTCATAGTCGTCTTGTGGGCTAAAGTTTTGCGAGGGGGATGGTCTACTGTTGTTGAAAGCTATCTTTCCACTCAGACCCTGTTTTGCCGGTTATCAACCAGAGTAACGATCTGGCGCCATCACGAACTTCTCTGACCATAGATTCCGGCCTTTCGGGCTGTCGCTGAGTGGGAACAGCCACGGGCTTGAAGTGGATGCCTCGGCTACCCAAAACGATTTGTGCGATCACGCTAGCCCGGCGCATATGATAGTCGGAGGTAATCAGGTACACGTCTTCGATTTTTCTGGCTTCTAGCTCATCGACCAGGGTTGTGAAGTTAGTCACCGTATCGACGGCCTTGTAGTCCAGATGCCATTGGTCTGTAGGAACTTTTGCTTCGTCGAATACCCATTGGGCGTACTCGGGGTTACTGCCCGACGATACCCAAATTTCTACATTGGGATGGGTTTTGGCAAACTGGGCGGCGAATTGTTCACGTTCTGGCGCTCCTCCCAAAACCAGCGCGACAGAAGGGCGGAGGAATTGCTGCTGGTAGCGAATGTATGCCAGACTCGCAGCCAGCGTAACCAGAGATAGAAAGGTAGTCCACATAGCGATGGAAAGGGTTCCACGCACCATGCTTCTAACCGTCTTGTTGCTGATAGGTAAACGACGGTTGAAGGCTATGTCAGCAGGTCTATTTGAGATTTCAGAAGATGCGCTACGGCGGATGAATGCCTGAGCGATCGCTCTTTTAGTGGACATAGTAAATGGACATAAAAACAAGCAGGCACGATGGCTGTGCAGATCATAGAGCAATTTTTGTCGGTATGCATCCGCATCTATTGCTGGCGTATATCCGCATCTACTGTTGGTATCCATTCGCATACGTCAGCGGGCAGCCTCTACGTGAGACTGCCCGCTACAGATCCGAAAGTATCAAGTTTTCTTTAAGCTTTGGCCGCTATCGACAAACTGCTAAACCTCGACCATGTGTTGCTTAATGTCGTCAGCAGCTTCGGTGTCTTGAACCTGATTTAGCATTGCCCGCAGCCCTTCGCCTTCCATCACCTCTTCTTCTAGCAGTCGCTGAGAGATCTTTTCTAGCAGCTCCCGGTTGTTCTTGAGGATAGTAAGCGCCCGCTGATGAGCCGATTCCACGATGCTTTTTACTTCTTCGTCAATGGCCTTTGCCGTTTCGTCACTGACTAGGCGGCGAGCGTTGGGCATAGCCCCATTGTCCAAAAAGTTGTTTTGCTTGCTGCGATCATAGGCCAAAGGTCCCAGCACTTCACTCATGCCGTAGCTGGTCACCATTTGCTCTGCGACATCGGTAGCCCGCTGTAGGTCATTCGCCGCGCCAGTCGTAATAGAGCCGAAAACGACTTCCTCAGCAGAGCGTCCGCCTAACATGGTGGCGATTTGACCCTTTAGCTCGGCTTCGTCCCGTAGGAATCGGTCCTCGGTAGGCAGTTGCAAGGTGTAGCCTAGCGCTGCCATTCCCCTGGGCACGATGGAAATTTTCTCGACCTGGTCAGAGCCTGGCATCGCCGCGCCAACCAAAGCATGGCCGACTTCGTGATAGGCGACGATTTCTTTTTCCTTATCGTTTAGTACTCGGCTACGCTTTTCGAGTCCGGCAACGACGCGCTCAATAGCTTCGGCGAAGTCAGCTTGAATCACAGATTCGCGGTGGTTGCGAGCGGCAAGTAGGGCGGCTTCGTTGACCAGGTTGGCCAGGTCTGCACCTGCGAAACCTGGGGTGCGGGTGGCGATCGCCTTCAAATCCACCTCATCCGACAGCTTCACCTCCTGGGCGTGAATATCCAAAATCGCCTGCCGTCCCTTCAAATCCGGGCGGTCTACCAGCACCTGTCGGTCAAAGCGTCCGGGTCGCAGCAAGGCTGGGTCCAGCGTCTCTGGCCGGTTCGTCGCTGCCAGCACAATAATCGTCGACTCATCCGCGCCGAATCCGTCCATTTCTGCCAGCAGCTGATTCAGCGTTTGCTCACGCTCATCGTTACCGCCATAAAAGCCACCAGACGCACGGGACTTCCCAATCGCGTCTAGCTCATCAATAAAGATGATGCAGGGGGCCTGCTTTTTGGCCTGCTCGAACAGATCACGTACGCGAGAAGAGCCTACGCCTACAAACATTTCAATAAATTCGGAACCTGAAATGCTGAAAAAAGGAACGCCTGCTTCACCCGCTACAGCCTTTGCCAGCAGCGTTTTACCTGTTCCAGGTGGGCCGACAAGCAGTACACCTTTGGGAATACGCGCCCCTAGATCTGTAAACCGCTTGGAATTTTGTAGAAAGTCAACGATTTCAACCAGTTCAGTCTTAGCCTCATCAACGCCTGCTACATCTGTGAAGGTGGTTTTGGTGTCCTCGTCTTCGACATAGACCTTGGCTTTGCTTTTGCCAATAGAAAACAAACCGCCACCTTGGCCGCCCTGACTGCGCTTAAGGAAAATGCTCCAGATGCCCACAAAAATGAGTGGCGGAATCACCCAGCCCAGCAGATTAGTAAACCACTGGTTACCAGAAGGCGGCGTCGCCGAAAATTCTACGCCGTTGTCTTGAAGCAGCGTCGGCAGATTGAGATCGAACACAGGCGCAGTTTGATACACCGCCCCACCGGATTCAGTCTGATAGCTAATTGTTTTTTCCCCAACAGAAGCATTGGCAACTTCGTGTGCTTTCACCTGGTCGATAAAAGTGCTGTAGGGTACTTTCTGCTGCGCCTGACCCAACGAAGCAGGTAAGAAGGTGCTAATCAGTAGAAAGGCACTGAGCACCAAAAACACCCAGTTCGCTTTTCTTTGAGTCGGCTTTTTATCTTTAATTGGCATACGCTGCTCTCTCGTCCCTTTCGCCCGGATACGTTACTTTGATTACTCGTATCGTAACAAGGTCAACCAACGAGAGCGATCCCCTCTATGGTGTGATTTCCGTAATCACCTGCTGTTATTGGTTTCTGGCTTGCGATTTTTCACGTTGCAGAGGCCTCAGGCCGGGGCGTTGATAGCTGGCTGCGGCTTTCCTGCGGAAAGGCTGCGCCAACGCTCAGCAACTTCAACACAAGCAAAGCAAACTCCCGTCCCGATTTATCACTATCCAATACATCAAGCGATAGCTTCTCGTGATCGGTCATCGCGTCTAGTACGGTGTCGATAACGCGCTTGGGAAAGAGGCCGTGCATCACCTGCTCGGCGCTGTGGTTGTTCACTTGGGCCATGACGTCGTCTTGACGGCTAATGCGTTGGGCAATGGTGTTGAGAAATTGCAGCTGATCGTCGTCTGTCACCTCCGCGCCAAAGAGTGCATTTAAAGACTCAATGATTTCGGACAAGCGCTTTTTATCGGAATCGTGGGCTTTACCGCTACCGATTTCGCTACCGGGCGTTAGGGTGTAGTCGCCTTGTTCTTCGGCAAGGCGGAGCTGTTGCTCGGCACGTTTAGTAAGGCGGTAATGGGTGAGTGACAGTTCGGCAATGTCGATGTCTTGTTGTTCTATACGGTCGATGCGCAGCAGCGGGTGAAGGTGCTTGGCGTATACGCATAGCTGCTCTAGCTCTGCATCTTCGTAGTCCACAATTTGGGAGAGAAATTCGTACAGGCGCACGAAGCTTTTGAGGTCTTTTTTGAACAGGTCTAGCCGGTCGAGGTCTTCGCCTGCTTGCTGAAGATCGTAGGTGGCGCGCTTTAGGCCGACGCTGTCGCCGTTGGTTTCGGCGGTGCGTTTACTCGCTTGAGCGGCTTGGCTGCTGGTGTTGGCTGCTTTGTAGCGTTGGGTGAAGCGATCTACGGCGGGCTTGCAGTGGTAGATTAGCTGGCTGGCGGTGGCTTTGGGGTCGAAGAAGGCGATCGCAAAGGCTTCTACTTCGCCCCAGTGGTAGAGGCCTTCGGCGTCTAGCTTGGTTTGTAGGTCGTAGATTAGCTGGGGGTCGGAGACGTTGGCGAGTTCGGCTTTGTTGTAGTAGGGCAAGAAGGCGGCGAGGATGTCTGGTGGGTCGTTGAAGAAGTCGATGACGAAGGTTTCTTTGCCGGGGAAGGTGCGGTTGAGGCGAGAGAGGGTTTGGACGCAGTCTACGCCGTGGAGCTTTTTGTCTACATACATGGCGCAGAGTTTGGGCTGATCGAAGCCGGTTTGATATTTGTTGGCGGCGATCATGACGTTGAAGTCGGGGGTGTCGAAGGCTTTGGCGAGGTCCTGGCCGTTGAGACCAGGGTTTAGGCTACTGCTGGTTTCGGTGACTTCGGTAGGGATGACCTCGTCGGGCGGGACGCTGCCGGAGAAGGCAACGAGGGGATGGACGTCGCTGTAGCCTTTTTCGGTGACGTAGGTTTTGACGGCGAGCTGGTAGCGGACGGCTTCCTGACGGCTGCTGGTGACGATCATGGCTTTGGCTTGGCCGTTTAGCAGGTGGCGAATGCGATCGCGAAAATGCTCTACAACCACTTCTACTTTTTGCTCAATGTTATAGGGATGCAGGCGTACCCACCGAGCCAGCTTGATCCGCGCTTTTTTGGAGTCAACTTCTTCATCGCTGCCGCCCTGGGCAATTTTCCAGGCGGTGTCGTAGTCAGTGTAGTTCAGCAGCACATCCAGGATGAAGCCTTCTTCAATGGCCTGACGCATGGAGTAAAGGTGAAAGGGTTCAGGCTTGTTGTCTTCGCTGGGCGGGAGTGCTGGGTTTGGGGGGCGGCCAAAGAGTTCGAGGGTTTTGGCCTTTGGGGTGGCGGTGAAGGCGTAGTAGCTGATGGTGTCGCTGGGGCGGCGGGCCTGTACGGCAGCGTCTAGGAGTTCTTCGGCGCTGATTTCTTCTCTGGTTTCTTTTTGGGCATTTTCTTCTAATTCGCTGCTGCCTAAGATGGCTTTTAGCTTGCTGGCGGCAGAACCGGTTTGAGAGGAGTGGGCTTCGTCGGCGATGACGACGTAGCGTCCGCTGGCGAGGGTGGGATATTTGTCTAGCGCTTCAAACAGGGCGGGAAAGGTTTGGATGGTGACGATGATGATGCGGACTTTATCTTTGAGGGCGTCGGCGAGCTGTTCGGATTTGCTTTTGCTGGTGCCTTCGCGAGTGATGGGCAGTACGACGCCGTTGGCGTGCTCGAACTGGTAGATGGTGTCTTGCAGCTGGCTATCGAGGACGGTGCGATCGGTGACGACAATGACAGAGCTGAAGAGTTTGTTGTCTGTTGCTTTTACGGGCGCTGTTTTTGCTGGGGCCTCTGCATAGAAGTCTGTTGTTCCTTTCTCACTTCCTCTTTCATAAAGAGACGCCAGCTGATGGGCGCTCCAGGCGATGGAGTTGGACTTGCCCGATCCGGCGCTGTGTTAAATCAGGTAGCGATTGCCGGGGCCTTCGTGGCGGGTGGTGTCGATGATTTTGTTGACGACTTCCCACTGGTGATAGCGAGGAAATATCAGGGTCTCTTTGACTTTTATGCTGCCGTCAAAGTCTTCTTTTTTGTCTTTTTGTAGGTGAACGAAGCGACCTAGAATCTTCAGCCAGGCGTCGGGTTGAAAGAGCTTGTTCCATAGGTAGCTCGTTGCGTAGTCTGTTGCTTTATCGGGTGTTGGGTTGCCTGCGCCGTCGTCTTTTGTACCCTGGTTGAAGGGGAGAAAGAAGGTGTCTTGGCCTGCGAGTTTTGTGGTCATGGCCACTTCTTGCTGGCTAACGGCGAAGTGAACGAGTGCGCCGCGTTTGAAGGTGAGGAGGGGTTCGGCTTTGCGGGTGAGCGGATCTTTGGTGGGGCGATCGCACCGATACTGACGTTTGGCGTTTTCTACAGGCTGCTTAAATTCGCTTTTTAGCTCCAGGGTGGCGGTGGGAATGCCGTTAACGAAAAGAACTAAATCTAGCCGAGGATTGTAGCTGTCTTGCTTGTTGGGGCCTGTACGGAAGTGAGGAGAGTAGGAAACTTCGGGGACGACGCGCAGGCGGTTGGCCTGGTAGCGCTGCTTGGCATCGGGGTTCATGTCGTGGTCGGGCTTGAAGCTGCATAGCTCGTCCTTGACGCCGGGAAGTTTGAATCCGTGACGCAATACGTCTAGGGTGCCGCTTTTTTCGAGGGCACGGACGGTTTGCTTGGTGAGGGTGCCTTCGGGGTCTTGGGGGTTGTTTTTACGCAGTTTGGCCCAGCGTTTGGGCCAGGCAGTTTGAAAGTAGTCGAGCAGGTCTTCGGTGTAGAGGGCGGTGGTGCGGTTGTAGTTTGCAAAGGTGCCGATGAGCCAGCCCTGGGCCTTCATGGACGTGATGATATCTTGCTGGAAGGCGGTTTCTCTGGGGTCTGCCATGTTTTGGGCTGTGCTGGTTTGGCTATATCAGTTTATTTTACTTAGCAAGAGTTTAGGACAAAGACGGGAAGTGTAGATGTGATTTGTGAGATGAGCTTTCCGTTTATAGCCAGTGAGGTTGATAGAGATACTCACGGGGTAATTTGATGCCAATGAAAGCTGCCTTATTGACACGTTACAGATTCAACCACTAATGTGCAGCTACATTATGATTAGGAGTGTGAGCTTGCGGTGGACGTGGGACGATGAGAAAAATCGAAAAAATAAGCGCAATCATGGATTAAGCTTCGAGTCCGCTCAATATGTTTTTGCTGATCCGCTAGCTATTAGTCGCCCTGATCCTTATCCAGATGAAGAGCGCTGGCAAACAATCGGATTGATTGGTTCTATGGTTGTATTTGTGGTGCATACCTATCCTGAAGTTGATTCCGAGACAGCATTTGCTCAAGAAAAAGGCCGAATAATCAGCGCCCGTCAAGCAACGCCACACGAAAGGAGATCCTATGAAGAAGACACATTTTAATTCGGTACCTCCAGAGGTCCAAGCCGAAATCGATGCGCTGGCTGCTTCTAAGGCGCCTGTTCGTACTGATTTAATTCCAGAAGGTTCTGGGGATTGGAGTCAGGCAAAGAGAGGGGTGTTCTATCAGCCAGAGCAGAAACAAATTACATTGCAACTTGACGCTGATCTCGTTGACTGGTTCAAGGCTAATCATGCACCGGATGAAGCGTACCAAACAAAAATCAATAATGCTTTGCGCGAATATGTTTCACAACAGTTAGCTTCAGCTATTAACTAGTAGGTCAAGCAAAGGGACTGTGCGATCGCACAGCAGTCGGGAAAGGTTGCGCTATGGTCGGCGGGCTTGAAGGGATGGAGGTGAGCGATCGCTCTGAAGATAATGACGATACGCCTGATGAGGAAATACTTGCCGGTATCAAGCAGGGTATGAAAGAGGCTTTGTCAGGGCAGACAATTCCGCTGTCGGAAATGTGGGTTGGGATTGATGTTGATTGAGGCGATCGCTCGATATGAAAAGGATTATGGGTTGTAGCGATCGCTTTGCTGTTGGGAGTGCGATTTTCCTACGGAAAGGCTTCGCCATCGCTACCTTAATAATTTCAATCTATGAGTCAGCGGGCGATTGCCAGTCGCGGACATCGATTTTACCAGTGACAGCGGCGGAGATTAGGCGGAGCGGCGTTCATGCAAAAGGAAAACAGCATTTTGAGCTTCTATCGTCAATTGTTGGAATAAACCGAGCTTTGTTTCTAAGTCAGTCGAGATCTCGTTTTGCTCATTTCTTGGTGGGACTGGAATTCTTGCTCTTTTCAAATCAAAGATATTAATTCCACGTATAGTAGCCCCTAAAGCCCTAGCTTCAAGCTGTGCAAAGACGGGTGCAGACTTTAAGATCATAAGCAGCCAGAGCCTTTCAACACTCGGCAATGGAGATACACGTGCCGCATCCTGTGTAATATTGGCCCCCTCGATTTCCTCAGGGATCAACTCTGCATCACCAATACCACCGCGTATGGAATAGACAATATCTCCTTTCTTTAGGCGTGACCTAACATAACGAGCTTCAATATCTGGGTTAGTTCTTGACAGAAGATTCCTTTGTAATCTATCTACTTTTACGTCTCCACCTTTAACGATAGGAATACCACCAGGAAAATCTGGCCCTGGCAGCACTATGCCGTACATTATTTTTCGATCATCTGGTGTTAGACGCATTAAAGGAAGAACGTTCCAGTGCTCAGGCACTTCACCAATCCACTCTACGCCGGAATCTTTCATCGGGACGGTGGGGTCGAGACCTTTGGTCACTGCATGGGAAATCACCGCCTGACGCTTTTCTTTGAGCAGTTCGATCAGCCGCTGCTGCTCGGCGATCAGCGCGTCGATGCGGGCGGTCTCGTAATCGAGGAAACGAATGATTTTGGTTTACTCTTTTAATTCAGGGAAAATACCTTGTATCTTTGACAGGTTCTGAATTGAGAGGCGGCGCAAAACAGCACCTTTCACAAAAGAATTGACTTGTTCTTGAACCAAAAAACTCTGTAAAAGATAATCTAGGAATTCTGATTGTATAGCCTTTCTATTGGGTCTCAGAATGATTAAAGATGATGCGACCACAAAGTCTTTTTTCCTTGGCGTAATAGCCGTCTGACCAATGGTTCCGTCCTTACTGAAAAGTACATCGCCTGGTGCCGGTTTACATCCTGTTCTTTCTAAGTACCGATAATTATCTGCCGAAGTAAGAAGAGCATTATCAAAGTCAATAACGCCTTGCGCTATGTCTTTTATTGATATGAAGGGATAGATGCCACTTTCTGTATCTGGTGATATGTGAGCACCATCAGTGATTTCATCACATATATATTTTGCCAAGCATACATCCCAATGCTCAGGCACTTCTCCCAACCACTCCACCCCAGAATCCTTATACGCTTCATACTTCGGAAAGCTCACATTTTTCGCCCTTGTATGACATCACGCCTAAACAACTCAGTAACCTTCCACTCATCTATCGAAGCAACCGATCACCCCGAACACGATACACAGGCTCCGTCACAACGACCCTTTTCATAATCAAATCGCGATAGCCATACTTCGCATACACTCGTCTTGCCAAAGCTTGCCGGTCAACATCGTGATCCAGCACTTCACCATTTTCAAACGCGACATATTCATCTAAGTACTGCTCAAGTAGCGCAGGCTTCGCCTCCTCATATAGCTGCCCTTGACGCTCTATATATTCCAACCGATCCCGATCAATATATTTCGAATATTCTTCTAGCTCTTCTTTCGTCATCATGAGCTGCCCTCCTACTGCTAATGTTCTTATTGTAGCGAGGCAGTACTATCTCAAACGCTTCAAGACAGCATAGTAGCTCTCAACGATTCGTGCTGACAGTTCCTTATTCGTTGGCAATAGTCTCACTATTTTCTTGCAACCACAGTGCCAGCGCTTCCATACAGCTCGCCTGTGACGCCTCACTCGCAGCCAACTCCAAAAATAAAGCTGCTGCATCCACCTCTGAAGCGACCAGCTCAACACCATTAATCGCCAAAAACGTATACACAGCAATCAGCGCAATCCGCTTATTGCCATCCACAAAGCAATGATTTTTCACTAGGCCATAGCCGTATGCCGCTGCTAGCTCATACAGCGAAACAGCCTCCTCACTATCCCGGCCATAGTGATACAAATTCTTAGGCTTATACAGCGTAGACTCCAAATCGCCCTCACTCAGCAGTCCCGCCGTTCCACCCGACTCCGCAATAATCTCCTCATAAATCGCGCAGACATCATGAGGTTCTAGCCAACAAGGCTCAGTCATTTCGCTAGCTCAATCAACGCATTGCGATACTTCTTCATCCCACGCCTAGCCGTCTCAATCTTCTTGACAAACTCAGGATCATACGCAGAAATCTCATACCCTGTAGGCGTCTTAGTCGCAAACAAGCTGTCTCCGTCCTCCACCTTCATGCTTGTCGCCATTTCCTTCGGAATAATCACACTCAGAGAATTTCCCCGCTTCTTTACACTCAGCTGCATATTAGTCACCGTCCAAAAGCATCAATAAAATGTAGATACAAAAGTTGTAACACGCCAGCGCATCACGCCAACAGCTTTGCAATTATCCGCGTGACTCTGATTTGTGCATTTGTGCTGCTCACTCACTTTCCTGTTGTGAAGTAGTTATCAATCTCAATCCTTCACATCGGTTGCACAAAGCTCATACCCTTGTCTCTTTGTTCTTTCTATTCATCGCACTGGAGTAAGTTTGTGGCAAACCCTGTTATCACTCTTGCCACTGACCGTCTCACGATTCAGCTTAGAATTAGCCGTGATAATTATTTATTCTCTATTGCCAACTGCCAGAAAGCCTGCTGCCTCCAGCCCTCAGAGAAACCCATATTTACGAGAGAAACGTCTGTATACTGTTCTAGCAACTGAGCCAACCGCTTCGACCAATTAGACTCTGGATAAGTCGCTCGTATCAAGCTTTCAATAACCACCCATTGCATATAAAATCTGCGCTGTGGGTCAATAGGAGAACTTGCAGCCCGTGAATCATTCGATATTTGAGCCCAGTTCGTTGGCGCTCGGCGAGAAATCATAGGAAAACTACCAAACTCACGATTCCACACACGGGACTGATGTGCACACAAATTACGTAAATCAGATACACTCCGAAACCACGAACACAGAACCCTGTGAGGCCAGCCGAAATAACTGCTAATGCGCTGAGTGTCAGCACTGTGTCGCAACTTACTAAACAGCACAGATGTCTCTTTGAAAGTGAGTAGTTCCATTGCCATCCATGCGGGTGGACAGCTAGGAGCTTCGTTGTATTTCATTCGATAGTGCTGAGCAAATACATCAGCATGAGAAGCGGTCATCTCTCGAGTCAGCTTCTCTAGTAGCCATTCATGATTGTATCTATCATCGAAAACGCCAGGATCGGTATATCCATGCGCGCCATGATGTTCAGCCAGTGTAGTCGTCATCTGAGCTCGTAATGCAACTTCAAGACGCTCAATAGCATCTAGCAATAGTAGACGCAGCTCTCTATCAAACGAATAAAGTGACTGTACTTGTTCAAAAGTAGTCCCTGGCAAGAATCTGTGCTGGTCCCCCTGCTGAGGCACATAAAACGGTCGAGTATAAGCCGAAAAACGATAGTAGCTGATATTCGATAAAGTACATCGTGCCGTTTCTTCGTCAGAGATGAGTAGCCCGCGCTGCTGTAGCAGACATATCTGCTGATCGATGGTTAAAGCAGGTTTCTCAAAAAGGGCCATTAACGACTATCACAGAAAGTAATTTAAACCGAAAAAATCCGCCAAAGTGTGCTTCTACGAGAGGCATGGCGGATTTGTTACCTCAATTATATCGCATGTGGAGACGCCGTCAATATGAGGAAAGTACTCATGCTGATGAGCATTGTTTATATAAATGATTCACGCCGACAGCCCCTCAATCATCTGCTTAATCCGATCCGTACATTCCTTCAAATCGCGATCAATCTCCTCCAAATCTCGCGGCGGCTCAAACACATAAAAATGTCGATTAAACGGAATCTCAAACCCTACAATCCCCACCTCACCATCTAGCGCATCGCACTTCTTCTCATCAATCCACGCCTCCGGCACATGCGGCCTCACCTCCCGCTCAAAATACGCCTCCACACTCTCCCCCAGCGGCACATTCTCATAATCTCTCAGCCCCGTATCCGGCTCCGGCTTCCCTGTCTTCATACATACTTCCGCCGACTCATCACGAGTCCCCAACTCCTTCAGCACCGCCTTCATCTGCGGCGCACTCAGGTTCACCTCATGCTCCACCAAAGCCTCCTTCAACAGCTTGCTAAACTTCGCCCGGCTCAAATACACCTTGCCATCTGCCAAAGATGCCAATGCCTCAGCCAGCCGCTCCCGCTCCTCCTCATCCGTTTTCAAAATCGCCTTCTGCCCCAGCACCGCCTGGACCCGCTCCGGCACCACTTCAAACGCCAGTCTAAGCGGACGCTCCACCGTAATCCGCCGATAGCCAAACGCCTCAATCGGAAAAATCTTACTCTTCGACGTCTCCTCATACCTTCCATACAGCCGCACCAGCTCCGCAATCTGTTCATCACTGATGTACTGCCGCTTACTCCCCAGCGACTTCCGCATCTTGCTGTAATGCTCTGTCCCATCAATCAGCTGCACCTTCCCCTTTCGCTCAGCCGGTTTCAGGTTGCTCAGCACCCACACATACGTCGCAATCCCGGTGTTATAAAACATATCCGTCGGCAGCGCCACAATCGCCTCCACCAAATCACGCTGTAACAGATACCGCCGAATTTCCGACTCGCCGCTCCCTGCCCCACCCGTAAACAGCGGCGAGCCATTAAGAATAATCCCAATCCGCGATCCCCCCTCACGCGGATCCCGCATCTTACTCACCAAATGCAGCAAAAACAGCAGCGACCCATCCGACACCCTCGGCAACCCCGGCCCAAACCGCCCATCAAAGCCGCGCACCTTATGCTCATCCGTCACCTGCTTCTGCACCTTCTTCCACTCCACCCCAAACGGCGGATTGCTCAGCATAAAATCAAATCGACTCGCCGCCAGCTGGTCATCACTCAGCGTATTCCCCAGCCGAATATTGTTCACCATCTGCCCCTTTATCAGCATGTCCGCCTTACAAATCGCATAAGACTCCGGGTTCAGCTCCTGCCCATGCAGCGACACCGTCACCCGCTCACTAATATCCTGAATATACTTATCCCCCACCGATAGGAATCCACCCGTCCCTGCCGTTGGGTCATAGATAGTCACAATGCTGTTGTCCTTCAGCTTGTGACCTTGCCCTGTCATAATCAACGCCGTCGTCAGCTGCACAATGTCTCTGGGCGTAAAGTGCTCACCCGCCGTCTCATTCGAGCTTTCTGCAAACTGCCGAATCAGCTCCTCAAAAATAGAGCCCATCCCGAAGTTTGTAATTTTCTTTGGACCTAAATCCACCGCCGCAAACCCTTGCACCACCTGATACAGCAAGTCACTCGCCGCCAGCTGCTGTACAAACTCCTCAAACCGAAAATAGTCAAAAATCTCCCTAGCATCCGTGCTAAAGCTCTGCACGTAGCTCATCAGGTCATCCGCCGTCTGCGTATCCGATAGACTCGCCAAAGACAGCGGCGATGCATTAAAAAACTGCTGATCTGCCGCTCGCAGCAATAGCTTTTCCCGTACCGTATCCGGCTTATCCTGATGCGTCTTCGCCGCCTTCAGCACTTTGTCCTTCGTCGCCTCCAGCACACATTCCATTCGCCGCAGCAGCGTAAATGGCAAAATAATCCGCCCATACTGCGACTGCTTAAAATCCCCTCGCAGCAGGTCTGCAATAGACCAGAGGAAAGCAGCCGTTTGAGAATGGTTAGTAGTGTTCATGTAAGCGGTACTTCTGAAAATTCACAGCCGTTCGCTATTCTGCCAGCAAATGTCCGTTTTTGCCGCGCCTGGCCTTATCGTTAAGTCAGTTGAACGTAGCTTGGAGTACAAAGGGTGAACGAGTGGTGGCGTGGCGCGGTGATTTATCAAATTTACCCTCGTAGCTTTTTGGATACGGATAAAGACGGGGTGGGCAACATTGCCGGAATTACTCGCCAGCTAGACTATGTTGCCAGGCTAGGCGTAGATATGATTTGGATCTCGCCTTTTTATCCATCACCCATGAAGGACTTTGGTTACGACGTATCGAACTACAAGGATATTGAGCCTGTCTTTGGTAACCTCGATGACTTCGCTGCGATGGTAGAAAAGGCGGATGCGCTAAATATTAAGGTGATGATCGATCTGGTGCTGAGCCACACGTCTGATCAGCATCCCTGGTTTGTAGAGAGTCGGGCGAGCCGGGAAAATGCCAAATCCGACTGGTATATCTGGGCCGATGCAAAGCCGGATGGTACGCCACCGAACAACTGGCTTTCTATTTTTGGGGGAAATGCATGGGAGTGGGATACCAGCCGCCGCCAATATTACATGCACAACTTTTTGACGGCTCAGCCTGACCTGAACTTTCACAATCCTGACGTGGTCGAGGCAGCACTGGATGTCACAGAGTTTTGGCTAAAGCTAGGTGTTCACGGCTTTCGATTAGATACGGTCAATTGGTATTTTCATGACAAGCAGCTACGCGATAATCCGCCCAGTCAAGGCGAAAAACTGTTGTATGTACCAGAGTCCAGCAATTACGGTATGCAAGAGCATATTTACAACAAGTCTCGACCTGAAGTGTTGACGTTTTTAGAACAGTTTAGAGCGTTACTAGACCAGTACGGTGCGATTGGGCTAGGTGAGCTGACTGCAAAGGCCGCTAACGAAATGACGCCCGAGTACACCGCGAAAGATCGGCGGCTGCACATGGTGTACACCTTTGCGTTACTTACTGAGGGCTGTAGCGCTAGCCATTTTAAGCAGGTAATTCGTACGATTGAGTCGCATGTTGGTGACGGATGGGTGTGCTGGGCGTTCAGCAATCACGACGTCGTACGGACGGTGTCTCGCTGGCGACGAGAGAACGTTTCGATGGTGCAGCAGGCTAAGTTCTTTTTGGCGTTGTTGCTTTCGCTGCGAGGCTCACTCTGTATTTATCAGGGTGAGGAGTTAGGTCTGCCGGAAGCCGAGCTAGCGTTTGAAGAATTACAAGATCCCTATGGCATTCGTCTGTGGCCAGAATACAAAGGTCGCGACGGGTGCCGAACGCCGATGCCCTGGGATGACGCTTTGCCAAATGGTGGCTTCTCAACGACGAAGCCGTGGTTACCAGTGCCCGGCGCACACGTCGAAAAAGCGGTTACAGTGCAACAGTCTGATGAGGACTCTGTTCTACAGTTTACGAGAAAGTTTTTGGCATGGCGGAAGTCGCAGCCTGCTATGCTGCATGGCTCACTACGGGTACTAGAAAGCGATGATTCGTTGCTAGTGTTGGAGCGTCGCTATGAAAATGCAGCCATTCTGGCAGTGTTTAACGTGAAAGAGAGTATCTGTGATTTTGATGGTAGCCAGTATGGATACAGCAAAAGCCAGGCAAAGCTACCCGGCTACGGTATGTTCTTTGCCGAATTGTAGGAACTTGTGACCATAGTCCTGTTGTAGTTCTCCTTTCTATCGCGCACTGTCAAGTTGCCGAGGTTTGACGCTGGGTTGCTGACTTTGAACGGTGCTGCTAAGAAAGACATATTAAAGGGCGTAGAACATAGACAAGACAAGGGCCATCCGCAGCTCCCTTAGATGTAGTCAGTCCGCTCGAAGTAGCGAAAATAAGTGGCCAACGAATTTTGAGCCTGGCGAGGAAAGGGCAGTGGTACCGACGATAGGCTTTTCAGCGTATTTTCACAGCTGTAGCGAGGATCTTGCTCTTCAAAGGGAATTTTTTGTGAAAAAAGTTCTAACAGAGGGTGCAGTGCTTGGTCTACGTCGGATTTAGCGATCGCAAAAAGCTTCTCTCGCCACCGGTCGCAGGACATCGTCTCCAGCGAATAGCCCAGCAACTGTATCGTCCGGAAAATATCCTGCCAGCTCACCAGCTCAGGGTTAATCAGGTGAAACACCTTACCGAATGAAGCTTCCTGAAGAGAGATTTTGACCAATGCCTGACTCACAAAATCAACCGGCGTCATGTCAACTGAACCAACCAAATCGGGCGCGTATCCCATTTGCACAACCTGCTTCAGCATACGGCAAATAAGGTCGTGGGTGTTGCTGTAGCCAGTCGCTGAATGGCCCATAATTCTGCCAGGGCGATAGATGCAAATGGGCATACCCCGCTCTTTTGCTGCCATCATCATCTTTTCAGAAACCCATTTTCCTTGAGCGTATCCCATCGGTAGCCCTACAGGCGATCTCAAGGATTCATTCTCATCAACAACCCTACCTTTGTAAGCATCGGAAAAGCAGGTTGAAATTGTTGAAACAAAGTGAACTGGCTTTACCTTAACCAGGCTGGCAATTCGCAGGACCTCTTCCGTCGCCACAACGTTAGTTTGCTTAAGGGCCGAATAAGGATACGTAAAGTTGACCCACGCGCCGTTGTGGTACACCACATCCACTTCATGCGTAAGTGTTAAAAAGTCTGCATCCGAGAGTCCCAAACGTGGCTGTGAAAGATCGCCAAGCAGCGGAACAATGCGAGCCGTCATCTCCGAATGCCATAGCTCTTGACTCTCCAGGTTTTGACGAATGCGAACAATCGCAGACTCTACAGAATTTGCTCTAACCAAACAGAATATTTTTGCGTCGGTTTCCTGTATCAATGTCGCCAATAGGGAGCCCCCTAGAAACCCCGTCGCGCCAGTAAGCAGAACGGCTTTTGGCGTAGCGGTAAAGACAAAAGGCGCTGTTGGATAAATGTCGGCGCTCAAAATTGCTTCACTCTCGAAATCTATAGTTTCGGCTACAGCCGTTGCCGTCCCTGCAATGACGTCAGCTAACGTCGCAATCGTGGGAGCCTCGAATAGCTCTAGAAGTGTTACGGTGGCCTTCATTGTTTCTTCTATTTGCAACACAAGCTGCGCAGTCAGTAGAGAATTACCGCCAATCTCAAAGAAATTGTCGTGACGACTCACCCGGCTGACATTGAGTAGAGTGCACCAAATCTTTGCAAGTGATTCTTCTAGCGGTGTTTGAGGTGCTACAAAGGCTTCGCTGTCAGCAGACATCGCTTGAAGAGCAGCTCTATCAACCTCTCCGTTTTCAGTAAGTGGAAATGCCTCCAGAACTTTGAGCTGAGGCGTTACTGAGGTGCCAAAGCCATCCACTAGGGCAAGCTGTCGGACGGCAGCCTGTATGGATGTCACTGACTGAACATTGTGATGCGTCGTACTGACATAGGCCACCAGGGCCTGATGAGCTTGAGCCTTGTGGCTAACTGTACGGCTGATGTTGGGATTTCTACCGTCTAGTCCAATCATTAACTGGGGCTGAGCATGACTAAGCCCGGCCCACAAAGAGGTCAGTCCCTGTTCTGGCTCAATGAGATGAAACCCCTTTGTCCGCGTTAGCGCCTTGAGCTGATAGCCGTTGCTCATCCCTACCTCGTTCCACATGCTCCAGGCATAGCAGTAGCTACGAAGCACCGAGCGTTGAGAATACGAAAACTGTTCTACGAATGCATTCGCCGCTGCATAAGCAGGGACCGACTGCCCACCAAAAAAGCCGTTCACCGATGAAAAGTTGACAAACACCGCTGTAGGATTATCTTTCACTAGCTGATGAAGGGCCCAGCTACCGCCCATCTTAGGACGCAATGTCTGCAAGAACGACTCCTGAGTTTCTTCTATGAGAGGGCATTCTTTGAAAACGCCAGCTAAGTGGAAGACGCCTTTGAGTGCACAATGCCATTGTTCCGCTGCTGTCTGAGTGGCCTGGCGCAGTTGATTCTCATCGGTAATATCGAGCGCTCTATAGCAAACGTCACCGATTGCTGAGAGCTGCTTGTAGGCAGCCAAACGCCCAGCGGCCAATGGGCTAAGCTCAGGACTATGCTCGCTGAGAGGCGTTTCCGTCGGCAGAGGCGTTCGCCCTAGAATCAGTAATCGAGCCTTGTAATGCTCAAGCAGATAGGTCGATATTTTTAGGCCGACACCGCCCAGACCGCCGCTTACAACATAGAACCCGCCAAACTCGAAAGGCAGTTGCTGAGCAGGGCACTGTGTGAAGTCTACCTTCTCTAGCTTTTGGACCCATCGCCTGCCCTCTCGATAAGCGATCGCAGAGTCTTCTGTAGTCCGCTCTATCTCTTGAAGTAAGCGATCGCAATCTGCAAATACAGACAGGCCAACAGGCGGCACCGAAAGATCACCATCGGCAGGTGCTGACGCCGCACCGTCAAAATCAAGATGACGATAGTTGAGCCAGGGCATCTCTTGCACGGCGCTTTTGAGCAGACCTGCCATTGGGGCGTGCTCAACGGCGAGTACGTCAGTGTCAGAGACCGGTTGAGTGCAAGTAGAAACAACCTGAAGCGAAACGGGATGCTGCGAACAGTGTGTGCTCAAAGACTGTAGTAGTGAGAGCAAGCTCAAAGCCCCCCAGACCTGCGCTCGTTCCAAATCAACGACACTGCTAATCGGTGTAGGAGGTTGATAGGTCCACAAATGCACTATCTGGGTAACACAAAAACCACGGGCCACCAGTGCTGCAAACAGCCTTTCATAATCTGCTGGGCGACGGGGATTGATTGTGTAGCGACTATCCCGGTACGAGAACCTTCTACCGGGTATCACTCGAATGTAGGGCTGGCCGCGCCTTGCTAACTCATCGCAGAACTGCTGACCTAGCCCCAAAGAATCAGAGAAAACAACCGTTTGAGCACTGGTTATGCCTTTGAGCGGCGCGTTTGCCAGCTCGCTTTGCTGCCATATCGGACGATAGAACCAGCTTGGCAGAGTGTTGTTATCGAGGTGAATGTCAATCTCTTTGATTACCTCAGAGAACTCTCCTTCTAGGAGGGCGCGCTTTAGTCCCATACGCTGAATCTTCCCACTGGTGGTTTTTGGAAATCGTGCTTTAGAAAGGGGGATGACATGGGTCGGACTCATTCCGAGGGTAGCAGTGACTTGGGTTTTGATCGATTTGATGAGATCAACATTTTCGGCAAGCTTGCCCTGAACCGGAACGAAAAATATGACTAGCCCCTCGGAGCCAGTGGCTTCGTTGTAGTGACTAACCGCAGCTGTGTAGGTCGAGCGAACACCCGAGATAGCATTCACGACGTCTTCTATCTCGTAGCAGTAGAAGTTTGCGCCGTTGACAATGATGATCTCTTTCTCTCGCCCGGTAATGACCAGATGGCGGTTGAGTAGAAAGCCTAAGTCTCCCGTGTTAAACCAGCCTTCTCCAACAAACGCTTCTGCATTCGCTTTCGGATTATTTAGATAGCCTGGGGTAACCACTGCACCTCTAATTTGTAACCGCCCAATCATCCCTTCTTCTAATAGGGCATTGGCGGCATCAACAATCCGCATTTCCACCCCGGGTGCCGGTGGCCCCAAGTGAACAAAATCTGTTGCTGACTTGTAGCTGTCATCTACTTCCATCAGCCGACTGCGGAGGGACGACTTCGCGACTCTGTACCCCCAATCGTCAACGGCGTAGTCGTTTTGGTAAGTCATGCAGGTACATAGCTCAGCCATACCAAAGGCGGGCTGTATCACTTGAGAAGGTACGCCAAAAGGGGCAACTCTCTTCAAAAAACCATCCACGACTGTTCGAGTTACCTGCTCTCCTGCGTTCATAAGTAGCTTAATGCCAGATAAATCCCAGTGCGGTTGAGACGTTTTATCCGGCGTTTTGTTTGTAGCGTTAAGCGCGTCGCTCACTAGCTTGAAGCCAAAGTTAGGAGACCACGAATGGGTTACTCGATGCTCAGACATCAGACTCAACCACTTCAGTGGATTGCTGATAACAACACTGGTCGCAACTTCTATTTGCTCACAGCCTAAGTACACGTCCTTGAGGTGATAGGTGAGCATGGGCACAACATGATCTAGCGGTAGCCAGTTTAACGAGATATCTTCGCTCTTATAGCTGTTGAATTGTGCAGAGGAATGGATGTGTGCGATGACCCCCTGATGTGTGATTTGAATACACTTAGGAATGCCTGTACTGCCAGACGATAGCTGAATAAAAACAACATCTTCTGGGTGGGTTGTATGTAGCTCAACAGCTGGGTTGTTCTGCCGCAGCTGCGCAATAGAAAGAACAGATAGCCCTTTCATCGACAAGCAGCTTTCTAGATACTGAAGCGGCTCGACCAGCGCCTCACTCGCTATAACAGGTACATGATTAAGCGTGCTCCAGATGTTGAACAGTTTGCGAGCAACGGGGTTGTTTTCGTCGTACGTAGGTGCAACAGCTATGGTAATAGGGATAATTCCACCGAGTAAGCAGGCCCAGAAGGTGGGAAAGTGATCGCTAAAAGAGCGGGTTTGAAGGATGACGCGATCGCCGGCCTTTAACCCCGCCTGCCGCAGCCCCGACAAAATGCGCTGGGCCTGAGTAAGCAAATCCTCATAGGATTGCTTCCTTTGAGAACCATCCGCTTCAATATATTGAATTCCTCGCGTAGGATAGGCTTTCGCCGTTCTCAACAGAGCTTCTGTTAGCGTCTGTGGTGCATCTGTGGGTATCAACAGCTCGTCGCCTGTGGCGATCGCTGGCAGTCGCTGTAGGTCAACAGCAACAGCGTTAGCAGCAGCCTTACTTACCGTTGAAACCTGAGATGCAGAGATGGCTTGCAGTTCGGTAGGCAGTAGGTCTAAGAGGTGGATGCCCTTTTCCTTCGGTGGAGACATCTTCCATAGCGCGGCCGCGCTTTCGACATGTGGCAGCTCTTGCAGTAAAGATTGAAGCTGAGCATTCAGCCCAGGGGTGACAACAGGCAACGCCATCAACGACTGATCGTCTACTGTGCCGTCCGCAGCTAGCGGTAGGCTAGGCATCACAACATAGCCATAAGGCAAATATTCGCTGGAAACTTTTTCTTTTATTCTCGACTTAAAGTCTTCTAAACAAAAGCTTGCATAGGCGGTCGGCGTAGGAACTAGAAATGCAACTAGCTCATATTGGTTGACGTGGGTTTCTTTTACACGTACAACAGCACTCTGGATAGCACTATCTGCTCTGAGTAACGATTGAACTTTCTCTATGTCAATCTGACTGAAGCCAGAAACATCTAACGGTCTCAACCGAGACTGAAGCGTAAACGTCATCATAGTGAAATTTCTCGCAGAGTATAGTAGCGCAGGCGATGCTGAGCCGAGCCATATAAACTCGGTGTAATCAGGCCTTTAAGTAAGCTTTCAGGAGTTAGAAAATTTCAACCAAAGCTTACTTATTTATACGTAGATATACAGTTTTATACGTGGATATACAGTATTTTTCAATACAGTTGGGTTGAGTCGAGGAGAGCTATTACGCTCCCCTCGACTCAACCCCAGGAACGTTATAAAGCTGGAACTGCTCGATTTGAACTGTGTGAAATACTCTAGGGGACACCGTATAAGAGATCTGGTCATGAAGTGCACTGTAAGTACCTGCTAATAATCAGTTAATAATCAGCAGTACGGGCATCAAAGCGAGCTTTGCCACAGATTTTGTTGAGGTTTATGTAAAAGCTAGCAATCCTATTCGAGTTTTTTGATTCAAGCTTTTGTGAGTAGGGGAGCAGCTTTCAACAACGTTTTTGTGTAGGGATGAGCCGGAGCGCTGAATATTTGCTCGGTAGGGCCAATTTCGACAATTTTCCCGCCGTTCATAACAGCGATGCGATCGCACAAATACTTCGCCACCCACAGGTCGTGAGTAATAAACAAATACGTCAAGTCCAGCTCTTCTTTCAAATCCAGCATTAGCTCTAGCACCTGGGCCTGCACGCTAGCATCGAGCATACTCACAGGCTCATCGCAGACCACCAGGCTAGGCTGAGTAATCAGGGCACGCGCGATCGCCACCCTTTGCTGCTGCCCGCCTGAAATATCACCTGGATAGCGATCGTAATAGTCTTCTACTGGGGTCAGTCCCACCCGCTCTAGCATCGCCTTCACCTTAGTTTTAGCTTCAGACGCACTAGCCAAACCGTGAATCAGCAACGGGTCGGCAATGCCGCGCCCGATGGTCATCATCGGGTTCAAGCAAGCATGAGGGTCTTGAAAAATCATTTGAATGTCGCGGCGTTTTGCCTGCAATGCCGAACGCGACAGGCTCGTGAAGTCGCCGCCTTGAAAGGTAATTTTGCCAGATGTCGGTTCTACGATTCGCAACAACGTGCGCGATAGGGTGCTTTTACCACAGCCCGATTCACCCACGAGTCCTAAAATTTCACCGGGATATAAATCGAGCGATACACCATCGACGGCTTTGATGGGCTCAGGTGGCTCCTGCCGGAAAAGCCTGCCTAGCAATCCCTGCTCTAGCGTGTAGTGCTTGATAATATTTTCTAGCTTTAGGATCGGCTGATGGCCCTCTTTTATCGCTGCAGAGTTTTGTGCACCTGCGGACTGTAGCTGGTGGGCAGCAGCTAGCAGCATCTTTGTGTACTCTGCCTGCGGATTGTAGAAGACGTCTTCTTTGGGGCCACTTTCGACGAGTTTGCCCTGATACATTACGGCAATGCGATCGCAATACTCACCCACCAGCGCCAGGTCATGGGAAATCAGAATCAGCCCCATATTTCGCTGTACGCATAGCTCTGTCAGCAGGTCTAAAATCTGCGCAGATACCGTGACATCCAGGCTAGTCGTGGGTTCGTCTGCCACGATTAGCTTTGGATCTAAGACCAAGGCCAGGGCGATCGCTACCCGCTGCCGCATGCCGCCGCTAAACTCGTGAGGATATTGTTGCCAGCGGTCCGCCGGAATCTTTACTGACTCTAGTGTGGCGATGGCGATTTCTTTTGCCGTTTTTTTGTCCAGATCGGGGCGATGGGCCAGCAGCGTTTCAGTGCAGTGCTCACCAATCGTCATCAGTGGATCGAGCCGGGTCATCGGATCTTGAAACACCAGCGACACCGCCTCGCCGCGAAACTGACGCAATTCGCTGGGCGTAAAATCCACGATCGAGCGACCTTCAAACGTCGCTTTCCCCTCAATCCGCGACCCCTTCGGCAGCAGGCGCATAGCCGCCCGGCCCAGGGTGCTTTTGCCGCAGCCCGATTCTCCCACTAACCCCAGCTTTTCGCCCGGCTGCAAAGCGATCGACACGCCATCTACTGCCCAGGCCAGCGGTCCTGGATAAGACACTCTAAAATCTTCAATGGCGAGTAGCGGCGAAGTTGACTCGCCAGCAGCTGGGTTAGGCAAATCAGCCATAGTGGAATCGGCCATAGTGACAGGAAGGTAGTGACAGAAAGGGTCTATTTGTTAAATTTTCTCATTAAGTAAGCAACTGCAAAGTCCCCATGGGGGTGGCCAACGAGCATCTCACCTAGCTCAAAAACTCGGTTAGCCATATCTGCACCCAGCTTATCGACCATGGCCAGCCGCTGGCGTTCTGCCTGCTCCAATTCGCGCACCCTGGCCTGCCAGTCCGCATTGAATACTATCGGAATTTGAATATGTAGCCCTAGTGCTTCAAGGATTTCCCATTCGCCGTTGTCGCACCATAGCCCTTCACAGATTGGGCAGCGCTCTACATAGAAGGCAGCATTTTTTAGGTTGATGCGCGATCGCTTCAAATACGTCCCACACTCAGGGCACAGCCCGGCCCGTCCATCTAGCGGAGCGACCTGGTAATCTGTCTCCAGGGTCATGGGCAGCACTTCTTCGGGGATCGCTTCTAATCCCGCTTCCTGAGACTGCCAAATCTGATAGTTCAGCTTGGGTATCCAATTGCCCTGACAGCTTGCACAACACTGTACATCCAGCTTTTCAGTCAGCTTTTTGGCACTTAGTTCAACATTGGGTTCTTTGGGGCAGCGCACACGCGGAGTCCTCTGACGGCTGCGAATTAGCTTACACCGGATTGCCCGGCGTGCTCGGGCGTTTCTGCTGGGTCAATCAAGTGTCTATCGCCTAGTCTGTTACCTGATAGCTACATCTTACGCGCATATTTCGCGGGCGATCGCCTCTGCAAACTGCTGTAGTGCAGCGACGTGGTTCGTCAGCTGTTCATAGCTTTTACGCACTGTCATTGGTTGCCGGGCGGTACGTAGCCGCATCGCTTCAACTTTAATCAGACGCAGCCGTCTGTGAGCCTCGGTCTGATAAGGGCGAATCTGTTGCTCCGTCTGTGGGGCGATGTCAGCACTTTCAAGCTTTTCTAGAATTTCTAGAAAATGAGGAAATAGGTCCGTGGATTGCTGCCAAACAAGTTCAATAGCTTTTCTATCGAGGCCTACTGTCTCAGTACTATTCCGTAAGGACTCTGAATGGTGATGAGTTAGCTGCTCTTCAGACTGCTGGACAGACTGTTGAAGTGTGCTGAGCGATCGCACCATTTGTTCTAGCTGGTCGCAAAGCGATATAGGCATATAGCGTTTGAGATATAACCTTTTGCGAGAAGAAAAATCGACAGGGCTGGCAGTCCGACTAAATCACCGGAATTCCTGACGATTCCTACAAAGTATTCGTCTCAAGTGTGACAGTTTTGTTTATGATTAAGTTACATAAAACTTGTATATAAGGCTACATTACTGCTTCCTTAGCAACACTTACAGTGGCCCAATATATAATTCAAGCTCCTGATACGTTCCTTGTTGGCAATCGCCCAACTACAACGAGTCAGCAATGTTCCGCCTATCGACCGAATCCCAAAAGACAGATTACCGACCCCCAAAGTAAGCCATACACAACAAGCCATACACAAACCGAGTGTGATTTTTATCTCACCAAAGTGAATTTTTACGTTAACTATCTTTGCATTATCACTAGGTATATGCCCGCCGCATAGCCATCACGCAACTGCCACGTCTGAATTTGCAACTCAATTGCAACGCTGTTTTCATCCTATTGGTATTTCCTTCGTTTTCCCGCTATTGACTGTCACTCAAATTCTCTTGCTTATTCCCGCTCAGTTCCCGTAAACCGTTGCTCAAATGAGAGTGTAGCCATGACCGCAACAGCCCTTGCCATCCCTCAAGACTGCTCGCTTCCCGACTGGCTATCGTCGTGCTTACTAGAACACGGCACCAGTGACGAAACCTCGCAGGCGATCGCCAAGCTAGAGTCGGCAGTAGAAGAGAGCCCCACACTCGAAAAAGTAGCAGACAACATCGAGCTGCCTGTCGATGGGGATCGGCTCGTTTGCCGTGCGTTTGAATTTGCCTACCAGCTACACAAGGGCCAGCTAAGAGCTAGCGGCGACCCCTACATTGCCCATCCCGTCGCTGTCGCCGGTTTACTCAGAAACCTAGGCGGCGATAGCGCGATGGTTGCCGCTGGTTTTTTACACGATGTGGTCGAAGATACTGCCGTGACCGCCGATGAGCTTGAAGGCATCTTTGGCCCGGAAGTGCGCCATCTAGTAGAAGGCGTTACCAAGCTTTCTAAGTTCAACTTTGATAGTAAAACCGAACAGCAGGCAGAGAACTTTCGTCGAATGTTTCTGGCTATGGCCAAAGATATTCGAGTGATTGTAGTCAAGCTTGCCGATCGCCTTCACAACATGCGAACGCTAGAGCACTTAAAGCCTGAGAAACAGATCAGAATCGCCCGTGAAACGCTGGAGATTTTTGCACCCCTAGCCAACCGCCTAGGGATTGGACGCTTCAAGTGGGAGCTAGAAGATCTTTGCTTCAAGTATTTAGAGCCCGATGCCTACAACGAGCTAAAGCAGCTGATTGTTGAAAAGCGTGCAGACCGTGAGGAACGGCTGGAAAAAGTCAGCAGCGTACTCAGAGAAGACATAGCCAAGCTTGGCATCCATTGTGAAGATGTCAGCAGCAGACCCAAACACCTGTACAGCATCTACAAGAAAATGCAGCGGCAGGAAAAGGAATTTGAAGAGATTTACGACATTGCAGCCGTCCGCCTGATCGTCAATACCAAAGATGAGTGCTACCGTGCGCTGGCTGTTGCCCACGATCTGTATCGGCCAATTCCCGGTCGCTTCAAAGACTACATTGGTCTGCCAAAAGCCAATCGTTATCAATCCCTGCACACGGTGGTAATTGGTCCCCATGGTCGGCCTATCGAAGTGCAAATTCGCACCATGGAAATGCACCATGTAGCCGAGTACGGAATCGCGGCTCACTGGAAATACAAAGAGGCGGGGAATAGCAACTCAAACATTGGGCAAGACGAAGAAAAATTTACCTGGCTGCGTCAGCTGTTGGACTGGCAAAACGAGCTAAAAGACGCTCAGGAATATCTTTCAGACGTTAAAAATAATCTTTTTGATGAAGAGGTTTATGCCTTTACCCCTAGTGGTGATGTGATTCCACTGAGCCGAGGGGCGACGCCGGTAGATTTTGCCTATCGTATCCATACCGAAGTGGGCAATCACTGCGCGGGTGCCAAGGTGTGCGGACGCATTGTTCCACTCAACACAGAACTGCAAAACGGCGACATCGTTGAAATTATCACCCAAAAGAACGCCCATCCCAGTCTTGACTGGTTGAACTTTGTGGTTAGCACTGGTGCACGTAACCGTATTCGCCAGTGGTACAAGAATTTTCACCATGATGAGAATCGCGATCGCGGTCGTGAAATGCTCGAAAAAGTCATGGGCAAAAGCGGCCTTGAAGCCCTGTTGAAAACAGAGCCTGCCCAGGCGACTGCCGAGCGCTGCAACTATTCCTGTGTTGACGATTTGCTCGCAGGGCTTGGCTACGGTGAGGTCACCTTAAATGCGGTTGTCAACCGTTTACAAGACGCCGTTAGGGAATCTCAACCCATAGAAGAAGAAGAGCCCGCCACTCTCGAAGATGAAATCCCGAAGGTAAAAGCGCCTGCCAATCGCACTACTGGAGATCATGCGCCCATTGCTGGACTAGAAGGGTTATTGCATTACATCGCAGGTTGCTGTCATCCCATTCCAGGCGAGTCTATTTTAGGGACAGTTTCTACTGGCGGCAGAGGCATTGCCGTACACAAGCAAGGCTGTCCGAATGTAGAAAGTATTCCAGGCGAGCGACTAATTCCGCTGCGCTGGAACCAGCCAGACGCAACGACAGGCCAGCCCGACACCTATCCGGTACAGCTGCGGATTGAAGTCATTGACCGGGTCGGCGTACTCAAAGACATTCTGACCCGCCTATCCGATCTTAAAATCAACGTTCACAAAGCTGGTGTCAAAACCCATCCCGACCAGATTGCCGAGATCGACTTGGGCATTGATATTCGCGACCACGCCCACCTGAATCAAACCTTCACCCATATTCGAAAGCTGTCGGATGTCCTCGATCTGAAGCGAATCACAGCAGTCGACTAATGTAGACGCTCTACTCTACGAGAAAAGCAAAGCTTTACGACTCCGCTCAGGGCTCGAGGAACTATCCTGCTGCGGACTCCACTCAAAATATTCCGCTGCCTGAGCGGAGTCGTTCGCGAAGCGTCGCCGCAGGCGTTATGCACAACCCACCAATTTCTCCTTGTCCAATCCTCTTCTCGCGCTCCCTTACGAATCAGCTCTTTTTGACTTGGGCCCTGATTATTACGATGCGGTGACGCCCGCTTCGTTTCCTACACACGTCTTGCGGTTTCGGAATGATGCGCTTTTGCAGCAGGTGGGGTTGGATGCTGAAGATGTGAGCGATCGCCACTTGATCGAAGCCTTCGGCAAATTCAGCGGCCACGACGCCTTTTTAGCCTTGCGCTATCACGGCTATCAGTTTCGCAGCTACAACCCTTTCTTGGGCGATGGGCGCGGCTTTCTGTACGGTCAGGTTCGCGGCAATAACGGCAAGCTTTACGACTTTGGCACGAAGGGATCGGGGCCAACGCCCTACTCTCGCGGTGGTGACGGACGGCTGACGCTAAAAGGCGGCGTTCGCGAAATCCTCGCCTCAGAAGCATTGCATGCACTGGGGGTCAATACCTCACGGACGCTGAGCTTAATTGAAACCGGCGAGCCGCTCTATCGCAGTGATGAACCCTCGCCGACCCGTTCGTCAGTCATGGTGCGCTTTAGCCATTCGCACATTCGCTTCGGCACGTTCGAGCGCTTGGACTATATCAATCGACCTGACCTGGCGAAGACGCTGTTAAACCATGTCATTGAAACCTACTATCCTCACCTTTCCAAGGTAAAAAATGAACAAGACCGCTATACGCAGTGGTTTATAGAGCTGTCTGAACGGCTGGCAACTTTAGTGGCACAGTGGATGACCGCAGGCTTCTGTCATGCGGTGCTAAATACCGACAACATGTCAATCACGGGCGAAAGCTTTGACTATGGGCCTTTCGCTTTTATAGATGAGTATGATCCCAGATTTACAGCTGCTTACTTCGACGCTTCGGGACTATATTGCTATGGCAATCAGCCGGGTGCTTGCTACTGGAACTTGGAGCAGCTGGCAGTGGCGCTAAAAGGTGTAGCGGATGAGCAGAATATGGAGGCGGGACTGGCGCAGTATCAGCCAAAGTATGCTGAGGTGTTTTGCGATCGCACTCTAAAAAAACTAGGCTTCCCCTCCGATTCTCTAGACGCCACCAACGCCCGCGACCTGCTTAGCCAAACCCTTACCCTACTAGAAGAAACCCGCGTCAGCTATCCAGACTTTTTTGGCACCCTAACCGAACAATTCGACAGCCCGTGGCGCAACGACGACACCCTCATCCTCAGCGCTACGTTGGAAAGATCTGACCCCGCCGCCGCTGAACAGCTGAAACAGTGGCGAAAGGTGTATCAACACTGTCTTACTCAGCTTCCTACCGAGCAAATGAGCAGTGTAAAAGCTTGTCTGCAATCTACAAATCCCAAAACCGTCCTTTTGCGCCGTCAAATCGAAGCTGTCTGGGAACCTATCACCGAAGAAGATAACTGGCAACCGTTTTATGGCCTGCTGAAGCGAATTCAGAATCCTACGTATACAGAAGAGCTTACAGCTTAAATTCATCTTCGGTCATCCATTGCCGTGCCGAGTGACGAATATGATGAATCCTCACAATACTTGCGCTAATAGTAAACAAGATTCGATATCTACGTTGATACACAAGCTGGCGAATCTCGACCCCAAAGGACATCACTCTCTGGCGCTCTAGGAAAGCGAGCAGGCATATTCTCTAGCTTAGGAATGAGAATTAAATAAACTGACCAAGTTCTAGTTTACGAGGCCCTCACCCCAACCCTCTCCCAAGCTTGGGAGAGGGAGTCAGACTCCGGTCCCCCTTCTCCCAAGCTTGGGAGAAGGGGCTAGGGGATGAGGGCGGCAAGAAACATGCAAATGACCAAGTTATTTAATTCTCGATCCTTAGTAAGCGTGTTTTGAATACCCTGAAACCATTTCTGCGCCGTTGCTGGAGAGTCTATCGACAGCCACCGAAATATTGTTTCAGCATCTTGAAGCGCTTGTGGGAGAACTCTAACTTTGTACGCCAAGTTCTTTTCCTAGCTGTTCGAAAGCGCTCTTCGCATCGAGGTCCACACCATCTCGATCAAACTTTTCCATGCGCTGTTTCACAACACTTGCACAACGAGCGATTTCTAGCTCGTCTAAAAAGCTCTGGTCAGCAGCAGCGTCTTGAACCACCAAAGCAGCCTCACCATTTACAGTGAGTACTACCGGCTTATGACTGGTCCTCAGATCGCTGACATATTGTTGAGTATTTCTTTGAAAATCGGACAGAGAGTGAATATCTCTAATCTCTATCGTCATAGTGCTAGGCGCTCCGAGACAAGTTCCGCAAGTTGTAACCACTTACATACTACAGCCTGTACTAGGCATCTCGCCCTCACACAACCGCGTAGGCTCGCACTGGAAATGTGCCAAACTTTTTTACCTTTACAGGCACTGCGTTGAAGGTAAATCCTGTGTTGGGCAACCCTTGCAAACCACGCATATGCTCCACGATAGGAATATCAGCACCTAGCAGGATGGTGTGGGCAGGGCGATCGCCCGTCTTTGTTCCATCAATGTTATAAGAATCAATCCCTACAAGCGCCACACCCGAGCGCTTCAACAGCTCAGCTGCCGCCTTCGTTAAGTGAGGATGATCCTCAAAATACTGATCCGTTCGCCAGTGCTGGTCCCACCCGGTATGAATCAAAACAGCCTTGCCGCTAAGGTTCACATTTTCATTCATAGACATAAACAGCTCTGGACCGATACTTTTTTGCGTGGGGTCCGCTCTAAATACAACACCGTCCAAATTAGCCAGCGATTCCAACGGTAGTTCAGATAAATCCTTACCCTCTGCATAGCGGTGAAACGGCGAATCAATGTAGGTGCCTGTATTGCCCGCCATTTCAATCGTACCAATGTGAAAGGCTGTCCCCTCCGCGTAGTGCTGCTTCGAGGCTTCTCGCGTTAGAAAATCGCAAATGATCGGCGCGGGCAGTCCTTTGTAAGTGACCATGCCTTCTTCTACAGCATGGCTAAGATCAATGAGTTTCTTCATTCAGGGAGCTTCTCATAGACTGTGGGTGGGCCGGATTGCGTTTCTGAAAAGTCGTGGCCAGAGATAGTTTACAGCTCTCCATTACGCTTAAGATTGTTAAGCTGTGAGCTTGCTCGTGAATGAATTCGATTGACTATCGTGCGCCTTGGCCCCTCAACAATGGCTTTTTGATGACCCTTCACGCCGGGCTACTGGCGAGTAAAAATTGGCAAAGTACGTTAGCTGAGCCCGAGCCCAAGTTTCAGGAGAAAATCTTCACAGGCGCGAACGAGGTTCCCATCTTCGGTCTGGTTGCCATTCCGCCTCATCCCATCGGCACTATCGTTGGCACCTACGGAATTACCGGCGATCTGGAAGACCAGTGGTTCTTGCGAATTATGGCTCGCAAAGCCTATGCAAAAGGTTACGCGGTCGTAATTTTTGACTGGAGAGCCCACGGCCAAACGGCAAAGCTGTCCCCCACGCTGACGTCCGATGGCCTGTACGAAGGTGAGGATTTTGTTCGTATTGCGGCTGAGGCAAAGGCGATGGGATGTCCGGCACCAATCTGGTTTACAGCCTTTTCGCTGGGTGGCTTGCTGGCTCTGTGGGGTGTAAAATTCGCCCAAGAACTGCCTGACTGGGGTGCTCATTTGAATATTGATGAGGCTGATATTGCGGGGGCTATGGTGATTTGTCCGGCGCTGGAATCACTGCGATCGCTCACCTACCTCATGCAGGCCCCCCTGGGCAAATACCTCGAAAAAGCCATCACCCGCAAACTCAAACAGCTGCTGAGCGACCTGCAAGCCTACCATCCCCAAGCTTTCGACCCAGAAACTGCCGCACGCGTTAGCAGCATCTGGAGTTTTGACCACGAAATGGTGATTTCTCGTCTAGGATTTAAGAGTGTAGGAGATTATTACAACGCCACCAGTGGGCTATACATTCTGCCAGAGCTAAAGAAGCCAACTTTGATCCTCTATGCAGCAGACGATCCGCTATTCGACCCAGCTTTGGTAGCAGACGTTGAAGCGGTATGCAGCGCAAACCCAGCAATTACCTTGATGTTGACCCAGCAAGGTGGCCACGTTGGCTATATCAGTAGCGCAGCGTGTCAAAGGGAATTTGGCGATCGCGATCGCTGGTGGGCCTGGAATCGTGCACTCTCCTGGTGTAGTCAGCCTGGTAGCCACAGTACATAAAAGACCGTGAGATAAAACCTGTTAGATATATCAATTGGCAGAAAGAAAGAGCTGATAGCGCTCAGGTTAGTTTTAATACAAAAATAAACTAGGATTGACCTATCTTGAAAGATAGACCCCAAAAAACAGTACATCTTCGTAACGTCAGCATCTGCCCTTATGACACCCTGCTAACAACCTGCTGACCCCATCAGAACCGTCCTCCTATGACAGCGGCCCCCATATCGGTTAAAGAGACTCTTCGTCTAGCAAAGCTTCGAGACTACGGCATTTTAGATACTTTGCCAGACTCGGTTTATGACGACATCACAGCGCTTGCTGCCAGCATTTGCCAAACGCCTACAGCACTGGTGAGTCTGGTCGATATCAATCGTCAATGGTTCAAATCAAGAATCGGCCTAGACACCAGCGAAACACCTCGCTCAGTAGCCTTCTGCGCTCATACCATCGAGCAAACAGAGCCTATGGTTGTAAAAGATACCCATAAAGACAGCCGATTTAAGGATAATCCGCTGGTCACAGGCCCGCCTTTCATTCGGTTTTATGCAGGTGCGCCTCTGGTAACGCCTGAGGGACATGCGCTGGGCTCGCTGTGTGTTATAGACTACGAGCCCCATCATCTAGAAAAGTCACAGCTGCGGGCGTTGCAGGTGCTCAGTCATCAGGTCATGGCGCAGATGGAGCTGAGCTTGCAGCGTCAGGCACTAGAAGCGTCCAACCGACAGCTTGAAGCACGTGTTAAAGAGCGCACGGCAAGTTTGAGTACATCGCTACACCGACTGCTCAA
The DNA here is from genome assembly GCA_038531675.1 of Cyanobacteria bacterium J06581_3. Lineage (GTDB taxonomy): Bacteria > Cyanobacteriota > Cyanobacteriia > Phormidesmidales > Phormidesmidaceae > Phormidesmis. Next base: position 259,705 of record JBCBBK010000007.1, read on the forward strand.
GGCACAGATGGCGCTGCTGAAACGCGAAGCGGCCTCCCGTCACAATGCCCTTCACGACCCGCTGACGAATTTACCCAACCGTAGCTACTTTCTACAGCGACTGAATCAGGCAATTCAGCTGACCCACCGACAGCCCAGTCACCATTACGCAGTGCTGTTTATCGACATTGACGACTTTAAGGGCGTTAACGACAGCCTGGGGCACGGAGTGGGCGATCGCCTGCTAGTACATGTCGCCGAAAAAATCACTCAGCTACTGCGCCAGAGCGACCTGGTTGCACGCCTGGGTGGGGACGAATTCGCTGTTTTGCTCGACGACATCCCAGACAACGAGCAGGCCATTATCGCCGTAAAGCGGCTTCAAGAGCATCTTGCCATTCCTGTAGAGATCGACGGACATCAGCTGAGTGTTGCTGCCAGCATTGGCCTTACGTTTAGTACCGTAGGCTACCGGCAAGCAGAAGCGGCGCTAAAAGATGCCGACACTGCTATGTATCAGGCCAAAATGCAAACCAAACGGCGCATTCAAAAGCAGCTAGAATTGCAGCTCAAGCAACAGTCCCAGCAGGACCTGCCGCCCATTGTGATGCAAGGCGAATTACCGCTCAACCATCAGCAGTTTGCAATTTTCGATGCCACAATGCAGGGCCGGGTGCAAGCCAAACTCACCCTAGAAGAAGAGCTCCGTCAGGCGTTTTTAGACAATCAATTTCAGCTTCACTACCAGCCTATTTTTGATTTGAATAGGCAACGGCTCTCGGGCTTTGAAATGCTGCTGCGTTGGTACCATCCCACGAAGGGACATCTGAGTGCTCAGCAGTTTATTGAAATGGCAGAAGATATTGGCATCGTGCAGCAGCTATGCGCACAGATGATTCGCCGTGCCTGCGAGCAAGTGGCCAAGTGGCGATCGCATCCCGACTGGTCGCACATTACCCTGCACATGAACCTTTCGCTAATGCAAATTCGCTATCCACAGCTCGCCATGCAGTGGCAAATTGCCCTTGAACAGCATGGTTTGCCTGCTTCGGCCTTTCAGCTAGAGATTGTCGAGCAAGCGCTTCTAAGCGCAGACCCTACCATCACCGCCGTGCTTAAGCGGTTGAGGCTGATGGGCTTTGAGCTGTGTATAGACGACTTTGGCCGAGGACATTCATCTTTGAGTAGGCTGCATCAGCTAGCCGTAGGGACGCTCAAAGTAGACCGCACTTTTGTACAAGAACTCAGCAGTGCTCAGGGAAAAGAGGTCGTCAAAACCATCGTTGACTTTGCTCATAGCGCCAACATGGCAGTAATTGCAGAAGGGGTTGAAACCAGCGAACAGATGACGGAGTTACTGTCTTTGGGCTGCCATCAAGCTCAGGGGTTTTGGCTTGCAGATGCGCTACCTGCTACAGATATCGATCAGCTACTTTCATCAACATAGTCTGAGCATAATTGGGTAGACAAAAGCTTAGTCAGAAAAAAGTTTATTCAGAGAAAGGTTTATTCAGAGAAAGGCAAAGCGCAGACAGCAGTAGCAGCAGTGGCGTTAACCAGTCTCCCCAGCGCACGTACAGGGTTTTATGCTGTCGGCGGTAAAGCGTGTCTATGTGCGTGACCCATTCGCCAGGCTCAGATATCCAGCGTGATCGCCCCTTAGGATCCACTACACCCGAAATCCCTGTATTGGTCACCCGCATTTCCCATCGGCTATTTTCAACTGCTCGCATCACGTCCTGGGCATGGTGCTGCATCATTTGCCTAGGTGGATAAGGATCATTATTAGAGGACGTAATAATCAGCTGACCGCCCCTATTCACCTGCTGACGAAAAAGCTCAGCAAACGCCGATTCGTAGCAGATGCCCGCTGCCATCGGCCCAAAAGGCGTTTGTAGCTGCTGCGAAGCGCGGCCCGGTGCCAGGCTCTGCCAGGGAATAAAGCGCCCGATCACGGCTCGCATCACCCGCTCGAAGGGAATATATTCTCCCAGCGGCACCAGTTTCACTTTGTTATAGCGACCAACCACTTTTTCCTGGGGTGAAAGCAGCAGCAAACTTTGCGTCAGCGGGCCCTGGTCATTCACCATATCGGTATGGGCAAAGGTGCCTAGCAGTAGCGGCACCCTGTTGCTAACCACAGCTCGCATCAGCAAGTCGCTATCTTGTGTAAAGGTTTTCCAGGTTTGGGCAATTGATCCTTCAGGGGTAATGACCAGCTGCGCACCTTTCTTGACCAGCGCCTCGTAGCCATCTAGATAGATTTGCCGGGAAGCCCGGATTCCGCTCGCTGACAGCTTTTCGCTGGTGGGAATATTGCCCTGCACAAGACCGACGACCAGTGATTGGTCAGGCCGATCCATCAGGGGACGGCTGTATAAAATAAGCCCTAATAAATGGAGAGTTAAAAAAAGTGCGATCGCAGGTGTACTCCGTCGAAATAGGAGAGCAGCCCGGTTGGACCCAGTGACTTGGCCAGTAATCGCTTGGCCAGTAGTCGCTTGGCCAGTAGCTGCTTGAACAGTGCTCAGAGCGATCGCGAGCAGTCCATTGACGGCAACAATCGCTGCTGTAACCGTAATTGGTCCAGAAATTTGAGTTAGCTGTAAGCCCACCAGGTTATGGGGACTCTGGGTATAGCTGAGCGACGTCCAATACAGCGGCCCTCGGCTCCATACCCATTCCACCGCGCACCATAGCGCGGTGCCTACCAGTATTTGGCGCCCGCCGCCTAGCGGTTGCCAGCGCCCTACCTGGCGTAACAGCACTATCCAGGTCATGCCAATTGCCGCCCCCCACACGCTGATAAATAGCCAGGCAAACAGCGCAATGATCACCCCAGCCACCACTGGCACACCCATAGCCAGCACTGGCTTTACCCACCACAAAATCCAGGACAGCGCGGTACCGTGATAGGCCAGTCCCCAAATCGCAGCACCCGTCAGCATGTAGCGATGCGACCGATATGACTCATTAGCCAGCTTCCACAGCGGAATCATGGCAATCCAAGCCAGTGGCCAGGCATTCACAGGCGCAAGTCCCATCAATAATCCACCCCCTAACAGTCCTAGCGCGACCTCACGGGCTGGTATTAGAGAATTGGCTGAAACAGAGGCCTTAGATTTGCGGCGCATGATCAATTCTTTGGGGCAATTCTTTGGGGCAATTCTTTAGGCATTGGCTGGGGAATTGTTCAGGAGATTACAAGCAGTAACATCCAAATCATAGGCTGGATTGATATAATCCTCTCTTCAAAGGCACATCTAAAGTCAAACTTTCCGTGCCGACCATAGCCGAACAAACGGTAAATAAACACATGACAGATTGGCAGGTGATCGACGGGGGTGTGACCGCTCCTAAAGGGTTTAGAGCAGCGGGCATTGCAGCAGGGCTAAAGCCTTCAGGGGCACCTGATCTGGCGCTAATTGTATCGGATAGCGAAGCGATCGCTGCTGGCGTATTCACCACCAGTCAGGTCCGGGCGGCCTGCGTCGATTACTGTCAGGATCTGCTCGAACGCAAGCAGTCGGCTAGGGCCATTCTTTGTAATGCGGGGCAAGCCAATGCCTGTACAGGCGATGAGGGCATGCAAGATGCGATGACCAGCGCACTAGCTGTGGCAACTGCGCTCAACTTACCATCAGAAAGTGTGCTGCTTGCATCAACAGGCGTGATTGGTCAGCGCATCAAAATGGACGAGCTACAAGCAGGCATTCCTGAGCTGGTCGCTCAGCTGTCTGCGGAGGGAGGTCCCGCTGCGGCGCGGGCGATTGTTACGACAGACCTGATTACAAAATCGATTGCGCTGGAAACTACAATAGGCGATCGCACTGTACGCATGGGGGGTACTGCTAAGGGCTCTGGCATGATTCATCCCAACATGGCCACCATGCTCAGTTTCGTGACCTGCGACGCAGCGGTCTCTCCCCAGCTCTGGCAGGACATGGTACGTCGTGCCACCGCCAAAAGCTTCAATCAAATCACCGTCGATGGCGATACCAGTACTAACGACTGCCTACTGGCCCTGGCCAATGGCGAGTCGCGTACGCCCGCGATTACTGCAGAAGGCCCTGGGGCGCAAAAGCTTGAGGCCATGCTTACCGAAGTCTGCATTCATTTGGCAAAGTCCATTGCTAGAGACGGCGAAGGGGCCACGTGCCTGGTAGAAATTTCGGTCACTGGGGCGATGAGCGATCGCGCGGCAAGTCAAATCGCTCGCACGGTGGCTGGCTCATCCCTGGTAAAATCCGCCATCTTTGGCCGCGACCCAAACTGGGGGCGAATTGCCGGCGCCGCCGGTCGCGCCGGAACGCCTTTCGACCAGAGCGAACTCAGCATCTCTTTAGGTGACTTTGAGCTAATGCGCTCAGGCACACCGCAACCATTTGACCGGGCCGGGGCTAGCGCCTATCTCAAGCAACAGTCAGAGCGCAGCAGCACTGCTATGTCCAAAATTTTGCTGACTAGCACGCAGCAGGCCAATGACTTACTCAATGCTCAAACCGGTGAGCCCATTGAGCAGCTCACTACGCATCAGGCAAATGAAATGAAAGCCCTTGCCCATCCGGTAGTGATAAAAATTAGGGTTGGGACAGGTCCTGGCGTAGGCAAGGCCTGGGGCTGCGACCTCAGTTATGACTACGTCAAAATCAACGCTGAGTACACAACTTGATAGCGCTTGATAGACGGTAAAACTTGATAGACGGATAGGACCGGCGAATTCAGATGCCGATGCCGTTTGCACAGCTGCTCTGAGCGCTGTCGAAGAGCAACAAGTTGCCACAAGCAACTTTAAGTTATCGAAAACTTCATATCTGATGAACTTTTTACCCAGATCATACGTCTGCTGTGACCAGGGGCGTTGTCTATATCAATTGCAAAAAGGGTAGTCAGTGCGCGCATTCGTGTCTTCCAACCCGATTCATCATAATTTTTGGAGACTTATCCCAAAATTGAAACTATCTGTTACAAACAAGTGATAGTTTTAATAGTGTCTCTGCCTTACTTTCCATAACCTGAAAAAAACACATAAGCACAGCACAAAAGAGAGTGCGAGTATTCCAATGCGTAAAGTCACTGCGTCCGCTGTTATCCTGACTGCGCTTACCGGCTGTAGCCACAGTAAAGCGCCCAGTTCACAATGGAGCTTTGAGGTTCCTACCAATACCACCGCCAATACGCAGCAGAGTACTTCTACAGCCAACGGATTGCCTCAGCGTCCTAGCCCTAATTCGCTTGCATCTCTTTCAGCTAAGCAAACAGGCTTTATCGGTAATCCAGCTTCTGGAAAAATGGGACCAGCCTTCGAGCAGCCTACAGTATCTTCGGCTTTGAACGGCAGCGATATATCAGGCATGGCTGCTAAGAACGCAGTCAAAGTAAGCGCAGAAGGCAACGGTGGCAATGCTGTTTCAAGCCTGTTAAGTTCTCGTTCCACAACTCAATCACAGTCTTACATGGCACCTTCTCTTCGGTCGCCTTTGCTCAACTACAGAGCGCCGTTTAGCAGAGTGCCATTTAGTGCTAACAACTATTTGCCAGCCTCGCCCAATTACACCTCAGCACCTGCTTCCTATGAGGCATTGGCACCTGTTCCTTTCACCGACTATCAGCCTGATGCAGCACCTGCTAGCCCAGTAGCTTCACCGCTAGTCGCGTCTGCACCGTCTAGCAATTCCCCTTTGCCACAGGCTTTAGCGCAAAACTCAACCCCAGAGTTGTCGGCACCACCGAGCGCTTCACCGTCGGTATCGTCCGCTCCTGTTGCACTTACGCCTGCTGTTCCTATGGCAATGGCGACTGTCGAAGAAAGCGCGATTTCTCAGCCAGCAGCATCACCCCTAGCTACATCCAATGCGGTAGCGCCTGCCCCCGTATCACTCGATGCGTTGCTACAGACCTTGCCTCGTCGTAATGAGTCTAGTACTGAACTCACTAACGAAGTCAATACTGATGAGATAGCCACTGACGAGATAGCCACTGAACCCGCCATTCTCTCGATTATCCGTGCCGATCAGCAGGCCCGACGGGCAACAGCTGCCCCCGTGGCTGAACGAATGCCAGCGCTGACTGCACCTGACTTGGCTATTGCAGAGCCACTGACCGAGGCTAATAGCACCCCTAGCGTCTCGCCTTTACTCGAAGAGCTACAGCCTGCGGCTGACTCAACACCACTTCAGACTGTCTACGTACCTATTCCAGAAACGTCGACAATGGAGGTGCCTGCCGCATTCATTTTAGAGGCGATCGCCGCGCTCAGCGAAGAAGCCAACACGGCACCTCTGTCAGTACCCTCCAGCGCTCAGCTCGTCCCAACGCCCGCGCAAGCATCACTCCCTAATCGCACTACAAATGAACTGAATAATGAACCCACGCTCAGCGCGCTGCCGCAGCTAACGCCAGAAACTACCAGTCGTCTGGAGCTAGCATCCACAGAAGCAGCTATTCCAAGCGCTCAGGCTGTTCTAAGCACTCAAGAGATTACTCCAAACGCTTTGCTATCGCCAGATACGACGGTAAACCCTGCGAAAGTGATGGAAGCCTACCGTAAAGGTGTGCGCTCTGCCGTAGGGGACCATCGCTATCAGTCTCGCCGCTATCGTCAAAGAATTGTTTGGCAGTAATCGCTTGGCAGTAACCACCTAATAACAAACGTCTAACAGCAACACTGCTCAAACGTTAGTCATGCCGAAATTAGTTGTGAAGATTAGTTGTACTGAGCCTTAACTAGCTCAACAACCCCTTCCCCGGAGCGAATAATCACGTCGTAGTCTCTCAGAAAATCGTTACCAAGCAGGCCTACACTGACGGCATCTCCAATGCTAACCTGAGCGTTTGGCAAGGTGACATTCCCCACGGCAATAGATCGTACTCGGCCCAAATCAAAGCTCACCTCAGCCTGGCTAGCGGTTGCCGCGATCATTCGATCTGTTGCCACAACGCCTAGCTCGTTGGCCATTCGCCTGGTAATGAGTGTTCGGCTAGCACCCGTATCCAAAATCATGTCATAGGTTCTATTGCCGTTAAAGGTAACCCGCACGACTGGCGTTCCTTGCAGCCTGTATACGATCGGGACACGCACCAGCGGCTGCTCAGACGGGGCATTTTGCCCTGCAGTCTGATTCGTGGGTACAGGCGTAGGATTCGCTGCGACAACCGTGCGGCGGGGTGAGGTCGTTGTAGCCGCCAGCGGTACATCAACAGGTGTTAGTAGCTCGGCTACCTGCGCATCAGCTGACTCGGCATGCCGTGTATATTCTGCAATCTTTTCCTGAGCTATGGCGTAGTTCGTGTCTTTGACATCAATTGCTTTCAGTCGGTTGGCAGCCCGTTGCCAGCGGCTCGCAATTAGTTCCCAATCGTCGGGTGACAGCGCCGACTGGCTCAGTTGATAAGCGCTAGAGGCCAGATTAATGCCCTCCTGATAAGCGGCTGAGGTAACAGGGGCTATCGATGAAGGGGCGGGTTCTGTAGGCGTGAGTTTTGTTTGTGCAGGCTCAGCGGAATGGGGTGCTATATCGGCTGATGGTTCATGGTTACTGGCAGCAGGTGCTGTTGTGCTTTCGTCGGCTGGCGCAGTAGACATAGAAAAAATGTCACTGACGCTACACCCGTAGCACGCGAAACCGACAAAACTAGGCAATAATATGAAGCGATACGTAAAGCGAAGCCAGCCCATAACAAATGCACGATAGAGACGCACTCTAAAAACAGGTTGCAACTGTTACAGCCCGTGTTTTCATAGCTTTAAAATTCCCCTAAGCGGCCCTTACATTCCTCACGTCATACACGGAACTTCTCTGTAAAGTTAAGCCCTATCAATGCGTTCGGTTCAGTGTATTTGGCCCTAGCTATGCAATATTAAAAACGCAATATCAAAAACCACCCAGACCTTACCTAGACCTTGGTTACTATGTTCGACCCTACGCAGAAGCCCGCACTTTTGGTTTTAGAAGACGGCACGATTTACCAAGGCTGGTCTTTTGGTGCCGAGGGGACCACGATGGGTGAGGTAGTATTCAACACCGGGATGACAGGTTACCAGGAGGTGCTCACAGATCCTAGCTATTGTGGGCAAATGATTACCTTTACCTACCCAGAGCTAGGGAATACAGGCGTCAACGCAGAAGATGAAGAGTCGGCTAGGCCCTATGCGACTGGGGCGATCGCCAAAAACGTGTGCGATCGCCCCAGCAACTGGCGCTCCACTCAGTCTCTGGGCGACTACCTCAAATCGCACAACATTCCAGGCATCTGCGGCATCGATACCCGTGCCCTCACCCGCAAGCTACGCAGCAGCGGTGCAATGAACGGCATCATTTCCAGCGAGGTGCTCGACGCCGACGAGCTGATGAGGCAGCTACAGACATTACCTTCTATGGAAGGACTAAACCTGGTCAAAGAAGTCACTACAGACAAAATATACGAATGGGATTCGACCACTGACGACAGCTGGGCATTTAGCGCGGCAGCAACTAATGCTAAATCTTCTGCCGAGTCGTCTTCGACGGCTGAGCGCGAATCGCAACTGACCGTTGTGGCACTCGATTTTGGAATTAAGCGCAACATTCTAAAGCGGCTCGCAAGCTACGGATGCAAGGTGATCGTAGTTCCAGCTGATACCCCCGCCGAAAAAATCTTAAGCTACCAGCCAGACGGTATTTTTCTGTCTAATGGACCTGGCGATCCGGCTGCGGTCACTGGCGCGCCTGCAACGACCCAAGCCCTGCTAGACAGCAAAATTCCAACATTTGGTATTTGCATGGGCCATCAAATATTGGGACTTTCCCTCGGCGCAGATACCTTCAAGCTCAAGTTTGGGCATCGCGGACTCAATCAGCCCTGTGGGGTGAGTGAGCGGGTCGAAATTACCAGTCAAAACCACGGGTTTGCCCTCAGCGCCGATTCTATTGATACTGAGCAGGTCGAAATCACCCACCTGAACTTAAATGACCAGACCGTTGCTGGCATCCGCCATAAGCAGCTGCCCGTATTTTCTGTGCAGTATCACCCAGAAGCGAGCCCAGGCCCCCACGATGCTGACTATCTATTTGCTAACTTCGTGCAGGCAATGCGTCAGCAGGCTCGGTAAGTAAGGCTTCAATCAGTCAGGCTTTATCAAAAAGAGCACACAAAAACACACAGGATAAAAACGTTCAAAAAAACCTGTTTTGTTTGACAGATGTTTACCTTAATAGGGCATGATATCTATGGCCTAAGTAAGTGCAATTACCAAGTCCTAGCCAAGTCCTTTTAATGTCTTGCGGTCTATAGTATCTTGCCCTATACTTAATCGTCATATTGTCGTTGAATGCCTGGCATATCAGGAGGATCCTATCGCTGAGTCGCTTACCCTAACCGTTAGTCTAAGAGGCACCCGCGAAGTTAGGGGGAACTGTCAAATTTTTCGCCTCACAGGGCTTCTCGATGCTTTTTCAGAGCCGACTTTTTTGAAGGTTCTTACCAAGTACATTGAAGACGGTCCAACCAATATCATTTTAGATTTATCCACGATTGACTTCGTTGATAGCTCTGGCCTAGGTGCACTCGTTCGATTGGTCAAAAAAGCCAAGGGCGAGAGCGGCAGTGTTCAGGTTGTCAGCAACCCTCGGGTGACCCAAACGGTTAAGCTAGTCCGCCTAGAGCAGTTCCTATCGCTTCAGCCAAATGTGGAAGCCGCCCTCAACAATTTAAAGAAGTAGCCCAACAGTTAGTTTAGAAATCTACAAAAGCAAACATCTAGAAGCTTGCATTAAGTTGCTGCATCACTGCGTTTTACGACGTTATTGACGATTTTCTATCAAAAAAGCCTGTATTAAAAGCAAACGGTCGGCTTGTTCGGCTGTTTGCTTTTTTGCTGTCTACCGTTTGACTCTGATACATTTCATTCATCACCTCTATAGCGTTTGTCACTTGGCTGAGGTACAGTTTTCAGGCTGAAAGCCTTATATAACAACAGGCCAAGTGACTAGCGTTCCTTGTTCGCTTTGCGTCGCCTTCGGCGTTATGCATCCGAGAAACGCCATAATCCAGTCCACTGCGGAAAACTACTGTGGCCCAGTCGCCAGATACCCCTCCTGATTCAACACATCCTGTAGAAGACATTAGCGATATTAGTTTTGCTCAGCTGATGGACGCTCGTTTGCTAGCGGCAGTGGGCGAAAAGCAGCTCAATGCAATTTCGCCGATTTCGCTGGCCTATGTAGGCGACGCTGTGTTTGAGCTGTATGTGCGATCGCGTCTCCTAATCCCCGCCAAACGAATTCGAGACTACCATCAGCAAGTCGTCAGTCAGGTCAAAGCAGAGCAGCAGTCCCAGTATGTAGACGCCCTGACGCCATACCTGAACGATGTAGAGAAAGATGTGCTGCGGCGTGGCCGTAATGCGACAACCGGACGCAACCGTCGCGCGAAGGGTCAAACTTACCAGAAAGCGACCGGATTAGAAGCGCTAATTGGCTTTTTATACTTGAGCGACTCAGCGCGTCTGCTGAGCTTGCTCAATCGGCTAGATATCGCAAACAGCTAACCGCTGCAAATATCTAACACGATGTGTACTTTCACTCACTTTCTGCTGAGCAAGCTGCCTATCGAGACTCAGGCGGCTTACACTTGATCAGCAACATCTGCTAACAAAACAAGAGGATTTAACCTGTGAGCGGGCCAGAAGATTCATCGACCCCCCCATCGACTCCCCAGGAGCGCTCTTTTCCACCGCCTCGCAAGAATAAGAACGCCCCAAAGAAAAACGGACCTGGCACAAACGCTAAAAACAATGCATGGCGTAAGCGTCGCCCAAGCGCTAGTAATCCAAGCGCTAGCCGCCCATCTGACAAACCCTATTCCAAGCGGCCTGCTGGCGACAGGACAGGTGACGATCGCCCCATGCGTAAAGAAGGCAATGGACCTGGTGCCAAACCGAGGCTGCGCTCGGGTAGTAAATATAGCGGCGGCCCAAGCAAAACTAGGCGGTCTAAGTTTGCTGGTGGTAAAGCAAGCAGTCGACGTCAGTCATTCGGTAAAGAGGGTCCAAGAACAGGTCGTCGTGATGATTATCAGGGGCAGCGAGGCGATCGCCCCAACAGCCGATCCGGCAGCTCGTACAACGACCCACGCTACAGCAGCAAAGAAGCGGGGATAGATGAAGGCACTAAGCCCGATCTAATTTACGGTCGCCATCCGGTTGAAGCAGCCATTGAAGAAGGGCGATCGCTCAACCGGCTGTGGGTGATTGCCAAACTTCACTATGACGCCCGCTTCCGGCCACTCATTGCTCAGGCAAAAGCTAACGGTACCGTCGTCGATGAAGTCGATAACATACGACTAAATCAGATGACTCAAGGGGCAAACCACCAAGGCATTGTGGCCCAGGTCGCCGCCCATGAATATGTCGATCTCGAAGACTTAGTCACCCAGGCTAAGGCAGCCGCTCGCCGCCCGGTAATTATCGCTGCGGATGGCATCACCGATCCGCACAACTTAGGTGCCATTATCCGCTCGGCAGAAGCTATCGGCGCTCAAGGGATTGTGATCCCCCAGCGTAGAGCCGTTGGGATCACGTCAACTGTAGCCAAAGTTGCCGCAGGCGCACTAGAAACGCTACCTATTGCCAGAGTCGTGAATTTGGGTCGCTCCTTAGGCTATCTGAAAGAACAGGGTTTTTGGATTTACGGGCTTGCCGGAGAGGCTTCGCAATCCATACACGAAACAGACTTCTCAGCGCCGGTGGTTCTAGTCGTTGGGGCAGAAGGAAGCGGCCTCAGCCTATCGGTGCAAAAGCTGTGTGACATACTAGTTTCAATCGAGCTGACAGGAAAGACACCTAGCTTAAATGCATCTGTCGCCACCGGTATGGCACTTTACGAAATCTATCGTCAGCTCTGGGTCAAAAAGATACCAGCGCTCACGATTCAGCCACACACTGGTGTTGAAACCGATAGCGCGGCTGATTAAAGCGTCAGCCACCACAGAAAAATAGTGCTATGGCGAGCATCCGTAAAAAGGGATACAGATAGATACGTTTTGCAACGTTTAATATTTTATTAATGCATATTTAGTTCACCAGAGAATTAACGCGTTTCCCCGTTTACCTAAGGGCCTTTTCTCAAGAAAAACAAGAGTGATTGCCATTCTTTTTCGCTCATGTTTCGGAAGCTGTTTTACAATGTTTTACAATAAGACGTCAGTCTACACGTGGTTTTCTTGTTAGCTGTATAGGACTACCGGACCATTTATCTTGTCTCTGCACTGCCCAGATACCTATGACTGATTAACGCTTTTTGAATTTTTGTTTTGTTATAGCAAGCCTCTTAACGGTGCGAGTCCGCTGGTCACAAACCACGGCCTAACTCGATTCGCTAGACTCTCTTGTCCACATATAAATTTTTTGCCAATACCTTAATGAAAAACTTTTTTAGCGGCCTGTTTGGTTTTTTGTCTAACGATTGGTGGGTAAAGATCACCACAGCAGAGCCCAACTGTATTTACTTTTTCGGGCCCTTCAAGAAAGAGTCGGAGGCCATTGAGGCCAAGCCTGGATACATAGAGGACTTGGAGCAAGAGGGCGCAGCGCAGATTCAAACCAGCCTTCAAAACATTCCAGAACCCGCAGTGCTAACGCAAGAACTGGACAGCGCTACAACGCCAACGCCAGTAGGGTCTGCCAGCCGATAGCGAGACGCTAGTCAGCGCGCTCATTACTCACTTTGAAGCTGGTCAATGTGCGAAAACGCGGGTCGCCAGCGATAGAGCGCCAAATCCAGCTTGCCTTTTTTGAAGATAATGCCTTCGGCTTCTAGCAATAGCTGCTGAAGGTCATCATTGCCATCTCTTAAAGACGAGCGAGAGACTTCTCCTTTGGCATTGATGACTCGGTGCCAGGGAATCTCTGAATCCTGAACAACCCGATACAGTGCGTAACCAACCACTCTGGGCTTGCCAATCAGGCCCGCTAGCTCAGCGACCTGCCCGTAAGTCGCGACTTTGCCTGGCGGAATGAGTTTGACGACGTCGTATATTTTTGGGTAGCAGGACATTTTCAGATTTGGTTAGTTCAGTCTCGATTAGGTTAAGTTTGGTCGGTTCAGGGTTAGATAGAGTCTGCCTGGTTGAAGCCCACCATGCTAAAGCAGTGAGGACAGTTCAGAATAGCTAGTGTCCTGCTTTCGACCAAAACCTGCTGATCCCAGTTGTATATTTTTCCACTTTGTACAAATCCGCTGGTCTGGCTTGTATCTAATATTGTCTGCCATTCTTTTGTTTCAATGGATTCTGGAATAGAAAACAGCAATGGCTCCTTTGATGGATTGAACAGCAGTAAAAAGCTATCGTCTAAAATCCGCTGTCCCTGGCTATCCAGGTTAGGAATTTCTGCACCATTCAGGAAAATACTGATTGCCTGATTTGAACTGTCATGCCATTCAGAATTGCTAATACTGCTGCCATCAGGATGAAACCAGCCAATATCTTCTACACCAGATCCATGGATTTCGCGGCCAAAAAACCACTGGTGACGGCTGAATATTGGGTGGTCTTTCCGAAATTTAATCAACCTGCGCGTGAATTCTAACAGGTCGCTATCAGCGTCTTTTAGCTGCCAGTTAAACCACGACAGCTCATTGTCCTGACAGTAGGTATTGTTATTTCCTTTTGTGGTACGGCCCATTTCGTCGCCACCCAACATCATTGGGACGCCCTGCGAGAGCATTAGCGTCGTCAGGTAGTTGCGTCGCTGCTTGGCCCGGAGTTCTAAGATTTCTTTGTCTGTGGTTGAGCCTTCCGCGCCGCAGTTCCACGAACGGTTGTAGCTTTCGCCATCGCGATTACCTTCGCCATTGGCTTCGTTGTGCTTTTCGTTATAGCTAACGAGGTCATTCAGACTAAACCCGTCGTGGGCGGTAATAAAGTTGATACTGGCATGGGGCAAGCGACCATCGTCTTTGTACAGATCGGAACTGCCTGTAAAGCGAAAAGCAAAGTCACCCAGGCTGTAGCGTTCGCCCCGCCAAAAGTCGCGGATGGTATCGCGATATTTGCCATTCCACTCAGACCACAGCAGTGGGAAATTTCCCACTTGATAGCCACCTTCTCCCAAGTCCCAGGGTTCTGCAATTAGCTTTGTAGTAGAGAGCACCGGGTCTTGATGAATAATGTCAAAAAAGGAAGAGAGTCGGTCCACTTCGTACAGCTCTCTGGCCAGTGCGGACGCCAAATCGAATCGAAAGCCGTCGACGTGCATTTCTAGCACCCAGTAGCGCAGGCTATCCATAATCAGCTTCAGCACCTGTGGATGGCGCACGTTCAGCGAGTTGCCGCAGCCAGTAAAATCCATGTAGTAGCGAGGCTCGCTCTCGACCAAGCGGTAGTAGGCGGCGTTATCAATGCCTTTGAGCGAGAAGGTTGGCCCCAGGTGGTTGCCTTCGCCGGTGTGGTTGTACACCACGTCTAATATGACTTCGATGTCTGCTGCGTGCAGCGCCTTGACCATCGTTTTGAATTCTTTGACCTGCTGTCCTTTCTGAGAACTGTAGTCAGATTGGGGGGCAAAGTAGGCAAGCGAATCATAGCCCCAGTAGTTATGTAGGCCAGCGGTGACTAAGTGACCCGGATATTTGTTGTAGTGGTGAACAGGGAGGAGTTCTACAGCGGTGATGCCCAGGCTTTTGAGGTGGGCGATCGCTTCTGGATGCGCCATCCCAGCATAGGTACCCCTTAGCTCGGGAGGGATTTTGTCATTTTGCTGGGTAAAACCGCGAACATGCACCTCATAAATAATGGTCTTATCCCAGGACGTATCGGGATGTTGATCCCCTTCCCAGTCAAAATCTGACTCGGTGACGACAGCTTTTGGCATCAGCGCAGCGCTATCGTCACCAGAGAAGCTAAGGTCGCGATCGCGATTACTAAACTCGGCCATCGGAAAGCTAAACAGCTCAGGACTAAACTTGATGTTTCCAGTCAGCGCCTTTGCATAGGGATCAATCAGCAGCTTATGGATATTGAACCGATGTCCCTCTTCTGGCTCGTAAGGCCCGTCTACTCGAAACCCGTAATGCTGACCTGGCCCAATCCCAGGCAGGAAACCGTGCCAAACGTAGTTGGTCACATTCGATAGAGGGACCTGAGTCTCCACACCCGCTTGGTCAAATAGACATAGGATTACGCCCGTAGCATTTTCTGAAAACAGGGCAAAATTAGTTCCTTCACCATTCCAGGTTGCGCCCAGTGGGTGAGAACGGCCTGGCCAAACTTCTATCGTCATACTTTTCTCTTCGTAGATGACACAGCGAAAGCCCATACAACCGTACCAAAAATTGCCTATCCCGGATCGCTTGTTAGTGCATCGTCTGCGTATGATTGACGATTATTTTTGTAGTCAGCGCGCAGAGGCGGATTTTGGCAGAATAGTTTTGTGATAGCAATCACAGCCAGTGGCTGAAAATATCACAGTCGTTGCTTTTTATACTCAGTATGCTAGTGCTATGTGTGCTACGTACGGTCTGCATTATGTCCAATTCGGCGGTTAATCCGGTGGCTATTTCAGCCAATACCTTCAAGAAGTACCGACTCAAACCCAACCCATTTGAGTCCCTTCGCGACCCAGAAACAGGGAAATGGCGGGTTGTATTCAAGCTACCTGGTGGAAAGATGGCTGCCAACTCGGAACAGTCTAAACCGTTGCTTGCTCACACCCTAACCGTACAGGCAGTACAAGAAATGCGTTGCTGAAGATGATGTATTAGATAAACAGCAGCAGCCAGTATCCACTGAGAACATTCAAAGTGAACCTTCAAAGTGAAAACTCAAGATATAGCCTGATTATGCTGTCACAATAAGCAAAATTGTTGTTGTGAAATTGCAATATGTCTGAGCTATATCCGCCGATTGATCCCTATCGCCAAAGTACGCTATCTGTTTCCTCTATCCACACCCTCTATTACGAAGAAGCGGGCAACCCAGACGGGCTGCCCGTTGTTTTTTTGCACGGCGGGCCAGGGGGCGGTTTGGTACCAACCTACCGGCAGTTTTTTGATCCCAGACTGTGGCGAATTGTCTTGTTTGACCAGCGGGGCTGCGGCCAAAGTACGCCCCACGCTGAGCTAACGGATAACACGACCTGGGATTTGGTAGCAGATATTGAAAAACTGCGATCGCACCTCAACATCGATCAGTGGACCGTCTTTGGCGGCAGCTGGGGTAGCACCCTGGCGCTCGCCTACGCCCAAACCCATCCAGACAAATGCAAAGGCCTAATACTACGCGGCATATTCATGCTGCGCCCCAAAGAAATTGAGTGGTTCTATCAGTCCGGCGCAAGCAACCTCTTCCCAGACGCCTGGGAGCACTACTTGGCACCTATTCCAGCCGCCGAACAGCACGATCTAGTAGCGGCCTACTACAAGCGGCTGACCAGTCCCGACGCCCAAGTACGGCAGACCGCTGCCAAAGCCTGGTCCATCTGGGAAGCGAGTACCAGCAAGCTTGTACCTGATGCCGACCTGATGACTCGATTTGGGGAGGGCAGCTTTGCCGATGCATTTGCCCGCATTGAGTGTCACTACTTTACGAACGGTGGCTTCTTTGCCAATCCTAACCAGCTGCTAGACAACGTAGAGACGATTCGCCATATCCCAGCGGTGATTGTGCAGGGGCGCTACGACGTTGTCTGTCCGATGGTCTCCGCCTGGGATTTGCACCGTGTCTGGCCCGAATCTGAGCTCATTATTGTGGCCAAAGCCGGTCATTCTGCTAGCGAACCGGGGATTACCCGTGCCTTAGTCGAAGCAACTGACCGATTCGCCACCAGCTTTCGTCATTCAATGAAGCTCTGATTAGCCGTAAGACTGTAGTCGCTTAAGCCCTACCGCTGCCAGAAGCGTTTCTTTTGCGCATTGGGCACAGGTAACCCCGCAGCGGTATGAAATTCTTTTTGTACTTTGCGAGTTAGCCGTTTTGAGACCTGACGCACAATCTGATTGAGCAGCTTATCACCAGACGCTTTGACCAGATTGTCGGGTAGTACCTGAATAAAGCGAGGCACCTCTACCCAGGTAGACAGGTTCAGCTCCCATTCGACATGGGTGAGCGCGTCAACCTCAACATCTTCAACAAGTTCGCTGATGGGGGCCTCGTACAGAGTCATGGATGCATTGAAATCTACGTCATAGCCGACAGGCTTGTAGCCGGGGACCGGAATGGTTTCTATGCGGTATACACCTTCTTCTTGCGGCAACAGGTGCAGGCCGATTTTGGGTTCTATTTCGTGGTTTAGGCTCTTAAACTTACCAACGGTAAGGCCATAACCATTTTCGCCGATGGGCTCTACAGCCATCGGTTGGGCACAGCGGTGAAACCAATCTTGGTGAGCATCGAGATACTGTGCCACCTGGGCTGCATCCGCGTACATCTCCATATGGCCGATGTAGTTGCCTTGAAAGTGCAATGTTTCTTTTGAAGAGGAGGCTTTCTGTGAAGTTTTTTGTCCTTCAATTAGACTAGCACTCACGTTAAGAAATTGGGAGCCTAGCTGAGGAGATGAAGCGTCAGAAGGGAGTTGCATAAAGCCAGTTAAGAGAAATTATAAGGTGACCGTACAGAGGGTATTTACCGAGTGGGCATCCGTACGAATAATTGACAGCAAGGCACAAAGTATACGTTGCATCAACAATACCTACTGATAATCATCAAAGACCTTCGTTGATTTACGGATCAATATGCCAGTGGTTGTTCCTTTAGGTAGTTACCGTTGCTACGATTGCGAGCTTATAATTTCCTTTTGAATTAGAGACCGTCGATATTGATTGAGGGCGTAAACCATGAAAGCTTTGGTAGCCGGTGCAACCGGACAAACCGGCAGGCGCATTGTTGAAGAGTTGCTTGCAAAAGATATTGCTGTAAAGGCATTGGTAAGAGATGCTAGCAAGGCCAGGGAAGTACTGCCTGACTCTGTTGAGACGGTAGTTGGCGATGTGCTGAAACCGGCTAGTTTGCAGGTGGCGATCGCAGGCTGTGACATCCTCATCAGTGCAACTGGCGCTGCACCCAGTTTGGATCCCACAGGGCCCTACAAAGTGGACTACGAGGGCAATAAAAACTTGGTAGATGTAGCCAAAGCCGCTGATATCAATCAGTTTGTGATGGTTTCGTCTATGTGTGTTTCCAAGCTGCTACATCCCCTTAATTTGTTCTGGGGCATTTTGTACTGGAAAAAGCAGGCGGAAGACTACCTGAAGCAGAGCGGTGTGACTTACACCATCGTGCGTCCAGGCGGTCTGAAGAATGAGAATAATGACCAAGCTATCGTAATGTCATCAGCCGACACGCTATTTGAAGGCAGCATTCCCAGGCAGAAAGTCGCCAAAGTGTGTGTAGAGGCTGTCTTAGATGCAGTCGCTAAGAATAAAGTGGTCGAAATCGTGACGAGCGAAGAGGCGACTGCTCAACCAATTCCTACCCTGTTTGCGACTGTCGGCTAATATCAGCAGGACGGCAGTTTCTAGCAATTTCTAAAAAAACCAACCGTAGCTATGTAGCCCCTTACCCAAAATATTGACGCCCAAATAGCAGATCCAAACCACCACAAAACCAGAAGCAGCCAGAATAGCGGGCCGTCTCCCTTGCCATCCTTTGGTGATTCGCGCATGTAGATAGGCCGCAAACACTAGCCAGGTAATCAGTGCCCAGGTTTCTTTGGGGTCCCAGCTCCAATAGGATCCCCAGGCTTCGTTAGCCCACACTGCACCCGCGATAATTCCAATGGTCAGCAGCGGAAAGCCAAGGCCGATAATGCGGTAGCTAATGTTGTCTAGGGTATCTGCTAGAGTCAAGCGCTGGGGTGAGAGCGCTGGCGTGGATGACGTTGAGTCGGTCGTGACTTTAGTCGCCTCTAAAACAGCAGTTCCACCACTGCCAGCTATGACTAATGACTGTTTCAATGCAATAGCAGTTTGGGGGTCTTCTGCTCGCTTGATAGTGTACTTACGGTCTCGAAACCCACCAGTGCCAACTGAACTGCCTTTGAGTTCTACAACTTGGCCTCGGGTGACGATGAGAAAGGCGATCGCAATCAAAGAGCCTACCATTAGCGCTGAGTAGCTAATGAGCATGACACTAACGTGCATCATCAGCCAGTTGGACTTAAGCGCCGGGACCAGGGGCTCGGAGTGCTGCATTTTGTCGGGTAGGGTGAGAGCAGCGAAGGCAGCGATCGCCATTGCCACAGGTGAAGTCACTGCACCAATCCAGCGGCTACCACTCATCCGCTCTGCGGCAAAGTGCACTGCTGTAATGCCCCAGGCGATAAAAAACAGAGACTCGTACAAATTACTCAGCGGAAAATAGCCACCTTCTATCCAGCGAGCTGTTAGCAGCGCAGCCATACACAGGTTCCCCGCAGCCATGCCAATTCCACCCAGCAGCGGTAGCACTTTCGCATTCGAGAATGCAAGACCGCTCCAGTAGGCCAGCATCGCGAGGAATAAAACGGCAAAGGCGGCGTTATCGAGCCAACCTTCCAGATTCGATAGAGTGAGGCTGTTGCCTTGTAGACTCAGGAGATGAGCCGATTGAGTGGCCAGGAATTGAGTCGCTAGAAGCATAGATAGGAGCCGCTTTGTAACGTAAACGTTTTGCATGAATGACAATGTTCGCATCTACTATTCTACCGATAGGTGATGTGTCACGCTATGACGGTTTGTCATAGGATGCTTTCTGAGATGTCAGACACTGAAAGATAGCCGCTGCAATATGGCCTACGGGCTATCAAAAATGTTAAATTCCTCCGGGCTTCGGTAAGGAAACGCACAGCGTTCGATACATTGTCTTGAGGGCAATCGCTTCTAAATTTGCTGTTGCACACGTCACGGTTGGTGTTGCCAAGATCTAGTAAAAATTTACATATATTTTAGAGAGAGAATAGTATGGACACGGCTGCACTCTGGAAACGCTATCAAGACTGGCTTTACTATCACGAGGGGCTAGGAATATACGTCGATATCAGCCGGATGAGTTTTGATGATGCATTCGTAGCGCAGCTAACGCCTAAGTTCGAGAAGGCGTTTGAGGATATGGATGCCCTGGAGGGAGGAGCGATCGCCAACCCTGACGAAGGTCGCATGGTGGGTCACTATTGGCTACGCGCACCTGAGCTAGCACCGTCTGAGGAGCTGAAAAAGAATGTGACCGAGACGCTAGATGCGGTCGAGAGCTTTGCGAAGCAGGTACGCAGTGGTGAGGTATCGCCACCAGGCGAGGAGCGCTTTACAGATGTGCTTTCTGTGGGGATCGGCGGGTCTGCTTTGGGGCCGCAGTTTGTGTCGAAGGCGCTGGCTTCAGCAACGCCGGATATTGATATTCATTTTATTGATAATACTGACCCGACGGGGATTGACCACACGTTTGAAGAGATTGGCGATCGCCTCAAAAGCACCCTTGTTCTGATCATCTCCAAATCTGGCGGTACGCCCGAAACTCGCAATGGCATGGTCGAAGCAAAGGCGGCTTTTGAGGTGGCGGGATTGGACTTTGCGAAGTACGCAGTTGCAGTGACCGGAGAAGGCAGCAAGCTGGATAAAGTAGCCCAGTCTGAGGGCTGGGTCTCTACTTTTCCGATGTATGACTGGATTGGTGGACGGACATCTGAGCTATCGGCAGTGGGGCTGTTGCCCGCTGCCCTACAGGGTGTAGATATTCGTGCAATGTTGGCAGGCGCAAAAGAGATGGATGAGGCAACTCGCATTCATGACGTGCGGCAAAATCCGGCGGCACTGTTGGCTCTGGCCTGGTATTTTGCGGGCAATGGCAAAGGCGAAAAGGATATGGTGGTGCTGCCCTACAAGGACAGCCTGTTGCTATTCAGTCGCTATTTGCAGCAGCTGGTAATGGAGTCTTTGGGCAAGCAAGAAGACCTAGACGGCAATACGGTTTACCAGGGAATTGCGGTTTACGGCAACAAAGGCTCGACCGACCAGCATGCCTACGTGCAGCAGCTGCGCGAAGGGGTACCGAACTTTTTTGCGACCCTGATTGAGGTGCTAAAAGATCGCGAGGGCGATTCTGTTGAAGTAGAGCCGGGGGTAACGTCAGGCGACTATCTCTCGGGTTTACTGCAAGGAACCCGTCGCGCTTTGTCTGAGAATAATCGCGATTCTATTACGATCACGGTACCGGATGTGACACCGAAGATGGTGGGTGCATTGATCGCGCTGTACGAGCGGGCGGTGAGTCTGTATGCGTCTTTGGTGAATATCAATGCGTATCATCAGCCGGGGGTGGAGGCTGGAAAGAAGGCGGCGGCGGATGTGCTAGATATTCAGAACCAAGTGAGGCAGGTGCTAAGTGAGGCAGGCGCAGCGCTTTCAATTCAGGAAATTGCGAACAAGATGGACGCGGTGGATAAGATTGAGAATATTTATAAGATTGTGCGGCATCTGGATGCGAACAATCGGGGTTTGAAGATCGAGGGGAATGCAAACGAGCCGGATGCGCTGAAAGTAAACGCGATATAATCGCTAATCGGTGGCGATAGAACATACCCAATTTACGGCGATCACTCTTTTTCCAAAAGCAGTACTGGTCAGTCCAAATGTCTTAGCGTGCTCGCCTTTTTATGAATTGTTGCCACCACGAACTCTAGCCGATTGTAAACGTCCCAATTAGTGAACCTCAGAAACTGGATGCTAAAGCTTTCTACAAATTGCTGTCGTTGCCAATCATAGGCATGAGCCTCTGGACTGTCATGAGAAGGACCATCAATCTCAATAGCTAGCTTGATTTCTGGGCAATAGAAATCGAGAACATAGCGTTCAACGCCATACTGTCTACGGAATTTGAAGCCCGCGATCTGTCTTCGTCTTAGCCGTCTCCACAGAATGCGCTCTGCCCTTGGCGAGTCATTGCGCAAGCGTTGTCGTTTCGGTGTATCCCTATGCCGATTGAAAATCTCGGTCATCGGTCTTGGCCCTGTATGCTTTCCTACCGAGAGTTCCCTCTAAAATCCTCGCGAGCCACTAAAAGCTCTCCCCTTGTGAAGGGGAGATGCCGCAGGCAGAGGGGTCCTCGGTATGTATCGCGATCATCGAGGACCCCTCCTTACGGTTCCCCTTGGTAAGGGGAACCTTCTTTTTATCTCTGATAGATGACGCACAGGATGAACGATCGCACCTAAAATAATGACCTAGTCACTCGGGTCAAGTCGCGACAAAAGTTTCATGGCGTTTTCTTCAATCACTCGTGCGATCGCACGCTCCGGCCTTGGTCAAGAACTAGTCACCAAGCTAAGTAAACAGTCGCTACAGCTAAGTGGTGTTCCGCGCTTGCCAAAAGGATTGGTGGCGTCAGCATTGGCCCAGGCGCAAAAACGTCCATTGCTGGTGGTAACAGCCACCCTGGAAGAAGCAGGCCGTTGGGCCGCGCAGCTAGAGGCAATGGGCTGGAGCAGTGTCGCCTTTTACCCCACGTCTGAATCTTCGCCCTACGATGTGTTTGACCCAGAGTCTGAGCTAATTTGGGGTCAGCTTCAGGTGCTGTCTGACTTGATTAATGGACGGGCAGATGCGGAGAAGCTGCCGCCGGGTAATAAGCATTTGGGTTCGATGGCGATTGTGGCGACAGAGCGATCGCTGCAACCCCATCTTCCACCCATCGAAGCCTTCCGTCCTTACTGCCTAGAGATCAATCTAGGCATGGAGCTAAACCTGAAAGAGCTGGGCCGCAGTTTGGCAAAGCTGGGTTATGAGAAGGTTTCAACGGTTGAAACAGAAGGTCAGTGGAGTCAGCGCGGCGATATTATCGACGTGTTTCCAGTGGCTGCCGAGCTACCGGTACGCTTGGAGCTGTTTGGAGATGAGCTAGAGCGACTGAGGGAGTTTGACCCGGCAAATCAGCGATCGCTCGACAAAATCGAAACCTTGCTGCTCACCACCACCGACTACGGCCCCATCATTTCAGAAGCGCTGCAATCTAAAGGCCTACTCGAAGATTTGCTTTCCAAAGACGCGCAAGAAGCCTTTGCCGCCACCAATCAAATAGAAGGCGTCCGGCGATTCATGGGCCTGGCGTTCGATCAGCCCGCCTCCCTACTCGACTATCTACCGGAAAATACGCTGATTGCAATTGATGAACCCGCTCAGTGTCAGGCCCATTCTGGTCGCTGGCTCGAAGGGGTCGAAGATCGCTGGGTTGAGGCGAAAGAAGCGTTTGAAACGAGTGACGATACGAAGCTACCCAAGGATGGCTTGCCAAAGCTACATCGTTCGTTCAAATCAGCCACAGAGGAAATTGATCTGTTTCAACAGGTTGATCTCTCAGAAATTTCAGAAGAAGGAGTAGGACTTAACCTGGCGAGTCGTCCCGTGCCAACGCTGCCACATCAGTTTGGTAAGCTCGCGGAAATTTTGCAGAGTGAGCGCGATCGCAAGTTTTCTCCCTGGCTGGTCTCTGCCCAACCCTCCCGCTCAGTCGCTTTGCTGCAAGAGCACGACTGCCCGGCACAATTTATCCCAAACCCCAAAGACTATCCGGCAATTGACAAGCTGCTAAACCAGCGAATTCCCGTCGCGGTGAAGTATTCAGGCCTGGCTGAACTAGAAGGCTTTATTCTGCCAACTTTCCGCATCGTTCTCGTCACCGATCGCGAATTCTTTGGTCAGCACACCCTAGCGACCCCCAGCTACGTGCGAAAGCGCCGCCGGGCTGCGTCTAAGCAGGTTGATCCCAATAAGCTACGACCCAAGGATTATGTTGTCCATCGTAATCATGGGATCGGCCAGTTTTTGCGACTCGACAGCCTGACGGTGGATCGTGAGACCCGCGAGTATCTGGTGATTCAGTACGCGGATGGTCTGCTGCGCGTCGCAGTCGATCAGATGGGTGCGCTTTCTCGCTACCGTACCTCGGTCGACCAGCGCCCTCAGCTGAACAAGATGACGGGCAAGACCTGGGAGAAGACGAAGGGCAAGGCGCGTAAGGCCATTAAGAAAGTGGCGGTGGATTTGCTGAAGCTGTATGCGCAACGATCGCAAATGCAAGGTTTCACCTACCCTACCGATATGCCCTGGCAGCAGGAGCTAGAAGATTCGTTCCCCTATCAGCCTACGCCTGACCAGCTGAAGGCGACGCAGGATGTTAAGAGAGACATGGAGAGCGATCGCCCCATGGATCGCCTCGTCTGCGGCGACGTTGGCTTTGGCAAAACAGAAGTCGCCCTCCGTGCCATTTTCAAAGCCGTCATTGCAGGCAAGCAAGTCGCCCTCCTTGCCCCCACTACCATCCTCACCCAGCAGCACTACCACACTCTAAAGGAACGCTTCGCCCCGTATCCCATTCAGCTAGGGCTCCTTAACCGCTTCCGCACCGCCAGTGAACGCAAAGCCATTTTGCAGCGTCTGACTACCGGCGAACTTGATGTAGTTGTCGGCACCCATCAGCTTCTGAGTAAAACCGTCAAGTTCAACGATCTAGGTCTACTCGTTGTCGATGAAGAGCAGCGCTTTGGTGTGAACCAAAAGGAAAAAATTAAGGCGATGAAGGCACAGGTAGACGTACTCACGCTTAGCGCCACGCCTATTCCTAGAACACTTTATATGGCGCTTTCTGGCGTACGCGAAATGAGTCTCATCACCACGCCACCACCGTCTCGCCGTCCGATCAAAACGCACCTGTCACCCTACGATCCCGAGAAAGTTCGCGCTGCCATTCGTCAGGAGCTAGACCGAGGCGGCCAGATTTTCTATGTTGTACCCAGAGTAGATGGTATCGAAGAAGTTGCGGGTCGCATACGTGAAGCTGTCCCGGGCATTCGTATCGGTATTGCCCATGGCCAAATGCCCGAAGGCGAACTCGAAGCAACGATGCTCACTTTCAGCAACGGTGATGCCGATTTGATGGTGTGTACCACCATCATCGAATCGGGTCTGGATATTCCTCGTGTGAATACCATCATCATCGAAGACTCGCAGAAGTTTGGCCTCTCACAGCTGTATCAGCTACGGGGCCGGGTTGGGCGCTCTGGCATTCAGGCTCATGCGTGGCTGCTGTTCCCTCGGCAGAACAAGCTGTCGGACAAGGCCAGGAAGCGACTACGGGCGATTCAGGAATTTACGCAGCTGGGTTCGGGCTATCAGCTAGCTATGCGGGATATGGAGATTCGCGGGATTGGTAATTTGCTGGGGGCGCAGCAGTCGGGCCAGATGGAGGTGATTGGGTTTGACTTGTATATGGATATGCTGGAGGAAGCGATCGCCGAAATTCGCGGACAAGAAATCCCACAGGTCGACGAAACCCAGGTTGACCTGAAAGTCACCGCCTTCATCCCAGCCGACTACATCCCAGACATCGACCAAAAGATGAGCACCTATCGCGACTTAGTTTCCTCAGGCACTAAGCGGGAGCTAATGGAAATCGTTACCGACCTAAATGATCGCTACGGTTCCTTACCGCCTTCCGTTGGTCAGCTAGTGAAAGTTCTAGAACTTAAGCAAATCGCAAAACCACTAGGCTTCTCACGAATTAAACCAGAAGGTAAGCAAAATATTCTGATGGAAACACCCATGGAAAAACCAGCCTGGAACTTGCTGAAGGATAAGCTGCCGAGTCATCTCCAGTCTCGTTTTGTCTACGCCTCTGGAAAAGTCACCGTTCGTGGTTTGGGCGTAATGAAACCCGATAAACAGATCGAAAACTTGATTGAATGGCTAGGCTACATGCAAAGTGCACTCAAAGACCCTGCGCTAGCAGTAAGCTCGGCTTAGGTTCTCTTAGGTACAACTAAATATCTCCAGCTGATAGCACTTGACCCGCTGACAAGTTGAGCTTAGGAAAAGCTACAGAATGAACAATTTCCTTGCACTTATAAAGCTGCTCGACATAAGCACCTTCTTGCAAAATTAAGACAGTTACTTGCTGCCTGTGGCGATCAATAATCCAATATTCTGGGATTTGCAACTCTTGATACTGCTGCCTTTTCCATTCGTAGTCGCGACGATAGCTGTCGCTACCAGGACCGCCTGGGCTCACAACTTCCGCGACAAAGGCAGGCGCAGGCATGTCCAGTAGCACAGCACTCTTACGCAGGTTAGCCATTAACTCGGCATGTTCTGGAAGAAGTACAACCAGGTCGGGCTTTCTATTCGTCCGACCGTCACCGACTGGACGTACCTGAACTTCTGTTGAGTTCGTTCTTATCAATGTTCTTGGCCTAACGAACTGGCCGATGACAAAGAGCAGCTCGGTAGCAATGCAGATATTTTCTTCGTCTTCCGGCGGCAACGCTATGACCTCTCCATTGCTGAGCAATCGATAGTTAGCCTCCGAGCTAAGGTCAGAGCGAAGATAGTCCTCATAGGTTTTGTAACGTACAGAAGTGAGGGTCATCTATCCTAAAACTCATCATTACTGCCGTAAGCCATTGGCGCTTCATTGTCTCGCTTGGACCCTAGCAAGTCTAGCTTGTCTACTTTGATGACCGGGCTAGTCCGCAAAGCACCCGTAGTACGGTCTTCCCAGCTATTGAGATACAAAGAGCCAGTGATTCCAATCAAACTGCCCTTGCGCACGTAGTTTGCCGCTACCTCAGCGGTCTTGCCCCAAATTTCCAAATTAAACCAGTCTGGCTGATCGCTATTGCGAGTTCGTCTATTCACTGCGAGCCCGCATTTGGCCAACACATTACCCGACTCAAAATAACGAACCTCAGGATCGCGGCCCACACGACCGACCAAAGTGACGATGTTTACGCTCATAGCTCAGCTACTTCCCAAATCAAAAAAACACTACTTCACCATGTTAGTACAGATGACCCATCGAAAAGAAAAGCCGTTGCACCTCACCGATAAGTAGCCCCTATCTCTGTAAAATTAAGGCACTGCGGACATTCTGTACATACTAGCTAACCGTATAAATCTTTTGTGTTGCCATTAAAGTATCCTTAATTTACAAGTCTGCTAGTACCTGCAGTAGCCTATGCTCTGACCAGAAAACCCGACTAGACGGCTCGATAGGAAACGTAATAAAATCCAGTCGAATCGTCAGAAATACTAGTATTAATCGCTTACTTACGGATCCTTAGCCTGTGGCATTATTCAATCGTTTATCCCTCTCCCGCGACATGGGTATCGACCTCGGGACAGCCAATACCCTGGTTTACGTGTCGGGCCGAGGTGTGGTCTTACAAGAGCCCTCCGTGGTAGCCATCAATAAAAAGGACGGCAGACCCCTTGCCGTTGGTACAGAAGCGAAGCAAATGCTAGGGCGTACCCCAGGCGACATTGAGGCCATTCGTCCACTTAAGGATGGTGTCATCGCCGACTTTGATATTGCAGAAGTCATGCTCAAGCACTTCATTCGCCGTGTGCATGAAAACAAAGCACTGGTGTCTCCCCAGGTTGTGATCGGAATCCCCAGTGGCGTCACGGGTGTAGAGCGTCGCGCGGTGATGGATGCAGCGTTGCAAGCAGGGGCTCGCATGGTGTCTTTGATTGATGAGCCAGTTGCAGCAGCGATTGGTGCAGGGCTACCGGTTGATGAGCCCACTGGCAACATGATTGTCGATATCGGGGGCGGAACAACCGAGGTTGCTGTGCTTAGCTTACAAGGGACCGTACGCAGCGAGTCGGTTCGCGTTGCAGGTGACGAGCTCACCGATTCGATTAAGCAGTACATGAAAAAGGTAAATAACCTCGATATTGGTGAGCGAACAGCCGAGGAGATCAAAGTTAAAATTGGTTCAGCTTACCCCAACCCTGAAGATGATGAGGCCGCGCTAGAGGTACGCGGTGTTCATATGCTTTCTGGCTTGCCCAGGACTGTAACGGTCAAAACGCCAGAAATTAGAGAGAGTATGGCAGAGCCGCTGTCTGTGATTGTAGAAGCGGTTAAGCGCACCCTGGAAGATACGCCCCCTGAGCTAGCCGCAGACATTATTGATCGCGGTATCATGCTCGCAGGCGGTGGGGCCTTGCTCAGAGGACTTGATACTTTGATTTCCCATGAAACGGGCATTGTGGTTCATGTGGCTGCTGACCCACTCAGCTGTGTGGTTTTGGGTACGGGCCGTGTGCTCGAAAACCTCAGCCAGATGGAACGTGTGTTTAGTGCGCGATCGCGTGATTTATAACCACACGCCGTAACTTGGGTTTAAATTATATTCAACTCCAGTGGCTTAGATGTTTGCCTTAAGACGATGGTGGGATAAAAACGCGCTTAAGTTTGGCCTGGTCTTTTTGGCCATAGGTACAGCTTGGGGCATCTATCAAACAAATGGCACGCTAATCAACGAGTCGTTTCAGTTTTTGGCGAAGCCGTTTCATCGTGGCAGTGCACCCGAGCAAATAGAGAATGCCTATATCCTGGATTTGCAGCAGCGTGTTGTAGAGCTAGAGAATCAAAATCAGAAGCTTCGAGAGCTGATTGATTATGAAGAGAGCAGCAAGCTAGACATCACCACCGCTGCCGCTGTAATTGGGCGTAGTCCAGATAACTGGTGGCAGCAGCTTACTGTGAATAAAGGCAGTAATGCCAATGTGAAGCTGGGTGATTTTGTAACGGGTCCAGGTGGACTGGTTGGGCGAATCACAGCGGTAACGCCAAATACCGCAAGGGTGCTATTGATTAGCGATCCTAGCAGTCAGGTAGGGGCTAAGGTCAGCAGCAGCCGTTCTACAGGCTATATCCGAGGGACATCGGGCAGCCAGGCCAAAATGCAGTTCTTTGAAAAGCTTCCAGAGGTGAAAGTGGGCGATGTGGTGGTGACCTCGTCTTTTAGTCGGTTATTTCCTCAGGGCGTTCCCATTGGTCGAATTGCCTCTATAGACACAGAAAAAAGCCCAGCACCAGAAGCTATCGTGCAGCTATCAGTGCCGGTCAGCAATCTGGAATGGGTAGATATTCATCCATATACGCCCAAGCGCGATGTAGATGCGGCACCCGCGAGAATTGTCACAGACGATAATCCATAGTCTTTTTGCGCTGGTATTTTATTTGTCTGGCCCTTGAATTGATCAGAAGGTTTTCACATATCTATGGCTCCTTACCGCTCCAAGCGCTCCAGTGGCAACAAGCAGATATGGAACTGGATTGTCACGGTAGGTTCGGTCTTTCTTTGCCTGCTGATTTTGCCGGTGCGGTTGCCGGGAATGGATATTGTTGGCGTTGGGCCAAACTGGCTACTGATTTGGGTGGTGGTGTGGAGCATTCGCCGTACGCCTTTTGACGGCGTGGTTGCAGGCCTTGTTCTGGGCTTATTGCAAGACAGCCTCACGGCCCCATTTCCGACCCATACCTTGGGGCTGGCGCTAGTTGGCTTTATCACAGCGCGCCTACATCAGCGTGGCATTCTACAAGAAGATTTGATTTCTGTCGCGCTGGTTGTTTTTGGTTTAGCTGTCCTCAATGAGACGGTTACGGCCCTACAGCTTACGACTCAAAATATGTTCGGGGATGAGGCCTTACATCCTAGCCTCAGTACAATTTGGGAATATCATCAACGGGTTTCGCTCAGTTCTGCGATTTTGAGCAGTCTTTGGGCTCCGGTTCTGTACTACCCTCTCAAGCGCTGGTGGGATAGGTATCGAACGAGTGAATAATCCACCTTAGGATTGCCACAAAATTACAACGATAGGGCGGTGGCCAACAAGCTTATGCCGCTTGAAGCTGCTGATTGTTTACGACAGTTTGCGCGGCGCTTAATAAACCATCATGTAGGCTAGTCGGTTCAAGTGCCTTTAGGTAGTCTGCGCTTCTGACCCCACAGGACAGTGCTGCTGAAGGTAGGCCCATCTGTTTTGCGGCAATCACGTCGGCTTCTGTATCGCCGACCATCCAGCTATTTTGTGTGGTGTAGCCCTGATTTGTTTGCTGGGCGATCGCCTCCGCCAGCAGCTCACACTTATGCACCACCCGATTTTGGTAAGCAGCCTTCACGCTCGACGCGCCATAAATGTCATCCACCAAATGCGTTAGTCCCTGCGACTGTAAAAAAGCAGCCACCTGCCTTGGTTGTCTGAGGGTAACCAGCACCGTGCGCATATTCGCTCTCTTAAAGTGAACCAGGGCCTCCCTTGCAGAAGGCTGAATGCAGTCCCAACGAAGTAGACTGCTATGGTTAACAATTTTTTCTACCTGATTCATAAACAGCTCAAACCACTCATCAGGCACCCCAGAGCACAGGGCAATTTCACGATCGGGTACACGATTCTGCTTTTTGGCCCAAAACTGCTCTTTACAAAGTGGGGTGAGCGTTGATGTAGCGCCTTCTTGTCTACAAAGCAGTTCTACGACAACTAGACCCCTGCGATAGGTTTGATAGTAGCGTTCGGATACATCAACGATGGGGCCATCGAAATCACAAAAGACAACCTGTTGGGATGCGAGACGCGTAGAAGCATCAACCGAAGATGTCGTCGCCGCCGTCTGTAGAGAAGATTTACAAGCTGGCATATAGCAAATAGGCAATTTCTTTTGACTAACTTAATGTTTTTTAACTCTATCAGTGGTTCCCCAAAATAAACAGTAGGATATTCCACATTTTTGATTGAGCCGATCAATACGCACGGCATACTGACATCTATCGACTGATGCCAAAAGACCCTATCTGAGAAGTGCCTACTACGGCGAAAATAAACCCACGGTCTAAGACGACTCACGAGTTAGCCAAAACGTTACAGGTCCATCGTTCTCGATAGCTACCTGCATCATTGCCCCAAATTTTCCTGTCGCTACGCGAAGTCCGCTTTGGGCCAGCAGCGACACAAATTTGTCGTACAGCAGCTCTGCTTTGTCTGGCGGTGCTGCCCCAGCAAAAGAAGGACGTCTGCCTTTCTGGCAGTTTCCATATAGCGTAAATTGACTGACTACCAGCAGCTCTGCGCCGATGTCAGTCACCGATTTATCGTATCGACCATTGGGCCCGTCGGGAAACAGCCGCAGGTTCAGGCACTTATTTGCCATCCAGGCCAGCTCGGCTTCTGTGTCGTCTGGTGCAACGCCGACAAGTAAGTTGAGCCCCTTACCAATAGAGCCGATGACAACGCCATCCACAATGACCTGCGAAGAGGTTACTCGCTGAATCAGAACTCTCATGTATGCATCATCAGGCCAGGTAATGAGCTAGACAGTACGCTATGTACTGAGCTATCTGCCAAAGCCTTGGCCCCGGTCTTCGGTTTCGATGCAAAAGCACTTTTCAATTTGCGATCGCAATTCATACTCATCCAAATTCTGACCAATCAACACCAGCTGATTCTTTTTCTCTCTGCCACCCCATTCCTCATCTTCCAGCGAAAAGCGTTTCCCACTCAGGTGAAACACATGCCGCTTCGGGCTCTCGTCAAACCATAAAATTCCCTTGGCTCTAAATACCGAAGCGGGCAATTGGTTATCCAAAAAGTGCTGAAACTTACGAATGGACAGCGGCTGCACCCGGTCGAAAGAAACCGAGGTAAAGCCGTCAATATCTAAATGGGAGTGAGCGCTATGGTCATGGTCATGCTCGCAGTGTCCATGGTCGTGGTCGCAATTGGTATGGTCTTCAGCATGCTTGTGCTCACCATGGCTGTGCTCGCTGTGGTCGTGCTTCTCGTGAGCGTGTTCTTCATGACTATGAGCACTGTGGTCGTGACCGTCATGATCATGCCTGCCGTGGTCGTGCTTATCTGCCACAGGCTTCTCATCATCGCCGAAGTATTTATCCGACTCAAACAGGCCCACGCTCAAAATCAGGGGAAGCGGTACCTTGGAATGGTCAGTCCGCAGAATCCGCGCGTCTTCCTTGATGTCGCGCAATTTCACTTCTAGCAAGTCAGCGTCGGCCTCATCGACCACGTCCATCTTGTTCATCAAAATGATGTCGCCGTAGGCAATCTGGTTATAAGCCGCCTGAGAGTTAAATAAGTCCAGACTGTAGTTTTCGGCGTCTACTACCGTCACGATTGAATCCAGGCGAGTCAGATCGCGCAACTCAGTGCCCAAAAAGGTCAGTGCAACGGGCAGCGGATCGGCGAGGCCTGTGGTCTCTACCACCAGATAGTCGATTTTGTCGGCACGCTCCATCACTTTGTACACGGCTTCGAGCAAATCGTTGTTGATGGTACAGCAGATGCAGCCGTTGCTCAGCTCCACCATGTTGTCGTCACCTGTCTTGATCAGCAGGTCGTTATCGATCCCAACTTCGCCAAACTCATTCACCAGTACTGCTGTCTTCAGCCCTTCCTGATTCGTCAAAATATGGTTGAGCAGCGTCGTTTTACCACTGCCCAAAAAGCCAGTGATGATAGTAACGGGCAAACCGTGCTTAGAAGCATCCATTGACGGGGTTGGAGCAATTGTCGTAGCAGTCATAAAAGGTTGATGGCGTTAAATAGTGATTAAACGAGTGAGAAAGTTAGTACATTGTTCTCTCAATTATCACGCATTCGCTAAAAGTTGAGCACTTAAGTTTATTTCAATTAAAGGAATGAAGCGTAAAAGTTGCGTTAAGCGTGAGGATTTCCTTCTACTATTAGATCTGCCTTCGTTAGATTTATCACCCGTCAGACCCACATGAGCGTAGCTATTTACAACACGCTTTCTCGCGAGAAGGAAGCCTTCAAAACTCTCACCGAAAATCAGGTGAAGATGTACTGCTGCGGGGTAACCGTCTATGACTACTGCCATCTGGGTCATGCTCGTTCATATATCGTATGGGATACAGTACGTCGCTACCTTAGCTGGCGTGGCTACGACGTCCGCTACGTGCAAAACTTCACCGACATCGACGACAAAATCCTCAACCGGGCTCGCAAAGAGAACTCGTCGATGGAAGCGGTTGCCAAGGAGTATACGGCGGCTTACTTCGAGGATATGGCACGCCTAAATATTTTGGAGGCCGATGAGTACACCTATGCAACGCATACGATTGATGGGATCAAGCGCCTGATTCATGAGCTAGAGGAAAAGGAATATGCCTACCCGGCTGAAGGCGATGTGTATTATTCGGTGCGTAAGTTTGACGGCTATGGCAAGCTATCTGGGCGCAAGCTAGACGACATGGAGGCGGGACGTAGTGGCCGCGTAGAAACTGAAGAAAAATCGATTAAGCAAGATCCGTTTGATTTTGCATTGTGGAAAGCAGCTAAGCCGGATGAGCCTTCTTGGGAGTCACCCTGGGGTGCGGGGAGGCCGGGCTGGCATATTGAGTGTTCTGCGATGGTACGCGATCGCCTCGGCAGCACCATTGACATTCACGTCGGCGGCGCAGACCTCCAGTTCCCCCACCACGAAAACGAAATTGCCCAGTCCGAAGCCGCAACCGGTCAACCACTCGCAACCTACTGGATGCACAACGGCATGGTGAATGTGGACGGCACCAAAATGTCGAAGTCGCTAGGCAACTTCACCACCATTCGCAACTTACTAGATGCGCCAGAAGGCCCCAGTCCGATGGCCGTGCGAATGTTTGTGATGCAGTCGCAGTACCGCATGCCGTTGGACTTTACAGAGCAAGCGATTTTAGCTGCGAAAAACGGCTGGGCAACATTGAACGAGGGCTTGTGCTTTGGCGATGAGCACGGTGAAAAACTGGGGTGGACTGGTCAGGACGCAACGTTAGATGAGGTAGCCGTCGCGCAGTTTCAGGATTCTATGGATGATGACTTTAATACGCCAGGTGCGATCGCCGTCCTCTTCGGTCTTGCCAAAGAACTCCAGCGACAGGGCAATCTCATCATTCACGATGGCAAACCCGACGCAGATCCTAATCAACTGCAACAGCAGTGGCAAACCCTGGTAAAACTTGCAGGCGTGCTGGGCCTAGAAGCTCAGGCAACTGAATCTGCCTCGACAGATAGCATCAGCGACGAGGAAATAGAATCGTTAATCGCTCAGCGCAAAGCCGCCAAGCAAGCGAAAAACTATGCCGAGTCCGATCGGATTCGTGACGAGCTCAGTGAGCAGGGCATTTCCCTCATCGATAAGCCCGGTGGTGTCGTCGCCTGGCATCGCTAATCCTCATATTTTCCATCCCTTAATGCAAACTATGCTCGAATATATTAATCTTCCAGACGGTCAGCTCCCTCCCGTGGCACCCTACTCCCATGCGGTTCGAGCAGGCGACTTCCTTTTTGTCACCGGTCAGCTAGCCGAAGATCCTGACACAGGCGAAGTCGTCAAAGGCTCCATCGAAGAACAAACCGAGCGGGTAATGGAAAATCTTCAGCTCGTGCTTTCCCATGCGGGTACCGGCTTTGAGAAGGTTGTCATGTCACGCATTTTCGTCACCGATTTTCGCTATTACGAGACTGTCAACAAAATCTACGCCAACCGATTCACCGCCGGACGCTACCCTGGGCGAACCACCGTTGGCGTTACTGCTCTGGCTGGGTTCGGTGATGTAGAGATCGATCTAATTGTGTATTGCGGCGAATAGCGTACGACTTACAGTCCCAAATCTTCCAAGTCTTCTAGGTCTTCCAAATCTTCCACAGCTGAAAGGTCCAGGCATAGTTCCTGAAACGCCTGATTGCGACTCTTTCGCGATGTTCGTCGATACTTTTTTGCCTCTAGTCTAGGCTCGTGCAAAACCTTGCCGTCCTCAACCATTTTCACTTTCTCGGTCGCTTCTGCATCTGGCTGTTGCGACAAGCTCTGCTGCTGCTTTGTTACCTCTTCTAGCAGCGACAGATAGTGCTCGTACCGTTCCCACTTATTGTCATCTGAACTACGCACCGCGCAGCCTGGTTCATCTCTATGCATGCAGTTGCTAAACTGACAGGCGGCTTGCGATCGCCGCTCCCGAATCTCCGGGAAAAAATCACTCAGCTGCTCCGGGCTCGCTACAATATCGGGCTGATTAAATCCAGGCGTATCTGCCAAGAAACCGCCCGTCGGCAGCTCAAATAGCTCCACATGGCGAGTCGTATGTCGCCCGCGTCCCAACTTGCCCGACACAGCGCTCACTCTCAAGTCTTGCTCAGGAATCAGTCGATTCGTCAGGCTAGATTTGCCGACACCCGAAGGGCCTGCGACGACTGTGATTTTATCTTTGAGTGCAGTGGTTAATGCTTTGGGCAGCTCGGCATCATGCTGAATGCTGATCATGAGCGGTTGATAGCCCCAGTTTGATAGACGCGATCGCCATTGCTGCGCCTCACCATCAGATATCAAATCACGCTTATTCAGGCACAGCGTAATCTTTAATCCAGTTAGCTCAGCCTTGACCAAAAAGCGACTGAGCTGATGAGGATCCAAATTCGGTTCGGCTAAGGCAAATACCAGCAGGATTTGGTCGACGTTGGCGACAGGTGGACGATCGAGAAATTTGTACCTGGGATAAACGAATGCGATCGCGCCTCGCATACCCTGCCAGTCAGGCTCTTCTACCGTGACGCGATCGCCCACCATAATCTGCTGACCCAGCTTTTTCAGCAAGCCTCTACGGATGCATAGTAAAACCGGTTTACTGTGCTGTTTAACAGTATTGCCCTGCAGCGGAGGTAGGCTGTTAGCCTCCGCATCTAGCTGCACAGAATAGTAGTTGGCTTGAATCGAGATAACGGTTCCAGGTAAAGCCCTCTGGCTCGCCCCTTTCAGTCCTACCGTCATCGAGTTCATACGCTTGTCAGCTCAGGGTTCGGACGACGAACACTCAGCGAAAAGTACGCACCCAAGTCATTTATCGCCTCTACCGCGTAGCCATCCATTTTCAAGCTATCAGGCACCTGTTCAATCGGCTCGCCCGGGTCTAGCCATACTTCTAACAAAGCGCCCGGTGACATCTTCTCTAGCTTCAGCTTAGTCTTTACAAAATTCAGCGGACAGGGTGTACCCCTCAAATCCATTTTTTCATCAGGCAGCTTCTCATCAGCCATTAAAAAGGCCTCCCAAGAAACCTTCTTTCTTTCCCTTGCCGACGACATCGCCTCGAATTTCCGCAAGCTTTGCCAGCAGCTCCTTTTCTTCCGTCTTAATTCGGGTCGGGATATCTACCTTCACCGTGATTAAGTGCTTGCCTCGACTGACCGGATTGCCCAACCTTGGCACCCCTCGCCCGTCCAAAGAGAGCACCGTATTCGGCTGTGTCCCCGCAGGCACTTGCATCATCACTTTGCCATCTACCGTTTCAATTTCCAGCTCACAGCCCAAAATTGCCTGCAAATAGCTCACGTTCAAATCGGAGTGCACATCAATGCCGTCACGACGAAACTTAGAGTCCTCATTGACAACCAGATAAACATACAAATCACCCGACGGGCCATTGCGCTTACCGGCATCACCTTCGCCAGAAACTCTCAGGCGAGTCCCGTTCTCTACCCCCGCTGGCACCGTAATTTTGAGCTTTTTATTAGTTTGCTTCTGGCCACTACCGCCACAGCTTTCGCAGCGATCTTCAACCACTTCACCGCTGCCATTACAAGTAGGACAGGTCGATACCTGGTTGAAAATACCAAAGGGTGTACGTGTCGCGCGTCTTACCTGACCTGCGCCACTACAGGTAGAGCAGGTTCTGGGCCGTGTTCCTGGTTTGGCACCCGATCCCGAGCAGGTTGTACAGGTCTCCAAATGGCTGATGCGGATTTCTTTCTCCCCACCAAAAACCGCTTCCTTAAAATCTAGTTTGAGGTTTAGCCGCAGGTCATCTCCACGCATCGGCCCCCGACGGCGCTGCTGACCACCCTGCTGGCCAGGGAATCCATTGAAGAAGCTTTCAAAGATATCAGCGAATCCGCCCATATCCTGAAAGTCCTGAAAGCCGCCACCGCCAGCTGAGGCCGCGCCCCCCACCCCAGCTTCGCCAAAGCGATCATAACGCGCACGAATTTCTGGCTCAGAAAGCACCTCATAGGCCTTGCTGACTTCTTTAAAGGTTTCTTCAGCGCCCTCGTCTTTATTGACGTCTGGGTGATATTTACGCGCTAGCTTACGATAAGCGCGTTTAATTTCATCTTGCTCGGCATTGCGCGAAACACCTAAGGTTTCGTAGTAATCACGGGCCATAGAACGTCAATCGTGAAAGAGAACTAGCAGCTGCAATGTCTGTCATCTTTACTAAGACACGTGCCAAATTCGATGCTTACAGGCACGAATCATTTGCAGCTAACATCAATACATATTGCCTTATTGTATAGCAAACATACTGACCGATTGAGCTGCTTTCCGGCATTCTCCGAATGAGATTGTTTCATAGTCTTAAGGTCAAGGACGGCTGCAATGCCCTGACAATGCCGAACCCCCCAGCTGAGATAGCGATCGCTATCTCAGCTGGGGGGTTCGGTTATCACTAAAGCTAACTGGCATAAGCTACAAAGCTTACCTTAGGCTTACTCAGCGATTTATTCAATAGCTTCGTAGTCGGCTGCTACTGTGCAGTCGATGTCGAATTCTTCTTCATGTGCAGCGGCAAACTTAGTGGGCTCAGTTGCCACAACAGTTGCTGCCTGGTAATCGGCTGCCTGTACAGATGGGCTATCGACAGCTGCGTTCGTTCCATTACCCATACCGCCACTCGTTGCACCGTTTGTTCCGCTGCTTACTTCACTGCTCAGTTCGCTAGCCTTGGCAACTACCCCAACACTGACTTTCTCAGCTACCGGCGCCTCAGGCTCAGGTGTAGATAAGTTTGCACCCGGCATTCCGCTATTGATGTCGCTACCGGCACTATCATCGCTAGCAGCCTGCCGGTACATGCCTGCACCGATGTTGAAAATAGTTTGCTGAAGGGCATCTAGCTTTTGTACCAGCTCAGCAGGCTCTACATTTTTGTCAGAGACAGCCGCTCTAAGAGCAGCTGCTTCGGCTTCGGCCTGAGCTTTTAGCTCATCAGAAATCGTGCTTGCGCCATCTCTGATCGCAGATTCGTAGCTATAGAAAAGTGAATCTGCCTTGTTTTGTAGTTCAGCAATCAGTTTGCGCTGTTCGTCTTCACCAGCGTATATTTCGGCCTCTTCTTTCATTCGAGCAATCTCAGCAGGAGAAAGCCCACCCCGGTTAGTAATCTTGATACTTTGTTCGCGGTTAGTGCCTCTGTCTTTTGCCGCTACTTGCAAAATACCGTCCGCGTTAATCTCAAAAGATACTTCAATTTGTGGAACGCCTCTAGGTGCAGGTGGAATGCCCGTTAGCTCAAAACGTCCCAGACTTTTATTGTCTCTGGCCATCGCACGTTCACCCTGCAAGGCATGCACTTCTACAGAGGTTTGTCCGTCAATAGCTGTCGAGAAAATCTGCGTTTTGCTAGTCGGGATGGTGGTGTTGCGTTCAATGATTTTGGTAAAGACGTCGCCTAATGTTTCAATGCCTAGCGACAGCGGGGTGACGTCCAGTAGCAGCAGGTTTTTCACTTCGCCACCCAAGACCCCAGCCTGAATAGAAGCGCCCAGTGCTACCGCTTCGTCTGGGTTGACGGAGCGATCTGGAGCCTGTCCATCAAAAAACTGTGTGATTGCGGCTTGAACAGCTGGAATCCGCGTGGAGCCACCGACGAGTAGAATACGGTCGATATCACCGGCTTCTAGTTCTGAATCTTTGAGCGCTTGCTTGACTGGTTCTAGGGTGTTTTGAACTAGCGTGGCGGCTAATTCCTCAAATTGCGACCTGGTCAAAGACATCTCTAGATGCTTCGGGCCGGTCTCATCAGCAGCAATAAACGGCAAATTAATAGAGGTCTTTGCCATAGTCGAAAGCTCGACTTTAGCTTTCTCAGCCGCTTCACGAATACGCTGTAGGGCCATCCGATCGTTGTTGAGGTCCATGCCTTCCTGCTGCTTGAAGGCATCTGTCATCCACATAACGATGCAGTTATCAAAATCGTCGCCGCCCAGGTGGTTGTTTCCTGACGTGGCTTTTACTTCAAAGACGCCGTCGCCTAACTGCAAAATAGAAACATCAAACGTCCCACCACCCAGGTCAAAGACGAGAACTGTCTGGTCTTGGTCTTGCTTGTCTAGGCCATAGGAAAGTGCGGCGGCAGTGGGTTCGTTGATAATGCGAAGGACGTTTAGTCCGGCGATCGCACCCGCATCCTTAGTCGCTTGCCGTTGAGCATCAGTAAAGTAAGCCGGTACCGTAATCACCGCTTCCTCTACAGACTCACCCAGGTAAGCCTCCGCATCGCTCTTTAACTTCTGCAGCGTCATCGCCGACACTTCTTGAGGCGTAAAACTTTTGGCGCGAATCATGACATCGACGGTGTCGTCCTTACCCTTTGTACATTTGTAAGGGACGCGCGATCGCTCCGACTCTGTATCACCCCAGCGTCTACCAATAAATCGCTTGATGCTATAGACAGTGTTTTCGGCATTTGTAACAGCCTGACGCTTAGCCAGCTGCCCTACTAGCCGTTCACCACCTTTGGCAAAGCCAACAATGCTAGGCGTCGTGCGTCCACCCTCTGTATTTGGAATAACTACCGGCTTACCGCCTTCCAGCACAGCCACACAGCTGTTCGTAGTTCCTAGGTCGATACCGATAACTTTTCCCATAATCCGCTCGAACAGTTTCGTGAAGGTTGCTTGGGCTTACGCGCCAGTCTCCTAGGTCCACTGTCCGGCTTCAATGCGGTTAGGTAAAGTGGTTAGGAGTCAGCTGAAGGGTCTAGTGGCGTTGCCACCTTGACCATTGCATGACGTAAGACACGTTCCCCTAGAACATACCCACGGACGAACTCATCAATAACAGTCCCTTCGGGATACTGATCCGTTGGTTCACGCATAACTGCTTCATGCAAATTAGGATCAAACTCCTGGCCTTCCGAACGCATAGGTGATACGCCAAGCTTCTTAAGCGCCTCAATCAGCTGCTTGTAAACCCCTTGGTAACTCTTGTGTATAGCCATCTCACCATCGTTTTGTGGCTTGATTTGATCTCGCGCCCGCTGAAAATTATCGACAACCTCTAGCAGCGTGCTGATGGTGTTGCACTTTACCTGTGCTTCTAAATCCTCTCGCTGCTTTTCCGTTCTTTTACGGAAATTGTCAAAGTCAGCAGTCAGACGAGTGAACTGACCAGTGCTCTCCTCCAGCTGAGCCTGTAAGTCAGCGACTTGCTGCTGCAAAGCGACCCTAGCGCCCGCCTCAGCGGCAAATGCATCTTCCGCCGAGATATCATCGCCTGCTTCATCTATCACCTCTTCGCTGCTAGCGTCAGCACTAGCATCAGTTCCAGGATTTGTATCGAATGCCTTCTCAAAGTCAATGTCTGTAGAAGCATCCTCTAACCGAAGTTCCTCAATACTTTCAGACCCTTCTCCAGTGCCCTGTTGCTGGTTGTCGTTAGTTTCTGCGTCCATTATGTAAAGCCTCTTTGTTCCCAGTCGCTCAAAA
Organism: Cyanobacteria bacterium J06581_3; assembly: GCA_038531675.1. GTDB lineage: Bacteria > Cyanobacteriota > Cyanobacteriia > Phormidesmidales > Phormidesmidaceae > Phormidesmis. The sequence continues at coordinate 299,967 of JBCBBK010000007.1, forward strand.
AACCACTAATCAAAAATATTACATGAGCCTGATTTGTCCTGTCTATCATAGGAGCCCAAGCAACACTTAAGGAACGGTTTCCCGTATCGGGTTATCCCTATTCCTGCTATCCCAATTCGCACTGGTCAATCAATTCGCTACTCGGTCAATTTGCCATGTTGTTACCTGGTCCCACGACTTCATCTTATACACATATTTTGCACAGAAGTTAGGTACTAGCACAGACGCCCAACTGAGCATTGGCTCTAGCCCTATGGGCATACTGATGTAAGATTTTTCGCATCGGCCATGACAAACTCTTCATCTACGCGGAAGGCACTGGTTCTACAAAAGAGCTTTTCGCCATTCAGCAGCAAGCTTATTCAAACCGGCTTTGTAGACGGCTCCCAGATGCAACAAGCACTGGTTGAAAGTCGTCAGTCAGGCCGTGCTCTGACCGAAGTCTTAGAGTCAATTGCCGGACAGCAGCTCTCCCCCGAGCTGCTGCGCCAGTACAAAAAACAGCAGCTCTTCGAACTAAAAATTCTCTACGGTGTCGAATCACTCGATCCTGAAGTAGAAGAAATCTCTGAGACTCAGGTCACTCAACTAATCGGTAGCCTAATTCCTGTCGATGTTTGTCGACGGCATCGGCTAGTGCCCCTATCCATGAGCGGCGAGGGTGCTCAGCGGTCAGTACTGATTGCGATGGTAGACCCTGAGAACCTAGAGGCTCAGGACGACCTCAATCGCATTTTGCGCCCTAAGCAAATTAGCTTGCAACGCATGGTCATCACCGTCGAAGACTATCAGCGCCTGATTGCTAAGTTCTTGGATGAGCAGGTTGCCAAAGAGAAAACTGAGAAAAAGAGTAAGAAAGCCGCTGCCAAAAAGAAGGCACCCATCAAGCCTGTTGAAGTTAGTACAAATCTAGAAGATTTAGACTTAGGTGATTCTGACGGCCTAGAGGACGTTGAAGAAAGTGATGCTGACCTTGGTGAGGCGCTGCAAGATGCAGGCGCTGCACCTGTTATTGCACTAGTCAACAAAATCTTAGTGAAAGCGCTACAGGAAGATGTCTCCGACATTCACGTAGAACCGCAAGAAGAGTTTCTACGTATTCGCTTTCGCAAAGACGGCGTATTAAAAGAGGCCTTTCCTCATCTGCCTAAGAAGATTATTCCAGCGGTTACAGCTCGATTCAAAATCATCTCTGAGCTAGACATTGCTGAACGGCGGATGCCTCAAGACGGTAGAATTCGCCGGGTATTTCAAGATCGTAAAGTCGACTTTCGAGTCAGTACACTGCCTAGCCGGTATGGAGAGAAAGTTGTTCTACGAATTCTAGACAACTCCTCTACTCAGCTGGGGCTAGGCATGTTGATTACTGACGAAGAGACGCTCCACATTGTTCAAGATATGGCCAAGCGTCCCTTTGGCCTGATGCTGGTAACCGGCCCTACAGGTTCGGGGAAAACAACCTCACTATATTCTGTACTTTCTGAGCGGAATGAACCAGGCGTCAACATCAGTACCGCTGAAGACCCGATTGAATACGCCCTACCAGGTATTACCCAGGTACAGGTCATTCGAGAAAAGGGGATGAATTTCGCAGCCATTTTGCGCTCCTTCTTACGACAAGACCCAGACGTGATTCTGGTGGGTGAGACCCGTGACCCCGAAACAGCCAAGACAGCGATTGAAGCAGCCCTGACGGGTCACCTGGTACTAACCACACTACACACCAATGACGCGGCAGGTGCTGTTGCCAGACTTGGCGAAATGGGCGTTGAGCCTTTCCAGGTTGCCAACTCTCTGATTGGTGTACTGGCTCAGAGACTGGTACGTCGGGTGTGTGGGGAATGCAGAGTTGCCTATCAGCCTAGCCCAGAAGAGCTAGCTCGCTATGGCATGAGTGCTTCTAGTGACCACGAAATGACTTTGTATAAAGCAAACAAAGTTCCATCTGACGAGATTAGCGCACTTAAGGAATCAGGACAGCTGTGTGCCAAGTGCGGGGGCAACGGCTACAAGGGCCGGGTTGGTGTGTACGAAGTGATGCGCGTAACCGAGCGACTGCAGCAGTTGATTAACGATGGGGCACCTGCTGAGCAGATCAAGGAAGTTGCTGTAGAAGAAGGCATGCATACGCTGCTGGCTTACAGTCTAAACCTGGTCAGGGAAGGGCTTACCACTTTAGAAGAGGTGGAGCGTGTCACCTTTACTGACAAAGGTTTGGAAGCTGAGTTAAAGGCAAAGCGAAAGAGTGTACTCTCTTGCAGTCATTGCAACGCGGAGCTACATCACGAATGGCTGGACTGTCCGTATTGCCTGACTCCTAGATATAAAGACTAGCTTTATCTAAATCGAATTTCTATGCGACAACTCGTCTAAAGCACTACTAAAAAGGAAAATCCCATGGAATTAATGATTGAAGACTTGATGGAAGAAGTGGTGGAGCGTGGTGGCTCTGACCTTCATCTATCAACTGGCCTGCCTCCCTATATTCGAATTAGTGGTCATCTGACACCAACCGATCATCCTCCGATGACTGCAGACCAGTGTCAGCGCCTGATTTTCAGCATGCTGAATAACTCACAGCGGAAAATCTTGGAGCAAACCTGGGAATTGGACTGTTCCTACGGTGTGCGCGGCCTAGCTCGTTTCCGTGTGAACGTGTATAAGGACAGAGGCACCTACGCCGCTTGCCTGCGAGCATTGAGTTCTAAAATTCCTAGCCTGGACGTATTGGGTTTGCCTCCTATCGTAACTGAGCTGTCAGAAAAGCCCAGAGGGCTAGTACTGGTGACAGGGCCTACAGGTTCTGGTAAAACAACGACTCTGGCATCGATGATCAACAACATCAATGTCACCAGAGCTGAGCACATTCTGACGGTAGAAGATCCGATTGAATTTGTTTATGAACCTATTAAGAGCTTGATTCACCAGCGTCAGGTAGGAGAAGACACAAAGAGTTTCTCTAATGCACTTAAGGGTGCACTGCGTGAAGACCCGGACGTGATTCTGGTTGGTGAGATGCGTGACCTGGAAACCATCTCTCTGGCAATTTCAGCGGCGGAGACAGGTCACCTGGTATTCGGTACGCTGCACACTAGCTCGGCGGCACAAACGGTAGACAGAATTGTTGACGTGTTCCCTCCCGCGCAGCACCAGCAGATTCGAGTTCAGCTCTCCAACTCTCTGGTGGCTGTGTTAAGTCAGTGCTTGGTCTCTAAGGCGAATCCTAAGCCTGGTGAATTTGGCCGTGTCATGGCGCAGGAGATTATGGTGGTAACGCCGGGTATCTCTAACATGATTCGCGAAGGGAAAACGGCGCAGATTTACGGTGCGATTCAGACGGGCGGCCGTCTGGCAATGCAGACGTTGGAGATGGCACTAGGTCAGCTTTATAACGATAAGGTGATTAGCTTTGAAGCGGCGATGTCTAAGACGTCTCGTCCTGAAGAATTACAGCGACTGATTGGTGGCTCGCCTAAGGCCGCTAAGGCAACTGCGAAAGCCGGTCGTCGGTAAGTTTAGAAGATCACACACTCACATAAAGAACACTCATGGCAACCTACGTAGCTACGGGCCGAGATACAGCGGGAAAAACAACTCGCAGAAAGGTCGAGGCTGATTCACCGGCTGAAGCGCGTGCTCTGATCAAAAGTCAGGGAATGCATATTCAAGATATTAAAGAAGAGAAGGGCATTAGCTTTAATCTGGGTGACCTTCAGACGTCGATGACGAAGGTGACGGTGAAGGACAAGGCGGTCTTTTCTCGTCAGTTTGCGGCGCTGGTGTCTTCGGGTGTGGCCTTGGTGCGCGGGATTGGTATTTTGTCGGATCAGTGTCCGAATCCGAAGCTGAAGGTGGCGCTGACGCAGATTAATGCGGATGTGCAGCAGGGTACGAGCCTATCGGATTCGATGCGGAAGCATCCGGATAGCTTCGATAACTTGTATGTGAGTATGGTGCAGGCCGGAGAGGTGGGTGGTGTCCTTGATGAGGTGCTGAATCGACTGGCTAAGCTGCTGGAAGATTTGAACCGGTTACAGAACCAGATTAAGTCGGCGATGGCGTATCCGGTGACGGTGGGCTTTTTGGCGGTGACGATTTTTGTCGGTCTGACGGTGTTCTTGCTGCCGATTTTTGCGGAGATTTTCACTGACCTGGGGGCTGAGCTACCGCTATTTACTAAGGTGCTGATGGCGATTAGTAAGATGCTGCGGACGTGGTATTTGGTGGTTGGATTAATCGCAATTATTTCGGCGCTGGTGTTTGCTTATAAACAGTATTACAAGACGCCGGTTGGTCGGGTGCAGATGGATGGCTTTTTCTTGAAGATGCCGCTGTTTGGTGATTTGTCGCAGAAGTCGGCAACGGCGAGATTTTGTCGGACGTTTGGTTCGCTGTCTCGTTCTGGGGTGCCGATTTTGACGGCGCTGGAGATTGTGCGCGATACGTCGGGTAATCAGGTGATTGCGAATGCGATTGATGCGGCGCAGTCATCGATTCAGGGCGGTGGCATGATTAGCCTGGCACTAGAGGAGCATGATGTGTTTCCGGTGATGGCGATTCAGATGATTAGCATTGGTGAGGAGACAGGTGAGCTGGACCAGATGTTGATGAAGGTGGCTGACTTCTATGAGGATGAGGTGGAGCAGGCGGTAAAGGCGCTGACCAGTATTATGGAGCCGATTATGATTGTGGTGCTCGGTGGTATGGTCGGCTCGATTCTGGTGGCAATGTATTTGCCAATGTTTAAGGTAATGGATCACCTGGGTTAGACGCCGAAGAGCTTTGGATACGCAGAAAGGTCAGAGATTTTACTCTCTGACCTTTTTGTTTTTACGGTGATTGGTTTGGGTGTTGTGCTGCCAACTTACTCGAGTACTTCTTTGAGTTTGTGTTGGTTCCACAGGTCTTGGTAGAGGCCAGGCTGAGTGACAAGTTCGTTGTGGGTGCCGGATTGGGCGATGTGGCCCTGGTCCATGACGAGGATGCGATCGCACGAAGCAGCTGCAGACATCTGATGGGACACAAAAATCACGGTTTTCTTGTGCGTCTCGTTGGAAAGATTTGCCAAAATCTGAGTCGCGGTCTGATTGTCGACGCTAGAGAGTGCATCGTCTAACACCAGAATTGGCGCATCTACTAGTAGTGCCCTTGATAGGGCTGAGCGCTGACGTTGACCGCCGGAAAGGGTAATACCGCGCTCACCCACTACAGTTTTGTATTGCTGGGGGAAATTGAGGATCTCGCTGTGTAGCTGGGCTTCTTTGGCAGCACGTTGAACTTCGGGCTGCTCGGCGAGGGGATTGCCGTAGCGAATGTTGTTTTTGATGGTGGTGCTAAATAGAAAGCTATCTTGAGGGACGAAGGCGATCGCGCCCCTTAAATCGGGCAGTGCGATGTTAATAACATCATGACCATCCAAGAACAGCTGCTTGCTATCAATGTCGAGCAGTCGGGGAAGGGCCATTGCCAAGGTGGTTTTACCGGAGCCAATGGGGCCTACGATGGCGACGGTTTGGCCTGGCTCAATGGAGAAGCTTACCCGATTTAGCGCGGGCGCTTTGGCACCGGGGTAGGTGAAGGTCAGGTTGTCGGCCTTGAGATAGCCGACAGGATTAGGAAGCGCGATCGCATCCGCCTCGTCACGAATTTTGGGTTTTGCATCAAAGATGGCCTCAATGCGATCCAGACTGACTTCGCCTCGCTGGTAGGCAGTGATGGTAAAGCCCAAGAGAGCTGTCGGAAATACCAGCTGCTGAATGTACAAGATGACAGCGACAAAATCGCCTGGAGAGAGCCTGCCAGAAATAATTGCCTGGGAGCCGATGGCCAGAGCGATAACAAGGCTGAGGCTGGCAAAGCCACCGAGCAGCGGAAAGAGCGTGTTACGCGTTTTCGCCAATGCTAAATTAGCGACCAATAGCTGTTGGTTTCGCTTTGCAAATGCTTTGCGCTCATTCTCTTCCTGAGCATATATTTTGACGAGGGAAATACCGCCCATGTCTTCTTGAATTAAGTCGCTGATGTTAGACGTTTCTTCTTGAACATCTAGCTGTTGTTTACGCAGGCGGCCACCAAAAATAGCGACAACACCAAACATTACTGGATACACAGCTAGCGAAAAAAGAGCCACGTTAGCGTTGAGATTGACCATGGCTGGCACAATCATCATGTAGGCAAATAGGGTATTTGCCATACTCAACACCGCAAATCCTAAAAGCCGCCGGATGTTGTCTACATCACTCGTTGCCCGGTTGATCAGATCGCCAATGGTATTGCGACCAAAATAGGCAGGCTCCAGGGTGAGTAAGTGCTGGAAAATGCGCTGCTTGAGGTCAAACTCTACCTGTCGGCCCGCTCCGAATAAAAAGATGCGCGAGGACATGCGAATGACCCACATAACGCTGGCCAACACTAGCACCAGCAATACGTACAGCAGCAGGCGATTGAATGTGAACGCAACCGATAGCTCGTCGACGATGTAGGCAATGATAAGCGGAATCGTGACGCCCAGAGCGTTGACAACTAACAGGGCCACTAACCCGAGTGATACCTGCTGCCAATGAGGCCTGAGGTAAGACACTAGCCGACTAAACTTTGATTGGGCCATGAATGAGGGATAAAAATACCTATGCTAAATAGGTTAACAGTTACACAGGCTACCAATCGCGCAAAGCTTCAATCTCTAACTCTTGACGCACTCGTTCGTATGGTTAGCTCTGTGTTGATCGCTCTCAATTTGCTAGATCTATGACTGCTGGATCTCCGTCTGCCAGCTATTAATGCTCAGATCTCAATGCTGGGATCCCAACCGAAGTTAAAGTCAGGCAGCCAGCCTCTGAGGAAGTAGTACAAGGAGGTAAGCAGTTCGTTCCAGTAGCGCGTGGTGATTTGTAGCGCGTCGACGCTTGGCAAAATGTCGGGAAGGCGACCGAGTAGACCGCGGTCAGTGTCGAAACGGGCTGTGTAAAAATCTGTGGGCTTCGCGATTACCTGTAGGCCAATTCTCTCGAATGACAAAGCCGCGCGAGACATAACAATAGCCGGGGCCACAATAACGACTCGAGGATCGTCTCGGTTATTTCCAGGCTCCTGCCTTTGCCCCCTATCGGCAATCAGACCGTCGCCTTCTAGCAGGTCTTCGACATCTTCTGCAGTTTCGCGAATATCAAATTCTGTATTCTCAATTCTGATATTGCCAGCAGGGACGCCGTTCACTTCTAAGATTCTACGAATGGTGGCCTGCCGGGTAGAGTTTTCCTCACTATCACCTGCAGTTGCCAAGACATAGGGAGAAGACCCTCCAGCCAGCGCCTGCTGATAGAGATTAGCCGCGTAGATCAGCCGAGGTGCCAGCGCAGTGTTGATAGCCGCATCATTGGTGTTCGTGCTCTCAGAAACGGTGATGTCTTGGCGATCGCCAAACACAACAATTGCCGCTGACTGTGCCAAATTACCCTCGTTTGGAATTTCACCAGCCTGGCAGACTTCTCCGCAGACTTCGGCTCTGTTTTGATAGGCCTGGTTAATCCTTTGCTCGGCATCGCTAATTAGCCATTCGGCAGAGAGCGGCACGCTAAAGAAAATAAGAATGCCGAGGGCGATCGCGGCTGCCTTACCATCGATACTTTTAATGCCGTTGCTCAAAGAAGCGCCTAAGAAGACGATAGCTGCACCCAGCGGCGTGAGTGGGAACGACAAGATTCGCCAAATAATTTGAATTGTGCCATCGTCGGGTGCGGCAAAAGAAGCCACCAGCAGCAAGACTAAAATGACGCCCCCGAGCCAGGTCAGGTACTTTTGGTCGATAATTTTAGTCAGGATATACCAGATCAAAAGCCCGACTGAGGCCCAGAGCAGTATACGGGTGAGCAATACCAGCATTTCCGTCTCTCTCGATGTGTTTGCCGCTAATTACAGTGGTCGCGGCTCGCTATATTTAAGCACCGTGTTTACGCGCTTTGTTGATGAGTTATAGCAGACGTTGGCAGCATTCGCACGTTTGTAGCTGACTTTCCCAAAAGCCAAACAGCCAAAAGCCGGAAGCTGATATGTTAGCTTCCGGCTTTGAGGGTATCGTTTTGGCGCTTTCTTTACAGACTAACGCTGGCTAAACCAGCTTGAGATTTGGGTACTCGGCAATGAGTTCGTCGGCGGTTAGCGTCTCACCAGAGACCTGAGGAGTCCAGAGCACTTCTACCGCCATAAGCTGTTCGCTAGAAATCGCACCAATCTGATTGATTGCTCGGCGAACAGCTTCAGGAGACGTTGTGGACTGGGGTAGGTTGAGCTTGCTTTGAGCGGCAACCAGAATGGTGGCAACGATGTACTCACCTGGCGCGTCGGGAATAGCCAGATCCCCACTGCTACCTAAAGCGGCTTTGGCCTTTGCCTGAGAGAGCTGTGCGTTGACGTTAGAGAGGGTTTCGCCTGTGAACTTGCTGCGCTCTGCGATCGCAAGCTGATTGAAGGCCTGCTCGGCTGTGAGTAAACGAGTCTGGTCAGCTTCCACATCTGCGTAAGCCCAGTACTCTGGGTGGCGCAGTAGGGAAAGCGTCGTTTCCTGAAGAACTTTGGTCAGGCCTGCAGACGTGCCGGTATCGGCTGTTTCGGCAAGCGCATTGAGATCTTCTTGGAGCTCGCGGGCTTGGGCAAGCAGGCCAACTTGCAGGCGGGCAACTGAAACCATGGGGTTGCTGCTAGTGGTTTCGAGGCCGTCGCCACCAACACCTGCCTGGCGGAAGCTACTGATAATGAAGTTGGCTAGGGCAATCGCAATGAAAATTCCAAACAGTCCGCCCATTCCGCCGCCAAACCCGAAGAAGGGCATGATGAACGGTACGCCAAACCCGCCACCACGAGGATAGTACCCACCCCCATAGCCAGACGGCCCTCGGCTGTAGGAGCGACTCGGTGAGGAATAGGAACGGCTAGGCGCTCTGAAGCTGCCGCCCCCCATACGACCACCTGAACGGGCAGCCATTGCGCCATCGGCCTGGGAAAATACCAGAACGGCAATGAGCCCAAAGGCAAAGCAAACTTTGAGTACGCGTTTGGCAATGGATTTTGCAGTGTTGCCCCAGAAGAAAGGGGCTTGGGTTTTCATGCTTTCAGCCATGACTTTTGAAGTGTTGAAACGGATATTTATTGACTTAACTGTAACGCTTTTTATAAGGCCAACGTAGGTCTAAATACCTGCCAAAAGGAGTGGATTACCGCCCATCGTTAGTCTGCCGAGTTATCCGCCCCCTACAATTGTGACAATTTCTAGTCGGTCGTTGTTTTGGAGTGTAGTGTCATCCCATAGTGCCTGGGTCAGAATCTCGCCGTTATACTCGATGGCGATCAGCTTGGGGTTCAGGCCTACTTGGGTTAGGAACGCCGGGATAGTGGTACCGACTGGGCAGGTTTTAGATTCTCCGTTGATCTGGAGGGTGATCGCTTCTGATGAAGGGTCAGAAGCTAAATGATCGGGCGGTGCATTGCTTGCTGTCTGGCTCGATGTGTTGTCCATGAGTCCTTCAATGTCTGTTTTGTAAGATTTTACCTGGCGAGCTGTGCGGTGAGCGATCGCGCCACAGCCGTCGGATCGTCTGCTTCCATCAGCGCTCTGACTACGGCGACTCGGGTTGCACCGGCTGCTAGAGTCGGCTCCAGATTGTGCTCGTTGAGCCCACCGATTGTAAACCAGGGCATGGTCGCGTGCTGGGCCGCGTAGCGAACATAGTCGTTTCCAGCAGCGGCCTTTCCTGGTTTGGTTGGCGTTTCGTGTACAGGCCCGACGCCAATGTAGTCTGCCTGCTCGTCTAAGGCCCGTTGAAGTTCTTCGGGATTAGTGGTCGAGCGCCCCACAATTTTGTCAAGGCCCAAAATTTGCCGAGCAACGTCCATGGGCAGGTCTTGCTGACCCAAGTGGACCCCGTCAGCATCGACGGCAGCAGCGATATCGATGCGGTCATTGATAATGAAGAGCGCATCGTAACGATGGCAGAGAGCCTTTAACTGTTTGGCTATTTCTAGCCTTTGCTCGTCATTCGCCGTTTTTTCACGATATTGCACAATATCAATTCCGCCCTGAAGTGCTGCTTCGACCACGCCGAGAATGTCCGCGACTGGAGAGGTGACCAGATAGGTACGGGCTTCTATTAGTTTTTGATGCTGAACGCTGTGGGCTAAGACATTGTCTGGATTATCGACGATGGATGCTTGAATGAACGGCTCCATGAGCTGACTATCTAGGACATATAGCTGGTAGCGCATTTGCTTGCAGGCGGCGGCCATCTTGTGGCTGTGCAGCTTGCCATATTCTTCTAGGACGCGAAGGGCCTCCTGGGTACGAGCTAGATTGACTTGCAGCACGTCGGCCAGGTGGGTACGTGCAGCCTCTTGCGGGTGGGTAATAGCTGTACCGACATCGCCGGGAGTGTCCCTGGCAGCGCGAATATCTGAACTATGCCATTGGGCAATAGATTGACGAAAGTGCTTGATTTGTGAAGTTTTGGCTTTGTCATTTAGACCAAATCGGCACCATTCTTCGATGACTCGTAGCCCTTCCCTGGCTCTGTCTAGGTTGGCATCTAGGATCCGAAGCAGCGTCGCGTCGCTGGGCTGGGCGCTTGATATGGCTTTTGGTGTAGGTTCCAAGGTACAGACAGTATGTAGGTTTGATTGGTATCAGTAGGATGATTGGTGACGGCAGCGCTGAAAGTAAAATTTCGATGAGGATGTAGGGAAGACTCTATACAAGAAAAGTTTGATGCGTTTTGAGCGAATTCGCCAGCGAGTTTCTCTAAAATTGGGCTTTTAACGGAATCAGGGTTTACGACTTGAAAGCGCGCTGCTAAGGGCGTACTAAAGAGGATTTCTACATTTGGTGTATTTTAACGGCTGTGAAAGGCCTTATATCCTTTTGTTTTTAAATACGTATTCTTGCTAGGGTGCGGAGTACTTTTTATACCATTATTTTGATTAAGTTCTGTCCGATTGGAATCCTTTAAGGCCAAGATGTTTGGCCTGGTGCAGGGTATGACTGGCCTTGACAATAGCGGTCTGGAAACCGCATATTTCAAGGATGTACCCATAACAAGTTTCTTTGATTACTCGGTAAGAACTAGCTTCCAAGAATGGGCTTCGAGAAAACAGCTTTCAAGTTTTGGATTTTTGACCATATTTTCAAGCACACTCTCAGGGGTTATTCGCGTAAGCGAGGTATGTATGTTGAGCAAAATGCTAGGTAGATATTCTTACATCAGTGCCGTGATTGCGGCTGGCACGTTACTGTTAGGGCCTACTGTAGGGGCTGTTAATGCGCAGTCGCTGCGGCCAGGGACGCCCGCAACTGCGATCGCCAATCGACCCGCCACGACACAGGCCAATAGCTACCAAACCCTGTACGTTAATCCGTCTGTCGGTAGCGACAGTGCCGATGGTATGGAAGCTCAGCCACTGCGAACGGTCACTCGGGCTCTGGAAGTTGCACCACCGAACACAGTAATTGTGTTGGCACCAGGCCGCTACAACCAAAATTCTGGGGAGGTGTTTCCTCTACAGCTAAAGCCGGGTGTCACGATTCAGGGTACGCCGGGTTCTAATGACCGTACGGCGATTATTGAGGGGGGTGGAAGTTTTAATTCTCCGACGCGATCGCGTCAAAACGCGGCCATTATCGCAGCTGACCGGGCGGGTATTGCGCAGGTTGCAATCTCCAATCCGGATGGCTACGGCGTTTGGATTGAATCGGCAAGCCCAACGATTTTAGAAAGTGCCTTTGTGGGCAATCGCCAAACAGGAATTTATGTAGCGGGGGGATCCCCTCGAGTGCAGGGCAGCTATTTTTCGGGAAATCAGGTAGCTGGCCTAATTGTGTTTGGCTCGTCGAGCGCAAATATTCAGAGCAATATTTTTGATGGTACGGGGGATGCTATTCGGGTGCTAGAAGGGGCTACACCTGAAATTGTGGGTAACCGCATTACTAATAATGAGGCGGGTGTGGTGCTCGTTGGAGATGCTCGCCCGGTGATTCGTGACAACCAAGTGGCGGGCAATCGCAATAATGACGTGGTAGAAGTCGCAGCCAGAAACCGTCGTGCGGTCACGCCTGCAGAAGAAACCGCTGCGATCGCTCAGAGCGAAACTGCAAAAGCACCTGATCCTGTCACGCCAGCACCTGCTAGTGTGACAGCGCCTGCTCGCCCCATTGAAGTGGTTCCAGCGCCAGCCCAGCCCTCTCCCTCTACTCCGCAGGTTGCTCTGCGTTCGGCGGCTACAGCAACGTCTGTATCTTCTGAAGACTTCGAGAGTAATGCATCTTCAAGTAATGCATCTTCAATAGAGCGCGAAGTTGCTGCTGTAGATGACGACGGTCAGATTCCCGCAGGTGCACCAGGTTCAGCCCTGCAAGCATTGCAGTCAGGAATAGCGCTAGGCCCCAGAGCAGTCACTGGCGAAAACCCAGACACTCCCCGTTTGATTCGGAACCGTCGCCCCGAGCGCCGTCAACCTGAGCGCACTTCAGACCCTGAGTACCGTTCTCCGGTAAACAACAACAGATTGGCTGTGCCCAATAGCTCCATTCCACTGGGTAGCGGTGGATCGAGTACCGTATTTTCTCCTCCGAATGGGGGAGCTGGTGCACCGCCCGCGCCACCGTCTCGGGCACAGGCATTAGGACTTTACTATCGCGTTTTTGTAGAAGCGAGCGATCCATTTATGCAGGACAGCGTACGAGAGGTTATTCCCGATGCCTTTCGTACCCGATTTGAAGGACGCACCGTAATGCAGGTGGGTGCGTTCCCAACCGAAGATGAGGCTGAAGCGAGAAGGCGCATACTAGAGGACAACAACTTCAACGTGCGAGTGGAGTATATCCGCTAGAACAGCCTACTAACTGAAGGCGTAACCGAAGGAGAGAATTCTCTCCTTCGGTTTCTTTTTGTTTGGGATGACTGTTTGCAGTCAAAATTCCTTGTCAAAAGATGAGGCCCAAATCGAGTGCTGATGTGTCTGCGATGAGTAAAGACAATGGCTCACTGCTTTTATAGGCGATGGGCGATCGCTGGGTAGACGTAGAAACGGTTGATGAAAGTGTGGAGTTAGCGAGTAGCAAGGTGCGCTTGTTGAGTGTGGCGAGGCGGCTAGCTGTGGGGAGGCCGGTTAGGGCACTGGTAATTTGGGCTGAACGATCGAGTAAAAGCGCATTGCGCTGGTAGCTAACAATGTAGCCCCAGGATAGGGCGCTAACTTGCTCTGCGGCGATGGGGAGTGCGACTGTTCTGACTTGAAAGGGCTTCAATGTGATAAAAACAACGCTATCTGAGCTATGGGTATTGTTATCGTCGGTGCCAGTGGTTGTTGTTTTGGGCGCTTTGATAGCAATAAGCTGATAGGGTGTGGCTGTAAGGGTAACCTGAGTAATGCGAAAGTTGACTGATAGCTCCCCTATAAACTGACCTCTGCGGGTGAAGCATTCAAAGAATGTTTTGGATTGAGTGGTGCTGATACGCAGCAGATATCGATTGTTGAGGATGATAATTTTGAGCACTTTGGCACGAAGCTCTGTGAGCAGTTTGCCTTTTAGGGTAATGGTTCTACGCCATTGATGTCCTGACTGATTAGACAGGAAGTGGCCAACCATTCCTTGACTGAAGCGATAGCGTGTTTTCTTTTGAGACGCTGATTTTTCTGGGAAGATGGTGTCATCCTTTTTAGCAATGGCAGTAAACCATTTTCCGTTAGGGGCTACGGCGATCCAATGAGGCTGTTTAAAGCGCGCAATAGACAACAGATTTCGCTTTGGCGTGACGAGATGCAGAGATTTAGCTGTAACGATACAACATCCCTGTGGGACGTGAAGGAGAGATTCTATAGGGGGGGTAATCCCATGGATAGGAACTTTCGTCATGACCTGGGATAGGGATGTTTCTGGAATATCTGTTGGAATAGTCGATAGATTTACTGGCTGGGCTGTGATTGCCGATAGCTGGCGTAAGGCGATTTTCAGTTCTGTCGCTGAAGCAAATCGCTGCTCGGGCTGTTTGTGAAGTGCTTTGGTCAGCAGCTGCTTTAGTTGGGGCGTAAGACTACTCGGCAGGGAGATTTGATCTGTTTTGTGAGATTTTTCTAGGACGTGAGGTGGCCCTGAAAAGGGGCGATCGCCTAGCAAAAGCTCATAAATCATCACGCCGACCGCGTAAAGATCTGAGGCAATAGAAGGGGGATTATCAAATCTTTCGGGGGCGGCATAGGTTGGTGACCCCATCTCTCTGTATGCAGTTTTCTGAGATATCGATGTTTGGTTAGATAGGTCATGCTCAGAGCTGCGACCAGACTTGTCAAGAAACACAGCACTACCGAAGTCTCCTATTTTCAGCCCTAGCCTGTTCTGAGTTCTACCTTTTTTACGGTTGGCTTTATGATTTTTCTGATTGTTTGATAAAGGGGTTTTCCAGGTAAGAAGGAGATTCTCTGGTTTGAGATCACCATGGGCAATCCCACGCTGATGAAGATAGCTGAGGCCTTCTAGCAGATCTGTCATCAGCAGTTGAGTGTCGCCTAGTGGCAGTGAATCAGATGTGTTTTGTGTACCTTTTAGATGCGATCGTAGCGTTCCGGCTTCGCAATACTCTAAAACTAGTCGGTGACCGATTTTGGTTTTTGCGATCGACTGACATCCGATGATATTAGGGTGAGCTAGCGTCTGGAGAATAAAGGGCTCTTGAGAAGCTCGCTGGGGCGCGTGACGGGTTTCCTTGATAGCAACGAGTTGACCAGTCCGCCGATAGACCGCGCAATATATCTGAGCAAACTGTCCCTGGCCTAAAAGCCCTAAATAGCGGTAGTCAGCACGTGTGGCTGGTCGAAATAAGTCGATAGCTGATGAATTCCTACTTAAACCTGACGCTGACACCTGTGGGTACACCTCTATTTGCAGACTGCGAGCATAGGCACTTGACTAATAGATCGGTACATTAGCATCAATTCGGCGACTATAGGCATCAATGCCGCCTGTCAGGTTTTTGACATTCGTAAAGCCTTGTGCAATTAGCCACTGGCACATTTGAGCGGAGCGCATACCCAAATGGCACATGACAATCGTTTCTGCTTCGGGGTTGAACTGAGTTTTAATATTGCCAGACCAGTGGGGAAATTGACTAAGCGGCAGGTTGCTGAAGCTTGGAATGCTGGCCAGCTCCAGCTCATGGGGTTCGCGTACGTCAATTAGCTGCAACGCTTCGGGGTCTGTAGCGAGCCTTTGTGCCAGCGTTTCTACATCTGTGGTTGGCAGCGCAGAGGGAGAAGATGTCATCGTGAGTAAACTGTCCTATCGTATTTATTATGGCATTTGAGCGTGTGACTAAATCGGCTAACGTTACACCGCTTGTAATAGTAAAGAGCTGTTAATGAAGCGCCATGCCAAGTTCGTTAGCTAAGAAGGCCCACTTGTCGGTGGCTTCTTCGATTTGCTTGGTAGTTGGCTTACCAGCACCATGACCGGCTTTGGTTTCGATACGAATGAGGACTGGGTTGTCGCCTTCGTGCGCGGACTGAAGTGCAGCTGCGAATTTGAAGCTATGGGCTGGGACAACGCGATCGTCGTGATCGGCGGTAGTGATCATGGTGGCAGGATAGTCTGTACCGAGCTTTAAATTATGCAGGGGTGAGTAGGCATAGAGCGCTTTGAACTCATCTTCATTTTCGGGTGAGCCGTAGTCGGACTCCCAGGCCCAGCCGATGGTGAATTTGTTAAAACGAAGCATGTCTAGTACGCCAACGGAGGGGAGTGCGGCTCGGAAGAGATCGGGCCGTTGGGTAATGCAGGCACCGACCAAAAGACCACCGTTGCTGCCGCCTGCGATCGCGAACTTCTCTCTCTTTGTATACTTCTGTTCTATCAGCCACTCACCTGCGCTAATAAAATCATCAAAAACGTTCTGCTTGGATGTTTTAATCCCCTGCTGATGCCAGGATTCACCATACTCACCACCGCCTCGTAGATTCGCCACCGCGTAAACACCGCCCATCTCCAACCAAACCAAATTACTGACTGAGAAACTAGGTGAAAGAGAAATATTGAACCCGCCATAGCCATACAGTAGAACAGGATTTTCTCCGTTTAGCTTCAATCCCTTCTTGGCGGTGATAAACATTGGGATTTGTGTACCATCTTTGCTGGGATAGAAAACTTGCCGAGTCTCATAATCATTGGGGTTGAAGGGGATAGAGGGTTCGCGGAAGAGAGTGCTTTCACCCGTGGTCAGGTCGTAATGATAGATGCGGCTGGGGACCGTGAAGCTGGTAAAGCTGTAGAAAGTCTCTGTATCACTGCGTTTTCCATTGAAGCCACCTGCTGAACCAATGCCAGGAAGCTCAACTTCCCGAACAGGTTTGCCTTCTAGGTCAAAGATTTTGATTTGGGTGTAGGCGTCTTTGAGATAGTCGGCGATGAACTGATTGTTGAGAATGCCAACAGACTCTAGAGTTTCTTCGGATTCTGGGATTAGGGTCTGCCAGTTGGCCGTGTCTGGATTGGCAATATCGATGGCAATGACACGGCCCTTGGGCGCGTCGAGGTCAGTGCGAAACCAGAAAGTGGTGTCGTCGGTGTCGATTAGGCTGTACTGGGCTTCAAAGTTTGCAATAAGCTCGATGACCTCAGCTTCGGGCTGCTGAAGGTCTTTGTAGAAGACAAGGTTTTTGGGCTCGGTACCCCGCCAGACAGAGATAATAAGGTAGCGGCCATCTTCGGTGACATCGCCTGCGAAGCCCCATTCTTTTTGGTCTGGGCGTTCGTAAGTCAGTGTGTCTTCTGACTGCGGCGTGCCCAGACGGTGATAGTAAAGCTTCTGGAAATAGTTGACGTCTTCTAGCTTGCTCTCTTCGTTGGGTTCGTCGTAGCGGCTATAGAAAAACCCCTGATGGTCGTGGGTCCAGGCTGCACCGGAGAATTTGACCCATTTGATATGGTCGCTGGTGTCCTCACCCGTTTCGATATCGCGAACGTGCCATTCTACCCAGTCTGACCCGGCGGTAGAGAGTCCGTAGGCCAGGTACTTTGCATTCTCACTAATAGCAGTGCCAGAGAGGGCGACGGTGCCATCTTCAGAGAGCGTGTTGGGATCTAGCAAGACGGTGGGTTCTGAGTCTAGGGTAGGAAGTGTATAGAGAACAGATTGGTTTTGTAAGCCGTCGTTTTTGTAGTAGAAGTAGCGATCTGCCTGTTTGAAGGGCGTGCCGTAGCGCTCATAGTTCCAGAGTTCGGTGAGGCGGGCGTTAAGCTGGTCGCGACCGGGAAGTGCGTTGAGATAGCCGAAGGTGACTTTGTTCTGAGCTACGACCCATTGAGCAGTTTCGTCGGTGTTGGGATCTTCGAGCCAGCGGTAGGGGTCGGGGACGGCGACACCGTGATAGGTGTCGGTGGTGTTGGTGGTGCGAGTGCTGGGATAGGAGAGCATAGGGCGTCGGCTGCGCTCAGCGGCCAGGAGTGGGGACTTCATTTAGGATAGTTGACGGTTTCTAGAATCAGGCTGGCCATTTTATCGGCAGCGTTGGATGAGCCGCAGAGCGTTTGGAGTTCTTGACTCATTTGTTCTAGTTTTTCGGGGTGAGTAAGGTAGCTAAGAACGGTGTCTTTGGTTGCTTCGGGGGTGATGATGCCGAAGGCTTCGGGGACAACTTCGCGGCCCGCCCAAATGTTTGGCCAGGCGAAAAGGCGACCGGATTTTTGGATGATGCGGATGATCAAAGGATTGATGAATTTGCGGGTGAGGGTGTTGAGTCCAGGAATTTTGGCGAGGAGGCTGGGCCAGCCGTCGGCGAGGGCCAGGACGTCGAGGCCCTGGACGGAGGTGAGGACGATCATGGGGGTAGCGATCGCACCTAGCTGAGCGGTATTTGCTCCTGGACTAGTAATACATAGGGCACACTGGGAGAACATGTCCAAGGCGGGAAATCGTTGCCAGAGGAAAATTTTGGGACCGTTGTCTACACCTGAATCGTCTTTGACTTGGAGGTAGGGTAGGCCGGTTTTGGGTGATTCGATCAGTTCTACCTGAGGCGATCGCACAACCTCAACCCCAGGATTCACAGCCGGATCTGCGTAGCTAGCCAGGTCTTGCAGGGTCAGCGTAGGCGCAACCCCAATGACATACTGCGTTTGCGGACGCTCTGCATGTACTAGTGCAACAGTTGCTAGCAGCGTAGGCAAGGCCATCTTCAGCTTGATGGGCTTAGAACCAGGCAGTAGCCCAACGATTTCGCTATCGGCGTCACAACCTATGATGGCGGTAATTTCCTCGCGACTGGTGCTAGTTTGCACATCGGCCATCAGGTCGCCAACCACGGTAAACTTGGACTGATGCTGCTGAGGGGCTTTTGCAACAGCAGCGTCCTGAGTGACCCCAAAGCGGTCGATAAGGCCGGGCCAGCGGGCAGCCCATTCGGCATAGGTCACGCTGCAATAGCCCAGACGTTTGGCTACCAGGACGGTATAGAACTGATCGCCACCTAAGAAAACGACCACGCCTTGAGGATGCCAATCCCAGTCGTCTGAGGTGTTGCCAGTGAGCAGAAATTTGAAGAAGTGGTCGGCGCTCTGGATGCGGTCAATTTCGGGATAGCTGGCGAGGACAGTGGGTTCTTGGCCGGAGGCGTGGGGACAAGGGGAAAGTAGGACAGAGATACGGCTGTGGGGTGCCTGTGCTTTGATTGCCTGTACGACTGGCTTCACCCAGGTGGATACTTCGCCAGGGCCGTTGGAGAGGATAACAATGTCGAAGCGGGTTGAAGCGTCATCTAGGAGGTTGGTGGTAGATTCGGCAAGTGTCATGGCACGGCAGCGTTTAAAACCTCATTAGACACGTTAGCCTATTACAGTTCGTTTGCCCTTGACCTACCGATTATCTGTGATGCAGCCTGATGCCGTTCGTGATTTGCTCCAAGCCGTTGCCAAAGGTGAGATGAGCGCAGAGAGTGCTTTTGATAAGCTGGGCTTCGGCTCCGCTCAGCCGCCAGGCTTCGGCTCCGCTCAGCCGCCAGGCTTCGGTTCTGCTCAGCCGCCGGGTTTTGGCTCCGCTCAGATGAATGAGGAGCGTAAGTATGAGCAAGTGAGCGATTTTGCCAAAATTGACCATGATCGGACTGAGCGTACGGGCTTTCCGGAGGTGATTTGGGGAGAGGATAAGACGGCGGCGCAGATTGTGGAGATTATGCGGGTGATGGCGGCGCAACCGGGCGTGGTGATGGCGACGCGGGTGGATGCTGAAAAGGCTGCGGCGATTCGGAAAGCTTTGCCGCAGGTGACTTATTTTGAGATGGCGAGAATTTGTGCAATTGTTCCTGAGAATGTAGCTGCGACACAGCCTGGGCGATTGAGCATTTTGACGGCGGGGACGGCGGATTTGCCAGTGGCGGAAGAGGCGGCGGTAACGGCAGAGCTGTGTGGGTTTGCGGTGACGCGGCTGTGGGATGTGGGCGTGGCAGGGATTCACCGACTGCTGAGCAATCGACATGTGATTGACGAGTCGGATGTGTTGATTGTGGCGGCGGGAATGGAGGGAGCGCTGCCGAGCGTGGTGGCGGGGTTGGCGAGCTGTCCGGTGATCGCGGTACCGACGAGTGTGGGGTATGGGGCAAGCTTTCAGGGGTTAGCGCCGCTGCTGACGATGCTGAATAGCTGTGCGGCGGGGATTGGGGTAGTGAATATTGATAATGGGTTTGGATCGGCGATTTTGGCGGGGCAGATTTTGCGAGTGGCGGGGAGAATTAAAAGATAGCTATCGAGTTTATGCGTGCTCTTTTTTGGGTGTGCCGTAGAGGTAGTGATCATGCTCGGCGGCACTGTCGGAAGGGAGTGTATCGAGCACCGAGGCGGGAATGTCGGCTACCAAGGTTTCTATAAAGTCAGAGAAGGACTGTGCTTGTTCCTGTTGACGGTGATATTTCATTTTAGCCAGCAGAAGTTGGAATTTGAGATCTTGGATCTTCATAATTTGCCTTGAAGACTAAGACTGTATAATTTTAGCCTGAAGATCTTATGACCTATAGCAATGTCATGACACATCCAAAGCTCCAGGAAATTTTAGAACAGTTGAAGTGTCAGCTTTTGGAGTTGTATGGCGATCGCCTATCATCGCTCATTTTATTCGGCTCTCAGGCCAGGGAGGAAGCGACAGCTGATTCTGATATTGACATATTAATTGTGCTGAACGAGAAGATAGACGTTCCTTCTGAGAGCAAAAGAATTAGCAAGTTAGTAGCGGAGCTTTGTCTTGAGTATGAAGTCTTGCTCTCTTGTTTGTGGACAGAATTGCAAGCCTGGAAAACCCGACAAAGCCCTTTACTGATTAATGCACGGCGAGAAGGCATTGCTGTATGACTGGAGAGCAAACGCTGCTAGTAGAGAAAGCAAAAGAGAGCTTGAAAGCCGCGAAGCTTTTGTCTGATCAGAGCATGTATGGCTTTGCTGCATCTAGAGCTTATTACAGTATGTTCTACATTGCTTCAGCCTTTTTGCTTGGCGAAAATCTGATGTTCTCTAGTCACGCTGCGGTCATTGGAAGGTTTGGGCGAGAATTTTCTAAAACCGAACGCTTGCCTAGAAAATTCCATCGTTATTTGATTGATGCGTCGCGTATTCGTACGGAAAGTGATTACAGCACTGCTCGTACAATCACCGCAGGAGAGGCTTTTGAGACTATTTCTCGTGCCGAAGAGTTTATTCAACTGGCAGATCAGCTTTGAGCATCATTGCTTATTGGTGCGATCGCTCTGATGCTTTGAAGTATGATTTAAGGTGCTTTGAAGTATGATTTAAGGGCGTTTTGAAAGGTGATCGCACATGAGCTTAGCTTACTCACCCGTTCAATATCTGCTACTGAATTTCCCACAGTAACAGCAATTGAAGACGATCCGATTGTTGGCTTGATAGAGGGACCGACTGATCTGGCTACTAATGCCGAAGAAATTTTAAAGCAAGGGATGCCGTCTAGCTCTGGTTGGTCATACCGGTAGTCATTTTTTCGACCAAGACATTGCGATGGGTTTTCGTTATTACCGCGCTAATTATAGTTGCATCATGGGATCTAGGGCCTCAATTACGTGCTCTTTCAAAAGCGGGAATAATGCAACTATGTATGTTTCTTTTTCAACCTATGGTTGTGCTCGATAGTCGACGCTTTGTGCTTCAGTGGACGGTGGCGACTTCGGTAGCGATCGCACTTTCCACACGAAACCCTTTACTCAGTCCATGGCTAGTCGGCATAGCACAGTGGCTAGTGCTGCGACGTTACCACCTGTCACGTAGCTGGCTGTGGATAGCGGCTACTGCTATTGGTAATTCTGTTGCGATTATAGTGGCAGTTTTTTCTATCTTTTCGGTTGCTTTGATTGGCCGCGATTTTAATGTTGACGGGATTGCTCTTTTCCTCTTCGCTTGCGTTGTCGTTGCGATCGCTATTCGTAGCAGTTTGCAGTGCTGGATATTGTCCAGATATAGCCCTAGATATCCAAAATGGATTGCTGCCAGTACAGCAGCGACTGTCTTAGGCTGCAGTATATCTGTTGCTTTGATATACATTTTCTACCACTCCGATCCTGACCTTCACACTTTTCGAGCTGTCGACGCGCTGCCTTTGTTTTTGATTTGGGGGTTAGGTGGTGCGATTATTGGGCTGATGGAAGGGCGATCGCTCAACAGAATTTTGAATTGAGCCTGACTCCCTCTAGGACAGGTACTGCAAACGCTGCATAAAAATAGGATAGCTGTTTTACGTATAGCACGACTATTTTTTCTTCCATGTATAGAGCAAATCTTTGTGAAGGAAAGAGGCCTTTTTAGCTCGATTTTTTAGAGGCATCGCTATACTTAGCAAACCTTATAATTGAGAGGAAATACGTCAAATGTCTTTTCTGAAAAAGGGAATTATCGGACTGTCTGTTTTAGTCGCGGTCACGCTTTTAGGATCAGCTAATCAACAATTGTCGGATTTGTAGGAATAGCTCTGTAGTTCCATTTGGGTAGGTGTTCATCGAAAAC
>JBCBBK010000008.1:0-221669 GCA_038531675.1 Cyanobacteria bacterium J06581_3
GACTATGCCTAACACCTTAACGGCTCTATCTCTAGAGCACTTTTAATCAACTTAAAGATTTAAGCCTGAGTAGTTACCACTAGTGAATGAATTAGGCTGCCTTTTCAAAGAACATCAGATGCTGTTGCGGCAGCCGACCGTCTGTTTTGGTCCACTTCAACCCAGCCGCTGTTAGCTCTTTTTTTACCTGCTTTTGCGTCATTTTGTGATGCTTTTTAATCAGCACCAGTGGATTTTCTGCGCGGTACTCGGCTAGCACCACCTGCCCACCGGGCTTTAGGGCTTTGACGATACCAGCCATCATCTCTGCGGGATATTCAAACTCATGATACGCATCGAACATCACAGCCATATCGATGCTTTCTGCCGGTAAGTTTGGGTCGGCTTCCGTGCCCAGTACTGTTTCAATATTGTCAACTTTATACCTGTCTCGTTCTGCTTCTAACAGCGTTAGCATTTCTGGCTGCACATCTACTGCAACAACCTTGCCTTCCTTCACCCAGCGGGCTAATTGAAAGCTGATATAGCCCAGGCCTGCACCAATATCTGCAACCACATCATCTTTTTCCAGCATCAGTGCATCTACCGCCATATCCGATCGTTCCTCGGTGGCGCGGCTAGGCCTTGCTAGCCAGTTTGCGCCCTGGTAGCCCATTACATTGGCAATTTCACGGCCATAATATACCTTGCCGATTCCGTCGGAGCTAGGCGACTTGTAGCTGTAGCTGCCGTCTGTCGGTGCGGTTTCGTTAGCAGTGCAGCCAAGGGTGAAAGTGAGCAACAAGCAGAGCGTAAATAGGTAAGTAACAGAGCGACGAATGTAAGAGCGCATAAAAAAGGAGTGAGCAGTCCTTATATTGTCGGTTATTCTTGTGTAGATTTGGCTACGAACGTAGTAGGACGCTCAGTCTAATACGTTCGTAGCCTATAGCCAGAGAGTTATCGACGGCTGCCCGCTTTTTCTCTAGAAGCTGTCTCTAGATTGAACAACACTTGCAAAGTCTCCATTGCCCGGTCACGAGCATCCATGTCTCTTTGTGCTCGTAGCTGGGTCATAGGGTCATGTAGAATTTTGTTTACGATGCCGCGAGTGAGTGCTTCGACTACACCGCGATGCTTTTCGGAAAACTCTGAGCCCAAACGGGACATGGCTTTTTCTAGCTCTTGTTCGCGGATGGTTTCGACTTTGCTGCGCAGGCTGCTGATGGTGGGGACGGTGTCGAGCGATCGCAACCAATCCATAAAGCCATCGACCTCCTCCTCTAGCAGCGCCTCAGCTTCTAGCGCCATCTGCCGACGACTCTCCTGATTCTGTGCCACGACAGCTTTCAAGTCATCTACATTAAAGGCAAATATAGACTCGATTTCGCTGATGTTGCTGTGCACGTTGCGAGGCACTGCAATATCGAACACCATAATTTGCGAACCATTACACACGGGCGCTAAGTTCTCTTTATGTAAAATCGGCTCTACCGAAGAGGTGCAGGTGAATACAACATCCGCAGCCACTACCGCGTCTAACATGTTGTCAAGGGTACCTGTTGTAATATCAACATCACCAAACTGAGCTGCAAGGTCGTTTGCCCGACCGATAGTACGATTTAGCAGCGTAATTTTGTTGGCTCGCTTTGAAATTAAGTGCTGCACCAGCAGGCGAGCCATTTTGCCCGCGCCCAAAATAGCGATATGGCAGTTGTCAAAACTTTCTACCTTCATGAGGGCAAGTTCTGCTGCCGCTGAGCTTATAGAGACTGCGCCTGTGCCCAGGTTAGTGTCAGTGCGGACGCGCTTACCGGCCTTGATGGCGTCTTTTAGCAAGCGGTTGAGAATGCGACCAACGCCCTTGTGCTGCTGCGCTAGGCTGAGGGCATGCTTCACCTGCGACAGAATCTGGCCTTCGCCCAGTACCAGGCTATCGAGTCCGCCTGCTACGCGCATCAGGTGCATTACCGCGTCTTGCTGAAGCAGTACGAACAGGTGGGGGCGTAGTTCGTTAGGTTCTATGCCACTGTGCTCGCTGAGGAAGCGCATGACGTCGCGAATGCCGGTTTCTATTTCGCTGGCGACGATGTGAATTTCCAGGCGGTTGCAGGTGCTGAGAATGGAGACTTCTTGGATGGTGGGCGAATTGCTCAGGTGCGCGATCGCATCAGCAACTTGAGCGGAAGGAATACTCAACTTTTCTCGGACTTCAACCGGCGCAGTCTGATGACTGAGCCCAACAACAGCGATGTTCATGCGGCTTCCTAAGGATCTGCTTTTGAAGAAATTTTCTTGCGGCTTTTATTAATACTCACAGTGAGCGGTGAGCTCTCTCTTACCGTATTAAATAACCTTGGGCTATCTCAAGGAAACTAAACAAAACTCCATCTTTGGAGATATGGATGTTGTTCTTGATTAATGCAAAAAGCGCGAAGCGGTCAGGCCTCGCGCTCTTTAAAGCTATCTAGCTACGGCGCACCGAGCATTGAGCGGAGTCGAAATGCGCTTTGTAGGCAATTCGACTCTCTACCTAGTTCAAACTCCTTAGTTCAAGATCCTTAGTTCAAGCTTAGGCGCTTGGGGCTGTCCTTCATGTGCACGGTATCCACAAAACGCGCGGTAGAAGACTGGCTAGAGATAACCAGACTCTGGGTGCGGTAGCCACCGTTGAAGAAGCGAACGCCGTTCATGAGCGTGCCTGGCGTAATCCCACAGCCCGCGAACAGCACGTTCTCGCCGTTAGCGAGCTCTTCAGCGGTATAGATCTTGTCAGGATCGGTAATACCCATAGAAGCCAAGCGCTCCAGGTTCGCCTCTTTGCTCTCGCCAATCAGACCTGTTTTTACAATCGCAGGATCGTAAATCAGCTGGCCCTGGAAGTGACCACCCAAGCAACGCATGGCAGCCGCTGAAATCACACCCTCAGGTGCTGCGCCGATGCCCATTAGGCCATGGACGTTAGTACCTTCAAAGCCGCAGGAAATCGCTGCAGAAACGTCGCCGTCGCTGATTAGGCGAACGCGGGCACCCGCGTCACGGATTTCTTGGATGAGGTCATTGTGACGCTCACGCTTCATCACGATGATCACCAGTTCGTCAATACCGCGATCAAGGCACTCAGCCAAAATCTTCAGATTTTCAGTAGGGCTGTTGCTGATGTCTACTTTGCCCTTAGCTGCCGGGGGAGCAGCGAGCTTGTTCATGTAAAAGTCAGGCGCTGCAAACAGGCCGCCTTTCTCGGAAATGGCCAGTACAGCCATAGAACCGGGCTGACCGTAGGCGCATAGGTTGGTGCCTTCGCAAGGGTCAACGGCGATATCAATTTCAATGAGCTCATCGGGCGTACATACTTCAGAAGCGTTAGGCTGTGTGCAAATACCCACTTCCTCGCCAATGTAGAGCATAGGCGCATCGTCACGCTCGCCTTCACCAATGACGATTTTGCCGCGCATGTGAATTTTGTTCATACGCTCACGCATTGCTTCTACAGCAACTTCATCAGCGATGTCTTTTTCACCTTTACCCATCCATCGAGCGGACGCAATTGCTGCCTGCTCAACGACTTCAATAATCTCTAAACCGAGGGTGGTTTCCACGGGGTATTTATCCTCCAAACTGCCGAATCTAGCCGGTTTTTATCAGAACTTTTAAAACAGTCTACAAAGCTCTATAGGGCTATCTTTGAGTTTATCAGACTATTTACTCACGCTGTATAAATGCCTACGGTTCGCTCTACGGTTCGGCACTGTATTTGGCAGAGTATTTAGCAGAGTGCGCTGGGTGGTGTCATGGATTGCCTACCTGAGCTAGCTTGACGTATAGGTCGTAGGTCATACTACGGTCGCCCAAGGTAGACGTCAGCCCAATCGCTTCGATAGCTGCTGTGGGTCCTTCTGCCGGGAGCTGTGGTAGCGGAAAGACCCCGTCTAGATTGTTGATACTTTCTAAATCTATGTAGAAGTTGCCGTTGTTGGGATTGGGTGTACGGCTAGTGAGGGTTTGAAACAGGCGATCGCCTGAGAGAGGCTGATTTGGCGCAGGCGCGATCGCGTCCGCTGCCCCCTCTCCTACCGCAAAGAACGCAACATTACCTGGCAGCCACCCGTGGCTAAACTTCACACCCTGAAACGGCGAAATCCATTCTGTGACCGAGCCGCCTTCAAATTCTTCGGTTTTAACCTGGTATCTGTAGCGATTGACCATCACATCATCCAGCTGGGCCCAGGCAGATTCTGCCATGGCTCTGTCATTTGTTTGCACCATCATGACTAACGGTGCACTGGCGATCGCTGGCGGATTAGACGGTGCACCGTCCGCATCAGATTCACCGGTCTGAACAGACGGATTGTTGTTTTCGTCTTGAGCTGTCTCTGGCACGGTTAGCGGCAATACGCCCATGGCAAATTCACCCGCTGCCCACGGCATAATGTCTTCGTCAATATTCAGTCCTGTCTGCGTGAGCAACCCTGCTTTCAAGTTTTGAGGATTCGGGAAAAAGGGCGGCGACGTATTGCCCTCGCTAAAGGTTTGCCAGGACTGCTGTAGGTTACTGCCAGACATCGCAATTAGCGTATTTGCTGGCAAGCGACGCGGCATGTCTCCGGCTGCGTTGCTCAGTTTGCCGTATGCCAGATCATTTTTGGGCAGCAGCCAGCTAGTGCCCTGAAAGCGAATACCGTCCGATTCGACGAGCGCGGTGGCAACAATCCCCTCAGAACCCTGTAGCGGGACCAGGCTACCGGAAGGACGATTGGTGATGCCTGCTGGGGGGGCCATGGCCTCGGTTGCAGCGGGGATATTGAGATAAATTTGGGCGAAGTTTTTCCCCCGTGGCTGTGGCGACTCTACTCGAGTAGCGGCTTTGCGGTAGCCGTCAATATCCAGCAGCGATCGCTTGCCTCGATAGGTGTCAATGGCTTGTTCAATGCCCTCGTCGGTATTGCCCAGCAGCAGCCAGCTGGTGCCAATGACCGCAGATTTGATGGCCGGGAGTCGGCTAGCATCGCGGGCCGACTCAACAGTTTGAATGTCAATTCCTTTATAGGTACGACTCTCTGGCTTGGACGGTTTTTCACCGGTGCTGTCAGTGTTTACGTCAAGTAAGGCTTTGGCTTTGATGGGATCGGCAATAGGAACCACTAGAACCAGATTGCGGGTAGCGTCAGCGAGGGTTGTCGTTTGCTGGCGCGACAATCTTTCACGGCGCTCAGGCAGCATGGCCAGGGTAACGCGATCGCCAATCCAGGGCTTAATATCGCGTCTAAAGCTATACCCATTATCTGTAAATAGCTGGGACTGCCAGTCGCTTAGAAAAGCCTCAAATTGCTCTTGACTATCGGCGGTGCCAAACTGCCTGAGCTTTGTCCAGGCCAGCTCGTCGGTGGTAACGGTAATGGTAGATAGCGCCGTGCTAGGCACTAGCTGTGTGCCTGCGGGCGACAGGCTGCGCGGGGCATTTTGAGAGAAGTTCAGATAGGCGATCGCGCCCCCACCAAGCAAAAGCGCCGCACCCACAGCTAAAACCTTAGGTGGTTTTTTGATTACTCTTTGCAGTGCATTAGGCGCTGTAATGGGTTTGGCCAGGTTCTCGGTGGACTGAGGGGCATCAACTGTAGTTGTGTCTTCTGTTGTGACGGATTTTTCTGCTTTTGCAGGCTCGGCTATGGCCGTTTTTGAGTGGGGCACCGCACTGATAGTCTCACTGGTGGGCTTATGAGGGCTAGCATTACTAGGGTTGGGAGCGCCGAGGGCGTTAATCACCTTGCGCGCTATTCTGTCTGTCAATTTATTGGTCGAATTTGATTGCTGAGCCATGCTGCGTGTGTAGGTGCGTGTGTAGGTGCCTTGTGTAGGTGCGATCGCCGCCTTGTACCCTCCGGTCGCAATGAACTGTAGCAGAGAACTTGACAAAAGTGACTAACTAAAAACTTTTGAATTGAGCCAATGTCAAGGCCAGGGCCAACTTTGAGTTTTCTTGCCACGCGCCAAAGGCCTGTAACCAAAAGGCTATGCTATGTTCTAACCCGCTGGTGGCCCAGCCGTTTGCCATTTGCCGTTTGCCATTTGCCACTTAACTATCTGCTTATTTATGACCTCTCGCATGGTTCAGCCTGACCCTACGCCAGTTGGCAGCGTGACCGACCGTAAGCTCTGGCTAGCTGCGCTCAAGCCGCCGATGTACTGTGTTGCCATCATGCCTATTTGTGTGGGTAGCGCAGTGGCCTACGCCGAAACGGGTCGCTTTCACTGGGGCACCTTTTTGACCTTTTCGCTTTCGGCTATCCTGCTGTTGATTTGGGAGAACCTTAGCAACGACGTGTTCGATGCTGAAACAGGTATTGATATTAACAAACACCATTCTCTGGTCAATCTCACCCGCAATCGCTCGCTCATTTTTGGTCTGGGCAATGCCGCGCTACTGCTAGGCGTTTTAGGAATTTTGTCCATCTCACTCTGGCAGCAAGATTTTACAGTGCTGGCCATGGTGCTTAGCTGCTGTGTACTTGGTTACCTATACCAGGGCCCCCCGTTTCGTTTGGGGTATCAAGGCTTGGGAGAATTCCTGTGTTTTTTAAGCTTTGGGCCGCTGGCGGTGGGTGCGGCCTACTATTCACAAACTCAGCAGTGGAGTACGCAAGGCTGGATGGGCAGCTGGCATTGGCACACTGGCTTACTCCCTGCGGCGCTGATTGTCGGCATTGCCACAACGTTAGTGCTGTTTTGTTCGCATTTTCATCAGGTCGAAGATGACCTAAACGCTGGGAAGAAGTCGCCAATTGTGCGAATCGGAACCCGACGAGGCGCACAGCTATTGCCAGTTGCCTGCATCAGTGTGCTGCTGACGGTGGTGGTGGCCATTTTGCAGGGTGGATTGCCCATCAGTAGCCTGGTTTTGCTGGGGGCGTTGCCCGCTGCACTGCGCCTGTGTCGTCACGTACTGACGTATCATAATCAGCCTGAGAAGGTGAGCAACGCGAAATTTTTGGCCATTCACTTTCACTTTTGGAGTGGCGCATTGCTGACCCTGGCGCTGATTGTCTCTACGTCTCTGGCTGTTCCTGCCTAGCTTTTTGCTGCTTCATGCCTCCCCTTCACTCCCTTTCTTTTGAATTTCGCCCCTATCGGCGGCCCTTTCGGCAGACGCTGAAAACCAGTCATGGTGTGTGGAAGTACCGTGAAGGCATCATTCTTAGGCTATGCGACGAGTCAGGCCGAATTGGATTCGGAGAGGTTGCGCCGCTGCCCTGGTTTGGGACCGAAACTCAGACCCAAGCGCTGGCCTTTTGCCAGCATTTGCCGGGTACCCTGTCGGCAAACAACGTATTTTCGGTAATGCCAACATTGCCCGCCTGTAAGTTTGGGTTAGAAGTTGCACTGAATAATCTGTCTGGTGATCGCCACTGCAAAGAGCTAGAGCCTGCCTGCTACAGCGCGCTTTTACCTGCGGGGCGGGCGGCGCTATCGGCCTGGTCTCCGCTGTGGGCGATGGGTCACCGAACATTTAAGTGGAAAATTGGTGTTGCCCCGGTTGCCGTCGAGTTAGACTGGCTTGCTCAGCTGATGGAACAGCTGCCCCTGGGGGCAAAGCTGCGGCTAGATGCCAATGGCGGGCTCGATGAGCTGACGGCACACCACTGGCTAGACCAGTGCGATCGCCTGGGTCACCGCATCGAATTTATAGAGCAGCCCCTACCACCAGCGCGATTTGAGGGGCTGGTGAAGTTAGACCATCGGTATAGAACTGCGATCGCTATCGATGAATCTGTCACTACCCTAGAGCAGCTAAAAGCCCATTATTTTCGCGGCTGGCGCGGTATTTACGTCGTCAAAGCCGCCATTATCGGCTCGCCGAGTCGTCTTAAACAGTTCTGTCACGATCACCCCATTGATGTCGTCATTTCCTCTGTGTTCGAGACCGATATTGGCCGTCAGGCCCTGATCGATCTTGCCGACGAGCTGAACGACATACTGCCCCATTCACCTCGCCGGGTGCTAGGGATGGGAACCCAACAATGGTTGCCGAATGACGGTTTAGATGATCCTGACTGGGAGGCACTGTGGCAACGGCTAGCGTAGGCGCTGCCCCTCAGACCGTGTGGGAAGGCCTCAGAGAAGATTGGTTAGTGGTGTCTGATGCAGCTGTCGATGGCCCGGAATGGACAGCGCTTGTGAACTATCGGCGGCAAAGGTTAGACGCGATCGCGATCAGATCAGACAAAGGGCAGTCTGCTCGACCACTGCTGTTACTCGCAGAAACAGATCCGACAAAATTCCTGGCAGGTTTTTGGGCTGCTGTGCTTGCAGATTGGAACATTGCGCTGGCGAATCCCAACTGGGGGCAGCAGGAATGGCAATCGGTACATCAGCTGATTCATCCGCAGGCAATCTGGGGGACTGCGCCACCTTTTCCGCATTCGTCGTCCCAGCTGCCTTCGCCTCCCAAACAAACAAGCCCAGCTGTCCTAGTGCCTACCGGCGGCACCGCTGGCCACATAAAGTTCGCACAGCACACCTGGCACAGTTTATCTGCTGCCGTGTCTGGCTTTTGCCAACAGTTTGCACCAGAAGGCGCACCGTTTAATGCCTGCTGCGTCCTGCCGCTGTATCACGTCAGTGGTCTCATGCAGGCGCTACGAACTGCGCTCAGTGGTGGTCAGCTTTTTATATTTTCCTTCAAGCAGCTGCGTCACTCGCTACCTACGATTGATTTCTCTGCCGCTCCTGCTTTTATTTCTTTGGTGCCTACTCAGCTTCAGCGCTTCTGCCAAGACCGGCAGGCCAACTGGCTGGGTCAGTTCAAAGCGGTGCTAGTTGGCGGCGCACCCTGCTGGCCAGATTTACTAAGCTGCGCGACTCGCGCAGAAATTCCAGTGTGCCTGTCCTACGGAATGACCGAGACAGCCGCTATGGTAACGGCGAGGACCTTGGGCGATGTTCAGGGAGAGCATAGTGGGATGGCGATGCCCCATGCAGCGATTTACATCGAGCGTTCAGGGCAGCGATTGCCCGTTGGCGAGATTGGCCAAATTGTGATTTGTTCGGCTGCGATCGCCGAGGGCTACTACAATGCGCCCTCCGCTGCATTCGCACTACCAGGCAACTTCTACACCGACGACCTGGGATATCTGGATGCGGCGGGCTGCTTGCACATTACCGGACGCGCCAGCGGCAAAATTATCAGTGGAGGCGAGAATGTTTTTCCAGCTGAGGTGGAAGCGGCTATTCGCCAGACTGGGCTAGTGAGCGACGTTTGTGTGTTTGGGATGCCACATCCCGAGTGGGGTGAGGCGATCGCTGCGGCCTATGTCCCTGTTTCAGCCAAGGTGTCTGCTGAGCAGCTACAGTCTGCCTTATCGGCACCTGTGGGTAAGGTGGATGCGGATAATGTGATCGCTCAGCTCAGCCGTTATAAGCACCCAAAGCAATGGTTCGCGGTAGATGATTTGCCTCGAAACGCACAGGGCAAACTCAACCGAAAGGCACTGCGTCAATCACTGACCGCTGGCTGAGCGGAGCCGGGCATTCGACTCCGCTCAGCCCTCGGGAGCCGATCACTGACCGCTGGCTGAGCGGAGCCCGTAGGCCCTTGGCCTTCTCGCAGAGTAGCCACAACCCAGCCGACGGTTTTAGGCGCGTCCTGCAACGCCCGTTATCCAGTCCGTCAGCTCTGGCGTCAGCGTTTGACGGCGACGGGTCTGCACGTCAATACACACATGCCGAGTCATGGCTCGTACGGCGGGCTTCTGCTGAAGCTCTTGTTGAGGGCAGTGATAGATTTCGTAGTGAATTTCAAAGCTGTGAGGGCTAACTTGGGTGGGAGCCAGCTGAAGGGCGATCGCCTCTCCACATCGCAGCGGCTGATAAAAGTCGGCCTCAGTATGCGTTACAGGCACCGCAACGCCACCTTCCTTGGAAAAAAATAAGGTTAGGTCAAATCCTGCCTCTGCCAGCGCCGCTTCGTAAGCTTCGTGGCAAAGTGTCAGCAGATTGGCAAAATACACCACACCCGCTGCATCTGTTTCCTGGAAGCGGATGCGGCGAGTGTAAAGAAATGGCATGTTTTAGCGTCAATGCTAAAGGTCGGGAGGCGGAGAGTAGGGAGGCAGGGGGTAGCTTTTATGAACTTTCCCCACTCCCTAGTCCCCACTCCCTACTAGCTAGCATTTGGCTGAGCTGGACGGAATGGAATGCCGTTATTGCCAGGGAATGTCGGAATCCCACTAGAGGCGTTTGGCGCTTTGATAGATCCCCCAGCTCGTAGGTTACTCAAATTAAAGTCACTAAAGTTAAAGCTTAGCGTCTGCATTGGGTTGTTCAGCGTCTTAACCAAATTAGCCAGTGATGCCTGGATGAGCCCGTCTGCATTAACCAGTACCCAGCCATCAGCCGTCATCTGGCGCATTTCAAAGTGCAGGTGAGGGCCGGTAGAATTGCCAGTGCTGCCAACCAGTCCGATGATGTCGCCTTTTTTTACTTCTGTCCCAGCGTCTACAAAGATTTCTGCCAGGTGTGCGTAGCGGCTTTCTAGCTGAACCTCTTCTGCTTCGTGCTGTAGCACGACCATCAGACCGTATCCACCGGAGTAGGCAGCGCCAGTCACGATGCCGTCTTGAGCCGCCAGCACAGGTGTGCCCTGTTCTGCACCGATATCAGTGCCCGCATGAAAGCGCTGGTCTCCAAAGATGGGATGTATTCTGAAGCCAAACAAAGAAGTAATTGGCGAAGGCACTGCCAGTGGGAAGATGAACTGCTCAGCCGCCTGAAGGTTGACCAATGGCCGCACAGAGCGATTGAGGTACGCTCTACCCGCTGCGCTAGTAGACAGCTGAATTCCAGAAGGGTTGTAGCTAACAGGGGCGTTCGCAGTGGCATTGGCAACGGGCGCATTCACGGGTGCGGGCACTTGCCACTCTGGCAAATTCTGCGCAGCAGGTGCATTGTATCCACCACCAGCAGCAGCCCCCTCAGCAATCGGGCTGTTGGTGCTGCCTGGAGCCGCACCACAGGCCCCATTCGGCACGCTACCTTGCTCGCTAACGGTAAACTCACACCCTGTAGATTGCTCAGAGATAATGACAGCGGGAGCCTCGGCAGAGGGTGTTTCCGTTGCACCTACGCTGTAGTCTGTGGGGTCTACAAAAACGCTGTTGTACTCTTCAGGCAGGTTAATATCTTCAGGCAAAGCCGCAGGGACAATTTCGGTGGGCTGTACAACCGGGGCTTCGGCAGCAGGGGTTACGTCAACAACTGGAGGGGCAGCGGGCGCAGGGACAAACGCAGGTTCGGGAGACGGTTCCGGCGCTATGTCAGGCACAACTTCTGCTGTAATACTTGGTGTAGTGGGGGCCGCATCAACAGCTTGGAGGGGCTCTGGCGTGGGCGCATCGGCCATTGCCAGGATGATGGGTTCGGCGTTTGTGGGCGCAGCACTGCGGAGCGATCGCCCACTAATCACGTTGGTAACGTTAGCAACCAGTGTGGCCTGGCTCAGGCTACTAGCTTGGGCGTGTCCATAGGCAGAGCGTGGTGCTGCTGTGGTGCTAGTCTCCATAAAGCCGGACATAGAAGGTGCCGGGCGGCGATTGGTCGCGATCTTGTGCGTGGCAGGCTTTGGCTCTGCGGTAAATGCAGGCGGCGCTACGGGAGTAACGGTAGGAATCACTGCAGAAGGAACTGTCGCTGGTGAAACTTCAAACGCTATAAAGCCAGACTCAGAGTCTGTCGTGTTGGCGTTTACACCTGCGGCCTCTGCCTCTGCCTCTGTAGTTGCTTCTGTAGCACGGGTTTGAGTCGTAAATTCTGGTGACTGTACAAAGCCCTCTGCCGTAGCCTGTTCATGACCTTCATTGAAGCTCGAGGTTGGCGCTAGCGTCCTGGCAACTTCAGCCGGGGCTACGGGCACCTCAATAAAGGCTTCCGGAACAGGCGCTAACTGATCAGGCGAAGCCACTGAAGCCGCGACTGGCTCTATGCCTGGTTCCAGACTCAGATCACTAGCTGAAACGCTATAGTTCTCACTCGAAGCGGCCTCTATATAGTTGACACCTGAATAATCAATGATAGGTGCGTTATCATCTGCGACTCCGGCTGCGAAGGCACTCGAACCGCTTGAATAATCTGGGATTGTAAAATCGGTTTCAGCCATTGCCAATCCCATTTGGCTAGTGACAAAGCTAAACCCGCCCAGCAAGCCCAACGTGACAAACCAGCATCTTTGTACCTTTTGGCGAGTGGTAAATTGGTCGACCTCTGGTTCCGTATTGGTCTGCTCTGCATTAGCCTGCTCTGCGTTGGCCTGCTGCATACTGGTTTCGGCGTCATGCTGGGGCGCAGTCATAGTCATAAACCTAAATTTATCCCGAAGTTATCTTAACTTATGTGAATCTCGCTGGGCTTAAACAGCAAGATATTGGTGGTTGAGCGTGAAGCGTGGGGCGCGGAAGGCTGGCTGTCAGAAGATTGGCTTCCGGAAGGGGGTAGCTGGTTGTGCATAGCAACCTGTAAATAACCTCTTTCTGACACCCCAATGATTTCTCCGGAGCGATTTCGCCATGACTCCCCTTTATTCAATGCTCCTTTATTCAATGGCCCTTTATTCAATGAATATTGATTTGATGAGTGACAAGGTACTGGTGCAGCCAATGACAGTAGACCGTCGGTACCTAGTGAAACACTACGGCCCACTTGTGTCAGTAATTTTTGGTAGGCCTTCATAAAATCTTGACCACTTACCTGCTGCTGAAACAAGTACCCCTGCATAATTCCCCTGAGGACAAGGGCAATTAGCACCTCTAAACAATTTATTTTGTTTTTATCAACTTTTCCCTGCGTTACCTCAGCTTCTAATATTTTTGCCAGATTGATTCCATTATCAGGCGGCGAATTGTGCCAATTGATGCCAACGCCAATCACAGCCTGCCTGATTAGGACCTTAGAGCCTTCATTGTCAAGGGTTGAAGGGCTCCCTGCGCCTGTAGACGATATTTGTGACAGCTTAGTTTCCGTTAAGATGCCACCTAGCTTTTTACCCTTGTAGAATAGATCGTTGGGCCACTTAATTTCTACGGGAATGCCGATGTTATTAAAGGCTGTCGCTATCCCCCAGGCACTGAGACAGGTGAGTAAAGCGCTTTGGCTGACAGGCCAGTTTGGTTCTAAGGCCAAAGATAAGTAAAGACCACCGGTTTCTGATATCCACTGGCGCTGCCGTTGCCCTCTGCCTGCTGTCTGTTGCGTGGCGACGACGACAGTCCCTGCGTGAGCGCCAGCTTTTAGCAAACTCCACAGATGGGTGTTGGTAGAAGGCAGGGTGTCAAAGGCGTGGATGTCGAATTGGGATCTGATTGTGCTAAATGCTGGGCAGATGCCCAGATGAGCGCCGTCAGCGGCGATCGCACGCTGAATTTTTTGGATATCAATCTTGGGCTTGGGCTTGAGCGGGATACCGTTTTTGAGGATATCCATAGGAGAGGTTAAGGGGGGACCGGGTTTTGGGCGCACAGGGCTCGATTATCTCACCATACTACCGTGGCTGTATTATCAGCTTAATGGCTGGCATAATCGCGGCGTGATCGCTAAGTTCGTGACGACTGAACAGACACTTATTTCATGACCAATCTTCCTCCTCTTACCACCGAAACGCTCTGGGCAATTTTGCATGAAACGCTGCCTGACGATACGGTCAATCAGCTGGTGTGGCAGAGCCTGGGCTATCGCTACAGTGAAAAAGACCAGGCATGGGACGCCAATGCTGTCGCTGCCGACTGGCGCGAGAAATATCCTGAACCGCCTAACTTTATAGACAGTCGTCCGGCAACGGTCAAGCTTACGCGGTCTATTCCCAAAGAAAATAAGCAGCTACTCAAAACCTTTTTGGGATTTAAGGGCTACTCTGTCGATCAGCTGGTGCCTCGGCTGACTCGGCGGGCGACAATGGCCAGCTGGCTGCTAAGCGTAATGCGATCGCGCGGTATTGTGTAGGGAGCTCGAAGAAATATGAAGCTGACCTATGGTTGCAGGCGTTTTAACCTCGTGTTTACCTGGAGGTGAAGGCCAAGCGGTTATAGTTTCTCCAGCAAATAGCCCTTTGTATTTATACTTACTCACTTATACCAAGCGCCTTTTCACAGGCGCTGTAGAGCTATGACAACCGTATTCGATTTTTTGGCGAAGGGTGGTCCGGTGATGGTCCCAATTGTCGGTGCCTCGGTGTTCACCCTGGCCTGCGCGCTGGAGCGAGCGACCTTCTGGACAGACTTACTACGGCGAGAGGCCCGGGTAGTCAATGAGGTATTGGATAAGTCACGGCAAGATTTGGAAGGGGCAGCCGCGATCGCTGCCCGCGCCCGCGACCTCCCCATTGGCCGCTTTTTACTCGCGCCGCTTAGCCTAAAAAACCCTTCCCCCGACTCTTTTCGTTTGGCCCTAGAAAACGCAGGCGACAAAGAATTCGTCAAAATGCGCAAGGGAGACAAGCTGCTCGAAACGGTGGTAGCCGTTGCACCGCTGCTTGGGCTATTAGGTACGGTAACCGGCTTAATTGCCACCTTCGAGAACCTCAATATTGGCGGCGGCGACGGCGCGGTCGGCGCGACAGAAGCCGCAGGCGGTATTGGTGAGGCGCTTATTACCACCGCTGCCGGTATGGTCGTCGCGATTCTGGCCTTGCTGGTACTTCGCGTCATGGTGACCTTGCAGTCCCAACAAATGGACTACTTTTCAGAAGCAGGCAACGAGTTAGAGCTCATTTACCGTGAGTATTGGTACGAGGCCGGACGCCTACCGACAAAAGAGTCCGCTCCGTTTAGAGAGTATCCACCGGCTGATGATTTTTCCGATCGGTACGACCCTCGTTACGATAAAGACCGATACGAGCAGCGTCCAGCACTATCCGATCCAGCACTGACCAATGCCGCTGACGCCCCGCCAGATCAGCCTGCCGAAGAACGTCAGATTCCTCAGTTTTAGAGGCTAGCTTAGCTCTATGCGCTTTCGTAACACGTCAGATGACAACGGCATCCCCAATATCGATCTCATTCCGATGCTGACGGTGATGATGGGGGTATTAGCCTTTTTTGTGGTGGTTTCTGTTTCCTTGGGGAGCGAGCAGCTGATTCAAGTAGACCTTCCCCCAGAGCAGACTGACGACACACCCACGGCAACCGATATTGTTCAAGAGCCCTTTGTCATTGAAATGGATGCTTCCGGACAGCAGCTACTGAACGGTCAGCCGGTGGATACCACGCGCCTCTCCGCTGAGATTGAATCTTACCTGGCACGTAATCCTGACAAGACGGTGTACTTGGTGCCCAGCCGCGAGCTGCCCTACGAGCAAGTAATGCAGTTTTTGGGTGAAATGCGCAGCGTTGGAGGCGAGAAGGTTTCGCTGGCACTAGAAGAAGAAAACGAAGAAATCCCTCAAACAGGGACGGAGGAATAACCCATGCGTACTCGCCGCCGCCGGCCTAGCCGTATTCCTGAAGTCAACCTCGTCCCGATGATGGACGTGCTAATGACTGTACTGATCTTTTTTGTGATTATTTCTATGGGGCTAACAGGCGTACAGATAAACGGCGTTACGCTACCCAGATCGGTTAATAGTGCCAGTGAAGTTGTCACTAACGAGGCCGATGAAGCCAAGCCGCTGACGATTGGCCTGACGATAGATAATTCGCTGATTTTTGAGGGTAAGTCCGTTACAATCGCAGAGCTTACGCCCGTTGTGAGAGAGTATTTTGCCGAGAATCCAGAGGGCTCGCTGATGCTGAAGGCCGACCGCAACCTGCCCTACGACGAAATTGCAGATTTGCTGAGCGACCTGAGAAAAATAGGCGGACGCAAGGTGTCTTTGGCGGTGGAATAATAATATGAGGACTCGCAGGACATAGAACAGATGGACAAGGATCGCGTTGATCGGTTGCTGGCGGATCTGAAGCGAGCTGAAGAGGCTGTTCGCGATCGCGCCACCTCAGACCTGTGGCACAGCTGGTTTCATCAAAAAGGCGTCCACGGCGCACAGCAGCTCATTGAAGCGCAGTCTTTGCTAGATGCGGGCCAGGTGGGCCAGGCAGAAGCGCTTTTGAATACGCTTTTACAGGTACAGCCAGATTTTGCAGAGGCCTGGAACCGACTGGCCGTGCTGCATTTTACCCAGCGGGATTACTGGCAGGCGATCGCCGACTGTCAAAAAGTAATCGAGCTCGTGCCCCATCACTTTGGCGCACTCCATGGCCTGGGGCTAAGCCACCGCGCGGTGGGCAATTACACTGCGGCGATTCAGGCCTTTCGTCAGGCCCTGGAAGTGCAGCCCTATGCGCTGGTCAATCAGCGTTTGATTTTGGAATGCACCGCCGAGCTTACCTAGCAAGTGCAAGGCGATCGCAAGGCGAGTACAAGCCAAGATGCTGCTTACGATGTCTCCTGGATAACAGTCAGGTGACAATTTGAGACTTCTTCGGGCGATTGAAAGCCGCGATCGCCTCGTTGTGTGGCAACCTATTTATATGGTCTCACCACCCAACACCTATGCAAACTTTGTCTACACCACCGGCTGCCAAACCCGCTTCACCAAGCGGCAGTGAACTCTCCCAAGAGGCGGTTGCTTTCGATACCACCATTGTCCGCCGCAAAACACGCCCGGTAGCTGTAGGTGATGTAACGATTGGTGGTGGCCATCCGGTGGTGGTACAGTCCATGATCAACGAAGACACCCTGGACATCGATGGTTCAGTTGCAGCCATTCGCCGACTGCACGAAGCAGGCTGTGAAATCGTTCGAGTAACCGTACCCAGCATGGCCCACGCCCGTGCACTGGCCACCATAAAAGCCAAGTTAGCCGAGACCTACCAGGCAGTGCCCCTAGTCGCAGACGTGCACCACAACGGCATGAAAATCGCCCTAGAAGTAGCCAAGCACGTCGATAAAGTTCGCATTAATCCAGGCCTGTACGTCTTTGAAAAGGCCGCAGATAATCGCACAGAATACACCCAAGCAGAATTTGACGCTATCGGTGACAAAATTCGCGAAACGCTAGAGCCGCTGGTGATTTCCTTACGAGACCAGGGCAAAGCCATGCGGATTGGGGTCAACCACGGTTCCCTGGCGGAGCGGATGCTTTTTACCTACGGTGACACGCCAGAGGGCATGGTAGAGTCCGCCCTTGAGTTCATCCGCATCTGTGAATCACTCGATTTTTATAACATCGTGCTTTCACTCAAGGCATCGCGAGTTCCCGTTATGCTGGCGGCCTACCAGCTGATGGTGAAGCGTATGAACGAGCTGGGTATGAACTATCCGCTACATTTAGGCGTTACAGAAGCAGGGGATGGAGAGTATGGTCGCATCAAGTCCACAGCCGGTATTGGGACGCTTTTGGCCATGGGGATTGGCGACACCATACGCGTATCGCTGACTGAGGCTCCCGAGAAAGAAATTCCAGTATGCTATAGCATTTTGCAGGCGCTAGGCTTACGTAAGACGATGGTAGAGTACGTCGCCTGTCCGTCTTGCGGTCGCACCTTGTTTAACCTGGAAAATGTGCTGCACAAGGTTCGTGAAGCGACCAGTCACCTGACCGGACTCGACATTGCGGTGATGGGGTGCATTGTAAACGGTCCAGGCGAAATGGCCGATGCCGACTACGGCTATGTGGGTAAGCAACCCGGCACCATTGCGCTGTATCGCGGTCGGGAGGAAATTGAACGGGTGCCGCAGGAAGAAGGCGTAGAGGCTTTGATCAAATTAATCAAAGCGGACGGTCGTTGGGTGGAACCCGAGGAAGCCGTGGCTCAAGCTCAATAGCCATCTGTTTGCAAGCTGTGCACTTACTGAAGTGGTCTACCCCTTCAAAAGGTTACATTGATTTCACTTTAAGCTGCCTCATAGCGGATTCTTAATTAATAACGCTGAGTCTTCATCTCACACTCAGGTTACTGACAAGACAGGTATGCTAAATTAGGCGTATTGTAGCGCCCTACACACACGGATTTTGACGATTTATGGCTATTCCTAAGCGCGGTTTTATCTTGGGAGCGACCGCTTTAGCGAGCGCCGCATTAGTAATTACAGGTACGAGCATTCAGCTGTCGGACAGCAAAGCCTACTTTACAGAAAGTCCTAAGGAACTGATTGACGAAGTTTGGCACCTGATCGACAACGAATATGTTGACGACTCTTTTAACACCCTCGACTGGAATAGTGTCCGCTTTGACTATCTCAATCGCAGCTACACCGACAATGAAGAAGCTTACGTTGCTGTTCGCGAAATGCTAGAGCAGCTCGATGATCCATACACCCGATTTATGGATCCTGAAGAGTTTCGCAATATGCAAATCGACACGTCGGGTGAGCTTACCGGCGTCGGCATTCAAATTACCCAGGAAGAAGAAACAGACGAGATTGTAGTCGTCGCACCGATTGAAGATACGCCTGCTTTTGAAGCTGGCCTGCTCTCGGGTGACATTATCAAGGCTGTGGATGACCAGAGTACTGAAGGCATGGACCTCAGCGACGTGGTCAACCTGATTAGGGGCCCGGTAGATTCTTCCGTGACGCTGTCGGTTAGCCGCGAGGGTGAAACGCTAAACTTCGATCTGGCGCGAGCCCGCATTGAAATTCATCCCGTCCGCTATTCGGTAGAATCCAGCGAAGACGGGAGTGGAGACGTGGGCTATATCCGCCTCACGCAGTTTAGCGCCAACGCTGCCGACGAAATGAAAGAGGCCATTGAAGATTTGGAGTCGCAGGACGTTTCGGGCTACGTGCTCGACTTGCGGTCTAACCCAGGCGGCCTGCTGTTCTCTAGCATCGAAATTGCCAAGATGTGGATTGAAGAGGGCGTCATTGTTTCTACTGTGGACCGCGATGCGGTGAGCGACGAGGAAGTGGCTCGTAACCAGGCCATTACTAATCGCCCCTTGGTTGTCCTGGTAGATGGCGGTTCGGCCAGTGCCAGTGAAATTCTTTCTGGTGCGCTACAAGACAACGACCGCGCGACCCTGGTCGGCACACAAACGTTTGGCAAGGGTCTGGTGCAGTCGGTACGCGGCCTGACGGACGGCTCTGGCGTGGCGGTTACAATTGCAAAGTACCTGACCCCTTCGGGCCGTGATATTAA
Organism: Cyanobacteria bacterium J06581_3; assembly: GCA_038531675.1. Lineage (GTDB taxonomy): Bacteria > Cyanobacteriota > Cyanobacteriia > Phormidesmidales > Phormidesmidaceae > Phormidesmis. Next base: position 19,097 of record JBCBBK010000008.1, read on the forward strand.
CAAGCTTGGCATTGAGCCCGACTACGTGATAGAGCTGACCGATGAACAACGTGAAGCGCTGACAGAAGACCGTGACAAAGTTGGCACTATGGATGACCCACAGTATGCAAAGGCAATTGAGGTCCTTTCTGAATCTATCCGCGCCGAGGGCGGGGATATTAGCGACGAAGCGGTTGCTGATAAATAGATAAATCTATAGGCTAGCAGGCTATTTTCAAGTCACTCAGCTAGGCTGACACTTTCCTGCCCTAATCAGGCCAACGCGTTTTGCGATGGCCTGATTTTGTGATTTAAAGGGGCCCCACTTCTCAGGGGAGCTGTCCTGCGGCGTTTTTTCTAACGCTGCATCTGTCTCACAATCTGAGGCGTTTACGATTTCAGTAGAGAGAATTTCACACTGCCCAGATGGCTGCTTGATGATGTACCAGCTTTCTTCGGAGGGTGTGTTTATCGACATGAGGAACTCTGCGCTTAGGGGAATCCTATATCTAACACGCATTGAGTTTCTGAGCGCCACTTCCCTATGAAGACGTCTATTCGCCATTCGATTGGCTCTAAGTTGTTTCTGTATGTATTGGGCAGTGCGTTTGTCGGTTTGGGGAGTGTGTCGTATGGCTTCTACCGACAGCTAGAGGTGCGAGCGACTGAGACAATTTTAGAGCGGTTGAATACGCAGGCCGTAGCACTAGAAGGTCGCTCGCAAAGCGCTCGCAAAGCGGCAGCGACGCTTTCATCTGTTGTTTCGACATTACACAAACAAGGGGTAGAAGACGCTGCTATTGAGCGATCGTTAGTATCAGCGCTGTCTGAAGAGGATAGTGCGATTATCGAAAGTTTGCACTATATTTCGGCGAGTACAGAACGATCTGATACAGAAGCCTCACAGGCGATCGCCCGCTTACAGCATTACACAGCGCTAACCTCAACGAATGCTGGGCTTGCTCGTTATACGCTCCCTGTGTTTGATAGACATCGGCTGCTAGGCACAGTAGCGCTGAACCTGGATCTGAAGGCGATCGCCGATCGCCTGCCTAAATCTGTGGTGAATGAGGAAGGTTTTTTTGCCCTGCTAGGTACAGAAGGTGCCTTGCTGGCCTACCCGCCTAAACCCGCTCAGGTAAGCGTGGGGGCCACTTATGAGAGCGTGCCACACCTGAGAGCGACCTGGATGCACATAGGCCAAACGGGCGCTGGCACCTTACACCGGAACGGTCATTACTGGGGTTACCAGTACATAGAAGGAACAGACTGGCTAATGGTGGCATCGGTCCCTGATTCGGTAGTGTGGGAACCTGCACTGAGGCTGGCCTTGTATGGGGCATTGGGTTTGGGCTCGCTACTGGTGTTTGTTCTATCGACATTTATCCGACGGTTGAAGCGGCGATTGACTCCCATTTTGAGAGAGAGTCGTCGGCTGGCGGAGGCGGAGGCCGCAAGAACCGGACGTCCGGCAGAGGGTGCATCTATTCTGTCGATAAAAGGAGAAGACGAGATAGACCTTTTGGAGAAGTCTTTTTTCCAGGTGACGTTGCAGCTGCGCCGGGCGGTGGAGGAGCTGGAGCTGCGGGTGTGTGCCAGGACGGTGGAGCTGCGAGCGGCGATGGAAACCGCAGAGGTGGCCAACCGAGCAAAGAGTGAGTTCCTGGCGAACATGAGCCATGAGCTAAGGACACCGCTAAACGGCATTTTGGGCTACGCGCAAATTTTGGAGCGGGTGCCCGATTTGCCCAGGTCGGCCAGAAAGGGCGTTGGCGTTATAGAGCAGTGTGGGAGTCATTTGCTGACGTTGATTAATGACGTCCTGGATTTGTCGAAGATTGAGGCGCGCAAGATGGATTTGCATGCGGGTGAGCTGCCGCTGCTGGCTTTTTTACAGGGAGTGGGTGAGGTTTGTCGGCTGCGAGCTGAGCAAAAGAACGTGGCGTTTGAGCTGGTGCTAGATCCGGATTTGCCAGCGGGGGTTGTTGCTGATGAGAAGCGGCTAAGACAGGTGCTGCTAAATCTGTTGAGTAATGCGGTGAAGTTTACGGATGTGGGTTCTGTTGCTTTGCAGGTGAAGGTACAGCCGGTAGACGCGGGACATATGAGATTTCGCTTTCAGGTGAAGGATACGGGTGTGGGTATGAGCGCCGAGCAGCTAGAGAAGATCTTCACGCCGTTTGAGCAGGTGGGCGATACGCAAAAGCAGGCTGAGGGTACGGGGCTAGGGCTGCCGATTAGCCAGAAGATTGTGGCGCTGATGGATTCGGAGCTGAAGGTAGATAGTCGGCCAGGGGAGGGCAGTTTGTTTTGGTTTGATGTGGTGCTAGCGGTGTCGGCAGAGCTGGAGGCGGAAGTGGCGATTGCCCAGCATGATCAGGTTGTAGGCTATGAAGGGCAACGGCGGCGGTTGCTGGTGGTAGATGATGGCTGGGAGAATCGCTCGGTTGTGCAAAGCCTGTTAGAACCGTTGGGCTTTGAGGTACAAATTGCTAGTAATGGTGAAGAAGGACTGGCGCTAACGGCCGAGTTCCAGCCGGATATGATAATTACCGATTTGGCGATGCCGGTGATTAACGGGCTAGAGATGCTAGAGACTATTCAGGATAACCAGGCGCGGTATGGTCAGCCAGTGGCGGTGGTATATTCGGCGAGTGTGTCGATGATTGCACAGCGCGATCGCTTACTGCGCTGTGCAAATGCTACGCTCTCTAAGCCCATTCAGATGGATGAGCTACTAGCCGTATTGCAAAAGCAATTGGGTGTGAGCTGGATATACGAAGCGATTGAGTGTGAAACAGCAGCGACAGAGCCTGCGCCGAGTGACTGGGTTTACCCTGTGAGTGCTGTGCTGACTGAGCTGATGGCGCTAGCGGATAGCGGTGATGTGTATGGGATTGCAGAGCAAGCGCAGGCCCAGATAGAACAAGATGAGCGAGAGGCACCTTTTTGGCAGCACCTGAGTGACTTAGCGGAAGGGTTTCAGCTGAGCCCAATTAAGGAATTTCTCCAGCAGGGGCTGGCTGGGCAGACAGCGTAGTTTGTTGTTGGGTTAGGGCTACAGCATGTCTGAGTGCGTAGGTGATGGCGGCGGCTAGGATACAAATGAGGGCGATCGCTCTCACCAAAACCACAATCCCCACCGCCTCCTGCAACACAGGCAACCCCAGCGCCCCAATCACCGCCCCCAGCTTTGCAATACCCCCTGCCAGCCCCGCACCACTAGCCCGAATCGCAGGCGGAAACACCTCCCCCGACAGTAAAAACGTCGTAGAGTTAGGTCCCAAGTTCATAGTGAGATTGAACAAAATGAATCCAGCAAATAGCAGAAACAGCTGAGTATCCGAGCCTGATAAAGAGAGAATGAACAGTCCGGCGGCCATTCCCACAAAGCCGATGACCTGTAGTGAAATACGCCCAACTCTATCGACAAGAACAACAGCTAAAACAAACCCGATCACCAGAAAGACATTAACAAATCGCGGCTCCTTTCGCAGCGGCCATCTCCTGCATCAGAAAGCTGCCCTGATTAGAGAGAGTAAGTGCGGCGATAATCGTGGGCGTAAAGATGCCGATGCCATAGGTAGCAATGTCTTGCAGGAACCAAGGGATAGCGGCAAGCGCAGTCTGCTGTCGATACTCTGCCGAAAATAAATCAGCGTATCGCAATGATGCCGGTCCATGAGTCAGGTCCGACTCTGTGGATGGCAATAGCGTAAGAGAAGTCTCTAAAAGCTCAGACGCTGCTTCAGACGCTGCCTTATACTCTCCTTTTGCCAGATAGTAGCTAGGGCTTTCCAGCAGAAACAACAGACGTAGGCTACCGACAAGAACAGAAAGTGCAACGCCAACGCCCAGCATCCATCGCCAGGAATATGCGATCGCCATCTCCGGCGCAACCCGCTGAAAAACCAAAATCGTCACCCAACCCACCAGCGCACCCAGCAAAGCCCCCACCGACTGAAAGCTAAACGCTCCAATCACCATCCGCCCTCTGAATCTTTCAGGCATATTCTCCGTAATATAGGCCACGCTAATAGGATAGTCCGCACCAATTCCCACCCCTACCAGAAAGCGAAAAATCAGCAACGACCAGGCATTCCAGGCAAACGCCGTGCCTACAGAGGCCACCACAAACAGCGCAATATCAATCACCAGCGTCTTCTGGCGACCCACCCGATCGGTCACCGGGCCTAACGTCAGCGAGCCAATCAAAGCGCCCACCAACGCTGCGGTCGCCAGCGCCCCCACCCAGCCAGCACTCAGCGCAAAATGCCGTTGAATAAACGGCATCGCCACGCCAATGATAAAGAAATCGAACCCATCCAGGACAATCAATCCCGCCGATAGAATCCACAGCATCCACATGGGTCTGGTCAGTGAGGCCCGATCTAGCTCACTTTGAAACTGACTGGCTGGGATTGTTCTCATTCCTTTGTTATCACCCCTTTTAGCGGCGCGAGTTAGGCGTATACCGGGTCAATCTACAATCAGTGAAGCGTTAGCCCCGCTATTGTCGGTACTGTTGTTTGTTGTTGAACTGCGTTGAGTTTGTCTTCCTGGTGACTTCATAACGTCGGGTACGTCTTTCAGTAGCAGCGTATAAATTTCTGTTGGCATCTCAATATCGTGAGTCTGCAGTGCTTCTTTGACCTGCTGGGAGACCTGAGAGGTTGTTCCTAAAAAGCCTGCCCGGTGAGAGTCCACCCAGAAGCGAACCTCAAGATTGACCGTGCTGGCCGCTAGCTCCTGCACTAGCACCTCCGGTGGCGGGTCTAGCTGCACAATTTCCAGTGAACTCACCGCCTTTACAATTACCTGCCGTGCTTCCGCAATATTGGCCTCGTAGTCGATGCCTACAATCACCGAACTGCGCAGATAGTCCGATGCCGTATTGTTGGTAATGCTGGCCTGAAACACCTCCTGATTGGGGATGTACACCATCCGTCCGTCGTAGGTTCTGAGGGTGGTGGACCGCAATTGCACCTGGGTAATGGTGCCTTCGTAACCGTTGATTACCACCTGATCGCCAATGTGAAAAGGTCGCGCCGATAGCAAAATAACGCCCGAAATATAGTTGCTCAATACATCTTTGAGGCTAAAGCCGATGGCCACACTCGTCAGGCCGAGCGCGCCCAGCATCGTGGCAAAATCGATTCCCCATACGCCCAGGGCAATCACCGCACCGGCCACCCACACCGCGCCGTAGCCCAGCCGACCAATCAACACTTCTGTAGAGCGATCGCCCTCCGTCTGCTGCGCCCACTTAAAAGCACTAAAGCGCACCCCCTTCGCAATCAGCCACGTCACCGCCGTGACAATCAACACCCCAATTAGGGCAGGAATGCTCGCAACCGCATCGCTCCCCAGCTGCCGCACCGTGCCATTCAGTCGCTGCACCACATCAATCGCCACAGGCGGCTTGTCAATATTTTGAGCGATCCGCTCAGTCCACCGCTCCGCCAGGGCCTCTATCGGCAAGCCAAAATCTTGAGCATCCTGCTCAGTAATGGTCATCAGCACCCGGTTGTTAGCCTGAATGGTAATTAGCTTTTGGCCATCTACCGGTTCTGCGGTAACCGATACCTCACCATCAGCGCTTTCGAGCAGGCTAGCGATGCGGCGATTAATAATAGCTGCCCTATCACTGGCCGACAAGTTGTTCAGACTGCCCACCTGAAATATTGATTGGCCACGCACCACTACATCTGCAAAATACTCACCGCTGCTAGGTGCGGCAATCGAGGCAGGCTCTGCACTTTCTACAGCGGCACTGGGTAGCGCTTCTTCTGGCGCAACATCTTGCGTGATACCTGGCGATGCCATCCAAAGGCACAGTCCCAACCCTATCAAAGACAGCTTCAGGTAAAAGGTGTTTCTCTTCTTTTTCTCTTCCATTATGCTAATCCGCCCCGTCTACAACCACCGAAAGGTCAACCCCCTTCAAACTCTCGATCTCGACAGCTTCAACCTGAAAGCTATCAACAATTTGCTTGAGCGTTCCGGCCACAGGCACCGCTACGACCAAACCCAGCAGCCCACCCACCTGCGCCCCAATTAACAAAGACAGCAGCACCCAAACAGGATTCAGGCCCACCGCATCCCCCAAAATCCGAGGCGTAAACACGTTATCAACAACCTGGTCGATGGCAAAGCAGGCTACCAGCACTTCCAAGCCCTGTAGCGGATTGTCGATACCTACCAGCGTGCTGATCGTCAAAAACGCTAGCCAGTCGCCAAAAGGAATCAAAACACTAAGGCCAATCCCCAGTGCCGAAACTAGCCAGAAAGGAACCTGAAGCAGATAAAACACCAGGGCCAGCACCGTCGCCATAATCGCGGCAATCACCGCCTGACCAAAAAAGTAATTTCTAAACTGGCTCCCGAGTGCTTCGCTGATTTGCTCACCCAAATCGTTGGGTAGCCATTTGAACACGCCCTGCCAAAACGTTTTCCCATACAGCAGCAAGTACAGCGTCAGCACGGCAGTCAAAACTACGTCCAGCAGGCGATCGGCAAAGCCTAACAAAAACTCCAGCAGTTGCCCTGGCAGAAATTTCAGCTGTACGGGCAGTATATTGGCTAGCTGAGCGGTCAGGTCACTGACGTCAATATTGTCGGCGGTTTCTAGCTTGTCGATTTCGGTATCGAGGATTTCTAGCTGGGCAGAGCCAGTGGCAAGCCAATCGGGGAGCTGAGCGGCCAAGTCGGTAATTTGGTTGAGTAGGATGGGAGCGATCGCCACAAAGGCCAAAGCTGTCAACCCCGCCGACAGCAGCACAATCACCAGCACGCTAAAGCCTCTAGCAATCCCCTTACGCTCCATCAGCGATACCAGGTAATCGAGCAAAAAGGCCAGCAGCGTCGCTACTACAAACAAGGTCAACAAAGACTGAAAATACTGAATGCCCTTGAACAGCAGCCATAGATTAAGCAGCGTCAGCGGAATTGCCAGCTCCCACACCAGCCATTTTGGCAGCTTATCGAGTAAAGTCTTCAATATCAAAACCCATTTATCGTCGTTTTTATAGCTCTCTCTTAATTATCGCGTTCGTGGGGGTTAAGTCATCTTTCTAGCGAGCGAATAATGATACTCTCATCAGAGTCGATTCGTGACGCTGCATGGCTCCTTCTCCAGATTCGTCGTCAGATTCATCTTCAGGGCCGCAGCCCATCACTCGCGCTGATAAGCAAAGAGAGCATCAGGCGAACGAACGAACCTACCTGGCTTGGTTGCGTACCTCTATTTCACTGATTGGTTTTGGATTTGCGATCGCCCGCTTTGGCCTATTTCTTCAGCAGCTAGACGGTAGCACAGAAAATGCAGACACCCCCTTTTTCAGTTCCCGACTGATCGGCGGCTGTCTGGTCGGCTTTGGCATATTCTCGATTATCCTGGCTGCCTGGCGCTACAATCAGGCCTTTGTGCAAATCGAAAGAGGTCGCTACAAGCCAAACCGCACCGTCATTTGGATACTTTCAGCGATGGTGACGGCGCTAGGATTGCTCTGCATTCCATTGTTGTTCTAAACAGAACTTGCACAAAACTCTTGCAATATTATTCGTAGCGCACATCATTCATAGCGAACATTGTTGTAATCAATCCAGCCATCTTCGTGACTGTTGCGTGGGTCTTTGTGCGTCCAGTGAATCAGGCCGCCGCGTTCGTTCCATTCGTATTCACCCTTGACTGAAACGCGATCGCCCTTCCGCAAGGTACTTAGCCTGGGTGCCATATCAATGTTGTGCACCACCAGCAGAGTTTGATTACGCGATACCCGCATGACAAAGCGCTGATGGCGATCGCCCTCCAAATCATCCGGCAAAATCGCTTCCACCGTGCCAGGTACATTGTCCACAATCACATCAGACTGCTGATTTTTATACGCTTCTGCAACTGCTTTGCTTCCCATGACCTCAGCCTTTGTATTCCGATACAGGTAGCTCGGCGCTGCCAACACCGGCACCATACCACCTAAAAATGTCCGTCTATCCATTTTTGCTCACTTGAGATATTTGCTGCTGAAACCAAAGCGCAACGTCCATATTAGTCACTGCCGGACTAACTTTTGCAATCGTTTTCTCCAATAAAATCGTTGATAATCCTGGCAATAACGAAGACGCTTCTACTTCATAATACTGACCCTGCTCACTCAAAAGAAAGAAAAACACCTGCGAGCCCCGCGCATCCACGACCCAATACTCAGAAATGCCTAAAGATGCGTAGAGCCTCTTTTTCTCATCTAAGTCAGAAGCCAATGTCGTATCTGAAATTTCGCCCACCAACGCAGGTGCATGCCAATGGTCTAAGTCAATTTTCCTAGACTCTCCTTCTTTCCATATTGGGCGATCTGTCCTAGCATAAAAGACCAAATCAGGAGAAGCTGCATCGATTCCATCTTTCTCCAAAAGACAGCCACCCATAAAACTGATGTGCGCTTGCGGGTTCTGAGCAATCCAAAACCCAATTAACAGTAGGAAAAGCTCACGCACTACTGAGTGATTGATCCCTTCCCAACCCATGTCGTCAACCAGTAGTAAGCCATCATGGAAAAACAGTTTCACTCGAGAAGCGTTTGAGTGTTCATAATGATCGCGAAGCTGTACGTACTCCTCCCAGGTTGCCTTTTGCCAGGTGAGAAGTCGTTTAGACTTTTGGGTTGAAAGGATCGCAGTCATTGCTATGTCCGCAAGAAGAATACCTGTGATTATCTATCATAGCGTTCGCTCGTTAGCTAGCGGCCTTTACACCCAGAGACTCTAGCATTTGAACGTCTTGAGCGAGAGCGATTTTCGCTATTGCAATAAAATCACTCAGCCAATCTCGTAATTCCTTCGTAGCAGCGTTCCTTGTCTGGGTCGCTCTTTGCGCGGTGCTTTTTGCCTGTGCTTGAGTTTGGGCGGCAGCTTCTACGGCTTGGAGCGTTTTTTGGGCGTCGCGGAGCTTTTTGCGAGTAATGCCAAAGGTGGCGAGGCCTGTGAGGATGGTGTCGCTGGCGAGGGCGTTGGTGTAGAACTGGTTGGCTTGGGTAAGCCAGCGGGGGAGAGATTTGGCGCGATCGCCTTTCAGCCCTAGCCCGGTAGCAGTGGCCGGATCGCCCTTGAATGCAATGCGGGCAATTTGCACCAGCGGCATGTATTGTTGGCGAGCGCTGTCCCAGGCAGCATTCAGCGCAGCGGTAGCCTCGATTTGCTCACCGTAGGCGGCGCTCTTTTGAATTTGAGCGGTGCGTAGGGCTTTGTACAGCTCGCGTCCGGTTTGCAGGCGGGTTGGGGTGTAGCCAAAGCCGTGGAGGGCAGTGCTAATAGCATCGATACGCAGAGCATTTTCGGTGGCAATGCTGGCTTGCTCTAGGAGGCGGTCGATGTTTTTGCTGAGGACCATGGGAGAGGGGTAAGGTGCAATCGCATTTAGAATGCCCAGCATGGGAAATGGACTCCGCAAGCGTGATGTATAACTACGCTAAGTATTAGGCCCATTTTTGAGGCACTTCCAGCGGGTATTTTATGCTCCCAGATAATTTTTCTATGCGTCTTAATGCTATTTGGAGGCGTATTTATTAATCGGCAGGCTCCTTTCATTGACTGTCATGTGCTCTTCTTTAATTTTTGAGGCACGATACCTTTCGCCTGTTAAGTTGTGTTCAGCTTTCGCTAGACTGGTATTGGTAGGCAAAAGGAAGTAGGGAGTAGGGTTATGGTTATTCGAAAGCTCAAATACCCTGAGGAAGAAATTGCCGCTCGTGGGGACAAACTCTACGAGTCCAAAATTGGCGAGCAGGTGAAAGAGGGCAACTTTGGAAAAGTTGTTGCTATCGATGTTGAGACGGGTGCTTTTGAAGTCGCTGAAGATAGCCTAAGCGCATCAGACAAGCTGTTGGAACAAATTCCCGAAGCTCAAATTTGGCTTGTTCGGATCGGACATATCGCTGTCCACAAGCTCGGTTTTTCTAGTTCAACTGTCATAGAACAAGTCGTGGACTCTCTAAACGAAGAACTACTTCCTGAATATCGATTTGATTACGCTCAGGCAAAACCTAACCGCTTTAACTGATGTGATTGATTTTTAAGACTTTGACACGGCGTAGCCTCGCTACTGCATGCTGCTATCTGTCTGCGGTATGCTACCTGCGATGCATACGGGCACAAAGCGGTGACTCAAGACGCATTGCTCAGGCTGATTAACCAGGCGGCAGCGGAAAACTGGACGACGCTAGATTTGGCGGGTAAGGGGCTGAGTGAGCTGCCGCCGGAGATTGGCAAGCTGACGAATTTGAAGACGCTGGTGCTTGGTTGGTGGGATAAGAAGAAGCGTGAGCAGCTCGGTAATAGTTTGCGGACGTTGCCGGATGAGATTGGGCGGCTGACGGAGTTGCGTTCGCTTTTTCTTGCTTACAACAAGTTTGAGGAGGTGCCGGAAGTTGTTGGTGAGTTGAGGAAATTGCGATCGCTCAACCTCAGTAGCAATTAGCTGAAGGGAATCCCCAAGGTCATTGGACAGCTCACTTTCAACATCCCATTCCAAGGTAGTTGTCAGCGGAGTAAAAGGCTTCCTCCAAAGCTGAGCAATCAACGCCACCACGTTTGCAAATTGTCAACTACTCCTCAGCTGCCAACATCTGATCCACCGTCAGTTTCAAATCAGGAAAGGTAAAACAAGGAACAACCTCTCCTTCCAAATACTCTGCCTTCTGATAAAGGCCATCAAACAACTTTAGAACAATCACCTTCTTCCCCTTACCACGCTGGCAATACTTACCCGGGATCTGGCCACGATAGTCTACTATCCAGTACTCATTGACGCCAAGCGCTTCGTATTCTTCCTGCTTGTCAACTAAGTCCGTACTCCAGTTACCAGAAGCAATTTCTACAACCATCCTTGGCGTTGTACGGATACCAGGCTGACGATCTTCTCGGCGGGTCTCTGGTCGATCAATAACGGCAACATCAGGACGCCTGCCTCGAATGCTATCTATCATCAAGGCACTACGCTTGCGAACCGAATAGCGTAGCTTCTGTCGGCGATACTGAAGCTCAAACATAAACGATAAGAACTCTAGAATCTCTTCATGCCAATCGCTAGGTTCTGGCATCAGCGCTAGCCTACCTGCTACTAATTCGTATTCATTCAGTTCGTTACCATCGTCAAACTGAACGAACTCATCAAAAGTTAGGGTGCGGGTATTGGCAAAGCCCCTACCCTGAAAAATTGCCTGAGTCATGATCGCTGAACCCTAGCATCGCTATGTCTATCATAAGCCGTTTCAGAAGCACTGCTCAACATCCCTTAGCCGTCTATCTCTAAAGCTAAGCCATCGCTGAAGGGACTTTTGACTTTCGCCAGAGGGTTGCCCAACAATCAGATTTTGAATACTAATATCTTCGTCCAAATCTTGCCAGTGAATGCCATTCCCTTTACCAATCAGGCGATAGTTCTGCCTTTCTTCATCTGAACCATGGGTCAAGCGTGGGTACCAAGACAGGGGAACCGCAATCGTTCGACCATCAGACAAGTCAACGCTCAAGGTTTCATCGTCAATGTGCAACGTTTGAATCAATATGGACATGGGGCGGTTCATCACGATCTCCAGCGTAGCAAAAGAATCGGTATGGCCCAATTTTCAAAAGCGTAGGCATCTCTGTCGAGCCTATTATAGTGAACGTACTGTGATCTTACATCCTGTGGAACATTACCTGGAAAAGCTGGTGGATACAGCTGTAGAGAAGGCAAAAGATTTGGGGCTAGAGGTCAATGATTCAATTCAAATATCGAGTTAACATCGCCTGGTCCGAATCGGATGACTGCTACATCGTAGAACTGCCAGAATTTGCTACTGAAATTCAGCGCTACTTTACTCACGGTAATACCTATCAAGAAGCGCTCGACAACGCTCAAGAAGTCTTAGAGCTACTCGTCGAAAGCTACAAGGGAGAAGGACGAGAGCTACCTAAGCCACAAACGCTACAAGCAGCGTAAATGACAGTAAAAAGCGGACGTTTGCGACTATGCCTGTCATACCAAACAACAAGAGACAGACTTTCGCCTGCCTCTAAATTATTTATTGCTTTTCACAGTAATCAAATCTACTGATAGCGCAGATTATTATGGTCAATCCAGCCACCTTCATGCACATTGCGCGGGTCGTGGTGCGTCCAGTGAATCAGCCCACCGCGATCATTCCACTCGTATTCGCCTTTTACTGAAACGCGATCGCCCACCTGCAATCCATCAATCCTCGGTGCCAAATCAATATTGTGCACCACCAGCACCGTCTGCCCACTAGCCACACGAATAATAAACCGCTGATGCCGCGACCCTTCCAGATCATCCGATAGCACCCGCTCCACCGTACCTACAACATTCTGGACAATGACGTCCGACTGGCGATTTTGATAGGCGTTGAGTACCTGCTGACTCCCATCCGCCCGGCCATAGTCCTTTTGCAAAGTGGCTGTTTCAGAAGCCCGTCGCCACAGACGCCAGGCTAATTGGCGAGGGGGTAATCAGCATCGCAACTAACGACAGCGGCACAATCATGGCAAGAAGCACAATATCAACTTCCTTGAGTCTGTCATAGCAGACATACCTGGCGCTTGGCGATAATCACCTATATTTGAAAAAAGGGCAGACATTCACCTACCAATGATTTCAGATTCCAGACTACGGACATACTTGTAATAAACAATCAGATTTTAGGTAGTATTTCCACTCAATAAGGGTTGCAGTCTAGCTAACGGTAGAAGCGGAAGATTCGAGATTGCGTTTGCCGGGCCGGGCATAATTTACTGTACGTCTGCGAACACGGCGTAGTGGCGCAGTTCTATAGTTTCAGGAAAAGCAGCGAGATGTCAGAAGAAAATACGTCTTCGTCCAATCCGACGCAGAAAAAAGGTTGGTGGAAATCGTCATTAGCTACGGTAGGAAGCACCGCTGCGAGCATCGGAAAAACGACTACTCAAGCAAGTACAGGCGTTCTAAATGCAACAGGTAGTGCCACTAACTTCATCGGAAATAAGGTTGTTGAAAGTACTCAAGCTGTAACAGGAAAAGTTAAAAGTGCAACAGGAACTACTACCAATGCTGTAGTTAAAGGAAGCCAAATTGTTTCAACAGCAACGGTCAACGCTGCTAACTTTGTTGGCAATACCACAGTAAAAGCAGGAAAATCAGTTGCGTCTACGACTGCTGAGATTAGCACAGTTGCAGGTTCTGCGACTATAGGGGCTACTACCGGAATCGGCAGTCTTATCGGAGCTCTTGACAAAAACCCACAGGTAGAAAAAATAGCCGCATTACTGAAAGTAGATGCGCTGTTACCGCTTCTCGACAAGGTAAATATTGTCAAAGCTAAAGCTCAGGTCGAATTACTTCAACAACAGTATCCAAACGATACGCCTAAACAGATCGCTCATCGTATTATGATGAAAAAAGCACTTCTTGTGGGTGGATCTGGTGCAGTTGCTAGTATGGCTCCAGGAGTAGCTGCACCTCTGTTCGCAGTTGACCTATCTGCAAATATCGCTACCCAAGCGGAAATGCTCTATCAGATTGCGGGTGCTTATGGATTAAACCTGCAAGATCCCGCAAGAAAAGGCGAAATCATAGGTATCTTTGGGTTAGTCTTTGGTGGTAAGTACGCTATTAAAACAGGTTTGCAGTTAGTAATGCGTAACGTTCCAGTTGCTGGAGCCGTTGTTGGCGCAGGCACAAACGCTGCGACACTCTACGCTACAGGACATATGGCTTGTAGTTTCTATGAGCGTAAAACTGTTTCTTCTTGTCTTACAGTGCCTGTAAAACGAGAAGAGGAAGAGGATTGCTTTGAATCAGCATTCAAACAGCAACTTCTCATGGATCAAGTCTTAATCCATATGTTCATAGCGGAAGAAAAATCGAGAACCTGGAAAAATATCAAGGTTTCGTTAGATAATTTCAATCTCAGTACATCTTCAGTTGAAGCAATCTCATCGCTACCTAAATTACCTTCAATAGAAGACCTGTTAGACGAGCTCGACAAGTATTTTGCACAGTCACTGCTATCACAGTGCGAACAGATTGCTCATGCAGATGGTGTACTAACTACAGAAGAGTCCCGTATTATCCAACTAATTGAACAAAAACTAGAAACTGTCCATTAAGAGAGAAATAATCAGATTCAATCAGACCCTCGACCTTAAAGGATTGATCAAACTCCCTGACTTTTTAGATGAAGGCGCAATGACCTCCAAGATGTCCCCAGATATTGGCACAGTCGCAGGTGCCGTTGTCGTAGGCTACAACGAAAGCAACCGCCGCGAGGTGTACTTGAGTGCAAAGCCCAGCTGCTTACATAAGGTGCTTGTACCGCTAAAAGTAGCTGCTTTGGCCAACTAGAGCACATAAAACCATCAATAGAAAAGGGATAGGCGGAAAGCCTATCCCTTTTCTCTATCTAGCGACTGAGGAGGGAAGCACTCTACTCAACGCCCTCAATCCGGTTCTCCACTTCCTCGTACAGCTCCTGCAAACGCTCAATGTTCTCGTCACTGGTCTCCCAGTAGCCGCGACCGTTCACTTCCAGTAGCGTTGTCACCATCCGGCGGAAAGAATTCGGGTTCAAGTCCATCAGCCGTTTGCACATTTCAGGATCGTTAATGAACGTGTCATTCGTATCCTCATACACCCAGTTATCCACTGCATCAGCTGTTGCCGACCAGCCCATGGTATTCACCAAACGGTTAGAGAGTTCACGTACGCCTTCGTAGCCGTTAGAGAGCATGCCCTCGTACCACTTGGGGTTCAGCAGCTTTGTGCGAGCATCCAGGCGGACAGTTTCAGAGAGCGATCGCACCTGAGCATTCGCCGTCGTGGTATCCGCCACAAACGAAGTCGGCTTCTTACCATCATCTCTCAGGCTCGCCACCACCTTCGTCGGGTCAGAGTCAAAATAATGCGACACATCCGTCAGCGAAATCTCCGAAGAATCCAGGTTCTGGAACGTCACATCCGCCGTCTTAAGTGAAGATTCCAAAATGCCACGAGACTGTTCCATCATCCCCGGATTGTCACAGTTAAAGGCAAAAGACTTCCGCGCCAAATACATATCACGCAACTCCTGCTCTTCTTCCCAGCTGCTGTTCTCCACAGCCAGGTTCACATTCGCCGCATACGACCCAGACGCATTAGAGAAAATGCGAGTCGCCGCATCCCGCAGAGACATGCCAAACTCTTCAGCCTGAGCCAGTGCATGCTTCCGCACAAAGTTCATCTCCAGCGGCTCTTCTGCCTCAGCAGCCATCTTCACTGCTCTATCCAGCAGCGCCATCTGGTTCACAAACAAATCTCGGAATACACCAGAGCAGTTAATGACGACATCTACCCGAGGGCGACCCAGCTCTTCTAATGGAATCAGCTCCAGCTTATTCATCCGTCCCAAAGAATCTGGCACGGGTTTTACGCCTACAAACCACATCATCTGCGCCAGCGACTCACCGTAGGTTTTGATGTTGTCAGTCCCCCACAGCACCGCTGCAATCGTCTCAGGGTAAGCCCCGTCGTTCTCAGCCTTCTGCCGATCGAGCAAGCGATCTACAACAATCTTCGCCGATTGCACCGCCGCAGAGGTCGGAATCGACTGAGGGTCTAGCGCGTGAATGTTCTTGCCGGTAGGCAACACATCCGGGTTACGGATAGGGTCACCACCAGGCCCCGGCAAAATATACTCACCGTCCAAAGCACTCAGTAGCGCAGATAGCTCATTGTCTTTTACAACCTGTTCCAGGCAGTACTGCAAAAACTCAAACAGCGGCTTCAGCGCGTCATTTTCAACAGACTTGTAGCCCAGGTCATGAATCGCCTTTGTCCAGGGATCTTTTGCACCACCAAAGTTAAAGACAGACAGCATCGACTTCATCGACACTCGGCCATCGTCATTCAGCTGAGCTTCTACCATCGCAGTTACCGCCGCGCGTACCGCCGCGTTGATGTCATACAGCAGCTGTACATCTTCCAGGTCACCGCGATCGCTGCTCTTGTAAATCTGGTCAATGTCACGACCAATACTCTCAGCAATAATGCGCTGCAAACTCTTCTGTTCTTCTTCTGCTCGGTCCAGGCCAGCAATGTTAACCAGGGTAGCGATCGCTTCCTCAGCCGTCGGCGGCTCACCCACCACATGCAATCCACAAGGCAACAAACGAGACTCAATCTCCATCAGCTTGATGTAGACCTTACCCACCAGCGTATCGCGCTCTTCCTTACTCAGCCCGCTCGCATCTTCCCCAGGCAGCTCAATATCCTTATCCAGATTCACCTGACGCGCCTTTTCAACAATCGCGTTCACAATCGGCAAACCCCGACCGCCTTCCTTTAGCGTCTGGTAAGACCCAATCAGCTCACTCAGCTCCTTCAGCCCCTTGTAGAGTCCGGCATTCTCAGCAGGCGGCGTCAGATAGCTAATCGTATTCGCATAGCCCCGACGCTTCGCAATCGTTGCCTCAGAGGGATTGTTCGCCGCGTAGTAATACAGGTTTGGCGTATTACCAATCAGGCTATCGGGATAGCACTTACTGCTCATCCCCATCTGCTTACCCGGCATAAACTCCAAAGACCCATGGGTACCAAAGTGCAGCACCGCATCCGCCTTCCAAATCTTCTCCAAGTAAGTGTAGTAAGCCGCAAAGCCATGGTGCGGACTCGCAGAGCGAGAGAACAACAGCCGCATCGGGTCGCCCTCATAGCCAAACGTCGGCTGCACCCCAATGAACAAATTTCCGAACGCCTTGCCATACACCAACAGGTTTTGACCATCTGTATTCAGCTGTCCTGGCGGCGGTCCCCAGTTCTCCTCCAATCTCTCGGAATAAGGCGTCAGCTCTTCATACTCCGCCACCGACATCTTGTGAGCAATGTTCAAGTTCGGGCTGTTGTACTGCGCCTGCGCGTCATTAATCACCAGCTGCATCAGTTCTTCAGCATTCTCAGGCATCTTGTCAATCGTGTAGCCCTGTTTCTTCATCTCTTCCATTACCCGGAAGATAGAACCAAACACATTCAAGTACGCCGCCGTACCCACATTCCCCTTATCCGGCGGAAAGCTAAACACCGTAATCGCCAGCTTCTTATCCACACGAGGCAGCTTCCGCAACCGTGCCCACTTCAGCGCCCGCGTCGAAATCGCCTCCACCCGATCTTGCAGCGTAATCGCCCGGCCCGTCATTCCATCCCGGCCAGACATAATAATCGGCTCAATCGCCCCATCCAGCTCAGGAATTGCCATCTGCAACGCCACCTGCACAGGGTGCAAGCCCAAATCACTCGCCTCCCACTCTTCTGTCGTCTGAAATACCAAAGGCAGAGACACCATGTAAGGACGGTTTAGCCTTTGCAGCGACTCAATTGCCTTAGGATGATCCTGACGCGCCGGGCCACCCACCAGGGCAAATCCAGTCAAAGAAACAACAGAATCGACAATCGCCTCACTCGGCTTCAGCGGATCGTAAAAGTACTTATCTACCGGCTTAGAGAAGTCCAGCCCACCTGCAAACACAGGAATCACCTTTGCACCCAGGTACTCCAGCTCCTGAACGATGGACACATAGTGAGCCTCATCGCCAGTCACTAGGTGAGTACGCTGCAACACAATACCCACACAAGGGGCCAGCGAATTGCGAGAGATTTCAGGCAGGTCCGTCCGCGAGTCGTACCAGTTCAGATACTCGCGAATATCCTCAAACATCTCAGGTGCCAGCGGATGCCAAATCCCCATATCGGGATAGGTCACCGGCTGCTCAAAGGTCAGCGGATCGTCGTTGGGCGCACCGTCGACATCAACTTCAGTGAGCACATACTGATCGGCCAGCATCAGCAAAAAGTTTTCCAGGTTCTCGGCAGAACCACCCAGCCAATACTGAAAGCTCAGCATAAAGTTGCGAGCATCCTGCGCCTTTTCTACCGGCAAATACTTCAGCACCTTCGGCAGCGTCCGCAGCAGCTTCAGCATGGCATCTTCAAAGCCACTGCCCTGCTTCTGGCGGCGCTTTTTCATAAATTCGCCAATCACGCTCTTCGACTGGCCCAGCTGGGCCATCGAGAACTTGCCCATCTTGTTCAGGCGCATTACCTGGGGCATAGAGGGGAACACCACCGCCGCATCCAGCTGTTCGCGTATCGGCTTCACCGCCGCTTCCACCTTGTCCGCCAGCTCATCAATAAAAATCAGCGAACCGATGAAGATATTGGCCTCGGCCACGTCTTTCTTAAAGGCTTCGTAGTTTTCTTCGTTGCGTAGCTCTTCAATCAAATAGCCGCTCAGCTCCACAGCTATTTGAGAATTTTCGGTATTGATAGTGCGGGCGGCGGCGGATAGGGAGCTTTGGTACTGGGGCTCCAGAACGACATAAACCACCTTGACGAGGGAGCGGCTTCCTAGCTCCTCTGGCACGACGTGTCTTACGGTGGGTCGAACTTGGGTGAACATTCGTGTGAACTCCGGGGTGAGATGTCTGCTACTGCTGCTGCCAGCTTCTATCTTGAAATGAATCAAGGATGAGAAGTGGAACAAAAGGGTTTTGCGAACAACTGTTTACATCTGTTTGCACAGGCAAATAAATGTTTGCAAAAATATGGAATCGAGATCTATAGATCTTTTGACATACCACTATGGGCTTTCATGACTGTATTAAGTTGTATCAGAAAAGCTATGTACACAAAGGGATAGGCCTGATTTGTGACACAAATTGACACATTACTTTCTACGCTGCGAGCAGAAGCATTTTTGTGCTAATTCAACCAAAGCAATTACCTATCATTGGCATAAGGTAAACCTATGGCATTGACTTTTTCCCAGTTGAGGTCTAATGCCAATCTCAGTCAGAAAGCTAAAAAAGAGTGCCCGAAATCTGCAAGGCTAGAGCTATTGAAGTATTCGCTCACAAGGACGTCATGCTATGCGGGTTTTGGTTATCGGGGGCACTCGGTTTATTGGTGTGTATCTCACGAAGCAGCTGGTAGCGCAGGGCCATGAGGTGACATTGCTGAATCGGGGGAATCATCCAGCCCCGGTGGATGGAGTGGAAAGTATTGTGTGCGATCGCACCAACCCCACCGCCCTCAAAGCCACCCTAACTGGCAAATCCTTCGACGCCATCTTCGACAACAACGGTCGCGAACTCGCCCACACTCAACCCCTCGCCGACCTGTTCAAAGACTCACTCCAGCACTTCATCTACGTCAGCTCCGCAGGCGTTTACGCCAAAAGCGACCAAATGCCCCATGCCGAAGGCGACCCAGTAGACCCAAACAGTCGCCACAAAGGTAAGTTCCACACCGAAGACTATCTAAAGAAGCAAGGCATTCCCCTCACGGCCATTCGCCCCGTCTATATATATGGACCGCAAAACTACAACCCATTGGAGCAGTGGTTCTTTGATCGGATTGTGCGCGATCGCCCCATTCCCATCCCCGGTAGCGGCATGGCCCTTACCCACCTTGGCCACTGCCAAGATCTCGCTACTGCCATGGTCAGCATCCTCGGCAACCCCAAAGCCATCGGCCAAATCTACAACATCTCCGGCAATAAAGCCGTCACATTCGATGGCCTCGCCAAAGCCGCCGCAACAGCCATCGGCAAAGACCCTAATGCCCTCAAAATCGTCCACTATAACCCCAAAAACTTCGACTTTGGCAAGAAAAAAGCCTTCCCAATGCGAGTCCAACACTTCTTCACCGACATCAGCAAAGCTAAGGCAGAGCTAAACTGGCAGCCACAATTCAATCTAGTCGAAGGTCTTAAAGATTCCTACACAAACGACTATCTTGCTGACGGGAAGCACCAAGTCGAAGTAGATTTCTCCCTAGATGAACAAATTCTGAAAGGCTAGACAATATAGGGATAGCGAGGCTTTTCGACTGAAAGCGCTTGTATACTAGAGTTAGCCATTTGATAAAACTCTACTCAGAAAGGCACTTACGTTATGGTTAAGGTTTTCAGCTATGGAAACGTCACCGTACAAGTCCTCACCAGAAATGAACACGCGCCACCCCATGTACATGTCGTTTCTCCAGACTATTCAGTAGAGCTAGACATCTCAAAGCCAGAAATCGTTGTAAAGCCTCCATCAAAGAAAGCGCGAGTGAAAAACAATTCTAGATTCGTTAAAGAAGCGATAGAACAGGTAACCGCTCGTAGAGAAGATTGCAAAAATATTTGGAAGCAGTACGTCAACAAAGGAACCTTTAGTGATGATTAAAGAAGTCCAATACTTGCCTATCAGTCGAGAAGTTGAGGTTCTATTGTCAGACGGTTCGCGGCACGCCTGGCGTGTAGACGACCTGGAAATGCTCTCAAATGTTGACGGTAATATTCTGCCGCTACCGGCACCCAACAGAGAACAGCTTCTTGATGTTATTCCTTATGGTGGTGGTGCCTATCTCTACTGGCCTCAAATAGAGCAGATGTTTGAGCTAGATGCACTATTGAACGGTGTATATGGCCGTGAAAGCTGGATGGAAAAGCTCAGAACGAAAGCAGCGGCTCTGTCGTAGAAATATAGATATCAGAAATAGCTGTGGCTTCAGCCTACTCAATACCTGATTCTACAAACGCCGGTTCGAGTTCATTCTCTACATCGACTACGACCTACCATCTACCATAACAGTCTCAACACTAGCCTCTGTCTGTCCTACAACAACCTGCATGAAGTTCCAAGGTTCTGAAGTGGCCTACTAGCGAAGTGATGCCAACCATTTCTACGAATAGTGGCTGAGCGGAGTCGTTGGCGTAGCCTCTGCGTAGTAGATATGCCAGCCCGAAGCCTGGCGGCTGAGCGGAGCCGAAGCCAGGTGGCTGAGCGGAGCCGAAGCCAGGTGGCTGAGCGGAGCCGAAGCCCACTGTTCGGTAACCCCCCCTTCAGCAAACCACCCCCCATTGAGCACTATAGGGATAACCTTTTGAACACAGTATTCTTATTCCACTCGGAGCAAACACATGGGAAAAGTTGTAGGAATTGACCTTGGTACGACCAACTCGGTCGTGGCCGTAATGGAAGGGGGTAAGCCCAGCGTTATTGCCAACGCCGAAGGCTTTCGCACAACCCCTTCTGTAGTTGCCTATGCCAAAAAAGAGGGCGAGCGTCTCGTCGGCCAAATTGCCAAGCGTCAGGCGGTGATGAACCCCGAAAACACGCTGTACTCTGTAAAGCGCTTCATTGGCCGTCAGTTTGACGAAGTCAATAACGAAGCCAGCGAAGTCCCCTACAAAATCGCGAAAGTAGGCGGCAACGTCAAAATTGAAACCTCTGACGGCAAGCAATATGCTCCCGAAGAAATTTCCGCGCAGGTACTCCGCAAGCTCGTCGATGACGCCAGCAAGTACCTCGGCGAAAAAGTAACCCAGGCAGTCATTACCGTGCCCGCTTACTTCAACGACTCACAGCGTCAAGCCACCAAAGACGCCGGTAAAATCGCAGGCGTCGAAGTCCTCCGCATTATCAACGAGCCCACTGCCGCAGCTTTGGCATACGGTCTCGACAAAAAGAGCAACGAAACTATCCTTGTCTTTGACTTGGGTGGTGGTACTTTCGACGTCTCTGTTTTAGAAGTTGGCGACGGTGTATTTGAAGTACTCTCTACCTCTGGTGATACCCACTTAGGTGGCGACGACTTTGACAAAAAGCTAGTCGATTACCTTGCTGAAGAGTTCGAGAAGCAAGAAGGCATCGACCTCCGCAAAGACAAGCAGGCCCTACAGCGCCTGACCGAAGCAGCTGAGAAAGCAAAAATTGAGCTATCTAGCGTTACTCAGGCAGAAGTCAACTTACCCTTCATTACCGCGACTCAAGATGGTCCTAAGCACCTGGATACTACGCTCACTCGCGCCAAGTTCGAGGAGCTTTGCTCCGACCTGATCAAGCGATGCGGTGTTCCTGTCGAGACCGCACTCAAAGATGCCAAGCTCAGCAAGAGCGACATTGATGAAGTGGTTCTAGTAGGGGGGTCCACTCGTATTCCAGCTGTTCAGAAGCTGGTTCAAAAGATTCTAGACAAAGAGCCTAACCAAACGGTTAACCCCGATGAAGTAGTTGCCATTGGTGCAGCGATTCAGGGCGGCGTCTTGGCCGGTGAAGTCAAAGACATTTTGCTGCTCGACGTTACGCCGCTATCCCTGGGTGTTGAAACCCTGGGGGGCGTTATGACCAAACTCATCAACCGTAACACTACAATTCCGACTAAGAAATCTGAAGTGTTCTCTACTGCGGTAGATGGTCAAACCAATGTAGAAATTCACGTCCTTCAGGGTGAGCGTGAAATGTCTAATGACAACAAGAGCCTAGGAACGTTCCGCTTGGACGGTATTCCACCAGCCCAGCGCGGCGTCCCCCAAATCGAAGTTATCTTCGACATTGACGCTAACGGTATCCTAAACGTTACTGCTAAAGACAAAGGATCGGGCAAGGAGCAGTCGATCAGCATCACCGGTGCTTCGACCCTCTCCGATAGCGAAGTTGATCAGATGGTTCGCGATGCTGAAACCAATGCGGATGCAGACAAAGCACGCCGTGAAGCAATCGACACTAAGAACCAGGCCGACTCCCTTGCTTACCAGGCTGAAAAGCAGCTTGAAGAGCTAGGCGATAAGGTCCCTACTGAAGACAAGGAGAAAATTGAAGGTCAAATCAAAGACTTGAAAGAAGCGCTCTCCGAAGAGGATAACGACAAGATTAAGTCCACGATGGAGGCCTTGCAGCAAGGGCTGTATGCACTCAGCAGCAACCTGTACCAGCAGGGTGCTGAAGGCGCTGAAGGCTCTGAAGGTGCCGCTCCCGAAGGAGATACTGAGGGCGACAGTTCTTCCGGTGGTGAAGACGACGTCATCGACGCTGAATTCTCTGAAGGCGACAGCTAATAACCGCTCTATCCCCTTGTCAGTCAGGATTTTAGCATCTTGCCTCAGAGCCCTGCCCAAAGATATTAGGTGGGGACGGGGCCTCACAAAGTGAATATCAAAGACATTGCTCCTTTATATTCACTCAGCCTTCCACCGAGAACCCTCAAAAAGGCCCGCCTTGCGTTAAACAAGGCAGGCCTTTTTTACTTCAGACCAAAAAGCGTATTTTAACGCCTGGAACCCTGCTGGCTAACAGCATCTACGCTTTCTTTTTCCACCTCTTCTAGCAGATACTCACCAATCGGATTGTTATGTAGCACCATGGTCGTCGTGCTGTTCTGCTCAAATCCAATCCGCTCATAAAAGCTCTGCTTGTGCGTCGTCATCAGATACGTCCGTTCCACCTGATTCATATGAGGATGCGCGATTAACGTTTCGACCAGCCGACGTCCCAACCCGGACCCCTGATAGTCAGGATGTAGCACTACGTCCCAAATCGTCGCGCGGAATACGCCATCGGAGGTCGCACGGGAAAAGCCAATTAGGCGATCACCATCCCAGGCAGTCACTACTGGCTTGCTGTGTGCGATCGCGCTTTCCATTTCCTCCGGTCGTCGGTCCTTCGCCCAAAACGCAGCTGCCCCAAACAAGCTACACAACTGAGCCAGCTGAGCCTTTGAAAAAACAGAGGTATAGCGAAACTGAATATGCCGACTGTCCATAGATTTTCATGGATAACGTCTTCTTGCTTTACTAAGGATAGTTGTTGCACGACGTAGCAACCTCAGCAAAAGTGACGCTTTCATGACCAAAGCCCGATAATTTAAGGAAAAAGTCACAAAAAGCGTACAGTCAAACTTACAACACCTGCCAAACCCCTCATCTCTGGAAATCCATATGCTCAGCCGCTGGAGCGTCCATTTCAAAAACAGTCTGATAGCATTTTTCAGGCAGCTATCGGTATTTAACTTCCTACAAGTAAAACCAATCAGATTGGGAGCCTGCGCGGTCACACTCAGTATCGCCCTCGGCATCAACCTCGCCAACGCCATAGAACCCTCTACCCCAACCGAGCCCACATCATCTTCCTCGCCCTACGGCATGGTCGATCCCGTCGACACCCGCTACGAAGCAGGCTACAGAACCTACTTAAACAACTGCGCCACCTGCCACGTAGCCCTACCGCCCGCAGTCCTGCCCATTCAAACTTGGCAAACGCTAGTCACCGATACCGCCCACTACGGCCTCAGCATCCCGGCAATGCTTCCCTTCGATCAGCAGCTCGCCCTCAACTATCTGCAAACCTACTCACGCCAGCACCAAAGCCGGGGCCCAGTCCCCTACCGACTCAAAGACTCCGCCTACTTCCAGGCACTCCACCCCGACGTAGAATTTTCACAGCCCGTTGATATTCGTAGCTGCGCCAGCTGCCACATCGGCGCATCCCAGCAAGACTACACTCAAATCATCCAGCCATCGTCTACCGCCCCACCCGCTGAATAACCCAACGCTACGTAGTAATATCATTAGGCGCTGTAGGGTAAACCGTCCGGAATACCGCCTTCCATCCAGACGCTTTGCAGCCCCATAATATTAGATAGAATTAAACAAACCTGCTCTTTTCATCTTCTTCCTTCGTGGCCTGACATGCTAAAAAAACTTTTAGGTGATCCTAATACCCGCAAACTCAAAAGATATCAGCCCGATATCAAAGAGGTGAACCTGCTCGAAGAAGAGATAAAAGAGCTGACTGACGAACAGCTAACTGCAAAGACAGACGAGTTCAGGCAGCGGCTAAAAGACGGCGAAGACGAAGACGATATTTTGACTGAGGCCTTCGCCGTCGTTCGCGAAGCGGGCAAGCGAGTCCTTGGCATGCGTCACTACGACGTGCAACTGCTCGGTGGTATGGTTCTCCACGATGGCCAAATCGCCGAGATGAAAACAGGCGAAGGTAAAACCCTTGTTTCTACTCTACCGGCCTACCTGAATGCCATTTCTGGCAAAGGCGTTCACGTCGTGACTGTGAACGACTACCTAGCCAGGCGCGACGCTGAGTGGATGGGACAGGTACACAGATTTTTAGGCCTAAGCGTAGGCCTCATTCAGCAGGGCATGAGCCCAAAAGATCGCAAAAAGAACTATGCCTGTGACGTTACGTACGGGACTAACAGTGAATTTGGGTTCGATTACCTGCGTGACAACATGGCAACGCAGATGGCAGATGTAGTGCAGCGCCCGTTCAACTATTGCGTTATTGACGAAGTCGATTCCATCTTAGTAGATGAAGCCCGTACACCGTTGATCATCTCGGGTCAGGTTGAACGTCCTGGTGAGAAATATACCAAGGCCGCAGAAGTTGCTGCACAGCTAGAAGGCGATGAAGTTGATTACGAAGTCGATGAAAAGGCGCGTAACGTACTGCTCACAGACGAAGGCTTTGAAAAAGCAGAAACGCTACTGAACGTTACTGACCTATTCGATCCCAAAGATCCCTGGGCTCACTATATGTTCAATGCAATTAAGGCCAAAGAGCTGTTCACTAAAGACGTGAACTACATCGTACGGAATGGCGAAATTGTGATTGTGGACGAATTTACAGGCCGGGTTATGGCCGGTCGCCGCTGGAGCGATGGACTGCACCAGGCGATTGAAGCCAAAGAGCACGTAGACATTCAGCCAGAGACCCAAACGCTGGCCTCTATTACTTACCAGAACTTCTTCCTACTCTATCCCAAGCTTTCAGGCATGACGGGCACAGCGAAGACTGAAGAAGCCGAGTTCGAGAAAATCTACAAGCTAGAAGTCACCATCATTCCGACAAACCGCCCCTCTCAGCGGTATGACATGCCGGACGTGGTGTATAAAACTGAGAATGCGAAGTGGAATGCGATCGCCGGGGAATGCGCCGCCATGCACGAAACGGGTCGCCCTGTCCTTGTCGGTACCACCAGCGTAGAAAAGTCCGAAGTCCTCTCGCTTCTACTTAGCGACCTAAAAGTAGAGCACAACCTACTGAACGCAAAGCCTGAAAACGTAGAGCGTGAGTCAGAAATCGTTGCACAGGCTGGTCGCAGTGGCTCGGTCACTATCGCCACTAACATGGCCGGGCGTGGTACCGATATCATTTTGGGTGGTAACGCCGACTACATGGCCAGGCTGAAGGTACGTGAGTACTTTATGCCCCGCCTGGTGAAACCCGAAGACGACGATAAGTTTGCGGTTGCCCAGGTTGCTAATACAAAAGATGCAAAGCAAGCACAGGGTTTTGCAGAAGGTGGCAAAAAGAAGAAAAAAACCTGGAAAGCCTCACCTCAGATTTTTCCAACAGATCTATCCCCTCAGACAAAAGAAAATTTGAAGGCAGCGGTAGACTTCGCAGTTAAAGCTTACGGTGCACAGAGCCTGTCGGAACTGGATGCTGAAGATAAAATTGCCGTTGCTGCGGAGAAAGCACCCACGGACGATCCAGTCATTCAAAAGCTTAGAGACGTGTACAACGAAGTGCTAGACGCGTACGAAGTCATTACTTCTGCGGCGCACGATCAGGTGATTGAGCTAGGCGGACTGCACGTGATTGGTACAGAGCGTCACGAGTCGCGCCGGGTAGATAACCAGCTGCGAGGTCGGGCCGGGCGCCAGGGTGACCCAGGATCTACCAAGTTCTTCCTCAGCTTGGAAGATAACTTGCTGCGGATTTTTGGCGGCGATCGCGTTGCCAACCTCATGAACGCCTTCCGCGTAGAAGAAGACATGCCCATCGAATCGGGTATGCTCACTCGCTCACTCGAAGGCGCCCAGAAAAAAGTAGAAACCTACTACTACGACATCCGTAAGCAGGTCTTTGAATACGACGAAGTCATGAACAACCAGCGCCGTGCCATTTACGCCGAGCGCCGCCGCGTACTAGAAGGCGAAGAGTTAAAAGAGCTGGTGCTTGGCTACGCGGTGCAAACCATGGACGACATCGTAGAAGCCTACGTAAACCCAGAGCTACCCTCCGAAGAATGGGACCTTCCCAGCGTCGTCAGCAAAGTACAAGAGTTCGTCTATCTCCTCGCCGACCTCACCCCCGAGCAGCTAGAGAACCTGTCCCTCGGCGAAATGAAAACCTTCCTCGCCGAGCAGGTGCGCATCGCCTACGACCTCAAAGAAGCCCAGGTTGACCTAATCAAGCCCGGCCTCATGCGCGAAGCCGAGCGCTTCTTCATTCTTCAGCAAATCGACACCCTCTGGCGTGAGCACCTCCAGCAAATGGACGCCCTCCGTGAGACAGTTGGTCTGCGCGGCTACGGTCAAAAAGACCCGCTGATTGAATACAAGAGCGAAGGCTACGAGGTGTTCTTAGAGATGATGACCGGCATCCGCCGTAACGTCGTCTACACCCTCTTCCAGTTCCAGCCCCAAGCTCAGCCTGCTGTTAAGCAGTCCGAAAAGGTCTAGTAGAATTCGCGTTTAGTGTAAATCTAAACTTTCAAAGATTAGACAAAAGCAAAGATTCATCTCTCTAGGGCTTGGAATACCGACCAGTCCTCAAGTAATAATCCTGTGATGCGCTCAAAGCCTTGCCGATTGCGTGTAACAACTGTTGCTTTTTTGCTCAAGGCGATTGCAGCAATCTTGAGATCCTGAGAGCCAATCCGAATTTTCTGATCAAGCAGAGATTGAAAGCGAGCTTCTGCCTGTGCGTCGTAGCTCAGTACTGTAAAGCCGTGCAAAAAATCGAGTGTCTGTGTAAACCAGTAGCGAGTGTCTGTGTAAACCAGTAGTAAGCGTAAACGCGCTCTTGAGGTTTAGAGGCTCTCCGGATCTGAGACAACCGACCTCGGACTAATTCTTCTGCACTGATTGCAGTAATAGCAATTTGATTTGGTGGGGTAGCAAGTAATCGCTTACCAAGCGGTTCATGCCCACGTTGATGAAGGCTAAGATGATCGCTATCTAAAATGTATAAGGTCATTTAGAAAGCGGCATCATTCCGTAAGATGACTCATTTCCTGATCAATTTCTTGGCGATATGCTGCAATTTCAGCTTGTAAGTCATCAAAGGTTGGATCGTCTTTAAAACATCCAAATTTATCTAACCAGGGATTTCCTGTTTGAGATGGTAGTGGAATGTCGACTTGCACCACCTCGACCTTGTTCGTCAAATAATCTAGAAGCTGAGACTTTAATTGGCTGATGGCTG
This sequence comes from Cyanobacteria bacterium J06581_3, assembly GCA_038531675.1. GTDB lineage: Bacteria > Cyanobacteriota > Cyanobacteriia > Phormidesmidales > Phormidesmidaceae > Phormidesmis. The sequence goes on from JBCBBK010000008.1 coordinate 47,129, forward strand.
CATCGCGGCTACTTTCAACTACCGTAACCTCAGGCCAGTCTTTGGCGCGGGCAACATACTTATTGTTTTCTCGACTCAGGATAACGTCATAAATCATTGGCCTATCTCCTGTTTGTCTTTGGTACAGGGTGGTTAATAGTCCAATCTTACAGTGCGGATAGAAAAGTCGCGATTACGGCCTATCATGTCGTGTAGTTAAGCCGACTCACCTACCTATATGCTCGATACTCTGGCCGCGATCGCAACAACTCCTGCTGGCCTACGCTGCATAGCCCCCTTGTGTGAGGACACCGCTCAGCTATGGATTGCACCAAAACTTCATGCTGAAGCGATCGCACTCAACCTAACTCCCCATCTCTACGAAACCTGTCTGGCGGCCTTCTTACAGGAAAACTGGGACAAGTACAACGGCTTTATTTTCTGCTTAGCCAGCGGCGCAGTGGTAAGACTAATCGCACCGCTATTGACCGACAAGGCAACTGATCCAGCGGTGGTGGTGGTAGATCCAGCCAGCAAATTTGCGATTAGCCTCTGTGGTGGGCATCAGGGTGGGGGCGATCGCCTCACCCAAACCATCAGCCAGCTTCTTTCAGCTCAACCCGTCCTCACAGGCGCATCCAATTCGCTAGGCATGCCTGCTATTGACACCCTGGGCACACCTTTTGGCTGGATAAAAGGCCCCGGCAACTGGACAGGTGTCAGCGCAGCATTAGCCAACGAACTTCCTATTCAAGTTCTACAGGACGCAGGCTCAGACCTCTGGCAGTCTCACTTGCCCTCAAATCATTGCTTCCAATTTGGCGCACCTGAGTTTGCCGAGCGCAATCAACAACAGAAGCCTCGGGCCAGAATCTGGATCAGTCCTATAAAGCGAAAATTTGATGAAACATCGAGCCTACCGAAAGTGCAATGGCATCCACGCGTGTTATGGCTAGGTATCGGCTGCGAACGCGATTCTGATCAAGCACTAATTGATTACGCTATTGACAAAACTTGCCAGGAAAACCATCTAGCTGTGGAGGCTGTGGCTGGTGTTGCTACGCTGGACCTAAAAGCTGATGAAGCTGGTTTACTAGCAGTTGTGAAGGAAAGAAACTGGCCACTGCACTGCTTTGAATCAAAAGTGCTAGAGCAAATTGTGGTTCCTACGCCTTCTCAGGTTGTGAACAAGGAAGTGGGGACGCCTAGCGTTGCAGAGGCAGCGGCGATCGCCATCGTCGGTCAACGGAACAACTTACACGCACCTGGCAAAGAAAACGAAACGGACACTCGAACCAGCGATCTACGGGTCAAAAAACAAATCGTCCGGCATCCCGATATGAAAGGGGCTGTTACCGTCGCGATCGCCCAGGCAGAAGTCGGCTACATCGGACGCCCTGGCAAGCTCCACCTCATCGGCACCGGCCCCGGTAACCTCAACCAAATCACCCCCGCAGCAAAAGCCGCCATTACTAACGCCGACGTCGTCATCGGCTATCAGCTCTATGTTGACTTAATCCGTCCGCTTACTCGCCCCGGACAAATCGTTGAAGCCCTCCCCATCACTCAGGAAAAGCAAAGAGCCGAACGTGCCATCGAATTGGCAAACTGGGGCCTTACCGTTGCAGTCATTTCCTCCGGCGACTGCGGCATCTATGGCATGGCGGGCCTCGTCTTCGAGCAGCTACAGGCAGAGGGCTGGGCTGGCAAAACACCCAGCGTTCAAACCTTCCCGGGTGTCAGCGCCCTGCAATCCGCAGCCTCCAAAGTTGGCGCACCTCTCATGCACGACTTTTGCGCCATTAGCCTCAGCGACCTGCTCACCCCCTGGCCTGTCATTCAGCAGCGTCTGCGCGCCGCTGCCCAGGGCGACTTCATCGTCGCCCTTTACAATCCCAAATCCAAAACGCGCACCGAGCAAATCGTCTTTGCCCGCGACACGCTTTTGCCGCATCGCAAGCCAGATACCCCCGTTGCTTTGGCAAAATCCCTTTATCGTCATGATGAGCAAATAATCCTGACAACCCTTGAGGAAATGCTCACCCATCCGATTGACATGCTCACGACCGTCATTATCGGCAACCAAAGCAGTCGTACCCACGCAGGCTGGTTTATTACCCCAAGAGGCTATCTAGGTGACTTCAAGTAAAGCAGTTGAGCGGAGTCGAAGTCAGGTGACTGAGCGGAGTCGAAGTTAGGTGACTGAGCGGAGTCGAAGTCAGGGCGTCGTGCTCGCTCGTTGCGCATCTTCACTCACGGCAGGCGAAAGTCGAGATGTCGTGCCGCCTCTGAGCGTCTCCAAGTCAGTGGTCTGAGACGTTGCCGAACAGAACTTACGCGATCGCTCAAACTCCGCATCTTGCCACGAAAATGACCAATGGCTAACCGTTCTAATTCCAGGCGTCGCCCGTTGTAGCGCGTCCATCTGCGTCTCTAATGCTGGTCTGTTGGGTCGGCTTTGACCCCATGTACCAGCGATCGCAGGCTTTACCACCGCAGGATTATTCCGCACCTGCAATACCCGTCGCACCTCATCCACAATGCAGTTCGTATTCCCACACACCGCATAGGCCATAGGGTGCGAATCCATCCAGCTTGGGAAACGATTCCAATGCTGTAGCCGCGCGTCATAGCCACTACCTATCGCGCGATTGCCATAGGGAAAAAATACCGCGCCAGCAGGCATCCCCGCGCGCCTAGCCGGAGCCGCTCCCGCCTGCAAAAAGTCCACAACTCCCTGAATCGCATGGGCTACGCTTAGTCGCCATAGCTCAGACTGTAAGCCAGCTCGACGCGCCGATGCCGGGGCCAAATCCTTCGGATCAGTCGCGGGTGGATTGCGGCTTTGCCACAGCGGTTCGCCCTCATTCGGGTACAGGCTATCTACCTGAGCCACATCACCGTTGGTGAGATAGCCCCGCTGCAAGAATCGGCGAATCAGCTCTCTGCCCTTATTATTTGTGCCTCTCTGAATCAGCGCTTGGTTTGCCGCTGGGCCATATATCCACAGGTTCCTGACATCGCTAACCACCGAAGCCGACCCCGTCAACCGGGGATAGCGCACATAGTCATACAGCGCACCGTCAGGCCGACGCGCCAGTACGGCTCTTACCATCTGGGCGTAATCCGCCTGAGCTGTCGCATTATACGGATCGACAAAAGCATCTTCCGAGGTGCCGCTATTCCCCTGATCGGCTACATCCAACGTGTCGTTGCCAGATGCATTGCGGGCCAGTACCTGTCGCCGGTCGGAACGGTGGCCGTAGGAATAGCCAAAATTCATCGTAAACATCCAGGCAAACGCCTTTAGGTCACGCTCGCGGGCTTCAGCGATCGCCTCCGCCAGCAAATCGCGATCGGCATACTGTTCGCTTTGTACCAGGCTAGGCCACACCGTCGGATTATTGTTCTTTGGCAGCAGCACCTGACCGTTAGAAAACGCCTCAATGTAAACCTGGTTGTAGCCCAGGTTTACAATGCGATCCATAATTTCGTCGAGCTTGCCCGGCTGCAAATCACAAGGGTATAGCCGTAGCCAAATCGCCTGATTTTCGGGCCATTGCCTGCGACGACAGTCCTTTAATTGATTGGCATGCTGCCGCGACAAGGCTTCGTACTGCTGCTGCGCCGCCGTGTCTCCTGCTAGCCCTGCTGTCCGTAGCGAGGCTTTTCGATCCACTTCAGCTTGAGACAGCTGACAATATCGGTTAACGGTCGCTTTTGCTGGGGCGCTGCTCATGCCTTGGACCAGTAGCGTCACGCTGATTCCCAGCAAAAAATTACCCAGCAAAATGCTTTGAACAGCACGCTGCATGAGCTTTTTACAGCGGCCACGCCAGATTTTGTTATCCGTCCTCAACACCATAATTGCCTAAATACTCTGATTCAATATCTGATGTACTGCTAGCGAATAAAATACGTTTCATAAAAGCCTTCTATCGAGGCTCCCGATTGCAGACTTTCGCTAGCCTAAAACTTTTTTGGAACAACCTGCCCTCGGGCTGTGCCAGCTACCAAAAAGGCGCTATCGAGTCATTACAACCCTAAAACTTGGGAACCCGTAAGAAATTAGAAATCGCTGAAGAGATATAAAGAGATTGAGAAATAGCCATCCGAAAACTTCACCTCTGCCTCACAAACTACTCGCCTTCATTTCTACGGCCTAGCTTATCTGCGGCGACCTCATCCGAAGCTTCCTCCAGGTGTGCGAGCAAGGCCCGTAGCGGCATACGCTTAATGTAGGGCCACCCACCTTCGTGCTCGATATCCTTGAGCAGCCGGTATAGCCGCTGCCGATTGTCAGGCAACGCCTCGCGAAACAGGGTGTCTCTAATCTCAAAATGCAAAGTATCTAGAAGCCGCAAAAGTTCCAGGAGTGCCAGACAATCCCCTTCTCTGTCCTGAGCCGTTGAGCGAACAAGCTGAATAAGTGCGGAAAGATCAGGGGGAAGATTCTGAGAAGCCATAGAAAAGGTAGGGAGAGAAAAGAGCCAACACAGCTCGCCGATTTTAACTTTTGTAACCAACTTGTTTACATTCAAAAACTCACAAAAAAATCTGACGCAAGTGAGTCCGCTCGCCAAAAGTGTTGCCTGCTTAAACCCCTACTCGCTTTAGGGTGCAGTGCCTTTGGCGTATTTTCTGAATGCATGGCTGAATGGATGGGCCTGTCAGAGACTACGCGATCGCCCAGCCAGGGTGCAAGCGATTCACCCGCCAAAACGGACCGAACGCAGTGTAAAATTATGTACTAAATAGTCCTTATAAATTCATAGTCTTGAGGTTGCCCATGAGGTATCGCGCTCTGCTCGCTGCGTTTTTTGCCCTTTGCTTAGGTGTACTTACAGCCTGTAGCGAAGCGCCTTCCGCTACCAGCGATATTCCACTCACCTACGATCAAATTCGTAATACTGGACTTGCCAACAGCTGTCCCCAAGTAGACGAAACCCGCCGAGGTCAAATTCCCATTGCCGATGGCGTTACCTACAAGCTAGTCGATTTGTGTCTGGAGCCCACCAGCTTTTTCGTTAAGCAAGAAACCGCTAACAAGCGCAAAGAAGCAGAATTCGTAGCGGGTAAGTCCCTCACTCGCTACACCACCTCCATCGAGCAAGTTAGTGGCGATGTCACCCTTCAAGGCGACGGCAGCCTCCTTTTTGATGAAAAGCTAGGCATGGACTTTCAGCCGATTACCGTACTTCTACCCGGTGGCGACCAAATTCCTTTCCTCTTCACCATCAAAGGACTCAAGGCGAAGTCCCAGCCAGGGCTGAACGCAGTCACCACGTCTACAGACTTTGAAGGATCATTTCGTGTCCCTTCTTATCGCACCTCTAACTTCCTAGATCCTAAGGCGCGGGGCCTAACAACCGGCTACGACAACGCAGTGGCTCTGCCCGCTCGCGCAGACGGTGTGGATTTAGCCCGTGAGAACGTCAAGGCTTTCGATGTCGGCCAGGGTAATATCTCCCTTCAAATATCTAAGGTAGATAGCAACACCGGAGAAATTGGTGGTACCTTCATCTCCGAGCAGCCCTCCGATACAGATATGGGTACTGCTGCAGCTGATGATGTCAAGCTGCAGGGGGTCTTCTACGGTCGTATCGAAACCGAGGATGCATAGTCAGGCGTTATTCTGCGAGTGGTGTGCGCTAGGCTTTAGATAGCAAACCTCAGCCATTAGCAGCCTAAACAATAGCATTTGGTCCAAAGACCACCCAAGGCTTCTCAATTGATGAGAAGCCTTTTTTGTTGCCTACTCATCTTTTGCATATCAATTTCACTTACCAAAGAAAAATTATGAAAGAGGCATACTACAAACCGTATCTGACACGTATACATAACTAGTTTCTTGAGTGAGTCTGTCACATTGCATCACCTCGTTTCAGTAAAAACCCAATTGTTGCAAGTTAGAACCTTAACTAGGCTGAAAGTATTAGTACACAAAGAGAAACGCCCCCTATAGGCTCGTATATCTCCTTGACTACTAACTTCCTGATCTGCCAAGCGGCCTTAATTGATACCTAAGGGCCTACTTAAAATATGCGTTCATCAACCCATAAGGTTCTTAAAAATAAGTCACTCGAAATTTTAAACACCTATCAAAAAGATCGCTCACTACAGCTGCGAAACCGTTTGGTACAACTTAATATTGGCCTTGTCCGCAGAGAGGCCCATCGATGGCTACATAACTCTGGCGAAACCTTTGATGATTTAATGCAGGTCGGCAGTTTGGGTCTGATTCGCGCCATTGAGCGCTTCGACATTCAAAAGGGATTTGCCTTCAGCTCCTTTGCCATTCCATACATTCGTGGCGAAATTCAGCATTACCTGAGAGATAAAGGCACCGTTGTTCGCATTCCCAGGCGCTGGCAAACCCTACAGAGCCAATCGGCAAAGGCCATTCGGCATCTACAGGAAAGCCTCAATCGTAGGCCTAGCGACCAAGAAGTCGCAGCCGAGCTAGATATTACCGTAGAGGAATGGCAGCAGGTCAGAATTGCTAGCAGCAATCGCAATTTGCTAAGCCTGGATGCGCCAGTACAGGAGAGTGACAGCAGCAGTTCTTCCCTGGGCGATTTGCTCCCAGATGCCCGCTATCGCAGCTTTCAACTCGCCCAGGAAGATAAGATGCGTTTGCAGCAGGCCCTTTCACAGCTCGAAAAGCGTACTCGGGAAGTTGTGGAGTTTGTGTTTCTACAAGACCTCACCCAAAAAGAAACGGCTGAGCGCCTAGGAATTAGCTCTGTTACCGTTTCTCGCCGAGTCAAAAAGGGCCTGAAGCACTTGCAGGTGATTATGCAGCCACCGGGCGAGGCCTAGGTCACAAAAGCGCGAGTGCAAAAGCACGAATACAAAAGCGTGTGTACAAAAGCAGGGCAATTAGCTTTTTGAGTTAGCTTTTTGAGATAGAACAAGTCTGCCTTTTTAGTTTTTTTGGCGAGTAGCGTTACTTTAAGGGGGCTTTGTGTCTATCCTAAGCGAGCACGGCTCAGGCGAGCCTTGTGCAAACAAAAAGTGTAAACGAACAAGGCTTTAGCATCGCTAACCACCAAAGCCAACCAGTCCTGGGAGGGATCAGAACATGCGGCGATTGCTGCTCATCTTACTTGCAACAGCTCCACTCACCGGCTGCCAATGGCTCAGTGCTGGCGAAGATGTTGCCATTATTGACCCGTTCGAGGGTGCTGGCGAGACGATTGCCGAAGCTGGTGAGGACATTTCTGAAGCCATTGACGGTCAGCAAGAGAAGCCTTTTGAAGAACCCGTGGTCGCGGCACCTACGGTAACAGCGGATTTAATTCTTTCCACTGACCCAGATGCCAGGACTCGGCAGGTCACTCAGTCACGGATAGATCCGTTTGCCACATTACCCATTCCGCTGGAGCCCACACCTGTGGTTGTACCAGCTGGTAGCAACAATGCTGCAACCAGGGCCGCTAACACAGCCAGTGGTGCAAATGGTGGTGGCTCTGCGGCAGCGGCGGCAGGTGCAGGTGCTAAGCCCGCTTCAGGACCAACACCTCCACCTGTAAATGTACGCAACAACAGTCCAGCCCTAACGAGACCCTCACCGATTGCGGCACTCCCTCGCATCCCACAGCCTGTGATTGCACCAGCGATTTCCGTTTCTGGCATCATTCAGCTGGGCGGCGAGCCCTATGCCATTGTCAGCTCCAGCGGTGAACCCGAGCGCTATGTCAAAGTCGGGGACCGACTTGCTGGTGGCAGTGTTAGGGTTAAGCGGATCGATACCCTAGCGTTTGAACCACAGGTCATTTTAGAGGAAAACGGCATTGAGGTTTCTCGCCCAATCGGCGGTAGTGGCGCAGAAGATTCTGCCGACACGCCCGCAGGCGCAGCGCCCTCGAATGATCCCACAGAAGCACCCTTTGTACCGCCTACAGAAGCGCCACTGGTTCCCGTGGCGGCGCTTCCAGTTCCTGCAGTTCCTTCATCTGAAGCTTCAGGTCTACCGGCGATTTCGCTCCCTGCGCCGACTTCTCAACAACCCAGCGCAGGCACAGTACCCGGCAGTTTGCTACTACAGCCTGCCGAACTGACGTCTCAGGTAACGCTGCCGAATATGCGCGTGAGCGTACCTGGCAGCCACGCCTAGTTGGGCAACGCGTATTTGCTACCGTGCGTGCCTACGCAAGCCACAAAACTTCATTACTAAAGCCCCCAAGATCCTGATTCGCTCTTGGGGGCTTTTAATGTTTTGTTTATGAATATTTAACCTTTTGACTACGCTGGCTTAAAGCGCACATCAAACTCACGTGATTGAGTATTGTGGCAGCGCCAAGTAATTACCGTGGTCTCCATTGAAAATAATCATAAGTATGTCCGCGCAGCTACTGGCCAACTGCCTGCCTGCCCGACTTTCGGTGAACCTGTTGTCAGTGTGACTGGGCTGAGCAAATCCTTTCGAGGTGTACCTGCATTGCAAAGTGTGGACTTGACGGTTCGCAAAGGTGAAATGGTAGCTCTGGTGGGTGCTTCTGGCTCTGGGAAGTCTACGCTACTGAGAACAGTCAATGGCCTACAGCTGGCTGACGGGGGCACCGTCGAAATTTTTGGGACGCCGTTGCAAAGTGCTGGTCGACTGCATTCTAAGGCAAGGCAGTTGCGGGCTCAGGTGGGCTTTATTTTCCAGCAGTTTAACCTGGTTAACCGACTGAGCGTCATTGAAAATGTGCTGCTGGGCCATCTGTCGCAAACGTCGGCTTTGCGATCAACGTTTCGGCTGTTTTCGAAGGCGGAGAAGACTCGTGCCCTTGCGGCGCTCGACCGAGTCGGCATTTTAGAGCAGGCCTACAAACGAACGGCATTGCTGTCGGGCGGGCAGCAGCAGCGGGTGGCGATCGCTCGTTGCCTGATGCAAGGTGCTCAAGTCATTCTCGCCGACGAACCCATCGCCTCGCTTGATCCAGAATCGGCCCGACGGGTCATGGCTTTGCTCACTGATTTGAATCGGGAGAGTGGCTTGACGGTAATTACTTCACTACACCAGGTGCAGATGGTGCGGTTTTACTGCGATAGATCCATCGCGCTCAAAGACGGGGTCGTACAGTTCGACGGTGCCACGACTGCCCTGGATGATGAACGGCTCAACAGTATATACGGCGCTGCCGCTGAGGAATTGGTCGTGAGAGGCCATGCAGAAATTATGGGCTGACTCTCTTTCAACGCCCTTTCAACGTTTTCTTTAACACTAGGTTTCACTTTAGGAGTACTCAATGCTTAAGCAACTTTTCCATGCGTCACCTTTGAGCAAAAGAACAGTTAAAAGATGGACAACGCTGCTGTCTGCCACAATATTTAGCGCGACTGTGCTTGCGAGCTGTAGCGGCGGCACTAGTACAAACACTGCTACAACCACCAGCGAGACCGAAACAGGTGGAGACGTAGCAGCGGGAGGCACCTGCGCGGCTGAAATCGCTGAGCTAGAGTTTGGTATCATCTCTACCGAGTCGCAAGACAACCAGAAGCCCAAGTGGGAACCGTTTATCGCTGCGATGTCTGAAGAGCTGGGCCGCGAGGTAAAGGCTTCCTATGCTACGGACTATGCAGGTGTGATTGAAGCGATGGGGGCCAATAAGGTACAGATGGCCTGGTTTGGCGGTAAGTCTTACATTGAAGCGGCCAAGCGCTCTGAGGCTGAAGCTTTCGCTCAGACGGTCGCTACCGACGGTAGCAAGGGGTACTACGCCTATCTGATTACCAATAAGGAGAATCCAATCCTGGCTGATATTGATGTTGATGCGGGAGATGGCGACCAGTACGTGGTAGAAAATGCAGGCAACTTAACGTTTGCGTTTAACGACCCTAACTCTACTTCTGGCTTTCTGGTGCCCAGCTACTACGTGTTTGCTCAGAACGACGTGAATCCTGAAGAGGCTTTTAGCGAGCTTGTATTCGCTGGTAGCCACGAAGCAACTGCACTTGCCGTGGCAAACAATCAGGTAGATGTGGCTACCAATAACAGTGAGTCTCTGTTTGAAATTGAAAAGAACGATCCGGATGCATTTGAGAATATTCAGGTGGTGTGGACGTCTCCTGAAATCCCTAGCGACCCGATTGCTTACCGCAAGGACTTACCGGACTGCTTAAAGGACGAGATCAAAGATTTCTTCTATAGCTACGAAGACGAAGCAATTCTGGGGCCTTTGGAGTGGAGCGGCTTTGATGAGGCCGACGATACGACCTGGAATACGGTTCGTGAGTTGGAAATTGGTAAGACCATTCTAGAAGTGCAGAATGATGCCAGCCTGGATGCGGCAGCTAAGGAAGCAAGGCTAGAGGAGTTAAACACAGAGCTGGAGGCAGTGAAGTAGAACGGGATTCTAGGCAGTTTGTGTGTTTGTGAGCATGCAAACTGCCTGACTTCTTATTGTTGTTGTCTTGATGAGTCGGAATCTGCGATGCCTGCTGATAAAAAGGTTCAAAACTCTAACCACTCAGGTGCTGCGGTTGTTGAACGAAATGCTTTAGAGACAGATTTGACGGGTAAGTATTCGCTGCCGGTGTCGGACGCGGTGCTAGAGATGCGATCGCGCGATCGCACAACAACAAAACAAATCATATGGCGAAGTCTCTCTGTTGCAGCTGGGCTCGCCATCCTTTGGGGCGCGGCTGTTGTCAGCGAAATCGATTTAGGTGAGCTGTTTGAAGGCGGCAGCACCATGGGAGAATACGCTGGCCGCTACTTTCCGCCTAACTTTGCCAACTGGCGTTTTTACTTTCAAGACATTGTCGAAACCGTTGGCATGGCCATTTGGGGAACATTGCTGGCGGTAATTGTGGCTGCGCCGCTTTCTATCTTGGGCTCGGCGAACCTTTGCCCCTGGTGGGTTGTGCAGCCTACGCGCCGCCTGCTGGACGCGATGCGAGCGATTAATGAGATTGTATTTGCGCTGGTGTTTGTAGTGGCGGTGGGGCTAGGCCCGTTTGCAGGTGTGCTGGCGATTTTTGTGCATACGGCTGGCATTTTAGGAAAGCTCTTTTCCGAAGCTATTGAGAATATTGAAGTAGGTCAAATTGAGGGGGTCAGAGCAACCGGCGCAAGCAAATTTCAAGAGATCTTATTCGGCGTGGTGCCGCAGGTGATTCCGCTTTGGATTTCCTATGTGCTCTATCGATTTGAGTCTAACGTGCGCTCTGCTACGGTTCTGGGCATTGTCGGGGCGGGCGGCATCGGCGTTTCTCTTTATCAAAGCTTCCGCTCGTTTGACTATCCCAAAGTGTGTGCGATTTTAATTATTTTAATCGTGGTAGTTGGCGTAATTGATGAAGCCTCTGGCTGGCTACGGCGCAAGTTTATTTAACCGCGCATTTAACCGCGCAGAGCTAAGAAGGATTCTCGAAGACCATTTCCATACGATCGCCTCTCAACCGAGTCACCCCATACTCAATCCTGCGTCCTTGCTGATCGACGTTGACAGATTCGGCGAGCAAAATAGGCTGATTGAGCGATAGCTGCAAAAGCTTGGCGTCTTTTGGCTGTACCACTCTAGCTGAAACAGAGGTGCTAAGGCGGAGATGATCGATATTGTACTGGTCACGTAACCACTTAGAAATAGAGTTAGTTGCCCTAAAAGCCGCAAGACTTTCTTCACTCAGCAAATCAGGAAATAGGCCAAGTGGGAAGTAGCTGTTAGCGACACTAATTGGCTCGTCATCTGCCATCCCCAACCTTTCTACAAGTGCAACAGAATCGCCAATTTCCAAGCCCAGTCCAGTTGCTACAGAATGATCTGCTGGGAGCGCTAGCGTTTTTAACACCTCAAATTTAGCGGTACGGCCCTGTGCTTTTAGCGTTTCGTTGTAGCGTACCCGTTGACCGATAGCGTAGCGAATTGGCGCGGCGACAAAGGTGCCCCGGCCTCTTTCTGCCCTGAGCAGGCCTTCTTGCCGAAGAAGGGCGATCGCCTGCCGAATAGTATGACGGTTCACATCAAACTGCTGAGAAAGCTGAGCCTCGGGAGGAAGCTGATCACCCACTTTATATAGTTGAGTCTGAATTCTGTGACGCAGCTGCTTGGCAATTTGGACGTAGCGAGGTGATTCAAAATCGGGCATGGCGGTAGAGCGTAACCAGCACTAAAAATGGGGTGTTGCTAAGGCGTATCTGAACAATGTATCAAACCATACTTGAATATTTTGGATGTCTGATTCATAATTTGTCTAGACAACTAGACTTTTGAAATTTAAGTTGTCGAGAGAGGGCTGACTGATGGCAACTGTAGCTGAACGGCAACATTGGATGGGGACGCTGGCAAAGGCGGCTTTACCTGAGCTGGAGCAGTGTGTCTTAGGGTTGGGAGATTTGCCATCCTATGAGTTTTTGCGATCGCCTGAAACTGGTCTGGCAATGGTAAGAGGGCGAGCGGGCGGCAGCGGTGATGCTTTTAACCTGGGGGAGATTACGCTGACGCGCTGTGTGGTTAGCGTTTCGGGTGGGCAGGTGGTGCCTGCTGGGTTTGGATATGTGAAGGGGCGATCGCACCGTCATGCTGAGCTGGCGGCAGTGTGTGACGCACTGTTGCAGCAAGGGCAGTGGCATGAGCGTGTGATGTCAGCGGTGGTAAAGCCTTTGCAGCAGAGCCTTCAAAGAGCGTCTGCAGAGCAACAACAACAAACAGCCGCGACTAAAGTCGAGTTCTTTACAATGCGCCGAGGGGAGTAGAAAACTATGTCAATGACAACAACAACGCTACCTGGTTTTTCTGATGCGGTGCATGAGCCACAGCGCATGTTTAAAGGATTATTGGATGCAATTTCACATCCTGGAGAGCCCTACACACCTTCTGTAAACATCACGCCGCCCGCTGATCTCACGCCTGTATGCGCCGCTGCCTGTCTTACACTCCTGGACTTAGAAACAGTGGTGTGGCTACAGCCCGGTTTGTCTGCTGAGGTACAAGACTGGCTACGATTTCACACGGGCTGTCGGTTCACTAAGCAGCCGGAAAGTGCCACCTTTGCCGTTGTCAAAGATGCGCGTACTCTACCAGCGCTTCACGCTTTTAACATGGGTACTGCTGAAGACCCCGAAGCGTCTACTACGCTACTCATTCAGGTGCAAGACTTTCTCTCTGGTGAACTTCAACAGCTCTCCGGCCCTGGCATTTTGAACAAAGTCACCTTATCGCCGCCACTTCCCGGCAACTTTTGGAATCAGTGGCGGCAAAACCAGGCTGCCTACCCTCAAGGCATAGATTGCTTTTTGTTCACACAGCAGTCCGTCGTAGGGTTGCCTCGTACTGTATCCCTTAATCCCTCTAATTAGATGTCTTACGTATCGGTAAAAGGTGGCGAAAAGGCCATTGAAAATGCAGAGGCACTGCTAAGCGCTCGGCGACGCGGAAATGCCGATGTCCCAGAGCTAAGCCTTGAGCAAATTAAGCAGCAAATGTCTCTGGCCGTGGCTCGTGTGATGTGTGAGGGTAGCCTGTACGACCCTGATCTAGCAGCGCTGGCGATTAAACAATCCTGGGGAGATTTGGTGGAGGCAATTTTTCTATTGCGGGCCTACCGCACGACGCTGCCTCGGCTGTACTATACGCAGCCCATTGAAACCGACCAGATGACGGTACAACGCCGCATTTCTTCTATTTTCAAAGATATTCCAGGTGGTCAGCGGCTTGGTCCTACGTTCGATTATATTCATCGACTGCTGGATTTTAAGCTGGCCGCAGAGGACAATCATCCAACGCTGCCCGCTGCGTCAACGACCGATAGGAAGGGAAAGGAAAACTTTGCTGATACGCCCAGAGCGCTAGATGCACTTAATCCCGAAGGCCTGATTCAGCCGGAAGAGCGCGTTCAGCAACAAGACAATGACAACAACGGTTATCAGAACAATCATCAAAATGGATCTGTCAACGGTAAGGTGTCAGACTCTTTTAAAGCATCAGACCCCTTTGACCTCACTCGAAAGCCGCTGAGCCTGCCTGCGAAAAGAGATGCACGATTGCAAAGCCTAGCCAGGGCTGATGAAGGGTTTTTGCTGAGCCTGGCCTACTCTACTCAGCGAGGGTTTGGTAATAGCCATCCGTTTGCTGGCGAGATTCGGATGGGTGAGGTGGAGGTAGTGATTTGCCCTGAAGAGTTAGGGTTTGACGTGGCGATTGGCACTGTTGCGGTGACGGAAGTGCAGATGGTGAATCAGTTTAAGGGGAGCAAAGAGCTGCCGCCTCAGTTTACGCGGGGCTACGGGCTGACCTTTGGCTACAACGAACGCAAGGCGATGGCAATGGCGATTGTAGATAGGGCGCTGCGAGCAGAAGAATTTGGAGAGGAGATTAAAGGACCCGCGCAGCAAGAAGAGTTTGTGCTCTCCCATAGTGACAATGTGGAAGCGCAAGGCTTTGTGCAGCACCTGAAGCTACCGCACTACATCGACTTTCAATCTGAGCTGAATCTGGTGCGTAAGATGCGAGCTGATTACGAAAAGGGCAAAGAGAAGGACAGCGCAGACAGTTTGGGGAATTCGAGGCTGACAGAAGACAGTCAGACTGTTCGATCGTCTCCTGCACAGCCAATCAGAGAAGTTGAGGCATCCTCATGAACACTGTTGAAACTGGATTCAACTTTGCCTATCTAGACGAGCAGACTAAACGATCTATCCGCCGTAGTTTGCTGAAGGCAGTGGCCATTCCCGGCCATCAGATTCCGTTTAGCTCTCGTGAGATGCCAATGTCCTACGGGTGGGGGACAGGTGGTATTCAGGTTACAGCTTCGATTATTGGTGAAGATGACACGCTGAAAGTGATTGACCAGGGTGCGGACGATACGACAAACGCGGTGAATATTCGGCGTTTTTTCAAGAAAGTTTGTGGTGTAAATACGACTGAGAAAACAGCTGAAGCCACGGTGATTCAAACGCGACATCGCATTCCAGAAACGCCGCTGCAAGCGGGTCAAACCATGGTGTATCAGGTGCCCATTCCAGAGCCGCTGCGATGGATTGAGCCTTCGGAAGTAGAAACGAGAAAAATGCATGCTCTCTCTGACTACGGGGCGATGTATGTGCGCCTGTACGAAGACATTACGCAATATGGCCACATTGCTACGGCTTACGACTATCCGGTGATGGTGGGCGGCAGATACATGATGCGACCGAGCCCCATTCCCAGATTCGATAATCCCAAACTACACATGAGCCCGGCGTTGCAGCTCTTTGGTGCGGGAAGAGAAAAGAGACTTTACGCCGTGCCGCCCTATACCTCAGTGAAAAGCTTGGATTTTGAAGATCATCCTTTCACGGTGGAGAAGTGGGATAAGGCCTGTGAGTTTTGCGGGGCGACGGATAGCTACCTGGATGAGGTGGTGACGGATAACGAGGGAGGGCGATTGTGGATTTGTTCGGATACGGATTATTGCGGGGTGAGGGCTCAGGGATCTAAAGAACGCATCAGGAGAGAGAAATGAACAATTCAGAAACAGATGCCTTGCTAGAGGTTGAGAATTTGAGTAAAGCCTATGGGGCAGTGCAGGCGTGCGATCGCATCTCTTTCTCTCTACACCCTGGCCAAATCCTCGGCATTATTGGCGAATCAGGCTCGGGTAAAACGACTTTGTTGAATGCGATTGCTCATCAGCTTCCTAGTGACGGCGGTCATATCATTTACCGTAATCGCGCTGAACAATCTGTTGATGTTGGTCAGCTGAGTGAATCGCAGCGGCGGCAGCTGATGCGTAGCGAATGGGGCTTTGTACGGCAGCATGCCTGCGACGGCCTGCGAATGAAAGTGACAGCGGGCGCGAATATTGGCGAACGCCTGATGGATATTGGCGAGCGGCACTATGGCAACATTCGCACCGAAGCGAGCCGTTGGCTACAGCAGGTAGAAATTCCCACCAATCGTATGGATGATTTGCCCAGTACTTTCTCGGGTGGAATGCAGCAGCGGCTTCAGCTAGCGCGGGTGCTGGTTACTCGGCCTCGGCTGGTGCTGATGGATGAGCCGACAGGTGGGCTAGATGTGTCAGTGCAGGCCAAACTGTTGGATCTGATGCGTCAAATTGTGAGGACGCTGAATCTGAGCGTGATTTTGGTGACGCACGATATTGGTGTGGTGCGGCTGCTAGCCCACAGACTGCTGGTGATGCGCCATGGGCAGGTGGTGGAACACGGCCTGACCGATCAGGTGTTAGATGACCCTCATCATCCGTATACTCAGTCGCTGATTAGCGCCACGCTTGTTCCTTAGTCGCTTCAACCTTTTTACCAAACATGTCTAGACCGCCCACCATTTTTTCTGAGAATACGCTGCTTCATGCCAGCGAACTCTACAAGGGATTTAAGCTCCACAATCAAGGGGGTATTTGTTTCCCGGTGCTAGAAGGCGTTTCGCTGACGGTGCAGGCAGGCGACTGCGTGGCGCTAATGGGTTCTTCTGGGTCTGGAAAATCTACCTTTATGCGATCGCTCTACGCCAACTACCGCATAGACAAAGGCGAAATATGGGTAAAACACAAGGGCGACTGGTTCGACCTGGCCGCCTGCGAGCCTCACGAAATCATCGCAATTCGGCGGCACACGATTGGCTATGTCAGCCAGTTTTTGAGAGTGATTCCTCGGGTACCTGCTGTAGATGTGGCTGCTGAACCCTTGATGATGCTGGGCGCAGAGGCTGAGCTGGCGCGGGATAAGGTGCGATCGCTCTTTATTCGACTGAACCTACCCGAACGCTTATGGTCTCTGTCACCAACTACCTTTTCGGGCGGCGAACAGCAAAGAGTAAACATCGCCCGTGCTTTTGCTGTGGACTACCCGATTTTGTTGCTAGATGAGCCGACTTCGGCTCTGGATGCAGCTAACCGAGAAGTGGTGATGCAGCTAATACAAGAGAGAAAAGCACAGGGCTGTGGGCTGGTCGGAATTTTTCACGATGAGCATGTAAAAAATCGAGTTTGTAACCAATTCTTAACCTTTAGGCTACATAGTTGACTCCTTATGAAAGAACAGATATTTACGAACTATCGCCTTCAGCTGCCAACCGAAGAATTGCTCGGTACCCTTGTGGTGCGCGAGGGTAAAATTGCCGACATTCAGCCTGGTGTTGTGGACACAGGGCAAGATGGCGAAGGCCAATACCTGATGCCAGGCTTGATCGAGCTGCACACGGATAACTTAGAGCGCTGTATTTCTCCTCGCCCTGGGATTCGCTGGCCGCTAGACGCTGCGGTTACTTATCATGATCGCGACCTGGCAGCGGCGGGGATAACAACGGTGTGCGATGCGATCGCTGTTGGAGACGTCACCCCTGGTGAATCGCTACGCAAGTCCAGCTACGATCCGATGATTCAGGCCCTGCACAACCGTAAGCAGGCTGACACGTTTTTAATCGATCATCACCTGCATCTACGCTGCGAACTGGGCTACGAAAGCGTCTCCGAGATTGTTCAACAGTATGCAAAACATCCGTTGCTTGCGCTGATTTCGCTGATGGATCACACGCCTGGGCAAAGACAGTTTGCCAAGCTCGACAAGTTCCGAGAGTACTACATGGGCAAGCATGGCGTCAGTGCAGAAGAGATTGACGACTTTATTAAAGAGAGATTAGCCGCGCAGCAGCAGCATGCTAACCGCAATCGTAAAGAGCTGGTTAAAATGGCACAAACTCACAGCTTATCGGTGGCGAGTCACGACGATGCCACTGTAGAACATGTGCAGCAGGCCGTGAATGAGGGTGCAAACATCTCGGAGTTTCCAACCACGCTGACGGCAGCCAAAGCAGCCAAAAAAGAAGGCCTGCAAGTGCTGATGGGTGCCCCGAACCTAGTGCTAGGCGGCTCGCACTCGGGCAACGTGTCGGCAATGGAGCTGGTAAAGCTGGGCCTGGTGGATTTGATTTCGTCGGACTATGTGCCCCATAGCTTGCTGCAGTCTGTGTTTGTGATGGCAGCGGTGACCGGGAAGCCGGTGTACGAGACGATGAAGCCCGTGACGATGAATAGTGCGATCGCGATTCAAATGGAGGGTGATCGCGGCAGCTTAGAAGTCGGCAAACGCGCCGACCTTCTCACCGTCCACTGCCTTCCAAAAGACTCTCCTAACCAACCCAGCTCAGTCGTTAAAACACCTGCGCCTTCTACCGTTCCCCAAATCACACAGGTTATCCGAGAGGGCCGTAGAGTCGCCTAACACAACACCAACAGAATGCACCACCCCACTACTCAACATGAAACGCACTTCTTCCTCTATTTCCGCGCTAGATTCTATTGTTGAACCTACTGTCAGGTCCGCTTTAAAGCCCATTGTGCAGTGTTTTATCACGCACGGGAATGAGCAGTATGGCCGTGAGGCCGTCACCCAGCTAGAACATGCCTTGCAATGTGCCTTCCTGGCTGAATCTGCCAAGCAATCACCCACACTTATCACGGCCTGCCTACTACATGATGTCGGTCACTTACTACACGACTTAGGCGAAGACGCCGCCGAGAAAGGCATCGACGACCGGCACGAATACCGAGCCATTCCCTTTTTAAGTCAGCATTTTCCTCGTGCAGTCACCGAGCCCATTCGCCTACATGTAAACGCCAAACGCTACCTCTGCGCCACCCAACCAGACTATTGGGAAGACCTCTCTGCGGCGTCAAAGCTCAGCCTGGAGCTACAGGGCAGCACTTATTCTGAAGCCGAAGCACTCGAATTTATCGCTCAGCCCCATGCAAAAGACGCCGTACAGCTCCGCATCTGGGACGACTTGGCCAAAGATCCACAGCGGGAAACGCCTGACTTAGCTCATTTCTTGCCAGTACTAGTTGATGCCGTCTACTGTCACGCCGAGTAGCCATGCTCACAAATTGCCGCTGCGCAGTTAGACAATCGATGTAGAGCCAAGCAAACTCTTAAATAGAGCTGAGAGTAGTTCGTCTCGGCAATTTTTCATGTCTGCATTTGTAAAAGCACCTTTTTCAGCGTAGTGCCTGATTGTTTCGTCAGCGTTCGATAGATACTCTTTCAAATTTCCGTTGTAGCGACCCTGATGCAGCAGAAGCTTTTTCAGCGTTTCTTTGAGTCGATAACCGCCGTGGAGCATTTTCAGAATTTTGTCAATATCTGTCAAAACAGTCCCTTGTGCCTCAGGCGAGACGATTTGTAGACGAAGTACCATACAAGCTGCTGAAAATATTTTCCCCAAGTCCGCAAGCTCAGTGACCCGGCGTGGATACAGATCTCTAACAGAGCTAATCTCTTGCGAGGTATATAGTTCTGGTTCTGCTTCATCGCTGAACAAGCGAGTGATTTTACGAACGCTGGTAGGCTTTCCGTCGACTTCCTGCCTTTCTTGGGTGAACACACAGCCATCTTCGGCGATCGCCCATGCCATATTCAGTAGCCTGATAGACTTCTTGAGCTTGGCATCCCACTGTATTTCTACATTAGGCGCTTCTACTTCAAATTCACTCGCTGTATCGCTACACAGCAAATACAATCCTCTAGCGAAAAAGAGATAGCAGGCATTGGCACCAAACAGATAAATATTCTGAGTAGGATGGTTAGGTGTCAGTTTTGGTAGCTCCTGAATACGAACACCTAGCAGGGAAATATCCAGTGTCAAGAAATCATCTTCAGGTTGGTTAGGTCTAACCTGATCAGGTCCTCTAACCTCAAAAATTGCTGGTATTTTCTCAACCGTGTACCTGCCTTCTTTGTTGTATTCATAATCATCGAAGTCCGAATACGCATAATCATCGGAATCCGAAAGGCCGCTTTTTTCTTTAATATCGTAGTAGCACTGTCGTCCCGTCTCAGCATATGTCAGTAAGGCATGATCTCTTAATTGTCTTGCCCATCGTAAGCATCCGTCTCGGCTCAGCGTTGTACTCGCATTGAACAGCTGGACATTATCCGCTTGTGCGTAGGCTGCCATCAGGTAGGTATAAACCTGCATAGAACAGTAACAGGCATAGACTTCACTATTGCCATCAGCCGCAGTATACAACCGTGCCTTTTCGATGAGGAATAGCCTTCCCCAGTGAATAGAAGCCTCTGTGCGCTGCTGTCCAACAAATCTCTCGGTCGGCAGTACAGATTCATCTCTCACTCTCGGGACAAAGTTAGGAAAGAAAAGAAGGAGCTTAGCTCTGGCAAAGTAAATTCTTCCAAGCAGTTCGTAGTGAGGGCTAAAGGTTCCCTGCGACGGCTCACGAATAATGGTGTACTTTCTAAGCCGAACTTCCATGTGCTGCTGGGCTTCTTCTAGTTTTGCCCACGCCTTTTGGATTAAAACCTGACGATTGATATCAGATGTACAGTCCAGCAGTAGATACTCACAGCTAAGATCATCTTCTCGATCGTACAGATAATAGTAGCTAGCAACGCAAATAAGATATCGAACAATCAGCGCACCCGAAAAAACCTCAAAGGACTGGCTACCTGGCACAAAGTTGCCCTGGTTCACATCTAGTCCCTGCCGTACAAAACTTTCCAAAACAGTCAGTGACTTGAGATAGTAATAGCTAGATCGATATGCTCCCTCATCCAAGAGAGCTTCAGCGATAGATAAGTAGGCATCGAAGCAAATATAGGGATCTTCTTTTGTCAGCTCTTTTCGCTGCTCTAAAATGTCTCCGATCACGTCTTTGTGCAAGGTTCCAATCATTGCCATAGAAGAAAATGGATATCGCCTTAGATAGGACCAGGCTCTATCTAAAACGAGCAGCTTTTCCGTTCGCTGACACAGCTGAGCAATGTACTTGTCAGGATCGACACCTGTATCTCTAACAGCCTGTAGCCGAGCCTGTAGGGCTGCTTGAGCCTGCGCGATCAAAAAATCGAAGCCGCAGAAGTCTCCATGGCCAGTCGGGTCGGCGAAGGAATTATCTTCATAAACCGACTCGCTGCGGTCAGACATTTGCAGCGCTTCTCCGACAGCATCGTTATGACACAGCTGTACCAAGCTATGCGCCCACACAGGCGAAGGGACATTGTCTCTAATAATTTGCTGGGTAGAAGCGACATCGTGAGCAATTGGGAAAAAGGCGTTTACACAGGGAATGTCTCTCAGCAACATCAGATTAATCACCTTGATCACATGGGATAGCGTACCGCCGACGCCTGTACTGGTCAGAGTGAAATCTACTCTCTGGTTGATACTGTTTGACCGCTCCGCATTGCTGGAGAACTGATCGAAGATATCTTCGACAGCAGGACGGTAGGTAATCGGCACCTTGATGTAAAACTCAACCGCGATTTTGACAGATTCTTGAGAAGCCAGTTCGTGATCTCCGGGCCCCGCAACGCTGTCTAATCCAACAGCACGTCTGTTTTCTAATCTCTGTAGCGCTGAGTTTAACAGCGGCAGGTAAAAATCGTCTATCTCAATCGTATTGACGCTTCTAGCAGCAAATGGTAGCGGCCCGCAGGCTTCTATCGTGACTCGTTTGAGGTAAATCGGAAACTGGTTAGTCAGTCGCTCTCTGCTCACAACCGTCTGCGCTAATTTTTTAACGAAAGCCGACTGCAGGTAATGATGAATATAGGGATGCTCAGTTGTAGTGTCCGGTAAGGAGTCATTTGTGTTGCCGCTGCGTATCAACAGTCGACGGACTTCTTCTTTTGCTTTAAGCGTAAGATCGAGGATAGTGTCGCCCTTGCCAGGGGACGTCACTCGGTCGTTTTCCACATGACTCTGTTTATTTGGTAAATAGTCGAGTGCTGTTGCAACTGTCGATTCAATTAAACCATCAATATCTTCTAAGGTTTTGATAGTCTCACGACTACTAGAAAAATCGAGCCCGACGGCCTCTTTGTAGGCTCTAAAAATAACTTCGTAATTTTCTACGCCACCAGCTAGTCTCAAGTTCAACAGCATCTGCCTGAGTAATGTCAGGCCGTCTCTCCTGGGTAGACCCAGCTGCCTGCGTTCTTGAGGTGTCAGCTCTATCAGCTTGTGCAAGGCGATCAAAACATCTTCAGTGTTCAGAACGCGGCTATAGTCTTCGTTTCCTTGTTGGTAGTCCTCTCTGAGGTTTTGGCGTAGCTCAGTAAGCATCGTTACGATGCTGCCAGTTGTGACAGTACTACTGCTTTCAATAACGCCTTTCCAGCCTGCTTTTTGGTCGAACAGATGTTTGGCTGTTCTGCGAAAGTTTCGGTTGCCGACTCGACTTGCAATCTGCGAAACATTAGGTTCGCCGCCTGATTTTCGGCTCATGGCAAGGCGACCGCAGAGATATTTGTATAAGTGATAGACGCGCCAGCTATCGAAGTTTCCGGAATCAGACATTTATTGTGAAGAATCAGTAAATTCCCAGAGAAGTTTTGAGCGTTTGTTTATCTTCTCTAAAAACTTCTATGAGCAAAATTTCTCACGATAAGACAGTCCTAATAGTCTTCAATGCTACTTTTTCACGAAAAAACTAGCATTCAGTACCTTTTGATACCAAATAGTTGGATTCGTATATCCACGGTTGACAATGTCCGTACTTAATGTCTGCACACGGCCTATCTTTTCTTACACAGGGCACAGAGGGAAAATAAGTAGAACCGGGAAATAAAGCAGGTGGAATCGCAAACTTCCCGGCTGCAGTTAGACACCGGAGGTAAATCCAATGACCAAACTATAGTATCTCGATCAAGCACATTTCCATTTCAGCCTGAGGAAAATTTCTCATGAAAGCGTAACGCTACAGACTTGCTGAAAACCTGAAGTGAGTCTGTGTCATTCAACCCAAATTAAGAGGACACAATCAATGCTTGCTCAAACACCCGATTCTCATCATCTACATCCACATCACATCGCTTGCCCGCACTGTGGTCATCACACAGTCGTGGTGCAAGACGAAAACATCTACGTTTGTTTGAGATGTGGTTGGCGTCGTAATATTGCTTCGGAGGCTTTGCCGCTTCCGCTGGCAATTATCACGACTATTTTGCTTCTGGTGATCTTACTGTAATCATCTAATAATTCTTCACCGAAGCTGATTAGTCTGAACGATTAGATACTAAAGGAGAGCGATCAAAGTGTGATCGCTCTCCTTTTCTTTAGCTATATATTTCTGACTGCGCCGACGCCCTTAGCTTGCACATTGAATAATTTCCTTCTATACACAGCTAGTACCCACCAAAACAGCCTGCACTAAAATTCGCATCAGAACATCCACATCTTCGGGTACGCGATAGCTTTCTAGCCCTATATAAATATGCTGGGCGCTTCTGTCTAGCAACGCAAATTCCCAAAGCCTGCCCGTCGTTACGGAACCTAATAGTGTTGGCTGCTGCGGTGTCCGCTCCCATTTATCGAGTGCGATTAACTCAGCGACGAGCTGAGTCATGCCATAGTCCAAATCCTGGCGCTTCGCTTCTATGACTAAAAGCTCGCTTTGCCCTCTAAATAGGTAGTCTAAATAGCCCTGTAGCTGACTACTTACGGTGAGTGGATATTCAATTCGCAACTTTGCCTTGGTGTAATAAACGAGCTCTGTCGCAATTCTAGAAATTAAGATTTCACGGCGGGAGGTTTCATTGGATAAATCAACGTAGGGAAGCACTTCCTCGATTCGCAACCTAAGCTCTTCCAGTCGATTCAGCTCACCTGCATATTCAGAAAGATCGAGCTTCTGCTTAGTTAGCTGATATCCAAAGGATTCAGCGAGCTCATCAGCTGGGATTTTGAGTTCAAAGAATTTACTAAACGTGTAGGACTTATCAGGATTCAGGACATCTATGCCCATGGCTTTGACTCAATAGTTTTGAACAGAGGATGCAGTCTAGACAGCTTTTCTACATTGTATCCGCATGGGCTTGAGATACTCTTGTTCGGTTCAGAATTCGACGTAGAGCCGGATGAGTCTGGATGAAGCTATGAATGCTGGCTTTGCAAAAGTTATTCTTATGCGGTTACAAAACTTAAAAAGCAAGACTTCACCCCGGCAGAGTAGTAACCTTGAGAGCGAGTAGCTGTTGCAGATATAGCGTTGCGTACAGCTATGGCACCTTTATCTATGCATTTTTGAGAGGGTTAGTATTCATGGTTCAGCGTGGTTCTAAGGTCAGAATTCTTCGTCCGGAGTCTTACTGGTTTAATGAAGTCGGCTCTGTCGCTTCGGTCGATCAAAGCGGGATTAAGTACCCTGTTGTAGTGCGCTTTAGTAAGGTGAACTATGCGGGTGTCAACACCAACAACTTTGCTGAGGCAGAGCTGACGGAAGTTGAAAAGCCCAAAGCGAAAGCAAAGAAGTAACCTGAAGAAATAAAGTAGTGCCTGAGCTACCCGAAGTAGAAACCGTTCGCCGTGGCCTAAGCCGAGTATCTTTAAATCAGCCTGTTCGGGGCGGTGAAGTCTGTTTGGACAGAATCATCGCATACCCTGAGCAGGCTGATGCTTTTTTGGATGGTGTCGTCGGCTCAAAAATAGACAGCTGGCACCGGCGCGGCAAGTACCTGATGGCGAAGCTGGTTTCACCTGGCCAATCAACGACCGAGTCTACAAAGGGTGGCGAGTCGGCATCTGAGTCGACTGGATGGTTGGGCGTGCATTTGCGTATGACCGGGCAGCTGCTGTGGGTTTCGCAGCAAGAACCCGTACAAAAGCACTGCCGAGCCAGACTATTTTTTGATGACGATAGAGAGCTGCGCTATGTAGATCAGCGTACCTTTGGCCGGTTGTGGTGGGTGCCGCCATCAGCGCCGATCGAAACTGTGATGACGGGCTTACAAAGGTTGGGGCCGGAACCTTTTTCGGATGATTTTTCTGCTGAGTATTTTATCGGCGCGCTGAAAGGCCGAAAGAAGCCAATCAAAAATGCGCTACTCGATCAGCAAATTGTGGCGGGTATTGGCAATATTTATGCCGACGAAGCATTATTTTTGAGCGGCATCCGGCCAAAAGTGATGTGCAACCGCCTCAGTAAGCCCAGGCTCACTCGGCTCCATCAAGCGATTCGAGACGTGCTGCAAACCAGTATCGACTCAGGCGGCACGACCTTTAGCGACTTTCGTGATGTGCATGGTACCAATGGCAATTACGGTGGTGTCGCCTGGGTGTACGACCGTGAAGGTGAGGCCTGCCGGAAGTGTGGAAGCGCGATCGCCCGAATAAAGTTAGCAGGCCGCTCGTCCCACTATTGCCCAACCTGCCAGCGCTAAAGCATCCACTAATAAGCACCTAGTGATGCTCTCGTCTAGCGATACAATAAGTCAGCAGCAGACTTTTGCGAGAACACTATGCCCGATAAGTCCGACAAGCCCGACAAGAAACCCGTAAAAAAAGGGGATTTCGTTCGCCTGGTGCGAGACAAATTTGAAAATAGCGTAGAGGCAAAAGCCAGTGATGTGCGCCTGTCAAACTACGTGTTTGATACCAAAGGCGAAATTTTAGACGTTCGTGAGGACTACGGCCTAGTGAAGTTTGGCCGCGTCCCTACGCCGAATGTGTGGCTCAAGCTAGAACAGCTGGAAAAGTTTGAATAAATACGCAATCAGCCCTAAACCAGCTGACGAGCTTTCTCCATAAGGATTTCGTGGGTGCTTCGCACACCGTCTTTTGAATCCGGTCTCCTTTGCACGTAGGTGCCGTCAGACTGCATATCCCAAGCCTGACGGTTGTCATTCAGGCAGATGTTTAGCAAGTCGACGAGCTCTGTGCGTAGGGACGCATCTTCGATGGGGACCAGGGCTTCGACGCGTCTGTCCAAATTGCGCGGCATCCAGTCAGCAGAGCCAATGTAGAACAGCTCTTTGCCCTCGTTATGAAAACGGAAGATCCGAGAGTGCTCTAAAAAGCGCCCAATCACGCTGACGACCCGAATGTTTTCGCTGATGCCTTCAATGCCCGGACGCAGACAGCAGATACCACGAATAATTAGGTCAATTTCTACACCTGCTTGAGACGCTTTGTATAGCTCGGCAATAATGTCAGTATCTACTAGGGAGTTCATTTTGGCGACAATGCGACTCTCTTTGCCATTGCGTGCGTTTTGCGCTTCTTGGCGAATGAATTGGGTAATTTGCGATCGCAAACAAACCGGCGCAATCAGCAGCTTTTTGTAAGCCTGCTGCCGCGAGTAGCCTGTTAAATAATTAAACAAATCAGTCAGGTCAGTGCCCAGCTCCGCGCGACAGCTGAGTAGACCCAGGTCGGTATATAGCTTCGCGGTTTTAGGATTGTAGTTACCCGTCCCAATGTGAACGTAGCGGCGGATAGATTTTGACTCTTGCCGGACCACCAGCGCTACCTTTGTGTGGGTTTTCAGGCCCATTAGGCCGTACACCACATGCACGCCCGAACGCTCTAGCGTCCGCGCCCAGTTGATGTTATTTTCCTCATCAAATCGCGCCTTGAGTTCGACGAGGGCAACCACCTGCTTACCGTTTTCAGCCGCTTTGATCAGGGCGTTGACAATCGGCGAATCACCAGAAGTCCGATACAGCGTCATTTTGATGGCAAGGACACCTGGATCTGAAGCTGCTTGGGTAATAAAGGCCTGTACAGTACCCGAGAAGGAATGGTAAGGGTGATGCGCTAGGCGATCGCACCGGCGAATCATCGAAAAGACATCCTCGCCCTCACCCGAACCAGCGGCTTTCCAGGCAGGTGGGGTCACTGGCGACCAGTGCGCATCCTTCAGCTCGGGCAAAGGCACTGACATAAAGCTCATCAAATCGGTCGGACCAATGAAGCCATCAAAGTCGTAAACGTCTTCCTCGCTCAGGTTCAGCTCATTCATGAGGGTAGAACGCATCGTGACATCCATCCCCGACTCAATTTCCATACGGACCACCGAGCCACCGAGCCGTCGCTTACGCAGCTCCTGCTCAATTGCTAGCATCAAATCATCAGCTTCGTCCTCTTCTACAGAAAGGTCCGCGTTGCGGGTAATGCGAAAGGTAAAGCAGTCTTTTACCCGCATTCCTGGAAACAAAGCAGCGATATTGTGGGCGATAACCTGCTCCATCGGTACACCCATCCAGTAGCAAGGCTTTGTCTTTTTTGAACTGGAGCGCGAAGATTTAGATGTTTGATTAGCGTTCTGTTCACCCAGAATTGAATCTTCTTGAAGCTTCTCAGGGATTTGGACAAACCGGGGCAGCACTTTGGGGACTTTGACCCTTGCAAAATGAGACTCGTCAGACGCTTCGTCTTTGATCTCAACGGCCAGGTTGAGGCTGAGATTAGAAATATAGGGAAACGGATGGCCGGAATCTACTGCCAGTGGTGTGAGTACCGGAAAGATTTGCTCGTTAAAATAGCGATCCAAATAATCGGTCTGAGTGGGAGAAAGATCGTCATAATCGAGCAGGTAAATGCCGTTCTCTACCATTTTGGGCCGTAGCTCGCTTTGGAAATAGCGATCGCTTTCGGCAACCATGGGGCGCAGGCGATCGCTAATCGCATTGAGGTGTTGAACCGGGCCACGACCATCAGGCGTACGCTTATGCACATCGGCCTCAATCTGCTGCTTCAGCACGGCCACGCGTACCATAAAATACTCGTCGAGGTTAGAGCTAAAGATCGACAGAAACTTGAGCCGTTCTAGCAGCGGGGTCCGCTCGTCCAGTGCCTCGTGAAGAACTCGGCGGTTGAACTCTAGCCAGCTCAGCTCACGACTGAGATACCACTGATGGTCGCTAAGACTAATACCATTAGAAGCCTCTGTTTCACGCTGCGGCGTTTTAGGCTTCTGTGGTGCTGTTTGTACGGTCTTATCCCCTGTTCTTTTAGCCACTTTTCCTTTGAGTTGATTACCCTTCAGGCTGAACGTTTCTTACTGAACTCACTGAACCCTTGGAGCTGAACGCTTTAAATCGAATTATTTGAATTGAATGCTGGGCACTCAAAGTCTGGAAGGTCAGGTCTGGAAGGTCAAGTTCTAAAAGACGTCTTTTTCCTGCCCTATCCACCACTCGCCCAGCTTCATAAGCGATTCATGGAGCTCAGCCAGTTCTGTATTAAACGCTTCTACGCTCATTTCCTGACGCCGCTCTTTAAGCTTGGCTAGCCTTAGCTGGAGCAGTAGCCATGGCTTTCCCATGCTGTCAGTCTCTTCTATATATTTCGCCAGGTCGTTGCTTTTCATGCATTTTCACAGATGTTTGGCGCGTTCTTACTTCAATGCCGATTATATAGGAGCCGCTTGAAAAATGCGTGTGTCGTAAGAAACAACCCAAGCAGGCTCGGTGAATTGAGTGAATGGCTGTAAAACAAAACCCGCAGGCAACACTGAGCTGCCTACGGGCTTCGACTGGCTATCTATTCGCCTTAGACGACCTTCAGTAGATGCAAAAAACTAAACGGTGCCCGAAAAATAAACGCTGAAATTAAGTTACTTCTTCAGGTCGCTTAGCCATTCTTCTACCTGTTTACCGGCGGCTTCGCGTCCACCCAGGCCGAAGGAAATTGCGATCGCGATTGCAATCGCACCCAACAGCAAACCAAACGCTAGGTTTACAATATTTGGCGCAACGCCCATTTGGCCCAGTGCCATTGCACCCACAAACGCCAGAATAGAAATCCGCGCCGCTTGAGCGAGCATGTTAGAAGAGCCGCTGCTGCTGCTCTTGATCAGGCGGAAAGCCAGGTTAGCCAGGTATACGCCTACGCCGAAGATGACAACGCCGACCAGTACCTGCGCGGCAATTTCCATAATGGCGCGTACAATTAGCGTCAGCTGATCGAGCTGGAGTGCTTCCGTCGCAATGACAGTACCAAACAAAACCACACCCACTTGAACAATCAAGCCAACGATTTCCGAAGGTGTTTTGTTCGAGCTAGTAGAGGTAGTGGTGGTTGGCTGTAGCGTTGTTGCGCCAGGGTCGGCGCTGATGCTGGGGTTGTCGTAAGCGGAAACAGGCGGTGTCGAAGGCTCGCGAGTAGGCGCTGAGATTTCAGGAAAACCCAGTGTCTCTAGTACGCTGTCAAAGCCAGCGCTCGACAGGAGGCTGGACACAATTTCGCTCAGGAACTTGCCGACAAAGAAGAAGACCACCAGCGCAGCGATCGCACCAATCAGCAAAGGAATGAAATCAGAAATCTGGTCCAGCATGCTAATCGCTGGGGCAGAAATCGCATCGATATCTAGTGCGTTTAGCGCTGCGATCGCCGCAGGAATCAGCACCAAGACATACACAATCGTACCGGCCAAACTGGACAAAGAAATCCCAGGGGTGCCAGCATTGCCAGAAAGACCCAGCTGACGGCCAAAATTATCTATGCCCGTAGCAGATAACAGGTTTGTCACAATGCCACGAACAATCTTGGCTGCGAGCCAGCCAACCGCAAAGATAATTGCCGCTAGGATAATCTTTGGAATCGCAGATAGGAACTGACTGATTAGCGCTTCAACCGGCTCTAGCAGTCCGTCGAGAGCCAGCGTATCAAGAATCAGCGGCAGAAACAGCAGAAACACGAACCAGTAGAGCGCGTTACCAATGGTCTCGTGAATTCGTACAGAATTCTCTCTAGGGTCAACGCCTGTATTTTCAGCCAGTCGGTCATCCAGGTTAAACGCTTCTAACCCTCTGGTGACCAGCATCTTGACAATGGTTGCTACAACCCAGGCAGCTACCAGCCATAGGCCAGCTGCCAGCAGCTGAGGCAGGAACCCAAAAATAGTGTCGAGTAAATTGGTCAGCGGTGCAGAGATACTATCCAGCTGAAGCGCGTCTAGAACGCCTACCACTGTAAATAAAATCACTACCCAGAAAACAGCCGTCGATACCCAGTTGGCAACGTGCAGCTCATCGGCAGGACGATTCGTAATCTTGGCGGCTATTGTGTCGTCAATACTGGTTTTCTTCAGCAGACCTTTGGCGACAGCTGCCAGCAAAAACGCCGCAACAATGCCAATAATACCGATGATAAAAGCATTGACGATACCAGGCAAAAAGTCGCCAGTACTGACACCAAGCGTATTGGCAACTTTGTCAATAGGTGAGCTATTGGTGGTATCGGCGGTTGCTTGAGCCAAAAGGAAATTTGCCTTCTGTTCAAACAGGCCAATACCCATCCCTGTGGGGGGCATTAGATGAATCATATTTCGTCGTATGTAGTGGGTCTAAGCGTAGCTAGCATCAGAAATCAGCAAGTAATACTGATATTTGAAGACAAGAGTACCGCCTCAAGGTAAATTCCACTAAAAAAACTGTGAAGATGTACCAGTTTTTTTAACAAATCTAATCGTGTCAATGTCTCGAGAGTCTATCAATAGATAGTTGTTGAACCAAAAAATCTTGATATGAACTCTGGTCTGACTGAGTCAGCGAGCCATCAAAAAGCCGCTAGAAGTGCACTGTCAGTGCACTTCTAGCGGCTAATACAAAGGCAAAGTGTGCGGCTCAAAAGCCCGGCTACAGTTTAGGAAAAAATAGTCCGCCAAAAGGAAGATTTTCCCCAAATGCCAGCACACCTACCTGCCAGGCGTCCTAGTCTGCTGGGGTCTCACCCCCACTGACCCGCTCATCTTCGCTATCGGTTAGTTCCAGTTCATCGGTCCCTTCGTCTAGCGAGGCAATTACCTGCGCTTCGGCTACCGTTTCGGCGACGGCTTCGGCCACCTCTTCTGTAAGCATTTCATTGTCGCTTTCGTCTAGGTCGGGCACAAGGGCAACTGCGGCGATCTCATCATCATCATCCAGCCGTTGCAGCTGTACACCCGTCGCCATCCGCGACTGAATAGAAATCGCATCCACCGCCTGTCGCATAATAATGCCGCGATTGCTCACAATCATTAGCTCATCATCAGGCCCTGCAATTCGCAGCGCCACCAGCTCGTCATCATCCTTACGGAACTTCATCGCCACTAGGCCCATGCCAGCCCGGTTCTGCAAGCGGAAGTTCGCAACCGGCACACGCTTACCCAAGCCACCAGCCGATACCACCAGCACCCAGGGTCCCTGGTCTGTTTCGTCCACTGCATCATCGTCATCGTCGGCAACATCAGCACCTTCCACTTCTTCCACGATTTGCGACGGCAAAATATCCATGCTGATTAGCTTGTCACCGTCTCGCAGAGACATGGCCCGGACCCCCTTTGTCGGTCGACCCAATGGACGCAGCTGAGAATGATCCGCCTTAAAGTGAATCGTCATGCCCCGCTGAGAGCCGATCAAAATGCTGTCTTCCGCTCGCGCTAGGCGCACCCAGCGCAGCTCATCGCCTTCTACTAGCGAAATAGCAATCAGGCCATTGGTGCGAATCCGGCTAAAGGCAGAGAGCGCGGTTTTCTTGACAGAACCGCCCTGGGTCAGCATGACCAGGTAGTCGTCTTCGCTAAACTCACTGACGCCAATCACTGAGGTGACCTTTTCCTCACGGGGAATCGGCAGTAGCTGTACCAGCGGATAGCCCTTGGCCGTACGCGAACTTTCCGGAATCTGGTAGGCCCGCAGAGAGTAGGCAACGCCCCGATCGGTAAAGAACAGAACATGGTCATGGCTACAGCAGGTGATGAAGTGCTCAATGCCGTCATCGTCCTTCATTTTCGTGCCAGATTTGCCTCGGGTCGCCCGGTTCTGGGCTTCAAAGGTATCTACCAGCATCCGTTTGATGTAGCCCTGCTCGGTCACGAGGATAGCGACCTGCTCGTTGGCAATCAGTGAGATGTCTGAGAGATCGTTCTCGTCACCTTTGATGATTGTTCGCCGATCATTAGCGTGAGCGTCGCGGATCTGAGTCACCTCTTCGCGAATAATTTCTAAAATGCGCTCGCGCTTTGCCAGAATATCTTCCAGATCGGCAATCTTTTCGGTCAGCGCCTGGTGCTCTTGCTCAATTTTCTCTGCTTCTAGGGCTGTCAACCGGCGTAGCTGCATCTGCAGAATCGCATCGGCCTGGGTCGTCGATAGGCCATAGGATTCCACCAGCTCTTCTTTCGCACTGGCCGCGTCGGCAGAGCGGCGAATCAAAGCGATCACCGCATCCAAATTATCGAGCGCAATCAAATAGCCCTGCAACAGATGGTCACGCTCTTGCGCTTTACGCAGCTCGTAACGGGTGCGGCGAGTAATCGTCTCAATGCGGAAATCTAAAAAGACCTGCAAAAAGTCGCGCAGGCTCAGCAGCTGAGGCTCACCATTCACCAGGCCCAGCATGTTAACGCCAAAGTTGTGCTGCAAAGGCGTCTGCTTGTACAGGTTATTGAGCACCACACGGGGATAGGCATCGCGCTTCAGCTCAATGACGATCCGCATCCCGTCCCGGTCACTTTCGTCGCGCAGGTCAGAAATACCTTCGAGCCGTCGCTCGTTCACCATGTCTGCAATTCTTTCAATCAGCGCCGCCTTATTGGTCTGATAGGGCAGTTCAGTGATGATAATCGTTTCGCGGTCTGGGCGACCTCGGTTTTCCTGCGTCTCGATGGTGGCCACACCGCGCATGGTCACCGAGCCGCGCCCGGTTTCGTAAGCCTCACGAATGCCGCGACTGCCAATAATCTGTGCGCCTGTCGGAAAGTCTGGGCCTGGAATATATTCCATCAGCTCCATACTGGTCAGCTCTGGATTATCAATCAGAGCGATGGTGCCATCGATTACTTCGCCCAGGTTATGAGGCGGAATGTTGGTAGCCATACCTACCGCAATTCCCGATGAGCCGTTAATCAGCAGCTGAGGTATCCGCGCTGGTAGCACCACCGGCTCTTGCTGAGACCCGTCAAAGTTATCGGCAAAGTCAACCGTTTCAGACTCAATATCTTGCAGCAGGGCCGCGCCGGTTAGTGCCTGCAAGCGCGATTCGGTGTAACGCATGGCTGCAGGCGGGTCGTTATCTACCGAGCCGAAGTTACCATGGCCGTTGATCAGCGGGTGGCGCATGGAAAAGTCTTGAGCCATCCGCACCAGTGCGTCGTATACCGCCGTATCACCGTGAGGATGGTACTTACCGAGTACTTCACCCACCACACGGGCGCACTTACGAAACGGCCTATCGGCGGTGAGTCCTAACTCGTGCATGGCGTACAAAATTCGCCGATGCACAGGTTTGAGACCGTCCCGTGCGTCTGGAAGCGCCCGGCCCACGATTACGCTCATCGCATATTCGAGATACGACCGAGACATCTCATTACGCAAATCGGTCGGAACGATCCGCTCTTGAGGACTGCTCATGTGGAATACTCCAGTGAAACGTGTGAATAGGAACTAAGAATGAAAATTATAAGCTAGGGATAGGGTGAATAAATAACGCTAACAACCTGAAAAAACATGGATGAAATCATCCAAATGTCGAGGTGATTGGTAGACTGCAAAATAACATTAAATACACTCAATATTTTATCATATTTTGACCTTTTCTTGGGACAGATCATTCAGCGTTCAGGTCGTTTTGATGAGGCACCAAGATCCCTTATGCAATCAGTGTTTCCTATTTTCTACAGTGAGCGTTTTACCCATCATGACGCCGGATCGCATCACCCTGAAAACCCAGGTCGTTTGACCGCCATTGTTGAACATTTGGAAAGGGCTCAGTCATCGACTGCCCAACGTGATCGCTGGGCCCAAAAAAATCGCTGGTTTGAACCGTCTGATCGGCTGGTATTAGACGCTGTTCACAAGGTGCATGACCCTGACTATGTAGCGGCTCTCAAAGCCTTTTCTGCCAAGGGAGGTGGGCGCCTGGATGCTGATACAGCGATGAATCAGCAAAGCTATGAGGTGGCGTTACTCGCCGTGGCGGCCTGGCTAGATGGGGTGGACTGGGTGTGGCAGCATGACGCGCCGGCGTTTGCCTTGGTGCGCCCACCGGGACATCATGCAGAGCGCGATCGCGCCATGGGCTTTTGTTTGCTTTCTAACGCGGCGATCGCTGCCCACTACGCCATCGATCAGCTGGGTGCCCAGCGCGTCGCCATTTTGGATTGGGACGTGCACCACGGCAACGGGACCCAGGCCCTGGTTGCTAGCCATCCGCAAATTGCTTATTGCTCGTTTCACCAGGGCGGGGCTTATCCTGGCACGGGCGCTGCTACCGAAACCGGTCTGTTTCAAAACGTGCTGAATCTGCCACTGCCAGCGGGCAGTCAGCTCAGCGACTACCAAACGCCCTGGACTCAGCAGGCAAAGCCTTTTTTGGCGGACTTTAATGCTGACATTTTGCTGGTGAGCGCTGGCTACGATGCCAACTTAGACGATCCGCTGGCGGGCATGTGTTTGCATCCAGAGGACTATGGCTGGTTTACTCAAGAGTGTCTGTCGCTGACGCCCAAAATTCTATTTGGGCTTGAAGGCGGCTACGATTATCCAACCTTGGCAAGCTCTGTCGCTGCAACGATTCGCACGGTCTGTAAAACTCTGAAAACTTAGGAGGAAAAAGCAAGGTGTTTTGGTTCTTTCGCGCGTTCTTGAATCTATTTAGGCGATCGCCCGCCCCTGCCAACCGTCTTCCCCCATCGAACCTGTTAGACACCCAGCCAGATACCTCTATGCCCTCAGAAAATCAGACTGCCGCGTCTGCGCGATCGCTCGGAGAACATCTCAGCCCCCAAAACAACAAAAACCGCCCCTCTTCCTTCGAGAACCTGAAACCGGTGCTCAATGTACTACGGGCCTACACCGTTACCTTTGGACGCCCCGACGCTGCGCTCGATTTGCGAGCGGTGGTCGGCGCTATCGTTGCCAACATAGACACTGTATCTATCGAAAATAGCCAGCTAGAAGGTTTTATGGATGAGGTCATAGCTGCCTACGACAGCCTCGGTATGGAGTCCTCGTTTGTCGATGTCACCGCTCAGCTGCTGGCCGAGCAGGCCGCCGTCTGGCTCAAAGAGCAGAAAGCCACCGTTACAAACGTGGTGAGTGCCTATCTTCAGCAGTTTGCCGACAGTGGCGAAACCTGGGAGCCGAACCGGGTGTTGAACCTGGTGCAAACGGTGATTGCCACGCTTAACGATGGGTCACTAAGTAAATCCGGCGGGCGATCGCTCGTAAACAAAGTTATCGATACCTTTGAGCTAGATCAGGCCCTTGGCCGGTGGGTCGCCCCTGAGTGGATCGCCCTGGCCCAGCGGGTCGCCAGCTATGTCGAAAAAGGCGATTTGCAGTCGACTGTACAGTCCATCGCCTGGTCCTATGTTCAGCAGTTTCAGGCAATTTTGAGTCCACAGCTGTTAGAGCAAATTATTGAAAGAGGACCACTTAACCTATCGCCTGCTGAGGTGCTCTCTGGCGATTTGAATGAGTTTTCTAACATGCTGTACTACAAGTTTCAGCTATTAGAAGCTGATCCGGTCGTGACTAAATCTGAGGTGGCGATCGCCGCCGATGTGCACAAGGCCATCAAAGATTTTAAGCAACGCAACAAGCCCAATATCGACGTTACCAAAGGGATTCAAACCAGCGATTTAGAAATTAGCAGTCCTTTTACCCGCACTGACTAGATAGGCCTATTTGCCCTAGCGTGGCATAGGCAACCGTGGATCTATTGATAAAGATAATTTGATAATGGTCTAGTCAGAACGACTGAAGGGTGTTAGATTGCTGCGATATTGGGGTGAGCATACCCACCTCCATTCGCTCACCATTTTGCGAACGATTCCCCTACAGGTTGAACAATGGCCTTTTTTGAGAACTTTACTTCTGTTATTCGAGACAAGTGGCTAGACTACTTTAGAGCGAACCGCACCTGGCTAGAAGTACAGATGGCTACGACGTCCGTCCGTACGCCAGAAGGTGGCCGTCGTCCTTCTTCTTTCCTGATTTTAGGCGTCGTCAACGCCCTAGAGCCAAAACTATCGAACCTGATGGTGCCGTTTTATCAGCTCAATTCCGACGAAGACGCCCTGATTGATGTTCTGGGGTTAAATTTTGACCCTGAAGCTGTTTTGGACAATGGCGAAGTCGGAAAAACTATTGATGCCTCACCCGAAGGCGATACACCCCTCCTCGGCAGTGAGCCCACCTTGGATAAAGATGTCGACGCTTGGCCCCCCAGCTAATAGCAATGTCAGCTAGGTTGACCAATTGGAATCAGCCAGTCAAAACCAGCCAGTTGAAACCAGCCAATTCACATTAAAGGCCGCTAATCACCCTGAACAGCAAAGGGCTCGTGATACGATTGTTTGGCAATTTACGTACAGGCGGATAAGTCCATGGTAGATCGTCCTATCAAGAAGAGCGATCGTGAAGCTGCTGCCCAGCAAACAGACCAGCAAACGGGCCAGCAATCAGGTGGTTCAGAGGCTAAACCAGCTAAGCGCAATGTTCCGCCTCCAATCAAAAAGGCTGACCGCAAAGATGGTGGCCCAGCTAGTGATCAACCCGTCGATTTGACTCAACCCTACGATCGCGACAAAGATGATCGTGGACGCGGCGGTAGAGACGGTGGCCGAGGCCGAGGTAAAGGACGCGGGCGTGATAAAGATAGCGCTTCTAAAGGCCCAACGAACCCAGCGCTGATGCGGGGTCCTAAGCCCACTAAGAAAGTTGAAAAGTCCGAAGAAGCTGTGGAAGAGACCGCTGAAGCAACTGATATAGAAACTGCAACAGAAACTGAGGCGACAGCTGAGACGACTGGTACAGCGGAAACAACTGCCGCCGCAGAGACAGGTGCTGAACCCGCTGCGGAAGCGACCCCAGAAACTGCCGCCGAGTGATCATAGCCAAGCGGCAGTGTTCAAAACAGGTCATAACACCATAGAAAAAGGCCGCTATAACAGCGGCCTTTTTCTATGACTCTCGTGCTATGGGAGAGGATTTGTTTTCCCGCAGGGCGATTTGGACTCAACCTACGCTCAACACCTACGTCAGGAAAAATAGACAAAAAAATTCCCTAGTGCTCAAACGAGCAGCCAGGGAATTGTCAGGGTGCATCTACCAGTTAACTATTCCCAAAAGAATCCTGGTGTCAGGACGAAAGTAAGCAAAAAATCCAGGCAAACGGTCTAGCGAGAATTCCCAGCGAAAATCACCCAAAAAAAATCCTCAGCCACCTGCAAGAAAGTACGTACAGGAAGGCTGAGGAAACATCAGGGTGCATCTACCACTTACTAGTACGCCTGTTAGAACGTCCTATCAGGACGGTTCGTACACAATAGCAGTCAGTAATTGTGCTGATAAATACACCCTCACCCCGTCAAAATAAGTCAGTTAGAATTTACGCTACGGTGAACTCACCCTAGCTTCATAGCTGCACTATCGCTTTATTGGCCCATTCTTGTGAAGAGATCATTCCTCCTGGCTGCTTTATTGCTGAGCACACTCGTCGGACTGCCCGGCTGCGTACAGCTCGGCAGCACTGCTCGCCCCAACGACCCGGCACAGTCGGAAACCTCTACAGACGGTGCGACGGTGCTGCGATTGCTATATGGCCGTGTTCCCACGACGCTCAACCCTCATCTAGCCAACGGCTTCCAAGACTTTGAAGCTGCTCGCATTATTTACGAGCCCCTCGCCACTTATGAAACGGATGGTCGCATGGTGCCTGTGCTTGCGGCGCTAGTGCCAACGCCGGAAAATGGAGGAATTTCTGCGGACGGACGCACTGTCACCTGGCGCCTAAAGTCCGATGTGCGCTGGTCCGATGGCCAGCCGTTTACTGCCGAAGATGTGGTGTTCACCTACGAATTCGTCAGCAATCCGCTCATGGCCGCTGTGACCGAAAAGTACTACGAAGCGATTGAAAAAGTAGAAGCGGTAGATCCCTTAACAGTCAAAATCACCTTCAAAGCGCCCAATCCATCCTGGGCACTGCCGTTTACTGGGCAAAACGGCATGATTTTACCTAAGCATATTTTCTCGCAGGCGCAAGGTCGTGGCGCTCGTCAGGCAGCGTCTACCCTTTTGCCTGTGGGGACGGGCCCCTATCGCTTCATTACCATCAGCGGAGAGCGCTGGACTTTTGGGGCCAACGAACAGTTTCGAGAAGGCTCGCCCACCTTTGACCTGGTTGAATTAGAAGGCGGCGTTACGCCCTATGTCGCCGCGAGGCGTGTACTGCAAGATGGCACTGCCGATTTTGTACACAATTTGCAGCTCAGTATTGACGATCGCGTAGAGCTTGCTACCCAAGGATCCGGGCGGATCGTAGCGACCTTTGGTGCCTATGTAGAACGGATTATGCTCAATCCTACCGATCCGAACAAGGTGACCAAAACAGGCGAACGGTCCAGCCTCGAAAATCCACATCCTTTTTTGAGCGACGTGACCGTGCGTAAGGCGATCGCCCATGGGATTAATCGAGCTGCGATCGCCAACGAAGTTTACGGAAACGCTGGTCAGCGCGTCAATCAGCTGCTCCCCTTTCCTACCGAATATGTCGACCCAGCGCTTTCCCACCGGTACGATCCTGCGCTGGCCAATCAGCTACTAGATACAGCTGGTTGGATTGATAGTAACAACAACGGCATCCGCGACAAAGACGGCGTAGAAATGCGCATCGCGTTTCAAACGCCCATTAATCCTGTTCGTCAGCAAACCCAGCTGATGGTCAAAGAAGATCTGCAAAAAATCGGTGTCGACGTCTCACTGCGCCGGATCACTGTAGACGATTTTTTCTCGGCAGACCCCAGGCAAACTCGTAGCCTCAACCACTTCTATGCCGACATGCAAGAGTACAACACGGGCAGTGATACGCCCGATCCCACTATCTACATGAGCTGGTGGCTGTGCGATGAAATTGCCACGCGCGAAAACAACTGGCAGAAGCCCAACAATGCTCGCTACTGCAACGAAGAATACGACAAAGTTTGGCAGCAGGCTAGCCAGGAGCTAGATCCTCAAAAGCGTGCCAAACTTTTTCAACAGCT
This sequence comes from Cyanobacteria bacterium J06581_3, assembly GCA_038531675.1. Taxonomy (GTDB): domain Bacteria; phylum Cyanobacteriota; class Cyanobacteriia; order Phormidesmidales; family Phormidesmidaceae; genus Phormidesmis. Next base: position 85,799 of record JBCBBK010000008.1, read on the forward strand.
CAACACTATTTTGATGAATGATGTTGCGGTTATTCCCCTAGTTCGCCGGGCGGTGACTAATGGAATTAGCGATCGCATCACAGGCGTAGACCCTACCCCCTGGGACGCCAGCACCTGGGATATTGGTACCTGGCAGCTTAGTGATTCACCCGCAAGTTCTGACACAGAAGCAGCTGACCCGCAAGAATCCGAAACAACTCCAAAAGAAGTGCTTCCAACAGGCGACGAGCAATAAATGCCAAGAATACGAAACAAAATAGCCACGCCTTACTGGCGCGGCTGTTTCAATTTGCATGAACTCTTGAGCGGATTAGCTGAGGGTTAAACTACTTCAGCTTCTACATCAACGGTATCTTCTGCTTCAGCAACTGCAGTTTCTTCGCCTTTGCCTTTTTTTAGATAATCCATCGCCAGAGAAGACAGCTCAGTTACAAGCAAAGTTGCCAGGATACCGTCATCTAGCCAGCCGATAATCGGAAAAATGTCTGGGGAGATATCGATAGGGCTAACGAGATAGAACGCAGTACCCACGATAATGGCCCAGCGCCATTTGGGATGACGCAGCGCGCCACGATACCAGCTATAGAACGACTCAATCAAGTTGTTGTTCATAGGGGCTGTCCTTGTCAGTGCCTATTCAATATTGCAAGATTAGCGGCAATCTGCGAGTGGTGATATCCCTCCACAGCATTAATTTGCCAGCCTCTTACTCTTTCTCTTTGTGCTGCCACGGCCATTTCATCTGCGTGCCCATTTCCGTTTTCGCTGAAAACACCAGATAGACGATGAGCAAGCACATGCTGCCTAAGAAGAGTCCTATATCCTGGCTCATGCGGGGACCTCGACGGTCTCGCTGCCTGCCAACCCAAAGGCTGCATGGACGACGCGAAGTGACTCTACACCTTTATCTCTTTTGACCACACAGCTAATCTTAATCTCAGAGGTCGCAATCATCTGAATATTGATATTGGCTTTGGAAAGTGACTGAAACATAGCCGCAGCAATACCAGGACGGTGGATCATGCCGATGCCGACCACGCTTACTTTGGCGATCGCATCGTCCACTAGCACCTCCCCACAGCCCAAATCGGTCGCTGCCGCTTGCAATACCTCCTTAGCTACTTGGGCATCACTTTGCGCCACCGTGCAGGCAATATCTCGGGTCATTACCCCCTGATGCAAGCGACTGCGCTGGGATTGAATAATCATATCCACACTGATGCCGCGATCCGCCAAGATTTGAAAAATCCGCGCGGCCATGCCAGGCCGATCGGGCACATGGCGAATCGCCAGCTGTGCCTGGTGAAGATCTAGCGCCGCGCCGCGCACAGACGGCAGGTCGGCAACATCGAGGTGCTTAGGTTGATCGAGCCGCGCTGGTGAGCTGCACACATCGAAGTGCTTGCACAGAGTGGCGATCGCCCGGTCCCCATCTTCTTCTGCAATCGTACAACTCACCTTCACTTCAGACGTAGAAATCATCTGAATATTGACCCCAGCCGTCGCCAGTGCGGTAAACATGCCTGCGGCCACCCCAGGGCGACCGATCATTCCCGCCCCCGCGATACTAATTTTGGCAATATTCTGTGCCGTTTGTACTTCAGCTTCATCCTGCGCACCCACCTCGCTGCGCAGTACCGGAGCAATATGCTCCACCACGCTTTCGGCCTGGCTCAATGTGCTTGAGCGCACCGTAAACGCAATATCGTTCAAATTGCCCTCATGAATTGACTGAATCACCAAATCCACATTCAGCGACTGAAGCGCCAGTTCACCAAACAGCTGCGCGGCCACTCCAGGCCGATCGGGCACCCGTAGCAGCGCCACCTTCGCCTGATCCGCGTCAAATTCCACCGCATCTACCGGGTGGGCAATCTCTAATCCTTCCAGCGCCCGAGGCTGGGGCGCTGGCGAGGTCACCCGTGTCCCTGGCTCGTCGGTCCAGCTAGAGCGCACGACCAGCGTAATCCCGTAGTTTCGGGCAATTTCCACCGCCCGAGGGTGCAGCACGCTAGCCCCTAAGCTGGCCAGCTCTAGCATTTCATCGCAGGTAATCTCTGTCATCAGCCGCGCATTGGGCACCACTCGAGGATCAGACGTCAAAATCCCTGGCACATCTGTATAAATTTCGCAGCGTTCCGCCTGCATCGCTGCCGCCAGTGCCACCGCAGAGGTATCCGAGCCGCCCCGACCCAGGGTTGTAATTTCGCCTACCAGGCTCATCGTATCGTCAGGGTCCAAACTCATTCCCTGGAAACCAGCGACGACAATGACCTTGCCCTCAGCCAGATGACGCTCCAGTCGATTGGGTTTAACATCCAAAATGCGAGCACGGGTGTGGTCTGCTTCGGTGACAATGCCAACCTGAGCACCCGTGAGTGAAATCGCCGCCTGGCCTTGCTCGTGTAGCGCCATGCTCAATAGCGCGATCGTCACCTGCTCGCCTGTCGAAAGCAGCATATCCATTTCCCGGCGGCTGGGATTATCCGAAATTTGGCTTGCTAAATCCACTAGGCCGTCGGTACTCTTGCCCATGGCCGACACTACAACGATGACTGAATTACCGGCTTGCACTGTCGACTGTATTCGCCTAGCCACTGCCTGGATGCGCTCCACACTGCCTACCGACGTGCCACCGTACTTTTGAACAATCAACCCCACGATTTGTTTTCCTCAACTGCCAAACTCATCACCATACTTTATGACAACATTTCCGGGCTGCCGATAGCAATTTCAGCGGTTTGACTTTACATTTCTGTAGCAATTTTGACCTTAAAAATCAGGCCACACAATTTACCCATCAGCCAAGTCCCTGCTTCGTCAGCAAATTAGGTTTAATTACTCACTATTTTTATCGTAGAAATATAAATAGCCGGGAACTGTATACATGAGCGCTGGTAGGCGCTTTTACCCTTTCACCCAAGCCATGGACAATAACAATTTCCCGTAAAGTCATGGCTAGGCAGTGGCAAAAATTGTGCCCTCGAGATATAAACTTTAGTTAAGCTACAAGCATTGAGTTAAAAAATAACTGGTTGCGAACTATGACAGCAGTCTTGCAGGCCCGACCGACCTCTACCCAAGCAACTACGGGAAAGACCTCGGAGAAGAGCGCCCGACACCACGTCGTTATCGTCGGCGGTGGCTTTGGTGGGCTATATGCAGCAAAGGCCCTCGACGCCGCAAACGTCAAGGTTACCCTCATAGACAAGCGCAACTTTCACCTTTTTCAGCCCCTGCTGTATCAGGTGGCTACTGGCGGCCTGTCAGCGGGTGATATTTCATCGCCCCTACGCTCTGTACTCAGTAAGCAAAAGAATGTCCGCGTCCTCATGGGCGAAGTCGTGGGTATCGAGCCCAAAGCCAATCAGATTCGGCTTAAGAGCGGTGAGGCTATTGGCTACGACAGTCTGATTATGGCGACAGGCTCTAGCCACCACTACTTTGGGAAAGACGAGTGGTCGGACATTGCGCCTGGCATGAAAACAATTGAGGATGCGCTCGAAGTGCGTCGGCGTATCTTTCTGGCTTTTGAGGCAGCTGAGCAAGAAACTGACCCAGCGCGGCGAAAAGCGCTGCTGACCTTCTTTATTGTTGGCGGCGGGCCTACGGGTGTAGAGCTTGCTGGTGCACTGGCAGAGCTGGCCTACGAAACGCTTAGCGAAGATTTCCGCAGCATTAATCCTGGTGAAACGAAGGTTGTATTGCTAGAAGGTATGGATAGAGTGTTACCTCCTTATCCTGGTGATTTGTCTGTCGCGGCGAAGAAGTCCTTAGAAAAGCTGGGTGTTGAAGTGCGCACGGGCACGCTAGTGACGAACATTGAGGGCGATACGGTTACCCTCAAAACGGGCACCAAAGAAGCCCCCAAAGAAGAAAAGGTTCAGGCCTTTACCGTGCTATGGGCAGCGGGGATTAAGGCCTCGCCGATGGGTAAGGCGATCGCCGACCAAACAGGCGCCCAGCTCGACCGCATCGGTCGCATCATCGTAGAGCCTGACCTCAGCGTCCCAGGATGCCCCAACATCTTTATTGCGGGTGACTTAGCCCACTACGCTCATCAAAGCGACAGCCCTTTGCCCGGTACCGCCTCTACCGCCATGCAGCAGGGCGAGTACCTGGCAAAATCTCTCAAGCAGCGTCTGGCGAAAAAGCAGATCAGCGCCTTTGAATACAAAGACAAAGGCAGCATGGCCGTTATTGGTCGTAACGAAGCCGTTGCCGATTTAGGCTTCACAAAGCTCTCTGGCTTCCCCGCCTGGATTATCTGGATCTTCGTTCACATCTACTACCTGATTGAATTTGATAATAAGCTGCTAGTGATGCTCCAGTGGGGCTGGCATTACTTCACCAGCCAGCGTGGAGCCCGGTTAATTACCGGAGATGCCACTATTCCAGCGCTCTCTGCCTTGGTGATCGATGAAATGTCCCTGGGCGAAGAGTCTTTGCCGAATGCGGACAATGCTGAAGTAGCCGAAGCCTAGCTTGAGAGTTTAGCCTCAAAAGCAAAGCCTCCCTTGATTGAACGTTCATCAAGGGAGGCTTTATCGTTCGCAGCTGTCCATTTGCTAGCCGATATATAAACAAACCAGCTAAACCAGCTAAGGACCACACGTAGGAGCATGACTTACCAAACGTTTGAGCGTTTACTGTAAACATAGCCACTGTATGGCTGAACGCCAGTTGCCGGATAGGCATCATCATGAGGACTAAAAATCCGATAAACAGCCTCTGCCAAAAAGGTAAAAGCGTCGCTGAGCATCTTGGAAAATGTCATAACCAAATCTCCTAATAATATTTCAATCTTCTACAACCTTCTGGAGCGGGTAACTCAATTTTTCAGAAGGTGAATTGCCTCAAGTGTTACGAGCGTCCATCACCGTCAGCAAGGCCTTGGAAAAAGCAGTAACAGCAGGCCGAGAAAATTACGGATATTTGGATACTCCTATCCTAGAAGTTGAGTGAGTACTCGAAGCACCAACACCGCAATTCTTCACGAGATGACAAACAGCGTCATACATCGCAATGCAATCTGTTGCAATGACTCATGAGAGGTTACCTGCAAGCGCAGTATTCGCCTAAATGCAGTATTCGCCTGAATGCAGTGTTCGCTTAAACTCAGATCAAGCCCACAGACGCAGAACTTCAAACATGAGCGGTAAGGTATATCTCTTAGGCGCAGGCCCTGGCGACAGTGCCTACTTAACCGTCAGCGGACAGCAAAAACTGCAAGTGGCCGATGCCCTTGTCTACGACGCGCTGGTCGATACGACGCTGCTACAGCAGCTCCCGGTGCACTGCGAACAGTGGCATGTTGGCAAACGCGGTGGCCAGTCCAGCACGCCACAAAAAGAGATTAATCAGCTGCTCGTGCGACTTTGCAAAGCGGGCAAACAGGTCGTCCGACTCAAGGCCGGCGATCCGTTTATCTTTGGTCGTGCATTTGCCGAAATCCAGGCCCTCAGGGCAGAAAACTGTAATTTTGAAGTCTTGCCTGGACTCTCCTCAGCGCTGGTCGCACCGCTGTTAGCAGGTGTCCCATTAACCGATCCTGTACTCAGCCGAGGCTTTGGTATATTCACCGCTCACGATTTAGATGCACTGGACTGGCAGACCCTGGCCAAGCTAGAGACGGTCGTATTGCTAATGGGGGGCAGGCGGCTAAGAGAAATTTGCGATCGCCTAATCTCCCACGGCAAACGCGCCGAAGCGCCGATGCTCACCATCCGCTGGGCCGGTCAACCTCAGCAGCAAATCTGGCAGGGCACTGTACTTAGCATGGCGCACATCGTCGGGTCCGCGCAGCTGTCGCCTTGCATTATGGTGATCGGAGAAGTCGTTGGCCTGCGTCAGTATCTAAGTTCACCTAAGCAATCAGGTCTTCCTTTGGCAGGAAAAACAGTCATCGTCACTCGTTCTGCCAGCCAGGCGAGTGAATTTAGCCAAATGCTAATAGCCAAAGGCGCGAAGGTTGTTGATTTACCCGCTTTGACAATTCAAGCCCCGGCAGACTGGCAGCCCATGGACAGTGCGATCGCCCATATCCACACCTACCACTGGCTCATTCTCACCTCACCCAACGCCGTCAACTACTTTGTAGATAGATTGCTCCATCAGGGCAGAGACCTGCGCGCGCTAGCCCACCTCAAAATCGCAGTCGTCGGCAAAAAGACCAACAAGTTCTTACAACAGCGAGGCCTCACCGCCGACTTCATCCCACCTACTTTTGTTGCCGACTCACTTGCAGAACACTTTCCAGAAAATCCAGCAGGCAAAAAGCTGTTGTTTCCCAGGGTAGAAAGCGGCGGTCGTGATGTACTTGTCAAAGCCATGCAGGCCAAAGGTGCAGACATGACTGAAGTCGCAGCCTACGAATCCGCCTGCCCGAGCGAACTACCCCCTGCGGCCAAACTCGTACTAGAGAATCGCACTGCCGATGTGATTACCTTTGCCAGTTCCAAAACCGTTCGTCACTTTGCACAGTTGATGACCAAATCATTCAATGAGCAGTGGCTTAGCCTGTTAGCCAATGTCGCAGTTGCTTCTATTGGCCCCCAAACCTCCCAAGACTGTCATGAACTATTGAATAAAGTTACCTTTGAGGCCGAAGAACACACGCTAGGCGGACTAATGACGGGGCTAGAAGCATGGGCCAGGCAGTAGATATACCAAACAACAGACGGATAATCGGGCTCACGGGTGGTATTGCCAGCGGTAAAAGTACTGTGTCGGACTATCTGGCCAGCCAGTATGGCCTGCCGGTGTTAGATGCTGATGTGTATTCACGGGAGGCTGTAGAAAAAGGAAGTGAGATTTTGGCGGCGATCGCCCACCGCTATGGCGCTCAAATCCTCCACCCCGACGGCACTCTCAACCGCTCTAAGCTTGGCGCAATCATCTTCAACAACAACACCGAAAAACAGTGGATAGAACAGCAAATTCATCCTTTTGTGCGATCGCGTTTCACTGCCACAGCCGCCACCTTGTCTCCTACTCAAACCCTTGTTTATTCCATACCACTGCTCTTTGAAGCAAATCTTACTCACCTCGTTACCGAGGTTTGGGTTGTTTACTGCACCCCGCAGCAGCAGCAAGCCAGACTCATGGCTCGCAACCAGCTATCAGCCAGCGAAGCCCAGCTCAGAATAGCGGCTCAAATGCCTCTAAAAGAGAAATGCGACCTTGCAGATTGCCTTCTCGACAACACACAAGATAAAGAGAATCTTTTTGAGCAAATAGATCGATTACTTTCTTGATGCTTGAACAACAAAACCTTCAGCGTCTTTTAGGCGTTTCTCGGTAATCTCACCGCTACGTTGTAAAAAGTCTACCAGCGACGCGGCTGCCGGGTCATCCACCAGAGACTCTGACAAAACGACTGTGCTGACGCCTTTAGGCGATAGCAGCGCAATGCAGCGCTCTATTAATAGGCGATCGCGCCGCAAAGCATTCGCCTTCCTGCTTCCAGCAGGCATCTGATGCACATAGTCTTCACTACAGGCAAAATAGTCCGCTGCGAAAACGCATCGGTCTTGATACTGTAACCAGGCAGTGGCAACCGCCGGGTCGCTATTTTGCAAAGCTGCCTTAGAGGTCTTAAATGTTTTCTGGGTCAGCTGATGCTGCTTTGCCAGGGCTGGAAACTGCTCCAAAAACTCCGCTACCGTTGGCTTTATCACCTGCGGCGCCAGATGGCAGCAAGCCACAACATCAAACCCGCCTTTTTTTATCACTTTGTTGAACTGGTAACCCAAGTGAAGCGGCGCTAACGCTTCAATATCCGATAGCAAGAGCGATCGCCGCTGAGGCTTGCCCGTCAGCTGCAACTCCCGGTAACGCATGCCCATTTGCGGCCCCATCTGATTTAGCAGCAGCGTGTCTAGTTTTTTCTGAGCCTTACTATCAAGGGCTACAATCTCCTCACGTAGCAGCGCAGCCCGCGCATAGAACGGCACGCTGTGTGCTTTGGCTAATACTTGTGATCGCGATTGATAGTGCTCTAGCGCAATGTTCTTTTCACTCAAAATGGTCTGGTAGCTATCCGCTGCCAGCGGCTGCAACAGATTCCCTTGCAATACATCGACCGCGCCCGTTTTATCAACCTGCTCAAAGCGCTCTTCATCAACAGAAATAAAGCCTATTAGCGAGTTACCAGGAAGGACGCTAAACTCCAGGTCGATCAAGGGCTCAACTGTCGAACTGTCTTGTGTTGTTGCAACCAAATTCAACAATAGTTGAAAATGAGCAGGCTCAATGTCTGCTTGTGATTCACCGACTCCATATAAGTTATTTCTGAGCAGGCGTTCTTGAATGTTTTTTAGCAGAATAGACTCTTGTGCCTCTGCGGAATTAGGGTCACTTTTGGGTCCACTATTTTCGTCTGGTCCGCTATTTTCATACAGCGCTGCTTTCCATATCTGTAGCTGCGCATCCTGATTCTGCTGAATATAGCCTACTAAAATGCAAAAAATCTCTGTCAACCGCTGATGAAAGGCCACCAGCAAGTTGCCCTCACCACAGTCCGGGTCTAACACACTCAGCTGTGGCAAAATCTCCTGTACCAGCCGACGACACATCGTCGTATCTGCGTTAAACAGACGATCGTTCAGTGTCTCCTCAGCCGCTGTTATTTCAGATGAAAGCTGTTTATCTGCGCTGTCCCAGAGCGCTGCGCCCAATTGGGATAAAAGCCAGGTATCCAGAGCGCGATCGCACACCCTTCTTGCCATCAGCGGCGTCCTGAGGGTCTCCTGCCCCTCCACGTTTAGCGCCAGCCAATCGCCCAGCCCATCGTTCATCCATGGATTGAGCCTATCACCGCTACTTTGCTCACTCAGCCAGCCCAGCACCGTTTCAAATGCACCGTCATCAACGGTAATAGACTCATAGGTCTTTTCTAGCCGGTGAGCCTCAAACAGCTGTCCCAAAAACGGCACCCTGCCAACCGACTGCTGTAGTGCCAGCGGCCTTTCCACCATCGGCAACGATAAACTGCGATAGAGCGGCTGTAAACAGTTTGCAAAAAAGAGATTCTCCCCTTGCGTGACTGACTCGCCAAAACGATTATGCAGATACCACGTATCGCCGCTCAGCCATTCTTTCTGTTGCATCTGCTGAATCAATATCAGCCGCCGTAACGTCAGCCTGCTGTACGCCTGACGATCCGCATCGCTCTCTATTCCACGAATGCTTTTAAAGAGAACCTCTACAAGCATCTGAAAAGTCGTTTCACTGGCTGATTCACTGGCTGATCCACTGGCTGATTCATTGGCTAATTCACTGGCAGGAAACAACCCGTGATGATTCACCGCAAACCGACGCAGCCGAAAACGCCACAGCGTTATCGGAGACCCCACAATATACAGCGCACTTCTGGTTGCAGATTCACACCATAGGCTGCGCAGCTTGTCTGAGGATATGAAAATCACTAAAGGATTCACAGGTGTCCCTGTAGCACCATCAGCATCTGTCGTAGATGACAGATGTTGCAACGCTGTGTAGATTTGATGGCGCAGCGCAGTGGTCAGGGCACCCTCAGTATGCAAAAGAACCTGCCAAACCACGACACCGTCTTGCTCTGCAATGGGTAAGCATTGCTGATTCAGATAGGCTATGGACTCGGCAGCAGAGGGCGTTTGCCAGCCTAGTGTTTGGCGGAACAGCTCGCTGATTTGATGCGATCGCAGCTGTTGAATCGCCGTCTCCAAAGCTACTTCCGAAGTCAGGGCCATTGCCGTTGCTAAGAATCTATACTCACAGGCGTCCCGGCTGTTTCAGAGGCGGTGCTAGAAGCCTGGGAACCGGAAGCCTGGTCATTTGAAGCCTGGTCATCTGAAGCCTGTGCACAGTGAGCGATCGCATATTCCCGAAACCGGTCCAAATCCGCCTGCAAGGTCGATGTCACCACCCGATCGACAAACGAGCTACTCATCATCAGCCGAGCCAGTATCGACGGCAGCGCATAGGCAATACTCATTTTCACCGTACTCCCACCGCTCTTGTGCCCGTAGAACCGAATTGCTCCTTTATTTGGCAACCCATCCACTGACTCCCACTGAATAATCTGCTGGGGCACCACCTTCACAATCCGCGACAGCCATGAAAAAGATAGTCCCGCCGTCTCCAGTCTCCACCGTGACAGCTCAGGCTGTTCTTCCAAAACCTCTACTGAGCTGATCCATTTCATCCAGTTTGGCATCTGCGAAATATCAGACCACAGCTGCCAAACCGTTTCCACAGGCGTGTCTACATCTACATGTACCGTATGCTCTAGCCACTCTGCCATAGGAAACCTGCAACCGTCAGTAAGGTCAGTGTATCTATTTTACTGGTTTTGCCAGCGAACCATGCTAAAGATGTATAGCAGAATGCTGTATCAGGTTTGCGATCGCTTATGTTGTGATCGCTCAGGTCGATTAGGAGATAACTGCAATGTCTGTTTTATACGTCAGCCCAGCTGGCCAGGATGACAACGAAGGCACCGCTAAATTTCCTTTGGAGACTATCACCAGGGCGCTCCAGCAAGCTCGCCCTGGCAGTGTTGTGCAGCTTGCCCCTGGGCTGTATCAAAACGGGGAGCAGTTTCCCTTACAGGTTCCCGATGGGGTCACCATCGCAGGTGATGCCACGCGCTCTGCCACTATTCAGGGTGGCGGCGACCTGGCGGGAAGAAGCGTCACTGTCGTGCTGGGCGATCGCGCTCAACTCCGCGAGATTACCATCACAAATCCTACAGGCACAGGCGTCGTAACAAAAGAAGGCGCAGCGCTGCTAGTGCGCAACCGCATTGTTTCCTGTCAGCAGCACGGCGTCCTCGTTATCGGCACCGCTCAACCCTTCCTCTCAGAAAATGAATTTGCTAACAGCGGCAACAGCGGAGTGGCCATTGTTGACCGGGCCAGAGGCGAAGTCCGGCAAAACAGCTTCCAAAAAAGCAGCGAAGGCATCGCCTTACGGTCGTTCTCAGCGCCGCTGATTATTAACAATCAATTCAGCGAAAACCGCTGTGCCATTTTGGTGACCGACGAAGCCAGGCCCGTCCTTCGGCAAAACCAGGCAATCAACAATCAGGAAACCGGTCTATGGACTCAAGATCGCGCTGCGCCCGATATCGGCCAGCCTCAAGATTTAGGCGGCAACTGGTTCGAGGGCAAAACTCACGACATCCGTAACGACGCCATCATCCCCATTGCCACCGCTGGCAATCAAATCAACCCCATCAGAGTCAAAGGCCGCGTTGTCTATTTATCTAGTGAGATCCCAGATGATGCTGCTGTGCCAGCGGTACTGCTGGGTAACGTAGATCCCGTTGATCCGACCCCATTACCGCCAAAACCCGGAACCAACGAGCCCCTCAGCCTGGATAGTCGCTTCCATGATTTAATTGGTCACTGGTCAGCCCCTTTCGTAGAAGCGTTAGCTACCAAAGGCCTCGTCAAAGGCTTTTTAAACGGAACCTTCAAGCCGGATATTCAGGTGACTCGGGCTCAGTTCGCGGCGCTGATTGCCGCTGCATTCCCCGATGTTGAATCCATTCGTTCGGGCATCCGTTTCCCAGACGTCGCGAGCAGTTTCTGGGCTGCCGACGCTATCCAGGCAGCGCAAACAAAAGGCTTCATTTCTGGTTTCCCCGACGGGTCCTTTCGCCCTGATGCGCCCCTTACCAGGGTCCAGGCAATCGTTGCCCTTGTCAGTGGCTTAGCCCTTGGCGACGGTCGCTCAGAATCACTCCTGGTCTACACCGACAGAGCGCAGGTTCCTAGTTACGCCATCGAGCCCGTTGCAGCGGCCACGGAGCGTCAGCTAGTCATCAACTACCCCGACCCTTACACCTTGCGCCCGCTGGTTCCTATTACCCGCGCCGAAACGACTGCATTTGTTCACCAGGCGCTCGTCGCAGCGAATAAAATCCCTCGCATCGTATCGCCCTTCATCCCTGAAACCGACACCGCCAGCTTTACCGACCTTTCTACCCGGCACTGGGCCATTGATTTCATCGAGCCGCTGGTTCAGCAAGGCTGGCTTAGCGGCTTCAAGGACGGATCTTTCCGTCCCGATTCGCCAATGACCCGCGCGGAGTTTGCCGTTTTGCTTGTTGGCGCATTCAACCCATCGCCCCAGCGACCCGCCATTAGCTTCAGAGACGTTCCAGAAAGCTTCTGGGGGGCGAGCGTCATTCAGCAGGCTTACCGGGCCGGATTTATTTCTGGGTTTCCTGACCTCACCTTCGACCCTAATTTTCCACTTACTAAGCTTCAGGCACTTTTGGCCTTAGTCAGCGGTTTGCAATTGCAGACCCAGTCACCGCCAAATATCAGCGCACTCAGCATCTACAGCGACGCCAGCAGCATTCCAAACTATGCCAAAGCGGCGATTGCCTCTGCCACCCAGCTCTCCCTAGTCTTCAACCATCCCATCACCACCGAGCTACGACCCAACCGTACTGCCACCCGCGCCGAAGTCTCCGCCATGGTCTATCAGGCCCTAGTGATTGCCCAGCGAATGCCGCCAGTTGCCTCTCGCTATCAGGTCACAAGTCAGCTATCACCAGCAAGCTCATAGAGCGTAAATGTAGCGCCCAAATGCAAAAAGGGTCGACTAATGGCTCAATAAAATGAGAAACTAAAAACATTAATTTGTGTAATGAAAAACCATTATGGCTGAAATGCAATTTTCTCGCGGGGTCAAGGAAGAGGTGGTCCCTGACGTTCGCATCACCCGTGCGAAGGACCTTTCTGATGCCACCGCAACCTTCTACTTCGACCGTCCCAACGCACTCGTAGGAGAAAATGGCGAAGTCACCGGCCTTTACATGATTGACGAGGAAGGCGAACTCACTACCCGTGATGTTAACGGTAAGTTTGTGAATGGTGAGCCCGCAGGTATTGAAGCCGTCTTTGTCATGCGCGGTCAGGACGAGTGGGAACGCTTCATGCGGTTTATGGACCGCTATGCGAAAGATAATGGTCTTGGCCTGACCAAGAACGAGGAGTAATAGGGAGCTGTAGCTTCAATGGCGTCTCCTCATGCCGATCAGCAGCAGATAGCAGTCACTTGTGCGGTAATCACCGTTAGCGACACACGTACTCCCAGTAACGACACTAGCGGTCAGCTTATGCAAACGCAGCTGGCCGCAGCTGGGCATAACATTAGCCATTACCAAATCTTAAAAGACGAGCCAGCGCAGATTTCTGCGCTGGTGCAGGCACTGGCACAGCGAGCAGATATTCAGACCATTTTGCTCAACGGGGGCACTGGCATTGCACCGCGCGATACGACTTACGACGCGATCGCCTCCCTTCTCGAAAAGACCCTACCCGGCTTCGGCGAAATCTTCCGTCAGCTTAGCTACGAGGAAATTGGCTCACGGGCGATTGCTTCAAGGGCGATCGCAGGCGTCCACAACAACACCCTCATTTTTTCAGTCCCAGGCTCCAGCAAAGCCGTCCGCTTAGCCCTAAAAGCCCTCATCTTGCCAGAACTCAGACACCTCACCTCATTGCTCCGGTAATCTGCCTTCTCGGCTCTATATTCACAAATCGGTATTCTTGAATTAGTAATATTCTCGCTTTGTTCTACAGTCTCTCTTTTTGAGACATGAGCGGAGAACCGTATACGGTTCTATCGACCGTACCGCCCGATGTTCGGTGTGTTTTCTACACCTGACGTCAACAACTCTATCTGCGATGATTAATTTGTTGGCAAAAGGCACCGCCCCTAGGCACACCAAAGACACACCATGAAAAAGAAACTGAACAACAACAGTATCTCATCCGCTCTACACACCCTCTATCGTAAAGCGCTCAAACACACCAAGTACCGCTGGGTTGTGATTCTAGGAACACTGGTGTATCTGGTTAGCCCGCTCGATATTTCTCCAGATGTCTTCCCTATTATCGGCTGGATTGACGACGGTCTGATTGCTAGCCTGCTTATTACAGAAGTCAGCCAGATAGTCACCGAAGAACTTAAACGTAAAAGTCGCTTCAAAGGAACAGACAATACGGCTCAAACGACCCAAGTAGAAACCGTCATCAACACAGAAGACATCAAAACTATCAACGTTGAAGCAGTTGCCGTTAGCTAGTCAACCCTGTCTGCTTGCGTCCCCTCACTATTCATTGAAAACTCCATATCCCACAGATTTACCATGACATACACCTCCGACTCACTGCTCGATACCACCGCACAAGCAACTGATGAGCCTACAACTGCACAGAAACTCAACACCTTAAAGCAAGAAGGCACAGAACGTACCAAGCGCATTGCCAGTATTCTCCGCCAGGCTTTTAGCGAAACTCGTGAAGAGTTTCAGGCGGGCCGTACCGTCATTAGCCCCATTGCCAAAGACGTTACCACCGAGGCAGTTTCCACCGTTAAGCAAAAAAGTCAGCAGGCAGCCGAAGCCGTCAGCCAGGCATGGAATGACGAAGCTGCCGCGCCAGACCTCACAGAGCGCATTGGCAACCTCATCAAGGTCTTAGCCAAATCAGCCAAAGATAACTTGTTCCCTACCGTAGAGACACAGGCCAAAAAGCAAGCCATCAAAATTGACCAGCTGCTTGGCGATCGCTACGGCGAACAGTACACCACCCTCAAAGACCGCTTTGCAACGATTCGCGATTGGCTCTCTAGTCAGGCGTCCTCTACAGATAGTGAAGCGGTTCAGGCTAAGCCTACTGACACTGACCCTACTGTTGTCACAGTCGACAGCACTGCTGTTCACTAATTGCGATTGCGCCAGCCTTCTCACACCTACCAAAGCCCAGAGAAACTGCCCTGTTGCATTTCCTCTGGGCTTTTCTTTAGGCTTTTTCCTCTGGATTCTTTCTTGGCAGCCGCGAGCTCATCACTTTTTCCGACCAAACTGTTGCTTCGCAGCCCGATAGACCTCGTCTGTAATTTCAGAAAGGTCTCTTTCACGAGCAAATTTCTCGATCTTTTTACGCGCAGCAGGTCTCACAAAAAAAGGAATCTCTTTCAGCAATGCTTCCGCTTCTGCTGTCCATTGCATAGAACTTGCCATTGTCATCCGGTGCTTACAAGCACCACTGTCACGTCGCCATCATCATATAGCTTTATAATGCATGGATGATGAGCTCTGTTCACCCTAAGTGGTGATCGCTACTGGCTCAGCAGCATCGGTTTCTTCTAGCCAGTTTTTATCGGTTGCCACCATATCCGCCGCAGCTGCCTTCGGCAGGGGCTTTGCAAAAAAGTAACCCTGACCGTAATTACAGTTTAGTTTCCGTAAACCATTCAGCTGTTCTACCGTTTCAATCCCTTCAGCAATAACGTCCATGCCTAGCTGGTGGCCTAGCGAAATAATTGTTTTAACAATTTCACCATCTTCACTGGCCTTTTCCTCCATTCTGCCAACAAAAGACTGATCGACTTTTAGCGTATCGGTTGGTAGCTGATGCAAATAGCTCAAAGAAGAATATCCAGTTCCAAAATCATCAAGACTTAATTTCAAATTCAAGGACTTAAGCTTTACCAGCTGCTCTATAGTGCCATTGACATCTTCCATCGCAGCACTCTCCGTCAGCTCCAGCTTCAGACACTGGCTATCTAGCCCAGTTTTGTCCAGAATGCTGGCAACTTCCTCAGTCAGATTCTTTTGGTTGAACTGCTTCGTGGATAAATTTACGCTCACCATCAAATCCCTGGCATGGGGGAACTGTAGATGCCAGGCACGCATTTGCTGGCAGGCTTCCTCCAAAATCCAGCTCCCCATTGGTACGATTAGGCCACTGTCTTCTGCCGCTGGTATGAACGAGCCAGGAGACACAAATCCCTGCTCAGGATGCTGCCAGCGCACCAATGCTTCAAAGCCTGCCAGTTTACCTGTCACCAGGTTAATAATCGGCTGATAGTAAAGTAAAAACTCTTTATTATCAATGGCATTTCGCAGCTCGGCCTCCAGCTGAAAACGCTTCACAGCTTCTGCACGCATCCCCGGATCAAAAATCTCGTAGTGCTCTTTCCCCAGCGCCCGAGCTCTAGCCATTGCACGATGAGCATCCTGCATCAAGGTCTCTGCCTGATTGATCTGATCGCTTTGATTGAGCGCAATGCCAATACTAAAGCTTGTTGTAATTGCCTGCCCCTCAATCGTGAACGGCTCAGCTAAACGGTTGTAGAGTGTATCTGCAATTTTGGTTGCCTGACTTGCCTCAGTCAAATTAGGCAATAAAATGGCAAACTCATCGCCCCCTAACCTGGCCAGACTAGTGCGAATGGGCAAATTATTTCGAATACGCTCTGCCGCGCTCATCAGCAGTTCGTCACCAAAGCGATGACCAAAGCTCTCATTAATGGCCTTGAAATGATCGAGATCTAACAGCAAAATAGCAGAAGAAGCGTGGATATCAGCCTGATTACTTCTTTCTAACGTGCGCTTTAGCTGACGAACAAACAGTGCCCGATTAGGCAATCCAGTTAATCCATCGTAAAAAGACTGATAAAAGACCTGGTAGGTAATCAACGTGCCGCTGGTTAGGACTAATCCCAGTAACGGGGCTGCAAATGGAATCCACCCAGTTGCGGCAAAAGCACCCAAGCACAGTCCACCGAGGCCTACACCACTGCCTACTAGCGCAGCGCCCAGTAGCACCGAACGCTTCATCCTCCAAACGAGATACCCACCTGCCAAAGACCAAACCCAGATCCAGCCGACTTCTACTACATCAGGCAAATACCAGAAAATAGGCCTCCCATCCAAGACGCTGCTGAGAATCTGACTGACCATTTGGGCATGCACCAGCACACCGGCCATTACATGCTCGTTGTTTTCTTCGGAGCTGTAAGGCGTATAGAAAAAATCTTTCTTACTAGGAGCGGTTACCCCAATTAGGACGATCTTATCTTCAATCCAACCGGGATCTACTTCGTCTGCAATCACTTCACTCAGCGTTACCTGACGAGCGATTAAGGTCGAAGAACGATACTCCAGCAACATTTGATAGCTGGACGAATCAATGTTGTCGTAGCCGCCCGAACTAGGCATTAACGGTGAAAATTCTGCCGCCCCAATGGTCAGGGCATCTCTATCGACGGAGAAAGCATAGTCTTCAGCTTCTAAATACTTTAGCCCCAGTCGTAAAGCGAAGGAATATAGCTTTTCGTCACCCAATGATGCAAACAGCAAGCTTCTTCGCAAAATGCCGTCTTGGTCAATAATAAAATCGTTGAAGCCTACTTGATCGGGTGCGATCGCCTGCGGTGCTGGAATACTGTCTGATTCACTAATTCCTAAGCTTTCAATGGCAATAATTTCAGGCTGTTTGAGGATCTCAGCCAAAGCTGCATAGCCATCTCCCTGCGGAATATCTCTATAAATATCTAGCCCGATTGCTCTGGGCTGGTGGCTGTGTAACTTGCCCAGCACCTCAGCCATCGTCTGGTCAGACATAGGCCACTCACTTTGGGCACGAATATCCTCTTCTGTCACTTCAACAACCAGCAGACGGGGGTCAGGCCCTTGGTCCGTCTGTAATCTTGTCATGTAGTCGAATGCGAGCAGCTCTAGCGATTGCAAGCCACCAATTTGCCTGAGCGCGACAAGCAGCGCTGTAATTACGAGGCTTGCCAGCCAGTAGGGCTGATTGTGCACTCGTTTGTAGAGGTTATTAATTACAGACAAGGGCCCTCCTGGCAGAGGTTAGAAATGTTCCTTAATACTTACAGAATGCCCACCCCCTGAGTGTTTTGCCCAAGCATTTAACCGTCGATCGTGGTAACCCTCGCTGGTTCCCGAGAAGACGTCGTCGCATCGGGAGTAATTGCCTCAAAGGTCCTCATTTCTTCTGAAATATGCATAGATACATGGGACGTTAGCCCGACTGATTCCACAAGGTCAGCCCACAGTCGCTGAAGCGACTCACTCTCGGCGTCTTGACGTCGCAGGTTGAGTAGTTCACTCACTTGCTCATGCCACAGGCCAGCATCCTGATACAAACTCACGCGTTCTTGCGGACTTGCCGCTGCAAGTTGCTCTGTCAATTCTGTAGACATATTCACTCGTTTTACCCATCCTTCCAATCCCAGCTCTGGTGACTGTGAACCGTTATTGCAAGAGAGAGAAAAAGACCATTGATAGTTTTTGCCTGGTGATAGGGCTGGTGCGCTTTCAGGTAGCTGAAACTCACTAACGCCCGAGTCGCTTGATATATCCACCTGAGCTGTGTATATCAAGTCTCCAGCTTCACTGTTCAGTCGAAATTCAACTGCCTTAGACCCTACCGTATCGGGAATAGAGAACCAGAACGCAGGACGAGCCAGTGCCGTTACACCCATATGACTGCGAGGTGTAATGGATACCAATGACTGATTAAAGTCAGAGAAACAGCTGTCAGCCGGTGGCTCCATTCTGACCCCACCGCTAATGCGTCGACCGGGCAGTCCCTCACGAATATCATCAGAAACATTGTCATTAGCAAGGCTGGGTAGAGCTGACACACCTAGAATTAGTGTGAAACTAATGGTTGCGATGGAAATGACTTTGGAATAAGAAGAAATTTTCATAGTTAATGAGTTTTTTGAAATAGACGATAGCGTGAGCGACAGACCTCACCTGGAATTGCAGCCTGTAAAGAAGGAAAAATACAAGAAGACTACAGGGGTTTAGAGGCTAAAACACCTACAAAGGGCGCCGAAATTACCTGGGGGAGATCTATGGTTTGCAAAAGTGTGACCCACTGTTGTTCTGTTGAGTCATCAGCTGAGTTGCCGTGATGGAGTGTAGAGAGCGCTGTTAATGCATCGAACCACAGGTCTGAAGCTTCGTAGAGCGATATTTGCTCCTCGGGTGTAAGGGTTGCGAGCTGTTCCAAAAGGTGAGTGCTGGCTTCAACGCGTCTGACCCATCCAGTTACTGTCAGGTCTTCAGCACGGCTTTGTGGGTCGCATACAACGCTCAAATACCAGCGGTAGTCACGGTTTATATCCAAAGGCGCGGCGGTTTCGGGCATTGAGAGATGTGTCAGGCCAGCTTCACCCGTTGCGGTTAAGGTCTTTTGAAAAAGCAGCTCGCCTTCCGAATCATACAAGCCAAATTCAATCAATCTATTCTGATTGATAGCGGGCAGGGAGAACCAAAAGGTGGGGCGCTCGGCGATGGTTTTACCAAGATTGTTCTTGGGCATGAGTGCAATAACCGGCTGACTAACGGCAGAGACACAGGTAGTACTTGGCGATCGTGAGCCACCGCTAATGCGCCGACCGGGCAAACCTTCCCTAAGCTCAGGCGTAGTGTCGTTAGCAAAAGCCGGTGCGCTTAATGAGCTGATTACCAGTGCACTACTTGCTGCAAGGATCGCTGCAAGGCGCAAGATAGGTTTTACGAGGTAAGCGCGTCTCATAATCATTCCAGAGCCCATCCTTTTTCAAAGGGTTCATCAATATAGACATGTTGATCAACGGCATCTGAGTGCTAATGCAGTCTGTTGTAGATCATGCCTCTTATGTCTTAAATGATTTTCGATACATTGGAGAACTGTAGTTTCACTGGGTTGCGCGCATAGGTAACTGCGACCGTCGGGATGTTTGTCGCTGAAATTGTTTGTGGCTCACCATTGACTGCTGAGGCGATCGCAGCTGACAATAGGAAAGCAATAATTCTTAAGGATAGTAATAATGGCCAGTATCGAGCCGACCAAAACACCTAAGATGGGCCGTCCTAAGAAAGGCTTTAACCATTATGCTGAGCAACTAAATGGTAGAGCTGCCATGATTGGTATCGCCGCGCTGATTGTCATAGAGCTACTGACTGGAAAAGGATTGCTGACGCTGCTGGGCCTGGCTTAATTATTTTCTTCGGCTTCAATTTTTTCCCGTGACTTGCCCCAGTATGCGCTGTAAGTCCATTCTTCTTTAGTGCCTTTGTCTACTGTTTTCCAACGATAGATGACGTCTTTGTTGGGGTTGATGCCGACTTCTAGCAGCTTGGCGCCCATGTAGTATTCGGTTTGCTTGAGGGTGCGATCGCGAGTAAACGCACTCTCTCGCTTGGGAATTAGTTTAGAGATATGGGCCTGAGTTGGTTTTGCCATGTTTCGCTGCTGGAATCTTTCGCTGCTGGAATCTGTAGCGTTAGCTGTCTATATTATGCATTCAAGGCTACCGGTAGATCCAGATGACTACCGGGTTTTCTATGGGAACCGTTATAGCGCCCATTCTAGATTAATGCCGACCCGACTATCCCCTTCGTCTGGTGTGCCTTGCCATTCAATATCTGTAGACAGCCGTAAATTTTGCGTGAGTGCGTAGCCAACGTTGAGCTGGGTGATAGTCAATGTTTCACTATCACCCACAACCCAAGATTGATCGACTGTAAAATCCGCTACGCCTGTCCGTGAAGGCACAAGACGGGCACGGATGCCAACATGTGCACCATCAATGCTGTAATCGCTACCAGAGTCGGCATGTCGGTAGCCAAGAATAGGAGAAACGTTGAAGTAGCTGCCTAGCGGTAGGACATAGTAGTGCAGGCTTGCGCCGTAGGCTGTGCGATCGCCTCTAAAGTTCTGCTGATAGTCTGCGCTCACAGTCAGCGGCGTTTGCCCAATAAACAAATCCTCAACACCGACGATAAAGCCTCCCGTGCCATCGGAAGAAGGATAAATGGTATAGCCTGCCTGCAAACGAGTTACGAAGCTGGGGTCGTTGCGAATATCTTCCTGTACATTGGGCACTGACTCTAGCCAACGCTGTAAGACGGGGCTTTGTTCAACAACCTCAGGAGAAAGGTTGAATGGTGCCGATGTGTCTTGAGCAATGACAGGCAACTTGTTAGCTTGGGCTGCTGTTGAAGCAAGGAGGGCGAGCGCAACCGAATAACAGAGAACTTGATATTTCATAGCCCTAGAGTATCCCGCAGGCCGATCAAAAGTCAGCCCTGGCACGCTATTTCCAACGCATCTGTATTGCTCGACACCTTACGCCAAATAGTCCATCGGATTGACGGGCTCTCCAGAACGGCGCACCTCAAAATGTAAGTGAGGCCCTGTCGATAGTCCGGTGGAGCCAATAGCCGCAATAATATCGCCCTTTCTGACGGTGCCGCCTTCGGCTACATCGAGCCGACTGGCGTGGGCATACAGTGTCGTCATGCCATCCCCATGATCCAAAATCACCGTATTGCCATAGCCGCCATACCAACCCGCAAAAATCACCACGCCGGTTTCTGCGGCCCGGATGGGTGCGCCGTGGGCATCGCCAAAGTCCGTTCCTGCATGAAAACGGCTGTAGCCGAGTACTGGATGATAGCGACTGCCAAAATTGCTGGTAATCGGACCGTTGCTAGGATAAACCATTTTTCCCGATGCTCTAGCAGCCCGAAGGGCTTCTTCTCGGGCAATCTTGGCATCGGCGGCGTTGGCAACTGCGACTCTTTCCAAAATCAATGAGGTGAGTTCGTCGGACTCTTTATCTAGCTGGTCAATAGCTGCGGAAAGTGCACCTCTGTTTTCTCTTAGTCGGCTCATTAGGCCCGACTGCTGCTGAACCTGGGCGGTGTACTGGTCACGGCTAACTAGGAGCTGCTGACGCAAAAGCGCGATCGCATTTTTCTGTTCCTCTATGCCCTCCTGCTGTGCGACCAGATCTGCCGACTTTTCATCCAGTGCAAGCAGCGTTGCGCGGTCGGCTTTGTACACCTGCTTTAGCCGATAGCGCCGATCTAAAAAGTCATTGAGATTTTGACTTTGTAATAGTAGTGCCCACCCTTCGGAGCCCTGCTGCCTTTGCATAAACTGCAATCGTCCAACGACTGCGCTGCGCGCTGATTCATAGTCTGCCAGATTACTTTCAAGATCGGACTCTAACCCAGTCAGTCGCCGTTCGGCTTCAGCTAGCTGATACTCTGTGTTGCTAATCCACTCGTCCGTGCTCTGAATTGTCCTCGACAAGTCACGCAGATTTTGATTGGCCTTTTCTTCAGCCTTTCGATAGCGGTCATCTGTTTCGTTGTATACCTCAATTTGCTCATCGAGCTGATCACGCTGCTGTTGCAAATCCTCTAGAGAAGGAGACTGAGCGTAGGCTAGGGTCTGCCCGGATGTCAGCATCGCCATACCCGAAAACGCTAGCCACAGTGACAGAACAGACGTCAGGCAAAGGATTCCGACGAAATGCCATCTGTTTTTTTGTCGCCGCTGATGCCACGAAACCATGCTAAAACCTGTGATCCTTAATCTTGCAATGCCTGTGCTTGGGCTATCTATGCATTGGGCAACGCAAATAAAGCAACCATGCCAAATGCAATGAACACTACGCCAAAGATTTTGCCAGAAACCCAATTGAATCGGTCTAGATGCTCAGGCGTTAGCCGACTCCCCAGGTAGGCTACTCCTGACACTAACACCAACCACCACAGCAGCGAGCCCGAAAATACTCCCGAAACAAGGGTTACCGATTGTCGATAGTCACTTTGCGTAATACCGAGACCCGAAAAGATGCCTATGAAAGAAGCAATCGTTGCTGGGTTAGCCAGCGTTAGCGCAAACGTTGTGGTGTAAGCCGGTAGTAAGCCTTTAAAGCGAGTTGCAGAGGTTGTCGTATTTCGATGAAGTGGTCTTCGATGAAGTGGCGTCGTATCTCTATTTGGAGAGTCAGTTGAAGCGTTAGTTGGTGAACTATTGGGTGTACTAGAGTGGCTTTGTGGCTTAGCGAAGAAGGCTTTGGCACCCAGATAACAGAGAAAAAGACCGCCTACTAGCTGTAGGGCAAATGAATTGGCAGTAAATTGATTTGTGATCGCGCTCAGGCCAAACGCAGCTACCGCACCATAACAAGCATCTGCTGTTGCTGCGCCGCACCCCGATAGCCATCCTATCCAACGCCCCTGAGTCAGCGTCCGACGAATGCAGAGTAGACCAATCGGTCCGACTGGCGCTGCGATCCCTATGCCTAACAGCAGTCCCTTCATGAATATAGAAAACAGCATTTCTTTGACCTTTCGTCGTAGCTTGAGCTAGCTCATTCCTCTGTATCTAAAACAGCTTGCGCAACGGGCAGTGCCGTTGTGTCTTTGATGGAGCGCAGAGAAATAGTGGTTCGCGTCTGCACGACGCCTTTAATAGATTTCAGCTCTTCGCTCAGCAGCTGTTCTAACTCGGCTGTAGAGCGGCAGCAAACCCTGAGTAAATAATCACCCTCTCCCACAATGTGATGACAGGACTGGATGGCACCGTTAGCGATTACAAAATCGACAAAGCCTTGGCGATGTTGAGGATGCGCGAGGGTGATGGTCACAAATGCCGTGATGTCGAATCCCAACGCTTCAGCGTTGAGCCGGGCGGTGTAGCCGGTAATCAAGCCCGTACGTTCTAACCGGCGGACGCGCTCCGAGATCGCAGGTGCAGACACCCCAAATTCGTCGGCAAGAGCAGTCCATTTGACTCGCGCCTGTGTCATCAGAACACTGAGAATTTTTTCGTCCAAAGAATCAATATTCATGATTTCATTATAATCAATAATTTCACCTAATTTGCTTTTTTATAAAAGCAAAAGTAATTTTTATGGTTGTTTTAGAAGGTGAAAACGCATTTTATTCTTGCTTTTGAAAAATATCCTTGGCTTGTTTTTGGGGAAAATTACAAGATGGGACCATCAATCTGGGTAAATAAAGGATGAGATAATGAAACATTTGACACCTAACTTCTCGATAATTCGTTAGAAGATGGTTCGGGTTCATCGTTCCATCGTCTTCAGCATCTACTACCGTTTCACTGTTTTTATGATTGGGTATCTCAACAGCACACTCGAACAAATCGATATCCCGGCTGACTGGATTGGTATTCGCGCGATGCAGGAAGCTAGCTGCAAGCGAGAAATGCGCGATGGTCATCCTCAGCACAACCATCGCGCCGTAACTCAGGGCGCAATGGTAGAGGTCCTGGCCCATGGGCAGTTTGGCTATAGCGCAACGAATCAGCTCACGGCTGAAGCCCTGCGAGCTGCGGCGCATAGGGCCTATCAACAGGCGATCGCAGCCAGTAAATGGGCTATTCATCACTTCACTCAATCCGTACGGCCACCGGTCAAAGGCCACTACGCATCGCCCTACGCTCAACCGTTCGATAGCCTTAGTGTCACTGAAATCAACGACTTATTGCGGCAGCTATGCGATCGCCTGAAGGTATCAGCAGCGGTTATTCGCACCAGTGCGATCGCGCGCACCTGTGAAACAGATAGCTGGTTTGTTAGTACCAATGGCACACAGATACACCAGCAGCTCAAACTGTTGGAGAGTCATTTGGGAGCGATCGCTCAAGCCCCCGGCGTCACCCAAGCCCGCAGCGACAACGGTTATCTGGCGCGGAGCTATCAGGGCGGCTGGGAAAGACTGACTGATGAAGACATTTGGGCGAGAGCAACCCGAATTGGAGCGCAGGCAGTTGAGCTACTAGACGCTCCCGACTGTCCAGACGAAACCACTACCTTGGTCCTGGCACCGGACCAGATGATGCTTCAAATTCATGAAAGCGTGGGACATCCCCTGGAGCTAGATCGCATTCTGGGCGACGAGCGCAACTATGCAGGTGGTAGCTTCGTACAGCCCCAGGACTTTGGTCAGCTGGTGTACGGCTCACCGCTTATGAATATCACATTCGATACCACCTTGGCAGGTGAACTGGCTAGCTACGGCTACGATGATACCGGCACCCCAGCGGGCAAAGAATATCTGATTCGTTCAGGCGTATTGCAAAGAGGGTTGGGCGGTCTGGAAAGTCAAGATAGGCTGGGCGTGCCAGGGGTAGCCTGTACCCGCGCCTGTAGCTGGAACCGTCCGGCCATTGACCGCATGGCCAATATCAATTTGGAGCCGGGAGACACCGATTTCGACCAAATGATCGGCAATATAGAGAGCGGTGTGTATATGGAGTCTAATCGGTCTTGGTCTATCGACGACCAGCGTCACAAGTTTCAGTTTGGCTGTGAGTACGCGCGGAAAATCGAAAACGGCCAGCTTACAACACTGCTCAAAAATCCCAACTACCGATCGACAACACCACAGTTTTGGAAGAATTTAGATCAAGTTGGAAGTAACGAGACCCTGAGGGTATACGGTACCCCTTACTGCGGCAAAGGCGAGCCCAATCAGCTGATTCGCGTAGGGCATGCCTCGCCTGTCTGTGCATTCAAGAATATTGAAGTATTTGGGGGAGCAGAATCGTGAGCTTACAAGATACCGGATTGTTTAACACAGAGACTATTGATGACAGTGAGTCTGCTAATGGGCTGTCTCGCACCAACAAGCTTGTATCTAAACGGGACAGCCCAGTTTCGCGTCACGGTTCTATTGCAGAAAGCAGACTCGAAACTGCCTTTCGGCAGCTGGTGGACGCAATTAGGCACCAGCTAAAGCCCCAGAAGCACATTCAATTCACAGTCTCGCTGGCTGGAGAAGAGACTGAGTTTGTTCGATTCAACGGGTCGCAAGTCAGACAAACAGGCCATGTACAAGATGGTCAGATTGTCGTTACGCTCATGGGCACCCGACCATCAGCTAGCGACTGTAGAACCAACAGCATGACGTTGCCATTCACAGGGGAATTTGTGAGTGACTGGGCGATGTTGGAGCCTGCTCTATGCAGACTACTGGCCGAACTGGCTTATTTACCGAGCGATCATTACGCTGTTTTGCCAAACAGCAATCCCGGCCATCCGGCAGATGCCCGAAGCCGTGAAGTTTACACAGGAGAGCTACTATCCGGGGATAGATTAGTAAAGGCGATACTCGATCCGGTTCAATTCCTTGACTTTTCCGGGCTTTATGCAGGCGGCAGTGCCTATCGTGCATATGCGGATTCTGCGGGAAAACAACACTGGTTTGAAACCCCCTCGTTTACGCTGGACTACTCTTTGTTCGGTGAGCAAGACAATAAGGCGACCCCTCACCGTGCAGTAAAGGGAACGCTGGCTGGAAAAGTATGGGATAGCAAAGCATACGCAGACCATATTTTTACAACAGCAAAGCGACTAAGACTGCTTTCAACGCCGGTAAAAGCCATTCCTAGAGGCAGCTATCGCACGTACCTTGCGCCTGCAGCGGTTGCTGACCTGATGGATACAATTGTTTGGGGAGGTGGGTTAGGAGAATCCGCACTCAGACAAGGAAACAGCGCCTTTAGCCAGCTGGAGCAGGGTAAGGTTCGGCTGTCTGAAAAGTTTTCGTTGCAAGAAGATTTTCAGCGGGTTGCTATTCCCAGATTTAACAGTATAGGGGAGTTTGCACCCGCCCGGTTGCCTGTGATTAAACAGGGGCGCTGGATAAACTCGCTGGTCAATAGCCGTAGTGCCAAAGAATATGGAAAAGCAAGCAATGGCGCTAACGCAGAGGAAGCAATGCGAGTCCCTGCTGTGGCAGGCGGTACGCTCGATGAAGCAGATATCTTGAGCGCATTAGGAACAGGACTTTACCTTTCGAATCTTCACTATTTGAACTGGAGCGATCTGAACGCGGGGCGGATTACAGGGATGACTCGATATGCCTGTTTTTGGGTAGAAGCGGGTGAGATTGTGGCTCCCATTGAGAACTTGCGCTTTGACGACGATTTATATCGATTTTTGGGTGAGGGGCTAATTGACCTGACGCGTCAGCAAACGTTTCTGCCTGCTGTGGGAACTTACGATAGGCGATCGCTTGGTGGCATGTGGATGCCTGGTATGTTGATAGATCAGTTCCGATATACCCTGTAGCTTCCCCATTAGGCCTATGATTACTCTGGGTTAGGTCGCGTCGGTTTGCTTATGAACGTAACCACAGGCCTGAGTTTATCGCGCTTTTTGCTATGGCTTCTGAACAGCGGTTATCGATTTCTTTGAGTGGAGTGCTGATTGTATTCGCGGCGATCGCCTCTGCCATTATTGGCTGGCAGCTCAGGGGTTTGTTACTACTGGTAATGATTTCCGTTGTGTTGGCCTGCTCTATTTCACCCATCGTTGGCTGGGCCGAACAGTTCCGCATCCCGCGCTGGCTGGGTGCGCTGCTTACCTACATTGCCATTATCAGCACGCTTATTGGCATCGTGCTGTTGATTGGCCCAACCGTACTCGAACAAATTCAGCTATTGATTCGGCAGCTGCCCTTACTGCTGCGCAAAGCGGCAACACAAACTGAAACTTGGGCGCTGGCGATTAACGACAACCGGCCCGACTTTACCACGCAGATTTTTGACCAGCTAGATGTTCAGGCGATCGCCGCCTGGGCTGTACGCTCCACACGTCAGGTCGCCCTCCGCTCAGTTACCGTTACTACAGACATTTTGGGGACACTGCTAAGCTTGGTTCTGGCGATATTTATATCCGGCTACATGCTGGCCGACAGCCAGACACTGACTAAAAACTTTGTGCGGCTATTGCCCAAACCCTGGGATGAGAAAGTCAGTCAGCAGCTGCCCGAAATTGGCAATCGCATTGGCAGCTATATTCGCGGGCGGCTGATTGTATCCGCGACGCTGGCGCTGGTTACAGGCGTGGGTCTGAGCTTTTTGGGGCTAAAAGATTTTGCGATTGGTTTGGGTGCGATCGCTGGCGTCACCAACCTCATTCCCTTCCTGGGGCCTATTTTGGGTGCAATTCCCGCCTTAGTCGTTGCGATTCCCCAGGGCGGTTGGATTGTCCTGTGGGTGGTCTTGTTTTACGCCACGATTCAAAACATTGAAACTTACATACTCGATCCGCTACTGGTGGGTTCGTCTGTTGGCGTGCATCCGCTCTATCAGCTTTTGGCCGTCTTGGGTGGAACGCAGGTGCTCGGCATTGTGGGTGCGCTGATTGTTCCTCCCTGGGTCGCTGGGGGTGCTGTTCTGCTCGAAACCCTGTACCTGGAACCTAAACTCGCTGCCGAAAAGGATGGCGCGTCACATCACTGAAAGCTATCGTCTACCATCCCTTTTTCCTGACGATCCTTATTTTCCATAGAATCTTATTCTTTAACGCTCTCTATATTTATCCTTTCCTATATGAGCAGTGAGACTCTTGATATTGTTATCACCCTGAGTGTGGTGGTAATGGCCTTCGTGCTTTTCATCGTAGAAAGGTTTCCAGCTGATATCACAGCGCTCGGTGTGATGGTGACGCTAGTCGTACTTGGCCAGGTAGAGCCAGAAGAAGGTATCGCAGGCTTTAGCAATCCGGCCACGATTACTGTAATGGCCATGTTTATTTTGAGTGCAGGCGTTGCCCGCACTGGCGTTTTACAGCAGGCTAGCGTTTGGCTCACACAGTGGGGTGGCAACACATTACGACGACAGATATTCGTGCTGGGGCTGATTGTGGGACCGATGTCTGGGCTAATCAATAACACAGCCGTCGTATCTGTATTTTTGCCCGTTGTCGAAGACTTTTGTCAGCAGCACCGCATTTCACCTTCAAAGCTCCTGATGCCCCTCTCTTTTGCCACTATTTTAGGCGGCATGATTACAGTCGTCGGCACCTCTACAAGCGTCTTAGCCAGTGGACTGTCAGCAGAAAAAGGGTTTGGTGAATTTACGATGTTTCAGTTCACGGCCTTGGGCGTGATTACGTTTGTAATTGGCCTGGCGTATCTGGCGCTTGTGACGCCTTTGCTAATGCCAAACCGTCAGGTCAATGACACGGGCCTTAGCCAGAAGTACGGCATGAAAGACTACGTGAGCGAAGTGGTGATCACCCCTCAGTCGAGTCTGGTGGGGAAAACGCTGCGGAGTAGTCAGCTACAAAGACGGTTTGATGTAGACGTGTTAGAAGTGATTCGTAACGACACCCACTTTCCTCAGCCGCTGGCCGATAAGACCCTGGCTGTGGGGGACATTTTGCTAGCTCGTGGGGGTAAGCAAGATCTGCTGAAAATTCGTGAAAGCGAAGGCCTGGAGATTTTGCCCGATGTGCAGTTTGGCCAAAAGTCTTGGCAGGCTGGATTTGGGGAGCAAGAGGGCATTGCAGAAGCGTTGATTATTGCCAATTCTAACCTGGTGGGCTCTACCCTCAAGGATTTGCGATTTCGGCAGCGCTACAACGTCACGGTGCTGGCGATTCGACGAGGGCAGGAGCTGGTGCGCGATCGCATGGGAAAACTCCCCCTCCGGTTTGGCGATCTGCTGCTGGTACAAGGCCCCAAGCAAAGCCTGGTCGGGATGCAAACCAGCCGCAACCTGCTGTTGCTAGAACAGCGTGATTTGGAGAGCCTGCGAACCAGCAAAGCACTGATTGCTTTATTGATCGGTTTGGCGGTTGTCGTGATTGCCGCCACGACCGACTATCCTATTCTGGTCTCTGCGCTCACTGGCGTTGTCGCAATGATCCTGACGGGCTGTCTGAAGCCTGGAGAACTATATCAAGCTGTACGCTGGGACGTTATTTTTCTGCTGGCCTGCTTAATCCCGTTAGGAACCGCTATGGACAGGTCAGGCGCGGCTGATTTGATTGCTAATCAGCTGGTGAGCACAGGCGGAAGTTTATCTCACTACTGGATGCTTACCATAATCTACATAATCACGGTGATATTAACCGCCGTATTATCAAACAATGCGGCGGTTATACTACTGCTCCCGATTGGCATTCAGGTCGCCAGAGCCATTGGCCTTAATCCACTCACGGCAATTTTTGTGATTACTTTTGCAGCGTCCAATAGCTTTATGACGCCTATCGGCTACCAAACAAATACGATGGTTTACAGTGCAGGCGGCTATCGCTTTATGGACTTTGTAAAAGTGGGAGGGCCGCTGAGCTTAATTATGACGATTATTACCCCACCGCTAGCAATTTGGCTGTACGGCACATAATGTCTGCAATGTCTGGGCCTGCGAGTGCCCTCCAGCTGGTAAAACTCGCAAATTTAGAAGACTGTTAGGAGATCAAAACACCCATGTCATCAGAACAAAAAGGCGTCACTGTTTGGTTCACAGGGCTGAGCGGCGCCGGTAAGACAACCATCAACGACGCACTTGTCGAGAAGCTTCGTGAGCGAGGCGTTAAGCTCGAAGTCCTAGACGGCGACATTGTACGCACGAACCTCACGAAAGGATTGACCTTTAGCAAGGAAGACAGAGACGAAAACGTACGACGCATCGGCTTTGTGTCTAACCTGCTGACTCGTAATGGCGTGATTGTATTGGTTGCGGCCATCTCCCCGTACAGAGAGATTCGCGATGAAGTGCGTGAGCGCATCGGTGACTTTGTAGAAGTGTATGTCAGCGCGCCTGTAGAAGTGTGCGAAGAGCGCGATGTGAAAGGCCTGTATAAGAAAGCTCGCTCTGGTGAGATCAAGCAGTTCACTGGCATTAGTGATCCTTACGAGCCGCCCACAAACCCTGAAGTGAACTGTGAGACGCACAAAGAAACTTTGGACGAGAGCGTCAATAAGGTGATTGCTAAGCTCGAAGAGATGGGATATCTACCTGTCGCTGTTGCTGCGTAGTCATAGCTTACGTAGACAGAAGATCGTCTAATTCTGCGTAATCGGGGAGGGCTGTGTCGATTTGTTGGCCTTTGCGAATCACAACGCGATCGCTCTGCCCCCTCGATATCAGCTCATTAAAGCTCCGCGCCTTTAAAATCACCAGGTCTGCTGGACCACCTACTGAGATTTTCCCGACATCTTGCAAGCCCATCATCTTGGCTGGAGTAGCGGTGATTGCTTGTGGCCAGTCTCCGATGGGATGATCCAAGTGCCCAATGCGCACAGACTGTGTGAACACTTCTAGCCCGTCATGGTCGCCATAGGCAAAGAACGGATCGCGGCAGTTGTCGGAGGCGATCGCACACCTCACCCCCGCTGCCTTCAGCTCTCGCAGCAGCGTTACCCCCCGATACCGAGGTGTTTGCCCAGTACGTCTGTCTTGCAAATACAAATTGCACATTGGCAAACTTACAATTGAAATATTTGCTGCCCTTACTGCATCAATCGTCTGACGGACCACATCCTCTGGCTGTACAGACAGGCTACAGCAGTGACCGCAGGTAATGCGCCGTTGAAAATTGTGGCGAATCGCGGCTTCGGCCACCAGGCGCAGGGCGATCGCCTCTGGGTCCAAACTCTCATCCGTATGAAAGTCCAAATCTAGGTCTCTTTCAATCGCCAGTTCAAACACGCGATCAATCTGCCGGACAATCTCCGCATTCATAAAGGCCACCCCACCCAGAACGCCGCCCGAGCTGGCGACCAAATCAGCCAGCCGTTTCCCCTCAGGCTGCAAAAAATAGTCCAGAGTTACCAAACACACCGCTTGCAGCTGAATCCGTCCGGCCCATTCTTCCCTAAGCTGACGGAATACGCCAAAGCTAATATCAGCTTGATCTCCGAAGGCATCTAGGTGCGTTCTGATAGCCTGAGTCCCATGGGCGTAGCTACACTTCAGTCCAAACTCAGCTCGCCTGTAAACATCTTCCGCCTGCCAATACTCAGCGCTGTCTTTTTGAACCGTTGCTAATGCCCCCTCAAAGGTGCCATTTGGATTGGGGCTGCGCGACCAGATGTGTCCTTTGTCCAAATGTGTATGCATATCTACAAAGCAGGGCCAGATCAATCCGCCACGAACATCGATAGTAGGCACACTCTCTTCTACTTGGACAGAATTCGCCGGGTGTAGTGCGCTCACTTTCCCATGCTCAATCACTACATCGACAGCGGCGCAATCTTGTATGGGAGTCTGCTGTTCAACAGTTAGCAAAGATAACGGCACTCGGCCATTGCATAACCAGTAGCGATCACACTTTGGCAAAGTTAGAAAAGGACGCATCTTGCAAGCAAGTTATAAGAAATTAAGTGAAATTGAGTGGTGGAGAGTACCTCAGCTGTAGTCAACAGCAGAGTAACAGGTCCTTAGGTACAATAGAACTACCTATTAGCGATCAATGTAAGGAAGTCCTACACACGGTTCAGCGCTCATGGTTCAGCAGCTTTCCAAGACATCCAAAGCAGACGTCGTCTATCCAGAACGCGATGGTAACCCTATGTCGGATAATACCAAGCAGTTCAGATGGATTGTCACTATCAAAGAAAACTTGGAAATCATCTTCAAGGACGATCCTAACGTTTTTGTGGCTGGAGATTTGCTGTGGTATGCGGTGGAAGGGGACAACAAAACTCGTCAAGCGCCGGATGCGATGGTTGCATTTGGCAGGCCAAAGGGCGATTCTCCTGTGGAGAGGCTATGCCAACGCGGCTCCTACAGACAATGGGAAGAGGGCAACATTGCACCAAAGGTCGTCTTTGAGATTCTTTCTCCCGGCAATCGTGGCGGTGAGCTTGCCAGGAAGTTTCAGTTTTACCAGCGCTATGGCGTTCAAGAATATTACGTTTACGACCCAGACAACATAGACTTTTTCGGCTGGGAGCGAGAGGGCAATTATTTAGAACCTATCGAAATTGCTGAAGACTGGACTAGCCCATGTCTTAAAGTTCGATTTGTGCTTACGCCAGAAACGCTGGAGGTATACCGGCCCGATGGCAAGCCATTTTTGACCCCTATTGAACTACAGGAACAGCTTCAAGAAACCGAGCAGAAGCTCAATGAATCGGAGCAGAAGCTCAATGAATCGGAATCCAAGAATGCTCGATTAGCTGAACGACTGAGGGAACTGGGGATTGACCCAGCGGATATTTAGGACTGCTTTAAGTCGCCAGTATTGAAGCAGCTTACGGTGCGTTCTTTTCCACCCATTCCACGACCTGATTGCCCAATCGAACGTCATTGAGTCGATCAATTTCGCGGATGCCAGTAGGGCTGGTGACGTTGACTTCGGTCATGTAGTCACCAATAATATCGAGCCCAACAAAAATGAGACCATCGCGTTGTAACGCAGGTGCTACCTGCTGACAAATATCCAGGTCACGCTCGGTTAGCTCGGTTTTATCGCTGCGACCGCCAACGGCCATGTTGCCACGAAACTCTTTACCTGTAGGCACGCGATTGACCGCGCCAATAGGTTCACCATTCAGCAAAATAATGCGTTTGTCACCCTCCTTTGCGGCGGGTAAGTAAGCTTGCACCATGACAGGCTCCTGCCCCTGGCGAGTGCTGACTTCAACGATGGAATTGAAGTTGCGATCGCCCCCTTCCAAAAACAAAATACCCTCACCGCCCTTACCCCCCAAAGGCTTTAACACACCCGCGCCCCATCGCTCTACCGCCTCACGAATCACTTGCTTGTCGGTGCTGACGATTGTCTCTGGAATTGCCTTGGTAAACTGCAAGGCATACATTTTTTCGTTAGCCGCTCGCAGCCCCGCCGGAGAATTAATCACCTGCGTCTTTTGCGGATCAACATAGTCGAGGATATAGGTGACATAGAGATAGGGCACCGTTACAGGTGGATCTTGCCGCATAAATACCGCGTCCATCTCTTCTAAGGGGCGCCAGACGGATTCGCCCAAGGCATACCAGTCGGGTTCGCTTACCCAGCGATCGCCTTCTTGCTTCACGGGTTTTATTTGCAGCGATCGCAGCCATCCATACGCGCGGCTTTCAATCACCCCTAGCTGCTCCGAACGCGTCACAAAAACCTCATGCCCTAGAATCTGGGCCGATTCCATCATCGCCACACTCGTATCGTGACCAGGGTCTAATCGCTCAATGGGGTCAATAATGAACGCTAATTTCAAAAGAACACTCCTCGAATACTCAATTACGTCTGACAAATCAGCTTTTGTATCTACTGCTTTTGTACTTACTGCTTTCGGTAGGCTGACACGCCACCCACAGCGCCACTGCCTACAAGACATACAGGTGCTACTGCAAGCGTAGGAATACTTACCTTACACCGACAAGCCAGCTAGCCCGTACATCTCTACAAAGGAAAAGTACATCAGCCGTCCTTAAATCTTTACAGCGACTACATCCCGGCCCATAGATATACAAGCTATCTTGTAACCATACTTTAGGAATAAAAGTCATATAGTTTAGTCAAAAAAGCTGCTGCAACATCAACAAAGGAAAGCCTTTGAAGAGCCGTTTAGAAGCTGAAAATAATGTGCCAGTTCAAATTGGGTACCATTACCGATTCGCGCGGTTCTCTGGGCTCATTACTGTAAGCAGTAGCTGGGGTGAGAGGAGATTTCGTATGTTCATTAAAATAATACAAGCCACAACTATTACGTTAGCTTTGTACGCTCTGTTGGGCTTGAATACGTTAGAAAATAACGCATCTGGAACGCCATCAGTCGAGCCATCAAAAATGATTGTGGCCCTCAGGCAAGCGCTACTAGACAAGCACTAACTGTTCGGCCCAGAGGATAAATATACAGCTAAGCTGATATGAGAAAAGCTAATAAAAAAGAAAAAGCGCCTCCTTTATGTCGAAAGAGGCGCTTTTTATTATGTCTAAGCGTTTGGGGCTTGGAAAACAATCTACTTGCCTGTAAGCGATCGCCATCCGTAAAGCTGTCATTTTGATGAACTATCAATCCGTTGAACCGAGGTTTCTCAGAAGGCCTGTTAGCCTCTTAGAGACGCTGTGATACTTAGAGATCCCGTAGATATTTCGTACGTACAAATTGAAAGAAGGTACGGAAGCATCAGAGCTTGGAAAGGAAAAATCAGCCCGCCGCTAGCAATGAGGGTGCAAAGCTAGGCGCATAAGCTTCGATCACGCGCCCTGTCTTTGTACAAGAGACCATCAGATAGTCACACCTGGAGCACTGAGTGCGTAGCGTACCTGCTTCAGTAGAGTGATAGCGCTCAGCATGACTACCGCAAGTAGGGCAGTGAACTCTCTGCACAGTTGCAGGCACAGACATTTTTTTGTCTCCATTCAGTAAAAGTGAGTCTAAAAATGATTGAGTTGTTTTTTGTTTGGCCTTCTTCATAGTTCTTAAAATACTTATGACATTGTTCAATCGAGATAAAGTGCTGCTGCAAAACAATTCACAATGGGCATGCGCATTGATTCAATCTTTTGCTTTGCTTATCTCACCCATTCATTATGACAATTAAAACAGGTGCCGCCAAGGGTACTTGAGATAGATAAAAGCCGGGGATCGCCCACCATAGGGATGATCCCCGGCAAGCTAGAAGGCTTATCAATTCACGGTTTGAGTAAGTATTTATGCTTTCTCTCTGCAGGAATAGAAATGTAGGCCGCCATAGAAAAGAACCGATAAATACAGGTTTGCTTTAGATTGTGTGTGAATTATTTTGACAACTTTAAATATTTATTCATAGGGATACATCTCAAAATATTGAGTTAGATTTAGTTTTTAAGTTTTGGGAGATAAAACTGTATCTTTCGCGACATTTTAGCCGGAATCTTATTAAGACATTTTGACTATTGAAGACTCCCTTTTTGGAGGCTCTTGAGGTCATTGTTCGCAGCTCCCCCTTCGCCGTCATAAAACTGAAGTCATGAAAGCAGAGCTTTGTCGTGGCCTTTTTGTAGTCGCTTTCACGAAGCCGTAGAAGGATGAAAATATTCGTATATCTGCTGGGCTAGCTGCGGACCAATGCCGTCAACCCCAGACAGCTGCTTTTGGGAGGCTTCGCGGATGTAATCGATAGACCGAAAGCTAGCCAGCAGCTGTCTGCGGCGCTGATGTCCCAGGCCTGGAATATCTTCTAAACGAGATCGCCGCATTCGAGCCGTACGTTTCTTGCGATGGAAGCTCACTGCAAACCGATGGGCCTCGTCTCTCAATCGGCGTAGCAGCATCACACCGGGCTGGTCAGCTTCCGTTTCCAGGGACGTCTTTTCACCAGGCAAAAATATTTCTTCTCGCCGCTTTGCCAAGCTGACGACCCGCAGCTCACCGAGCAAGTTCATGTCTTCTAGCTCTGCAACGACCGCCGATAGCTGTCCCTTGCCGCCATCAATCATCACCAAGTCTGGCCAGTCGGGATTGCCTACTCGCTGCTTGGTTGGATCTTCGGCATACCGACGGAATCGGCGGCGAATTACCTCAGCCATGCTGGCAAAGTCATCTGAATGACCGCTGGTAACGGTGGGATTTTTGATTTTGTAGGTGCGATAGTGCTGCTTGGCGGGTAAGCCATCGACAAAGACGACCTGGGATGCGACCGCATCCGAGCCCTGAATATGTGAAATGTCGTAGCCTTCAATCCGTTTGGGCGGCCCTGGCAAGTCGGCCAGCTGCGACAGGTCTTCCATTGCCTGCGTGTTGCGATCGGCGAATCGCTGAGTGCGTGCTAGCTCATACTGGGCGTTGCGCTCTACCATTTCCACCAGCTCTGCCTTCATTTGCCGCTGTGGTATTTCAATCGAGACCTTGCGTCCCTTTTGACTGGTCAAAAACTCCGAGAGCATCTCGCTCTCAGGCAGGGCGTGCTGAACTAAGACTTCCACGGGAATCTCGACGGGATCTACTAGACGATAGTGCTCTTCGAGGACGCGCTGAAGGATTTCGCCTGGGGTGCCTGATTCTGTTTCGGCCACAAAGCCTAGTCGCCCCACCAAGCGGCCTGCACGGATTTGAAAGAGCTGAACGCAGGTGTGCTGATCGTCCCCAGACAGGGCGATCGCATCTCTAGAAATCGTATCGTCTGGCAAGGCTACTTTCTGATGTGCCCCTAGCGTCTCTAGCCCTTTGATCTGGTCGCGAATAATCGCCGCCTTCTCAAAGTCCATAGCTTCGGACGCCTTCATCATCTTTGTTGTGAGCAGATCGATCAGCTCGTGCGATCGCCCCTGAAACACCATCGCCACCCGCTGCACAATCTTGTGATAGTCCTCAGGCGTAATCATTTGCTGGCATACCCCAGGACACTGACCGATGTCATAGTTCAGGCAAGGTCTGTCCTTGAATAACGGCTGTCGCCGCTGACGCAGTGGAAAAACGCGCTTCACAATCTGCAGCGTTCGACGCAGCAATCCCGTATCGACATAGGGTCCGTAATATCGATTCTTCTGTTCTTTGCGTCGTTTTCGAGTAATGAAAATACGAGGGTAGTCTTCTGACCAGGTGATACATAAATATGGATACTTTTTGTCATCCTTTAGCAGCACATTGAAGTGAGGCTGATGCTGCTTGATCAGGTTCGCTTCTAATGCCAGTGCCTCTGCTTCCGTATCGGTGACGATAATTTCAATATCGGCCACGCTACGCACCATCGTGGCGATGCGGGGCGTGTGATGATGCGCCGCCTCACGAAAATAAGAGCGCACGCGATTGCGCAAACTTTTTGACTTACCAATATAAAGAACCTGGTCCGTTGCGTCCTTCATAAAGTAGACGCCTGGCACCTGCGGGATTTCCTTAAGTCGGTTTTCTAGCCGTTCAGAGTCTTGTAGTAGTATTTTCAAAGCTATCGATATTGCCGTATGACCGTACACACTTGCCTACGCAACATCTTAAATGGTTTTGATAGGTCTTACCAATTGCCACAAATCAAGCGTTTTCACAAAAATCTACCTAACCAAGAAGATTTGGTAGAGCAGAGCCCTATCTCCCCGTATCAGGTAAGCGCCTTCGAGTATAAGTAGATACCGGGTCTGTACAAAAACACCCACAAAAACTGCTTACATGTTCTACTCATAAGCTTTGTAAGCCGTGCTACCGACCGGCTGCTCTTTTGAACCGTCCTTCGCTTTCTATACTCCTGAAAACATCTGTGAATACTCAAGAATTTGAACACCAGTATCAAGAGTCCGTCAGTAGAATCTTGAATGAACTGCAATCTATGGCGATTATTTCTAATCGCCTAGAGGCAAGCATTGTAGAGGTAGGTACCTCAGTGCAGAATTTGAACAGAATGGTGGAAGGCTACCTAAAAAATCAGCCAGCGAATACGAAAGAGACCACTGAATAGATTGGAGCCATGCTAGTATGCGTGGCGTTAATTGATTGCTGACTCCATCAGCTGAGCCACCATTGCACTGAACTCCATAGGCAAAATTGGCTTTGTCAGATAGGCGTTGGCACCTAAGTCCAGTGCTTTTTGTCGGTCGCTGAATAGGCTGTAACCACTGACTACTAAAATTGCCAGCTTGCTCCAACGGGATTGCGATCGTAGCTGCTCTATAACGCTAAACCCGTCCAAGAACGGCATTTTTAAATTAAGAATCAGCACACGGGGATCGAACTGTTCGAGGCTTTCAAATACCTTCTGCTCATCGGCCAGTGGAAATACGCTGTAGCCGCACTGTTCTAGATAATCAGCAAACAAAATGCGATTACTACAGTCGTTTTCTAAGATCAGGACGCGGCCAGATCTTTCCTGTGCAGATAATAGTGTGGAAGGCGACGTCATAATACTGGCCCGCAGCTGCGTCTTATTGCTGACATACCGAAGTAATTTGTTACATTATGGGGCTATCCTCATATTTAGGGGGGAACACAGATCACACTAACATCAGTTATTTACAGAGTTTTTAGATTCTGAAACGACAAAATTGCCGATTTTTTGAATCGCAGATGACAATACCTCTGGAGATTGCACCAGTGCAAAGCGAACGTAGCCTTCTCCGGATACGCCAAAACCGCGTCCTGGAGAAAGCGCTACCCCCGTGCTTGCTACCAGTGCTGTACAAAAATCAATGGAACGGGTTGCCCACCCATGGGGCAAATCGGCTGGCAGTTTGGCCCAAATGTACATCGTGGCTTCGGGTTTTGGGACTAGCCAGCCGATCGCCCGTAGGGCCGAGAGCGCAGCATCACGTCTGTTAGCAAAGGTGTTCACCATATGGGCAACACAGTCTTGTGGGCC
This sequence comes from Cyanobacteria bacterium J06581_3, assembly GCA_038531675.1. Taxonomy (GTDB): domain Bacteria; phylum Cyanobacteriota; class Cyanobacteriia; order Phormidesmidales; family Phormidesmidaceae; genus Phormidesmis. Next base: position 124,441 of record JBCBBK010000008.1, read on the forward strand.
CGTGAGTGCGGTGATGGCACCTCGCAAAATCCCCCGGTATTGATTGAAGTCAACGGTGGCCTTTACCTGTCGTAGCGCCTTGATGATTTGCGCATTCCCGATCGCATAGGCGACTCGGAAGCCGCCCATATTATAAGACTTCGAAAGCGAGAAAAATTCGATCGAGACCTGCTTATCTACATCGGCCTGCAGTACGGATGGTGCAAGCTCACCGCTGAAGCACAGGTCAACGTAGGGAAAGTCATGAACTAGCACGATGTTGTGAGCTTTGCAAAAGGCTACGGCTTCTTTGAAGAAGTGGAGAGGGGCGATCGCTGCTGTCGGATTATGCGGATAGCTCAGCACCATCATCCGAGCCCTGGTCAGTACCGCTTCAGGAATATCTGAGAAAACGGGCAAAAAGTCATTGGCTGCCAGTGTCGGCATAGGGTAAATCGTGCCACTGGCCAGATAGACGCCGCCAGCATGGGATGGATAGCCCGGATCTTGCAAAAGAGCGACGTCACCAGGATTCATTAACGCTAGGGGCAGGTGAGCCGTGCCTTCTTGGGAGCCAATCAGTGGCATGACCTCAGTGTCTGGATCGATGGTGATGCCGAATTTTTTCTCGTACCATTTAGCAGCAGCGACTCGAAAGTCTCGGGTGCTATTGAAGAGGGCGTAGCCGTGAGTTGCAGGGTCTTTTAGGGCGGTGGCGATCGCCTCCAAAACATGGTCAGGTGTCGGTAAGTCCGAAGAGCCTAGCGACAGATCGATGATGGGTTTTCCTTGTGCGATCGCGCTGGCCTTTGCACTGTCCATATCGGCAAAGACATTGGTTTGTAATGGTGCAAGGCGGTCGGCAATCTGCATAGGTCAATAGAAAAGAGAAAATAAATGACCCCGCCCGAATAAACGTCCAGGCGGGGAAACACACAAGGAATCCTGCTACAGAACAGGCATCATGTCTGTTCTGTAGCAGAAATTTGGTAGTAAGCTTACAGACTATCTAGTTCAGACTTCAGGGCCTCTAGCTCAGCATCAACCGCTGAATCTTGTGGGGTAGCCGCAGGCGCGGCAGCAGGCTCATCTGCCTGGGGTAGTGCTTCCTGAGTCGGTGCCGCACCGCCTAGCATCTGTGCTTTCATCGCTTCTAGCTCGTAGTCCACATCGCTACCGGCTTCTAGCGAAGCAAACTGACTTTCTAAATCAGCTCCGGCTAGCTCAGCAGCAGCTTGACCACTGGCCTCCATTTCCAGAACTTTTTCTTCCATCCGCTCAAAGGCGCTCATGGCACTGCTAGTGCCCAAGGTACCCACGCTCTTTTGCAGCTGCTCGTTTGCTTTGGCCGCACTGGCACGGGCCTTGAGCATATCTTTCTTGGTCTTCGCTTCAGAAATTTTGCTCTCTAGGGCAATCAGCTGACGCTTGAGCGTATCGACTGAGGCAGACTGCTGCTCGAGCTGACCTCTCAGGCCATTGGAGGTTTCGGAGTAGGTTTTTTTACGAACCAGCGCTTCACGGGCCAGGTTTTCTTCACCTTTTTGCAGCGCCATTTGGGCGCGCTGTTGCCACTGAGTGGCAGCTGATTGTGCTTTATCAGCTTGCTGCTGAACGCGCTTTTGTGAGGCGATCGCCTTAGCAACAGCCTGACGCATCTGCACCAGGTCCTCTTGCATGTCGATAATGGCCTGATCCAGGATCTTTTCAGGATCTTCAGCGGAGCTTACCGCTGCATTTAGATTAGAGCGCACTACTCGGCTGACGCGATCAAACAGTCCCATTTTGGTTTTTCCTTAACGCTTAAGCTCAGTTCTTTTAGTATATACAGCAGTCTTGGTTAACCGATGACACAACCTGGTCGAGATTGCCGTCTTCGGTTGACTATCTTTGGTTAAAAATACTTACTGAAGGCCCCAATAGAAGATAGACCCGTAGCATTCATATCAACTCAGCTACTTAAAAAGATACTGTAGCAAGGCCGTAAATTCCCGACTTTTTGGCGACAGATTTATTGATTTTTCACCTTAATTTACGAATGACTCATTCACGGCGGGTGTAGCGATAGTGCAGGAATAGATGGAATCGTTGGATGCAGTGCACTGTGGGCTACGCCAGCTTTATAAGCAGCGATCGCACCCACTGCCTCCAAATAGGAATTCACCCGAATCGCCTGAATCCCTACGTCTTCTGGCCTGACTGCCATCGCTGTTGTATTTTCACCCACCGCAATGATCTGCGCTGCGCTTTGCGCCAGGCTCATCACCGCGCTGCCTCCAAACGCAGTGGCAGGCACAACCACCGTATCGACATCCTGCGCGCGAATCGCCAGCGCATCACCGTTCAGGGCAAACTGAGGCGCACGGCTGAGCCCTACCAATACGCAAGATAAAAAGGTGTAGCCAATTTCTTCGGCTGCCGAACGCGGGGATATCTGTGGGTCTAACGGTAATGGCGATAGGGCGGGCGCATGGGCGCAGGGCAGCTTGAAAGTGCGCACAATCAAATGACTGATCACTGCTTCGGCGCCAGCCAATGGATCGACGCCCTGTCCCTGGCGGTAGGCGTCTAACGCTTCTGATCCGTCGTCGTCGGGGAAGCGGGCAATCACTGCGATCGCCTTCACCCTTGCTCCATTAATTAACCGCTCCGCCGCCCGCAGCAGGCTATCAGGATTGCTCAGCGTTCCCCAAGACGCCCCAGAATCAGCCGTCTTTAGCGTTACGCCCAGCGGCCTGTCTGTGACCACATGTGCGCGTACGTCCAAGCCCAGAGTTGCTCTGGCTGCATCGGCTGCTTGTAAGTGTCGCTGCCGGAGCTCATCTTCTACGCCTTGATCGATGACCAACCCAATTGAGTTTTGATGAACGGGCACGAGTTCCCAGCTGCCAGCGGCAAACTGGTCCAGGCCATAGCCTTCGACGTAGTAGGCGTTGGGCATTGGCCAGTATAGCTGTGCCCCGTTGAGTACGTTGGGATGGGTGATGAGGCGATCGCTCACTTCAGCCAACGTTCGCGCAATCGGCAGCGCATCGCCCGCGTAGCCACCCATTGCTGCACCAATTCCCGTTGGAATAATCAGGATGGTTGTATGCAGCTTTTGAGGTTGACCAGGTCGAAGTTGAATAGACACAAGTGAGATCAGGCAATAGTGGTGACGACGGCTTCTACGTGGGCCGTTTGTTCGTCGGGGTTGATGTGGGTGATGGCCCAGCGTAGTGGTATGCCGTGTGTGGAAAGTTGGGATTCGATGTGCGATCGCAACACATCTGGCTTCAAGGCATCAGACCCCGGCAGCGCCGCCCTCATTTCATCCGGCGAAGCTTCTTGCAAAGATACCGTTAACGTCACGAATCGAGTGTTCACACTATTTCCAATTTCGGTGATTCTAAGTCCGGTGACTGAGCGAAGCCGACGTCAACCCGGCTGACCAAATTGACGGGCATACACCTCGTCTTCCTTCTCCGTTTCCAGCTTCAAATCAGACGTTGCAAACGCCACACACAACAGCGCATATCCATCAGCCTGAAGCTCGGGGCTCACCCCCATACCGTCTTCCTGATTCACCGAGCCTTCGGTAATTAGCGCAGCGCAGGTAGTACATACACCCGCACTACAGGAAAAAGGCAACTCCAGACCCGCAGCCTGAATTGCCTCCAAAACGGGCTGATCGTCAGGAATATCAACGGTGTGTACCGTGCCCTTGTGAGTGACCTCAGCTTTAAACGTGTTTCCCATCGTTAAATCAGTGTGTGAAATCCAGTATTCGAACAATCATGTGCGAATGAGCCTTTAAGACTCTCACGCCAGCCGTAGCTCTATCAAGCAGCCAGCCAGGCGCCGAAGGCCTCATCAGGCGGCTGACTGACCTGGAAACGCCCGATCAAACTCTTCCAGCAAGTCGTCAATTTCCTCTAGCGCCTGATTAATATCAATCCGCAAAGTCCCGATGCCAGGCTGTTCTAGCAATCGTAGCAGCGACGCCCGTTTAGAGCGAATGAGTTCAATTCTGGTCTGAAGGGCTGAAAATTCCATATCAAAGGGGTCTCCGAGATGAGTTACATTTCTTTATAGAGAACTTATTTAAACAGGATAAGCACATATGGGGCGTAGCGCATCTGCACCCGTGCCTAGCCATTCGCTTTTTCAAAACATCATTCATCATGCGTAAAATCCCCCTCGGTACCGTCCTGCTTGTTGTCGGTGCCATTTTGACCGCACTCGGCTTCGTCGCCTACGCCCAAGAAAATGCCACCCTAAACCTGGTTGGCTTCTTCTATGGCGTTCCCATTTTATTGGGTGGCCTGGCCCTACGCGCGGCCGAGCTAGAGCCCGTCCCCTACACTCAACCCACCAGCGATGCGGTAATTGCCCTGCGCGACCAGGCGACCCAAACCCAAACCCAGGTCCGCAAAGACGTGACTCGCTATCGCTACGGACAGGAAGCTCACCTGGACGAAACCCTCGAGCGCTTGGGCCTGAGCCCTAACGATACTCAAAGGCCTGTACTATCCGGCCTTCACGAAGAGCAGCGAGACGGTGCCTACACCCTTGTTCTGGAGTTCGATTCTCCGTATGTTTCTTTTGAAAAGTGGCAGGAAAAGCAGCCCAAAATTGAGGCTTTCTTTGGCCCAGGGATTACTGCAGAAGTGAGCGAGAAAGGCGATCAGAAAGTAGCTGTTGCGATGAAAGCGGTGGTTGCGTAAACGTCACTTCTCCAACCGCACCGCATACCACTGAGCAGACTCTCCTGGTGCAGTCTCGAACTCACAGTGAGTTTCCATCAAGTACTTGGCCTGTGCTTCGGCAGAGGCTAATTTTTGCAGGTCGGGCGGCAGCACCCCGTCATAATCGGTGACCAATGTTTTGAGCTTTTCTAACAGCTCTGACGGCGTCATAAACGTTTCGGTTGCGTCAGGCGTGAGGAATACAAACATTTCCTCGGAGTACATCATGGAATCTGCCATAGGAAGCTTGTCAGAAGAATCTGCCAGCGAATCGTTAAGAACATTGAACTATGTGATCACAATAATTCGTTTTTTTGATCTCTGAGCACCAGAGCGTGATCACAGTGCTAGAATTTTGACACATTCCCCGTAATCCCGACCGGATTACCGGGGATTGCTGTCTCAGATTTATTTTTTAGATCACTTTCTTCACTATCAAATTCACAAGCTCCTCATCTCCCATGGTTCAAACGCCGCTCAAACCAGCCGAAAAAAAGGTCTCTAAGCTCGAAGGTATTAAAGAGCGTAGCCAGTTTCTGCGGGAACCCGTGGCAACTGAGCTAAAAGAAGACACGACCCACTTCACCGAAGCAGGCATCCAAATCCTCAAGTTTCACGGCTCTTACCAGCAGTACAACCGCGATGACGTTGTCCGTGGTCAGGAAAAGCCTTATTCCATGATGCTTCGCTTACGCAACCCGGGCGGCTATATTCCCCCGGAGCTATACCTCACCCTCGACGATATTTCCAACAAGTACGGTAACGGTACCATTCGCGCCACTACCCGTCAGGCCTTTCAGCTGCACGGCATCCTGAAGAAAAACCTGAAAGCAACCCTGGCTGACATTATCAACAGTATGGGGTCTACCCTGGGTGCCTGTGGCGATCTGAGCCGAAACGTCATGGCGCCACCGGCTCCCTACAAAAATAAGCCTGAGTACGTCATCGCTCGTAAGTACGCGACTAACATCGCAGATTTGCTGACGCCACAAACCCCTGCTTACTACGAAGTGTGGCTAGACGGTGAAAAGGCGGTGACCACGGAAGAAGATCCTGCCGTGGTCGCGGCCAGAAAAGGCGGTCGGGTCAGCACCGATTTTGAGACGTCAATTGAGCCGATTTATAACACTTACTACTTGCCTCGTAAGTTCAAATGTGCGGTTACGGTCCCCGGCGACAATTCTGTTGACGCCTATACGCAAGATATTACGTTCGTTGTTATTACAGACGACAACAACGAGCTACAGGGCTTTAACGTGATGGCAGGCGGCGGCATGGGTCGTACCCACAACAAATCAGAAACCTTTGCTCGTGTGGCTGACCACATTGGGTATGTGGATAAAGATGATGTTTATGACCTTGCCAAGGCGATTGTGTTCACGCAAAGAGACTATGGCGAACGCTACAACCGTCGCTTGGCTCGTATGAAGTATTTAGTACATGAGTGGGGCCTGCCGAAGTTTATTGCTGAAGTTGAAAAGCGCTTTGGCAAAAAGCTAGAGCCCTATCGCGAACTGCCTGAATGGAAGTTCGAAGACTATCTGGGCTGGCACGAACAGGGTGATGGCAAGCTGTTTGTGGGCGTACATGTTCGCAATGGCCGGGTGCACAACCAGGGCAAGCTACGCAACAAGGCCGCTCTCAAAGAGATTGTTGAAACCTATAAGGTTTCGATGAGAGTGACGCCCAATCAAAGCGTAATTTTGTGTGACATCGATCCAGAAGACAAAGCTGCGATTCAGGCAATTTTGGATCGTGATGGCATTACCCCGGATACTAAGGTGGATTCGCTCGAACGCTATGCTATGGCCTGCCCGGCGCTGCCGACTTGCGGACTGGCGGTGACTGAGTCTGAGCGGATCATCCCTAGCATGCTGCTACGTATTCGCAAGCTATTGAATAAGCTAGGACTCAAAAATGAGACGTTTGTGACTCGGATGACGGGCTGTCCGAATGGCTGTGCGCGGCCATATATGGCCGAACTGGGCTTTGTAGGACAGGCACCCAAAAGCTATCAGCTGTGGCTAGGGGGCTCTCCGAATCAAACTCGGCTGGCGCGTCCTTTTATGGATAAGCTGCACGAAGACAATTTGGAGAAGGTGCTGGAGCCTTTGTTTGCTTGCTTTAAGCAGAATCGAAACGAGGGGGAGAGCTTTGGTGATTTTTGCGATCGCTACACCTTCGGGGCCCTCCGTACCTTCAGCGAAACCTACGAACCCATAAAGGCAGTTGGCTCTGGCCGTCGCCGCAACCGGGTAGGCATGACCGACGAGCTATTTACCAAGCTCAAGGCCAAGGCCGCTGCAGAAGGCGTGAGTATGGCCGATGCCCTGGAGTCGCTGATTAGCGATCGCCTCGTTTAAACCCCTCACACACGCCCGACTCCGAGTCTCTCTTACGACCTTTAGTAAGTTCTACCTTTGGTGAGGTTTTTGCAAGGCAATGCCCTATCCCCTCACCAAAGATCGCTAAACTAGAGAGGCTCTCTTCTTTTCGGCGCGATGAAACGCACTCATAAACGCCAGGATCTCATTCACGTTGGCCGCGATATCATCGTTCGCCAGGGATTCAATGCGACTGGCCTTAGCGACATCTTGGCCACAGCAGGCGTACCCAAAGGCTCTTTTTACTACTACTTTGAAAGTAAAGAGGACTTTGGTCTGGCTATTATTGAAGACTTTGCCAATGAATATCAGCGCAAACTAGATGCCACTATTAGCAACCAGCAGCTTTCTCCACTGAGCAGGCTGCGCCAGTACTTTGAGCTGGGTATTCAGGAAATGGAGGCGAACCAGTACGAGACAGGTTGCCTAATTGGTAACCTGGCGCAAGAGCTGGCGGCACAAAATGAGCACTTTCGCGAGCGCCTTGATCAGATTCTGAACGACTGGGAAACTCAGTTTGCAAGCTGTGTAGCAGATGCCCAAAAAGATGCTGTCATGGACAATGACAGCAGTGCAGTCGAACTGGCTAAATTTATTTTAGCTGGATGGCAAGGGGCCACATTGCGAGCCAAAACATCCCGCTCCCCCACGCCGCTTCGTAACTTTGTTCACATATTGTTCACGCATGTCTTAAACAGGCCAGACTTAGCTCAACCGATTACAGCAGAATCTGTCGCTGGTTAGATTCATATTTTCTGGTCCAGCTCTAACTTAATGTTTGTAGACGACTGGTCTACTATCTTTGTCTGGGCCTCATATAGTAGACAGTATTACTATAGGGCTGACAAATATGTCTGAAATTGAAAACAAGGTCGTCATTATCACCGGAGGTAGCAGTGGCCTAGGCGAAGCTACCGCGCGTCGGCTAGCGAGCAGCGGCGCAAAGGTGATGCTTGCGGCCAGACGAGAAGAAAAACTCAAAGAAATTGTCACTGATATTGAGTCGTCAGGTGGCAGCGCAAAATACAAGATCGTCGATGTGACCGACCGCAGCGCGGTAGAAGCACTCGCCAAGGAGACCAAAGAAGCCTACGGACGAGTAGATGTGCTGGTGAACAACGCAGGCCTGATGCCCCTTTCTCCGTTATCTGCGCTGAAAGTCAATGAATGGGACACCATGATTGACGTGAATGTAAAGGGTGTACTGTATGGCGTGGCAGCGGTAATGCCGATTATGCAGGAGCAAGAATCTGGCCACATTATTAATCTCTCATCTGTAGCTGGTCACAAGCTATTTGCAGGCGGGGTTGTTTATTGCGCGACTAAGTTTGCTGTCAAGGCTATTTCTGAAGGGATTCGCATGGAAGGTGGTGGCAAAATTCGCTCTACCAACATCTCTCCAGGTGCAGTGGCTACTGAGCTGACCAACCATATTTCTCACGATAAAAGTGCGGAGAGCGCAAACCAGCTGTACGACGTGGCTATTGATGCGGATGCGATCGCCCGCGCCATCACCTACGCCATTGAACAGCCTGGAGACGTAGACATCAACGAAATGATCATTCGCCCGACCCAGCAAGAACTATAACCAACAAGCACTACAAGTAGCTTCCGCCAACCCTTTCACTCACTTTTAACCTATGGCCAACATCACACTTTACGGCACGCCTATCAGCACCTACGTTCGCACAGTTCGTCTGTTGCTAGCAGGCGCGAACGTTGAATACGATCTCAAAGACATCGGTATCTTCAACGGTGACAACGAAACAGAAGAGTACCTCAGCAAGCATCCGTTCGGTAAAATCCCAACTTTTGAAATAGACGAAGATAGTCTCTACGAGACCGATGCGATTACGGTCTACATCAACGAAACGCTTGCGGGAGGTAAGTTCAAGCCTGCTGATGCAATGCTACATGCTCGCCTGCATCAGATTACATCTATCGTTAACAGCTACCTTTATGCCCCTGCAGTGGGTGTGTTGACCATTGAAAATTTGGTGAAGCCAGGTCAAGGAAAAGAGACAGACCAGGCGGCTGTTGAGGAAGCGATCGCACCCACCAAAAAAGCGTTAGAAGCCATTGAGGCGCTTACGGCTGGCAGTCCCTACTTATTAGGGAGCAGCATCACCATCGCCGACTTCTACCTAATTCCCATCTTCTTCTATATTTCAAAGACCCCACAGTTCGACGCCGTCACAGCCGAAACCCCTAAGCTAAAAGCCTGGTGGGAGAAAGCTCAGACCCTCGATAGCGTCAAAGAAATCTGCGGCTAGTTCTCGCATAGCCTGTTTAACGATTTTGTCTTCTACGTGACCCCTCCTTTTATATCTCTATGGCCACTACAACAAACATTCCCAACCTCAGCAAACCTTATGAAATGGGAGATCTCTCCCTAAAAAATCGCATCGTCATGCCGCCCATGACCCGAGGCCGGGCAGATGAAGGCAGAATTCCTAACGCACTCATGGCTGAGTACTACACCCAAAGGTCAAACGCCGGACTGATTATCGCTGAGGGCACTGCCCCTTCCAAACAAGGCAACGGCTGGCACCGTGCTCCTGGTATATACAACGACGCCCAAGCAGAAGGTTGGAAGCAGGTTACCCAATCTGTCCACGACAAAGGCTCTACTATCTTTGTACAGCTATGGCATACCGGTAGAGCCTCTCACAGCAGCTTTCAGGAAAACGGCCAGCTTCCGGTGGCACCCTCGGCGATTAAAATTGAAGGTTCCGAAGCCTATACTGCCGATAGCAAACAGCCTTACGAGGTGCCAAGAGCCCTGGAAACAGAAGAAATTCCAGGCATCGTAGAAGACTATCGAAAAGCCGCTGAGTATGCCAAAACAGCTGGCTTTGATGGCGTAGAAATTCATGCGGCTAATGGCTACTTGATCAACGAATTTCTCGATTCTAAAACCAACCAAAGAACAGATCGCTATGGCGGCACCCTGGAGAATCGCTATCGGTTCTTAAAAGAGATTGTTGAAGCGGTAAAAACTGTGCTGCCCGCTAACCGAATCGGCGTCAGAATCTCCCCTAACGGTGCTTTTAACGACATGGGTGCGCCCGACTACCGCGAAACATTTACCTATGTTGCCAATCAGCTGAATCGCTACAATCTAGCCTATCTACACGTGATGGATGGTTTGGCATTTGGCTTTCATGAGCTGGGTGAGCCGATGACGCTAGGTGAGTTTCGGCAGGTGTTCGATAATACAATTATTGCGAACTGTGGGTACAGCCGGGAGGACGGAGAAGAGGCGATCGCATCTAACAACGCCGATCTGGTCGCCTATGGTCGCCCTTACATCGGCAATCCCGACCTAGTCGCCCGCTTCCAAAACGGCTGGGATCTAAACGATAGTGACCAGGATACCTGGTACACCCACGGTGCAGAAGGTTACACCGACTATCTAACCTATCAAAAGTCCAAGGTCGCTGCGTAAAACGTCGTAAACAAGAGTTTACAAAGGGGATGTCTACAGGCATCCCCTTTGCACTTTAAATGCGATCCTTGAGACACACCTACCTCACTTCGCCACCCACTCGTGAAATTCAAAAGCACTCCCAACCAATGCGTCCAAATTGACGGCAAAGAAATCTGGATCAGCCGTAGCGTTACCGTTCTCCCGGTTCTATTCTTCGTCAGCAAAGGCGTTAGATACGTTCCCCTGGGTCTACGCGGTGAAGACCTGCCTGAAGGGGTTGGGCAGTGGGGCTTGCCCGGTGGCTACCTGGACTACGACGAAACTACGACCGGCGCAGTACATCGCGAAGTGTGGGAAGAACTGGGGTTAGACATTCCCCAGCTACAAACGACTTTTCAGTTTAAAGGCAACCTGGATCATCCCTACGAGGTCTACAGCGAACCGCTACGTCGGCAAAATGTCACTCTCAAATACGCTCTAATGTTTCACCTGGGCGAATCCGAACTACCCAGGCTCGATCCTCAAGTCTCGAAGGGCGAAGTCGTCGAAGCTCGCTGGTTCAAAGTCTCCGAAGCTTTAAAGATGCCACTTGCCTTCAATCACCACGAAGTCATGCAGGCTTGTCTGACAGACTACTATAACTTCGAAGTCAGTTAGCGCCATTTTTCTTCATCGACAGCCTCACCAGTAGCGACTTCTTCTGTAGCAATGTCATTCGCAGCAGCTACCGATTCAGCATCCGCAGCGGTTGTGGTGCTCACGCCACCGCCCAAATTCTCAGCCACCGCTTCAATCTCCTCAGCCTCCGCTGCCTCTGAAGCTTCACTTGCTTCTTCTGGCACCGCGACCTCAGCAGGCTCATCGGATGATTCAGCGGAAACTTCAATTGAACCATCTGACGGCGTCTCCAAAGAATCACTGACCACTTCAGTCATCGCAACCTCTTCAACCTCAGCTTGCGCGGCCTCTGGTTCTGGCGCTGCGTCTGGCTGAGGTACGTCTGGGGTCTTTTTCGCTGGTACCACCACCGTCTGCTCAGACTTACTTGCCTTTTTAGAGACCTTCTCTTTAGGCGTGGTCTCAGGAATGTCAAACTCTGACATCCAGTCTTTTTTCAGGCTTAGCGTTCTAATCGTCCCAGCATCCAAATCTGTTTTGCTAGCCTGCTGCGAGAGCCCGGCAATTTTTTGACCCAGAGCGCTCCCTAGCTTTTCTACCTCAGCTGCCGAATCAAAAGGTGCAGAAGCTACTCTTTTTACTAATATTCCTAGCTCCTTGTTACCACTTCGAGTACTTGCATTGATATTGCTATCCGAGAGGACTTGTTTGATACTTTTGGTCAAAAGCTTCTCGGTTTTCCGAGTAGATAAGTTTGCGGTACCAGCCATAGCTGCAAATTGAAAGGTAAACGATAAAAATTAAGATACCGTAGCGCCCTGACTTTGCCTGCAATCTCTAATACATGGCCTGCTTAACTATCAATCCTGCGCCTGCTGGCTACTTAGCCAATAGTACTAACTGAGAAAAGGCTTTAGATTTTCAGCCATCTGAGCGCTCTCGCTATCACCAGTCACTATCTCAATATCCTCAGCGCTAATAGCGCCCAGGCCTAAATCAGCGGCACGGCGGATCTGTGCCTGACTCCAAATGGATCCGTTGGAAACTTCCGGGGTTGTTCCTAGCATCCGCAAGATGGCTATGCCGACCGCATCAATGGCAATGCGATCGCTACTCGCCAACATCACACCGGACCTCACCCGCTCACCCTGCTCAGGCCCACCACCTACAAACGCATCTACCCCATCAATCAAGTTAAGCGTTGGCCGATAGGCACGATTCACCTCAGCAATCATCAGCCGCTGATTATTAGAGCGGTGGAGCTCGCGCATATAGTCGTGACTATCACCTGGCACCCGGCGCGCCACCATACCAATCGTATTTTTCAATGACAGAGTGAAGTGCCCGCCAAAGCGATGTGTCTTCAGGCAACAGACATTGAGAACGGCATCAGCCTCCAGAACCGGGCGAGCGATCGCAAAACCTTTCGACCAGTTCGTTCCCTCACCTGCAAAATACTGCCAATCCCCCTGGCCTAGTTCATCAAATACCATCGGCGTAAACCCATAGCGCTCAGCTAGGGCAAACACCTGCATTTGCTCCATTGCCCGGCGAGTTTCTGCCATACCAGAGCGATCGCCCACTGTAATCTGGCTAGCCCCTGCCCCCTGAATTTCCTGCACTAGCGCTTCTAGTACTGCCGGGTCAGTTGCCGCCGGAGCCGGATCGCCCGTATTGTAATTGGGCTTTATAAACACGCTTTTCTCTTGAAAGCTAGGCGGCTGCAACAGCTCCAACGCGCGGCGAACACCTGCAGCCCGGTCGGTCGTACTAACAAGCACAACTCTGTGTGGGTTGAGCTCTTCTGCTGCTATCGGTGAGGATTGGGCAACCGCACTCAACGAAATTGCCGAAGCAGGCGCTGAAGACGAAGTCCCAAACAAATTGCGAAGAGTCGGCGACAGTAGCGCGGTACTACCCAGCAAACCCAGCATACTTAGGAGCTTACGGCGCGAGGAAAGAAAATTTGGCATGACTAGGGACTAAGATCGGCTAAGGTGTTTGCTGCATTATGGCGATCGCACCTGAGAATTTCCTGAACTGCCCTTTCCGAACAGAAAATACAATGGATTGTCCCCGTATTCCTATGTCTTATGAAGCGTTCGATACCATCGAACACATCCTTGGATGGAAAACAGAATACTGGGATGGCTATGCACGCCTCACGCCTCGTCCAATGGGCATTGAGACATGTTTAACCTTCGAGACATTCACGCCAACAAAAGCAGTAAACGCACCCAAACTCACGTTTATCACGCCAACCGCTGACTACGCTCAGGCAATGCTTGATTGCTACATCGCCGCCTTTATCAACTCCGTCGAGTTTTGTGGTTGGCCCACCGACCGTATCTTTGAAGAAGCACAGCAAGATCTCTCTCTGTACTTTAAGGGCAAACGAGGTAAACCGCTGCCTGCTTCTGTGATTGCAATAGAGCCGCAAACCGGCGATGTCGTTGGGACTGCTCTGGTCACAAACAAGGAGGAGAAGGGCGCCTGCTTAGGGCTTTTATATGTACGCCCCTCCCATCATCGAAAAGGCATCGGCACCCACGTCATTACGCGCAGCGTTGAAATCCTTACTAGGCAAGGCTACTCCCAACTCACCAGCCGCTACCACATCTGCAATCACCAGAGTCGCCAGTTCTATCACCAGCTCGGATTTGAAGATAGGCATGATCGCTACTATCTACGCACATACACAGCGTGGCTTGGGCATGAAATTTACAGAAGAGAAAAGCTTAAAATGCTAGATGACCTAGAAAAGATGAAACAAGAACAGAAGCAGCTACAAGAAAAACTAGAGAAATTAGAAGAAGCATTTACACGAAGTGTTCACGAAGCCATATAGGCATAAACCTTTCCTTCCTGGCATACTTCACAGCGCTGAACTGCCTATGCACCTTGCTCAAACGTCTTCATCAACCATCGCGCGATCACACCATCATTTTCACGCTGCGATCGCCTCAGCGCCTCCTCCACAAAATCTATCTCTAACCCAGGCAAAACGCTGGACACTCGAATTGATCCACTTCTAGCATCGTCACTGATTGAGAAAGCAGTCACTTTTCTTGTCTCCACATCTACAACCCAGTACTCCTCAATTCCTACACGCTCATACAGCAACCGTTTACGACCCAAGTCATCTTTCAAAGAGCTTGCACCAACCTCAACAACCAAGCTAGGCAGACCGCACAACTCTATATTGATAGGTGAATTATTCTGCGGAGGTAGATAATTTGCACCGTCTCCAATGTAGAAAGCAATATCTGGCTGAAACTCTTTTTCATCATTCCGATGAAAACTTCCATTCGTATAGCTAGTAATATCCATATCTTTGCAGGCAGCAAAAAACGTGACAACATTACAAACCACACTATTTTGCCGGCTGTGTGCTACGCCCAAAGATGCCATCTCAATTCTCATCTCTCCTGCGTCGAAGTAGGCACGGCCATCGGAGTATAAAGAGTCATAGGCAACCTTTACGAATTCGTCCCAGGTTGCCTCCACCCAGGTATCTGTCCTAACTCGCTGCGATGAAGAAACAACCATAGTAAACCGGCACTGTAAAAGTACATCTGTCCTTTAAAACTTGAGTGCTAAAAGAGATTCAACGTCTCATGATCTCTCATCAATCTATCTTCCTTATTCTACAACCACGACAAAAACAAAGCCTCCCAGTTTGTCTGGGAGGCTCCATTTCTATTTACCTAAAAGCGATTTACTAACGCTAGCCAAATCGACTAGACGTTGACGCAATCAGGAAGGCCGCATAGGTGAGGACGTAACCCACAGTAAAGTGAGCCAGACCGATCAAACGACCTTGAACGATGGACATTGCAACAGGCTTGTCCTTCCAGCGAACCAGGTTAGCCAGTGGCGTACGCTCATGAGCCCAAACAATGGTCTCAATAAGTTCTTGCCAGTAACCACGCCAGGAGATGAGGAACATAAATCCAGTTGCCCAAACCAGGTGTCCAAAGAGGAACATCCAGGCCCAAACTGCCAGATTATTCATCCCGTAGGGGTTGTAACCGTTAATCAGCTGAGAAGAGTTCAGCCAGAGGTAGTCGCGCAGCCAGCCCATGAGATAGTTCGAACTCTCATTAAACTGAGCAACGTTACCGCTCCAGATGGACAAGTGCTTCCAATGCCAGTAGAAGGTCACCCAACCAATGGTGTTAAGCATCCAGAACATCGCCAGGTAGAACGAATCCCAACCGGAAATGTCACAGGTGCCACCACGACCAGGGCCATCACAAGGGAAGCTGTAGCCGAAGTCCTTCTTGTCGGGCATTAGCTTAGAACCGCGAGCATCCAACGCACCCTTGACCAAAATCAAAGTAGTGGTGTGGAGACCAAGTGCGATCGCATGGTGAACCAGGAAGTCACCAGGCCCAATTGCCAGGAACAAAGAATTGCTACCGCTATTAATCGCATCCATCCAACCGGGCAACCAAATGCCACTGGCAGCGGCATTCGCCATACTGTCAGAGTTAGAAAGGAGCGTATCAAAGCCGTAGAGAGCCTTACCAGAAGCAGCCTGCACCCACTGTGCGAACACAGGTTCAACCAGAATCTGCTTCTCAGGGGTACCAAAGGCGACTACAACATCGTTGTGTACATAGAGGCCCAGGGTATGGAAACCAAGGAACAGAGACACCCAGCTGAGGTGGGAGATAATCGCTTCTTTGTGATCGAGTACCCGTGCGAGCACGTTATTCTCGTTCGCCGCCGGGTCATAGTCCCGAATCAAGAAGATTGCACCGTGTGCAAACGCGCCCATCATGATGAAGCCAGCAATGTACTGGTGATGGGTGTATAGCGCCGCCTGAGTCGTGTAGTCCTTAGCCATGAAAGCGTAAGGAGGCAGGGCATACATGTGCTGAGCAACCAGGGAGGTAACCACACCCAAAGAAGCTAGCGCCAACGCGAGTTGGAAGTGCAGCGAATTGTTCAGCGTGTCATACAGACCTTTGTGGCCTTCACCCAGGTTGCCAGAAGGTGGCTTGTGAGTGTTCAGGATCTCTTTAATGCTGTGACCAATACCGAAGTTCGTCCGGTACATGTGGCCAGCCACAATAAAGATGACCGCAATAGCCAAATGGTGGTGAGCCATATCCGTCAGCCAGAGAGACTCTGTCTGAGGATGAAAGCCACCCAAGAAGGTCAAGATCGCGTCACCAGAACCTGTAGAAGTGCCAAAGATATGGCCTGCCGTATCAGGATTCTGAGCGTAAACGCCCCAGTTACCGGTAAAGAACGGCTTCAAGCCAGCGGGGTGAGGCTTGTAGGACAGGAGATTACCCCAACCTACATGCACACCGCGAGACTCCGGAATCGCTACGTGAACCAGGTGACCGGTCCAAGCCAAAGAGCTGACGCCAAACAAACCAGCCAGGTGGTGGTTGAGGCGAGATTCAGCATTCTTGAACCAGGACAAGCTAGGACGGAACTTGGGCTGAAGGTGCAACCAACCCGCGAACAGCATCACAGATGCCAGCGCGAGCAGGCCAACAGCACCTGCATACAAGTCAGCGTTTGTGCGCATACCAATGGTGTACCACCAGTGATACACACCCGAGTAAGCAATGTTCACAGGGCTAGAAGAACCAGCCTGAGAGAACGCATCTACTGCGGGTTGACCAAAGTGAGGGTCCCAAATCGCGTGGGCGATGGGCTTCACATTGAGTGGATCTTGGGTCCACTGTGGAAAGTTGCCTTGCCACGCTACGTGGAACAGGTTGCCAGAAGTCCAGAGGAAAATGATCGCCAGGTGACCGAAGTGAGAAGCGAAGATCTTTTGGTAAAGATTCTCTTCTGTCATCCCGTCATGGGTTTCAAAGTCGTGGGCTGTGGCAATTCCGTACCAGATCCGACGAGTCGTGGGATCTTGAGCGAGACTTTGGCTAAATTTTGGAAATTTAGTTGCCATACGTTTTATGTTTCCTCCGCGCTCCTTAACCTACTGATAACATTCGAGCCAGGAAGAACGCCCATGTGGTAGCGATCCCTCCTAGGAGGTAGTGGGCGACACCCACTGCCCGACCTTGCGTAATGCTCAGTGCGCGAGGCTGAATAGCAGGAGCTACTTTCAGCTTGTTGTGAGCCCAAACAATAGACTCGATCAACTCTTGCCAGTAGCCGCGACCACTAAACAAGAACATCAGGCTAAACGCCCAAACAAAGTGAGCACCCAGGAACATCAAACCGTAGGCCGACAGCGCCGAACCGTACGAGTTGATCACCTGTGTAGCTTGTGCCCACAAGAAGTCGCGCAGCCAGCCGTTGATGGTGGTTGCACTCGCCGCAAAGTTTCCGGCGGTAATATGAGAAACCGTACCGTTATCCGATACGGAGCCCCATACATCCGACTGCATCTTCCAACTGAAGTGGAAAATCACAATCGAGATGGAGTTGTACATCCAGAACAGGCCTAGGAACACGTGGTCCCAAGCAGATACTTGGCAGGTGCCGCCACGACCGGGGCCGTCGCAAGGGAAGCGGAAGCCCAGCTCAGCTTTATCAGGGATAAGGCGAGAGTTACGAGCGTACAGCACACCCTTAAGCAGGATGAGTGCGGTCACGTGAATGGTGAACGCGTGAATGTGGTGAACCATGAAGTCAGCGGTGCCAAGGGTAATTGGCATCATGGCTACTTTGCCGCCTACAGCAACGACGTCACCGCCGAATGCGTAGCTCACGGGTGCCAGCGCGTTCGGCGCTGTCCCAGAGATCGCAGGTGCCGCAGTGTGCAACCCTTGAATCCATTGAGCAAAAATAGGCTGAAGCTGAATCGCCGTGTCCGAGAACATGTCTTGGGGACGACCAAGCGCCTGCATGGTGTCGTTGTGAATGTAGAGACCAAAGCTATGGAAGCCAAGGAAAATACACACCCAGTTAAGGTGGGAGATGATAGCGTCGCGAACGCGAAGAACACGATCAAGCGCGTTATTCACATTTTTCGCAGGGTCGTAGTCACGAACCATCGCGATCGCAGCGTGAGCTGCACCGCCGACAATTAGGAAACCACCAATCCACATATGGTGAGTGAACAGTGACAGCTGAGTGCCATAGTCAGTCGCAATGTATGGATATGGAGGCATCGCATACATATGCTGAGCCACAATCACAGTTACTGAGCCAGCCATCGCCAGGTTGAGACCTAGCTGGGCGTGCCAGGATGTTGTGAGGAACTCATACAAACCGATGTGACCTTCACCACCAAACAATAGAGGATCGCCTTTGTGGCCATCCAAGATTTGCTTCATGCTGTGACCGATACCCCAGTTGGTGCGGTACATGTGACCAGCCACCAAGAACATCACGGCGATCGCCAGGTGATGGTGGGCCATATCAGTCATCCACAGACCGCCTGTTGTGGGGTTTAGACCACCTTTGAAGGTCAGGAAGTCAGAATAAGCTGCCCAATTAAGCGTAAAGAAGGGCTTGAGACCCTGCGCAAAACTAGGATAAAGCTCTGCCATAAAGGCCTTGTCGAACAAGAACTCATGGGGCAGTGGAATGTCCCCAGGCGCAACGCCCGAGTCCAGCAGCTTATTAATCGGGGCAGCAACGTGAATTTGGTGACCCGCCCAAGATAGGGAACCGAGACCAAACAAACCTGCCAGGTGGTGGTTCATCATCGATTCCACATTTTGGAACCACTCCAACTTGGGAGCAGCCTTGTGATAGTGGAACCAGCCTGCAAACAGCATCAAAGCAGCCATCACCAAACCGCCAATCGCGGTGGCATACAGCTGCGTTTCGTTAGTGATACCGGAAGCACGCCACATCTGGAACAAGCCAGACGTGATTTGAATACCGTGGAAGCCGCCGCCAACATCGGCGTTAAGGATTTCTTGACCAAATATAGGCCAAACAACCTGAGCACTGGGTTTGATCCCAGTCGGATTGCTCATCCAAGCTTCGTAGTTGGAAAAGCGCGCGCCATGGAAGTACATGCCGCTGAGCCAAATGAACACAACGGCCAGGTGGCCGAAGTGAGCACTAAAGATTTTACGAGATATATCTTCGAGGTCACTGGTATGACTATCGAAGTCGTGAGCGTCGGCGTGAAGGTTCCAAATCCAAGTGGTAGTTTTGGGTCCCCTAGCCAAAGTCCGATCAAAATGACCTGGCTTAGCCCACTTCTCAAAAGAAGTAGGGGTAGGGTTCTTATCAACCACAACCTTGGCTTTGGTGGCCTCCCGCTCGCGCGGGGTAGTTGTCATGGAGACTCTCCTCTCTAGACAGAGAAAGAACGGCGCTTTGCAAGTAGCAAATTCAGAAAGGATGCTCAAAACGCATAGCTTCGAGACGAAGTGTCAACCTGACCTTTGCATTAGGCAACAGATCGAGACCCGTGAAACATTAGGCTTTTCTAAGCATTTTCAAGTACAAGCAAAGAATGTTCTCACGTATTATAGTCGTGCTTCTGACGCTATATGACGAGGAGTTAACAATAGTTCAACCACTGAAAAACCTGGTTTCAGGGGGTTAGGGGCTAGTAAGATACAACCCGAAGGAAGCAAGAGAGAGAGGTTTTAATAAATTGAAACATTTCAAAGTGTTCGCTCTTTTTTAGGCCTTTTCTTAGCGTATTCACAATGCAATTTGAGCAAACAATAGAGCTTTTTCTTCGTTTGGCATAGAACACACTCATGACAGCTTTAAGTTATTTATTATTTCAATAACTTTCGTGTTGAAACTGCCCTTGCTGTCCTTTGCTTAGCAGCTGCTAATTTTGTTGGACCGTATTGCTATTAGTTGGACCGTATTGCTATTAAGAGTCAAATCTTGATGCGCAGTCGCCTGGGGCCCTCATCCCATATGATCGAGTGACAATAATTATCCAGTTTTAGTATGGGCATCCCATGGACATTGAGGCAAACAGCTGCGAAGCAGATAGGGCAGTGGAAACGCCTATTAATAGTGCTGGTTGTGAGTGGATTGCTTAGCATTAGCCTGATGGGATGTGCTAGTAGGTCGCAGCGTGTTCGCCTAGTGGAGCTGCCCGAGATCGCCACGGTCAAAGAACCGCGTCGTCTGAGCGGTTCTCTCAGTGAAGTTGCTCCCCCGGCCGTCCTTTTGGACCTTGGCGACCTGATGTCGTTTTACCACCCCAGGGTGACCATTACCTCGCCGAAGTCAGCGCAAGTCATTGAGCAGAATCGTGTCGAGGTCAAAATAAAAGTCAAAGACTTCTCTATATACAAGGATGAAAAACTCGGACTAGGGCCGCACCTTCAGGTCATTCTTGACCAGCAGCCCGCGCGCTCAGTCTACAGTCTCGAAGCGCCAATCATTTTTGAAGATCTAACCCCTGGGAGTCACACGCTACAGGTCGTCGCTGTCCGTCCTTGGGGAGAAAGTTTCAAAAATGAGCGGGCGATCGCTCAAACCACTTTCCATGTCTTGGCTGCTACTGGTGAAAATACGCCCGATCCCAACCAGCCATCGCTAACGTACCTAGAACCGCAAGGGGTCTACAGCGCTGAGCCTGTTTTAATCGACTTTTATCTTACAAATGCGCCGCTGCATCAGGTGGCACAATCTAGTGATTCGGGCGACATCGTTGACTGGCAAATTCGCTGCACCATCAACGGACAAAGCTTTGTCGTAGACCAGTGGCAACCGATCTATATAAAGGGACTGACGCCAGGGCAAAACTGGGTGCAGCTCACCTTAATAGATCGCCGAGGCAATACCATTAAAAATGCTTTCAATAGTACGGTTCGCACCTTTATCTACGCGCCTGAAAAGCGAGACGCGCTGGCTAAAATCGTTCGAGGAGAACTTTCGCTTGAAAAGGTTGGGCAAATTGCGATCGCCAACTACGAACCCCCAATCCTGCCGCCACTCCCGGCAGTAGAGCCAACAGTAGAACCGCATCAGGCCGCCCCAGAACCACTAGATATTCCAGAAGCCCCAGAAAATAGTACGCAAAAGCGCGAGACGCCCACCCAAGAACCGCAGCTCGAAATACAAGCACCTAAAGACTCTACAGCACCTTCAAACAGTCAAGAAGACGGTCAGGAAATCGATGACGCCCTCTCTCCTCAGGCCCCGATTGACATACCCGAAGTCCCAGGTGCTGATGCTGCTAATGATGCCGATTCTAATTTAGACCTGGAACCCACAGGCTTCCCTCCGTCGGACGCATCCGGCGCTGAGGCATCTGGCGCTGAGGCTGAGGCATCTGGCGCTGAGATAGACACGCCAGAAGCAGACATAGAATCAGTTATTGATGATATGGAGAATTCTGCTGAGCAGACACCGGAACCAGATGTCGGAATCTTTTCCCAACTACGCGAGCGAGTCAGCAACTTTTTTGAAAAACCGCAACCACCTGAACAGCCACTGACAACACCACCAGTATTCCCTCAATCAGAGAGCCCAGTCGACAGCGCAAAAGCACCAGGAGTGGATTTCACAGAAGAGCAGGTTGAAAGCAAATCATTTCAGTTAGATGCCTTGGACCAGGATGCTTCGGACCTAGATGCTCCAGACCAGAATGTTTCGGACCTAGACAGCTCGGATCTAGATAACTCGGATCTGGATAGCTTAGACCTAGATGGCGACGCCTTGGATAGTAAAGATGAATCAGATCGCAGCGAGGCTAGCGACGAACCTGCCATACAAAGATTGCCAGAAGACAATCAAGTCAAGCCGTTGCCTGATACGCTAAGCGCTCCAGAACCTCCAGAGGATTTACCTGAAAACAACTTACTGAGTCCATCGCTACAAATCCTGATCAAGATCACAAAAAGAATTCATTTCACAGAAGCTGCAACTACTTTTTGGGAAAAATAAGAAGGAATTAGCATCGCCTGATGGCACTTTGGCGTCTTCGCAACGCCCATAGCTAAGGCAGCAACTTCACTTAGTGATGTATCGATAGGTTTTCATGTTTAAAGCAGCAGTAGGCCATGGCATTGATCCAGACGAAATAGGGGCGATCACAGAGGCTCTAGAACAGTGTCAGCAAATTTTGGATAATGACACTCCCCAGGCAGGTATCCTACTCGCTGCGGTAGATTTCGATCACGCCGTCATACTAAAGCACATTCGTGATATCTACCCTGAAATCACACTGGTTGGCGGTACTAGCGTTGGAGAAATGTCCTCCACGATGGGCTTTCAGCAAGACTCACTGACACTGATGCTGTTCAGCTCGGATGAAGTCACCTTTCGAGCCGGATACGGATCAAACGTTAGTGCTGATACTACTGCCGCTGCTACTGCCGCTATCGAGCAAGCACTTGCAGATAGCGGGCAGACAGTTAAGGATATGAAGCTCTGCTACAGCCTATGCGAAGCACTCAAGGTAGATGGTGCAGCCCTCGTTTCAGACCTGCGCGTTGCCACAAAGCAACAAGTTCCCATCTTCGGCGGACTTACCGCCGACGACTATCAGTTCGCTCATACCTATCAATTTTTTAATGACGAGGTACTAGAAGATACCGTTGTCGTTCTTGTCTTTTTCGGTGAGCTCAAAGTGTCCTTTGGCGTTGCAACCGGACAAAAGCCCACAGGGCCCAAGGCGACCATCACAAAATCAGAAAGCTACACCGTCCACGAAATTGACCATCAACCTGCGAGAAACTTCTACGCGCCCTATTTTGGCAAAGAAGAAGTGAGGGTTGCTCGCAGCGGCGCATTCACAGGACCGCTTGCGGTGTATGAACCTGGTGAAATCAATTTTTATGTCCGCGCACCCAATGGCGGCAGCAAAGAAGACGGTAGCGTCAGCTATTTTGGAAATGTGCCCGAAGGTTCTACCGTTCAGATTACAGATACTGACCGTGAGAGCCTAGTTCAGTCGGCTCAAGATGCCTTTAGCAAAGCAAAGTTTGCCTATCCTGGAAAGGAACCCTGTGCGGTGATTATGACGTCGTGCGTATCACGAATGAAAAACTTGGGGACGCAAGTAAACAAAGAACACGAAGTCGTAGAAGCTATCGCAGGTACAAATCTACCGAATATTGGCTTCTATGCCTATGGAGAAATTAGTCCCTTCTCGGAGACGAGCGCAACCTATTTTCACAATGAAACATTTACCGCGCTGCTAATAGGTACCCGATAATCTTCAGCCCCCGTGACGTTAACAGTGAATCAATCGTGAAAGAAGAAAGTACAATTATCCACCCACCAGATCGACCCACTCAAACGCCGGAAGAAACCGTGCAGACGCTCTTACGGGAGAATAGAATTCTGAAAAAAAAGCTAGCCCGCTCAGAGCGTACTCACGCAGAAATGGAGATTAGCAATCAGCGAAATGAGCGGATGCTGCGACAATCACTCAAAGACGCGGAAGCATACAGTGCCAAGCTAGCTGAAGCCCAAACAGAGCTCGTTCGCCTCAACCATCAGCTAGAAAACCGAATCGAAGAAGAAAGCGCTGCCCTTAGCAAAGCGACAGATAACCTGCAACAGGCGCAGGTACAGGTCGCTAACAGCGAAAAATTTTCTACCCTGGGTGAGCTGGTGGCAGGCGTTGCTCATGAGATCAATAATCCTATTAGCTGCATTACCAACAACATCCGATTCATCAAAGAATATCAACAACAGCTGATAGAACACATTGCACTTCAGCAATCTGTTTTATCAGCATCGAAGAGTGCCATTCACCCGAACGATCTAGAAAAAGTAGAAGACAATGCGGAAGATATTGATTTGGAGTACATCGAAGAGGATTTTCCAAAGCTGATCGAATCAATGGCCACCAGCGGTAGCCGAATCACTGAAATCAGTCAGTCTTTGCGTACCTTTGCTAGAGCCGATACCGCTCACAAACAGACCTACGATCTTCACAAAGGCCTAGATGGAACGCTGCTGATTCTTAGACACCGGCTGAAGGCAGTCGGCTCACGTCCGGCCATCACTGTACACAAAAACTATGCTGCCCTGCCAGAGATTAGGTGCTATCCGGGCCAGATAAACCAGGTGTTTATGAATATAATTGCCAACGCTATTGATGCTACAGAAGAAGGCGAGCCGCCATCTGGCCCACCGGAGATCAAGATTGAGACGAAAGCAGCAGCCGATAGCGTGATCATTGTGATTACGGACAATGCAGGCGGCATGCCGGAGAGTGTCAGAAACCGCATTTTTGAGAGTCAGTTCACGACTAAGAATGCAGAAAAAGGAACAGGGTTGGGCTTATCGATTGCGCACCAAATTATTACAGATAGCCATAGAGGTGAAGTTGCCTGCGAGTCCAAAGTGGGCGTAGGAACCACTTTTCGGATCGTGTTACCGAAGAGGTAAGGGCAATCTATAAAAGACGCCACGATAATCAAACACACTTTTGATTAATCACGCATAATCCCCGCAGGTAATTTCCCTAAAACCGTCTCGCAGGCATAATTGGAGTGACTCAAAAATCAATCCCCTTCATTCTCATCGTTGACGATAATCCTACAAATTTGGCCGTTTTAGCCCAGACGCTAAAGGATGGCGGATATGCTGTACGTGTAGCGATCAGCGGAGAAAACGCGCTGAAACAAATTGCTCAGAATAAACCTGCGTTGGTCCTACTGGACGTGATGATGCAGGGAATTGATGGCTTTGAGACCTGCCGTCAGCTGAAAGCGAATGCCAAAACAGCAGATATTCCAATTATTTTTATGACTGCACTGACCGACCAGGAACAGAAGGTCGAAGGGCTGAAAATAGGCGCAGTGGACTATATCACCAAGCCGTTTCAAGAAGAAGAGATTTTGGCTCGCGTGCGGGTTCATCAGCAGAATGGTGAGCTGCTGCGATCGCTCCAACTGCGCAACCAGACGCTAGAACAAGAGATCAGAAAACGCGAGCAATCCGAAGTGCTTAACCGCAAGCTAGAAAGCTGCATAGAAGTCAGCACGTCTGTATTGAGTGAAGCGTCTGAATATTTTCAAGAAGCCCAGCGCAATGTTGCTAAAAGCGAAAAACTTTCCACACTAGGTGAACTTGTGGCAGGTGTTGCCCATGAAATAAACAACCCCATTGGCTGTATTACAAACAATGTAGAGTTTGTTGCTGAGCACACACAGCTATTGCTAGAGCATATTGAACAGTACCAGACGTTACTGGCAGCCAATCGGGAGCAGATTAGCCCACCCGACCTAGCCAGGGTGGAAAACCATGCTGTTGAGATAGATCTAGAGTATATTGCCGAAGACTTTCCGGTACTGATTGAATCGATGGCGGCAAGTGGCGATCGCATTCAGGCCATTAGTCAGTCACTACGCACCTTTGCCCGTAGCGATACCAACCACAAGCAGCCCTACAATCTCCACGAAGGGCTAGATGGAACGCTGCTGATTTTGCGTCACCGGCTGAAGGGAGAGGGCGATCGCGGGGATATTCTCATCCATAAAAATTACGGTCAGCTGCCAGAAATTTGCTGCCATCCAGGCCAGATAAACCAGGTGTTTATGAATATCTTGGCCAATGCAATTGATGCCATAGGGGCCCAAACAGAAGCGGCTAATGCCTCAGGAACAGACATCTCTGATCGTTCATCTTCCGAAATTACAATAGAGACAAACCAACGCGACCAGCAAATTATTATTACGATTACAGACAACGCAGGCGGTATGCCAGAGCATGTGCGAGAACGCATTTTTGAAAGTCAGTTCACCACTAAAAATGCTGGGAAAGGGACCGGGCTAGGCCTTTCGATTGCGCGCCAGATTGTCGTAGATTCCCATCAAGGGCAAATTGAATGTATCTCTACAGTTGGCGCAGGCACTACATTTCGAATCGTGCTGCCCATCTTCACGGAGTCACGCAGTATGTTGTAAATTACGCGTTACGAATGACGCGATAAATCATGTGCTTCTGTCTTTAGATCGCGCTCCATTAGAGCCTCTACCGCCTGCTGAGGTGTAATGCATCCTCGCAATAGCCGATCTACCTGACGCGAAATAGGTGCAGAGAGTGCCTCTCTATTTGCAATTTCGATCAGTACGTGAGTCGTATTTACCCCTTCTGCTGTGCCCCCCACACTATGTAGCACTTGTTCTAGTGTCATTCCCTGAGCCAGCCCAAAGCCCACTCGATAGTTACGGCTGAGGCTACTGCTACAGGTGGCAAGCATATCACCCAAGCCGCTTAGCCCATAAAAGGTGTCGACGTCTGCTGCGCCTAGCTGCATCCCGATCCGAATGACTTCGGGAAGTGCTCTTGTAATCAGCGCAGACTTGGCATTTGTTCCCAGGTTCAAACCGTCGCATACGCCGACTGCGATCGCCATTACATTTTTCAATGTTCCGCCGAGTTCCGCCCCTAAAGGATCTTCACTGGTGTAAACGCGGAACTGTTCAGAAGAAAATAATTCCTGCACTGTCCTTGCCGCATCAGCATTAGTGCTTGCCAATACCGTCGCAGCGGGCAGGCCCTGGTCGATCTCTTGTGAAAGGTTAGGACCCGACAGAACGGCCACTGCGTGGCTGGGAAATGCTGCTGTAAAAATCTGCGAAGGCGTCCGAGTGGTGGCCGGATCTAGTCCCTTAGTGGCAGTGACTAAAATCGCGCTGTCGGGCAGTGTCAGCTGTCCGAGTTGGTCAGCTAAGCTCGCAACGCCTTTCATTGAAATGGCGGATAAGATGACGTCGGCGTGAGCGATCGCATCTTCGAGCGTAACCTCCCCACGACGCGACCAAGACTGCACCGTATGGCCATTAACTTTTGCAAGCTGCGCCAGCGCACTGCCCCAGGCCCCCTGACCCAATACACAGAGTGTCATAGGTATCACAGGGGTAAGCGGAGCCGCAACAGAAGTAGAGTTATGGGGCTGAGCAGGCATCGTCGTAGAAGCCGACATGGTGACCAAAGTCCTGAAAATAGAAGAAACGCTCTCCCCAGGCTACCGTAAACCGATCGGGCAAACCCTGCGGTTCCCCAAATGCGCAGTGACGTGATCGCTCAGCACCAGGAAACACGATTATTTATTGACCATCAGAAAAGCGATCGCCGCAACAGCCGGGATATCTTGCCGTAGGAGAATTTCTTTTTGTTAGATTTGTTTAACAATTCGCTTCAACTCGCGACACAAAACTTCTCAAAGTGGTAAAATTTTTTAATAATTGCAGATTAGCAGACAAAGGGAATCTTGTTTAGAGCGCGTTCTTAGGGCGTTGGTTTCCCCACGTTGGTCATTTTGTGCTTAGTCGTTTTGGTTGGGATCACACAAATAGATGGAAGGGAAACTGAGAGAACTAATTGGTAAGCCAGGCGTTTGGCTCTACATTCAAAGCAGCAGCGGCTGGTTTAAGAACGTAGAGATTCTTGAAGTCGGCGACAATATGCTGACATTCCGATACGAATCTGAATCGGACACGGAGCGTAAGGTTTGGGAAAAGACCACCCGAGTTGACAATGTTTCTGAGATAGAAGTTAGCCTGGTCGTGGTACCTAAAACAAACAACCCCCAGCTAGCAGACATTCGCGGCCAGCTTTCTAAGCTGCTTCAAAAGGACAGCAGCCCAGAAGCTGATGATCGCATGCGCTAACGACTAGCTCACGATGGTGCCAGTAGTGGGTGAGCTAGCGCTGGCATATGTTTTGACTGGAATCCGCCCTGCCAAATAAGCCAGCCTGCCAGCTTCGGTTGCCATACCCATTGCGCCGCCCATTGCCACTGGGTCTCTGGCAAGGGCGATCGCACTATTTATCAACAGCGCATCAGCCCCTAGTTCCATGGCGTAGGCTGCCTCACTGGGTGTTCCAATGCCTGCATCTACCACTACAGGAATGCTGGCATTTTCAATAATGATTTGAATGTTGGCGGCATTGCGAATACCCTGCCCAGAGCCAATTGGCGAGCCCAGGGGCATGACTGTCGCACAGCCTGCTTCTTCTAATCGCTTGGCGAGTAGCGGGTCTGCATTGATGTAAGGCAATACTGCAAACCCTTCTTTCACTAGTTGTTCAGCTGCCTTTAGCGTATCAATCGGATCTGGTAACAAGTATTTTGCGTCTGGAATTACCTCCAGCTTCACAAAGTTGTTGTCTTCTTGGCCGAGTAGCTTAGCCATCTCGCGGCCTAGCCTGGCAACGCGAATCGCGTCCTCTGCGTCCCTGCAGCCAGCGGTGTTTGGCAGCATCCATATCTTTTTCCAGTCGATGGCCTCGGCTAGGCCTTCGTGCCCGGGTGCATTGGTCTGTACCCGGCGTACGGCTACCGTCACAATCTCGCTACCGCTGGCGGCAAAGCTGCGTCGCATTGTATCTAGGCTGGTGAACTTACCGGTGCCAGTCATCAGGCGGGAGTGAAAGGTTCGCCCGGCGATGGTGAGAGTGTCGGTGTTGTTGATGGAAGCTGTGGGCCGGTCGAGGAGTTGCATGGGAGTGGGGGCTGAGTTTTCTGTCGCAGAACTAGAAGATTGAGCGGTGTGAAATCTTTGGTAGCTGAAGGCGGGGAGAAGCGGGTCGGTTTGGCTGTGGATATGGGCAGCGATGAGTTTGGCGGTGATGGGTGCAAGGAGGATGCCGTTGCGGTAGTGGCCAGTCGCCAAAGTGAGATTATCGCAGGGGCCCGCTCCGAGTATGGGAAGCTCGTCTGGCGTGGCAGGACGGAAGCCCCACCAGGATTGTTCTATAGGGAAGTTGGCGAGTTCTGGGTAGAGCGCGATCGCCGCGTTTAGTAATGAGCTGAGGCCAGCAGGTGTGTTGTGCGGGGTAAAGCCAACATCTTCTACTGTGGCGCCTAAAATAATGCGCCCGTCTCGCCGAGGCACGATGTAAATCTGTTCGCCGTAAAGCACCCGGCGTAGTGGCTGGGTTTGCCCGTATCCAGGGGGAACGCGCACGGATATCATTTGACCCTTACGAGTGGTTACTGGAATTGGCAATAACTCTCCAGACCATGCCCCTGTGGCAAGTATGTAGTGGTCGGCCTGTTGCTCTCCTGCGGAGGTTCTTAGGCCCATGACGTGCCCGCTCTTGCGGAGAAAGCCTTCTACGGTAACGCCGGTTTTAATCGTAATGCCTAAATCTTGGGCGGCGATGCGGAGTGCTTGCATCAGCGCGCGGTTATCTATCTGTGCATCTTCTGGATAGAAGCTGCCGCCAGATACCTTTGGGCTGAGCCCAGGCTGATAGGTGTGAATGGTTGCCGCGTCTAGGGGAGGAGCGCTAGACGCGTCGAGGGCGGGCCTGAGCGTGGGCGCTAAAATGCCGCAGGGCCAGAAGCCACTGTCTTGCCCGGTGAGGTCTTCTAGCTTGCTAATCCAGCTGGGATATAGCGCTAGGCTGCGCTGGCACAGCTGCGCCATAGGACCAGGGGGTAGCTTTTCGGCGCTGGGGGCTAGCATTCCAGCAGCGGCATGGCCAGCGGCTTCTGCAAAGTCACGGCTGAGCACAGTGACCTGGGTGCCATGCTGTTTAAGCTCAATTGCGATCGCTAGGCCCACGGGGCCACCGCCGACAATGATTACCTCTGCTGGGGCCATAGTGGAGAACGTGAGGGATGTTTACCAGAGCGCTGGAACGGCCTGAGATGCGGGTGCGGTAGAACTTGGCTGAGTTGCCTGAGTGTTGCTGGCAGCTCCTGGTTGGCTAACGCGCGTGTCAGAAGCGGCAGCAGTTGGGGTATTACTTGTGACTGCGTTGATAGTAACGGTAGAGGCCGCGACAACTGGGTCACGTTCTACGCGCTTTTGTCGTTGGATGTAGGTGCCTGCTTCTTCTAAGGGAGAAAATGTGTTGGTTACTTGTGTAAGTTCGTTGGCACGGGTGTCGGTAGTGTTGCGATCGCCCACGCGAATATCACGCTGCGAGGCTTCGCGATTGCTGTTGAAAACCGAGTCGCGATTGCTCGATTCCTCGTTCAACACGCGGTTGCTGCCAACAGTGATATTGCTTTCTGGTTCTGGAGTGGTTTCACTCAGCCAGGTTGCGGCACTTCTTACGCCCAGAATCGCAAGTAAAAATATGCCTGCGATCGCCGCCCAGAGTCCGTACTTTTGAATCATTACGGTTATTCCTCACATCAACGGTGCTATCGGCTGTTTGTGCCGAGCGCCTCTACATATACTAAGCGATTTGATCAAAATGCAAGATGGATTGTACGGAATAGATTGGCTTTAAGGAGTCCTTTAGGTTAAGCCTTCTAGAAACTGTCAGGTTAAGTTGGTGGTTGTGGTCCCCAGGCTACATCGGGCTCATGCCCCCAAAAGCCTTTGTACTTAGTGATACGAATGTCTCCTAGTACTTTAGTTTGGCAGGCCAAGCGCAGATTGCTATCAGGGTTGTGCGGCGGCAGATTGCGACGAGCGATGTCTCGCCAGTTGGTGTCAGAAACGGCGCCCTCAATTTTTACCGCACAGGTGCCACAGGTGCCAATTCCCATACAGTTTATGTAGTTGGCTTTGGGGCTGTACAAATCAACGTTGTGGGTCATCAGTACTTTACGCAGGTTTGCACCCTGCTTGCAGTCAAAGGTTTTTCCTTGGGCAGTGATTGTAGGCATAGGTAGTAAGTATCGTAAACAACAAATCTCAGGAGAAAGTTACCGCGCACTCAGGAAATTACGGTCTTTAGTCAGTAGGCTAAGAAAAAGATAGGTTAAGAGAAGCTCAACTATGGTAACGGCTCGTCACGATAAGGCTATGAAAGACCGGGCAACAAAACAGCGAATGAACCCTTGGGTCTGGAAAACCTGGCAAGAGCGGCCCTATCTTACCTGCGAGCTTATTCCTCAGCCCCACGGATTCTTTACCAGCCACTTTTATCCTCACACGCCAGAAGATTTGGTTGAAGTAATCGCGCCTTCTGCCCAGGTGTACCGAGTCAAGCAGGTACACAGTGCTGATGTGATGACCCCGGATGAAATAAAAAATGCGATCGCCGCTGGCCTGCCCACCTTGCCAGACGGCTCACTTGCACCCTTCCCGCTAGCTGATGGGGCGATTAGCACCCAACCTCAACAGTCAGTATGGGCCTGCTCTGCCGACTGCACACCTGCGCTCATTTGCGACATTATGACCGGCCAAGTGGCGGCTGTTCACGCGGGCTGGCGCGGAACCGCTCAGAAGATTTTACCGATAGCGGTTTCGCGATTGCTCGCCGACGGTAGCGATCCTAAAAATCTTAGGATTGCCCTGGGCCCTGCCATTGACGGCCAGGTTTATCAGGTCGGCAAAGACGTTGCTATGGCAGTTGGCATAACGGTTGCCAGTCACCTATCTGAGGCCGGGCTTGCCGATGCTGAGCTCATAGAGCAGCTCTCCTCAGTAGAAAACCCACCTATTTTGAACGATGAGCATCCCGAGAAAGTAAGACTAGACGTACGGCGCATTAATCTGATGCAGCTAGAGCAAATGGGCCTTGATGCTCAGCAGATTGCGATCGCGCCCCACTGCACTTACCAGGACCCTGACAACTTCTTTTCCTACCGGCGTACCCACGAGAAAAAGGTTCAGTGGGCCGGTATTGTCAGCCATTAGGACGTTAGATATCCGAGCCTAGCTATCTTCAGCCGGAGGCGGACTGCCAAACACTGGGGTCAAAAACGCCACAATTAAGCCGATCAAAAAGCCCGATACGTTCCTAATGACTGGTAGTAGCTCTGGCGTACGCGTCACCACAGGACCCAGGCCGAAGGCGATAAACAAAATGCCCCATAGTGGTGAAAACAGCAGCGCCCACTGCCAGGCAATACCGCCGCCCTCACGTCTGGGCTGCGCCGCAAATCCGCAGATAACGCCGCCCAAAATAGACGTGACCAACGTCAGAATCCACTGCTCGCGGGGTAAGCCCGGCACGACCGCACAGCCGCCGCGCTCCAGGCAAGTTTCCAAGGCATTGATTGCACCAAGTACTGCCCCATCTTCGCCATTATCGCGAACATAAAACTGATTGCCAAAGCGCGTTTGTAGCTCAATCCAGAAGGTACGAGGCAGCAGCGGGTAAAGCTGATCGCCCACGCTAAAGTTCAGCAAATTGCCGCCTCTTGGGTCGGCAACCATCATGATGCTTTTGTCGTTTAGGCCCCAGAAATCTTTGACGGCACGTCCGGGCGTTTGGTCAAACTGAGTCAGTACGCGTAGCTTCCAGCCGGTTTGCTCTTCAAACTGGGGTAGGCGAGTATTTAGATATTCTTCCTGGGTTTCGGTCAGAATGCGGGCTAGGTCAATGACGACTGTAGGCTCGTCGGGCAGCAGTTCGGGGTTGTTAACAGCCTGAGCGGGCGCGGTGGGTGCCCAAACTAGCAGCATCAGTAGAAAGGCCACTACGCAGCGTATGGAGCCTTCTTTCAGCCTGCTTAAAACTCTCAGCCTGCTCAAAAGACGCTTTGCCTTGCTGTGAGGCTGCCGTTTCCAGAGTGTGCCAAGCGGCCTGAATGCTTTGAAAGGGTTAGTAGAAGCCTGATGAGTCATTTGCCGGGGCGTAGTTCTGAAGCGGGTTTTCATTAGTTAAAGCCGAAGGCAATGACGCCTATGTTTACAGTTGTTTACTCAATTTTAAGATACCAGAGGCTTTACTGAAAGTTTTGTGCCCAAGGATAGTTTGCCTATCTCTGATTTGCGCCTTTTTTGCGCCTTTCAGGTTGTGGGTTTGGTTGTGGGTTTGTCTGTGGCGATCGCCGATGGCTCCGCCCGTTCTCCCTTTGGCGTTGTCGCATGCTGCTGCAGTTTTTTCTCGGTTTCTGCTGCTGGCACTGTCGTTGCCGGTTCATTTTCTACAGCGTCCTTTGCTGTTGGCCTTGGCGACGGTCTGTGGGGAGTAGGCCGGCGGGTAGGCGGTCTGCGCCGCCGCCTGGGCTTGCCGATCAGTACCTGTAGCGCGGCGGTGGTTCCTGCGATCAGGCTGCGCGTTGTAATCTGCGCCCGCCGAGTGTGTACTTTCACGTCGCTGAGGCCTTTATCAACCTGGGATACAACACTGCGAGCACTTTGCACACTCCCTGCGACCTCATCCGTCAGACCCGAGAGGTCTTGGCCCGTTGTCCTTAGCTCTTGAAGGGTGGCAGGAAGCTCTTTGTTCAGCGTATCTAGCAATTTTTCGGCACTTCTGGCGGCTCTGGCCAGCTCTTGCAGCACAAAAATAGCCACCATTAGCAGGGCCATCAGGCTAATGGCTACTAGCAATATAGAAATGCCAAGCCAGAAGAAGGGATTTTTCACAGTAGAGAAAGTGGCAGGAGAAGATGGCGGGGAAATCGGTGGTCAGTCGTCGATAATGTCGCTGGCAGCGTCTTGGCTAGTAGCGCTTTGAGCCCTCATTTCTGGTGAGGTGTCGTCGGTGACTGTGGTGAAGCCGTCCGCAGTGAAGCCGTCCGCACTACGGACCCATTCTTGGCGGCTGGCCGCTCTGCCAGCAACGACGGCTTCTCGCAGCCGCATGAGCGTTTGGTCCCAGTTGCTCAGGCTCCCTTCCGAAAGGCGATCGGCCTGAAACTGAATGCTGGTGGCCAGGTCTTCAGCCAGTTCTGGGAGGGCGTCGGCAGATTTTTTTAAGATGCGCCGGGTTTCTTTACCTGTGCGTGGTGCGACGAGTATGCCTGCGATCGCACCCAAGGCACCCCCAATAATCATTCCACCGAGCAATCCACTAGATTTACTATCCGACATCGCTACGCTCCGACATTGCTGTGCTCTCGTGATGTTTTTAAGACTACTCCTAATTCTACTGACGATGCAAAGAGTAGAGGGTTGTGACCATGTTTGTGCCCGGTCTGTTTTTGCCTGATCTATCGTCTAGGTCGTCTGGAGCTGGGCCTGCGCAGCCTCAGGATATAGAACAGTAAAAGGCGCAAAATTTGGACTAACCGAAAGAGCTGCTTTACCTGGCGCGATCGCAACTGCAGCCTAACCAGTTCCAGCCGGGCCCCAGTCAGCTGAGCTCGCTGTTGCATTAAGGCAAATTCCAACTGCCTAGAGGCCATCCCATCACGGCTGAGCCAGATAGTCAGCCGTTGTAATTTTTGGCGCCACTGCCATAGCCGCACTGTGCCCATGCAGATGGTCACCGCCATCAGACAGTTAACGATAATTACAATTTGCATTGCTAACTCCCCTGCTAGCCTGACTTACTCGTTTGGCTTACCAATCTGGCCTACCAATCTGGTGCATAGCTCATCACGAGCGGCGTGAGTCCTAGTTCTTCGGGCAGTTTGGTTTGTGCTTCAAAAAAGGCGACGACTTCCCTGGCGGTTGGTCGGCCTCGCTTTGTGCCTGTGGATCCTGCTGCCACAATGCAGCCGCAGCAGTTCCCATTGCCAGCGCTGTTGGTTGCCCACTTCTCCAGCGCCTGACTATCGGTGGGATCACTAATCTCGTATTCATTAAACAGATGCAGCTGTCCTTTAGCTGTCTGAATTAACCCGATCTGGAAGACTTGGCCGCTGAGCGGATCGCTGCCTGGATTGAAGCAAATCGCGCGAATGCCCCCTTCTTGCCTGAATCGCTCTACTAGCTGCTTGGCCTTGGGCCTGGTCGTTTGAATGGTTAAAATTGGCCATTTCGACTTGTTCTGGGGCCGCGTAATCGGCTCAGGTTGCTCCAACAAGCTCTGATAGTGAATTCGGCGATGGGTCCTCAGCGGCTCTATGTCTTTCTCTTTATGACTGCCGAGCATGATGAGTGAACCTTCTGGCACACTGTCATCTACGATGGCGGCATTTTCAACTTCGGAAGGGTTGTCCGTAGGGGGGACATCGGTTTGCAAAGTCTCTTCTAGGAAGGCGGCGGACACTTCTGGCACAGTGGAGATTTTGACGGCAATGGTGTCGGCCTCTTCTGTGCCGTGACTTTTGCTGTCGTGACTTTGGTCGGGGGCAGCTGGCTGGGGGCGTAAGCCAGCATCTTTTGGTGACTTGGGGGCTGGTTCGATTGCCAATTCAGTCGCTGGGTTGGGAATGCGAAATCGACTAGTCACTGGCTTTAGGGCAAAATTATCAGCACTGATATCGTGCTTTTTGAAGAAGCGATTTAGCGCCTCTAGCACAACTATCAGGCTGGCGACTTCCTCTTCGGCTAGCTGCGATCGCAAGCCTTCTAACGGGTGTAAGCTACCGAACTCGTAGCCGATCGACATTTTCGGGCTTGCAGGCTGATCCGAGTGCTTAAAAAGCGGCAAGGGCTGAGCCTGCTCTTCAGGGTTAAAATTGATAAAAAGGCAGTTTTGCTCCAAGAACGCCTGCTGCATATCTTCCTGGGAGTGGTTGCCGTGCAGCAACTTATGACGGAACTGCTGTAGAGAGCTCAGGTCTCTGTAAAACAGCAGCCCGTACTCCATCCCGGCGAGTCCCAAAATGGATAGATACAGCGTTTCAATTTCCCAACAGTTCAGCTCAATCGCCAGAATTTCTTGCTCGCTTAGATGATTCCAGGGGGCGGCACGCCATAGCAGCGCGCACTTTTCTATGAGCGTATTTTCAAACGCCGCCGGTAGGTTTGCCTGTGGCACATTTGGGGCTTGCAGCTTTTCAAAGACATCGTCAATCACCGGCAGTTCTGACGCGTATTCCACCGGAATATCTAAGGCTTGCAGGGCACCCCGCAGGAAAAACTGGATTTCGCGATCGCGCACCACAACCTTACGAGGGCGAGCAGGCTCTACTCTACCTTGGGGCATCTCAATAGCTTGCAAAAGCGTCCTTACAATTGCCTCATGGCCGGTTTCGGGGGGGACTACGCTAAGTCCCCTAACTACACCCTGTAGGCCATCGACCCACATAATGCAGTCGCCCTGGGGGTCAGCGTCACCCTCAATAGACTGCCCCCCTAACTGATGAGAACCGGGCTGGCTAGAACTGGGTAGCGGACGGCGATCGCACTCCCAGACGCTAGTCAGTCGGGGAAGCTGACTCAAACGACGGCAGGTAAAGGGGCTCAGTTGATGCATGAGGTCAGAGGTCTTTTGGTCAAGGGAGCAAACTACCGAAAGAGGCTGGTTAATTATAGTTAGCGAGTGTTCTAACTTAATAGAAAGCCGTTAAATCTATTAAATCTATACAGATACACCTTATATAAATGTGAAAAACTGGCTTCGAGTCGCAAGATACGAATGCGCTAAACTAAAGCCACCTAAATCCAACCTACCTTACTCCCTACTTTTTTATTCCTATGGCACAGGCTATCTCCTCTACCGAGGCTCCAGATAAAGCGCTCAATAACCCCGTTAATGAAGCCCCTCAGCCCAATCTTCCAGAGCCTACCAGTGCGGCTGTCGCAGGTTCAGAACGCGGCATTTTAATGTCGGAAACGGCACTAAACCACGTTAAAACGCTCTGCGAAAAGCAAGAAGGCGATCTGTGCCTACGCGTGGGCGTGCGCCAGGGGGGCTGCTCCGGCATGTCGTACATGATGGATTTTGAACAGGCCGAGAATATTGGTGAGCACGATGAAGTGTACGATTACGATGGCTTTCAGGTTGTGTGTGATCGCAAGAGTCTGCTGTACCTTTACGGTCTGATGCTTGACTACAGCGACGCGCTCATTGGTGGCGGCTTCCAATTTACGAACCCCAACGCCAACCAGACCTGTGGCTGCGGCAAATCATTCGGTACCTAAATAGACATTCATGCAAACCCTAGAAGCTCAGTTCGAAGACGGCATCGCTCGCTACAAAGACGGTGAATCTGCCGAGTCGCTACTCCCTGTGTTCAAAGAGATCTGCTCGAAAGCACCGAAAAATAGCGCAGCGCAGACCTGCCTGGCATGGCTGTATCTACTAGCGGACAAGCCCAACGCTGGCTATAAGGCAGCTCAAAGGGCAGTCAAGCTGATGCCCAAAGATCCCCAGGCTAGGGTTAACCTGGCGATCGCTATGCTAGACACCGGGAAAAGTGGCGTCCGCGAACAGGTTGATCAGATCTCTCAGGTGCTGTACGCGGTAGATGAACTAAAAGCCGAAATTAAAGAAAACTTTGAAGAAGGATTAAGAAGAAAGCCCAACTGGAAGAGTTTGAAGCGAATCCAAAAATGGCTGTTTGAAGGCTGAATCCTAGAGTGTGAGAAGAGTTGAGCTGATTTTAGTAGATTTTTAGGTTTATATAACTTAATTAAGTTATAAAACAAGGCTCATAAAAGAAAGCGGGTGATCGACCCACAGTAGCGATCCCCGTTTTTCTTTATGAGCCTTTTGTAATGCGGGTTTGAAGCGCTTTGTATAGGCTGAAAAGCCTGCTGTTACGGTATTAGATAATCTCTGTAAAGTTCGCAACGATAACTTAACGAGCGATCCCCATCGTGACTGATAAGCTTAGATGAAGCGGTTGATAAGCCTTCCTTATCTGGTCGGGCTCAACCGGATGCATCTACTTTAACTTTATCCACTCTTTAGGAGCTGCCTATTATGAACTTCAAAACTGTCGCGATTAAGCCAGAAACGCGCAACCATAAAGGATGTTTTGTTCAGGACGCAGACTACACCTTTGTGGAACTCGACAAGTCTGGTTGGGCTTTGATTTGTGTTGATGACGCTGTTTGTCACTATGTTGATCCCGACAACCTGCTTGTCGATGAACTGGACAACATCAAAGCTGTCTAAGCTCTCCGGGCCTTTTGCGCAAAAGGCCTCCACAATTCTTGTGTGATGCAAAATGAATAAACCGTCAAATGGCCGCTTCTCCGACGAGGCGGCCATCTCTTATGAAGTGCCGCATTTGAACGCATACTATTGAAGCTATCGGATTAAAGCTATTGCTTCCGGTGCATTTGCTTTTGGTGCATTTGATTCTGGTTACCCAATCACCTATTCCCTTCCTATGAAAGAGCGTTTGACCAGTGGTTTGAATACACTGCTGATGATCGATTTATTCTTTGTGCTGTTTAGCTTTGTGTGGTTTGCGATCGCCCTTCTGGGCCGTGCTACCAATATCAACCTTGGCTTCGACCTGTGGTATAGCCTTTGGGACCCAGTCATTATGCCTGCTATCGGCATCCTAATGGCAGGTGCACTAGTCAGCGGCATCTCTAGCTGGGTCAGTAAAAAGTTTCTACAGCGCTCTCAGCTTTGATTGGCATCTCGATTACCAGGCTCCCTGCGTCCGCTCGTACCACTTTACCAACACCTTCGCTAGCCGTTTTGGATCGTGGCGGACGGTGGTGTCGTCTTCACTCATGACGTTGGCAATTACGATTCTGCGGCCTGAGTCTATGACGGCTTTTCTATCTAGCATGACGGGTGTTGATCCTTCTTTTAGGTAGCGGTCGATGGCCGCCTGAGAGGGTAGGCGCTTTTGGACTAGCACCGCATCAAACAGATACTGTCCGCAAGATCTATCAATGGCTTCAATGTGTTTAGAAACGGTGTAGCCCTGGGTCTCACCAGGTTCGCTCATAATATTGCAGATATAGATGCGTGGGACCTGGCGAGCCGCGATCGCATTCACCAGTTCAGGCACCAGCATATTCGGGATAATGCTGGTATACAGGCTCCCTGGCCCCACAATAATGTAGTCCGCCTCGTTGATCGCTTCGACCGCCTGGGGAAGCGCAGGCGGGTCCTCCGGAATGCAGCCAATTTCGTCGATGTTGCCGCCTGCTTTCGTAATATTTGACTCGCCCTGAATGTAGCGGCCATCGCTCAGATTGACCCAAAGGCTAACGTCGCTAAGGGTAGAGGGCAGCACCCGACCACGGATGGCCAGTACCTGGGAGCTGGCTGCGATCGCCTGCTCCCAGTCCCCAGTAATTTCATTCATCGCTGATAGAAACAAATTGCCAAAGCTATGACCACTGAGCCCCGTACCAGACTCAAACCGGTACTGAAATAGCTCGGTCAGCAGTTTTTCCTCGTCGGCCAGTGCCGTCAGGCAGTTGCGAATGTCCCCCGGTGGAATGCCGCCCATTTCCCGGCGCAGCCGCCCCGATGAGCCGCCGTCGTCTGCAACGGTCACAATCGCAGTAATATTCGCACTGTAGTGCTTTAGCCCGCGCAGTAGCGTAGAGAGCCCAGTGCCGCCGCCAATGACGACAATGCGCGGTCCCCGGTTCAGACGGCGGTGGGTGGCGATCGCCTCCCACAGATTATCTTCCCCATTGGCAGGCAGCAGCACCTCTACGATCGCACCTAACGTCCGCGTCTGACCCCAAATCAGCAGTAGCAGCCCACCGCCTACTGCCAAAGGTCCACTGATGTAGTTAGGCACCAGGCGCGTAATCAGGTTCAGTAAGTTGCCAACAAACCTCACGGTGTAAAACACAGGCGTCAGCTTTAGCCACACCATAATGCCAAGTCCGATGGCGATGATGCCAATTGTGCTCAAAAACAGCCAGCGCTTTACAAACAGCCCTGGCCGCAGCCATCGCATCAAACGCCGGGGCCTTTTGTATAGCTTTTTACGGGGTGGGCGCATAGTAAATGCAGGGACGAATGCGAAAAACTGAGGGGATCACGGTGCACTAGGGTTATACAGCAAAAGGGGAAAGATGATACAAACTCGCCGCTTGAGACAGCAGCTCTAAATCAATATAGAGGGTCAATATAAAGGGAAATTAATACGATATGGGTCTCCATTGGGTAGGATGATCTCTATATTCAGACCAGTTTGCCTGGACGAATTGCTAAACGGATTCTTCTTCCAGTTGCCATGGCCGATCCCAACTCTAATGACCCCGTAACTGCTATGCCAGAGCCGCCGGAGCCGCTGGTCTCCCTGAAGGGTATTTCCAAACAGTTTGGGAACAACCGAGTGCTAAACAACGTTGATATGAATCTGGACGTGGGAGAGGCGATCGCGATTATTGGTCCCTCAGGAACGGGGAAATCGACTATATTGCGAATCATTGCTGGGCTGCTAGAACCCGATGAAGGCGAGATTTGGATTGCCGGGCAAAAGCGGATTGGCCTCATTGAAGATGCATCCGATCCGGTCGGTGTGGGGATGGTATTTCAGCAAGCGGCCCTATTTGACTCGCTGACCGTGGCAGAAAATGTTGGCTTTTCACTGTATCAGCACTCCAAGCTTGCGCGGCGCGAAATCAGGTCGTTGGTTCAGGAGGCGCTCTCAGTCGTTGGCCTGCCCGACGTTGCCGATCGCTATCCCGCTGAGCTCTCTGGAGGGATGCGCAAGCGAGTTAGCTTTGCCAGGGCAGTGATGTCCAACCCTCACGATTCGAGTAATCAGCCAGGGTTGCTACTATACGATGAGCCCACAGCAGGCCTCGATCCTATTGCCTCTACAGTGATTGAAGATCTGATCCGTGAAATTCAATCTGGGGAGGTGTGTCAGTCTTATCTGATTGTGACGCATCAGGAGAGCACGATTCGCCGAACTGCCGATCGGGTGATTTTTCTCCATGCGGGGCAGGTACAGTGGATGGGCGCTGTCAGCGAAATTGACACGACAGATAACCCGTTTGTCCGTCAGTTCTTTAGCGCGCAGGTCAAAGGGCCCATTCATGTGGGTGGCTAGTCAATATCAAGATAAATTGGTATGGCAGCCAGCTGACTGCATCTATTGCGCAGCCCCCTGGCTTTAGTCCTTAGCTTTAGTAAATAAACTCTAGAAAACTCATGCGCTCACGCACAATTCGAGAAGGTTCTGTGGGACTGCTGATTCTATTGGGAGTTGGTTTGTTCGGCGGGTTAGTGCTGTGGCTAAGAGGCTTTAACCCGGCGAGTCGCCCCTACGAGCTGATTGCCGAGTTTGAAGACACGATGGGTGTACAGGTTGGAACCCCTGTGATGTATCGTGGTGTGTCGGTTGGTCGTGTAATGTCTATCGATCCTCAGTCCAACACGGTGAATGTAGGGATAGAAATCACCGACAAGGATTTGCGCATTCCTAATGAAGTACTCGTGGAGACGGTGGAATCCGGATTGATTGGCGAAATGTCGGTTGA
This sequence comes from Cyanobacteria bacterium J06581_3, assembly GCA_038531675.1. Classification (GTDB taxonomy): domain Bacteria; phylum Cyanobacteriota; class Cyanobacteriia; order Phormidesmidales; family Phormidesmidaceae; genus Phormidesmis. Next base: position 165,362 of record JBCBBK010000008.1, read on the forward strand.
GATCTCGCCGCTGGTGGCGCTTTCAGAAGCCGGCATGAGCATGAGCCCTACGGGGAAAGACTGCGATAGCAATGTGATTTTGTGTGACGGGGCGACGTTGGAAGGGGTTTCGGGGCCCAGCTACGAAGAGCTGCTGCGCTCGGCCAGTGAGCTGACGGATCTGTTTGCGGATCCTGAACTGGTTGCTCAGCTAAAGTCGGTATTAGAAACGGTGACGACCACTTCTGCGGATGCCGGACGGTTGGCCCAAGAGGCAACGTTGCTGACTCGGCAGGCCCGCAGTGAGCTAGGGCCGCTATCGGCATCTGCTCAAAATGCGACTAATTCGGCTGCGATCGCCGCCCTACAAGTGGGCGCCACCGCCGAGCAGTTTTCCTTCACCGCCTCAGAAATTAATAGCCTGATTGGTGAAAACAGAGGGCTCCTTGTCGATACCCTAAACAATGTGCAGGCCGCGAGCATTCAGCTGCGAAATGCAACCGACGCCTTTGCGCCAACCCTGGAAAGTGGCGAGTTAGTCGGTAACTTAGAAGCCTTGGTCAACAACGCATCAGCGGCGTCTGAAGATTTGCAGACGATTACTTCCTCACTTAACACGCCCGCTAACCTGGTCTTGCTACAGCAGACTTTAGAATCTGCTCGCGATGCGCTCTCTAGCGCTCAGAAGGTGATGGCCGACGTTGACGAGATTACCGGCGACCCGGCCGTGCGCATGCAGATTCGAAACCTGATTATGGGCTTGGGTGCGCTGGTGTCTTCCACGCAGTCTCTAGAGTCGCAGACACAGGTTGCGCAGACGCTGGCACCTTTCGATTTTGCAGCAGATTTCTCCCACTCAGAGACATTGGAGGCCCTGGAGCCGGGGGGGTGGACCGCGCCTGAGTATGCGCTATCAGAGTCTGAGCTTGCCGACTATAGCCTGAGCGAATATGAAATCTTGACATTTCCCGACCTAACGCCTTCGCTGAGTGCCCCTTCTCATCAGGCATCTAGCGAGCATCGGCCAGTGCTGTTCTTTGATGGAGAACGCTACATTTTGCGTCCGAGCAATCAGGTTGCAGGACGCTCTCCTTCTGCCACGCAGGTTCCCTCTTTGGTCAATGTCGAGCAGAAAAGTCGTTTGTTAAAAAGTGAGCCTTAAATCAACCTTTGTGGGTCGTTTCTTTTGCAGACGGATTACTCAAAGTCAGTTCTGACTACAGATAGATTCAGGCTTTGGCCTAGGTGCACGGCTGTTTTCGGGAATATTGATATCACTATATATTTAACTTTTCTGCGCCTCATTGTGATGGGGCCTATTCAAGGTGACTTATTCTCCGCTTACCCGAGCAGTTCATGGAGATGGGGAGTCTGGACCTGTCCAGCTCCCTGACTTGTGCCCCTGCTCTGCTCTGGAGGTGCTACTCAATCGAGTGAGCTGTCTTCTTCACTGTCCTGTAGATACGCCTCATTTGTGGTCGCAGGTGCTGGCTGCTTTTGGGGAGGAGATGAACTGTACGGCGGCGCAGCTGTTTTGGTCGGAGCCCATGATGGCTAAGTCTGCTTACCAGTGGGGCGATGGCGCACTGCCCGCTATGGATAAGGTGAGCTTGCTTTGGGAGGCGCTGACGCTACCAGCTGCCTCTTTGGCAGAGAAGCTTTGGAGTGCACCGGCTGTCGATTTGCAAGAGAAGCTTGCCAGCTCTGTGGCCGGTGGTTTTTTTCAGCTTTCGGGTGTTTGTGTATATGCGGCGGGTGAATGGTCCGAGGCGCTGATAAAGGTGTTTGAGGATGCTATGGGATGTCCGAACCAGCAGCATCTGCTAGTGCTGCCACTTTGCCATCAGCAGGGCCATCAGCAAGACTGTGTGGGCGTACTGGTTTTGCTGCGCTCCTCGAGCCGAGAGATTTGGTCTCAGCAGGCGCTGCGCGCTGTGAAAATGGTGGGGTCTCAGGTGTATCTGGCGGTGCAGCGATCGCGTGTAGAAAGGCTGTTTCGTAATCACAGCGCCCGTGACCAGCTCACTCAGCTGCCGGATCGCCTGCTGTTCAATCAGCAGCTAACGCGCTCTATTGCGCTCACCCTAGAAAAGGACGTCATGCTCGGCGTTGCCTTCTTGGACCTGGATCGCTTTAAGAACATTAACGATACCCTGGGCCACGCTGCCGGAGACTGCTTGCTAAAGCAGGTGGCCGAGCGATTGCAGGGTTGTTTGCGAGGTTACGATGTGGTAGCCAGATGGGGCGGAGATGAGTTTACGCTGCTGCTGTGCGACTTGCGATCGCCCGAAGAAATTACTCAGATTGCAGAACGAATTTTGCAGCGGTTGAGCCTGCCCTTTCGCGTACAGGAACAAGAGCTGTACGTAACGGCTAGTTTGGGCATTGCCCTGGCCCCTTATGACGGCAAAGATGAGCAAACGCTGCTGCGCAATGCCGACGCGGCCATGTATCAGGCAAAAGCACGGGGACGCAATAACTATCAGGTGTACTTCGAAGAAATTAATGCTGACGCTCGCAATCAGCTGAACCTGGAAAACGACCTGCGCAAGGCACTGGGGAACCAGGAGCTATTTTTGTGCTACCAGCCCCAGGTGGATTTGCGCACCGGACAGTGGATTGGCATGGAAGCCCTGATTCGCTGGCAGCACCCTACCCTGGGTCTGATTTCGCCTGGTAAGTTCATTGTTATCGCCGAAGAAACCGGACTGATTGAACCCATCGGGAAGTGGGTCCTAAAAGAAGCCTGCGCGCAGTATCAGCGATGGCATCAGGCCGGATTGCCGCCGTTGAGGCTGGCGGTAAACCTGTCGGCTCAACAGTTTGATCGAAGCAATTTGCTCCGCTCTGTTCTAGAAGTGTTGAAGTCCACTGGGTTTGACCCACGTCGTTTGGAGCTGGAGATTACTGAAAGTACCGCCATGAGCGACGTTAGTGGCGCAATTAGCATTCTAAAAAAGCTCTCCCATGCTGGCATTCAGATTGCTATGGACGATTTTGGTACAGGTTACTCTTCGCTCAGTGTACTCAAGCATTTTCCGCTAGACACCATTAAAATTGACCGTTCTTTCGTGAAGGATTTGGTAGATAGCCCCAGCGATGCGGCGATCGCATCTACCATCATTGCCCTAGCCAAAGGCCTGAACTTCAAAGTTTTGGCCGAAGGCATTGAAAACCCAGCGCAAAGAGCTGTGCTCAACGACATGGGCTGCGACTACGCCCAGGGTTATTGGTTTAGCCGTCCGCTCACCGTTGCGCAAGTTGATGAAATGATTGCCCAAGGGGCGCTGACTCAGCTCGTTGCCCCGTCTGATTATGAACTCTGACTAGCAGGAATTAGCAAGGAATGTCATGCTCTGCATTTTGCATGTCCCAGGGCACCACAGAAAAGAAAAAGAGTGGAAGGGCCATAACGATGCCGCTAGTGAGAAACTGCCAGCTATGCGGATGGTTGAGGGCGTTGATACTGATTAGATGGAATGCGCAGGCGGCGGTAAAAGAGTGCGATCGCATGCCAATCGCCATGGCACCGTAGCCTAGGGTACACAGCCCTAGCCACAGCAGACAAAGATTCGAGAGGATCGCCGCAACACCGCAAAAAATGCCATAGACAGTCAGAAACATACCAACGCCTGTCAGTGCAGCCCATAGATAAATCACCCAGCGGAGCCCCTCGATGCTAGCCAATTTCCAAGTCAGTCCTGATGTCGTGAGCAGCCCAACGCCCGTTAGCGCACCATCTATCCAGGCCTGTGTTGTCCAGCTTAGGGTAGAGAATTGGGCAAACGAGAAAATAACGACAGACAGCAGGCCCCAAATGACAAAAGCCTGGTCCATTTTCGTAAAGCAAATGCTAGGCAACTCAAAGTTGCGCGCTTTCAGGTGAGCTTTGAGCTGCCCATTTAGATCCTGCATACTCAGTGGCTCGGCGTTTAGATGCAGGGGCGAAATATTACTTGAATCGAAAGAGGTCATAATGACGTTTTGAAAATCCTGAATAGCAGCTAGTAGAATTGGTATCGATCGGTTCTTTTGGGTGATTGTTTGGGATTGGGTAGAGCAGAGTGCGAGCAGTCGCGCCTGAAGAAGGCGGTTCTGCGCTCATGTTCTGCTCTTATGTAAATGAATGTTAACAGATAATTAATTTTATATAATGAATTGGCAACCGTACATCGCTCGAACGGATCGCTTTTGGTCGGGATGCCGTACCTCTTACGAATTCTTTGTGAGTTGCTGAAGCAGCGGAAAGACCGGATAAGCCTGTTGAACGCGTTACTATGGTGGGTGGTCACAGATGGCCTTAGGCCATCTGTGTAATCTTCCTTTCACTTTTTAGAGACTTTTGCTCGATCTCCCTGCGCTGACTTCCCATGACCTGAAAAAAAGCTATGGCCGTCGTAAGACCCGATTCGAAGCGGTCCGTGGCGTGTCGCTGAGCATTGCACCTGGTGAGGTGCTGGCTTTTTTGGGGCCAAATGGCGCGGGCAAAACCACGACGATCAAAATGATTGCTGGGTTAATTCGCCCAGACACCGGCTGGGTAAAAATTGCGGGCAAAGATCCTCACCGCGACCCCAGTGCTTTGCAGGGAGTGGGCGCGGTCCTGGAGGGAAACCGTAACTTGTACTGGCGGCTGACAGCGCTGGAGAATCTGGAGTATTTTGGCGTGTTGCGTAAGATGAGTGGCCGCACCGCAAGGGCCAAAGGCGAGGCGCTGCTGGAATCGTTTGGCATGGGTGAAAAGCGAAACGTGCCTGTGCAGAAGCTATCGCGGGGGATGCAGCAGAAAATTGCGATCGCCGTTGCCCTAATTCATCAGCCCAAGCTACTGCTGCTGGACGAACCTACCCTGGGTCTGGACGTAGAAGCAGGCGAAACCGTCAAAGAGCTAGTGCGCCAGGTCGCGGCATCCGGCTGTGCAATTTTGCTCACGACCCATCAGCTCAACGTCGCCGAGCAGCTTTCGGACCGGGTTGCGATTATTCGCGCGGGGCAAATCGTTGCCGAGCAGCCAACGCAGGCGCTGATCCGCACCTTTTCTCAAGGCGCGGCCTATCATATTGAGTTTGAAGGCGTGCTGAGTGAGTCGCAGCGGCGGGCGATCGCCGCGCTCGGGGCAACCATACAGCCGCAGTGCGTTCACTATCTGCCGTCAGATTCCATGGCTGAGGGCACTGACAAAAAGGGGCAATCATCCGTCACGCTATACAAAATTCTCAATGAATTAGCCCCGCTGCCGCTGGTGGAAGTTCGTCAGAATAAAGCCGACTTGACCGATGTGTTCTTACAGCTGGTACGCGACGCATGATCAACTTACTCATTGGTGAGCTAAAGCGGACCTGGATTCAAACTCTGCGCTACCCGTCTGAGGTGATAGGGGGTGTGGTTATCTTGACTGCCGTTTTCTACGGCATTTTCCTGGGCACTCAGTACATGGCTGGGCCAAACGCAACCTTTGGCGACCGGCTCGATGCGGTGGTTGTGGGCTATGTAATTTGGTCTCTGGTGCTCTACATCGTGAACGACATCGCGACCAATTTGCAGATGGAAGCGAGGACCGGCACCCTGGAGCAGATATTTCTGTCTCCTTTTGGGGCACCGCGTGTGTTTTTAGCCAGGGCGCTGGCGAGTTTGACCCTGCGCATTTTGCTAACGCTGGTAGTGCTGGCCATTATTATGGCGATCACTGGTAGTCAGATTGCCTTTCCGTTAATTTTGCTGTTGCCGCTGACGACGTTGTTATTGGGCGCCTATGGCCTGGCATTTTTTATCGGTTCGCTAGCGCTAGTGCTGAAGAATGTGCAGCAGCTGCTGAGCCTGTTTCAGTTTTTTCTATTCTTTCTGTTGGCAGCTCCCACGGAAGGCTGGACGGGGCCTGCTCGGCTAGTAGCTAATGTGCTGCCTATTTTGCCCAGTACTGGGCTGCTCAGGGATTTGATGGCCAGAGAGCAGGCGTTGGATTGGCACGGATGGGCGATCGCGCTAGCAAACGGTCTGCTCTATTTTTTGCTAGGTACCCTACTGTTCCGCTGGTCTGAAGGCAAGGCGAAGAGCCTTGGTTCGTTGAGTAGTTACTAGGACTTTGCTAGCTCTAATGGCTATCTTCCTCCTCCCACCTCAACCCTCTCGTACATTAACGTAAGCGCCCCAAAACGCTCGGTGCCCCTTCCAGGGGAACCGGGAGAATGGCTAGGGATGAGGGCTCTACCTACCGGTTATCCCACTCGTCAGCGGCATCAGCCACTGCCTGGTCAACAGTTTTGTCCCCTAGCATCGCTGCTTGCAGGTTGTCGTAAACCACCTTCTGTAAGGTCTTCACATCCTCCATAGCGGGCACCAGCACCGCAGCGTCCTCCAGCTGGCTAGCACTCACCGAGCGGGCCACTTCCACGGGAGAAGCGTCCTCGGGTAGCTCTGTGAAGTAGCTGTCGTTCATAGCGCTAGCTGTAGAGGGCAGCACGTTCGCAGCCTTCGCAAAGGCCAGCTGATTTTCGTCGTTAGTTACAAAGGTCGCAAACTTAATGGCGGCTTCTTCTGCATCTGTTGACTTGGGAATGACCAAATCCATGGCGGCGACGTTCTTCTTGCCAGTGCTGCCGCTAATTTGCGGCGCGGCCTTAGTAGCAGCGGCAATGTCAGGCGCGTTCGTTTCAATGGAACTAAGAGACTCTGCACCAGAGGCCAAAATCGCAGTTTGGCCAGACTGATAGAGCTGTATGGCTTGTGAGTGCCCCTGAGTGAGCACTTCTTTGGGCAGCAAATCCTGCTGGTATAGGTCTGTCCAGTACTGAAAGACAGCTTTGCCTTCGGGCGTGTTGAAAGCAGCGTTGCCCTCCTCATCTACCAGGGGCACCCCCATTTGAATGAATGACTGCAGAACGTCGGCAGCATCTTCAGGGACAAAGGTAATAAAGAAGGCGTATTTGCCTGTGTTTTCTTTCACCTTTTTCGCGACTTCTGCGAGTTCTTCAAAGGTGGCTGGCGGCTCGGTGACGCCTGCTGCTTCAAGGATTTCGGTGTTGTAGAGGGTGACGCGTGCGGTCAGATACCAGGGAAAGCCGAAGCTATCACCGTTTATTTGAGTCGCCTCAAAAACCTTGGGTAGATAGACGGCTTTTTCGGCGTCAGAGAGTTTGTCGTCCAGGGTGAGCCATACCCCTTTGGTGGCGAGCTGTGAGGCAAAGTTGGGATTCAGATTGACGACGTCGGGTGCGTTGCCAGCAGATACCGCTGCCAAAATCTTGGTCTCCATGTCAGACCAAGGCACATCGACCCACTCCACGGCGATGTCGGGATTTTCGGTTTCAAAGTCGTCAATCAGCGTGTTGAAGTAGTCGTCGTATTTTGGGGACAGCTGCATGGTCCAAAACTCGACTTTTGTTTTGCCGCTGGCGTTGCTAGCGTCTCCACTGCCGCAGCTGATCAGCCAGCTAGACAGCAGGCCGACGAGAGCCAGGGCTATAAATTTTTTCCAGTGACGGATAAAAGACATGTTGATATAGAGGCGGTCAAAAACCAGACCTATAGCGTGATGATCTGTGACTTTACAGTACTGATTGTGGGTTTGTGTAGGTGAGTGGACAGAATTGAGTAGGCAGCTTCAGCAGCTTGTAAAGAATTCTAGGATTTTATTTGTCTGGTCATTTATTTGGGCGATCGCACCCACACAATAAACAACGTAGCTTCCTTCCTTAACTCCGACGACGACTATGCCAACAGCCCTTCTCACCGATGCTAGCCGCCGTCTACAAAAAGCCGCCGAGCATGCGCCTATTTCCGAAGATGCTACCGAGCGACTAAAATTTCCGAAAGCCAGCCTGAAAGTGGCGATTCCGATCCGCATGGACGACGGCTCGCTGCGAGTGTTTGAAGGCTACCGGGTGCGCTACGACGATACGCGCGGACCCACCAAAGGCGGCATTCGCTTTCATCCCAAGGTCTCGTTAGATGAAGTCCAGTCGCTGGCCTTTTGGATGACCTTTAAGTGTGCGGCGGTGAATTTGCCGTTTGGGGGTGCAAAGGGAGGGATTACCCTGAATCCGAAGGCGCTTTCTAAGTTTGAGCTGGAGCGGCTGAGTCGGGGGTATATTGATGCGATCGCGCCCTTCATCGGCCCTGACCTGGATATTCCTGCCCCGGACGTATACACCAACTCGATGATTATGGGCTGGATGATGGACCAGTACAGCATTATTAACGGACGCAGGTCGCCTGCGGTGATTACCGGCAAGCCTGTGAGTATGGGCGGCAGTTTGGGGCGCAATACCGCTACGGGCACAGGCGCTTTCTTTGTAATTCAAACCATGATGGAAAAGCTGGGTAAGTCGCCAGCGGAGCTGACCGTCGCCGTCCAGGGTTTTGGCAATGCGGGTAGCGTAGTTGCTCGACTGTTGTTTGAAGCGGGCTATAACGTTGTTGCAGTCAGTGACTCAAAAGGTGGCATTTACAATACAGGGGGATTGAACATTCCGGATGTTCAAAAGTTTAAGCAGGACAATCACACCATGAAGGCCGTGTACTGTCACGACAGTGTCTGTAGCATTGTGGAGCACGATACGCTCACTAACGAAGAACTGTTGACGCTAGACGTCGATATTCTGATTCCTGCCGCATTAGAGAATCAGATTACCGCTGAGAATGCTGAGTCTATTCGGGCCAAGTACATTTTTGAGGTGGCAAATGGCCCAGTGAGCGCTGATGCAGATGAGATTTTGGAGAAAAAAGGGATTTCGCTTTTCCCAGATATTTTGGTGAATGCGGGTGGGGTGATGGTGAGCCACTTTGAATGGGTGCAGAATCGGAGTGGGCTGTATTGGGAGCTGGGGAAGGTGGAGGATGAATTGCGATCGCGCATCGTCACAGAAGCCAACACCATTTATGACATTGCCCAAAAGCACACCGTTTCCTTTCGCACCGCTGCCTATATTCATGCGCTCAGCCGCCTTGGCGAAGCACTCAATGACCGAGGAACGCGCGACTATTACAACAGCTAACGCCCAAAGTTTAGATACGGTAGCTCAGGTGTAGGCGCAGATATAATACACACTAGAACCGATAGGACCATAGCACCGTGCCCAAAATCCTCCAAAAAGATGCCAGCTATACCTTCCGTTCGTACTTTGAGCTGCCGAACGATACTGACGAGATTCTGTCAGAATTTGGCTATAGCTACGCTCAATCCAGATTGAGCTTGCCACGAACGCAGCAAACGCTCACTGGAATAACAGACCTTAAAGAACAAATTGAGGCAACCTTACCCTATGTACAGCTCAGTAGTGAGAGTGCAAAACGCGAAGTGCTGGTTGCACCTATCCTCACTCGCGTAGTCACCATCTGCCATCAAATCCTCAGATTTGAGTACCCTCTGAAAGTCAACAGCTGGCTGCAGGGCAATCTGGACTACCTCATTCGTGCTCATAATCAGGTTGTTGTCATCGAAGCCAAAAGAGATGACCTGACGCGCGGATTTACCCAGCTTGCTGTTGAGATGATTGCCCTAGCGACTGTTGAAGACGCGCCTGGCACTATTTATGGTGTGGTGACGATGGGGAGCTTTTGGGTATTTGGCATGCTGGACAGCAAAAACAAACATATCACGCAAGATATAGGCGGCTATCAGGTGCCGGATGATGTCGAAGAACTCATGAGCATTTTGGTAGGCCTGCTGGAAGCGTAAAGATAGAAGAGTGAAGATAGAAGAGTGAAAAAACAACGTATTGATACACTCTTGGTAGACCAGGGATTGTGCCCGTCCCGCCAGCAGGCACAGCGATGGATTCGCGCTGGCGAGGTGAAAATAGCGCAGAAAATCATTGATAAACCAGGCACCCTTGTCGCGATTGATTCTGTGATAGATCTCAAAAAGAAGCCGCCTTTTGTTTCGCGTGGTGGCGAAAAGCTGGCGAAGGCGCTGAGAACCTTCAACATCCAACCTGCTGGCAAAGTATGCCTGGATGGCGGTATTTCAACCGGCGGCTTTACCGACTGCCTGTTGCAAGCGGGGGCTGCGCAAGTTTACGGTGTTGATGTGGGCTATGGGCAGGTCGCCTGGAAGATTAGACAAGATCCTCGTGTTGTTTTAAGGGAACGAACGAATATTCGCCATCTTACCCCTGAATTGCTTTACGAAGAGACCAGTAACATTCCAACACTGGGCGTTATGGATGTTTCTTTTATTTCTTTAACCAAGGTGTTGCCTGCCTTTTGGACGTTGCTATCAGGCCCTCGGGAAGTTGTTCTACTGGTTAAACCACAGTTTGAAGTGGGCCGAGACAAGATTGGCAAAAAAGGCGTTGTTCGAGAGACCACTCACCAGGCGGCTGCCATTCATAAAGTGATGACAGCCGCCGGGAAGATAGGATGGCAATACCAGGGCCTAACCTGGTCGGAAACTGTTGGACCAGCCGGTAATATTGAGTATTTATTCTGGCTTCAAGCTAATAATAAGCCAGCTGAGTCATGGCCCACCTTGGAAGAGATCTGTAAGGTGACCGCAGCCGCCAGGGAATCTCTTTGAAAGCTAAATCTCTTTGAAAGCTAAATCTCTTTGAAAGCTAAATCTCTTTGAAAGCTATGAGAGCGTTGCCATAGCCATTGATTCCACAGATTGCGGCAAATCAGCAGAGTGCTTCAATGCAATAGGCAGCTCGATTGAAAACTTTGTGCCCTGGCCTGGAACCGAATAGCATTTCAGCTCGCCTATGTGCTGAACCGTCACGATCTGATAGCTAATAGATAACCCTAGTCCGGTACCTTTACCCACATCTTTGGTTGTAAAAAACGGATCAAATATTTGTTCTTGAATCTCTGGTGCAATTCCTGTCCCGTTATCAGAAATCCAGACGATGATTCTATCGTCATTGACGCTAGACGTTGAGAGCTTGATTCTGGGGCCGTCAAGAATAGCATCGGGTTCAGTAGATGCCTTACGTTCACTTTGAACGGCATCTATTGCATTCCTAATAACGTGCATAAAGACCTGATTGATCTGACTGGCGCAGCATTCAACCATTGGCAAGTCGCCATAATTCTTTTCAATGGTGATACCTTCCAGGTCAGACGCTAGCATCGTCAATGTACTGTCTAGCCCTTCATGGACATCCACGGTTTTCATTTCAGCCTCGTCGAAACGAGAGAAGTTACGCAGGCTAAGCACCAGATTGCGAATACGCTTAGCACCACTACGCAAAGATACAAAGCTCTGGAGTAAATCAGTGGACGAAAATTCTAAGTCTAATTCTTCTAGTTTTTCATTAATTTCGGGGACTGGCTTGGGGTATTGCTGCTGGTAAGCCTGGACCAGCTCTAGCAGATCTTGAACATAGCCTTTAACGTAGTTCAAGTTGCCATAGATGAAGTTAATTGGATTGTTGACCTCGTGAGCAATGCCTGCAACCAGCTGCCCCATACTGTTCATTTTTTCAGTATGAATCAGTTTGGCCTGGGTTTGTTTCAGCTTATCTAAAGCAGACTTTAGCTCGGCGGTGCGGGTTTCTACCCTGGCTTCGAGTGCTTTGTTTTGGGCGATGGTTTGAGCCGCAGCGTCCTGCTTCAAAAAGTTGTGATAGGCAGCGGCATGGTAGCGCAGGCGAGCCACTAGCTCAATTGGGTCGGGTAGTTTTACCAGGTAGTCGTTAGCACCAGCGCTAAAGGCCATCGCTTTGGCCTTAGGATCGTCTTTGGAAGAGAGCACAACAATTGGCGTGTCTTTTGTTTTGGGATGTGCTCGGAAAAACTTGACAAGCATCATGCCATCGACATCTGGCATCACCAGATCCTGCAAGACAACGCTGGGCTTCACTTCTGCTGCAACTGACAAGGCCATTGTCGGATCGGTGCAGCCATGTACCTTGATATCCGCCTGAGATACCAGCAACCGACGGATAGACTCAATCGTAATAGGCTGATCATCTACAACTAAGATGTCCAGGGTAGGTTGATTCTGGTTGTTGCTGTTGGTATCTTGAATAGTACTTGGCACAGTCATCACAGTATCTGCGGGTGTTTAGTTAGTTCACTGAAGGAGTGAATGGATATGAAAGGCTGTGATCTCGATTACAACTAATTTATTCTTCCCGGTACACCAAAGCTTCATGCATCAACATCGCTTCTTTTTGTTGCTGAACTTACTAATGCTGCAAAGCCAGGACTAGGAGGCTACATATCTTACGGGTAGTGCCGGATACTAGATTATCGAACGCTAAATAGCCGGCGGTTATAACTAAGCTGGGAGGCCGTTTATCAGTGCTTTTGTGATAGCTGAGACGGACAGCACCTGGTCGGCTGCGCCTAGCTCCACAGCGGCACGAGGCATTCCATACACTACGCAGCTGTCTTTACTTTCTGCGATGGTTTGCCAACCTGTGGTTTGTAGTGCGTGCAAGCCTTGTGCGCCGTCTTGGCCCATTCCTGTGAGCAGTACAGCCTGCCCAGGGCTAGGCCAGTGCTGGGCCACACTGCGGAAAAAAACATCTACTGAGGGGCGATAAACTGTTGGGCTTTGCGTACCCATGTAGGCTAAGGTGCGATCGCGTTTCATCACTAGGTGCTCATTGGTGCCGGCGACTAGGACCTGGCCTGGCTGGATATGCTCGCCTGCTTTGGCAATGCGAACGGGTAGCTGACTTTGAATATTGAGCCAGTCAGCGAAGCCTGATGAGAACTGTTGGTCGATATGCTGAATGACGACGACGCCTGCGCTAAGCGTTGCGGGCAATTGGCTGACAATCTGAGCGATCGCTTTTGGTCCGCCTGTAGAGGCTCCGATGACAATTAGGGGCGTCGGCCTATGAGAGACTGAGCGCTCTCTTTCACTTTCTCTGTAGCGGCTGCTTCGCCGAATAGATTTTCCGATAAACGCGCTGACGGTTGCCATCTTGGTAAGTAGCGGCTGCGCTGCAGCGGTGATGGTGCCCGGTGTCGTTTTGGGCCCAAGCACTGGCGTCGCGACCACATCTAGTGCGCCATGTCCCATTGCCTCAAATATTCGCGCGGTGTTGCTATTTATGCTGGCAGTCACAATCAGAATGGCGCAGGGCGATCGCGCCATAATGCGCTTGGTGGCCTCTACACCATCGAGTCCTGGCATAGAAAGATCCATCAGGATGAGATCCGGCGTGTTGTGAGTGCAGCGTTCTACAGCGTCTGCACCATCACGAGCGGTCCATATCAGCTCGTAGGCGGCGTTAGTGGCGATTACTCGGCGCAGTGCTTCTAGCGTCACTAGGGTATCGTTGGCGATCGCAACTTTGATCATGACTTGGTGTGATGTGAGGTGCCAATTAGGTCAACCACGGCTGTAACCAGTCCATCATCGTGAAAGCTACTTTTTGTCAGGTAGTAGTTCGCACCTGCTTTGAGCCCAGCAAGCTGATCTTCCGCTCTGTCTTTGTAGGAAACAACAATTACCGGCAGCTTTTGAGTAGTGCGGTGAGCTCGTATTTTTTCAATCAGCTCAATCCCATTCATTCTGGGCATGTCCACATCAGTGACCACCAAATCGTAGGTGTGCATTCTTAGCGCCCTCCACCCTTCAACGCCGTTGATAGCCACATCAACCGCATAGCCCTTGTTTTGTAGCAGTTTCTTTTCCATGGCTCGCACTGTCATAGAATCATCAACGACCAGTATGCGTTTTTGGGGTGCTGTTACGGCAGCTGATGAGCTTGTTGATTCGTCAATGTCGGAGACCTTGGATTCAGTCAGGCCCATTGCGGTGTCAATCGCGATAGCGTTGCCACTATTGCTAGCAGCCCAAGTGGTCGCTGAATCTAACAGATCTGCAACATCGAGAATCAAAATCGGGTTGCCTTTTTCTGTTAAGGCAGCTGAACTTACGCTGGGTACTTTTCCTAGGCGGGTATCTAGTGGACGCACTACCAGATCTTTCTCTTCTAAAAAGCGATCGACCCACAGACCGTATCGGTTGCCAGGCTCACCCAAAACAATCACGCTGATACCTGTGGCCTTATCTGTTGTATGGGTAGCGGCTGGTAGCCCCAAAAGCTGACGGGCTGATACCAGACTGATATTCTCGGCGGTCGCGTCCTCACTATCCCCCTCCAACGAAAAGTAGGGTCTGTTTTCGCTGTATTGAATCTGCTGAGGAGAGAGCTTAAGAACGCGGCTAATATGAGCCAGACTGATGGCGTAGGGTTCGTTGGCAATTTTTAATAAAAGCGATCGCACCACAGAAAGCGTCAGTGGCAGCTGAAACTCGAAGCGCGTCCCCTCAGCCGGTGTTGAATAGGCCTGCAACGCGCCTCCACATGACTGCACCATACTGCGAGCAATGTCTAAGCCGTAGCCCCGACCTGCCAGCTCACTAACTTGAGTCACTGTAGAAAATCCTGGCAAGAACAAAAACTCAATCAGTTCTGCCCTACTGAGGGCAGCGGCTACCTCAGGGGTGGTCATTGACTGTCGCATTACCTTGTCTCGCAGCGCATCAAAATTGATGCCGCTGCCGTCATCTTCTACGGTAATAATCAGCATGCCAGAGCGATGGCGGGCGCTGATGCGAATGGTCCCCATCGGTGCCTTACCGGCTGCGCTGCGCTGTTCAGGGGATTCTATGCCATGGGCGATCGCATTGGTCAGCAGGTGCGTAATCGGCGCATCTAGCCGCTCCAAAATGTCTCTATCCACCTGGGTGGTGAGGCCCTCAAGCTCTAGCTTGACCTGTTTGCCAAGTGACTTGGCCGTATCGCGAACCAGGCGACCGTAGCCCCGCGTGCCCGTTTCAAAAGCGCACATGTGGCTGGCAATCACTTCCCGATACAGCCGATCAGACAGCTGGCCAAACCGCGTAGAAAAAAGCTCCAGGTCGCTTAGCTGCTCGCTCAGTAGTGTCTGGCATGCCTGCGCGCTGGCGATCGCCTTGTTGAGAGTGAGAGCTGTTTCTTGATTGTTTTCTGATGCTATGTCTGGCACGACTGTTTCCAACAGCGACAGTACCGAACGCTGTTGCTGTTTTAGCTGGGATAGCGATGCTGCAAAAGGCTGTAGCCAGTTAGATTCAACCAGCGATTCTCCTGCTAGGCCCATCAGCCGATTCAGAGTACTCGCGCTCATGCGAATCATCCGCTCAGTATTCGCCTTAGCTGACTCTGCCTTAGCTGAGACGGGTTTTATCGCGGTTTCTGTTGCGATCGCAGCTACTGCTACAGGCGAGCTTTCCTCTACATGATTTTTTGCTGCTATCGAATTATTGACTACCGGGTCATCTGCTACTGAATCATCTGAAAGCGTCTCGAGGACATCCTCAAGAACATCCTTGGGGGCACCTTGCTCATCGACTGAAGTCTGCACAGAAAAATCGCTAGAGATATCGTCTGAAGCTTCGTTCGGCTGTTGTTCATCTTTCAACAGTCCTTGTATAGCTAAGACTACGGGCTGAGCTTTGGCTGTGTATGCGGTGGCATTTTCTACTAATTCGGCTTCTTCAAGCTCACTGAGTGAGGTGATTAGATCGCTAGCCTGTAACAGCACATCTATGTGTGACGCCTCTAGCTGCACTGTGCCTTGCCTCACCGTCGAAAAAAAGTCTTCGAGTACGTGAGCTACTTTGACGACGGCTTCTATCTGTACAATGCGCGCGGCGCCCTTGATGGAGTGGGCCGCGCGCATGAGGGTATCGATGCTTTCTTGCGTAACCGCACCTTCGGTTTCTAGCAGTAGCAAATGCTTGTTGATAACAGCCATTTGGGTTTCCGCTTCCAGACGGAACAGGCTTATAAGCGAAAAATCGCTCCAGTCTTGAGTGCTGGTCTCCTGATTGCTGGTCATAGGGCGCGGATCCTTAGTGCTTCGAATAGGCGAGTATCATCTAGCCAGCTAACGCGATGCCCCTGCCACAAGAAGATGCGATGGGTACAGGTCGCTGCGCTGGCTTCAACGCTGACTGGCGGAGATTCTAAGGCCTCTAGTGCGATGGAATGGATGCCGTCTAGCTCGTCTACATCAAATACCCATACCTCGGTGCACTGGTTGGGTCCTTTCTGTTCAGGCGCTGACTTTTCGAGGACAATTGTTCTCTGATAGGCCTGTTTGGGATAGGCCTGTTTGGGATAGGCCTGTTTGGGATAGGCCTGTTTGGTGCGATGGCCTGGCTGGTTGCATGACTGATTTTCTGTGGGCCGGTTGGCCTGGGCCGCTGGAAGATTTAGCAGCGATCGCAAAGATACTTTCAACAGCATTTGGCCGTTAACGTTGACGATGCCCTGCAGCGTGTTGTTGCTACGGTAAGGCAAGGTGTGCGCCGTTAACGGCGATAATACCTGACGACACAGCTTAGCTGAGAGCGCAAACCACTCTTCGGCTAGCCGAAAGATTAGCAAAGAACAAACAGCTGTGTGGTTATTACTCATTTGGGGAGCCGCTAGGGCTGCTGTTTGTTCTGCCCGGTAGTCGGCGGGTATGGAGCGCAGCAGTAGCAGGTTACTAGCTGTATTGGCCCTATCGTGCTGACTTGTTACGTGCCTTTTGCCACGCTTGTCTGGGCGACTGCCGTCTGGCTCATTCATACCTGCAACCCCTCAGCTGTTTGTTGCAACAGGCCCAGGGCGCTGTTGGATTCCTGGAGCGACTGTACCGTTTGTTCTGTGCCCAGGCTGAACTGCTCTAGCGCATCCCGTATCGCCAGCGCACTTGCCGACTGTAAATCCATACTGTTATTAACTTCTGCAAGCGATGGAATTAGTGACTTTATCTGCTGGGCAATAGCCATGACCTGCGCGGTGGCGCGTTCTGTCAGGGTGGTGCCGTCGGCGACCTGCTGGTTAAATTGATTTATGTCGCTAACCCCTGCCGATACCGCCGACTGCATCTCTTTTACCAGCGCTTCAATTTCTAGGGTAGAGACTGCGGTTTGGTCCGCTAGTCGGCGTATTTCGCGAGCGACGACTGAGAACCCGGCTCCATACTCGCCTGCTTTTTCTGCTTCAATCGCCGCGTTGAGCGAGAGTAGGTTGGTTTGGTCGGCAACTTTGGTAATGGCGATAACGACGCGGTCGATGGTGTTAGCGCGATCGCTAATCGTGCCTAGCCGTTCAGAAACGGTCGCTGTCATGGCTTCCAGCTGGCCCATCGTCTCAGCCATGACTAGCAGTTCTTGCTCCCCTTCTGTGGCCGCTTCCATGGTTGTTTTGGCATTGGCGAGCACCTGCTCGACCCGACCCATCAACGTTTCTGCTGTTGCTGCAATTTCTCTAGAAGATGCTGTGATCTGTGAGCTAGCAGCGGCCTGCTCGGCAACCGTCGCCTCTAGCTGACGACCTGAAGCTGCAATTTGAAAGGACGACGACCTAACCTGTATACCTGATTCTTGCATGGTATCGATCATATGGTTAACCCGGTGAGTCACCAGGCGAATCGGCAGCAGCACTGGCAGCAGCGCCAGCAGCGTAAGCCCTAGCAATAGCTGTTGAATCTGCTGTAGTCGCAGGACTCTATCTGTTGCTTCTTGTTCGTACTGTGTAACGATATTGTTCATCTGCCGAAGGAAATCATCCTCGTGAGCAGCAATAGTTGCTATCGATGTCGCGATATCAGCCCCAACTGGTGCTAGTAGCGCTTCAGCGCCAGTTACCAGCGCCCTGTAGTCTGCGTCCATCTCGGCGAACATTGCCAACACTACGTCGCTATTTTGTTGCGTCAGCGATGCTGTGTCTTCACTTCCTGATCGCAAAGCTTCGTGGGACGTTTTGAATAGCTGCAGTGCCTCACTCAGCTCAGCGCGAGCCGCCGTTGTATTGGCGAGCGAGCCTGATGGCTCCCTGCTCCCTACAGGGACGGTTTGGAGTGCATTGGCTGCCTTTGCAATCTTTTGACTCAGCATACGCTGACGCCCGGCGGTGTTGACGACGCGTGCATCCTGCTCCTGTCGAGCGAGCGATCGCTGAGTGAGTATTTGCCCCCCAACTGTTAGCGCCGCAACGACAACCGCTGTCGATACATAAAGGCCTGTCAGCAGCTGGGTGGGTTTGATTTTCTTCAGATAAGACAGCATATTTGAAAATGGCGCTAAGGAAACAACAAGAGAAAATATTAAAGCAACAAACAAAAGAGCAAGCAGATCTATCAGGCAGTCCTTTGGAAAGGCTGTGAGAAATCCCAAAAAAACGACTGAATTAGGCTGACTATTCCAGTCGCTGCAGTCGCTCGCGAATTAATGCGGCACCGGCGACGTCCTGCTTAGCTTCTTTGCTTAGCATGAGCTGAACGAGCGCCTCCGAGAGCTGCGGGTCGAGATAGGCTGCTTTTTCAAAGCAGGCCTCGGCTGCGCTATCGTTTCCTGCAGTCTGATAGAGTTCGCCGCGTAACAAATGAGCTGCTGGGTTGGCATGGTTGGATGAAAGATAGCGATCGCACTCAATAGCCGCCTGGTCATGTTCACCTTTGTTTGCCAGCTGTAGAGCGCGCTCTAAGCTGGGCTGAACAGCTCCTGGTTTTGCAATTGAGCCTGTTGCAGACGAACGGGGCTTCGCGTCTGCAACAGGCTCAGTTGCCTGGGATGGCAAGCCTAAACCAGCATGAGCCACCGCCGCTGTAGGCCCTGGCTCGGCACGCTCAAGCGTTGGCTGGGGCACCCTTTTTGTTGTCTGCTTACGATAGGCAAATGTTTGAGGATAAGGAACTGGCTGATAGTAATGGGTATCTATCATGCTGGTTTCGGCATAGCCCAAAAACAACAGACCGTCTGGTCGTAGTAGCTGATTGAGTTTTCTGAAGGTGCGCTCACGCGCTTCCCTATCGAAATAAATCAACAGATTGCGGCAAAAGATAAGATCGTAGGGTGGTACGTCGTTCAGCAGCTTAGAATCGAGCACATTGCCCTGTGAAAAAGAGACTTTTTCGCGGACAGACTCTGTCAAAAAATAGCGTTGGGTAAGCCGTTTGTTTTGGCTTACGCCCGGTGGTACGCCTAGCTTGAAATACTTGTCGTCACTGCGATACGTTTGTCGCCGAAAGGCATAGGGGCTGTAGATTCCCTCTTTTGCCTTTTCAAGGGCTCTTTGGCTAATATCGACGGCATCGATATGAAACTGATCAAACGATAGCCCTTCTTCAAGCAGCGTAATCACAATCGAATAGGGCTCTTCGCCAGTCGAGCAAGGCAAGCTGAGTACGCGCAGTGGTCGAGTTGCAGCCCATTCTCTGGCCACCCACTGCCGCAGGTACACAAACGAGGCACGGTTACGAAAGAAGCTTGTTTCAGGAACAACCACTGCTTCTACCAGGGACGTAAAGGTCTCTGGCGATCGCTGTAGGCCAGCCCAATAGTCCGAGAGTCCCTGCATTTTGCCGGTGCGCATGCCCTTCTTGACCGCCCGTAAGATAGAGCGGGTGCCTACTGACTCGGGGTTCAGGCCAATTTTTTGGCGCAGCATGTTTTCGATTTCATGCCGAATGGTTTCGTCGTGTTGCATAGTTAGGCTATCTCTGGGTGGTAGTTGTGAGCATCGTTGTTGGAATATGCGCTCATAGAACTGACGACGTGGTGTACAAGTGGGGCGATCGCCAGCTGCCGCACAACCTGACTGGCCCCTTTTAACACCTGTTTTACATAGGGGCTGTGTCCTGGCAAATTTACGGACTCAGATAGTTGAACTGTTTTGTAAGCCTTCTCCAAAATCAGGCCACACCTGATGGGGAGTGCCGTCGGCTCTTTTCCATGCATCCCTAGCTGAGCTGGGCTTTCCCTTTCCAACTCGACGATGGCAATTCGTGTACTAAACGCATCGGACGCGTTTGCATTGGCTATGGCCGCAGAGACATCGAGCACGGGCAGTTGCTCGCCGTGATAATTCAGTAGGCCGACTGCCACGGTAGCCTCTGGTGACATTGGCTCGGCGTTTTTGGGTGCATAAATATAAGGCTGAATCGTCGCCAGAGGCACCAGATCCCTAACCTGCTTGGCTGCGATCGCCCAGGGCTGATCTTGAACTTGAAATAGCAGCATCAACATGAGACACCAAAAGCGTACCAACCTTGCTTTATGTATCCCCAGTCGGTTAGTCCAATAACGAAACGCCGCCTGATAGCAGTACTTTCGCCAGCTACTCAGTGCTCTATGCCACATGGCTAGTGCACGCCCTACGTACGCATGGGCGCACTGGTTAAAACAGGGCTATCAGAAGTATCTGGATGATTCCATCTGGAACGTTTGGCGTGATGATATGAAAAAAACTTGAGCTGCCCGCTAATTTGTCGCGAGTGGCCAGAGATTAAACAGGAGTTTGCCTCATTCGAGACGTTCAGTGGCTTTTTAGAGCAGGTCTTTCAAGACGCAAAAAAGGGAGCCGATACTATCGACTCCCCCAAACTCAAAGACTAGCTAATGCAGGCACTCGCTAGTCTTAAAGACTATTTGACAGGTAATTACTTGATAGTAACTTTAGCGCCTGCATCCTCTAGTGTCTTCTTCGCTTCTTCAGCCGCGTCTTTGGCTACGGCCTCTTTGACGGTAATAGGCGCAGATTCCACCATTCCTTTGGCTTCTTTTAGGCCCAGGCCTGTCATGGAACGAACAGCCTTGAGAATTGCGATCTTCTTGTCACCAGGCACTTCGTCAAGTACGACGTCGAACTCAGTTTTCTCTTCGACTTCTTCAGCCGCCGCGCCGCCACCGCCGCCACCAGCGATAGCGACAGGTGCCGCAGCACTCACGCCAAACGCTTCTTCAATCTGAGAAACCAGTTCAGAGGCTTCTAGCAAAGATAGCGTTTTCAGCTTTTCCAAAATTTCGTCAGTTGCAGTAGACATGAATGTCTCTCCTTGTAGTTAGTTGAATTGTTTATTAATAAGCCTGACTTCGACTCCGCTCAGCCAGCAGGCGAGAAGCATAAACTCAGGCTTCGAGAAGCGACCACAAACTTCACCCAGCCTGGTGACTGAGCGGAGTCGAATGTCACTCTTCGCCTTTGTCGGCGTATGCCTTGATCCCACGACCAATCGAAGCCGGAACTTCCTTGATGCCCAAGGCCAGCTTGGTAGCCACCGCGTTGATGCCAATCGCGATTTTGGCGTACAGCTCGTCTTTGGTTGGCAAATCAGCCAGTGCTTCCGCACCTTTTTGATCGAGCAGCTTACCTTCGAGGACGCCGCCGCGTAGCTCGGTTTTCTTGGTATCTTTCTGAAACTTTTTGTACGCTTTAACCGCAGAACCAATGTCTTCTTTGGTCAGCAGTACAGCCGCTGTTCCGTTCAGCAAGGACTCTAGCTCTTGCCATTGCTCTTGACCTTCAATCGCCCGCTTTAGCAGCGTGTTTTTGGAGATTTTGCAAACCGCGCCAGAATCACGCAGTCGGTTACGCAAGTCGCTAATTTCAGAAACTGAAAGGCCTTTGTAGTCGATTACAAAAGCAGACTCAGCTTCACTCAGCAGCGTTTTCATTTCGCTGACGAGCTCTTTCTTGTTCGCTAACGTTCTTCCCATTCTTTTTCACCTCCTCTTTGTTTAGATTTTTGTGCCGCCTGCGGTGAATGCAGGTAGCAAGCTTTGAAAATAGCCATCCATAACCGCTCCGACTAAAGAGCCCCACTCTGACAACCAGAGCGGGGCTTACGTACCGAAGCTTTGTTCTTTGCGCGCCAGGCACAAGGAGCAGGCGTAGCTGCTAACTTCAATCACAATCCTCGGCAGGGAATTAAGCAATAACAGGGCTAGGTTGTAGCACTGCAATCACACCTGCGGTCTTTGGTTGCTGTATTCAATTGTTAGAAGGCCCTCACCCCGGCCCTCTCCCAAACTTGGGAGAGGGAGTCGGAATACGGTCTCCCTTCTCCCAATCTTGGGAAAACGCAATAGAGCATCCAAAGGATAACTAAACTGTGTCCAAAAAGGGGCTAGGGGATGTAGAGCTTGCTCTTCTCGAAGAGTGGGCGGCAAAAACTTATAGGCTAATCCTTGATTTATCCTTCTGCGGCTTCATCTAGCTTAAGGTCGCGAAGTGCCTGAATATCTACCGAAATAGAAGGCCCCATCGTCGAAGACACTGAAACCGATCGCCAGAAGCGACCTTTGGCACCTGCAGGGCGATTGCGGTCAATCGTTTCCTGTAAAGCTTTCAAATTTTCGAGCAAGTCTTGCTCGGGAAAATCAGACTTACCAAATTTAACATGAACAATGCCCGTTTTGTCGGCTCTAAACTCAAGCTTACCTGCTTTAAATTCTTGAATAGCGCCGGCCAAGTCGAAGGTAACGGTGCCTCCTTTGGGCGAAGGCATCAAACCTCGGGGCCCGAGCACCCGGCCTAGCTTGGCGACCTTAGGCATCATATCTGGTGTAGCTACCAGCACATCGAAGTCCATCATGCCTTTGCTGATTTCTTCGATCAGCTCTTCTGAGCCTGCTAGCGTTGCACCGGCTTCGGTGGCCTCATTGACCTTTTCACCCCGGGCGACCACAGCTACCCGCACGTCTTGACCTGTGCCCTTGGGTAGGGCCACCGTTGTTCTGAGCTGCTGATCGGTGTACTTGGGGTCGATTCCAAGGCGGATGTGCGCTTCTGCGGTTTCTGTAAATTTAGCAGTTGCGGTTTCCTTGAGCAGAGCAACTGCTTCTGAGGGAGCGTATTCGCGCTCTGCATCTACTTTTTCATATAGCGCGGTCATGCGCTTTGAGATTTTTGCCATTTTTTTGCTCTGGGGTCGTTAACGAAGCGATCGCTTCTCCCCCGATAGTGTTTCCTTAAAAAATCAATGCTCAATTCAATGCTCAATTCAATGCCCAATGCCAACACTTCCGTGAGGACATTGCATACCATGTTCCTACCCTGCGACCTCAACACCCATATTACGGGCGGTGCCTTCGATGATGTTCATTGCCATCTCAATGTCGTTAGCATTGAGGTCAGGCATTTTCATCTCGGCGATTTCCTTTAGCTGAGCGCGGGTGATAGACCCAACCTTCTCAATTTTAGGATTACCAGATCCTTTCTCAATCTTTGCCGCTTTCTTGATCAAAACAGACGCGGGAGGCGTCTTCAGGATAAAAGTGAAGCTTCTGTCTTCAAATACAGAAATTTCGACTGGAACAATCAAACCTGCTTTTTCAGCAGTCCTGGCGTTGTAATCCTTACAGAACGCCATGATGTTGACACCATGCTGACCCAAGGCTGGGCCAATCGGCGGTGCAGGGTTCGCCTTGCCAGCCGGAATGGCCAGCTTAATGAGCGCAACTACCTTCTTTGCCATGATTAACTCTTACTAATGAACTCTTTTTCGGGCTGTGACTCCGCTCAGCCCTCGGGGCGGTGGCAAATGGAGTCAATCCCGACTTCCCAGCATAGCTTGAAATGACCCACCCCACCCTACCGGGCACCCCTCCCAGGAGGGGATTTTTCTCGGCCATGAAGCTTAAACACATATCTCACAGCCAAAAGTAGATCCCCTCCTGCTTGCCCTGTGCGTAGCCGAAGGGGGAGGTGTGGCCGCAGGTCGGGGAGGGTCGGCCCAACGTGAAACCAGCCAACTACACCAACCAACTACGTCCGTCAGCTCTCCTTCTTCACCTGATTAAACTCAAGCTCTACAGGCGTATCGCGACCAAAGATAGACAGCAGCGCCTTCAGCTTGCTGCGCTCCGGACTCACCTCAATCACCTCACCTTCAAAGTCCTTAAACGGACCTGAGAGCACAGTAATTTTGTCGCCAGCTGCCATGTCAATTTTGACGACGGGCGCTTGCTCTTGAGTCTGCTTAAAGATTCGCTTTACTTCGCCGGGGCTAAGGGGCATGGGCTTTACGTGCCCTCGGCCTCGGCCCTGGGCTCGGCGCTGCTCGGCACCGACAAAGTTAATCACGTGGGGGGTGTTTTTTACCACCTGCCAGGCGTCGTCATCTAGCGCCATGCGAATCAGCACGTAGCCTGGAAATACCTTCTCTTCAATGTTGTGGCGAGACCCGTCCTTACGCATTTTGACAGCAGGCGTCTGCGGAATCTCTACGTCCAAAATAATGTTCGACAGATCAAACGTTTTCACCCGCTGCTCGAGGGTGAGCTTGACCTTCTTTTCACAGCCAGACGCTACTTGAACGGCATACCAGCGAGGGCGCTGCTTGCGGACGGTTACTTTCTGTTCGCCTTCTTGCTCCCTATCTTGGAGTGCCTCATTATCTTCAAGATCCTGAGACGCTTCAATATTAGGATCGTCGGATGCGTGAGCCATAAATAAAATTGCCTAATGTATCGCTAAAACTAGAACAGCGAGCTGTCCAATTAAAATACCTGCTTAAAATACCTGCCGTGATGCCCAGCTAAAGAGCTTGTCAATGAAGTAAATCAGCGTTGCCGATAAACCAACCATCAGAATAACCGCAGCAGACTCGCTGATTAGCTGCTGGCGCGTTGGCCAAATTACTTTGGTTAGCTCTTCACGGGTACCCTCGGCGAAAGCCCCGGCACTAAAGCCATCGGGCGCGTCGGCTGAACTATTGGCAGGTGACTTTTTTACCTTATCTGACTTATCTGCTGGTTTAGCTTGTTTCTTGGCCACTTAATTTATAATTCCTTGCCGACTGGGCTCAACTGGTAAGGTCTCAACTATACATTCAGATACAGCTTTTGCCCGAAGGCTTTGGGCTAACGCTCTAAACTAATGGGGAGCGACTAGAACACCTTCGGGCAGGTAGGCTGTTTTGAAAGCACGCCCTGAGGGACTCGAACCCCCGACATTCGGTTTTGGAGACCGACGTTCTACCAACTGAACTAAGGACGCAAGTTGTATGTAGCAGTGCTCGAAAAGGTGACCCTACTCGCAGCTGCTACAGCTGTCGCTACTGATCAAGACCCCTGCGTTAACAGGCGCTTGAATCGCCTTACAGGGAGCGGTCAAATCGCTGCTTGAGGCGAGTCGCCTTACCAACGCGATCACGCAGGTAGTACAGCTTAGCCCGACGTGCCTTACCACGACGAATTACCTTAATGTTAGCAACTCGTGGGGCATGGAGCAAAAATACTCTTTCTACACCCACACCTTGAAAGATGCGACGTACGGTAATCGTTTCGTTGATGCCGCCGTTGCGCATGGCAATGACGGTCCCTTCGTAGGGCTGAATGCGCTCTTTGCCGCCCTCAACAATTCGCACACCGACTCGAACCGTATCCCCAACAAAAATCTTGGGAAGATCGTCTTTGATTTGTTCCGCTTCAATAGAGCGAATAATTGCTTCAGCTTTCATCACAGCCTTTAGTAGTAGTCGCGCCAACAGAAATGCGCACAGTCTTTAAAGATATAGCAAAAAGCGGAAATTGCAAACATAAAAAGCAAGCTAAACAGCAAAGAATTCCTCAAGCCGTTAGTATTAAGTCCATAGCATGCCCTACATATCTCCATGAATTTCCTGACCAACCTGCTGCCCAAAGTCTCCTTTCCTCCGGCCCTTCAGGTCAAAGCGGGCAGGCGCATAGAACTCAAGTCGAATGCTGAAATAGAGACCATGCGGACGGCCTCTAAAATTGTTGCGACGGTGCTAAAGGAAATTAATGAGATTACCCAGGCGGGCATGACCACTGCGGATTTGGATAACTATGCTGAGAAGCGGATTCGTGAGATGGGAGCAACGCCCAGCTTTAAGGGCTATCACGGATTCCCTGCATCCATCTGCGCCAGTGTGAATAATGAGGTGGTGCATGGCATTCCGCGCAAGCGTAAAAAAATCCACAAAGGCGATGTTGTGAAAATCGACACGGGCGCTTATTACGAGGGCTTTCATGGTGACTCTTGTATCACCATTGCGGTGGGTGATGTTAAGCCCAAAGCGCAGAAGCTAATTGAGGCCGCCGAAGAAGCGCTGTATGCGGGTATTGAGCAGGTAAAGCCTGGGAATACGCTGCTCGATATTGCAGGCGCGATTGAGGATAGCGTGAATGCGAATCAGTTTGTGGTGGTGCAGGAGTTTACCGGGCACGGCGTAGGGCGAAACCTGCACGAGGAGCCCGCTGTGTTTAATTTTCGGACGAATCAGGTGCCGAATGTGACCCTAAAGCAAGGGATGACGTTGGCGATAGAGCCAATTGTAAATGCGGGCTCACGCCATACCAGGACGCTGAGCGATCGCTGGACAGTCGTCACGCTAGATCGTGCCCTGTCAGCGCAGTGGGAGCACACCGTACTGGTGACCGAATCTGGCTACGAAATTTTGACAGATCGAACCAAGATTTAAGAACGGGTTTATGGCGATTCCTGGATGCATTCGGGAACCGCGAGTCACTTGGCCTGCGGAAGCATAAGGCTTTCAGGCGATATGCTGTATCTCTGCCAAGTGACAAACGCTATGGTGACTGGTTCAATAACTCGTCTACTCGCCTTGTTTTTGCAGGTCCGAGAGGCTAACGCACGACTGCTTATCGTAGTTGACGCTAACTTCGAGAACGTAAGCACTAGAGCGGCGGCTCAACGCGCTGGCTAGTCCACTAGCCAGTGGACTGCCAGACGGCAGGCTCTCGGGAGCCATGACCCTTGCCTTAATCTCTTCATCTAGCAGCATGTAGCCTGTGCTGCGAAGGATGGTTGGCTCTTCAGCCGGGTTGCCTTGGGCGTCGAAGAGAATTCCTACTTCTGCGTTACTAGGTTCTTCTTCCAGGCATACGCTAATTTCTCTGCCGTTTAAATGCTCTTTTAGCTCGTCTTCTAGCAGCAGATTTTCTGAGACCTGGAGCGGGTAGGTGATTTGGAGGGCGTCTGAGATCTCGGTGATGTCAATAGATTCGGGGCTGCTGGTGTTTGCCTGCTGCTGAAGGTTGGCTGTCCACTGATCGCGCGATCGCTGCGCACTCTCATCCGTTGTCTTTACCTCGCTATACGTGAGCGACTTATCAAAGGCCGCTACCAGCGCTTCTAAAGACGCTACCGCATCAGGAAAGTCGCGAATTACGCCGCTAGCTAGCTCAGTTAAACGAGAGCCACCGGTCGGCTCACTCCCAGCTGACGCATTTTCTTCTGAAGCATCATTATTCTCTGTTTGCTGCCCAGACAAATCTGGAAGACCGCTTCCATTCGCCGCCGTCTGCTGATTGTTATCAGTTGCCGACGAATTTGTCTGCGAAGACTCGGACGAATCAGCGTCTGTTGAGCTGTTGGCGGTAGTGTCGGTATTGTCTTCGTCGGTGTTGGCAGTATTCGGTGTTGCTCTGGGTGTTGCTCTGGGCGCCCCTCTGGGCGCGACAGGTGGCCTGGCTCTGGCCGCTGGCCTGGCAGGTGTGGTTGCGGCCCTAGCTGTGACGCGAGTCTGGGCGGGGTTGGCTGTGGCACCGGCAGGTGCTGTCTTCGTAGAAACGTTTGGATCGGGCACTGGCAGGTTGCCTGGAGCGGGCGGGGCCGCCAGTAGATCCGCATCGTCCGATTCTGGCCGTTCGTCAAGGGCGATATCTTCTATGACTGCTGGGTCGGATTCCCCGGTGGGGATAAATAGCAGCAGCCCATGCAGCCCCAGGGCGACAAGGAAAAGCGGACGCAGAAATTGAACAAGCTTCATAAGGCAAATAGGCTAAAGCGCGAGCAGGCTTTGCAGGTCTGGCCGTAGACCTGCAGCTGCACACTGTCAGGATAGCGAGAGAGACGAATATTAAATAGCGTAGATAAGCATCTACTTGTAGTGTCATAGCCTCTGATAGTAGCTGCATAAAAGTTAGAGGCATTGGCCCAGGACGTATGGGCTGACAGTGTTGAATGGCTGACAGAAGCTACTGGCCATTTGGATTGTCTGGCCACATGACGAGCAAAACACTGCCAGGAAAATTAACAGCGCTAACAAACATAACTGTGTTGCCTTCAGGTTCAATCAGCTCGTATAGCTCTTCTTGAGCATAGTCATCGACCTGAAGTAGCTGATAGTCGTAGGGCTCGTAGCTGTTGCGCATGGTTTGTACAACATCTGCGACCTGAGAATCTTTGTACCAGATGGCATCCAGGGAGCTCGCTAGCGGTACTGTCACATTAGGATTACTGAAATCGAGAAAATAGCTGCCATGTCCCTTCCTGCCGAAATTTAGGGCGGCGGGTAGTTCGTTGGCTGTACCTCTATAGCTGGATAATCCCTGCAACCCGTCGAGATTACTCAGAAATTGAGTGCGATCGCCATTGGCATTATACGGCGGGGGCGTTGGCTCTGGTGGATCTGTCGGGTCTGGTGGTGTTGACGGATCGAATGCTGGTGGTGGGTCTGTTGATGCTGCTGGGGAGACTGGCGACTCGCTAGGGATGGGCACAGCAGGCGGTGGCGGCACGTCGATGGGGACTGAGGTTGGAGGGGGTGGCTCGGTAGGGGGCGGTGTTTCTGGTGGTTCAGGCCTTGAAAGGGCTGATAGGTTCAAGATATCGACTGGGATCGATTCATCTTCTTCGGCTTCGGGCTCTTCGATAACTTCTGCCGTTTTGACGCTGGGGTCAAAAGGGACCAGTAGCAAAAGGACATGTGCCCCAATCGCCAGCCAGGTAAGCGGATTGTAGAGTAGCTTGATAAGAACTTTTTTGGGTGATAGTCGGCGAGCTGAGGTTGCGTCGCTTGCAAGACTGTCCGAAGAAGCGATCGCCCCCTCAGACAGTTTCTCCTCTATAGATTTTTCTTCAATAGCAGAAGGCATAAATACAGCCGCAGACCAGCCTATCTGCGTACGGAATATATTAGAGACGACAATACTCGTGGAGAAAACCTCAGACGCCGGAGCCAAAAAAACTACTCGAGCGGCCTGAGGTCATATGACAAACGCCCTCATGCATCAGAGCGTTTGCTATTCGAATTGCTTTGTCTGCTTTGGGGAGTGACCCTCTTGGCAGCGCTGTAAGCAATCGGGTAGAAGCTATGTAAGCGCCACCGCTGAAGCAGTCATCTTCAAGGGCGGTGGTAAATTGTGCGACAAGCGTTTAAGCGTTATTTACAGGCTGCAAGATTAACCAAACCTGTAAGAGGAATGCTGCTTTGAGCAAACTCAGAGCAGCTCCAAACGTCAGGCTTACAACAGACCCAAAGAAGCCATGTAGTCAGCAGCCTCTAGAGGCACATAGCCAACTTCACTGATGATGTTGTTGCTGGTTTCCATGCCCTGGTTGAGGTAGAACTCAACGAAGGACTTCACTTCAGGGCGGCTAGCCAGTGCATCTTTACTGACGTAGATGAAGATAGGACGAGCGAGTGGCTTGTAAGCGCTAATGTTGGCGGGAGAGGGGGCAACCGGCTCACCATTTGTATCTTCGCTGGCGATCGCAACAGCCTGCAAAGCGTCCTGGTTCTCCAGGTAGTAAGACATGCCAAAGTAGCCCAGCGCGTTGGTATCGCGAGAGACGCCCAGTACCAGAACGTTGTCGTCCTCACTAGCTGTATAGTCAGCACGGCTAGCGCCTTCTTCACCGTTAATGACGTCAGTGAAGTAGTCGAAAGTCCCTGAATCAGTTCCTGGACCATAAAGAGCCAGTGGCGCATCGGGGAAACTAGGGTCGATTTGGTTCCAGCTAGTGATTGATCCTTCAGCCTCAGCGCTCCACATTGTGGCTAGTTGCTCGGTAGTCAAAGAATCAGCCCAGTCGTTATCAGGGTTGACGACAACTGTAATGGCATCTGTTGCTACTTCAAGCTCTTCGTAGCTGATGCCGTTGGCGTCACACAGCTCTTTTTCAGTGGGTTTGATAGGCCGAGAAGCACCGGAAATTTGTGTCTCACCGTTACAGAACTTTTGGAATCCGCCACCAGTACCGGAAACGCCGACACTGATATTGATGTCGGGGTTAGCTGCCATGAACTCTTCCGCCATCGCTTCTGTGATGGGGAAAACAGTACTAGAGCCGTCGATGGAAATTAAGTTGCTTTGGGCGTTTACAACCAATGCGCCCAGTGAAACGGACGTCACTGCGGCAGCGGCGGCTACAGCTGTAGCACCCATTACCTTGAACTTTGTAGCTATCTTTTTCACGCTTGTCACCATTATCGAAAACTCCTATGGCCAAAAAATGACCAAGAATCAGATTACGGAGGCAAGTTTAAGAGAATAAAGTTGATGAATTATCAATGCGTTAAATCTGCATTAACACAAGGATAAAAGTTACGCGGCTGACGATTTGCTAGTGACCGCCCACTAGCTTTTCGGCATCTGGCTTGTCGTGCACAGCTAGCCTGCCCATAAGCGTAGCGCTAGCTTCATTCATACCGACAATGTCGACCTTAGAACCATGAGCTCGGAACTTTAGCACGACTTTATCAATCGCCATTACCGCTGACTGGTCCCAAAGGTGAGCGTGGGTCAAGTCGATGACGACGCGCTCAATTTTTTCGTGAATATTGAAAGCTTCGCGGAAGTTGTTGGCCGATACAAAGAACAGCTGACCATATACGTAGTAGGTGCGGGTGCTGCTGTCAGCACTTAGCTGGCTTTGGATGCTGATGAGCTTGCCGATTTTACGGGAGAAGGCGATCGCACTCAGCGCAATCCCCACCAACACCCCAATCGCCAAATTCTCGGTCAGTACCGTCGATACAACTGTAACTAGCATGACAGCCGTCTCGCTTCTGGGCAGTCGTCGCAGGTTCATCAGCGATCCCCAGTTAAAGGTACTAATAGAAACCATAAACATGACAGCCACTAGCGCTGCCATCGGAATTTGGCTGACCCACCCCCGCAGCGCCAGAACAAAAAAGAGCAAAAAGACCCCCGCACTTAGGGTGGATAGGCGCTGACGTCCGCCAGACTTGATGTTGATAATCGACTGGCCAATCATGCCGCAGCCTGCCATGCCACCAAACATGCCCGTCACCAGATTGGCAATGCCCTGGCCCCTTGCCTCCTGATTTTTATCGCTGTTGGTATCGGTCATATCATCGAGCACCGAGGCTGTGAGAAATGACTCTAGTAAGCCAATGCCAGAAAGGGTCAGCGCAACCGGCAGCACGATGCGTAGCGTATCGAAATTAAAAGGTAAGTTTGGTAGCCGGAAGAAAGGTAATGACTCGGGTAAGCTGCCCATTTCGCCGACGGTCGGCAACGCTATGCCTTGCGATACGGTCCACACCGTTAGGACCACAATGGCCACTAACGGTGACGGAATTGACTTGAGTGCTGAAATATTTTTGGTAAGGCGTGGCAGTAAATAAATGATGCCTAAGCCAATGGCTACAGCTATATACATGGTTAAATCCAGCCCGACCTCGTAGGCTTTTTCAAACTGCTCTAGCTGGGCCATAAAAATCAGAATCGCCAGGGCATTTACAAAGCCGACGAGTACCGCACGAGGCACGTATTTCATAATGCGACCGATTTGCAACGAGCCCCAAATTACCTGAAGTAAGCCAGTCACCAGGGTCGCTGCCAGTACATACTCCAGCGCCAGCGCCAGCCTTGCTTCGTCGCCACCTGTGATCAGATCGACCAGGCTACCCAGCGGTAGTGCCATAGCCGCTGTTGCTGCCGATATCATGGCGATGCGTCCGCCCAGGCAGGCGATGGTGACGGTCATGGCAAAGGAAGCGTATAGCCCTACTTCGGGGGATAGACCGGCAATGATGGAAAAAGCGATCGCCTCAGGAATGAGCGCCAGGGCTACGACCACCCCAGAAATCAAATCCGCTGGCACATTTGAAAACCATTCCGAAGGTTTAACCTTCAGCGCTTGATCGGGATAGGTGTAAGTCACATTTACCTGACGTAAGGATATTGATTGAGTCTATTCAATAGACACTTTAATAGTATTAATGAACTACTTAAAAGATACAAGCGATGGCTGAAAGATTTGCCAAGCTACGGCCTGAAGCCCATTATTCATAGTATTTAGGAATGTAAATATAGGCAATGTGCTGATTGCGCTATGTCCCTTTCTCCGGGGCAATAAGCGTTCTTAGCCAGCAGTAGACCGTTGAATTTCTCACCCCCCCCCATTAAGATAGAAGTAACCCTGAATTAAAAACTGATTAAGACAAAAGATAAAAGGTTAAGACAATCCAGGCATCCTCAAAATACTTTTCACAAACGTAGGTAGCATTCTTTACAGGAGCTTTTCCCAGGAATTACAGATGACAGATGTGCTTGAGTTGGCGACCCTACAGCCTGAACCGGCCTCGGCCGATAACATCGCAAAGGACACAGACCTATTAGGTGGCTACGCCTATCGGATCATTCAGCAGCAGTCAAAACGGATATTTAAGCTGCGATCGCCTGTCCTTGCCGACAAGGATATGGAAGATCTTCATCAAATGCGGATTGGCACCCGGCGTTTGCGTGCTGCATTGCAGCTGTTTGCCGACGTGATAGAGCCTGATGCGGCCAAGCTGGAAAAATCAGTCGGCAAGCTCACAAAAACGCTAGGGCTTGTGCGCGATATTGATGTGATGCAGGAGTGGTTTACCGACTTTATGTCAGTGGCAGATGCGTCTGCTGGCAAGGCCGCTGGAAAAACGTCTGGAAGAAAAAGCAGTAATCTGTCGGCGCTGAGTAAGAAAGAGAAGACGACGATTAAAGCCTTGCTGAAAACGCTTAAAAAGCGGCGCAAAAAGCAGTTTGTCAAAATGGAAAAGACCCTCATGGGCAGCGCGTATAAGAGAGTGGCTAAGCAGTGCAAACGGTGGATCAAACAACCCACATTTAGCCAGGTCGCTCAGCAGCCAGCTATTAGTAGTGCCATCAGCCGTTTGGTAGACCCGCTGACTATGCTGTTGCAGCATCCGGGTTGGCAGCTAGCTACTCGCAAAAGTAGAGGCCAGCTGATTCCAAACAAATCCATCACCCTTGCTCAGCTCAATCAAGTCCTTGAGCAAGATAGTGAGCAGCTCCATGACCTGCGTAAGCTGATCAAGCAAATTCGCTATCAGACTGAGTTTTTCCGTCGCCTGTACGGTATCACTTACGCTGCTCAGATTCGAGAATTTCGCACCCTGCAAAAAGCTTTGGGCCAGTTACAAGATCAGTTAGTAATTGCCGATTTCCTTGCTGACGAGCTAGGCGATCAGTGGTCAGAGAAGCTGCCGACTATCCATAAAGCTTTTCAGTCGTCTCGTTTAGAAATCTGGCATCAGTGGCAACCACTGCAGGAGAAGTATCTGAAGATTGCTGCTCAGTCAGCAAAAGCGGCGTAATGGATTTGTCAACGCTCACTCTTGCTCTTGGCGGCTGAGCGTAGCCGATGTCTCTTCTTCTTTCAGCGTCCAGGCAAATCCGGCGATCGCAACCGTCAGCACACCCGCGACCCAAAAGGGCACTGACTCATTAAACGTGGTTACCAGCAAGCCAGAAATGGCTGGCCCAATGGCGTTAGAAATGCTGAGATAGGACGAGTTGAGGCCTAGCACTTCGCCCTGCTCGTTTTGATCACTTCGGGTAGACAGTATGGAATCGATCAGTGGCATAGGAAACGCATTGACCAAGCCAAATAACCCAAGCAAAACGGAAAAGGCCACGATGTTTGGGAGTGCAGGCATCAGCAAAAACAGCAGGCCCCTGGCGATTAACGCACCGACGAGTACGTTGACGATGCTAAAGCGTTTGCGTAAGGGTTCTAGCGCGAACACCTGAGAGATGAAGGCGAGGATACCAAACGCGACGAAGGCGATCGCCAAATTTTTGGCATCTTGACCCAGCACGTTGATAAAGAACGGCTGAAACGCGAACGTAAAAATCGTGAACGTAAACCCGTTTAGAAAGGTCATGAGCAAAATGCGCCCCACGACCGGGCGGCCCAGCGCGGTAAATAAGCCAATGAAGTTGAGCTTTTTACGGGGAGACGCTTTTGGGTCTTCACTTTTATCTGTAGCTTTGGCGGCCTGCGCGTCGTTTGTTTGTGAGCTGGTTTCCTTCAGGAAAAAGAAACACATGGCGGCAGCGATGAGGGCGATCGCTGCCGACACCAAAAAGCTCATGCCCAAAGAAGACACTTCAAATACCTGGCTTCCGATGGTCACGGGTGGAATGGGTGGTACGGTCTGCGCCAGATAGCTAAGAGGCGGACCGGCCACAAACCCCAGGCGAAACAGGCCGCTGTAAATGCCAAATGCCTGGGTTCGCTGCTCTGGGGTGGTAATATCGCTGACCACCGCTTGGGCCACCGAGTTGTTGCCGCCTGTAATGCCATCGAAAATGCGTGCGGCAAAGAGTAGCCAGGGCACGCCTGCGATCGCCGCCAGCAAATTAGACGCCACCGTCCCGAGTAGACTTAATACCAGCAGCGGCCTACGCCCCCACCGGTCAGACAGCTGACCTAAAATTGGCGTTCCGACAAACTGCGAGAGCGAATAGGCGGTCGTTAGCAAGCTCGCTTCAAAATCACTGAGCCCAAACTGCTTGGCGTAAGGGTACAGCGTTGGAATGATGATAGTGAAACTGACCGAGTTGATAAACGCGATGGAGGCGACAATCCAGAACTGAAAGGGAAGCTGGGCTTTGCCGGGGGACGCTTTTGACATTAATAATTAAAACTATGGGCGGTGAGGGACTCGAACCCGCGACATCCTCGGTGTAAACGAGGCGCTCTACCAACTGAGCTAACCGCCCGAACAGTGCTAGGGTGTGTGCCTTGCACTCGGGATTAAGATAATAACAGAGAGACGCCACACTGCACAAACTCCACGAACTTATTTCAGCCATTTTTATCATGAGTGATAATTGTTCGAGTGCCGTCAAGCATTCTATTTTCGACGGCGATGCCCAGGCAATAGGTCGTTTATCGAGCGTCACTGGGTACGAAATAGATGATGAGAATGGGATTTTCTCTCATGCGAATGACGGTTACACGCCCGATATCCGCTTTCAGCAATTCTCGAATCTCGATGATCTGTTGCAGTCACGTTTGCCAGCGCTGGCAGGAGAGACACCAAGAGCATGAATTTTTCAATCTGCTCAATCAGACGCGCGATTGCGTGTTCTCAGAGTTCAACAATATTGATCTGATTACCAGCGACTATGGCGGCGGTAATGGTTAGCAATGGCCTTTTGGCTGGGGCACCGTACATCATACCTGCGGTACCTTAAGAATGCCTTGGAAATCTGACCGTGCTGCTAACTTTAACAATGAGTCTGTTGTAGATGAAGATCTGAAGGTGAGAGGAACCACTGGGCTGTATGTTTGTGACATGTCTGTTATGCCTATTAGCACAGCGGCAAATCTCTTTAAAACACCGGCAGGCTTAGCCTTGAGGCTGTCTCAAAATTTTGGCTAAAAGCAGCGCACAAAAGGAGCTTCGTCCACTCCATTTTTCTTGTTGTTTGGATGAAACCCTCGAATTGTCTTCTTCTCAGATACGCTGAGGAGACTTTTAGCTAATGGTTCGTAGGACACTGACGACTTCGTATAGATCGTTGCCTGGATTATTGAGGGAGTATGCTCTAGAAAGTGCATATAGTCCTACTTCTGTATCTAGCTTTACGAACTGGAGATCAGTACCATTGGTTACTAGACCATATTTTGGCTGGTTTGTTTGTTTGTCACTGGCCATGTATGCCAGCGTCTGAGGCAAGCCAACGCTCAAGCTTAGCTGCGAATTTTTAGCTTCGACGATGGCAACCCAAACTCGCTGATTTACGACGAGAACATCTATTCTTCCGCGAATGATTTCTTCGCTGGCTGTTATTTCTACTTCTGTCGTATGTTCTGCGAAGGCAAGGTATGGCTTTTTATAAAACCCAGCGACTGATAGTAAGGGAGAGACAACGACCATTTTGACTAGCGGTTCTTGAACGATGCCTTCAGATAAGTACAAAAAGCTGGCCTGCGCTTGATCTAAAGTTTTCTTTTCGTGTTCGCTCAGCTTTGACAAAGGTTGCTGCCAAGACCCAAAAAAATCAGGAGTCCTAGTGCGCTGCAAGCCAAATTTATCTTTTACGTCACGCAGTGTGAGCTGGTTAGCCTGTAGTAGCTGGCTCATGGCGAACAAAGAATGCTATTGAGATTAAGTATAGCGGAGTCATACTCGTTGCTTGATCTGCTTACCTTACGCTATTTCGTCGCTAGCGTCGGGAGCGCGACGTTTGGCCGCGTTAGTAAGGTCATACTCTTGAATCTTTATGTCAAAACCTGTTCGATGTAGCGGCGAATAACAAGCTGTTGCTGGTCGACGCTGAGCCTGTTCGCCTGAATCAACGAATCAAGACTCACGCCATTGCCCAACGCTAACAAAGCATTAGATTCTGTTTCTGGATCAACATCTGCGCGAATTAACTGATCAGCTTGCAGGCGCTTCAGCTCCTGAATAATCACTGTACGCAGCCCGGCTGCACTTTGCTGGTGCTCTGCCATCAGCTGATCTCGACCTACCGCATATCCCAAAAAAGCGACCCATACTCGAAGAATCTCTTGCCGCTGAAGGTCAATGGGCAAAAAGGCAGAGAGCATAACAACTAACCGCTCGGTGCCTGAGACGTTTTCTAAAGCATTCTTCATCAAAACCTGTAAACGCTCGGTCACCTGATTGAGTGCAAACAAAATTAGGGCTTCCTTGTTGCGAAAGTAGTGAGTGACAACGCCTGTCGTGCAGTTCATTTCCTGTGCGATCGCTCGCATACTCGTGCGATCCAACCCCTCACGCACAATCACTCGCCACGCTGCTTCAGAAACCTCTAATCGGCGCTCTTGCTGAGACACAGCCATGCTGAGCTACTCCTATCTGCACTTTTGCTTGGATTGTCAAAAAAGATTAACAACCCCTGTTGACAGGTTATCATAACAGTTGTTATAAATTACATAACAACTGTTATAATGTTAAGTTGAGATGACTTCAATAAAAGCTTCAAGGACTACAGTTAGTGGAGCTCTTTCACCTGTTCCGCGTGCGGGTGTTTTGGGTGCGCTGGATCGGTTTATTGGGCCAGGGGCAACCTCGGCTGAGATAGCGGTGCAATTGCTGCCTGCTGTGCTGGGTGCGATATCCATCTCTTAATTACTGTTGGAGGATTGATCAACATGACAGCGCCAATTCATTCAGAATCGAGCAAATTTTCTGGAAATATCGTACGAATGCATCCGACGACGGCTATACAACCCATCTTGATACGCAGCCTCAACCGCCGACCAAACAAGCCGAATTAGAAGGAGCAATGATAAAACTGTTGCAACAATTAGCAACTATCTGTTGTCACGACACGCTGATAGCAACTTTTCCCTTTACTCGTCTTTCTTCTATATGGCGAATGGCTGTAGGCACCTCTGCTAGTGGATAAGCCCGATCAACAAATGGCTTGAGCTTGCCTGCTTCAATCCAGTCTTTTAACACGGTCAAGTCAGCTTGATTGGGTTTTGAGACTAAACACTTCACCTGACGGCGACTAGCTTTGGCTTTAAAGCGATCAACAAAAGATCCTAAAAGCATGGAGCGGAAGAATTCAGACGTCGCACCGCCTACCATCACGTAGGTTCCACCTGGTGCGATTTCCCCTTGGGAAGGCTTCGCCAACGCACCCAAAAAGTCAGAAAAAGGGCGATAGGCCGCTGCATCTACAATCAGTTCATAGGGCTGCGTCGGCTGGGTTGGATCGCTTTGCGTATAGTCAACAATGTAATCTGCTCCCAATGATTTCACCATCTCTACTTTGCCGGTGCTACACACCGCTGTCACCTCAGCACCAAACCCTTTTGCCAGCTGCACTGCAAACGAGCCCACACCGCCAGAAGCCCCATTTATCAGCACCCTTTGCCCTGGTTGAATTTCTCCATAGTCTCTTAGCGCCTGAAGTGCAGCCAACCCAGAAACAGGAACCGTCGCCGCTTCTTCAAACGACAGATTAGCGGGCTTGTGCGCCAGCGCCGTTTCGGGAACAGAAACATATTCAGAAAACGCACCAAACCCGCATTCTGATAAGTCTCCAAAAACCTCTTCGCCAGGCTGAAACTGTTTTACGTCTTTCCCCACAGCTTCTACCTGCCCAGCCACATCCGTCCCAATTGTTGCGACTTTAGGCTTCAAGAGTCCGCCAAATATCAGACGAATGAAAAAAGGATCACCGCGCATGAGGTGCCAATCGCCCGCATGTACACCCGCGCCTCGCACCCTGACTAACACTTCATTGTCAGCAACTACTGGCTTTTCTAACTCTTCGAGTCTTAAAACATCTGCTGAGCCGTACTCAGACTGAACAATCGCTTTCATCTGGTGACCTCTTTCTATACTTCTTGTCTCGCGTACTGAGTTTTAGCGCGCTTAATATAGCGTGTACCGGATGCATTCGGTACACGCTAGTCACTTGGCCTGCTGCCACTTAAGGCTTTAAGCCTGTGAACTGTACTTCAGCCAAGTGACAAACGCTATAGATAGAACGGATGAGCCTTTTTTGCTAGCTAAACTCGACGCCATCTATACTTACACCGTAAGTTTAACATACACTGTAAGTATGTCAATATAATCAGCGCGACCCTTGCTAAAGTTGACACCGCTCTGCTGCCGCACGGGAATCAGGTAGTGATGAAAGATAGCATGGCCAAACAGAAAAAAACGCAGACTAGAGAACCTTTAAGCCGAGAGCGGGTATTAACCCAGGCACTACAGCTAGCCGACGAGTCAGGGATTGAGTCACTCTCTATGCGAAAGCTGGCTGAGGCGCTTGGTGTAAAGGCGATGTCGCTTTATAACCATGTGAAAAATAAAGATGACATTATTGATGGCCTTGTTGATATTGTTGCCAGTGAAATTGAGCTACCTGAGGTGAAGGCTGACTGGAAATCGTCTATGCGAAAGCGAGCAAGTTCTGCCCACGATGTTCTGTTGCAGCATCCTTGGGCAACGATGGAAATGGTGAGTAGAGTGAACATTGGCCCTGCCATGCTGCGCTATGTGGATGCAACTATTGGTTGTTTGCGGGAAGCAGGCTTTTCGTTTGAGATGGCCGACCATGCCTGGAATGCAATTGATGCTCATATCTATGGGTTTACGCTGCAAGAACTCAACTTTCCATTCGAGGCAGAAGAGTATTCAGAGGCCGCAGAAAACTATCTCTCTCTTATCCCTGCTGATAAGTATCCCTACCTCAACGGCATGACACAACGAGTCATGAGCGGAGACTATGACGGCATTCATGATTTTGAGTTTGGGCTCGACCTTATTCTCGATGGGCTCGATCAGCATCGCGACACTGTTTGAATCGCAGCGTCCTTAAAAAGCACACGCTAGACCGCTTCTGAAACCTCAAGCTGCCAATCACTGCGAACCATTTACAAATCTTCATGCTGCCGTGTTGACGGATCTCATAACAGTTGTTATCTTTAATTACATAACAACTGTTATGAGGTTCAAAACCATGACACTACGCATTCAACACTGGGTCGCTGGTCTACTCGGAATTTCTGGCATTGCACTGTTCACGTTGGTGCCGGGTGGCCCGATTGAAACTCGCAGCTTTGCCCACATCAACTCGATTACTTTAGGCGCATTCAATACGTTCCTGACGACGTTGGTATTGGGTAGTCTGCTCCTCGTTTATTTTGTTTTGCGCGCTCATCGTTGGGCAATGATGGGGGCAGCCATCAGCGGCTTGTCTTTTTTGGCGGTGTACGGCTTGGACTTGGTCAAAATCTTTCCGGTCTCACCCGACGCCATGCCACCCGCTTTGTTTGCTGTCGAAGTGCTGGGCACTATTCTCTCTTTCCCTCTCATCGCGCTCTCGGTTAAAGCCTTGCAAGCGCAGGGTCAAGATCAGTTGGTGACGGTGCCTGCGATCGCTGCTGATGACAACTCTACGGTTCAAACGCCGCAAATTCTGATGGTGATTGCTTTGACCGTAGTCGCTTTGGGCATTATTGCCTTTGCTACAAAGTCGGCAATGGGCCTGTAGCCATCTGCACTCACTTGTCCTCGGCGCCATAAAACAACATCGCTATTTTGACAAGCAACAGAATAGCGATGTTGAGAAAATCACAGTCTAATTTGTTGGAGGCTTGACTAAAATGACATCTAGAACAGGCATTCTGATCGCTGGCGGCTATGGCATTGTTGGCCGACAGATTGCGACGCTAATTCGTCAACGTCATCTTGACTTACCGTTAGTGATTGGTGGGCGAAGTCTCGAAAAGGCTGAAGCATTGGCCAGTGAACTAGGCAATGCGAAAGGGATTCGGTTAGACATTGAGCAGCCCAATCCACTGCAAGGAAAACAGTTTCAGGCTGTTGTGGCCGTTGTGAATGATCCTCACGATCATCTGCTAAGGGACGCGGTAAAACAGGGTATTCCTTATTTGGATGTCACCCGGTGGCCGGAGCGTTTTCGAGCATCGATAGCAGGCTTATCAGGTAAAACGCTGAACGCGCCAGTCTTGCTTTCGTCTGGATGGATGGCGGGCGTTGCTTCGGTAGTCGCTGCGGCTGCCGCTCAGGAACTGCAAACAACTGAGCGCATTGATATTAGCGTTCTCTTTTCAGTCAAAGATAAATCGGGTCCTAATTCTGTTGAATATATGGATCGGCTGGCGACGCCTTTTGAGTCGATGGTTGAAGGACGATTAAAACAGGTGTTTCCCTACACCGATCCGCGCAGGGTCACCTTTCCCGGTGGCTACACGACGCCTGTGTACCGCTTCGATACGCCCGATCAGCTCACACTGCCACAGACCACAGGTGCTAAAACGGTTGCGGCTCGTATCGCCTTTGATGATGCGTTTTCGACAAGTCTTCTGCGGTTTCTGGCGCGTTCTGGCATTTGGAAGCTGATTAGTGGAGAGCGATTTACGTCCTTGAGGCGATCGCTTCTCTACAATCCAGGTAGCGGAGCCAGTCATGAAATTCACATTGCGGTTGCGGGTCATGATGAATACGGTCTTCCGACAGTAATAAACGCTGCCGTCGCCGATCCTCAAGGGCAAACGCACTTGACGGCGCTAGGCGCTTTGGTTCAACTGGAACGTCTGCTTGGCCTGGATGGGGCACTGCCTCCTACGCCGGATGTTCTTTACCCAGATACCAACCCTCAACTTGAGCATGTGCTCCAGGTCTTGAAGCAGTTTGGTGTCGAAGTCTCAATTGAGAAAGTCGCTGATCGTAATAGCCAAAGCTTTGCACAGCAGGCCAATCAACGTTTGAATGTTAGCTTGGCTCAACGCTTCTAAGAAACGATTTTCTCGAATAGACAATGCGGCTAGGCATGGCTGTAGACAACAA
Organism: Cyanobacteria bacterium J06581_3; assembly: GCA_038531675.1. Classification (GTDB taxonomy): domain Bacteria; phylum Cyanobacteriota; class Cyanobacteriia; order Phormidesmidales; family Phormidesmidaceae; genus Phormidesmis. The sequence goes on from JBCBBK010000008.1 coordinate 206,393, forward strand.
CATCAACAGCCTGCTGCGCCCTTATCAATGTGTTACCTCGTTCAACCACCCAATAGGAGTCAATCATAAAACCTTTCACGAGTCAGTTAGAAGATATTGCATTGACTGCCCTAGCTCCTCTCGCTTTGGGAACAACCTACATCGTTGCAACAGAGTTTTGCCCCCTGTCCATCCACTGCTAGTAGCCGCGCTGCGATCTCTGCCCGTTGGCCTTTTACTCACCCGCGCACTCAGAAAGTTACCCCACGGCATTTGGTGGGGGCGCATCCTCATTCTCGGTGCACTTAATATTGGCATTATGCAGGCGCTGCTATTCATTGCGGCCTATCGCCTGCCCGTTGGCGTAGCGGCAACAGCCGGAGCCATTCAGCCTTTGTTGGTGATTTTGTTTTCCTGGTTGATTTTGCAAGGAACGTCTGAGGGCTGGCGACTGATAGCCATAGATGCAGATAGAAAGAATCGATACAACCCTCTGATTTTTGTGTAAGACACCTCGCCAGAGAGGTTTCACAATAAAGTTAAGCGACCTCAGGCTTTGCCTGAGGTCGCTTAACTTTGACACTATTTCCTGAAGCTAAGTGCGGAAAGCTATACAAAGCAATCTATATTCTCTCATCTGAAAAGAGTGACAGAAATTGACAAGCTGCTACAACACTAAGTCAAGACCACACTTAGAGTGTGCAAAGATTGTTCCAGCAGCACTCCAAGCTTGCCCCTTCATCCCCTGAGCTTTCCCTATACGTGCATCTCTAAACTCATAGAATCCACCGTCCTGTAGAGAGTTAGCATCATCAATTCCCTTCTGCCACCGTTTACAGACATCCAGCCGATTCATCTGACGAGCCGCTAATGCCCAGAAGCCATTAACAAAGGGCCACAAACCACCATTATGGTAATGCCCTGGCTTATTACGAGGCGCTGCCTTACCAGCCGCCTTAGCCGCATTGATGAGTTTTCCATACTGCTCATCATCAATCTCGATCGCCGGGTAAAAAGCCGGTACCAGATCAAATCTTGAAATTTTCTGAGCAAAGTCTAGTACTCTTTGATGTTCTTCTGTAGAACCAAGTTTAAGAAGACAACACAAGGCATTACCTAGTGCATCAAATTGATAAAAGGTTTCAGCAGGGTTATACCCTGCTAAGTAATAGGGTCGCTCAGATGTAGGTACATATCTACTACTCAGTAGTGCTTCTATATTCTGTGCCTTATCTGAGTACTCTGCATGAGCTTTTCCGATCCGTTTAGCGGCTGCACTCATCTCCCTCATTGCCCACAAACGTAGAGCCTGATCATAGAGAAGATATCCTGAAAGAATGTACTCGTCAGCCCAGTCACCTCCGAATGGGACGTATACCAGGCCACCTTGGTTGAACTCCCAAGCATTCAAAATCTTATGGGCTCGTTCTAAATTTAGCCAGAGTTCGGTCGTCAACTGATCCTGGCCAGTGATTCGACTAAAGGCACACACGCCTATGAGGAACCAGATAGAAGCATCAACGCGACCGACAGTTGTACCGTAACTAACTTTCGCTTTCTCTACATTGACATTGCTAGGAATCTCGCCGTTACTTCCCTGGTATCTGACCAGCGTTAGCAAATTCGCTCTAAATGTTTGTATGAGCTGTTCGTCTTTAGCTATCAAACTCGCTAACCCAGCGACACAGCCATCTCTAGACCATATATTCTCATAGTTTTCTAGCTTCTCAGTAGCGGCTATAAACCCATTCTGGGTCGAGCATTTCCGCAGTAGCTTAATCGCGGCACATACGCTTTTGTTCATATCGGATCTCAACTAAGCCTATGGTTTCTTACCTGATGCTTCAAATTCTTTTCTTTTGTATCAAAGTGTTCTTTGATGCAACAAATACATACAATGTACAAAAACCATAGGCCAATCCCTATGAGCCAAAATGGTGGTGTTGGAGACGTAGCATGACATTGGCTACTGTTAACTGTCATGTAGCTTACTATATTCACGAGTGCTGAGATAGTCCCATACCCACAGAAAGCTGTCTTAATGAGAGCAGTCTGACTAATAAGATAATTTTTTGAAGCAGCCTTATCCTCCCCTTGCCCATCTTTCAAAGAATCGTACCACTTCTCCCAGTGGGTTACAGGTTTTACTCCATTTATTCCATTTACTGTCGAATTCTTAAGGTATTCACTGATAACCGAAATTAGGCTTTTCAGCGACAATGACCAATAGAAAAGGAATCCGAGCACAACTAGCCACGCGACGAGAATTATCAGCATGACCCAGCCTTTCGAAGGGTCACTGGTCGAGATTTTGGTTGAAAATCCAAGCGCTAATCCCGAACCAGTCAAGGCTAAAGTCCCAATGAAAAATTGCTGACTTCGTAGCTGGAGGCTCTCCGCATGTAATTTTGTTACATCAGCCTCTGGAATACGATGTCGGAATTCTGATGTATCCTCACTTGTACTACTTTGACCTGTTCCATTTGGCTCATTACCCACAGACATTAAGACTCCACAAGATATATCAATACGTATAAAAACCATACACCTAAATTAGAGGCAGCGTTTAGATTTAATTCTGCTTAGGACCGAAACCGAAGATCCAAGATTTTTTGCCACAGGGCTTAGCTTAGCCGCTCCAGATGGAATTGATGTTGACAATACAGAGTTTCTGAATCTGTTGATTAACCAGCTTGTAGAAAGCAACTAACGAAAATGAACAAGTTTTTGCAGCAAAAGGCACATGTAGTGAGTTCATGAACGTTAGCTAATAACAGAACACTGCACACAACACAATTGAGGACTACTCAACCATCAGCACACTGCACACTTTTCCCAATGAAGGCCATTTCTTTCTATGGTCTCACTGGGAAGATATTTTTAAGGTCATTGAATAGCAGTGCGCTTGAATAATTGCGTTGAGTGGCTTGCCTGTAGGCGTTCAGCGACATGGTCGGTGCTGGCAAGATGAAAAGGTGCTTGCGATCGCTCAAAAAATGAAGCAATCTTTAGTCGATAAGCCCTTTCAGGAACAGTGACTTACAATTTTCAGTAGATAACCTAGCCAGTAACTGAGCCATCAGCTTAAGCACTCTCGGTAAGAGGTCTATAAGGATAAAATATCTCGTCAGAAAGCTTTCACTATCAGTTTGTTGATTTCAAATAGCTACAACAATAATAGGAGATACCAACTATGACATCAGATATCACAATGGTCTCAACATCTTTCCAACCCTGGACGGCTCGATATGCAAAGCTGGTCGCAGTTTTTCTAGCCTATGGTGCTATGGTTCATATCAGTAACATCGCCGGACTTTCAGGAACACCCTGGCTGGCAACGCCATTGCTCTGGCGCTGTATGGATATCGCGCTCTTAGTGTTTGACTTAGTCGCCGCAGTTACCCTGTGGAAGGGGTTTGGCTGGTCTGTATGGTTTGTCTTTGGGGGCATTATTCTGTTGCAGTTTGTGCCGTATACTTTATTGCGATCACATTTCATTCTAAAACCAGAAGATGCTCAAACTCTCAACGGATTACTGGGCACCGAAGCTATCTTACTTGTTCTATTCTTAATCCTACTTCTCGCAAAAAGGTGATTGTAAGATGGTGATAGCTGACGGAACTTACCGGCATACTCATCCCAACATAGAAAAAGCTACTATCAGTATCTTCTTCACATCACTGCTCTGTTCACCCCGTGCAATCTGTGACAGAGCATTACTCAACTGTGCATCAATGTAGGTGGCTGCAAATTGAGGTGACATATCTGCAGTAAACTCACCTTTTGCTTTCGAGTGCTCCACCCAGCCCTCGTAAGCAGTCAACCCTTGCTCCTGAGCGCGGTCTATTTGGTCTCGTGTTGCTTCACCCACGCGCATACGTGATTCGCGCATCTTTACCAAGAGGCACCCCTTAGGTGCTTCTTGATCACCCTTTACGGTAGTAACAAATGATACGAGGTTGTCGAGCGTCTCTCGAAACGGTGCATCAGTAGTCAGCATCTGCTGCATCGGTGTGAGCACCTGTTCCTGATAAGTGAGAAGCACAGCTTTCATCAACCCATCTTCACTCCCAAATTCACGGTAGAGGCTTGGCTTCGACACTTCGCATCTCCTGCAAATCTCGTTTAGCGATATATCATCTATGCCTTCTTTCCAATATGCATGCATGGCCACATCAATTACGTGATCACGGTTTAGGGTTTTAGGCCGACCCCTTGAGGCCTTGGCGGGATTTGCATCCATATTTTCGTACCGACTGGAATTTTAATTTGACATACTTCGGTTCATTGGATATTATACCGATCAGTACGTATTTCAAGCAACCAGGAAAAACATGTCTGAAGTAAAGAGAAACGTCGTTATCACTGGAAGCAGCAGCGGATTTGGTTTAAAAGCGGCCAAAGACTTTGCAGATAAGGGCTACAACGTGTTTGCCACGCTACGCAACCCTGAGGGTAAAAACGCCGGCGTCAAGGCCGAGCTACAAGCCCACAGCAACCTCATCCACATTGTGGATATGGATGTCACCAGCGAGGAATCAGTCAAAACGGCCATTGCAGGCGTGCTGACCAAAGCAGACACCATCGACATTCTGATTAACAACGCAGGGGTGATGTACCTTGGCATCACCGAGGCGTTTAGCATTGCTCAAGCTAAAGAACAGATGGAGATCAATTACTTCGGTGCCATGCGTACCATGCAGGCAGTTTTACCCACCATGAGAGCGGCCAAATCGGGGCTCATCATCAACACCTCTTCATTGGTCGGACAAATATCACCCCCGTTTTTCTCCACTTATAGTGCCACAAAGCATGCTTTGGAAGGCTACACACAAGGATTGCGCTATGAAGTGTCGCCTTTCGGTATTGATGTGACCCTTGTGGAGCCTGGCCCCTTCGGCACAGGCCTTTTGGCATCGGGGCAAGCACCAGAACGCAGTGATGTACTCGCCAGCTATGGCGAATTGGTAAATGTTCCGACAGCCATGGGTGAGCACTTCGCGGAATTCTTACAAAGTGAACAAGCGCCTAACCCTCAATTGGTGGTTGATGCCTACTTGGCACTAGCAGATATGCCAGCTGGACAACGGCCTACGCGTACTGTGGTCGGCATCACATGGGGGGTGGATGAAATGAACACGGCTAAACAACCCATTCAAGACCGCGTGTTAAAAGAAATGCAGCTGGAAAATGTTTTAGGCGGTGTTGACGTTTAATTTTTCAGAATCAGGGACAAAATTTTCTGCTATCAGGTATTCTCGCTTCCTGTGGCTTAAGTCAACCTAAATCAGCAAGCGAGCTAAATCAATCAAAAGGAGAACAACAATGAGTAAAGAAGAAACTGTCGGGACTTTTTTAGGTGCTGTCTTAAAAGGTGACACCACAGCAATGCGTGAACTAACGAATACTGACTACATCCAGCACAATCCCTTTATTCCAACAGGATTAGAGCCTTTCATTCAAATGCTGCCCGTTCTTCAAGAAAACGGCACAACTGCTGAGAATGTTCGGATGTTCCAAGATGGCAATTATGTCTTTATGCACAACATCTGGAGAAATGCCAAGCCTTTTGGGGCGGATGAGATGGTATCGTTTGATATTATTCGCCTAGATGATAACGGTAAAGTTGCTGAGCACTGGGATGCCATGGCCGTTCTAGTCAAAGAAACTGCCAGCGGCAGAACACAAACGGATGGCCCTACAGAGCCCACGGACTTAGACCAAACCGAAGAAAATAAAGCATTCGCTAAAGCGATGGTAGAAGATATTTTAATGGGCAAAAACCCCAATAAAATTACCGACTACATAAGCGCCGAGCAATACCACCAACACAATCCAACCATAAAAGATGGCTTAGCGGGCATCATTGAAGCCGTAGAATACCTTACAGCTCAAAATAATATGTTTCAATACACTAAAATCCACAAGATACTTGGGGAAGGAAACTTTGTGCTTACTGTGAGCGAAGGAGAATGGAATGGTAAACAACAAGTATTTTACGATTTGCTTCGCTTTGAAAATGGTAAAGCTGTTGAGCATTGGGATGTGATTCAAGAGATTCCTACCGAAAGCTTAGCGAACGATAATGGAATGTTTGGATTTTAAGGTGTGTTCTAATTAGGGCCCCACCATCTAATCAGGCCTTTATCTAGACATGGAGAATTTTTGACCTCTAAGGATTCTTGATACTTCATATCGAACCAGTTCCCAGTGCTTTCAGGTGTTGTCTTCGCGCACAGCTCATCCAGGTTGAGCATAAATTTTAGCGATCGCACTTCCTGATAGTGATAGAGCTGACTGAAGTGGACCCCAAAGACCGAAAACTTGAAAGGCCTGTTAAGGTCTAAAAGGATAAAACATCTCGCTAGAAAGCTTTCACTATCAGTTTGTTGCTTTCAAATAGCTACAACAATAATAGGAGATACCAACTATGACATCAGATATCACAATGGTCTCAACATCTTTCCAACCCTGGACGGCTCGATATGCGAAGCTGGTTGCGTTTTTTCTAGCCTATGGCGCTACGGTTCATAGGCGCTACGGTTCATATCAGTAACATCGCCGGACTTTCAGGAACGCCCTGGTTAGCAACGCCGTTGCTCTGGCGCTGTATGGACATTGCACTTTTAGTCTTTGACTTAGTAGCCGCCGTTAGCCTGTGGAAAGGGCTTGGCTGGTCTGTGTGGTTTGTCTTTGGGGGCATAAAATCAACAGCCTATTTCTCCCTGCATCCTGAACGATATTAACTACAAGCGCATTGCGGCGATGAACTTACCCATGTTCCATAGACGCTGTCAGTGGGCCGCTAGAACTTGGCAGCAGTTCGCCCATTCTGTGCTCACTGCTGGACTATCATGAACTCCCCCACAATATCGGACTGCTCCCTTTCCGATCTGCGCGCAGTCCCCAAACATCATTCTCTGAAACTTGTTAAATCAGTAATTTCAGCCGATTCTCATTCATTTTCTCTAGTTTATGTAGAGGGTCAATCTGTTCAAAACACCTACGTTATTCCAATATGGAATAGCTGATTTATGATTGTGTAATTTTTTACACAGCGGCTCAATTGACAACTGATATGCTGATTTCATAAGACGCAGACAGTCAGCTACATAGTATTTCTTTTAATTAAATAAGCGCCAAGATTTTGTAACCCTTTCTACAGGAAAGTTCGGGAGAAATTATGTTGGACCTAGAATTAGTGCCAAACCCAGGGTTGGTTCCGGCTCAAGGTGTCTTTATGATGCTACTGCTAGGCGGAATCTCACTAGGGGTTGCCTTTTACGTCAAGACAAAGCTGGTTAGGACCACCCATGACTTTATTATCGCAGGTCGTAAGTTAGGGTTTGGGTTTGGTGTGGCAGGTCTCATTTCTGTCTGGACGTGGGCGATGGCCGTGATGATGTCAGCCGCCATGACCTACAACTTTGGGCTGTCTGGTTTGTGGTGGTTTACCGTGCCCAATGGCTTGGCGGTGATTGCCGTTATTCCCTTTGCTAAGCAGCTAAGGGAGAAAATGCCCCACGGATACACCATGGGAGAGTTTATAAGCTCCCGATTTGACAATGCTAAGCTGGCTCGGACTGTAGTCACGGTTGGTTTGATTTTTGGCTCTCTCATCGAAATTATTATCAATCTTAAGGGGACATCGTTGGTCATTTCAACGGTGTTCGGGATGTCACAAATAGCCGTGGCCATAATTGCGATCGCCATTGTATTGGTCTACAGCATGTTGGGTGGTCTTTGGGCTTCTATGTGTACCTCAACGCTCACGACCTTGTTCATTACGGTGCCTGCCTCCGTTGTCCTCATGGCTGTACTGAGCCATTTTGGCGGACCAGAGTCGATTTGGACAGCGGTAGCCGATAAAGGCCCAGAGTTGTTATCTGTCACCCGCGCCGATGTCCCAGCGGCCTTTGGGATTACGCTGGCCTTGGGCTTGCTGACGGCAACCTTGGCGGGCCAGTCTTTTTGGCAAGTGGTGTGGGGCTTAAAGTCCAGGGAAGTCGGACGCAGCTTTCTGTGGGCGGGTGCTTGGTTTTATCCCATTCCCATTTGTCTGGGTATTTTGGGCCTCGTCGGGATTGCGCTGAATGTTGATCTTGCCACAAATCTGAACAATGATGCCGCAGCCGTTGGCCCGTTTGTGATTTCTCACATTGGCTTACCGAGCTGGTTAGTCTATGCCTATGTATTTGTTATTTTATCAGCCTGTTATTCCACAATGGATGGTGCGCTCGCCTCTTTAAGCTCTCTGGCAGCCATTGATGTCATTAAGCCGATCTCTCCACGCATTGAGGAGAAAAAACTGTTGGGCCTGACTCGGGCCTCTATGCTGATTGCAGCAGCGATCGCCCTGGGTGTGGTTATTTCAGGGGTAGATTTTGTGACCATTGTGCTCACCACCTATGCCATTCGCACCGCGATTCTGGTGCCACTAATGCTGTCTATTTTCTGGCGCAAGATGACAGCAGGCGGGTTTATTTGGGGGACTATTTTGGCGATCGCTATTGGTATGCCCTTACGCATGGCCACCGGTGAATTAGCAGGAACCTTGATTATCCTGGCTATCAGCACGGTTGTCCCGATTGTGATGAGCCTCTCGAATACCCGTTTGTTTGATTATGATTCGCTGAAACAGGTTAAAGATATCTAGGTGAAACTATCTGGGTGAAACAAACTTCTACAGACTACAGAACACTACTAAATACAGAACACTACTAACAAGAGAGAGCATAACGACCATGCAAGCCTTCAAAGCGTTTTTGGGAAAAAGTCAATACTTTGTTTTTGGCGCGATCGCAACAGCCATTGCATTGGCCTTTCATCCAGGCGCTCAGGCGGCTGAAACCGCTGGAGCACCGGGCCAAGCACTCTCTCCTATTACTATCCTGTTTCTGATTGTAGGCATCGTGGTGAGTGTTTTATACATCAAGGCAATGCTGAGTGTCTTACACGAAGCGGCCGATAGCTATGAAGAAGAAGAGACGGAAAGTACGGGCGATTACTATGCCGCCCCTGCCTGGGGTGCGTTGCTGGCAGGTATCCTAGCGGCCTTAGTCATTTGGGCCTACGGCGTGAGCCCCTCACTGCTGTATTTGGGACCCGTTCTGGCCATGATTAGTCCTATGGCTATTTTGTATTGCATGGCTCAAGACATTAAAAACTTTAAGGCAAGTCATACCGAGCACCCCAAGGCACCCACTCCAGAATTTACAAGTCTGAGAGGCTAGAGCAACGCTCTTTGCCTAACGAGTGTCGCGATCCATGAGGTGTCATCAGGCTAAGTACTATGCAACTCGAAGATATTACGCTCAATCATCTCAAGATCCTAAAAACCGTTCATGACTGTCAAAGTTTTTCAAAAGCAGCTAAATCCTTAGGGTTTAGTCAGGGGTTAATCAGTAAAAAAGTGAAACAGTTAGAAAGCTACTTTGGCACGCGATTGCTCAAGCGATCGCCTGGCTCAATCAGCCTAACGATTAAAGGGGAACGGTTGATTGCCAAGGTCTATGGCGTGTTCGAAGATGTGGAGACACTTCAGCGTGAATTTCACAACGGGGCCTTTGACTTAACCAACCAACCGCTGATGATCGGAACAACACCACTGCTGTCCGACGTTTGGTTTAAGCAATATCTCTATCGGATCATGCTGTGCTTTCCCGAACAAAAAGTTTGCCAAGAGGTCACTCATGTCAACCAATTTCCAACGTCAAAGCCTAGTAGATTCGGCTTGCTAATCAGAAATTCGTCTGGTTACCAGAGCCAACATTGCTGCAATCGACTGCAAACACACAAGCTATTCCTGGTGGACTTTAGTCGTGCCAACAAGCAAGAAGCAGTGCCTTTGCCCCTGAGAGCGGAGCAGGTTGACTTTGAAAACGTTGTTTTATTAGAGGAGATCCATCGGGATCTGTCTAGAAGTCAGTCATTTAGCTCAAAAAGTTTAGATAACGCTTTGATTGTTGATCATTATCAAACGCTGATCGACACCCTCGTAGAAACCCGGCAGGCAACCGTTCTTCCCAGTTTTTGTCTTGCCTCTATTCGGCAGCAGCATGATATTGTTGCAAGCCCTATTCAAGGCATTTGCGATTATGGTATCTATATCCATGTGCCTAACTCCAGTGAGCTATTAGTGCTCGCAGAAAGTTTAGTCAGGAGTTTTCAGCTAGAGCAAGATGCGCTAGAACCACAATCCAAGTTATTAGCCTTACACCCACGCGCTGGCAAAGGTGCAGGGGGCCACAAAAGGTCACTATGCATCGGTCTGCAACGCGACTCTATTGGTCAGATTATTGCCGGACATGGTGTTGCTTATATTGCTGAGAAGCTGCGCTTGTCACCTCCCGACTATCTCAACTTTCCAGATGCGGGCATTGATCAAGACTTAGAGCTATCCATTAGCCTGTTTGCCTCCGGCGACCTGATGACGCGCCAAATGCAGAAAGATGATGTTGACATTTGCATTTTGGACGACATGTCTTTATTGAGAAATGGATCTACCTTTTTTGATGACTTGGGGTTCAACTCAAAGCTCATTGGTGTGGCTTCCTACAATATTTCTGGTCAAGACTTGAGTATTGTGTTGCCAAAGTCCTCAGAGATTGAGTCTGTTCACGATCTCAAAGATAAACGAATTTCTGTTTTATTTGGTACGAATGCCCACCGCTTCATTGTTACGCTGTTTGATTTGTGCGGTTACGATATTAAATCCGATTGCACCTTAGTTAATGAAGACGCTCGTACCGCTAGCAACAGTTTATTCAGTAACAGTGTGGATGCGCATATTTGCTGTGAAACCTTTGCAGTGCAATTGGAAAAGCATAAGTTCGCAAAGCGGCTGGCGCGATCGCAATTACTCAACCTCCGACTGCCCTCGCTGCGAGGGATTGTTTGCCGAAGTGAGATTATCCGCGATCGCCCCCAGTCAGTGATTACCTATCTGTACTACCTGATTATTGCAAACTATTGGTTTTTATCGAATCCAATGCAGGCGGCTCGAAAGTTATCTCAGCGAGCTAATTTTCATCCGACTCAAATCCTTGATTTTTTCGATGGCAAAGCAGGTAACCGCATCGATCCGACGCTAAAGCCCCAGTGGTCATGGCTACTCAAAACACTCAATCGCCGACTTGAAAATCGCTATGGCATCTCTAAATTCGATGTGGATTTTTGGATTGATGATTACTTTTTGAGGTTGACCTACAGCCTTTTAGGGATGGACTACCATTTTCAGCAAATCTCTTTTGCCAGTGAATTTTCCGACAGCTACTTTGTCGATGAAAAATTTAGCAGGTATATGGCATTCTTAAACGCCACAACAGCCTCCTGATGAGCTACGCCCGCCCATCCTCAGTTTGACGGATTGTTAGTGCGATTGGTTGCTAGTCCGATTTTCTGCTAGTCCGTGTAAGTTTATTTGAGAATCTCTATCATGCATGACATTCTGGCGATCGCCGGTAGCCCCTCCGCCTCTTCACGCTCATCCGCCGTTCTGGCACGTGCCAAATCCATGTTAGAAGCGCAGGGCCTCCATGTCGAAACTTTCACTATCAGAGATATCAAACCCGAGGATTTGGTATTTGCTAATTTTGAGAGTCTTGAACTGCAAAAATTCGTCAGCTTAGTGGCCGCAGCCAAAGGAATCATGATTGCCACCCCCGTTTATAAAGCGACCTATACCGGAATTTTGAAAGCCCTGTTGGATTTGTTGCCGCAATATGCCTTTTCAGATAAAACAGTCTTTCCTATTGCCACTGGCGGAACGGTTACACACTTACTCTCGATTGAGTATTCTATGAAGCCGCTTTTTGCTGTGTTGGGCGCGACTCACATTGAGCGAGGAATATTTATTGTTGATGCTCAAATGCAGCGTCTTGAGGGCGGTGGCATTCAGCTCGATGACGACATTGAAACTCGTCTGCAAGATTCATTACAGCTCTTTGCACGGTCAATTAAGACTCAGAAATCTTTGGATTATACCCGCTAATCAGCTCGCAACCCATACATTACAAGCCGTTCACAGTCAGAGAACTATATTTAGGAGTCGCTATTATGTCAGCCAAAAAGAAAATTCATATTCTCGGTTTCCTTCAGCACGGGTTCAACAGTCATGCCACAGGAATGTGGCGACATCCTAAGGACAAGGTTAATTGGGATTGGAGCAAGCCAGCCTATTGGCAGCACATGGCACGCACCATGGAGCGTGGTTTTTTTGACGGAATGTTTATCGCCGATGAATTAGCACCTTACAACAACTACAAGCAAAGCTCCGATGCCTGTGTAAAGTGGGCTGTGCAATGCCCGACCCACGAACCCTCAACCATTGTGCCGATCGTCACCGCCGCCACCAAACATCTGGGCGTGGGGGTCACGCTATCAACCGCGTTCGAACATCCGTATTCGATGGTTCGTCGCTTATCGAGCCTGGATCATTTGTCAGATGGGCGGGTTGCTTGGAATGTTGTAAGTTCTTATTCTAAGAGTGAATGGGATGCCTACGGTGCTGAAATGGCACCTCGCGCCGAGCGCTATGATCGCATGGAAGAGTATTTAGAAATCTGTTATCAGCTCTGGGATTCTTGGGAACCCGATGCCATTATTGCTGATAAGGAAAGTGGTGTTTTTGCCGATCCGGCGAAGGTTCATGAGGTGGACTATCAAGGGAAATACTTTAGCTGCAAGGGGCGCTCTTTTTGCTTTCGCTCACCTCAAGGACGACCTGTGATTTGGCAAGCAGGCTCATCCGACCGAGGCCGTGACTTTGCCTCCAAACATGCCGAAGCTATTTTTGCAGTGCATCCCACGGTTGATCGCATGCGAGAGTATGCTGAGGATTTAAATGATCGTTTGCAAAATCGCTTTCATCGCCCTCCTGGTAGCGTCAAGCTGATTTATGGTTTGCAGTGCATTGTCGGTGAGACCACTGAACACGCCAAGGAAAAGTACGAAGAGATTCTGAGTAACATTCCCTTGGAAGGTGCCTTGGCTTGGATTTCAGGCCATTTCGGCCCTGATTTTTCGACCTACGACCTAGACGAGTATGTACAAAATATTGAAATTCCTGGTATCCAGGGACTTTTTGAGAGCATTATTTATGCCAAAGGGGGAGATCCGATTACGGTGAAAGAAGCCGCCCTGTATTACGCCATGGGAATGGGGATGCCTATTTTGTATGGAACCGCTGCCGATATTGCAGACAAAATTGAATACTTTGTAGATGAGGGGGGGGCTGATGGTTTTATGCTCATTGCGTCTTACACGCCGGGTTGTTATGAGGAGTTTGTTGATATGGTTGTGCCTGAATTGCAGCGTCGTGGCAGATACCGTACTGAATATACGGGCTCAACCCTACGTGAAAACCTATTAGCCTTTTAATTAGGATTCTCTCCATCGAAAAAATGATGCTCTATCGGGGCATCACACTCAATAAAACTGTCCTAAATTAGCCAATCGAGCTTTGACGATACGCCCAGGATGCAGCTACTTTGGCACTACATCCTAGGGCGTTTTTCACAGCAGACTGTACAGCCTTATGTCAAAGGTCTCAACAAAGGCTTTACTGTGATGGTCTATGGGAGAGAGAATGTAAACATCGCTGCGGCTAAAAAGGCTGCTGCGGTGCGAACGTGGTTCCAAAGGGTCCAATCTGTGAGGTATCTGCTCCATAGCTGAGCCCCTTCTGTGCTGGTAGGGCGCATGATGGCTAAGGCATCGTTAAGCGGTACGTTGCCTAGCCCTGTGACACCGATGGTTCCAATTAAATACAGTAGGCTTCCTGTTAGTAAATAGAAAGCGCCTGGCTGTTCCCAGTTGCGTAGTGCCGCGATTGCGAGTACCACACAGGCCACTGCCGGGCCAAAGAAAGCCGAGTAGAACCATGGGTTGAATACTGTGATATTGATCGATTGCATGGTGGCAATACCCGAGGCGGCAGGCTGCAATGCCAGTGCCCGCATAACAAATGTAGAGAAGGCAAAGAAAATGCCTGCGCTCAGCGCGCTGCTAATGACTGCGAAGTAAATGAGAGAGATTTGAAAATTTGGAAAAATCATCGTAAGGTCTCCTGTGAGTTATTGAAGAAGTTGGTAGTGTTGTTAGTTGGTTATCGAACCGGTACTGGGCTGACGATAGAGAATGATGAGTCCTATGCAAGCGACAGTCAGCTCAACCACGGTTGCCATCAACAAACTGCTAGACGGCATTCCATCCATGGCTAGCCCCAAGAGGCGTGAGAGCCCAAAAGAGCCGTAGATGAGGATGTTTATAGTCATTGCCAGTAAGCGCAGCGTAGGGCGAACGGCCCCAGTGAGGATAAGCAAGGCACCACCTGTAAGCAGTCCGCCAGAGGCTCGAATTTCTGAAAGCAGGCTGGGATCGCTACCAAGTAAAATGCCGTCATTGGCATAGAAAACATGAGGAATGAGCAGGCTAGCGCTGCCGACGGTCAACAGCAGCAGACCAGAAAGGAACAGAAAAATAACAGTCAGTGAGCTTTTCATGTGATGTTTCTCCGAGTATTAGCGATTGTGGGATGATGAGCTGCAATCGTTTAAGGCCGACGTCAGATGGTGTGCCTCTAGCGCTCCTAATTACCTAATTTTTGGCCTAATTTTTGGCAGGAGCGCTAGAACGGAAAGTCCTAATAAGACAAACTAGGCGTCTTACCCAAATATGTATCTGTCGTTAGCTGTTTCAACAGAAAGTCTGCGACATCAGCTCTGGAAATTTTAAGCGTTGATGTTTTGTCGTCACCGGGAAAGCCGTGTCGATAGGAACCTGTCCGTGGGCCGTCAACAAATGCGCTGGGGCGAATAATTGTCCAATCTAGGTGGCTTTGCTTGACATAGCGCTCTTGCAGCTGATGGTCGGCAAAGACCTTACGCAAGATAAATCCAAACATCACGTATTTCCAGTAGAAGTCCAGATTGCCCCAGCTATCGCCTGCACCCAGCGTGGACTGGCAAATGAGCCGTCGAACGCCAGTCTGCTCCATTGCTTGGATAATTTGCTTAGTTCCCTCTGAGCGAACGGTGCTATTGAGGTTTTTGCCGGAACCGAGGACGCAAACGACAGCGTCTTGTCCTTGGATGGCTTGCTCTATGGATGAGAGATTCATAACATCTCCTTGAAATAGCGTCAGATTAGGATGCTGGATATCGAGCTTGGCAGGTGTGCGAGCAAAGGCAGTGACGGCATGGCCCTGTTCAAGGGCTTGCTCTACGACCTTTTCTCCAACGGTTCCGGTGGCACCAAAAATTACAAGTTTCATCGTGGTTGTCTCCAAAGTTTTGAC
>JBCBBK010000008.1:221679-306205 GCA_038531675.1 Cyanobacteria bacterium J06581_3
TCTACGACCTTTTCTCCAACGGTTCCGGTGGCACCAAAAATTACAAGTTTCATCGTGGTTGTCTCCAAAGTTTTGACGCTTTTAGCTTAGGAAACCTGCAAGACACTAGCTGTCAACTTCTTGCGGAACTATCACAATCTTGCGATGGGTTGACGAATTTTGCTTAAAAGGGCGGTGAAAGTGCCTGTGAATACCACCACAACGGCAACTATCGCATACATTTAGATAGAGATAGCGTTGGACTAAGCCATGAAGACTACGGCTATAGAAACGACTAATGAGCAGGCACACGTTCAAATTGATCTGCTGCAATATCCGTCTGGCGGGGAGGCACATTGCCTTTTTGAAGGGGAGCATACGCTGTACATGTCAGTGGCGGCTCGGCCCATTCATTATTTGCAAGCTCAGGATGGCAAAACTCACACGGGTTTGTACCGACGGGGAGAGATGTTGATTACCCCGGCAAATACACCGCTGTTTGTGCGGTGGGAGGGGGATGAGCATTGCCTGCAAATTCGGCTAACCGAGGAATTTATGCGGACTGTTGCGAGGGAAACGGTGGTGGGCGATTGCGATCGCATCACCCTAAAACCCGAATTCCAAGCCCGCAATCCTCAGCTCGAATCCATCAGTACAATGCTACTAAACGAACTTCAGCAAGGTTCACTGTCCAACCGTCTTTACGTTGACTCTCTCTCTAACATTCTGGCCGTGAACTTGCTCAGGCAACACGCCACAACCAGACCGCATCTGCCAGTTTACGAAGGCGGCTTACCACCGCGCCAGCTACGACAAGTATTAGACTATATCGAAGCTCATTTAGATCAAGAGATTAAACTTACTGACCTTGCTCAACTGTTGGACATGAGTCAATATCACTTTAGCCGTCTGTTCAAGCAGTCTCTGGGCATATCGCCCTACCAGTACCTACTTCAGCAACGAGTAGAGTGCGCCAAGCAGTTGTTAAAAAATACAGATCGCCTAATCACTGACGTTGCCTTGAGCTGCGGATTTAACAGCCACAGTCATTTGAGCAAACAGTTTAAACAACTCACTGGAGTGACACCTAGAGCTTACAGAGCGAGTTAGCTTTAGCTAAGACCTGTCTGACTGTGTATTTGGTTTTACCCCAACTGTGGCTAAACACATTCGTCTTGACCACCCAGTCCCATATTTAAAGGCGCTGACGGCCTCAAATCCTGTTGTTTGTAGAAGTGAACCTAGCTGGTCAACGGTATATCCTCGATGGTGCCAATGCAAGGACATGAGCGCTTGACCTAGCCCCTTGCGAGTGACTGACCCAATCAGCGGAGCGCCCGGTTTCAAAACTCGGTTCATCTCACGCAATGTTTCTACGGGTTCAGCCATGTGTTCTAAGACATGGGCAAAAATGACCGCATCAAAGGTCTCATCGGCAAAGGGCAAACGCCCAATATTCCCGCATCTCAAATCGAGAGATGCGCAGCGATTTTTCAAATTCTGTTGAGCCTGAATCAACATAGGATAGGAGATATCAACACCAGATATGTGGGCTGGCTGACCGATATTCTCTAGAAGTGCCAGGCTGAAGGCTCCTGTTCCTATCCCACAGTCGAGAATTTTTGATGTCTGGTCAAGATGGCTTAAGTGAGAGCGTACGGCCTGACTTTTGAACAGCAGATGATAGCCGTGAATTTGTCCTAGACGGGCTAAATTGTCTTGCCATTGAGTGGCGGAAGCATCGTAAAGCGAGCGGAGGGTATCGACGCTGGGAGCGGCTTCCCAGCGGTCTATTCTTGGGAGGGCTGTTGGAGTTGTTGTATTTAATGACATGACGAAACTGCCCCCCTTGTTGCAGAGGGCTATGAGGTTTGTTGATTGGATTCAGTCTTTTAGTTGTCTATACAGGCTTTTTAGCTACGATAAACATTGCCTTGCCTTTGCCCGGTTGCCATTGGTAGTCCAGTTCAAATCCGGCCCGAGTCAAGCTATCTGCCAATTCTTTTGCGGTGAAGACAGCGACAAAGGGTAAAAAACCGAGGAATCGACCAATGGGCGCGATCAGCTTAAACCAGCTCTGTGTATCTCCTATGCAAACGGTGCTGGTAACGAAGAGGCCACCGGGTTTAAGCATTTGATACACCCGAGCGATCGCAGTTTCCTTATCCTTTAGCAAATGCAAAATACTGAGACCTAACACCCCATCCAGTCTTTGCTCAGGGATATTAAGGTCTTCAATGGTGGCCTGTTCAAAGGTCACGTTCTGGATGTTCTCCGCTTCGGCCTTGCTCTGGGCGATCGCCATCATCTCAGCAGAGAAATCAATAGCGCGAATATGCTTCACATAGGGAGCATGGAGTATAGCTGTTGACCCCGTACCACAACCGATTTCCAGCACTTCCATGTCAGGGCGAAAGTATCCCTGGGTAACCGCTAGTTTCTTCTGATAAGCGGCCTCATCGGCGATGGGCTGCTTAGAATATTTTTCGGCAATCTTGTCCCAAAATTGGCTTGCTTGAGCCATGGTTCAACTCCTAAGTAACGTTGTTTTGTGCTTCTATGTTTTTGTAGAATTCGGTGATGTCTTGGCGCGATCGCAAATGGAAAACTCGCTTTGTAGCCTTAGCCGTTTCCACATAGTCTCGATATCTAGGCGTCAGCTTGGTGTGACATAGCCAGACAGTGGAGTAGCTGTTCAACGTACCTTGCAAAAGTGAACTGCCCTCTGGCCAACCGGCAGGCGACACCCAAGCCCCTTGCAGGAAGCGTTTGGTCGCCCACCAGTAATGTTGCAGCACAGGCATATCGAGATACACCAAGGTATCGGCCACGGCTAAACGGTTCCATAGGGTATCCATCGAGCCAAAGCCATCTATAATCCACCGGTCTTGCTGTAGTAGCGCATCGTGAGCGGCTTTGAATTCAGCATGGGGGACTTCTTCACCACCGGGCTGGTACTGCAGCGAATCCAGCGGCACCCAGGGTAAGCCGGTGATCTCAGCCAGCTGCCTGCTAAGAGTAGACTTACCGCCGCCTGCATTGCCAAATACAGCGATTCTGTTCATTGGGTTAGTCTTATTCATGGTACTTAAGACTTTTTGAGGACGGATTACGCCAACGCCATGCTAACCAAATGATGAATAGTAGAGCTGTAATCTCCATGACCATATGAAAGGTATCGTCTAAGTCGGTTGTACCAAAGAAAATGATCAGAGCGCCGTACAGCACGGCGACAATGATGTTAGCCCAGCGATTCGCCTGGTAGGGCAACAACCTGGAGAGCAGAACCATGGCAATTGGCACCTCGATCATCACACCGCCCAATAGCAGCATCTGTTCTGTGATGGGATTGCCATTTGATGTGCCGGTCATAATTTCTTCAATGAATCCGGGTTCAACAAATTCATGAATATCTCGAAAGATGAGGTTGAAGAGAAAAAACATCCACAGTGTGGATAGCTTGGCTTTCGTCGCTATTGTTAGCATTTGCTTCTGCACATTCATAGTCTGTATTGTCATGGTTAAGTCTCCTTGATTTAAATCACTTATTTGAATCATTGGACTGAGCGGGCATGACCGAAATCAGCGGCAGCCCCAAATCACGCACCTTAATTAGCACGCCGTAGAGCGCGGCCTGATCCACCACTGGGCCAGACAACAGTGTTTCACCGTTTTCCTTGAGTGCGATGGTCCAAGACCGGCCTTCGGCCATCGCAAATCCCTCAAACCAAGCGCTCCAATGGGGCGCAAGATGTCCTTTGACACAAATTTCGTAGCTTTGCGATCGCATAGACCCTCTAACGGCGGCTTGCGTGAACAACTCAAAAGTACAAATAGATATGGGGAGCCGTAGTCCCCACATGTGGGGATTGAATGTGGGGATTGGGCTAAATTAGGTCTAGCTCTGCCGCTCGTTTTACCGCCCCCCGGCGATTGCTGACATTGAGTTTGCTGCAGATGCGCTTGATATGAGTTCGTACTGCACTCAGGGACTGCAGGCATGACGCTCCAACGCTGCGTTAGGTAAGACAGTACAAAACAGTTTAAATCTGGTGCTTCTCAGTCCAGCTTTTTAGCTCTTCTAGAAAACCCAGCGCAGTCTTGCCAAATTCGGTGATTTCGTAACTGACTGCAATAGGGCGATCGCTCACGACCTCTCGCCTCACCAAGCCTGCTTCCTCCATTTCGCGTAGCCGCTGCACCACCATCTTTTTACTGGCGCCTCCCAACTGCCGCGCTAAATCGTTAAAGCGTACCGGGCCGTCTTTTAAGTGCCAGAGAATCGATCCCTTCCATTTTCCACCCAAAAGTCTCATGCCTCGTTCAATCGGGCAAGTCTCTAAACAAGGATCTAGGACGTGTTTCCGGCCTTGAGCATCGGTGATGATTCCGAAAGAAGTGCTCATGGGATAAGTGGTTACTAAAAGTAAACTGGTTGACGTTTGTTACTTGCCTAATTATGTTAAGTCACGTCGGCAACAACTGTAATGAACCCAGTCAGAAAACCCCATGACTATTCCCGATATTCATCTTTATACGGCCTCCACTATGAATGGCTGGAAGCCTGTCATTTTTGCCGCCGCTCCAACGTAATATTAGCTGGCGGTTGTATATGCCTGTAACCACTCTATAAATTCTTTGCGTCCCATTTCACCTGATGCAATTGCCAACATTGCACGCTCTTGCTCGTCCACGGAGGCGCTAATTTCCATGCCATTCAAAAGGAGTAGCGTTTCTACCGCAGCATGACCTATCCGTTTGTTTCCATCTACAAACGGATGATTCATGATGATTGAAAACCCTAAAGCAGCTGATTTCTCAATCAGGCTTGTGTAAAGTTCTTCCCCTCCAAACGTCATTCGAGGCTGAGCGATCGCTGACTCCAATAAACCAAAATCTCGTATACCCAATGCTCCACCAGATTTCTCAATAATCCTGCGATGCAGTTCTAATACTTCAATTAGCGTTAAATAACGCATTATGCCAAACGTTGATAGAGTTCAGTATTTTTTGCTAGCACATAATTGGCTGCATCAACAAAATCAGATTTTTGGAAACTCAGCCAGTCTTCCAACCCAGCACGCAAAAGAACGTCAAGTGAAATTCCATGTACGCTGGCCAAATCTTCTAATACTTGAAGCTGGTTGTCTGAAAGATCAATAGTGATAGAGGCCATAGCTATTACTTGTCTGCTGTACCTAAATAGAGTTTAACACTCATGATTGGTTGGCCAGTTCGCCATACAGGTTGAAACCAAGAACGAAGAACTAGCTAACATTGTTGGTAGATACGATTACGTCCTACAAAGATGGTGAAGCAATGATTGCCAACAAGCTAATATGTACTCGTTCTACACCCTCAACCTAGCTCATCCCATATGGCTCGTTGGTTCAACACGGCTGGCCCCTGCAAGGCAGATATCCACTACATGCTCTCCCCCCTGGGGCGATTGCCACAGCTTCAACGGGTGATTGACCAGCAGGGTTACTTCGTCCTGCATGCTCCCAGGCAAACCGGCAAAACCACAGCCATGCTTTCCCTAGCCAAATCCCTCACAGAAAGCGGCCAGTACTCAGCCCTTATGGTGTCTGTAGAGGTAGGCGCAGCATTTGCCGATAACTCAGATGCCGCAGAGCTAGCGATTCTCAGCGCATGGCAAGGAGCCGCTCAGTTTCGTTTACCTCAGGAATTGCAGCCACCGCCCTGGCCAGAGGCACCACCCGGACGGAGAATTGGTGCGGCCTTGAGCGCTTGGGGTCAACATTCGCCCCGCCCGCTGGTTATTTTTATAGATGAAATCGATTCACTGCAAGGCGAGGTGCTGCTCTCTGTCCTCAGGCAGCTCCGAGATGGCTACCCCAACCGGCCAGAAGGCTTCCCCCATGCCTTAGCCTTAATTGGCCTGCGAGATGTTCGAGACTATAAAGTGGCCGCAGGCGGCAGTAACCGTTTAAACACAGCCAGCCCCTTCAACATAAAAGTAAAGTCCTTAACCCTGCGGAACTTTACAGCACCGGAGGTCGCTGAGCTGTACGCACAGCACACTGAACAGACGCAGCAGGCATTCACCCCTGAAGCAGTACAGCTGGCTTTTTCCCTCACGCAAGGTCAACCCTGGCTAGTCAATGCCCTAGCCAAAGAAGCCGTTGAAGAGCTGGTGGAAGATCCTGCTATCCCAATTGACGCGAAGCATATTGAACAAGCTAAAGAGATTTTAATTAAAAGACAAGATACTCACCTAGACAGCTTAGCTGAACGGCTCAGAGAATCTCGCGTGAGAGCTGTGATTGCGCCTATGATCGCCGGACAAGAGCTGGGCAGAGTTGCAGAAGACGATCGACAATTTTTAGTAGACTTGGGCTTATTGACACGGGATGAAGCTGGAAAGTTAAACATTGCCAATCCCATCTATCGCGAAGTGCTGCCGAGCGTTTTGGCTAGGGCGGTGCAAGATGGCTTACCCACCCTACAGCCGAGCTGGCTAAAGGCTGATGGGCAGCTAGATGTGGATACTTTACTAGACTCTTTTGTTGCGTTTTGGCAGCAGCATGGCGAACCCCTCTTCAAAGGTGCGCCTTATCCAGAAATTGCACCTCACTTGGTCATGATGGCCTTTCTCCATCGCGTTATCAATGGCGGCGGCACCTTAGAACGAGAATATGCCATTGGCAGCGGGCGCATGGACTTGTGCTTGCACTACGGAGAAGTTGTACTCGGTATGGAGCTAAAGGTATGGCGTCAAGGACGACCCGATCCTCTTCCTACAGGTTTAACGCAGCTAGACAAATACTTAGCAGGGCTAGGTCTAAACCAGGGATGGCTAGTGATCTTTGACGGTCGCAGCCATGCAAAGCCACTGGCAGATCGGACAACAACAGAAACAACAAAAACGCCCGAAGGCAGAATGGTCACAGTTATTCGTGGATAGCTCACTTGCCTTTGGCGATGGCGATTATGTTGGCAGAGAATCGATGTTACGGATATGCTTCACGTAGCGGGTGATGAATGACGGTGCGACAATCTCCTTCGATAGCTTTAATGACTGTAAAATGCGTTAGAGTGGTCGTATCATAACGCTGATATCATGGAAAAATTAGCGCTTGAACGGGCTTTATTTCCTGCTGATGTCCTGCTAGATCTCACTATGGCAGGCTCCGTTTTGTCGCGCTATGGTGCGAATCAGGTCATTCTTTACGGGTCTATGGCAAGGGGCACCTATCGGCCCGATTCAGATATTGATCTCTGTGTTGAAGGATTACCTAGCAAAAACTTCTTTAGAGCCTTAGCAGAGTGCCTGATGGCATCCCATCGTTCTCTGAGCATTGTTGATTTTGATAATAGTCACGGCTACTTCCGAGAGAGGATTTTAGAAGAAGGGAAAATACTAATGAGCGTAGACATTCTTAAGCAAGAAATTGCCTTTGGCCTGGAAAACTTGACCAAAATCCATGAAAACATTGAGACGTTTGCCAAACTAGAGGTAGATCCAAAAATGAAAGTCTCTGCACTCACGTACGAATGCTTGGGGTATTACAATGCCATTGAGCATTTAATCATTCGTTTCTTAAAATATCTCAGTATCGACTTGCCTACGGGGAAATTCTCTCATCGAGATACACTTAGGCAATTTGACAGCTTATTAAACGAGAGAAGCATAGCAGGCTGCCAAGAGACTATCGTGATTATCACTAATCTAATGGCCTTTCGCCACGTCGCGACCAAAATATATGGATTTCTGATTAATGCTGATAAGCTCAATGCGATTGTGGAGGACATCAAGACTCACCACAACGAAATAGAGAAAGTATTTCATAAACTACTAGATACTTTCTAGGCCCAGTCTTTTAATTAGCGGTACATATCCGTTATCAGAACCGTTTATTCCTAACTCAAATCTCACTCTACTGCTCGTTTCATCTCTGTTACTTTTCAGTCCAGCTTTTAAGTCTGAGCAGTATTAACCTAAGCCATTGCTATCGGTGATAGACTCTTGTCTTGCAGAAGAGCAATAGTACAAACGGATGTGGGGATTTAGTCATGTTCAGGCTTCATGGGCAATAACGACCTTGCCTTGATGCTGGCCTGCCCCAAAATACTGAATGAGCCTGGGAACATCACTCAGAAGATAAGGATCATCGATAGATGGTTTTAACTGACCCGCTGCAAACAGTTCGTCCACAGTAGAACGAGCTAAGACACTCCTGAAAAAGACCGATCAACCCATTGCGGCGATCGCCCCAGAATACGGCTTTAATATCCAAGAGAATTCACGCCTTGCGAGCTGTCATAATCAGGTCTCATAGTGATGATGACTTTTCCTTTGGCATGCCTTGCCCCAAGATATTGAAGGGCATGAGATGTTGCGCTTAGCGGATAACATCTATCAATCACGGGGATGACTTTGCCAGATTCAAGTAGCTCTCCAATGATAGACAGGTTCTTTTGCTTTACTTGCGCTATCCCCATAAATGAGAGTTGCTGACGTCCAACTTTCGAGAGGATAGGTCCCACAAGCGCTGCCTGAATAATTTGAGCCAGCTTTCCTCCAGCTGAGACATAAATGCCCGTAGGACTCAATGCCCTACGATAATCAAAAATCGAGTGATAACCATTGACAGCAAAAATCAAGTCAAATAGCTGCCCATTTGTCATGAAATCTTCTCGCGTATAATCGATAACGTAGTCTGCTCCAATTGAGTGAGCGATATCCAGGTTGTGGGTGCTACAAACGGCCGTTACTATGGCCTCGAAGGATTTGGCTATCTGCACAGCGAACGTCCCTACGCCACCAGAAGCTCCATTGATGAGAACTTTTTGACCTGGCTGGATTCGGCCTTTATCGTGAAGTCCTTGTAGCGCTGTCAAGGCTGCTACAGGGGTAGCGGCAGCAGCCTCAAACGACACGTTGGCCGGTTTCCGTACCAACTCATGTTCATCAGCGCACGCATAGTCTGCGAGTGAACCTTGGGCTATGCCGAAGACTTCATCCCCCGGCTGAAACTGGGTCACGCGATCGCCTACAGCTTCAACCCGACCAGCCACGTCTAAGCCAAGTGAAGTCTCTTTGGGTTTGGAAAGTGTACCGTTTGTTAAACGGATCATCGGAGGGCCTGTCAGATGATACCAGTCCAAGATGTTGACAGATGCCGCATGAACCTTTAGTAAAACTTGATTATCCTTGGGTAATGGTTTCTCGGTCTCTATGAGTTCAATGACATCTGGGGAACCATATTTTGTGTATACAATCTTTTTCATTTAGACACCCTTCTGTTTAACATTTACACCTTTGATCAACAACGACAAACAGAGCGTTGCTTCCCCAAAAAAACATGGGATAAAGATATAAGGGAGTAAGCCAGCAGCGAGTTCAGGGACTAGAAAGTTGGCGAAACTATTAATCAGGTAACACGCTCCCCCTATCGCCAAAAGCGAACCTGTTATTTGGGGAAGGAGCCTTGATCTGAAAATTAGGTAACCAGCCAGAAGGCAATAGCAGCCAAAAAATGCAAGACTGAGATTAAACCCAATATCCTGTAGCAGGAAGTGCATATAAGCCGTAGCCTGAAGCTGTTCTGCGGTTATGATGGCGGCATTCTGTTCGGCACTCTGCAAAAGGATTAGAGGAACAAAATTATGGATTAAACTGACACCCTCAATAGTCGCTGCTACCAATATAAAAAGCATCACTAGTCGAGAGAGACTCTTGCTTGCAAATTTGAACAGGTCGTACAAGATGACTGCTAGAGGAATATTACAAAGAACTACGATGATGTGAACGCCAAGTCCGAACCTGTAAAACAACTCGTTTGTTAGGATATTATTTATCGTGGCGGCTGCATCACCGTGTACGACAATCGTGGCAGGAACATAGCCCGCACCAAAAAGTCCTCCAATGATAATGATTAAATATAAGACGCCACCCAGTCTTGCTTTGAATGGCAACGAAGCTTCTGCAATCTGTTCTTTCATTACTCCACTCCTGTTGTGAGTGTTTATCACTGACACAAGAAGCTTACGAGTAAGGCAATATGAGGGTCATACCACCCAGGTATTATCCAAGGAGTAATTACCCATCAATAAAAGGGATTGGATGATCGGAAATCTGATGACTACGTTGAGGACAAAAGCCCCAAAGTACGAGCTTTTGCAACGGCATCTGCCCGATGATGGGCATCGAGTTTGCCGTAAATATTTCGAGTATGAACTTTGACCGTATTCACCGAAAGGAAGAGTGTCGTCGCAATTTCCTGATTGGTTTGACCCTCTGCGATTAGGTGGAGTACTTCGATTTCTCGCTTGCTCAAAGGTTCAAGCAACCCGACGGCTTGAGATGGTGTTTTTAATGATTTTTTTGGCTCTAATTCGTCAAGGGAAAACGCAGCTAACACGCGCTGTACATAAACATAGTTAGGCGTTATTTCGCGAGGTCTACTTTCACAAGCAAGCGCCTCATAGAGTAAACGCGCCATGGGCTGACCTTCATTGACAAAGATACGCAGGTAACCCTCAGTTTCTGCTCTTGTGAGGGCACGTTCCAAAAACGGGAGGGCCGAAGAGATATTGCCTTGTGCTTCATAGATGATGGCTTGCAAGATGAGGATCTCAATCATGCTACCTGACCTGCCGCCGACTTCTGCCGCTGAGTATAGCTGGGTCAGCAGTGTCATTGCTTTTTGAAAGGTCTCGTCTGTTTGGTCATGTCTGTACTGAGCAATCAGTACTCTGGCTAATGTGATGTACTCGAATTCTTGTAAATAGCTGCGCTCAGCATCAATCGACAGGTCTTGTTCACGCAGCCAGCCGAGGGCTTCCGCCAGCCTGCCTTGTCGGAGCCATACCCGTGCTTTCAATGCTGCTACAGGACAAACATCGGGAATAGTACTTCTACGGTAGAGCTGTTCCGCTTCTTCGAGTAATTTGAGGGCGTCATCCAGTTCTCCCTGCTCGACCTTTAATTGAGCTTGGACAAGATACAAGCCATAGGGCCATTCCGGTAATGCTGCTCGTTTTCCGAGCGCCTCGCATTTCTGGAGATGCTGTTTGGCAGCGTCCTCTTTGCCCTGTTCATGATACAGCTGGCTCAACCTCAGATGTAAGTCGGTTATACCCGGCAGTATTGGCTCGCCTTGCGCTGTCGAAAACAGTAAGGCCTCTTTACAGATATTGACTGCGTCAAAAAGACAACCCTGTGCAATCTTAATGCCAGCAAGCGCATAGGCCCCACTGATTGCGAAAAGGAGATGTCCTGTCGTCAGCAAGCGAGCGTTTGCATCGGACATATACTTAGCAGCCGTCTCCAAATCTCCATTTCTCCAATAAGCAAGCCCTAGCAGAGAGCTTGCGAGGCTAGCCATATAATGGTTCGTCTCAGGTAGGCGGTTAAGTGTTTGCCGGGCATGTTTGATCGTGCCGACATTATCACTGAGCGCCTGAGCACGAAACGCCCAAGCAAGGTCTAATAGGGCCTGTTGCGAACGAACTATTTTCTCATCTTGACTGCCTGACGAAGCCGCCAGAGAATCACGGGTGTTCGCGGTTGATTCCAATAAACGATTTGCGTCCTTCAGTCGATCCTCTGCGGCTTGCAACCGACCTGAAAAAAGCAACTCCCACGCCAGGCCAAGACTAAGTGTAGTCCGGGTTCGGACTAACTCGTCTGGTAGGGTCTGTACCCATTCTGTCCAGGTTGCGCTCTGATAATAGGAGCCAATATTAGCTGACCATTCCAGTTCGATTAAATCCGCCGCGCGCTCGAAATGTCGGGCAGCGAGGGCGTGGCGGATCGCATTTTGCCGAAAATTATTCTGCTCGTACCATGCACAGGCTCTGAGATGTAGCTCAGCGACCTTGTCTGGGTTCCCCTTAGTTAAGCGTACTTGCAGAGCATCCCTAAAAAGATGATGGTAGCGATACCACTCGCGTTTGTCATCAAGCGGAACCAGCAGCAGATTTATGCGTTCTAAATATTCTAAGATTTCTTGGCTTGGGGTAGAAAATTGAGGCAGGACAGCATCACAAAGAGAGCCGCATAGGTGCTCAGAAATGGAGGTGGATAATAGGAAATTCTGGATACTTTCGGGCTGTTTTTCTAGAATCTCTTCAACCAGATAATCCAGCACAAAATAATGACTACCCGAGAATGATTTGATGAAGTTGGCCGCATCTTGACGTCCTTGTAAGGAGATTGCCGCCAATTGCAGTCCGACAATCCAACCTTCGGTGCGGTTTTCAAGTGCGGTGATCTCTTCTAACGAGAGATTGAGATCCATCACCTGGTTAAGAAATTCAGCCGTTTCAACTTGGGTAAAACGCAAATCGGGGGTGCGCAGTTCGGTCAACTGACCTTGCGCGCGTAGTCGCGCTAGGGGCAGCGGTGGGTCTTCGCGGGTGGCAATGACAAGGTGCATGGATAGCGGCAGGTGTTGAACCAAAAATGCCAGTGCCTGATTCACCGGTTCGGATTCAATTAGGTGATAGTCATCAAGAATGAGGATAACGCTTTCAGAAACGGCTGTAATCTCATTGATCAATGTCGTTAATATCGAATTGAGTGGGGGCGGTTGGGGTGACCTTAAAGCACTTAAAACGCCCTCACCGAGTTGAGCTTCCCCCTCGGCCTTGCTCAAGTTGAGCGTTTGCAGGGCAGCCACCATATAAACCAAAAAGCGAGGTGGATCATTATGCTCCTCGTCAAGGGATAGCCATGCTACCGGCCGCTCACAGGCCGCAACCCATTCGCTGAGCAAAGTTGTTTTACCAAAGCCAGCAGAGGTGGAGATGAGGGTCAGCTTGCAGTGTAGCCCCGCATTCAGTCTTTCAATAAGGTGCGGACGCCGCACAGCATGGGGGCGTGGTGGAGGAATATAAATTTTAGTGGTTAAAATCGGCCTGTACATTACCTAAATCGTAAAAAAACTTAAAAACAGTTTCCAATTTTGCTTCATTCTAGCGACTTGAGATTGTCCCACTGAAGTAGTCAGTAAAATCAAAATTAAGTGCTTAATAAAAATTTCAGATAATCATAACAATCTGCCCCTTGAGTCTCACGTTGCGTCACCCTTTAGCATTCAATTATCAAGCGTAATTTTTCGGGAAATTGGAGTCGAGACAACCTGTGTCAAAACTTTTACAAGTCGGGGAGTTGGCAAAACAGACCGGACTATCTATTCGGACTTTAAGGTACTACGACGAGATTGGTTTGCTGGTGCCCTCGCACCGCACCGAAGCAGAGTATCGACTGTATAGCGAAGAAGACATTGCAAGACTCCAACAAATTTTGTCGTTACGGCAATTGGGCTTTGCACTCAAGGAAATTCGTGAATGTTTGGAGAATCCTGACTTCTCCTTACCGAATGCGATCAATTTACATTTGGCACGACTCCAAGAACAGATGGCGCTGTCGCAGTCGCTTTTTACCAAGCTCAGTACTTTAGCCCAACAACTCCAAACCTCCCGAGTCGCTTCAGTTGACGACCTTTTGCATACAATGGAGAACCTCACCATGACTCAACAATATTTGACTCAAGAACAACATGATTTGCTCGAAGCCCGATTGAATGAAGGGCAGACCGACGAGGGGCAGACCGAGTGGCTTCATTTACTAGATCAGGTGCGATCGCACATCAACCAAGGTCGTGGCCTCACTTCTCCAGAGGTGCGGCACATGGCATTGCAGTGGCGTGACAGCATCCTTTCATTTGTCGGTGGTGACCTGAAACTCTATGAAGCGCTTATGCAGACCTATCAGAAAGAAGGCGCTGAAGCCGCTAGCTGGGGTACTTTAGATGCCCCCACATTCGACTATATTCTCAAGGCGGTGGCGCTACTGTCAGTTTGGGAAAAAATGGTCGGGTCTTCGTTGGATCGCTTGACTCCAGAAACCCGTGAAGTGATGGCTAAAGGCCAGGAATGTGTACGAGAGCTACACCTCAACTGCTTCGGTGTAGAAGCGCTACTTTTAGGGCTGCTAGCTGTCAAAACATCCTCAGCAGCACAAGCCCTGAACAACCAGGGGGTGGACTTCACCATTGCCAAAAATCTCTGCCGAAAATTGTTAGCTCAATATAATGTTTCTGATACCACAATCCCCCCAGAAATTCCCTTTACACCTCGTGCCCGCCGTGTAATGAAGCTAGCAACTGAACAGGCAAAACAGCAAGGACACGATCAGATAGCCCCCCAACATCTGTTACTGGGTCTTTTGCAAGAAGGTGAGATGGGTAGTGGTATGGCTATGCGCGTTCTACAAGAGTGCCGAGTAGATTATCAGAAGTTAAAACAGCAGCTTGGCAGTGTATAAGGAGAAAGGCGCGGGTCTAACTTTTATTAGAAGGAAAATTTCTGCCTAATCAGAATCTATGGCAGATTAGGTAGCTAATATGAACTCGTCCTACACCCTTAACCTAGCTCATCCCATATGGCTCGTTGGTTCAACACAGCTGCCCCTGCAAGGCAGATAGCAGAGCGAACAACAACAGAAACAACAACGCCCGAAGGCAGAACAGTCACCGTTGTTCGCGGCTAGCTCAACTCTGGAATCAAGTTTATACAGGCTTGGTTGCCAACCTAAATCAGATCTAGCTCTGTGGCTCGTTTCACCGCAGCCCGACGATTGGTGACATCGAGTTTGCTATATATGCGCTTGGTATGGGTGCGCACGGTACTCAAGGCTACAACCAGTTCACGGGCAATTTCGGGGCCAGATAGTTCAGTTTTGAGCAATCGCAGCACCTCTAGCTCTCGTTGGCTGAGGGGTTCAATCAGCGGTTGAGAAGAGAAGCGGTGTGTGGAAGGCACAGGATTGGATGGCTGCCCCCAGGTGGCCAATACGGTCAGTAGCTGAGTGGTGTAAGTTGGGGTAATGCCGCGATTCGCAGCCTCTTTCAATAGTTGCGCAATCGGAGTCCCACATTCTGCAAAGATCCGAACATAGCCCTCTGGTTCTGCCAGGGTTAAGGCGCGTTCTAGAAGTGCGATTGCTACTACAATATCTCCTTTCGCCTCATGTGCCAAAGCCAGAACCAACAGAATTTTGATAATGCTAGCAGTCCGTTTCTTGGCTTCGGCGGCGGCGAGTAGTCGAGTCAGGAGTTTAATGACCTGAGGAAGACTCTCTTTTTTCTCTTCTGAGTTTTGCCTGTGCTGAGCGATCACAACTCTAGCCAAGGTCAAATGTTCATATTCACGCAGGTAGCTCGGTGAATCATCTACTGACAAACCACTCTCCCGCACCCAGCCCAGCGCTTCAGTCAATCTGCCCTGCTCCAACCACCACCGAACCTTAAGAGCCTCAACCGGACGCACATTTGGAATAGGCGATCGCCTATACAGCTGCGCTGCCTCTTGCAGTTGCGCCAGGGCCGCGTCTAAGTCTCCTTCCGCTGCTGTCAGTTGAGCCTTTACTAGCCACCAAAGATAGTCAGATCCCGATACCGACCCCTGCGATCGCAGCTCTTCACCCTTTTGTAGTAGCTGACGAGCAATGGCCAACTCCCCTTGTTCGTAGTGAAGTTCGCTTAGCACTAAATGCAGATCCGCGACCCCCTGCAAAATTGGCACTGGCTGCTGTGCTGCCAACTGTAAGGCTTGCTCACAGGCTGCGATCGCAGCCCGCAATCTTCCCTGCGCCAACCCCATTTGCGCCAGCACCGACGTAGCACAAATACCAATTTGGATATTGCCCACCTTTCGAAAAATCCTTAAACCCTCCGCAAAGGATTGGTACGCTGCTGCTGCATCTCCGCTAGTCCAGTAGGCCAAACCGAGAAAGGCCGCAGTTACGCCCCGCTCGTTGTCGTTTTCGGAAGGAAGTAGGGTCAAAGCCTGCTGAGCGTGGGCGATCGCCCCAGAAAAATCTCCAAGCGCTTGAGCGTAAAAGGCACGAGCATTGGCGATGGAAGCTGGCAAAGACTGATATTGTTTTGTTGTAAGATCCTTTACCTGAGCCAACGCGCGTTCAGCATCCTGCAAACGTGCTTCCACCCCATCAATTTGGCCAGTATTTAACAACGCCACCCCGTAGGCCACACTCAGCGCTGGTCGAGTGCAAACCAATGGGTCGGGCAGCGCCTGAATCCATCCCAGCACCGTAGCCTCTTGCTGACGATTACGCATAGCAGGCCAAACCTGTTCAATCAGGTCTGCTGCTTGCTCAAAGGCTTTAGCCGACAGAGCATGATGAATCGCATCAGAGAATAACTCGTTCTGTTCATACCATTCACTGGCCCGCTGGTGAAGGCTGCTCATCCCTTCAGGCTCCTCCATCAAGGCATGGGCCTGAAGCACCTCGGCAAACAAGTGATGGTAACGGTACCACTGGCGCTTGTTATCCAGCGGAATAATGAACAGATTATTGCGCTCTAGAGTTTCCAACAGTCTCTGGCTCCCTGGCAGAGCGGTGACCGCGTCACAAAGAGAACTGCTCAAGCGCTCTAAGATAGCGGTTTGCAACAGAAAGCGACGGACGTGATTAGGCTGCCGCTGCAAGACTTCTTCTAGCAGATAGTCCACAATGTAGCGATCATTTCCCGAAAAAGCCGCCACAAAATCAGCAGCGTCCTCACACCTCTGTAGAGATAGCGCCGCAAGTTGTAGCCCTGCAATCCAACCTTCAGTCCGCCGCTCTAAAGCAGAAACATCTGCTGCCGAAATCTTCAATCCCATCACCTGGTTCAGAAAAGCGGCTGCTTCGTCAGGGGTAAACCGTAGGTCACTCACCCTCAGCTCAGTCATTTCTCGATGAGATCTTAAACGCGCCAAAGCCAGCGGTGGGTTAGCGCGGCTGGCAATCATCAGATGCACATGGGGCGGCAAATGGCTTAGCAAGAAGCCGATGCCCTCATGAATGGCCTGGGTTTCAATGACATGGTAATCATCTAGGATCAGGACAATATCCTCTTCAACAGCAGTCAGTTCGTTGAGTAGTGTCATCAAGACTGACTCAATGGGAGGGGGCTGTGGTGATTGCAGTAATGCGAGCGATCGCCCGCCCAAACTGGATTGATTTTTATGCAGAGCGGTGATCAAATAGGTCCAGAAAACAACCGGGTCATTGTCATTCTGGTCTAAGGAAACCCAAGCAACAGATCTCGTAGAGACAGCGGCCACCCATTCTGCCAGCAGCGTGGTTTTACCAAAACCGGCTGGAGCCAATATCAGGGTTAATTTTCGCTGTGGGTGAATGCGATTAATTAATCTTAGGCGCGACACTAAGTCAGCAGACCACTTCGGGTAGTAAAGCTTGGTCTCCAGGAGGGGGAGTTCTGAAATAATTGGTTTTGCCGAGACAGCCATGGATACGCTTAGGTGATGAGCTAAATAAACCTTTTGAGAAATGGCAAGACCCCATTTGCCAACCTATGAAGGTGGCTTGCCCGCTGGTCAGCTACGACAGACTTTAGATTACATTGATGCTTATCTGGATCAAGAGATTAAACTAGCCGATCTAGCTCAACTGTTAGAGACGAGTCAGTATCACTTCAATCGTTCCGTATTATCTCGGTAGCCATTAATGCATCTGTATTACTCTATAGAATAGTCGTTGCAATCATTGGAGTTGATTTAACCGCTGATGAAGGAATGGCTATTCGTTGCATCTTCTGATTCTTATGCCATCAGGCCGCACTCACGATCGCATTACCTATCTGTGCTTACCCTTTGTCGCGGGCGCAACTGCCTGGATTACCCGCAGCCCATCAACCACGATCATTGTTAGCCTTTCTTTTTTAGCGGGTGGCCTGATGATTGGCCCCGATTTAGATAT
Organism: Cyanobacteria bacterium J06581_3; assembly: GCA_038531675.1. Taxonomy (GTDB): domain Bacteria; phylum Cyanobacteriota; class Cyanobacteriia; order Phormidesmidales; family Phormidesmidaceae; genus Phormidesmis. The sequence goes on from JBCBBK010000008.1 coordinate 239,420, forward strand.
TCACTCTATTCAGTACCGCAGATGGGGACCGTTGCGCTGGATTTGGCTTCCCTATCAAATTGCAATTAAGCACCGATCGCACTGGTCTCATGGCCCTATTATCGGCACGGCGCTGCGGGTGGTTTATCTATCTATCTGGCTGGCGCTGTTTGCGCTGATTGCTACGCAGACACTGAACTTCTTTTGGAATGCGCAGCTGTCATGGCAAATGATGAGAGCGCCCTTTCGGACGCTGATGAGCAAGTACGTAATGGAATGGGTGGCCGTGCTGATAGGGCTAGAGCTAGGATCTATTAGCCATTCTGTGAGCGACGCGCTAGGAAGCCGACATGTGCAGCGCAAACGTAGAAAACAAGGTCAGCGCGATCGCCGAAAGACAGGTAGTAGAAAACGCTCCAAAAGAGTCTCTAGGCGAGGACGCTAGCTGGCCAACGACGGATAAATATTTTTTTACAGTCTTTGAAATTATTGTAGGGAGAGCGTTTTATCCATCAATAGGTGGATTTATTAAGCCAGTAGTGGAAAAACAGTCATTTGTTTGTTAACATTACTTCATATAAACCGAGAGAGACACTTTAATATGCGTTACACAGAAGACGAAACTGGTTTGCTAAATAATTTTGCGGTTGAGCCCAAAATGTACGAAGCAGAGCCCCCTACTGGTACCGAAAAGCGTAACTACATTATTCTCGGTAGCGTTGCAGCTAGCCTCATGGTCGGTCTGTTTGTAATCGCAGCTTCAGTATCTTAGTCGCCCAGCTCTAATTTTTAAGCCTCTTGTAGAAAGCGCCGAGAAAAAGCCCAAGAGAGAGCTTGAGAAAAAAAAGCCTGCCATTTTGGCGGGCTTTTTTATGCCTTATAGTGACAAGTGCAGATGTATTAGCTGACGCGGATTGCTATGGTAGTCGACTTTGCACAGTGGATTTGTGGGCCCACCCGCAGTGGTAAAACGCAGCAGCTGATTGCCTTTGCAGAAGAGGTCGGCGCAGCGGCGCAGCAGCCTTTTTTGGCATTTGCGGCCAATGGTGATAATCGCATCGTGTTAGCTAATCAGCTGACGGATGCATTGAGCGATCGCGTTGCCGTACTCACCACCACCCCTGCTGGCTTCATCCAGGACGAAGTCATCCTTTTCTGGCCGTTGCTAGTACAACAGCTTGACCATCTGCAAGCCCAGTTTCCCCTAAAGCTGCGTCCTGAAAATGAGCAAATGCTGGCCACAGAGCTGTGGCGACAGCGGCTAGATGACGGCACCCTTCAGGTAGAAGGCTGGCGCGAAACCCGCACGGTACGCCGTACCCTCGACTTTTTGCAGCTAGCATCCCAGGCCTGCTTGCCCATAGAGGATATTCCTGGCCTGCTGAAAGCTGGGATGCCTGGCTCCCTTGCACCTGCCGCCCTGTGGGAAACCGTTGGTGAGGCGTTAGTCAGCTGGCAGAACTGGTGTCTGCAAAGGGGCCTGTTAACCTACGGCACTATGAGTGAGCTGTACTGGCGCTACTTGCTACCTATGCCCCAGTACCAAACCCAGCTGCTTACCCGGTTTAAGGGCATTCTGGCCGACGACGTCGATGAATATCCGGCCATCACCGCGCCATTATTTTCCACTTTTTTAGAAGCTCAGCGCCCCTGCCTATTCACCTACAACCCGCAAGGAAAGGTCCGCTTTGGCCTGGGCGCGGATCCAGACGCGCTGTTGCCACTGGCGACGCGCTGCCAAACGATAGAGCTGCCGCTACCCACGACTGGTTCGCTAGGTCGGTGGGGCGAGGACTTTGCCCAGTGGATTGCCGACCCACTGGCCATGCCAGTATTGCCCCAAGAGGTCTCCTTAATTCAGGCGACCTCTCGGGGCCAGATGCTGCGAACGACTGCCGAAGCGATCGCCCGCGCCATTGAAACCGAACAGGTGAAGGCTGAAGATATCGCCGTTATCGGCCCTGGCCTGGATGCCATTGGCCGCTACAGCCTAATCGAGATTCTGAGCAATCGGGGGATTGCTATCGAGTCGTTGAACGACCAGCGACCGCTGGTGAGTTCGCCGATGGTGAGGGCTTTACTGTCTCTGCTGGCACTGATTTATCCGGGGTTAGGGCGGCTGGTTGATAGGGATGCGATCGCCGAAATGCTCGTCGTCCTCAGTCAGGCGTCGACTCCGCTCAGCCTTCGGGATATCCCACAGGCCCAAAGCTCTGACGCGTCAGCTGCATCATCAGCTGAGCAGAGCGAATCCGAAGGACCCGCCCTGAGCGTAGCCGAAGGACCCGCCCTGAGCGTAGCCGAAGGACCCGCCCTGAGCGTAGCCGAAGGGTGGTTCGACCTTACTGCTATTGACCCCGTTCGCGCCGAACTCCTTGCCGACAATTGCTTCGTCCCCGATATCGAAAACCCGCATCTGCTACCGGCTGAAACCTTTGCCCGCTGGGACCGTCTAGGCCATCGCACCGTAAACGCCTACAACCATATCTTGACGTGGCTAGAGACCCAAAAGCAGCTCAGAGCCCAAAGACTGACCCTAAAGCCCGTCATCACCATCGATCGCATTATTCAAGACTTTTTATGGCGCGGCAACCACCTACCCTACGATCAGCTTGCGACCCTGCGCGAGCTGATGGAGACCGCACAGTACTTTTGGGAAGTAGAAGAGCGGCTGACTCTGACCGATGGGTCCAAAAAACGCAGAATCAGCCCACCTACGCCACAGTCACAGCCTGTTACCAAACTTGCGCTCAGTGACGTAGGCCGCTTCATCCAGCTCATTCAGAAGGGCACCGTCTCAGCCAATCCATACCCGGTCAATCCCCTTTTGCTAGGGCCCAAAGGCGTCACCCTCTCTACTATTTATCAGTACCGGGCCCAAAGGCTCAGCCATCGCTGGCAGTTCTGGCTCGACGCGGGTTCACCGCTGTGGGCCAGTAGCGCAGGCGAGCTATTCGGTGCGCCTATATTCCTGCAAAGCTGGAATGGTCGGCCTCTCACCCTGGTAGAAATAGAAGATGCCAATGAGGCCAACCTCAGCCGAACGCTAAAGGATTTGCTGGGCCGCACTACCGAAAAAGTGATGCTGTGCCATAGCGAGTTAGCACTGACCGGGCAAGAACAAACAGGCCCTCTACTGGCACTGGTCGGTGGCGCCCAGCCAGTAGAGGAAGCCCTGGTGTCACTATGACCGGCTTTCTAGGCGATTTTCTCTGCGGACGCCTCGGCGATCGCCGCGCTGCTCGCGCATTTCCTCTAGCTGCGATCGCTGTTCATTGGTTAGCACCTCGCTCACCTGGTCACGAGAATCTTCGTGAATTGCCCGTAGCTGTTCGCGCTGGTCTTCACTCAGGTCTAGCTCACGGAAAGCGCGTCGGCCTCTTTGTTCGCTGTTTTCCAAAGTAGCCTGCTGATCAGCCGTCAGCACAGATTCTATCTGGCTACGGGTATCAGTACGAATCGCTTCAATTTGAGTCCTTTGAGCCTCGCTAAGATCGAGCTGCTCTAGATGTTGACCGCCGCGACCGCCTTCTGCATGAGACGCTTTTACCAAACCGAGGGGCGCAGCCAACAAAGCTAACGCTGCCAAACTACCGATTGCGACTGTTTTTAGATTGAATTTCATGGATAGGTTCGTAGATTGTGGGCTTGGCCAATGGCTTCAGACCGTTTAGCCGCCTAGTGTTGAGGCGGGCGGTGAAACTGGGCTTGCCCGGTACGTTCCTAATCTATGCGGCCTGTAGGTCATGTGGCAGGCCGCAAAGGTCACGAGTGCACCCATGACTTTGGTCATGACTTGGCCTGGCACTGTGGGCAAGTGCTATCACGACAAGCGACTATATCGATACGGATTTCAGCATCACTGAGCTTATGCGCCGCGCTATTCAGCTACACAACCATCCCTTTCGTTTCCTGCTCTATCTGGAGTGGGGACTGCTGACAGTCGCGATGATTAACGCGCTAGAAAGCCCGCCGCTTCGACGGGTTCGAGAGAGTCTGCGGACCGGGCCTGGTCCCAGAGGTGGCATACAAGGCGGCATACAAGAAGGACTGCAAGGCCCGGTCCAAGAAACGCTACATCATCTGCCGTTTGGCTGGCATCACAGCCCCATACCCGGCATTATTTCGCTGGTGTTATTTGGTCTGATGGGGCTTTATCTACCGGCCAGGCCACTGCCAAAGCTAGCGCATACCCTCGGCCAGGTGCTGCTGGTTATGCTCTCTTCTGTGGCTATTTTTAATGACGGACGCACTGCACCTTTTGTGTATGTGGTGCTGGTGATTCGTAGCTGCCTAATGTACGGTCTGACGGGAAGGCTGTTGATGACTGGTGGTGCATTTGTGCTGTTCGTGAGTGGGCTGCTGTGGCGGTTGCGATCGCTACGAGACGTCAGAGGCTTTGGCGGTGCTGCTGCCCCAGGTCGCCCCCCGCTACCGGGTGGTTCGGGCCGTCTGTCAGGAATATTGGTCAACCTACAGCTCAACTTTGTCGTCCTTTTTGGCCTGGCCCTCTTACTCGTCGTGCTGCTCATTAACGCACTGTTGACCGAGCGTCAGAGTCAGCAGCGGTTAGCTCAGGCCAATCAGGAGCTGCGCCAGTCTGCCAAAGAAATAGAATCCCTGGCGATGGACCAGGAGCGCAGCCGCATCGCCCGCGATATTCATGATGCACTTGGTCACTCTCTGACCGCGCTAAATATTCAGATAGAAAGCGCCGTCAAGCTTTGGGAAAAAAATCCCAGTCGCGCCCAGCAGTTCCTGATTACTGCCAAACACCTAGGCAGTCAGTCTTTAAAAGATGTACGTCAGTCCGTTGCCGCACTCCGCCAAGATCCACTCGCTGGCAAAAGCCTGGAAGCCGCGATCGCCGATCTGCTCGCAGATATTCAGAACAACCCTGTCAGCTCACTATCTATCACCTCATCTATTGAGCTGAAACAAGCACTACCGGCTCAGCTCAACGTTATCCTTTACCGCGTTATTCAAGCCGCCCTCACTAACGTTGTTAGGCATGCCAACGCCAGTCATGCTCATGTGCAGCTGACGCAATCGCCCGCCATTGTTACCCTTCACATAGAAGACGATGGTGAGGGTTTCGATCCGGAGCTTGCCCAGACGGGCTTTGGCCTTCAGAGTATGCGCGATCGCGTCGAATCGGCCAGCGGCACCTTCAATCTCAACAGCAGCCGCCAAGGCACTCGCCTTCAGGTCAGCCTGCCAATTCCCCCGACGATTTCCCACTCGTAAACCGCCCATGATCAAACTCCTCCTTGTTGAAGACCAGCAGCTCATCCGTGAAGGACTCAGTGCGCTCCTCTCCCTAGAAAAAGATATAGGCATTGTGGGTGAAGCCGAAAATGGTCGTATTGCCATAGACCTAATAGAGCAGACAGCCGAAGCTGAACGACCTGACGTTGTCCTGATGGATATGCGGATGCCGGTGATGGACGGCGTGGCCGCGACGGCAGCGATCGCCGAAAGCTATCCCAACATCAAAGTTTTGGTGCTCACCACCTTTGATGATGATGAGCTGATTGCCCAGGCTATGGCTGTAGGGGCACAAGGTTACTTACTCAAGGACACCCCCTCGGAGGAGCTCGCCGTAGCCATTCGCTCTGTTGCCAAAGGCTACAGCCAGTTTGGCCCTGGAATTGTGCAAAAAATGATGGGCATAGCCGGAAAATCCGCAGCAGCCTCTGCTGTTCAGTCTTTGGAACAAATGCCCCCTGAATTAGAACAGCTGACGCCTAGAGAAAAAGAAGTTTTGCACTGCCTGGGACAGGGGGCGAGCAATCGAGAAATTGCCGAGCAGCTTTACCTGTCCGAAGGCACAGTGAAAAACCATGTCACCAGTATTTTGAGCCGATTGGGTCTGCGCGATCGCACCCAGGCAGCTCTGTTAGCACAGCGACAAAGTAATCAGCAATCAAACTGAAAATCCAAATTAAATCAAATTAATTGAAAGCAACTATTAGATTCCGACCGAAATAGGGTACAACTAGGCAGTCAATCGTAACGATGCGATTTGATATGACAGACCCATAGCCAACACACGTTGTAGCCATATTGCGAGCGCCCCCAGGCACGTCCCAAAGAACTTATGTTCAATTTTTTACTTGACGAATGTCACTGACGTTGCTCTAATTTGACTACTTATTTGCAAATCTACGCGACTACAGCTAGCGTCGGATGCATTCGTGCCCGCACCCAGCTTTGAAAAGCACACCACCGCGAACACTTCCTATGAAGCCTTCCCATCACGCTGACCCTCAATCAGCTCCGACCCACTACGCACCCTCTGTCCCGATGTCGGTGTACCGGGAGTTAGCCGCCGAATTGCGGGCTAACAAAGCTGTGATTGATTCGCTCAACAGCCGTAACCAGCAGCTGTTAGACCAAAATCAGCGACTCAAAAAAGAAATTCATAACGTGGTGCAAGCCACCCTCAGCCTTGGGCAGTACGCAGGCGTTGCCAGACCAGCCCCCCAAGACGACTACGCACAGGCGTTTCCTAGTGCGATCGCACCCGATACCCTCGCCAAGCTCGTACGCGCCCAGGGCGAAGCGCGCAAAGTCATCGATAATGAGCCCGTTGCCTCACCCGATCAGTTCGCGGGCGATGCATACGCACCCGAGTACGCGGAGCTGTACAGACAACAAGACGCACAGCTATACAGACAGCAAGACCACCACGCGCAAGCAGAGCAAGTCCGCGAGCAGCAGGCCCGCGCCCAAGCCAAAGCCGCCCAGGCAGAGCAAGCCAAACAGCAAGCCCGCGCGCAGGCCAAAGCGCAAGCCCGTGCCGACAAAGCCGCCCGCGCCGCCCAGGCCAAAGCTGCAAAGGGAGAGCAAGCCCGAGCACAGGCCCAAGCACAGGCTGCCCAGGCCCATACGCCCGCTGCTGCTCGCAATCGTGTACCCCGACCGATTCAAACCGCGCCTGCTCAGATCAAGAGCCCCGACAGAGCGCCTGCACCCAGAAAGCAAAAGGTTAAAGCAGGCTCGACGCTGCGTCAGCCCAACCAGCGTGCAGACATGCTGCCTACTGGCAAGCCGCTGCCCAAACTATTTACCGAACAGGCTGGAGAGTATCGAACAAGCGCTCTAGAAAGTCAGGAAGACAAGGAGATCGGCGGGATTTGGTTGGCCCTTTCGATCATTTTGATTATTGTGACGGCTTTTGGCGCAGGGTTCTTAATTATGAAGCCTTTGCTAAACGATCGCTAAAATCTCTTATGGTAATAAGCGATTGCAGTTTGGACGCTGTTCGATTCGGCACATTGCCCAGCAATATCGAACCTGTAATATCAAAACTGCAATATCAAAACCCATTGAGCGTCGGCTAACCCGGGAGAATAGTACTGAAATCATGAAAAGAATTGAAGCAATTATCCGTCCTTTCAAACTGGACGAGGTCAAAATTGCCCTCGTTAACTCTGGCATCGTAGGCATGACCGTTTCAGAGGTACGCGGTTTTGGTCGGCAAAAGGGTCAAACAGAACGCTACCGGGGCTCTGAATACACGGTTGAATTTTTGCAAAAGCTAAAGCTAGAGATTGTCGTTGAAGATGCTCAGGCAGACATGGTCGTCGACAAGATTATTGAGTCGGCTCGTACTGGTGAAATCGGCGATGGTAAAATTTTTGTGAGCCCGGTCGACGAAATTGTGCGTATTCGGACGGGTGAGAAAAACCTGGAAGCGGTGTAACCACGTTTCGCAGCGTTCTCAACCATTATTCAAAACACTGTAAGAAAAATATTGGGAGAATGGTTCGCTGTTCTCCCTTTTTGCATCTATGTCTTCATCTGCCGCTAGCCATTCGGGCACCGCCATCCGGCAAATCGCCATCCAACAAACCGTAGAAGCTCAGCTACAAACCTACGCCCGGTTCGGCGTAGACTTGGGGCTAGACCGGATCAACGCGGTGCTACGCAATCTGGGCGCTCCCCAGCAGCAGGTGCCGATTATTCACGTCGCTGGCACCAATGGTAAGGGGTCTGTCTGCGCTTATCTGTCGGCTATTTTGACCGCCGCAGGATACAAAACCGGACGCTACACGTCGCCTCATTTGGTGAACTGGACAGAGCGTATTTGCATCAATGGCCAGCCGATTAGCTGGGAAGATTTGCAGGTAACACTGAATACAGTGGAAGCGGCGATTTCTACAGAAGGGCCTGTGCCTACTCAGTTTGAGGTATTTACCGCAGCGGCCTGGCAGTACTTTGCCCAGCAGCAGGTGGATATTGCCGTGGTAGAAGTTGGCCTAGGGGGCAGATTGGATGCAACCAATGTGTGCGATCGCCCCCTGGCGACCCTGATTGTGTCTATCAGCCGCGACCACTGGCAGCGCCTGGGCAGTACGCTAGCCGAAATTGCCGGCGAAAAAGCTGGCATTCTAAAACCTGGCGGACCGGCGATTGCAGGCCCACTGCCCCCCGAGGCGGCTGCTGTGGTGAGCGATCGCGCCGCCGCGCTGTCGGCACCCCTAAGCTGGATAACGCCTGCTGAGGTAGTTAACGATACTCAAGATGGTCTCCAGACCCTGCGCTATGGCGGCATTGACTACCCGCAGACGTTACTAGGCGATCACCAGCGGGTGAATTCTGCCTGTGCGATCGCGGCTATTCAAACGCTACAAGACAAAGGCTGGGACATTTCCGCAACCGCTATTCAGCAGGGTATGGCTAATGTACGCTGGCCTGGACGATTGCAAAAGACGCGTTGGCAGGGGCATCCCTTACTGATCGACGGTGCCCACAATCCAGATTCAGCGCGATCGCTGCGCACCTACATCGACCGCACCTATCCAGATAGGGCAATCACCTGGCTCATAGGGATGCTGCAAACCAAAGACCATGCCGAGGTCTTCCAAGCATTACTTCGCGAGCGGGATCGTTTGCACTTAGTTCCAGTGCCTGGGCACTCGAGCGCAGCGCCAGAAGATTTGGCTGCGATCGCTCAAACGGTCAGCGCATCTATCCATACTCAGATTCACCCGGACCTGGAAACGGCATTGGCGATCGCTACCCAAACTCAACCCATCGTTCTTTGCGGCTCTCTGTATCTGATTGGCCGCTTTTACGAGCGCTGGCCAGACAGCTTTTGACGATCCCAAATGCACTATGGTAATGGAACGCCTCGCCACTGCATCATGCCTATCATCGACGTCAAACAACTCGGCAAAGTCTACCCGGTTGCGATCAAAGAACCTGGTATGAAAGGGACCTTGCAGCACTTCTTTCGTCGTCAGTATCGCAACATCGAAGCGGTTAAGCAGGTTTCATTTTCCATCGAGCCAGGCGAAATAGTGGGCTTTTTGGGCCCTAATGGTGCGGGTAAAACCACGACGCTGAAAATGCTCACAGGGCTGATTCACCCGTCCGCTGGCAGCGTAGATATTTCTGGGTTTGAGCCGTTTAAGCGCGATCGCTCCTTTTTGGAACAAATTACCCTGGTCATGGGTCAAAAGCAGCAGCTGATATGGGATTTACCCGCCCTCGATTCGCTGCGTATCAATGCGGCTGTATATGACATTGGCCCTGGCGAGTTTCGGCAGCGGGTAGGAGAGCTGGCCGACATGTTAAATATTCAAGACCAGCTGAAACAGCCCGTCCGCAAGCTGTCATTAGGCGAACGCATGAAAGCTGAAATGCTAGCCGCGCTGATTCACCGTCCCCAAGTTTTATTTTTGGATGAGCCCACACTCGGCCTAGACGTCAATGCGCAAACGGCGGTGCGGCAGTTTTTACAGGCCTACAACGAACGCTACGGGGCCACCATTTTGCTCACGAGCCACTACATGGCGGATATTACAGCGCTGTGCGATCGCGTATTGGTCATCCACAAAGGCAGCCTGATCTACGACGGCCTACTCGACGGTCTGCTCGAACAATTTGCCCCCTACCGGGAAGTCTCCATCGAATTTGACAAAGCCCAGTCCATTGATAAATCGCATCTGCTTACCTACGGCAACCTACAAACCCTAGAAGGCTGCCAGGCAAAGTTCCTAGTCCCCGCCGATGAGCTAACTGCAACCGTATCCAAGCTACTAAATACGCTAGATATCCAAGATCTGTCCATTGCCGAACCCCCCATCGAAGACGTAATAGCAAAAGTATTTGAAACTGGAGAGGCCTGATCAATCTCCCCAACGCTTCGACTACGCTCAGGGCATCGCCCCCACTCCTCCCGGTGGCTGAGCGTAGTCGAAGCGCACTCCCCATCCCCCAACTTTCCAACCTCAAATGTCCCGCTCCCTCCGTATCGCCCGCACCTTTATCTCCGTCTACTACGCGTACATGGTGGAATATCGCGCAGAGCTAATCTTCTGGGTGCTGTCCGGCACGTTCCCACTGATCTTTCTGGGTCTGTGGAATCAGGCCGCTCAATCTGGCGATTTAGGATTCACACCCGCAGAATTTGCTCGCTACTTTTTGGGCGTTTTCTTGGTGCGCCAGTGCACCGTGGTGTGGGTCATTTGGGATTTTGAAAAAGAGGTGGTGCAGGGCAAGCTTTCGCCGCTGCTACTACAGCCCGTCGACCCGGTATGGCGGCATTTCTATGGCCATGTTGCCGAGCGCTTTACGCGGCTCCCTTTCATTGCTTTGCTCGTGGGGCTGTTTTGTCTGCTGTATCCAGAGGCTATTTGGATCCCAACGCCCTATGCCTGTCTGTGGGGATCAATCGCACTCGTGCTGTCATTCTGTTTGCGCTTTTTGATTCAGTACACCTTTGCCATGCTGGCTTTTTGGGTGGAGCGGGCAACGGCCATACAGCAGTTTTGGTATCTGTTTTATACCTTTCTATCTGGCATGGTCGCACCGCTGGCCCTTTTCCCTGAAAGCGTACGTACCGTTGCGCTGTGGACGCCCTTTCCCTACCTCATTTACTTTCCTGCTAGCTTACTGATTGGCCTGCCTGTAGATTTGGGCCGAGGCTTGCTGATTATGAGTGGCTGGGGGGCGATCGCGTTTGTAATTAACCGACTACTGTGGCGGGCTGGTCTAAAACATTACTCTGGCATGGGCGCGTAACCCAAGCGCCAGCGCAGCCGCTGATGACACTTAAGTCACATACCATTTGTATGAAAAAGGTTGTGTATGCGCCCAGTCCTGCGGGTTGCTTTTGTTTCCGAATCGCAAAGCAGGCACGATATTGTGCGATTTTATATCTTTTTCATCATTATCTACCACTATTTTGTGTCAATGCACGAGCATACGCTTTTGACAACTCAGTAAGCGTAAGACGAAGATTAGGCTATTTAGCTGATGTGTCACCTCAGTAATGTTTACTATGTTTACGAGGAAAGATCACGTTGCTAGTAGTAATTACTTATCTGCTAGGCTCAGTATCTATCCAAGCTTTACAAATTAGCTCAGTGATTATCCTGACTGTTTGCTAAATGGTTACAAGCAAGGCTACATACAGTACCAAAACAGGTTAAATTCTTTGCAGCAAAGTGCTCTTTTGTGCCTGTTTCGTTACCCTACCTACTCAAAGCGTCAGTAATTGCCGAGCCATAGTACACAGGTCGGAGCGTAGCGTGTTCCATCCCAAGCTCTAGGTCATTCACTGATCTATTAGGTCATTCGTTATGTAGCAGAAACCTTGATGACAAAGACAATAGTCAACCAGCTGAGCGTGCTTTAGCAGCCATCGATTCTACCTTTCCAGTGTGCAGCCACCTACAGAATTGGGTTTCAAACATCAATGAATAGTGTATCTCCCCTAAAACGTCAGTCCCATCATCGGCAAGCTCCCCTGCGGCTGATCACAAAGCCCAATATGATTCGCGCCATTGCGGACAAGCAGGCAACCGTAACTCCGGTTGTCGCCCGTAAAACGACGACTGAACCATCTGCTGCATCCCTACATCATTCAGCGAGCGAGCAGTCTGAAGGCTCAGCTACAGGTGAATCGGTCTCGGATGAATCAGGCTCAGGTGAATTAGGTCAATCGCTCAAAGCGCTTTCTAATAACGAGCTGGTGCTGCTCTGCCAAAACACCGAGGATAAGAATAGAGCCGCGTTTGAAGAGCTGGTCAGTCGCTATCAGCGCTACATCGATAAGATGCTCTACCATCTGGCTTCGGACTGGTCCGATCGAGCGGACCTAGCTCAGGAAGTTTGGATTCGGGTATATCGCAGTATTCATCGCTTGAAAGAACCCAGCAAGTTTAAGGGGTGGCTAAGCAGAATTACCACCAACTTGTTTTATGACGAGCTGCGTAAGCGCAAGCGATTCAAAGGTGCTGTATCGCTAGATGCACCTCGATACTCTAGTGACGGGCAGTACGATTGGGAGCTTCCTTCAAAAGGTCCAACCCCCACAGACACCATGATGACTCAAGAGTTTCACGATCAGCTCAAAGTGGCGATGGCTGAGTTGCCTGAAGTGTTTCAAAAAACTATCGCCATGCGAGAGCTTCAGGGCCTGTCCTACGAAGAGATTGCAAATATTACAGGCGTCTCACTAGGGACCGTAAAGTCGCGTATTGCCAGATCACGGCATCGTCTTCAGGAGAAGCTCAGTATGTATCTGGTCCCTGTCAAGGTTTCAAAGTAAGCCTAAAGTAGGGCCACAATAAGCCTTCACAATAGGCCTTCACAACAAGCTCTCAAAATAAGCTTTCTGTACTAGGGTTAGGATATTACAAGGGCGCTGGTTGGGAGTCGCAATGAAGCTGGGCAACTATCTGCGGGTGCTAAAACTATTTTGGCAGGTGGCGATCGCTGCTGAGCTAGAATATCGCATTAACTTCGTTGTCGCACTGGTGACTAGCTTAGGCGGATTAGTCGGCAGCCTATTCGGTCTTTTTTTGTTCTATAGAACCGACTATGCCTTTCCCGGATGGAGCTGGAGCGAAGCGCTACTGGTGCTGGGCATTTTCACAATTTTGCAGGGTGCTGCAGCCGTTTTCCTGGTGCCTAACCTGAACAAAATTGTGAGCTACGTGCAAGAAGGCACCCTCGACTTTGTGTTGTTAAAGCCTATTAGCTCTCAGTTCTGGCTGTCATCCCACACCGTTTCACCGTGGGGAGCGCCAGATTTAATTTTTGGCCTGGCCATTGTGTTCTATGCCGGTCATCAGCTTGGGTTTGGTGCACTGAACTATCTGGCACTGCTACCGCCACTTACGCTAGGCCTGATCAGTCTCTACAGCATTTGGTTTATTCTCGGGGCGACCAGCATTTGGTTTGTCAAAATCTACAACGTGACCGAGGTGCTGCGATCGCTTTTAGAAGCCGGACGATTCCCCATCGAAGGCTATCCAGCAATTTACCGTATATTTTTCACCTTTATTGTCCCAGTTACGTTTCTGACGACTGTTCCTGCGCGCACTATGTTAGGACGTAGCGATCCAGGCTGGCTACTCGGGTCCGCGCTACTCGCTGCGGGTCTGTTTCAATGTTCCAAATGGTTTTGGCGGTTTGCACTGCGATTTTACACCAGTGCCTCTAGCTAGTCGGCAGGTAGCTACGCCAAATATCGGCATAAACGACGCCATTGTTCTCCCCTGAACCGTCCTCGGCAGGCTCCCACGGTTTATGGTATCCGCCACTCCAATGGATAATGCTCATTTTCTCTAAGTCTTGTTTTATAAACGCGACAACAGGACGCAGATTGCCATAGCCAGAAGCGTTCCAGCGTTTGTCCAAGGGGATATAGGTCTCTTTAAACATCAGGTTAAAGACAGTTTCGTCACCTAAGCGAAATAGCTTATAGTCATTTTGAGCATCCAAGTTAAGGTAGTGACGGAGTGATTCGTAGGTTTTCTCGGTCCAAAAAGAGAGATCGGTAAGCAGCACACCACTGTTAAAGGTGCGGGTAAATCGGCGAATGTCGTCCCAAAGTTTGAAGGGATTGGTGAAATAAAACACCGCTGGAATAAACTGCGGAACCGCGCTCAAGTATTGCTGCGGGGTAAATTGTTCGCCAAGGGCGAAGAGCGATCGCACATCTCCTAGTACTAGCGTGTCGCAATCCAGATAAATCACCCGGGTGACATCGGGAAACCGATGCTTTAAAAACAAGCGAGCGTATTGCATATAGCGAGAGATGCGGCGATCGCCTTCGCGTTCTTTAAACCGATTATCCAAATAATGTTTCAAAAAATCTGGAGGGGTAAACTCTTCAATGCGAAAAACAACAGACTCTGAGTAGTCTTTGGCAAAGGCTTCCCGCAACTTTTGGGTGAATAGGGGGCGATCGCCCGGCGGCACGAGGATGTTAAAACGCAAAGGTGGTCCTTCATTTAGCGCTGAAACGTTGTGCAAAATGGAGTTAATGACCACCAGCAGAGGGACTTGAAGCTTGCGGTTGAGCGAAAAAGCAATATCGACATACATGAAAGTTGGCCTACAACGGTCCGTTGCAGTACGAGCAAGCATCACTTCGCCATTATATTATCCAGACTTGCTGTAAAACCGGATAGTGGGACAGCTGTAGGGGACTGCTGACCAAATATACTGACTTTGACATAGGCATATATGTAAGGTTTACGCAGTATTCCTGATACCAATATTTGTAAGAAAAGTAGAAACTAAGCATAGATCGCAATCAGACTTTTAGGGTCTGTTGACGATTGGGTGCGTGGGTGCATGCCCGTTTACTACCAAGTTCTAGTTCGATATTTTATGAAACATCTGTTACTAATTTCAGATAGCGAAAGCGAGCGGGTGATAGAGCTGCATAATGCTTCTAGCTCTATAGGTCGAGATCCTAGCAACTCGATTGTTTTGTGTGCTGACGGGGTTTCTCGTCAGCATGCCATTCTTTTACGAATGACTCACCCGGGAGAAGATGAACACTCGTTTCGCATTACGGATGGAAACTGGCGAGGCAAACTCAGCACCAATGGTTTGTTTGTCAATGGCAGGCGATGTACTTCGCATGTTTTACACCATGGAGATGAAATTGTTTTTGGGTCCAAGTCTCAGGGGCGTTACTTTACGGTGGGTGATGACATGGATGTTTCTCAACTGCTCGAAGATGATGACGATGACGCGATGGCTGATATGTTAACGCTGGTGAACGTGCCCTGTGCGCCTGCCTCTGCATCAGCTGTAGAAAAACTAGACTACTCTGTGCTTGCTCGTTTAGCGTCTTTTCCAGAGTTGTTTATTCATCCCATTATCGAAATTTCTCTAGATGGTGAGATTACCTATCGAAACCCGGCTGCAATCGACCAGTTTCCTGAAATATCAATCGATAAATTCGAGCATCCGGTGCTCTCAGGCGTAATCGAGTTTGCAACGACCGGCGAGACCCGTCAATCTGTAAGAGAGATTGTGATTGGCGATCGCACCTTTGAGCAGTCGCTCAGCTACATTCCGCAAAGCGACTTGATTCGCAGCTATTTGATCGAAATTACCGATCGCAAGCGTGCAGAAGATCAGCTGGTCACACTGCACGCTCAGCTAGAGTCGGCCTTCGAGAAGCGAACAATGCAGTTCAACGAAGCCACCAGCCGCCTCAAACAAGAAGAGCAGGCCCTGATGTCGAGCATTGCAACCAATCGTGCATTGTTGAACGCTATCCCAGACCCGATGTTTCGTATTGATGGCTCGGGAACGGTTGTCAATTGCAAAGCCCAAAAACACCACACGCTGCCTTTTGATCCTCACGACTGCATTGGCTCTCACCTATCGGAAATCCTGCCCGAGCCGGAAGCCCAAACCATTCAGGACTGTATTTTTCGTGTGTTGGAAACAGACAGCTTACAAATACTAGAGTTTCAGATGCCAACAGCCGAGCTAACGCTGGAATTTGAAGCCAGAATTGCAGTCAGTGCACCCAACGAAGTCATGGTCATATTGCGCGACATCACCGAGCGCAAGCGAAGCGAGGCCGAAATTCGGTTTGCGCTGGGCCGCGAACGGGAGCTAAACGAAATGAAAACGCGATTTGTCTCTATGACCTCGCACGAGTTTAGAACCCCGTTGACAACCATTTCTTCGTCGGCAGAACTGATAGAGCGGTATCGCGATCGCTGGGACGCTGACAAACAAGTGCAGTACCTGCGAAAAATTCAGATCTCTGCAAAGCATATGACATCGCTTCTAAACGATGTGCTGTTAATCAACAAAGCCGAAGCAGGCATGGTTCAGTTTGTTCCTCAGCCTGTCATGCTGGCAGACTTCTGCCAGGAGATTGTCGAAGAGCTACAAATTACAACAGACAGACATACGCTAACAATGTCCTCTCAGCTCTCTACGTCACCGGTGTTAATTGACCGCAAGCTGTTACGGCATATTCTCACCAACCTACTGTCGAATGCGATTAACTATTCTCCAAGCGGAGGCGATATCAAAATTCTGTTGAATCAGAAAGATGACAACATAGAGCTGTGTGTCAAAGATTCCGGCATTGGTATCCCACAAAGCAGTCAGGCAACACTGTTTGACTCCTTTGTTCGAGGCAGCAATGTTGGCACCATTTCCGGAACAGGTTTGGGCCTGGCAATTGTTAATCGATCGGTAGATATGCACAAAGGCACTATCACCTGCGACAGCGAGGTAGGTAAGGGAACTGCCTTTACCGTCACAATACCGCTAAAGGTACCGGAATTAGAAAAAGTCTGCGGCGACGCTACAGTTTCTGCATCTGATGATTCTAGGCCGCATCCCCCTGGCCCCAATGCCCTTATTTCCTAGGATTCCAATCTACTTTCTGACAGTGAGTAGTCCCATGAAAAAGCTTTAGCTTAGCCATCAGGACGCCTCTCACTTTTCATCTTTCTCTTTATTATTCACGACATACTACCTGTATCAGAACAAAATGACTAAAATTTTAGTAATTGAAGACGAACTCGAAATCCGCGCCAATTTGCTCGAACTGCTAACACTAGAAGGCTACGACGTTATAGGCGCAGACAATGGAGTCACCGGTTTAGTGGGTGCGCTAGAACAATCTCCAGATTTGATTTTGTGTGACGTCATGATGCCAGAACTTAACGGCTACGACGTTCTTAGCGCCCTACGACAAGAGCCTTCAACGGCAGTTGTTCCCTTTATATTTTTGACTGCGCTAGCCGACAAAGGCGATATGCGCCAGGGGATGAACCTGGGCGCCGACGACTACATCACCAAGCCATTTAGCTGCTCGGATGTCATCATTGCCATCAAATCTCGCCTAGAAAAACAAAATGTTGTTGAAGAACATCACTCAAAAGAGCACAGAAAGGCGGTAGATGTACAGCAACGAGTTCAACAGTTCAGAAACGAGCTCAGCAGCGAACAGGCTGCTCTATTTGCTGAGATGAGAACGCAGCTGAAAGAGAGCTTAGGCAAGCTGAGCCAAACCAATCAAATTCTTAAAACGCTGCCTGCTGGGGAGCAGCGAGAGCGTAGCATCGCTGTGCTGCAAAAGGTCTGTGCCGATAAGGTGAAAATGCTGGCCAAAATTCCAAACTTTGATTACTTAGACGAAGACGTGTTTGAAAAGGATACGCATGCACCGGCTACTTCAGAGGACGTGCTGCCACACTACACCGCTGAAGAGCTAGCCGTAACAGGTGTGTAGCGGAACGCAACAAGATGCCGTCACGTTGGTGCGTAAGCTGGCCTATGCCGAGTCACGCCTGCAGACTCTATTGAATGGATAAATGAATGGATGAAACACCTCCTGTAGCGCGTGACCACCCTACAGGAGATGATTGATGCGGAGAATTCTGTTACGCCGCGAGATCGAATAACAGAATCTCTGTTTCTGGGCCACTGCCCAAGACAGTAAGCGTGTCGAGGTCAGCGAAGGCCAAGCCGTCGCCTGCTTCTAACGTTTGACCGTCGAGCTGCAGCGCACCTTTAACAACTTGCAGCCAGGCTTTACGATTTGCACTCAGGCTATAGGTAAGTCGCTTGCCTTCGCTAAGCGTCGCCGCGTACAGGCTGACATCTTGGTGAATAGTGACAGAGCCGTCGCGGCCATCACGGGAGCCCACCAAGCGCCACTGATCCTGCCGGGTTTCGGGGGCAAAGTGTTTTTGCTCATAGCTGGGGGTGATGCCTTTTTTCTCTGGTAGAATCCAGACTTGCAGGAAGTGAACCGGGTTCTCTTTGGAGGCGTTCATTTCGCTGTGCATAATACCTGTGCCCGCACTCATTCGCTGCACGTCGCCTGGGCGAATGACAGAACCTGTACCCATGCTGTCCTTGTGACCAAGTTCCCCTTCGATCACATAGGAGATTATTTCCATATCGCGGTGGCCGTGGGTTCCAAACCCTGCACCAGGCACAACGCGATCTTCATTGATGACGCGCAGGTCGCTAAAGCCCATGTTGCCAGGGTCCCTGTAGCCACCGAAGGAAAAGGTGTGCTGACTGTCGAGCCAGCTGAATTTGGAGACGCCTCTATCTTCTGCTTTGCGGATTGCTAACATGTGTGCTCTTTACCTCCACGAGGCGTTTGTTTGCTTGTTTCTATTATGCATTGACTCTAAATAAATAACAATACTCTATTTTGTGTCCATACTGTCCCTGTTTTAGATACAATCAGTAGAGATACAAACAAGGAACGCTGTGGATAAACTAGAGAGTATGCGGGCTTTTGTGGAGGTGGTGAACCATAGCGGGTTTGCAGCAGCGGGTCGGCATATGGACCAGTCGAGGTCGGTAGTCAATAAGCTGGTCGCTCAGCTAGAGGCCGATTTGGGCGTGCAGCTGTTGCAGCGCACGACGCGGCGGGTGAGTCCTACGGATACGGGCCGGGCCTATTACGAGCGCTGTGTGGATATTTTGGCGGAGGTGAAGGCAGCGGAGCTGTCGGTGAGCCAGATGCAGGCGGAGCCGAAGGGGGCGCTACGGATCAATGCGCCGATGTCGTTTGGGACGATGCATTTGGCTAAGGCGATCGCACATTTCATCCACCGCTATCCCGATATTCAGGTGCAAATGACCTTGAGCGATCGCTTCATCGACCTGATAGAAGAAGGCTTTGACGTCACCCTACGAATCGCCGGAGAAACCAAAGAAGACGCCTTGATCAGTCACTTAATTACGCCGATTCGTCGAGTGCTGTGTGCATCACCCGCATATTTGGAAGCTAGGGGCATACCTGAACACCCTGACGATTTGCGTCAGCACGATTGCCTGAAGTATGGGCATTTGGCGACGGGCAACAGATGGCAGTTAATTGGCCCAGATAAGACTTATACGGTGCCAATTAGCTGCCGATTCTATTCTAATAACGGCGAAGTGTTGAAAGAAGGGGCGATCGCGGGTGTGGGCATCGCGCTACTGCCCACGTTTATTGTGGGTGACGCGCTGAAAGCTGGAGAGCTGGTGGTGGTGATGTCGGAGTACTGTCCGAGTGCGATCGCTGCGCGCCTGTGCTACGCTACCAATCGTCATCTATCTACGAAAATTCAGCTGCTAACGAGCTTTTTGCAAGACTGGTTTGATCAACCTACCTGGGAAGCACCAGACTAATTTGTTTTGTCTTTCATGGCTTTCAAAATAGCTTTTTGTAGCTCAATGCTTTCCTGAAGCAGTTCGTTGTTTTTGCTAACAGCAGCCGTATTGGCCTCGGTGAGCGCGTAGGCCTTATTTACCCTCACGAGGCTTTTTCTCATAAAGAAGAAAAGCAAGACAAGGAGCAAGACTGGCATAATCAGAGCAGAGAGAATGCTAACGAGTGTGCCAGGCTCTTCTAAATATACTTCGCCCGCTTCTGTCTCTGTTTCCAAGCTGCTGTCGTTTTGCGCTACAGAAAAGCTATCTACAGTTTGGCCTGTCGTCACT
The DNA here is from genome assembly GCA_038531675.1 of Cyanobacteria bacterium J06581_3. GTDB lineage: Bacteria > Cyanobacteriota > Cyanobacteriia > Phormidesmidales > Phormidesmidaceae > Phormidesmis. The sequence goes on from JBCBBK010000008.1 coordinate 259,139, forward strand.
GTTTCCAAGCCGGGTCGAGTGCTAACAAGGTGAGTATCTATTCTTGTGATTTTGATAGGGGCTTGGGCGATCGCTTCTGAAGGCATCACTAGAACACTCATCAGTAAGCCCAGTAGTAAGCGGTTCATGTTGTTAGATTAGATATTTACGTAGAGACAGAGACAGAAGACGTATCGGACTGCTTCGACTTGTTTTTAGCCAGCTGCTCGGAAACGGCAGCGACTTCTTCTAAGCGAGCGGCTTCTGTGACTTCTTCTACATTAGCGACTTCCTCTACAGCTTTTTCTACGGCGATATTGTCTACCGTTTCTTTTTCAGCCTGGGTCAGGGCAAGTGCTTCTGCCTCTAAATCTTCCTGAATACGCTTAGAGACAAAGGACACAAATCCAATACTGATAAAACCTGCGCTAAAGAGCATCCAACCGTCAAGGACGTAGGTCATAAACTGGTTCAGTTCGCTAATAGACATAGGATTTACGCCTTACCATACGGATGTTTTATGGGCTTATTATGCGTGTTCTGCGTCTGGGATTCAAGGTGAGGGCAAAGGCCCCTGAAATTAACACACAGCATTACCGCGTAGAATTAAAGGGTTACGTTCACCTCACAAGCTATGGTTTCCAGTACCCGCCCAGTTCCCACCAGCTCTGCTACAAATTCTGTAAATCTTCAGACGGCGCGCGTGGCGTCCAAAAGCCGGACGACCAAAGAAACCGATGTGCAAGTAACGCTAAATGTAGACGGTACAGGCAAATGTACAGCGGATACAGGCATCCCTTTTTTGGACCATATGCTGCACCAAATTGCCTCCCACGGACTGTTTGACCTGGAGGTGCGGGCGACAGGGGATATTGAAATTGATGATCACCACACGAACGAAGATGTAGGGATTACGTTGGGGATGGCCCTGGCAGAGGCACTGGGCGATCGCAAAGGCATCACTCGCTTTGGTCACTTCGTCGCCCCATTAGATGAAGCCTTGGTGCAAATCTCTTTAGACTTTTCGGGTCGGCCTCACCTCAGCTATGGATTAGACATTCCAACTCAGCGAGTGGGCAATTACGATACTCAGCTAGTGCGCGAGTTCTTTGTCGCGATTGTGAATCACGCGCAGATGACATTGCACATTCGCCAGCTCGATGGGCTGAACTCTCATCACATTATCGAAGCTACGTTCAAGGCCTTTGCTCGGGCCATGCGAATGGCTACAGAAGTCGACCCCAGACGCGCAGGCACAATTCCTAGCTCAAAAGGGGTGCTCTGAATCATTCATCAATAATAAAGGGCACAGAAATAAATCCGCGCCCTTCGTAACCATTGCCTATTCTTGTCGTGCGTCCTGTCTAGATGCGATGTGGCCTGCTACAGTTACGCCACTGATCGGCGGTTTGAACCATTCTTTTTACCGTTGTGGTGGTGTTTGTTTTCTTTACACCCTGCTCGGTAGCGCTGGCAGGCTTTTCGGCTGTCTTATTTTCAGTAGACGCTGTATCTTGTTTTGCACTCACTGCTTCAGCGGTAACATCTGGCTTGGCTGAAGCGTCTGTTTTGATAGGGCTAATAACTGGCATGACTTTAAGGCGGGGTTTTAACGACTTTGCGATGTGTGTAGTAGGTAGAAGGCGCTGCAACTAATGGATAGGATTCTGACAGACAAAATAACGCCGTAGCGATTGTTTATATTTGTTACCCATATGAGTATTTTGCCCTATTTCTCAGGAGGCTAATCAGATTACTGAGATTATTAATATTTAACGACAAAAAACTTGATGCTTTGTGACCTTCTTGTCATTAACGTACTCCCTCCAAATAGCACTCAGCCTTTGCTATAGCAGAGCTACGGAGTATTATCGTTTCATTTCCCTGGCGTCGCTCAATGATTTCCTCAGCGTTGGTTTCCTCATCTAGTTCTCACCCATCCGGTTCTCAAAAAGTAATGAGTGTTGAATTTTTGCGGGCATTGAGCTTTGCCGCTGCTAAGCACCGCGACCAACGGCGTAAGGACACAGCCCAAACGCCCTACATAAACCATCCGATTGCGGTGGCGGATATTTTGCTTAATGAAGCGGGCGTAACCGATGAAGTGGTGCTGATGGCGGCGCTGTTGCACGATACGGTGGAAGATACCGATACAACTTTCGACGAGATTGAGCAGCAGTTTGGTCAGGTCGTGCGCGACGTGGTGGCAGAAGTCACTGACGATAAGTCTTTGCCTAAGGCGGTGCGGAAGCAACATCAGATCGATCATGCGCCGAATTTGAGCGATCGCGCCAAACTCGTCAAACTAGCTGACAAAATCTCCAACGTTCGCGACACCGTAGTATCCCCTCCCCACGGCTGGCCCACTGCCCGCGTTGACGAGTACCTGGATTGGGGAAAAGCCGTCATCAGCCCGATTAGAGGAACGCACTTGCAGCTAGAAGCCCTGTTTGACGAAGCATATGCACAGGGAAAAGCGACAACCTCGCGTGGTTAGAAACGGTACAAGGCTTGCAGGAGTGGTGCCATTAGGCCATTAGACGGCAATGCCTGATAAGTGAGATCACATTGGAAAAATTGATATGAAGCTGTATCGCCGTCAGGCTTGAGGGAACGATGTGTTCGTTACTTCCTACACAGAAGTGATATAGCTTCCTTTTATCACCCTTTTTGCGTAAATGATGCGCCTCAAGCGATTTTACTCATCGAACCCACTCCCCTTGCGAAATCGCTATCGTCTGCTGCGAAATTTTACTGCGATCAGTTTGGGCGGCTTTGTTATTACCACTGGCCTACTCTCGCTGTTTTACCGTCAGCAGGCCGTTCGCAATCTAGTTATTTCTACAGAAGAGAGTAACGTTGCGCTGACGCAGGTGTTTGCAAATACGCTGTGGCCAGAGTACGGTTCGTTTCTATCTTCTACTGGTCATCTGACCCCTGAAGCCCTAGCAGCCTCCGATGAAATTCGCCAGCTGAAGCAAACTGTGGTGATGCAAGTAGAAGGCCTATCTGTTGCAAAGGTTAAGTTCTATGACCTAAAAGGGCGCACGGCTTTCTCGACAGAAGCTTCGCAAATTGGCTACTACAAAGATATTTCCGCTGGTTTGCTACGCGCGTTGGAAGGAAAGCCGACCAGTCAGATAGGTCATAGAGACACGTTTGAATCACTACAAGACAATACGCTGACAGATAGAGATTTGCTGGCCAGCTATGTGCCTATCTTCTCAAAGAAGAACGCCTCTAGGGTAGTAGGCGTAGCAGAAATCTATACCGATGTAACGCCTGCACTCATGCGACTAAACAAGACACAGTACGACAGCCTGCTTGTGAGCCTGTTGCTGACGGTGCTGTATGGCATTTTGATTGTGTTTGTTCGCAGGGCAGAAGAGCAGCTAAACGACCAGTATCGGCAAGTGCAATCCTCGGAAGGGCGCTACCGTCAGCAAACCCACGAGCTGGAAAAGGTACTGGCAGATTTGAAGCGCACGCAGGCCCATATGCTGCAAAGCGAGAAGATGTCGAGCTTGGGTTCAATGGTGGCAGGCGTTGCTCACGAAATTAACAACCCGATTAACTTTGTCCATGCCAATGTAGAGCATGTGATGACTTATATGCAGGAGCTGCTCGGTTTTCTGTCTTTGTATGAAACTCATTATCCAAATCCCCACGAAGAAATTAGAGCACAGGCAGACGCCCTGGAGATTGATTTTGTCAAAAAAGATTTAGAAGATACGCTCACTTCGATGGAGATTGGTACGACTCGGATTCAAGATATTGTGCTGTCGCTACGCAATTTTTCCAGATTGGATGAATCGAATCAGAAGCGCGTGAATGTTCATGAGGGGATAGAAAGCACGCTGATGATTTTGCAGCATCAGCTGAAGGTACAGGGTAAGTACCCAGCAATTCTGGTCAGTCGGGACTATGACGATTTGCCGCTAGTAGAGTGCTATCCGGGCCAGCTGAATCAGGTATTTATGCATATTTTGTCGAACAGTATAGATGCGCTCAGAGGCCGTTTTGATACTGATGAAACGGTGCAGGAAAATCCACAGATTACCATTCGGACACAGGTGGCAGATGGGAGCGTGGTGTTGAGCTTTGCAGACAATGGCTGTGGATTTTCTGATTCTGTTCAAAGCCGCCTGTTCGATCCGTTTTTTACAACAAAAGATGTGGGTGAGGGTACAGGGATGGGCCTAGCTATTAGCTATCAAATTGTTAGCGAGCAGCACCACGGTAAGATAAATTGCTTTTCTGAGGCGGCAGCGGGGACAGAGTTTGTGATTGAGATTCCTGTTTCGGTATAGATTGGTCGGTACAAATGTATGAGGTTAAAACGTCTGTGAGCTTAGCTATCGGATTTGAGGGGCTCAATCAATCGGCCCATGCGTTTGTGCAGGTGTGTAATGGGCTATTGATTAGCTTTTGTCAGCTGCTGGCGATTTTGGTGATTGCGATTGGGGTGGTGCGATCGCTCTCCACCTTCCTTACCGATACCCTCATCAAGCGCCAAACCTTCAGCGCCTTCCAAACGAGCCGCCTGATGATGGGCTACTCCTTCTCGCTGGGCCTCAGCTTCCTGATCGGCGCCAGCATCCTCAAAACAATGATCTCTAGCGAGTGGAACGACATCGCCCAGTTAGTGGTCACTATCTGCATCCGAACAACATTGAACCTGCTGCTAGAACGCGCTACTCGTAATAGTCAGGAGCAGGTTGGGAACATCTGATTTTGGACGTAAGAGAGAAGTAACTGTTACAAATATTGTCTCTCTTTTACTCGTTCATTCGTGTTTAGCTGGAGTAGTCTTATAGTTGTCCGGCCTTCTGGTGAGCATCCATCTATTCGTCCAACCTTGAGTTGAAAATGTTCTGACCACAATTGACGACGTGGGTTGAATAGGAAGCAGAATTTTCCTGTTGCTGGATCAAAAGATCCTAAGTCACTGCCTTTATGACGGTTACATCGCCAGCAGGCATACGCAAGATTTTCTAGCTCTGTTTTACCACCGTGCTTGGTCGCAATGACGTGGTCAACCTCGTGAGGATAAAAACTGAGGCTATCAGGGAGCAAGCAATATTCACAGGCGTTGTTTCCTCTGGCTAAAACTTGACGACGTAAATCTACAGGAATATAGGTCACAGACTGCCCGGCTGATTAGCGTTCGATAACCTGCCCGTTTTTAGCATAATGATGAGATGCTCAATTCGCTCGTATTCGTCGAGCTCTTGGCGTTCATTAGGCCCTAAGCTGCTTTGCTCTTCCTTGGTGAGCAGGTATTTCAATCTTTCCTGCATTTCGGCAGTTGGCCTAAAGTTTGAGATTTGCTCAGGCGTCGGTTGACTTGTTAAAAAATCGAGTACGTATCGATAGACCTGCGCTGGGAGTGCTAGCGGTTGCAGTCCCCGACGAATTAGTTCAGGTAGCTGGTCTTGAAATGGAGATATTTGCTCCATTAGGTCATCAGGTATTTCGATGGTGAGGGTTGCCATTGGCTCTACCTTGAAAAAGATTCTATCAATGTGTGTCTGGCGTCGATTGACGGCCACATAGTCTACTATAGTTAATCGATTCGTTTTAGTATTTTTTTGCGCCTCTTTTGAGGCACCTGATATCGCTATGAGCAAAGGCACCCTTTTCGATAAAGTTTGGGACGCACATACCGTTGGCACGCTGCCTTCTGGCCAAACTCAGCTATTTATTGGCCTGCACCTGATCCACGAGGTGACCAGCCCCCAAGCCTTTGCCATGCTAAACGAACGCGGACTGAAGGTGATGTATCCGCAGCGAACGGTGGCAACGGTAGACCATATTGTGCCAACCGAAGATCAGTCGCGGCCCTTTGCCGACCCGATGGCGGAAAAGATGATGTCGGCGCTGGAGGCGAATACAAAGGAGCACGGGATTCGCTTTTTTAACGTAGGGTCGGGCAATCAGGGGATTGTGCATGTGATTGCGCCCGAACAGGGGCTGACGCAACCGGGAATGACCATTGCCTGTGGGGATAGCCATACCTCTACCCATGGGGCTTTTGGCGCGATCGCATTCGGTATTGGCACCAGCCAGGTCCGCGACGTCCTTGCCTCCCAAACGCTTGCGCTTGCCAAGCTAAAAGTCCGCCGCATTGAAGTAAACGGAGAATTGCCCGAAGGCGTTTATTCCAAGGATGTTGTGTTGCACATCATTCGCAAGCTGGGTGTAAAAGGTGGCGTAGGTTACGCCTACGAATTTGCCGGAAGCGCCATTGAGAGTCTGTCGATGGAGGGGCGGATGACGCTGTGCAACATGTCGATTGAAGGCGGTGCGCGGTGCGGGTATGTAAACCCCGATCAGACGACTTACGACTATATAAAAGGTCGTGACTTTGCCCCTAAGGATGGCCAGTGGGACGAAGCCGTTGCCTGGTGGGAGGGCCTGCGTAGCGACGCAGACGCCCAGTACGACGATGTGGTGAAATTTGACGCAGCGGACATTGCGCCGACCGTTACTTGGGGAATTACGCCAGGACAGGGAATCGGGGTAAATGAGTCGATTCCAACCCCAGACACCATGCCAGAAGATGAACGCCCGATTGCAGAAGAAGCCTATCGCTATATGCAGCTTTCGCCTGGTCAACCGCTAGCAGGAACCAAGGTTGACGTTTGCTTTATTGGTAGCTGTACTAATGGCCGCCTGAGTGATTTGCAAGAAGCTGCCAGAATTGCTAGAGGCCGCCGAGTGGCAGCAGGGGTAAAGGCCTTTGTCGTCCCTGGCTCTGAGCGGGTAAAAGTAGAAGCTGAGGAAGCTGGGCTCCACAAGATTTTTGAGGAGGCCGGTTTTGAATGGCGCGAGCCTGGCTGCTCGATGTGTCTGGCCATGAACCCAGACAAGTTAAAAGGTACTCAAATCAGCGCATCTTCTTCCAATCGAAACTTTAAGGGTCGACAGGGATCTTCCTCAGGACGAACGCTATTGATGAGCCCGGCGATGGTGGTCTCTGCGGCAGTGACTGGTCAGGTGACTGATGTTCGTGAACTGGAGCCTGTGGGTTAGGGGCGTATTGGCCAAAAGAATGACCGACGTGGGGAAATGAGGGAATTACGGATATTTTTGCTTTCTCTTAACCTTTCCTTTCTTTGGCGTTAACACGTGGCCTTGATGATTGCTGTAAAAGTGGGAAACCGCTTGAACAACCATCATAAGGACCACGTAGGGGTTATTTGTTTTGCCAGTCAATACGTCTCCAGTCAGCAACTCTGCTTTTGCACCTTCCGCACCGCGTCTTTCGACTTTCCCAAGGCAAACGCTTCCAAAGCAGCTAGAGCAGCTTTATCAGGAACGCGCTTCCCGTGGCGAGGCATCTCCTAGCTTGATCAACTACGCTGCTGGTCTTAGCATTCCATTGCACTCTCAGCATTTGTACATCATTTGCAGCGGCATTGTGCAGCTGCATACTATTCACGCTGACGGTAATGAGACGATTGTGGGCCTGTGTGGACCGAGTATGGTGTTCGGCGCAACGCTGACGCATTTACACCCTTATTGGGCGACTGCGCTGAGTGATACCGAGCTGCTGCCGCTGGCGATCGCCGATGTAGAATCCTCTCCTGCTCTGTCCGCTGCGCTGCTACCCCAGGTCATCCGTCGGCTACAGCAGTCGGAAGCATGGCTGGCTTTTTCGGGCAAGCGTTTGGTGGTAGATCGGCTACGCTGCCTGATTTTGCAGCTGGCTCAAGATTTTGGCCAGGTAGGGCCTAACGGCGTGCGAATTACCGTGCGGCTAACTCACCACCAGCTAGCGACCATTATTGGCACCACTCGGGTAACGGTGACTCGGCTGCTGCGCGATTTTAAGTCAGAAGGCTGGTTGAAGGTGTACCGCCGCTATCTAATTGTCACCCCGCAGTCGTTGGGAATGCCTATGGCTGGTGAACCAATCGTGCATTCCGCATGAGCTTTCAGGTGGCTTAGCGAACAGGCCGTCCGAGAGGACGGCGATCGCTTGCGCTATTTGGAATAGAATACTCCTGCACCGGAAAGATACTGACATTTAACGATATCGGTCGTTCTAGTTCCTTCTCTAGAAACTTGTGCACCATGTTGACCTGTTGTGCTGAAATACTCCCTTCTGGGGCCGCAACTTCAAGCGTCACCATCAAATCATCACCATGGTATTCGACCTTCAGTCTACGAACGTCGGTGTCTCGAAACGTATAGGTCTCCAGGCGTACCAGACGGCTGATAGATGAGCGAGTTTTTTCTTCAATAATCAAATCGCGCATTGAAAGACCGAGGGGAATGCCTAGCAAACAAACCACAATGGTCGATACGGTAAGTCCCTTTTTGGCACGGCGAACAGACCCGTAGTCTTGCCAGATGAAAACCAGGCCGCTGCTGAGAACAATGCCACACAGGTTAGTAAGAAACAGCAGGGTAGAGCCTACGGTGACAGGACGAGAGCCTAGGGCTAGGCCGATGCCGATGACGCTGAGCGGTGGGACTAGGGCCACGGCGATCGCCACACCCGGCAGCGCATCCGCAATTTCTCGGCGCGTTTTTGCAAACGAACCGGCAGCCCCGGCAGCTAGTCCCACCGCCAAGTCAATGAGCGTCGGCTGTGTTCGCTGCAAAATCTCTGGGTTCAATGTCGTGATGCCCAACAGCCTGGTGATGAGATAAGCCGTGAAAATGGTGAGTAACGAGCCCGTTAGCACCGACAGCCCAGACTGCTTCAGCAGTCGTCGGTTATTCATCGTAATCGCGAAGGCCATAGCCACAATTGGCCCCATCAGCGGTGCCACAATCATGGCCCCGATGATGGCTGCCGTACTGCCTGCTAGTAAGCCCAATACGGCAATGACACCCGAAAGAAACAGCATCACGTAATAGCTAAGTGACGGATCTGCCCCCTTCCACAAACTGCGATTTAACAGCTTTAGCGGCAGTGGTTTTTCATCTAGCCAGTGCCAGTCGCCGCTGTTAACAGACCATACGCTGCCGACCTTACGAGCCCAGCGGACCACTGAGCGATGTATGACTGGGGGCAGATAGTAGCGGACTACTGCCAATAAAGATCTTCTATGAATAGGCCGTTCTTCCTGTCCGTCACTGAGTGTTTTTTTAGCGAGCGGCGATGTTCTTTTTTCGGATTCTTTTTTGAATCCAGGTTGCTCTTTAATGCTAATTGGCTTTTCACGACTACTCATAGACATTTGTTACCCACCTTTGCGTAAGGTGTCTTGAGTAGGCACCCATACAGATACTGACCCAGCACTGCAGCGAAAATGCGCCCAACCTTCTTCATTGGTCGTCACCGGCTCATCAACATGCTCTGTAATATCTACGTAGGTTTTGTTCACTTGGCCAATTTCCATCCATTTGGACCCTTCGTCGCCGTTGCTCATAACCACCGCCATACCCCCCGGAAATTCTTCTGTGCCGATACGGGTCCAACCGATAGTGTTGGCATGGTCGAAGTAGTCGTACTGATCGCCGTAGGCATACTGGCGTCTGGCGTGTAAGAACTTATCGATTAGCCACTGATGGCTATCTAGCCAGATTTCGTACTCGCCGCCGTCGGTGCCCTGGTCTTTGTAATGTGCGCCGTAGTAGTCGGCGTAAAAGATACAGGGATAGCCCTCACGACGTAGCAAAATAAGCGCATAGGCTAGTGGCTTGAACCAGGGTTCTACAACAGACTCAAGAGACTGAAGCGGCTGAGAGTCGTGGTTTTCTACCAGGGTAACGGCTAGTGCAGGCTGATCTTGCACTAGTGAATCATCAAAAATGGTACGCATATCGTAGTCGCGACCCTTTTTGCCAGCGATACTGAAGTTTAGGTGCAAGGGTGCATCGAAAAGGGCCACGTCGCCGCCAGTTACATCGATAAAGTGATGAAGTGCCTCAATCTCGTAAGACCAGTACTCACCAACTGCGAACAGTCGCTTTCCGCTCGCTTTTCTCACATCGTTCAGCCAATCTGGAAAAAAGCCCGCCTGCACGTGCTTTACTGCATCAAATCGAAAACCATCTATGTTTGTGAGGTTTACGTACCACTCACCCCAATTGATCAGGTCTTCTCTAACCTCTGGATGGTGGACATCTAAGTCACAGCCCATTAAGTAGTCAAAGCCACCCTTTTCTAAATCGACCTGATCGTCGAATGATTTACCTTCAAACAGATAAACCGCTTTGTAGTCGTCATCTGCATAGCTGTTGTAGTCCACTGCGTTGAAGTGCCACCAGTGCCACTCTAGCTGGGAGTATTTGCCCTGGCGCCCCGGAAAAGTAAAGTTCGTCCAAGATTTGATGGTGACTTCTTCACCGATGGCTTTTTGTCGGTTATGAGGTGCAAACGGCGTTGCCTTAAATTCTTCTTCCGCGTCGCCGCCCATTTTATGGTTTAGCACGACGTCGGCATATACTTCCATGCCAGCAGCTTTAGCCTTTTTAATAGCCGCCAAATATTCATCTTTGGTCCCGTATTTAGTACGTACAGAGCCCTTTTGATCGAACTCACCAAGGTCGTACATATCGTATACGCCGTAGCCTGTGTCGTAGCCACCGGCCTGTCCCTTGTAAGCAGGTGGCAGCCAAAGGGAAGTGATACCTGCTTCTGCCAAGGCTTCAGCATTTTCTGCTAACTGATTCCATAGCTGACCATCGGCATCGTTATACCAATGGAAATATTGCATCATTACGCCGTTGGGTGCAGACATTAGTGCACATCCACATTTTGTGGAATGGGTTGGTGAGTATCCTACATAATCGGACCAAGCGGTACTGGTGAGAATGCCTCCAGGGATAGATTTTGAATTTTTGTAAAGGTTCTTCATCAACAGATGACAAAGGCTGTGTCAATTATTCAGAAATGCATATTGCTACTGTATGTTTCTCAATCCATTATCTCACAGGGCTTTAGAGCTGCTTTAGGTGCTTTCTCTTCTGATTTTTTGGATGAGGAATGACTTGGGTGCACTCAGGGCTAGTACAACCAGGATAGCCGTGACTAAGTTGAGGTCTTGTGCCTGAAAGCCAAGAAATCTAGAGTTCAGGGCGAGAGCGATCGCAATCCGATATAGCACCGAACCGATAACAACCGCCAGTGTCGCCAGTACGACCGACCCAGAAGGCAACAGCGCCTCTCCCAAAATCACCGTTGCCAGCCCAACAACGACCGTCCCCACGCCCAGCGTGACATCTGCAAAGCCGTAAACCTGCGCGAACAGCGCCCCCGAAAGCGCAGCCAGGGCATTACTCAGCGCCATACCCAACAGAATAAGTTTGTCTGTATCAATGCCCTGAGCCTGTGCCATAACCGGATTCATGCCCGTTGCGCGAATGGCCAGACCCACCTGAGAGTTCAAAAAATAATCAACCAATAGTTTGGCGACGCTAACGCCTGCTAGCAGTATTAGGGGCGTCACGTATAAACCAGGCAGCTGGCCGAGCGCTTTTTCGAAGGGTTCGAATACAGTGGGCTGGTTGAGCAAAGAGAGATTTGGCTTACCCATAATTCGTAGATTAATTGAGTAAAGCGCAATCATTGTGAGAATGCTGGCCAGCAGATTTAGAATGCCAAGCCGCACGCTCAGGAAAGCGGTACACAGTCCGGCTAATCCCCCTGCAAGCATAGCGATCGCCGTCGCCACAAAAGGATTGACCCCTGACACGATGAGCACGCCTGCGACAGCCGCACCCAATGGAAAGCTGCCATCTACCGTCAGGTCTGGAAAATCGAGCACGCGAAAAGACAGGTATACCCCCAGGCTCAAGAAGCCATAGAGCAAACCTGTCTCTACTGCGCCAAAAAATGCGATCGCGCTCATACTTACTTCCCATACACTCTCGGCTTAGCCGCTACAGCAGCCTTACCGCCCAGATTATCAGGGAATGCATGGACCCGTGTCTATGCACCGACGACGACACCACCATTAGGATGCAGCACCTGACCTGTCATATACGAGGCATCTTCAGACGCGAGGAATACAAAGCAGGTGCCCACTTCTACGGGTTGACCCGGACGCTTCATAGGGACTTGCGTGCCAAAGCCTTTGAGCTTTTCGCTACCCCTATAGCTATCGCGATTATAAATCGGCGAGGGTGTCATTTCATGCTCATGAGCAGGCTGCTTGTCCTGAGCCTGAGCTGGAATTTGATCGGCAGAAATAACCATAGAAAATCTCTTTGCATGTCTGGATTCTTCTTTTAGGTAAGCGGTTATTTCGCCGATTTTTGACCTCCCAAATACAGAGACTTACTAGAGATTTATAACAGACTTCTATGTCGTGAGAGGGGTATACGTCAAGCGCTTTGAACCCAATTGTGTGCCTAATCCGATTCTGTTGGTTCGGTGGCAGTGATGATGGTATTTGCCAGGCGAAAAGCCCATCCAAAAACGGCAACAAAAAATAAAAGAGTGAGCGGGGCAAGTCCGGCAAAAGGAAAGGCAATAAGCAGCAGAATAGAAAGCAAAATAGCAAGCCTGACCCAGTCATTATTCATGAGGGTATTTACTCCAAAATATCTATCTTTTAACCATAGCTCTATAGGCTGATGTCTGTCTTCTGTCAGAAGAGTAAATGTCTATATTTGCCTACGCTTTCGAGCGTAGATGAACGAAGGGTGCTTATTCTCTTTTGCTTCGTCTTTATTTCTACAGGAGTCAATCCATGAATTCTCTTGCCTTATTGCTAGCGCTAGTACATATATCTGCGAGCCGCTTTAAGTTCCTAAAGCGGACACCTCGTAGCCGGTGGCTATTATCTTACAGGGTTTCGTCTGCACGGGTGGTGACTGACTCGGGGATCTCGACGCCCATGGCTTCGGCGGCAGCTGGGTTGATAGTGAGCTGTAGATCTTCCACAAATTCTACGGCCAGGTCGCCAGGCTTGTTGCCTTTTAGCACTTTGATGACCATTTTGCCGGTTTGGCGGCCCACGTCGTAGTAGTCGAAGCTGATGGAGGCGATCGCTCCTCTTTTTACAGAATCTGTATCACCTGCAAACACCGGCAACTTGTTATCCTGACCGACCTGAATGACTGATTCTAAGGCTGAAACAACAGTATTATCTGTGGGAATGTAAATAGCATCCACACTCCCTACCAGGCTACGCGCCGCATTGGCAACATCACTAGACGTAGAAACGGTGACTTCTTTAACTTCTAATTCCTGTGCAGGTGCGTTCTCGTTGATTAAGGCAACTAGGCTGACAGAGTTATCTTCTCCAGCGCTGTAGATAACGCCCAAAGTGCTCACGTTAGGCAAGATTTCTTTTATCAGCTCTAGCTGTTGGGAAATGGGAGATAAGTCGCTGACGCCACTGACATTACCGCCGGGCTTCTTTGCATTTTCAACCAGCTTCGCGCCGACTGGATCAGTAACGGCAGAAAAGACGATGGGTATATCGCTGGTGGCCGCGATCGCTGTCTGCGCGCTGGGGGTAGCGATCGCCACAATTACATCCGGCTTTGCCCCTGCATACTTACCAGCAATCTGCGTGGCTGTCGCCGGGTTCCCCTGAGCGCTCTGCCATTCCCAGCGCAGTGAGCTTCCCTCCTCATATCCGGCCTCTGCCAATTCGTCTTTAATCCCATCGCGCACAGAGTTCAGTGCCGGGTGCTCCACAATTTGCGTTGCGGCCACAAAAGGAGCCAGCGAAGCAGTCCCAACAGTCTGTCCGCCGTTACCGCAGCCAGAAAGTGTTGTAGTAAATGCTCCGGTGAGCCCCAAGAGAGCAAGCGTCAAAAACTTAGCACGATTGAGGGAGGGCATAGCTAAAATCACCTTGAATCTGTGAGGTTATTGACACATCATAGTAGTCGATTTTGCTTACTTTCGAGCGGGCGATATCGTAGCAGCGGCCATCCCTAGCGCAATGTATGTGGTGCCCACAACATACTTCTGCCGTCTCAAAAAAAGTGGATTACGCACCAACCACTGGCGTAGCTTGCCAGCCAGCAAGGCATAGGTACCATCGCCAGTTAATCCAATACTGACAAATACAAGACTCAACACTATTAGCTGCTGCCAGATAGGCCCTCTGGCTGGGTCAACAAACTGAGGCAAAAAGGCCAGCGAAAAAACAGCGGCCTTTGGATTCAAGACATTGACGACAACACCCTGACAAAAGATGTTGCCCAGTGACCGCGATGTTTTGCTGGTGCCGATCTCTAACGTTTCATAAGTCCGGAGTTTTTGAATACCCAGATAGATGAGATACGCCGCCCCTGCGTATTTCACCGCCGAAAATGCCGTTGCCGACGTCATCAAAATGGCAGAAAGGCCCAGTCCAGCGGCCAGAAAATGAATCAGTGCGCCCGTCGAAATACCCAGCACAGAGGCTAGGCCTGCCCTCTTTCCCTGGTCTAAGCTGCGCGTGACGATATACAGCGTCGCTGGGCCAGGCATCGCGACGAGTGCCGCGCTAGCCAGTCCAAATGAAATCAGTGTTGCAGTATCTATCAGCATAGTAAGTGGTTAGATATCAATATTTTTTGCTGGGTAGCCTAAGAACAGAAATAGTCTGACCTGTTTGAGATATTCACCTATGTTATTTCGCTCTGCCGTTGATGCTAGGTTTTATTTGCTAGTGGTATGTTTTCCGCTACTGGTAGTGAGAGTTGCTGTGCCGATATTGGCCGATGCTAATTCTACGATTGTAGCGCTGGTGATTGCAGCGATCGCGCCTCTGATTGTTCTTCCCGCTTGGATTCTATTCGGCACCTACTACCGGGTCGATTCCACCCTCATCCGCATCTGTGCAGGTCCTTTTTCCTGGTCTGTCCCACTCGACCATATTCATGACGTTACCGCGATGCGATCGCTCATCGCCGCACCGGCCCTATCTTTTGATCGGCTGACCATTACCTATGGCAGAAATCAAACCATCTCCGTATCACCCCAGCGCAAAACAGCTTTCCTAGAAGCCTTAGGACTCAACCCCGTTACTGTATTGCAACCTGCCAAGCCCAAGCCAAATCCATTTTCGCTAGGCGAGAACTACTAAACCGCTATTGATGAATATTCAATTGCCAGCAATCAAAAATTTCATGTCTATGGGATAAGAAGTCGGATTTCATCGCCGTACTCTCTAGTGCGACTTCTTACCTCGACGAGGGCACATTGTAAAGAGTTAAACAAGCTTTTACAGTGAACTTCGCCTCTGCTTCGCAGAGATTTTGAATTATGAGAGGCACAGTCCTTAGTTTCGCGATTCAATCTAATCAAGGTTTTATATCTGGAGACGACGGCAATCGATACAGCTTTAGTGGCTCAGAGTGGAACCTGGATAACACGCCTTCTTCTGGTATGAGACTAGACTTCGACACAGAGGGAAAGCAGGCAATATCAATCTACGAGGATCCGACAGAGTCTTACGCTTCAGGGACCTCAGAGCCTAAGTCGAGGACAACGGCAGGAATTCTGGCTTTACTACTCGGTGGACTTGGTATTCAGCACTTCTATCTTGGGGCTTGGGGCTGGGGTGTCGTCAGTGTTCTGTTCTTCTGGACATATATTCCTGCGCTGCTGAGTCTGGTTCAAGGAATCCGATATTTGTGCATTACAGACAAACAATTCCAGCGTAAGTTGAAAAAGATGAACGGCCCCTTTGGTGCTATCGAACTCTAGTAGAAAAAAGGTCTGATAGTACAACCTTAGTCACTATCTAGTCACCACCGTATTGAGCCTTCAGCTCAGCAACGCGATCATCATCAATCTTCTGAATCAACACAGGCGGCACATCAAAGGCCCGCCCTGCTTTTAATACCGTCAGATCCGTAGCCGCACTCATCGTACTGTTGCGCTCTTCATCCGTCAGCTTCAGCGCATCGAATAAGCTCTCTACCGTAGTAGGGATAAAGGGCGCAGACGCGATTGCATACAGCCGAATCAGGTTAATGCAGGTACGAATAACCACAGCGGCTTCGTCTTTGTCAGTTTTGAACAGGCTCCAGGGTGCGCGCACGTCAATGTACTGATTGCCCGCTGACCATAGCGCGTTTAGGGTTTCGGTGGCCTTGCGAAACTCTATGTTTTTGAGGTGCGATCGCAATTCCTCCACCATCGTCTTACAGTTCGCTTCTAACTCAGCTTCCGCCTCACCCGGCTCCCCGCCCGCAGGCAGCTCATTCCCAAAGCGCGATGCCGTAAACTTCAAAATCCGATTGATAAAGTTACCGAAGTTATCCGCTAGCTCCTTATTGACCTTGGTCTGAAACTGCTCCCAGGTAAACGCCGAATCAGAAGACTCGGGCGCAGAGGCCATCAGCATATAGCGCCAGTAATCCGCTGGAGCAATCTCCAGCGCTTGATCCAAAAACACACCACGCTTAGAGCTAGTAGAAAACTTCCCGCCGTAGTAATTCAGCCAGTTAAAGCCCTTAATATAGTCCGCCATTTTCCAGGGCTCACGCGTTCCCAAAATGGTCGCAGGCCACATGATGGTATGGAACGGCAGGTTATCTTTGGCCATGAACTGTGTGTAGTTCACGTCTTTAGCGTTATACCACCAGCTTTTCCAGTCCGCGCCAGTACTCTCGCCCCAGGCTTTTGTTGCCGACACATAGCCAATCGGCGCATCAAACCAAACGTAAAACACTTTATCCTCGAAGCCTTCTTTCGGGACAGGGACGCCCCACTTCAGGTCACGGGTAATGCCCCGGCTTTGCAGTCCTTCATCCAACCATTTATAGGCAATGGATTTTGTAAGATTAGGCCATTCAGTTTGCTTGTCTACCCAGCTACGCACGTCATCGCTGAGCTTATCCAGCTGTAAAAATAGATGGCGGCTCGTACGCACTTCTACATCGGTACTGCCCGACACCGCAGAACGTGGGTTAATCAGGTCTGTGGGGCTTAGCATCTTGGTGCAGTTCTCGCACTGGTCGCCTCTGGCCCGGTCATAGCCGCAGTTTGGGCAGGTGCCTTCTACGTAGCGATCGGGTAAAAACCGCTCGTCTGCAATGGAGTAAACCTGACTAGTTTCTCTCTGCTCTATGAAGCCTTGCTCTTCCAGGCTGCGATAGAAGTACTGGGTCAGCTCCTTTTGCTCGGGTGAAGAAGTGCGCCCGAAGTAATCAAAAGAAAGCCCAAACTTTTTGTAGATATCAGCTTGTTTTTCGTATTGACGTGTGCAGAATTCTGCGACATCCAGGTCATTTTCTAATGCGGCAATTTCAGCTGGTGTGCCATGCTCATCGGTTGCACATATATAGAGAACCTCTTCACCTTCCTGGCGCAAAAAGCGAGCATACACATCGGCTGGCAGCATGGAACCGACCAAGTTGCCAAGGTGCTTGATACCGTTGATGTAGGGCAGGGCGCTGGTGATGAGATATCGCATATGGGTCGAAAGAGCGCGTGTATATTAGCTCTTTGTACACTAGCGGTTTTGGGGTGCGCCTGACTAGTCGCTTTCGGTGCGAGTAGACGATAGCCAGCTATCTAAGGCTTCGATGTTTTCTAGCTCTAGCGTAGAGAGGGTTTGCCATTGCTCAGGCGATAGTTCGAGGAGCTGTTGCTTTTGATTGGGTGCGATCGCACCCACCTGCCCCCTCAATTGGTTAAGCCCATCTGCCTTAATCCCTTCAAACCCTTCCTCAGCTTCTAGCTTGTTCAGCCAGCTATCGAGCATATTAACGGTCTGAATAGCGAATATCTGGTCACTCAACTGGTCTACCTGAGGTAGCGTCAATCCTGCTATTTTTTGAGTTATTTCAGTCGGCAATTGCCCCAGCTTACTGCTCAAAAACTTGGTGGCTATCTTAATAGTGCTCTGACGCCCTTCTTCGCGGCCTTCTACGCGACCTTCCACGCGGCCCTCTAATTGCCAACTGGTTACAATTTTCATCACGGTACCTCGAACACTGGGGCTGACTTCTTCTATGGCTGCGTCGAACGCTATTTTCTCCTCAGCGTTCAGCTGTAAGTATGTGTCAATAAATCCAGAGATGAGCTGCTCCCTCGCTGGATCTACTTTCAGTGTAACGAGTAAGCGCAGGCATTCTGCTTTCACCTTAGCCCTATCAGCCGGTGCAATGTTCATTTTGGCCATCAGGGCTGCTGCAACCGGATTCTTTTGGTTGAGAAAATCTCGCCAGCTCAGCTGATTGAGCTGAATGACCCGGTATTTAAACTGTAATACCGAAAAGTCGGGGAACGTTATCTTAAATTCGCTGGGCGCGGCGACCTTGGGCTTGTCGTAGGAAAACACAACAATCGGATAGACCGGATAGTTGTACTTCTCGTACAGCCGCGCAAAATAACGAAATATCCGCTGGCCAAAATTCGCCTCTGCGCTAGCCTGGTTTTCAATATGAATCAAGAAGAATGACGGTTTGCCTTTGAACCGAACCTGGGCGAGTAAGTCGGTTTCGTATTATTCGCCTGCCGTGACATCTGTAAACAGCTCTTTATCCAGGAACGTAACGGACTCAGGCTCAATATATGCCATCATCTCTGGCAAAAACAGCTCAATGAACTCAATGAAGAATGTCGAAAGCAGTTCCTTGAAGAGCCGGTCGTGATCAATCATTGCTGCCTAAGACGCTTTCTTAAAGGGCGTTGGGAATGGCAGTGTTTTGCTCCGAGCAGTTTTATTCTGAGGCATCCGGGCGATCGCCAGCATAGCCTTCTCCAAGACGGGCTCTAGGGTAGGTGGCTCCAGGATTTCTTCGTATTCATCACAGTGCGTGCCCATCACCTTGTCCCAAAAGGTGAAATATAGGCCGTAGTGCAGAGTGTATTTGCGGTGGTGAAACCAGTGATGCATAGGTCCAACCAACCAACTGCCCAGCCAGTGGCCTATGGCTGAGTCTTTAAACATCCGAATGCTGAAGTGATGAATGAGTGCGCCCAGGCTCATGACCAGCACGACCGCGCATAGTACGGAAATGTGCATTGGCAGAACGCACACCGCCACCATTAAATAGAAGGCCTGAATAAAGGCTTCCGCAGGATCGAAAGAAAAGGCGGTAAGGGGGGTGGGGTTGTTGGAGTGGTGATGGCCCTTGTGCATCCAGCGGTAGCACTTTGGGTGGTGGGCTAGCCGATGGGTGAAGTAGAAGTAGGTGTCTTGCAAGAAAATAGCGATCGCCAGGCTAAAGGCAAGGTACCAAGCGCTATACTGGCCACCAATTTGAGCTGGATCCAGGTACAGACGCGTGTGCCCCGCCATGTATAGCTCAGTCATCAGGGCCGCACAAACCGCGAAAATGACAGAGGACCACAGCGATAGCACGACATCGTGGCGAACAGAGGCCCAGAGCGTTGATAGAGACAGATTCTCTTTGAGTTTTTTGGTCGCGAGAGGCGCTGACTTTGAGGTCGGCCTGAGAAAGACGAGTGCGTACAGGCTTCCTGAAATGGTCAAATAGCCCAGGGCCGTCACACCGAAAAATATCAGACTGTGTCGACACAGATTCTGAAGCAGTAAAAAGATGTCTAGCTGCGAAGAGAGTGCCAAAAGCTGCGATGTATAAATAAGTACGTTTTTGTTCTTTGCAGTTTACTGGGTTGATCGGCTAGCTCAAAGTTTTTTAGGGATTTTTGTAAAGGTGTTTGAAGCGATCGCGACTTAAAAAAGCATTCCTTAAACTTTGGCAATCCAATCTGGCCTCAGATAATGCGATCACTTCTCATAGTGTTCAGAGCTAACAAAAACTCACTTCTCTCTCTGTAAGAGGCTTCCATCAGTTATCTGAAGTCGCAAAAGGCCATTAGCCTGAAAATAAATGTAAACTAATATTACAAAAAGGCTTTTATGTGAAATACTGTTGCGCTCTTGTGATCCTGTTGTTAGCGTGTGCATGACGAATCGATGAATCTTGATTCAATCAGATGAATCTTGATTTAAAGAGTGTCTTTTTAAGTGAGTGTCTTTTGATTATCACGTTCAGCTACTCGAGATCGTCATTGCTTGTAAGTCCTATATATACAGAGGTCTGCTAATCATGAATACCTTTCTGTCTAGCCGACTTGTCCGCCCATGTGTTCAGGTTGTCGGCGCTTGTGTTTCTGCTATCGGTCACGTGCTGATGAGGGGGGCCGTGTCCGTGTCTCTCAAACTATGTCTGCTCACTGCCCGCGTTTTGTTAGGTTCCGATGCAAATAGACAGCCAACAGAAGCGCTGTAAGCTTTATGAGCAGTCGTTTGGAAGTAGGTTGGCTACGGAAGCAAGGCCAACCATTCTCTAGCGTTATTTAGTTCTGTTGGTTTAATACTGAAGGCGACGGTACGTCTACTTAGCTGCACCAAATCGCCAGTAGCGTACCTGAAGCGTCTTCGACACTCCTATCTTTTTCAACACATCTATATCGATCTATCGAATCGGCTTTAACGTTAAGGACTGCGCTTCTTGGTATTAGGCGCTTCTTTCTAAGACTAGAGCACGGTTAATGGTGGATTGCCGTTGTTAGCAGCTGCCTGCGGTTGTGGCTAGCAATACACTCATACAATTCAAGAGGTCTTTACCAATGAATATCAAAGGTAAGATCGCTCTGATTACAGGTGCCTCTAGAGGCATCGGTCGGGCGATCGCATACGAACTTGCCCAAAAAGGCATCCGTCGCCTGATTCTAATCGCTCGCAATATCCACAATCTGCGACAGCTTGCAAACGATATCCGCTACCTGAACGTAGAGGCGATTCCGATTGCATTGGACCTGACGATTCCTGAGCAGGTCAGTGTCGTAATGGCCAGAGTATGGCGCGACTATGGCGACATTGACCTACTCATTAACTGCGCCGGAGTGGCCTATCAAACGCCTTTTCTAAAATCTCGCTCTCGCCAGGTGCAGACAGAAATGGCAACCAACATGATGGGCATGTACACAGTCACAAGCCCAATCGCCCGGCGAATGGTATCTCGGCGCAACGGCACGATTGTAAATGTGTCGAGCCTGATGGGTAAAGTTGCCGCACCGACGATGGCAACCTACTCGGCAACGAAGTTTGCGATTGTGGGCTTTACGCGGGCGCTGCGAATGGAGCTAGCACCACACAATGTAAAAGTGATGACGCTGCTGCCCTCACTGACAGATACAGACATGGCACGGGATATGAAAAAGTTCCGTGGGGTGATTCCGATGAGTGCGGAGCAAGTGGCAAAAGCCCTGGCGCAGGGACTGAGTAAAGATTCGCCGGAGGTACTGGTGGGCTGGCAGTCGCATCTGGCGGTGTGGTGCGATCGCCTATCGCCCTGGTTGCTAGAGCGTATTTTACGAGTAAGCGCACCGCGTCAGTTGTTGGAAAGCTTGGTACCCTAGAAGACTGGACTTAACACCTGTTTTGGTATCGGCAATTTTCCATGATGACTCAAGATATTTCCGCTTCGACAAAGGCTGACAAACGGACTGATGAGATGTTTTACGGCGAGCGGGCGATCGCCGAAGGAGAACTCATCACCTTTCCCAATCCCAGACCGGGGCGGAAATATACTATCGACATTACGCTGCCAGAATTCACCTGCAAATGTCCTTTCTCTGGCTATCCAGATTTTGCAACCATTCACGTACACTACATACCCGATGAAAAGGTTGTAGAGCTAAAGGCAATCAAGCTATATATCAACAGTTATCGCGATCGCAATATCTCCCACGAAGAGTCAATCAACCAAATTATGGACGACTTTGTGGCTGCCTGCGATCCGCTTTCGGTAACTATAAAAGGAGACTTTTTGCCACGGGGTAATGTGCATACCGTGATAGAGGTGTCTCATGAGAAAGATGCGAAAGTCTAGGCGATCGCCTCCAACACCGACCGAGCGGCTTCATCCCCCACCTGGTCAGTCACAAAAGCCGCTCCCAATTCCTTCGGCAATACAAAACGCACCTTGCCTTCCTTTACCTTCTTATCACTCCTGAGTGCATTCAAAATCTCATCGATTTGAATACCTTCAGGCAGCTGAGTCGGCAGCTGAGACTTCTCTAGCAACACCTGTTGTCTTGCCGTCTCAGTCGCACTCCAAACACTCTCATCCATTGCTTCTGCAATTTTCGCAGCAGCCACCATGCCAATCGCAACCGCTTCACCGTGGTTAACTTCGCTATAGCCCGTTAGGCTCTCTACCGCATGCCCTACCGTATGGCCATAGTTCAATATGGCGCGAATTCCAGCCTCTTTCACGTCCTGACTCACCACATCTGCCTTCGCCTGACAAGAATGCTCCAACATCGTCTGTAGCAGCTCGTCACTTACTTTCGTAAAGTCATCCAGCCGCTCAGCTGCTTCCAACGCATCAAACAAAGGCTCATCCCAAATCACCCCGTACTTAATCACCTCTGCCACACCCGCCCGAAACTCTCTTACGGGCAAAGTTTCCAGTACCTGCGGGTCAATTAGCACTAGCCGAGGCTGATGAAAAGCCCCAATCAAATTCTTTCCCTTTGGATGGTTTACGCCCGTCTTACCACCCATCGAAGCATCCACCATCGCCAGCAGAGAGGTTGGTACCTGAATGATAGAAATACCCCGTAGCCAGGTAGAAGCTGCAAAGCCAGCCATATCACCTACTACGCCACCGCCCAAGGCCACCATCGCCGAGCTACGCTCCAGGCGATTTTCGTAGGCGACGTCATGAATCTTCGCGATAGATTCCATGTTTTTGTACTGCTCGCCTGCGGGAAGAATGCACTGACAAACCTGGTAGCCTGCCTGAGTTAACGCGGCAACAGTCCGCTCTCCATACAGCTCAAACACTACCGGATTCGATACCACCAGTACCTTTTGTCCTGGCTTTACCAGTGGTGTTCCTTCTTCTGCCAGCCAGGCACCTAAGTAGTCTAATCCGCCCGGCGCAATGCGAATATCGTAAGGGTCTTGGGGGATGTTGACGCGGATTGTAGTCTTCATGGGCGGTGCTTTATGCTTCAATGAGAAGGTGTTTACACTGTAATTCAAAACAAGTTTAGGAGAAAACTATGGGCGGCGCTGTTGTTTATGTTGTGTGGATAGGTGCACTGTTTGGAGCGGCTATGGGCCTGTACTTTGGCTTGCGAGCAGTCAAGCTGATCTGATGCTTTGAACGACGTTCAATGACGAAATATCAAAATAGGGTAGGGATGTGATCGCAACAGATGGATCGTCCCTACCCTATTTTTGTGTGTCTAGTTTCCTACTTCGAGCCTACATATACTTTTTCAGCAGCAGACTTAGCTTTTCCTTCGTTGCTGCGGGTGCCTTATCTAAGGGCGTAATCACCGCAAACTTCAGCGCCGAATGTGCCTCAGACTCGGGTGGATGCTCATTCAACCGGCGCACCACTTCCTTAATGACTTTCTGCGCGTTCACCGCATTTTTCTGCAAGTTCCCAATCACCATTTCTACTGTCACGCTGTCGTGGTCTGGGTGCCAGCAGTCATAGTCTGTCACCATTGCCAGCGTTGCATAGGCTATCTCCGCCTCACGAGCTAGTTTCGCCTCGGGTAAGTTTGTCATGCCAATTACCGTCGCATCCCAGCTGCGGTATAAATTCGACTCTGCCCTGGTAGAAAACGCCGGACCTTCCATGCATATGTAGGTCCCACCTCGATGCAGCGTTACGCCTTCCAGGTTCTGACTCTCTACCGAATCGGCCACGACCTTTGCCAAGTTATTACACACCGGGTCACCAAAGGAAATATGGCCCACAATGCCCTCGCCAAAAAAGGTCGAGACTCTATTTTTGGTGCGATCAATGAACTGATCGGGCACCACCATATCTACAGGCTTGGCCTCTACTTTTAGTGAGCCTACTGCCGACGCTGAGATCAAGTACTCCACACCCAGGCTTTTCATCGCATAGATGTTTGCTCGAAACGGTAGCTCGGAGGGCATTAGCGTATGGCCTCTCCCATGCCGCGCCAAAAAGGCTACTGAAACCCCTTCAATTTTCCCCACAATCAGCGCGTCTGAAGGGTCGCCGAATGGGGTCTCAACTTTAATTTCTTGCACATCGCTGAGTGCATCCATCTGATACAGGCCGCTGCCGCCAATAATGCCAATTTTGACCGGAGAGTCTAACCCGTTGTTTCCAGAAGCGACCATCAATTTTTCCTAGTGAAGCGTCAAGAGGAATTTTACCGTTCACATCTGTCTTTAACAGGGATCGCCACAACATATTTTTTGCTTGAAGGTCACTACCCCTCGGATTCCACTTGTGCATTCCGAGTGCCATAACCAAAAGTACGTAGATAAGCGAGTAACAAATACTTCCCATAGACCTCGGAAATACTGAGGAAAAATGGTCGAGTATTCCAATCCATATTCACTTGCGATCGCCGTCAAACCTATTCGTTCCCACCCTCTAAGGGCTATACCAAGCGAGCACCTATGACTTTTTCTAATTCCAAAAACACAGTTCGTACATCCTCTGCCGCGCTTTCACGCACACTGTCGAAAATTGGAATAGGTGTTTTCTTCGCACTAAGCTTGCAGGCACTCCCCACACAGGCTGCTCCCTCTACCGGCGTCAGCTTCGCAACGCTTCAGGCTACCGCGAGTGTGATTCCCGTTTCCAGCACCGAAGAGCAACGAGCCAACCAGCTGGCTAATCAGGGGGTTCAAGCATTTACGGCAGGCGATCGCACGGCAGCATTCAACTATTGGAACCAGGCTATGCTGCTGTACCGAGTCGCTGACGTGCCTGCCAAAGAAGCCCACATGCTCGAAAATCTGAGCGTTATTTATCGTCTTACCGACCGACCAGCAGAGGCTATCAACGCGAGTCAGCAGGCTGTTGATATCTACACTAGTTTAGGCACCCTCGACAGTCAGCCTAGCGTCTTCCTTAATATGGGCAGTGCCTACCGCCAAGATGGGCAGTTTGACAGTGCGATCGCTGCCTACGACAACAGCCTACGTCTCTACCGCCTCACAGGCGATGCTACTGGTGAGCGCATCGTTCTGTCCCTGCTTGCCGATGTACACGGCGAAACTGGTGACTATCGTGCCAGCATCGCCTTTCAGCAGCAGGTACTATCCATTGCTCAACGCAGCAATGACGTTCAGATAGAAGCAGAAGCCCTCTCTGAACTGGGCTATGCTCACTTTGTTTTGAATGAATACGACGAGTCGATTGATTACTTCCAGCAGGCACTGCCCTTATTTCGCGCGGTGGGCGATCGCCCCGGAGAAGCTGCCGTACTCAACAACATGGGTCGCGCTGCCTCGTTAGCTGAAGAATTTGCTATTGCCCTCAGAGCCTATCAGCAAGCTCTGACCGTATTCAGAGAGCTCAATCGCCCCGTGCAAGAAGCGCACCTGTGGGTCAACGTCGCCCAGGCACACGTCAACGCAGGCCACACCAGTGAAGCCATCAACGCCTTTCAGCAGGCCATAGAACTCACCGAAATGATTCGTCAGCAGCAGGCTAGCAACGCTTTGCCCGCTCGTCTCGAAGCTGCCTATCGTGAGCTAGCGGTTCTCCTTCAGCAAAGCGATCGCGCCAGCGAAGCCACTCAAGTCCTCGACCTAATTTAGGACTGTGTAGTGTTAATCCCTAATAAATTAGCCCTGAGATTGCGCCCTAGCAACTTCCTTCCCTGGCGTTTGCTGTAATAGCCACAGCCCGGTGTACGTCATTCCAGAATCATCAGGCCGCACCAGCAAAAAGTGCAGCCCCTTCGCCGCAATCTTTCGCTCTGTAAACGTGCGCGCTGCTGCTGCCACGTCATCATCTTCAAATGTCGTCAAAATCCAGCGGTCAACTAGCCCAGCCTCTAGTAGCAATCCATCTGGCATCCCTGCAATGTATTGCAGCATCACAGGCCGAGCAGACTGTAGCCACTGGGCTAGTCTCATCGACTGCTTTCCCCCATCGATAATCACCCCTGGAATCGGTAGCGTGCTCGGCAGTCCTAAGGCCATTGGCATTACCTCAGAAGGTACGGACTGAATCGGGATTGGCTCACTGCACAACCGCTGTAAGTCGTCAGGGCTTACTGCTGCGAACTGCCATAGGTCACCCATGAGATGATCCGAAACCGGTACGGGCGCAGGCCGTTCTAGGGCAATCGGCTCGTAGGGCTGACGTACATAGTTGGTTAGCGATGGATACCAGGCGGCTCTTTGGCGCAGCCACTGCTTTAGCGATGGCGTATCCCGTGTGGGCTTTACGCTTGGCGGTAGTTCACGGCACGCGACTTCTACCAGGCTAATAGCCTGCGGGCGAAATATTTCGATAGCGTCTGGCCAGCTGCCGGCGTGTTCGCAGGCCTTTTGTAGCTGCTGGCGAACCCAGGGCGCACTGGCGTCTTTTTGTGAGCAAAATTCGCCGTAGGTAAATGATCTATCGGCACTGCATATCAGCAATTCCCACAGCGGATTCCCGTCAGCATCTTGTAGCGGGCGGCGGTAAAAGTCGAGCTGCCAGTGCATAGAATCACTCATTATTTATCGTTCGTCCTTTAATAAGAGTTATATTGAATCGAACACGCTGTGAAAAGATTTTCTAGCTGCCACACCCTCTAGTTTTACATTCATCATGACTCTTGCTCTTACCCAGTTTGGCGATCGCATGTCTCACCTGACCGGGGTGCGTGCCATCATGAAAGACATTATTGAAACCATCAATTCCAGCAAGGGCACAGGCCAAGAGTTCATTAACCTCAGTGCGGGCAATCCGGTTATTTTGCCAGAGGTAGAGCAGCTATGGCGCGACTGCACAGCGGACTTGCTCGCTAGCGACGAATACGGCGAAGTCGTCTGCCGATACGGTGCTAGCCAGGGCTACGAGCCTCTGATTGAGGCTGTCCGCGATGACTTTAACCAGCGCTACGGGCTCAGCTTGACCTCACGTAATATCCTCGTCACGCCCGGTAGTCAGAACCTCTATTTTTTGGCTGCAAACGCACTTGGCGGATATAACGTTGACGGCCAGCTAAAAGACATCGTGCTTCCCCTTAGCCCTGACTACACAGGCTACGGTGGGGTTACCCTCTTCCCAGAAGCTGTCAAATCCTACCGGCCATTTATCGAGCTTGGTAGCGATCCGCACTCCTTTAAGTACCGCCCTGACTTCGACCAGCTAGAAATTAATAAGAATACTGGTTTCGTTTTGTTCTCTCGCCCCTGCAATCCCACCGGGAATGTCCTGACTGGCGATGAAGTTCAGCGGATTGCCGATTTGGCAGCCCCCCATGACGTACCTGTTTTTGTCGATTCAGCTTACGCGCCGCCGTTCCCTGCCTTGAATTTTACTGAGATGACGCCCATCTTTGGGCCGAACATCGTTCACTGCATTAGCCTTTCCAAGGCAGGTTTGCCAGGTGAGCGGGTAGGTATGGCCATTGGCGATGAGAAGATTATTCAGATATTAGAGGCGTTCCAGACTAATTTGTGTATTCATTCCAGTCGGTATGGGCAGGCGATCGCTGCCCGTGCTATCCGCAGTGGAACCCTTGCCGATATTGCCAAAAACGTCATTCGCCCCCACTATCAAAGCAAGTTCGCCGTCCTCGAAGAAACCCTCTCTAGCGCCATGCCAAAAGACGTGCCCTGGCGACTGCATAGAGGTGAAGGCGCAATCTTTGCGTGGCTATGGTTCGACAATCTGCCGATGACCGACTGGGAGTTTTATAACGAGCTGAAGAAGTACGGCGTGATTATTGTGCCAGGCAGTCCCTTCTTCCCTGGGCTAAAAGAAAGCCTAAAAGGTGAAGACTGGCCACATATGCGACAGTGTTTTCGCATCAGCCTCACCGCAACAGAAGAGCAGATTGTAACGGCGATCAAGCATCTGGCGACGCTTACTGACAAGGTGTACTCTACGCAGCCTGCGCTTGCGACCGTGTAAGGACGCATTGAATTATGTCTTATACAACGCCTGATACAGCAACAGCAAAAACAACAGATAAAGACTGGCTATTGATTGGGCGAATTGTGGGTGCCCATGGGCTGAACGGTCACGTCAAAGTTTATCCGGAAAGTGATTTTCCAGAACGCTTTGTAGACCCTGGTGAGCGTTGGCTGAAAAAGCCGGGGAAAGAGCCCATCCCTATTAAGCTAACCAGTGGGCGCTATTTGGAAGGGACCAAAAACTACCTGGTTAAGCTGGCTGGTATTAATTACCGTGACCAGGCGGAAGATTTGCGAAGCGCTCAGCTAGTTGTACCTGCGGGCGATCGCTTGCCGCTGGACCCTGGAGAGTTTCACGTCGATGATTTGGTTGGGCTAAAAGTTGTTGTTCAGGCAGATGGAACAGAATTGGGAACTGTCACGAATGTGTTTACAACAGGGCACGATCTGTTGGAAGTTACTTTGAATAAGCAAGAAAAAAACAGCGAACCAGATCGTATTAACGAAATGACGCAGACTAGTCTGCCAGAAGAAAGCCATGTGGCCCACACATCTGTTAGAGCAAAAGCCGCTGAAAAACTTCGCCGCAAGGCCAAGCGAGCTAAGAAAAAGAAAAAGCCAAAAACGCTGCTGATTCCTTTTGTGGAAGATATTGTCCCGATTGTAGATATTGAATCAGGACGGATTGAAATTACGCCGCCGCCAGGATTGATTGATCTGTAGTGAGGAAAATCCCTGGTGGCAGATGCTTACGCTGATTAGCCAGCAATAATAGCGTGCTCAGACTCGTTCAATTTCTTCCGCAGGCGAGCTAGCATCATTTCGTCTTCTACCCGCTGCTCCTGGTAGCTGCGATGCCACACCGAGGAACCCGGCTGATTGCGCACTAGATTGATTCTTTTGGCGGTGGCGGCCTTGAGCGCCGCAATAAATGTGGTTAGCGAACGGGGCTTTCCTTTGCCTTCCTGACTGGGGCGTTCTTCGTGTAAGGACACGAGTGCATGAAGGGCGTTGGATTCTAGTACCCATTGCTCTAACGAGACGCCTTTGTGGTGTTCGGCGGCCTGGAGCAGCTCTTCGGCTACGATTTTGGAGGTTGCACCGGAGCACTGAGAATAGTCAGCTGGCGGTTCATCTATGTCGTTGAATAGCTGATGATCGTTGTGGGTTCTCAAGCGCACGTAGTAGAGCGCTGTTTTGACAGATGAACTGTTACGCTTAGTTTTTATCAACGGAGACGCCCTAAACCCTTACAACGTGTCATGACGTTATACTGCCCAGCCCATCCGAGAAAGTCTCGGGCTAAACTGCGGAAATTTACAACGCAGCAGCGGCGGAAATAGCGCCGTTTTGCTGAGAGGGGTTAGACCCCTCAGACACAATTAGTTGAACAAGGGGTCTGACCCCTCATCCGGAATATTTAACCCAAAGGAAACAAAAAAAGGGAAGCCGGTAAGCTTCCCTTTCTACAATCACTGGTGCTGTCTTTATTTGAGCGCTTGGGCTGGATGCTGGCTTGTCCGGAGCCCTCAATGCCTTTTTGCAATCGCTTCATCAATAGCTTTTGCCGTTTTTTGTACTGCCGCTGTTTTGCGGAACCGCCGCGTCCTTTATGGTTTCGTCCTTTTCGGCGCGGTGACTCCCAGCGTTTCAGCTGCTGAGCCATGGGAACATCCTCTAATCGCTGAACTGATTATAGCGATCACACAGCCAAACGTCAGTGGGATAAACCGTCTTTTGACCGCTTTTCAAGAGCGCACTCACAGCACACCTTGCCGTTCAAAAAAAATTGTAGAGATGGGCAAGGAGAGACTCGAACTCTCACAACCGAAGTCGCCACATTTTGAGTGTGGTGCGTCTACCAATTCCGCCACTTGCCCAGTCGGAAAACCAGTATACCGAATTAGGGCAGCTTGTTACACCACTTTCCGACAATTTTTCTCAGCATTTCTGCCAAAGGCGTAGCCTTACCAGTTCAGCCAGCTGCCAGTTTGCTTCTCACCAAGATCGGCCTCTTCGTCCATTTTTCCAAGTAAGGGGCGGTTTTCTAATAGCGACTGATAGGTGGGCGTACTGGCCCATCGATCAATCTCCCGCGCTCGTAAAACGGGGACCGGATGGCTGAGTTCATCTGTTTTCAGGCGCTTTAGCATTTCGCCGATTTCGCTTTCACTGATGGCATCGTAGGAATTGGCCTGCTCTATGAATGCATCCAGATTTAGCTGTGGAGAAAGTGTTGGGGAGCCACCAGAGAGCTTCATGAGGACAGAGGCGACGGTGCGAGCGTCTTGGGTAGCGAGGAGAGCAGCGCGATCGCAGGTAAATTCAGCGCAGCGGACCCATTCCATAATCTGTGATTGCCAGTTCTGCATCAGCACTGACCCAAAGGGCAGTTGACTGGTCGCCAGCGTTAGCAAATTTGCCAGCGTTAGGTACACGCCATGGTCGCACTTCAGGTGGCCCAGCTCGTGACCAATGACAGCCTGCAGTTCAGCTTCGTTCAATAGCTCAATCAGTGATGTGTGGACTACTACAAAAGGCTGCTTGCCGCGCATCGCAAAGGTATAGGCATTGGGAACGGGGTGCTGCTTAATGTAGAGCTGCGGCACTTCCAAGTCCAGCACTTCGCAAGCTTCTATCAATAGCTGATGGATATTTGGCAGCTGATTGGGGCCAACCAAGACGCTCCCGGCAATATTTTCTAAATAGAAGAACTGCTCACCCATGGGGCCTAGCAGGCTGCGGATAGCCACATCTAATCCGGGGAGCTGTTTTAGCGCTTGGGTAGCCTGCCGATCGAGCGGATGGCGAAAGTGATTGGCATTTAGGCCAATCAAAGGCGTTTTGGGCTCAAGCTGAGAAGAAGACATGATAAATCCACAATGCAGGATCGCTGATATTTTTGGGCACTGGCACTTTTGGGCGCTCGCTTAGTATAACGAGATCCATTGGGCACCAGTGATTGCACGCCTATTTGGGTGATTTGCCTGTGGGTTAGTTGGCGGCGTTGATCGGTGCGGATTCGGGCACTACCGCGCTAGGCGTGGGTTGCGCGGCACTGTCGGCTTCGCTGAGCGGAATGCGCTGTAGCTTGGCGCCGACGTTGCGGAGCTTTTCTTCAAAGCGCTCGTAGCCACGGTCGAGGTGGTGGAGGCCATAGAGGGTGGTTTTGCCTTTGGCGGCTAGGCCTGCGATCGCCAATGCCGCAGACGCCCGCAAGTCACTACCCGTAACCGGCGCACCTGATAGATGACTGACCCCACGCACAATAGCGCTATCGCCTTTTACCTGAATATCCGCGCCCATTCGATTGAACTCTGCGACGTGCTGCAAACGATTCTCGAACACGGTTTCGGTCACCATGCTGTTGCCTTCAGCGAGCGTTAGCAGTGCCATAAACTGAGCCTGCATGTCCGTCGGGAAACCAGGGTAAGGCAGGGTCTGAATATCGGTGGCGATTGTTCGCTCTCCAGGAGAGATGCGAATGTTGTTTCCTTCTTCAAGTGCAATATTGGAGCCTGTCTCACGCAGCTTGGCCAGCAGCGGTGCTAGGTGGTCAGGGTCTACAGGGCCTACGGTAATCTCGGAACGAGTAAGCGCACCTGCAACCAGGTAAGTGCCTGCTTCAATCCGGTCAGGAATAATGCTGTAGTCAGTGGCATACAGGCTAGGCACACCTGTGATGGTGATTGCACTCGTTCCGGCACCGCGAATTTTGGCTCCCATGGCCCGGCAGAAGTTGGCCAGGTCTACGACCTCGGGCTCCTTCGCTGCATTTTCAATGACCGTTTCACCTTCAGCTAGGGTAGCGGCCATCATCAGGGTTTCGGTCGCGCCTACGCTAGGATAGTCGAGGTAAATTTTGGCTCCTTTTAGCTTGCCGCGTGCGCCGGGAACATAGGCATGGACAACACCGTGGTCCATATGCACATGGGCACCCAATGCCTGCAGTCCGCGAATATGGAGGGCTACGGGACGTGCACCAATGGCACAGCCGCCGGGCAAGGGCACTCGTGCAACGCCCAATCGCGCCAACAGTGGACCGATTACAAAGAAGCTAGCCCGCAGCTTACTCACAATGTCGTAAGGCGCTTTGGAATGGCTGACATGGCTGCCATCAATATCCAGCGTGTCGCCATCGCGGGCAACTTTGAGGCCCAGCGCTTCTAGCACGCTTGCCATGCGACCGATATCCATGAGGTCGGGGATGTTGCGGATGCGGCAGGTTTGGGAGCATAGCAGTGCGCCGCCGAGCACAACTAGCGCAGAGTTTTTGGCGCCGCTCACAGGAATATGGCCGCTGAGCGGATTGCCCCCCCAAATTTCAATCACTGATTCAGATGGGTTTTTGGCAGTGGTTCCTTCAGCAGACTGATTTTTGACGGACGAATTAGGAGTGATGATGGGAGTGGCCTCCGTAAGTAAAGGAATGAGTAAAAAAACTCACAACATTTTGGTATGGATTCTACCCGAAACTTCCGAGTTTCTCCCGGTGGCTCCGAACATTTTTGGGTGTATTTAGCTTTATTTTCATTCTTTTGCTAGAGGGAAATGCTTGAAAAGCGTTGCTCCGGATTATCGACTCGCTGATCGCTGTTGACGAATTGTCCACACTGCTAGATTATGTTTAATCGCAGACCTTCGTGCATTACTCGTTCCACGGTATGTACGTTGTGTTGTGTTCACGTTAGCGGGACTGGCGAAATTGGTAGACGCGCTAGATTCAGATTCTAGTGTTCGCAAGGACTTCCGGGTTCAAGTCCCGGGTTCCGCATCTATATGAGTGATACAAACAACCCCCCAGTTCTTTAGTAAAACTGGGGGGTTGTTTTTTGATTGTGGTGGGTGGAGACTGATTTGTGTATTCTTCAGCACAAATCTGCCATTTGAAACCACTCAATTGAAACTTCCTATCAATCCGTATAAATACTTAACTTTTTAGTATCAATCGTAATTTTTTGGACTTTGACGAAAATCCAATCTGTTTAGGTAGCTTCTCCTTCAGCTTTTTGCTCCCTCGTTCTTTCTTTTTCTAGCGAATGCTTACTAGCTTGCAAAACCCAACAGTAAAACAGCTGCGAAAATTACAGCAGCCCAAGGAACGGAGAAAGCAGGCGACGATGCTTTTGGAAGGGACCCATCTGATAGAAGCAGCTAGTGAAACGGGCTATCCGCTTCGGGTGCTTTGCTATACGGAGGCATGGCAGGCGCGGTATCCCGGCGTTTATCGACAGGCGATCGCCCTAGCAGCCCAAATCGAGCTAGTCTCACCAGAAGTCCTCAAATCCATTGCCAGCACCGTCAATCCAGACGGCGTGATCGCCACTGCCCCGCGTCGCAACGTATGGGAATCGTTAGCCAGTGCGCCTAGTGAAGATGCAAACTTGGGGGTGATGATGGAGACACTGCAAGATCCTGGAAACTTAGGAACGATTATTCGGACGGCGGCGGCGGCAGGCAGCGATGCCCTTTGGCTGAGCCCAGATAGTGTGGATTTGGGTCATCCAAAGGTGCTGAGGGCTTCGGCAGGGCAATGGTTTCGTCAGCCAATGGCGACGGTAGATGTGGTGCAGCAAGCACAGAAGCTAAAGGAGAAAGGGGTGCAGCTCGTGGCGACTACAGCGGCGGCTGAGCTGGACTATTGGCAGCTGGATTTGACGCAGCCTTCGGTATTTGCGATGGGGAATGAGGGGGCAGGGCTTTCGGAGGCGCTGATGGCCTGCGCTTCTGTGTCGGTAAAGATTCCGGTGATGCCTGGGGTAGAGTCGCTGAATGTGGCAGTGTCTACGGCGCTGCTGCTGTATGAGGCGAAGCGACAGAGAAGGGGAAAACCGAATTTGTCCAAAAGCACCTTCTGGGTTGAAAATGATTAGGACTATAAGGAGAGAGCAGTGGATTCAGCATTCGATTACGATTTGGTGATTATTGGCGCGGGTGTGGGCGGACATGGTGCGGCCCTGCATGCGGTACAAAAAGGACTGAAGACGGCCATCGTAGAAGCCGGAGATATGGGTGGCACCTGCGTGAATCGGGGCTGTATTCCTTCTAAGGCGTTGTTAGCTGCATCAGGGAAGGTGCGCGAAATGCGCGACGAGCAGCACCTGAAGGCGATGGGGATTTCTTTGGGCAGCGTTGGCTTTGACCGAGAAAAGATTTCTAACCACGCGAAAAACCTAGTCGGCAAGATTCAGGGCGATTTGACCGGTAGCCTAACCCGGCTGGGCGTAGACATCATTCGTGGCTGGGGCAAGATTGCCAGCACCCAGAAAGTATCGGTACAAGACGAGTCTGGTACTCGGACGATGACGGCCAAAGACATTATTTTGTCACCGGGGTCTATTCCTTTTGTGCCTAGGGGCATTGAAACCGATGGTGAAACCGTTTATACCAGCGACGAAGCGGTTCGATTGGAGTGGTTGCCCGAGTGGGTGGCGATTATTGGCAGTGGCTACATTGGCCTAGAGTTCTCAGATGTGTATACCGCGCTGGGCTCTGAGGTGACGATGATTGAGGCGATGAATCAGCTGATGCCCACGTTTGATCCTGATATTGCTAAGCAGGCCGAGCGAGTATTGATCAAGCCAAGGGACATTGAGACGAAGGTGGGGCTGATTGCGAAGAAGGTGACGCCAGGATCGCCTGTTTTGATTGAGCTAGCCGATCCCAAGAATATGGATGAGACGGTAGAGATCCTCGAAGTTGATGCTTGCCTGGTAGCCACTGGGCGGATTCCAGCGACGAAGAATTTGGACCTGAACATGGTGGCGGTAGAGACCGATCGCCGTGGGTTTATTCCGGTAGACGACAGGCTGGCTGTGCTGCGCGATGGCAAGCCAGTGCCTCATCTGTATGCGATTGGGGACGCGAATGGCAAAATGATGCTGGCTCACTCTGCGTCGGCGCAAGGTATCGTTGCTGTCGATAATATTTGCGGCGCGTCTCGCACGGTAGATTACAACGCCATTCCGGCAGCGGCATTTAC
This sequence comes from Cyanobacteria bacterium J06581_3, assembly GCA_038531675.1. Lineage (GTDB taxonomy): Bacteria > Cyanobacteriota > Cyanobacteriia > Phormidesmidales > Phormidesmidaceae > Phormidesmis. The sequence continues at coordinate 293,858 of JBCBBK010000008.1, forward strand.
CCATCCTGAGGTGAGCTTTGTCGGGATGACCGAGCCTGCTGCAAAGGAAAAAGCGAAGGCAGAAGGCTACGAGGTTGCTTCTGTGCGGAGCTACTTCAAGGCCAATTCTAAGGCGCTAGCTGAAGGGGAAACGGATGGATTAGCGAAGCTGATTTACCGGAAGGATACGGGTGAGGTGATGGGGGCGCATATTATTGGGCTCCATGCGGCGGATTTGATTCAGGAGGCGGCGAATGCGATCGCGCAGAAGCAGTCTGTTACGGAGCTCTCTAAGTTTGTGCATACGCATCCTACGCTGTCTGAAGTGCTAGATGAGGCGTATAAGCGAGCGAAGGTTACGGCTTAGAGTAAATGGATTGATTTCTAAGCGCACCAGTCCCTCACCCCACTCCTCCTGGGAGGGGTGGCGCGTAGCGACGGGGTGGGTCGGCCCAAGTGGCAACTAGTCAATTACGCCAAACACGCACTCCCAATCTCGTAAGGGGCTCCGAATTCAGAGCGCCTTAGAGCACTGGGTCTTTCTCTACAGAAATACGAATAGAAAACACAAGTACCCCTCATCCATGGAAATTCGCCGTCGTCCACCATCCACGCCTATCTCTGTCGCCAGCCTTGAATACCAAATCAAAGTGCCTGACGCGGAGCCGCGCAACATCTTAGAAAAGATTGTGTGGCATAAGGAAACTGAGGTGGCTCGGCTGCGTGAAAAGGTGCCGCTTCAGAGCTTGCAGCGTCAGGTTCAGGCATTGCCAGAGACGAGGGGATTTATCGCAGCGTTGCGAGCAGCAGCAGAGCAGCAAAGTCCGGCGCTGATTGCTGAAGTGAAAAAAGCGTCGCCGAGTAAGGGAGTGATTCGGGAAGATTTTGATCCGGTTGTGATCGCTAAGTCCTATGCTTCCGGCGGCGCGACCTGCCTTTCTGTCCTTACCGATAGCGAATTCTTTCAGGGCAGCTTCACCTACCTTAGCCAGATTCGTCAGGCCGTAGAGCTACCGCTGCTGTGCAAAGAGTTCATCATTTACCCCTATCAGATTTATCAGGCTAGGCTGGCTGGCGCTGATGCCATTTTGCTGATTGCGGCGATTTTGACTGACAAAGACCTGAAGTACTTCGTCAAAATTGCCAAGGTTTTAGGGCTCGATGCACTGGTGGAAACGCATACCGTTGAGGAGTTTGAGCGGGTTATTGCGATTGAGGGGGTGGAACTGGTTGGGGTGAACAATCGAAACCTGGAGGACTTTACGGTGAGTTTGGACACGACGGCGAAGGTGGTGGAGAAGTTTGGGGATGCGATCGCTCAAAAGAATCTCCTTCTCGTCGCCGAATCCGGCATTCACACCCCTGCAGACGTTAGTACGGTTACTGCCGCCGGTGCCAGAGCCATCCTAGTCGGTGAATCCCTAGTGAAGCAGCCTGATCCCGGCTTGGCTATTGGCAAACTTCTGGCCTAAACTTTTAGGGCGCTAATCTCGGCACGACTTGGCATACGGGTTTATACTAAGAAATGTAATAGTCAGCCAAAAGAAGCCGCATGAGTCGTAAGAAAGCCGTCATTATTGGTTCCGGGATCGGTGGAATATCCCTGGGCATTCGCTTGCAAAGTCTGGGGTTCGACACCACCATCTTTGAAAAGCTTGATGCGCCTGGCGGTCGTGCCTACGTTCGTAGAGCCGATGGTTTTGTTTTTGACATGGGGCCAACGGTACTGACCGTTCCACACTTCATTGAGGAACTATTTTCCCTGGAGCGAGGCAAAGCTGCCTTGGGCGAACCCGACTTTCCAAAAGAGATCATGGATCCCGCAAAGCGGATTAAGTCTGGCACGACCAGCGGCCCAGCGACTTCTAAGTACGTAAACATCGTTCCAGTTCTGCCGTTCTACCGTATTTACTTCGACGACGGCACTTACTTTGATTACGACGGCGACCCTGAAAGTACCCGCCGCCAAATTGAAGCGATCGAGCCCGAAGATTTAGAAGGCTACGAGCGATTCCACGAAGCAGCTAAGGCTATTTTTGATCGCGGATTTATTGAGCTGGGCTACACCTACTTTGGCAATGTGGGCGACATGTTAAAAGTTGCCCCCGACTTAATCCGATTGGACGCTCTGCGCCCGCTCTTCTCCTTTGTCAAAGACTACTTCAAGAGTCCAAAGCTACGGCAGGTATTCAGCTTTGAGCCCTTGCTAGTTGGTGGTAGCCCGTTTAGTGTACCGGCCATCTACGCGATGATTCACTTCGTAGAGAAAACCTGGGGTATTCACTTTGCCATGGGTGGCACAGGCGAACTGGTAAAAGGCTTCGTCCGCAAGTTCGAAGAGCTTGGCGGCACCATTCAGTACAACGCTGAAGTTGCCAAAATTGATGTAGAAGGCTCCTTCTTTGGTAAAAAGGTCGCCAAAGGCATTGAGCTAAAAGATGGTAGCTACCACGCTGCTGACCTAGTGGCTTCCAACGGTGACTATGCCAATACCTACATGAAGCTGATCGAGCCGAAGTATCGCCTCATTAACCAGGACCTAAAGGTGAAGATTACCCGGCAGTCTATGTCTGTGTTGGTGATTTACTTTGGCTTCAAAGCCAACGAAGGCGAAGAACTCGACCTACAGCACCACAACATTATCCTTGGCCCACGCTACAAAGAGCTGTTGGAAGAAATCTTCGACAAAAAGGTACTCAGTCCAGACTTCTCGCAGTACCTACACATTCCAACACTGACTGATCCCAGCATGGCCCCTCCCGGACACCATGCGGCCTACACGCTGGTGCCAGTACCTAACAAGGGCGGCAACATAGACTGGGCTGTGGAAGGTCCTAAGCTGACTGACCGAGTTCTCACTTTCTTGGAAGAGCGTGGCTACATTCCTAATCTAAAAGAGCGCATCGTTTATCAAAGCTACATCACTCCCGACTACTTTGAAGGAACGCTGAACAGCTACATGGGCAATGCCTTTGGCGTAGAGCCGGTACTGGTGCAAAGTGCCTTCTTCCGTCCGCACAACCGCAGTGAAGATATTGACAATCTTTATCTGGTGGGTGCGAATACCCAGCCTGGTGGAGGTACGCCTTCGGTAATGATGTGCGCGAAAATGACGGCCCGTGAGATTGCTAAAAACTTCAACATTGCGGATGACGTTATGAATGGGGTAGCACCTGCCAAAGAAGCGGCCACTGTGTAAGTGACTGTTGTCTGGCTTCACGTGCCTAGAGATGGAAAGTCAATCACTTCAACTACAGTGCTACAAAGCCATTGTCCGCGCAAATACTGACAGGTTTATCGAATCCTTGTAAGACTTCAAAGAGTTATATGAGGAAATGCTCAATCGTCTGATATCCAAGCCTACGCCATACACTCATTGGGGACGTTGTTTATTCTATTAAATTTATTCAAGCCCTCAAATGTACTCAGGCAAAATACAACAGCAGGTGCTTGCAAAGGGAGCAACTGCAACGCTGGCGAAAAAAGCAACTGAGCAGTCCCCAACCCTTAAAAAACACTTCCCTGAGCTGGACGGTATCAGGGGAATAGCGGCCTTAATGGTGATGGTTTTTCACTATTTGGAAAATAAGCAAAGCGTGCTGGCCGAAGCCATCCCTCCAGAGCTGCTGAAGCTTTCGGCCCTGGGACAAACAGGCGTAGATTTGTTCTTTGTGCTCTCTGGCTTTTTAATTACACGCATTCTTCTTAGATCAAAGTCTCAAGAAAAGTTTTTCTCGATCTTTTATGCTCGTCGCTCCATCAGAATTCTGCCGCTTTACTACTTCTATCTCATTCTGGTGCTGCTTATTTTGCCAGTACTGAGCGGGGAAGAGCTCCCTCAGTTTTGGGGAGAAGGCCACTGGTACTGGTGGGTCTATCTGCAAAGCTTCTCGCAGACCTTTAATTGGTCGTGGGTGGGGCCTCGCTTTTACTGGACACTGGCTGTAGAGGAGCATTTCTATTTGGTGTGGCCGTTTCTGGTTTACTTTTTGCCCCGCAAGCAGCTGGTAATTACGTCTATTTTTCTGATCGTTGGGTCCTTTCTTTTACGACTCGTTATGCTTATGCATGACTACGAAGTTTTTTACTTTACGCTTACCCGGCTAGATGCACTCTCGCTGGGCGCACTCTTAGCCGTCTTCGAACCGCAAATACTGACGCAAAAACGGAGTAACCGTAACTTCTTTTTATCTGCGTTTTTTATAGTGGGCATTCCATTGGCTGCGATATTTGCGATCGCAGCAGGTCAGGGCGAGCTCTGGGTCCTAGCAGTCAAATACCCGATGACAGCCTTGGTATATACCGCGCTTATTGGCTTTGCCATCACGTCTACTAACGACTCCCTTTTCAGAAAAATCTGCGAGAGTCGTCCACTATGCTTTATTGGCGGTATTAGCTACGGGCTGTACATCTATCACACCCTTTGCTTTAAGTGGTTTGATCAGCTCCTGCCAGATCAAAACCCGTTGCTGCTGCTGCCCTTTGCCTTTCTATTTTCTGGAATCGTCGCATGGCTTAGCTTTCAACTATTAGAGAAGCCCTTTCTAAGGCTCAAACGCTTTTTTGAATACAAGCCACAAACCTGACGGCGCTGTTCGTAAAGGCTGCCTGTACGCCACATCCTTACAATGGTGATAACGATATGGATTAGCGACTTTACGCACATCACTCATTCCCATGCTCCCTAAAGAAGACCTGCTCAAGCATTCAGCCCACAAAGAAACCCTGGCGCGTATTATTGACCAGGCCGACCAAGCCATTCGGACCTGGGAGCCCATTGCGACAGATTTTTTGTCTCCGCCGGAGCTGATGGAAGCGCAAGCCGCCCTTGGTCGCCTTACCGACATCCATACCGTTGCCAGCGGTGGCTACCCCCAGGCTGAACGCCAGCGGCTCGTTATTGCTCGCTCCGAAATTCCGTTCGATGACAATCCTGTTCCCTTGGCCGCAATCAGCATTGCCGGAAACTTCTTATTCGATACTGCGACTCACCGAGACTTTTTGGGCTCCTTGCTGGGAACAGGTCTGGTGCGTGCCAAGGTAGGCGACATCATCGTGCTAGGTGAGCGCGGCGCGCAGGCGATTGTGGTCCCCGAACTGGTGGACTTTTTGCAGACGAGCCTAATGCAGGTGCGCTCGGTTGCAGTAAAGACAAAGCCTATAGAACTTAACGAGCTGAGAGTGCGCGAGCCGCGTAAGAAGGAAATTACAACGGTAGAAGCGTCTATGCGGTTGGATGCGATCGCCTCCGCAGGGTTTGGCATGTCACGCAGCAAAATGGCTGACATGATCACCGGTGGCGATGTCCGGGTGAACTGGAAACCCATCACTCAGTCTAGCCATACTGTGCAGCCAGGTGATCTGGTGGCTATTAGGGGTAAAGGCCGCTTAGAAATTGGCGAAATGGCCATCACCAAAAAACAGCGCTACCGCGTTCAGCTCACTCGCCTAGTCTGAGATTTGTATTTTCCTTTTACGTATCAATCTGTATCAATATAAGTATTGATCTAAGTATTGATCTAAGTATCAATTTTTATTGAAACGTGCCTTTTACAACAGGGTGGGTACGGATTTGTGTAGGTTATGTGTTTTTACTATTTTGCATCTGTGAAATAACCGGGTTCTTGCGAGTTTTTACGTAGGAAAGGACAGCTATCTTCCTGATTAACTCTACCTAGTTCCTGCTATGACACGCTTGAGCGATCGCACTTTTCAAATTCTCAAAGATGAAGTCAACCGTCACTACACCCCCACTCCTGAGCAGCGGCTCTCTCAGCAGCAGGATGTTGAGCGAATTATCCTAATAGCGCGGCTCGAAGCCCTCCACGAGCAGAGCGGTCAGGCCGTCACCCAGGCGCAGCTGTGGGAAGAACTCTGTGACATTGTCCCGAATTTTGATCGGCAGATACTTAGACGTGTCGGCAGAGTCGATATTACCAAACCCCTTGCTGACGCGTCGTTTGGACTGGGGGTTGCGGGCATCAGCGCAACGCTGCTACTGGCCAATCCCTTCAACCTGCAGGCAAGTCAGCAGGGAGAATCATCGCAGGCGATCGCTGACACCTCCAACGCTAGCCGGTCCCAAAACCTGTATGAAACTGCCAAGGCTTTTGGCTGGCAAGCTGCCGTCAAAGGGCAAAATCCGCCCCATAGCGTACAGCACTGGCGTGAGACAGCGAGTTTGTGGGCCCAAGCGATCGCCCTGCTCGACCAGGTACCGCCGCGCGATCGCTTTTACCCCATTGCCCAAACCAAAAAAGCTGAATACCAGCGAAACCTAAAGCAAATTCAGGCTAGACAGGCTGCCGCTCAAGACAACAATCGACTGATACCTAAGCCTCAATTTTCCAGACGGATCGCGCAGACCAAACCAACCTCTCCCCCTGCTGTGCAGCGATCTGTATCAGGGGTCGTCACCGCTGTAGAGGCTACGTCCACAGCGGCTGCAGTAGCTAGCGTGGCAGCACCGCCGCCCGCCGCCCAGACTGCTCAAGAAAGTGCATTAGGGTTGGCTAAGCAGTATGGTTGGGCCGCTGCGATCGCTGCTCAAAACGCCCCTCACCCTGCCGAAAAATGGGCTGATATCTCTCGTACATGGCAGCTCGCCATTCATAGCCTCAACCAAGTGGATACAGAACATCCCGACTATGCAGAAGCACAGCAGGTAAAAGAGCGCTACGAACATAACCTCTCGATCATCCGCATTCGGTATCAACAAGAGCAAGATGCCAGCCAACGCCTTCAGTCGCTGCAAGCTAGCCTGGCAGAGCTTGATCGCATATCGCCAGTCACCAGCCCTGCTAGATACAGTCAAATGCAGGCGATTGTTGAACGACTGCAAAGTATTCCAGCGGGAACGGTTGCTTACAAGCAGGCGCAGCAGCTCATTGCTAACATTCAGGCGCAAATGCCAGAAGCGCCTTACAAGCGAGAAGGGACTGCGATCGCCATTTCTGATTAATAAACTTAAAATTTGCCAGAAGCGCCTCAGAGAGTGCCGTCCCCCCATGGACGAAATTCTTCTAGACAGATACCGGATACCCCTCAATAGAAAACCTGTCTACTTGGACCACAAAACATTTTTATTTGATTAAAAGTTTATATTTTGTGTCTTTCTATCCCTAAAGCAACAAGAAGAGGATGGCAGGGTATGTCAATATATACTCGGTTTGCCAACTAGCCTCTAGAAGCACCTCTAAAAGAATTGGAGCCTTGGCGCTAGATTGAGCAGGAAATGGAGTTAACAATGGAATCCGTAGAGGCCATTTATCAATACGTCTGGCTGATACCCGTGCTGCCCTTACTGGGCGCGGCAATCGTTGGTACAGGCCTAATCAGTTACAACGAAGCGACCAACAAGCTACGCCAGCCGGTCGCCATCTTCATCGTCAGCCTGATTGGCGCGGCGATGACCTTATCTATCATGCTGCTCGCCAGTCAGTGGCAGGGACACGAACCCTACACCTACCTGCTAGAGTGGGCCTCGGCTGGAGATTTCCATATCAACATGGGCTTCACGGTCGATCACATCACCTCCGTCATGCTGGTGATCGTAACCACAGTTGCCTTCCTGGTGATGATATACACCGACGGCTACATGGCACACGACCCTAGCTATGTTCGCTTTTATGCCTATCTAAGCCTCTTTAGCTCATCGATGCTAGGCCTAGTGATTAGTCCCAATCTGCTACAGGTATATGTGTTCTGGGAGCTGGTGGGCATGTGCTCCTACCTGCTGATTGGCTACTGGTACGACCGCGATGGTGCCGCCGATGCCTGCCAAAAGGCCTTTGTGACCAACCGAGTCGGTGACTTTGGCTTACTGCTTGGCATCCTTGGCATGTTCTGGGCCACAGGCACCTTTGAATTCGACCTGATGGGTGAGCGGCTCACCGATTTAGTGAGTACGGGGGCGATTTCTGGTGGACTAGCGGCTCTGTTTGCCATTTTGGTATTTATGGGACCCATGGCTAAGTCCGCGCAGTTCCCACTGCACGTGTGGCTGCCGGATGCGATGGAAGGGCCTACCCCTATTTCGGCCCTCATTCACGCGGCGACTATGGTGGCTGCGGGCGTATTTCTAATTGCTCGGATGTATCCCGTCTTTGAGCACATTCCGACGGTGATGAGTGTGATTGCCTGGGTGGGAACCATCACTGCCTTCCTAGGGGCATCGATTGCTATTACCCAGAATGATATTAAGAAGGGCCTGGCTTTTTCGACCATGTCTCAGCTGGGTTACATGGTGATGGCTATGGGTGTTGGTGCCTACACCGCTGGCCTGTTTCACCTAATGACCCACGCCTACTTCAAGGCGATGCTGTTCTTGGGTTCTGGCTCGGTCATTCACGGCATGGAAGAAGTGGTGGGTCATGATCCCGTCCTGGCCCAAGACATGCGCCTGATGGGTGGTCTGCGTAAGTATATGCCGGTTACCGCGATTACCTTTTTAATCGGTACGCTGGCGATTTCGGGTCTACCTCCCTTTGCCGGATTCTGGTCGAAGGACGAAATCCTGGGATCAGTGTTTGAAGTGAACCCGCTGATGTGGGCCATTGGTTGGGTTACGGCTGGCGCGACTGCGTTTTACATGTTCCGCATGTACTTCTCCACCTTTGAAGGCGAGTTTCGCGGTAATGACGACGCGATTAAAACGCTAGTGAAGCGTCAGTCTCTGCAAATGGCAGGCGCTTCTATGGGGCCAGGTGCCATGAGTGCTCAGGAGCTAGAAACGGCTGACCACACCCACGATGACGATCACCACCATGCAGAAGAGCCTCACGAATCTACGCTCAGTATGATCGTTCCGTTAATGGTGCTGGCGATTCCATCTACCCTGATTGGACTGGTGGGTACGCCTTTTGCTAACTACTTTGAAGCGTTTATTCATCCGGCAGGCGAAGCGCTGACCGTAGCGGAAATTGCTGAAGAGTTTGATGTCAGTGAGTTTGTGCGGATGGCGGGCGCGTCTGTGGCGATTTCGGTGGCAGGGATCGTGCTAGCGGTGCTGATGTATCGCACGAAGGCGATTAGTGCGAGTGTGATCGCCGACAAAATCAAACCTCTCTACAACCTCTCACTCAACAAGTGGTATATCGACGATATCTACCGTAAGGTCTTCATTCAGGGCACCCGCAACCTGGCTAAGGGCGTACTGAACGTCGATATCAAAATCGTCGACGGGATCGTCAACCTCACAGGTTTTGTCACCCTGGTAACCGGCGAAGGTTTGAAATACTTCGAGAATGGTCGCGCTCAGTTCTATGCATTGATTGTATTTGGCGCGGTTCTCGGACTTGTATTTGTCTCGGGTTTGACGTAGACAATTATCCAGTTCGGCTTATTCCACATGTAAGAAGTTAGAAGAGGTGTTGACGGGAGTTGATGCCTCTTCGTCTTTAATAGTCGGTAAGACATTAGGGACTTGTTGCTAGGATTGAGTCAATCCTAGCCTTGACCTATGAGAGAGGAATACGACTTTTCTCAATCTGTACCCAACCCGTACATTGGTATGACCAATACACTAACGCTCCCATCGTCAAACTCACTAATTGAGGAAAAGCGGGTAACTCTACACGACATTAGCTGGACACAGTATCAGCAGATGCTAACAGCGCTGCCTAAAACTAGAGCCGTACATCTCACATACTCGCTCGGAACCCTTGAAATATCTATGCCATTAGAAGACCATGAGCAGCTCAATGGCATCATTGGCTTGTTTATTAGGACGCTGGTGATTGAGCTAGGGCTCAAGATGAAGTCTTTGTGGTCAACGACACTAAGCAGAGAGGACCTGGATAGAGGCACGGAACCTGACAATGCGTACTACATTCAAAATAGAGATAAGGTCGCTGGTAAGACAGTAGACTTGCAAGAAGATCCACCACCAGACCTGGTTGTAGAAGTTGATATTTCCCATACAGATATTGATAAGAATGCTTTGTACGCAGCGATGAGTGTATCAGAACTATGGCGTTTTGATGGCAGATTTTTACGAGTTTATCAGTTGGAAGGCGATCGCTTCACCGAAGTAGAAACCAGTCCCACATTCCCATTTTTTCAAAAGCAAGACCTGTACGATTTTATCGATGCAGCCCGAATTGACGAGGTAGAAGCCGAGCTAAACTTACGCAGTTGGGTCCAGCAAAATCGCCCCAATTCCTAGCAGACATCTCACACCTTTAAGAAAAGCTAACAGCTTTGATACAAAACTGATTTTCCTCCCTACAGTGTATAAAGCCTGTATCAGATCATCCCGCTCGCAGATCTAAGTTTTGTTATGGATCAATTCCCCTGGCTGTCGTTTATTATTTTCTTTCCGTTTTTAGCGGCGTTGCTGATTCCCTTCATCCCAGATGAAAATGGTCGCACCGTTCGCTGGTATGCCCTGGTTGTCGGGCTAATTGACTTCGCTGTTATTGTCTACACGTTCGTCAATTTTTACGATGTCGGCAGCTCAGGCATGCAGCTGTACGAAAGCTATACCTGGTTACCCGAAATTGACCTGCGCTGGTCGGTCGGCGTTGACGGCCTTTCTATGCCGTTGGTGCTGCTCACTGGCTTCATCACGACGCTGGCAATCCTGGCTTCCTGGCCGGTGACCTTCAAGCCGAAGCTATTTTATTTCCTACTGCTATCTATGTACGCCGGGCAGATTGGGGTATTTGCCGTACAGGATTTGTTGCTCTTCTTTTTGATGTGGGAGCTGGAACTGCTGCCGGTTTATCTACTGCTCTCTATCTGGGGCGGCAAGAAGCGGCTGTATGCAGCGACTAAGTTTATTCTGTACACCGCAGGCGGTTCGCTTTTCATTTTGCTTGCGGCGCTGGGTATGGCCTTCTATGGCGATACTGTAAGCTTCGATATGCAAACGCTGGCTGCAAAGGAATTTCCGCTGAGGCTTCAGCTGTTCCTGTACTCGGGCTTTTTGATTGCATACGCGGTAAAGCTGCCGATTATTCCTTTCCACACTTGGCTACCGGACGCTCACGGTGAGGCAACTGCGCCTGTACACATGCTGCTCGCTGGCATTCTGCTGAAGATGGGTGGCTATGCGATTATCCGCATGAATGTGGAGATGCTGCCTGATGCCCATGCGGTGATTGCGCCGGGCCTGGTAATTTTCGGTGTGGTGAACATCATCTATGCCGCGCTCACATCGTTTGCCCAGAACAACCTGAAGCGAAAGATTGCCTATTCATCGATTTCCCATATGGGCTTTGTGATGATTGGTATTGGTTCATTTACAAACCTGGGCCTGAGTGGTGCGGTGCTGCAAATGGTCTCTCACGGTTTGATTGGCGCAAGTCTCTTCTTCCTGGTGGGCGCAACCTACGACCGTACGCACACTTTGATTTTGGATGAGATGGGTGGCGTGGGCAAAAAAATGCCCAAGATCTTCGCGATGTTTACGACCTGTTCTATGGCGTCTTTGGCGCTGCCGGGCATGAGTGGGTTTGTCGCTGAACTGATGGTATTCGTCGGCTTTGCAAATAGCGATGCCTACGGGTTTAACTTTAAGCTGATTGTGGTGATGCTGATGGCCGTTGGTGTCATTCTGACACCGCTGTATCTGCTCAGTATGCTGCGCGACATCTTCTACGGTCCCGAGAATAAGGAGCTGATTGAGAATGAGGTGCTAATTGATGCGGAGCCTCGTGAGGTGTTTGTCATTGTGTGTTTGCTGATTCCTATTATTGGCTTTGGTCTGTATCCGAAGGCGCTGACGCAGCTGTACGATGCGAAGACGGTGCAGCTGACGGAGCGCATTCGGACGGAAATGTTTGCGATCGCTCAAGACAAGAACCCACCGTTACCGATTGCTACCACCCCGCTGCTTAATGGTCCGCTTTTAGGTGCCCCAAAGATTGGCGACCAGCCTTAGTGTTCCTCTAAGGCTAAAAAGCAGGCTTCGACTAGTTGGGGAGTAAAAAATCCCTCCGAACGTTCGGGGGGATTTTTGATACGTGTAACCACCAGGGCAAACGCATACTCAAGCAAGTAGAACCTTAAGGAGGAAGTCGTTATCCCAGCCAGCTTTGAGTCGCTTTCTCTTCTTGCTGCCCTTCGAGGATTCTTGCGTGAGCAGGTTGAGCGCAATCTTGCGAATGAGCGTCATGTTCTCAGGAGCATGGTCAGTGCGAATGCGAGAGTCATCTTCGTGAAAGACCACGTCTAGACTCCAGTGCAATCTATTTTCGATGCCCCAGTGCCCTCGACTGGCTTGGGCGAAGCGCTCAACCCCACCGTCTAAGCTGGTCAGGTAGTAGCGCCTTTCAGTGGTTGTCGGCTGGCCCTTGACCTGCCGCTCTGACTCAATCATGCCGACCCGCTTGAGGCCTGCCCACTGGTGGGCATCCACCAGATGTT
>JBCBBK010000009.1:0-178540 GCA_038531675.1 Cyanobacteria bacterium J06581_3
CGCATAAGCCGTTCTAATGACTCTCACTCAATAAAACTGTCCTAAAATTAGCCAATCGACCTTAACTTGACGACACCATAAATTGCCTTCAGACATCATTACTCTCCATATACTGGATTGCACACCACAGCAAATCGTTTTGAGTTAAAAGCTTCAAACCTTTCCATATAGCTTTCGTTTTTCTACGTTTGCTGGCGCTAACTTACTTGAGAGTGCAAACTGTATGTTGATAAGTATCAAGCGTAGTTATTGGCTAGGTTCCCAGACCTATGATTTCCTTTCGGATGAAATTCAATATTGCGACAGCAGCTCTCTCGACAGTCCTTGTATTGTCTGCTCTACCCCTGCGGCCCGCAACAGCTCAGCAGCTACCGCCACTACCGCTCGAATTTAATCCAGAGAACCTGATTAACCCAGGCCGACCCGGCGGACGACGACGTGGTGGCGGCTCGCGGGGTAGCTGTCAGGCAGATATTCCACTGACGGCGGTTGCCTATGCCAATAGCCGCACGGTGCAAGAGCTCGGCGTTAGCCGTAATGATGAAGCGGTGGGCATGGTCACCACTCTACAGACTCCTGACCTGTGGTTTTACATGCCCGCAGCGGTGGGCAACAACGCGACTGAATTTGTGCTCAAAAACGCTAGTGAGCAAGTCATTTATCAAGGGCAGCTGGCTGGCACGACCAATGACAGCGGCATCATTGGCGTAACCCTGCCCGTCGCGCTCAATGTTAATGACGCCTATCACTGGTACCTGACAGTGGATTGTGATGATAGCGAGCGGGTGACTGTAAATGGCTGGGTAGAGCGGCGAGCAATAGGGCCAGATATTGACCGTACGCTCAGGCAAGCGAATGAGCGAAATAGAGCGGCACTAGCAGCGAATTTTGGCTTTTTGCAAGATGCGGTGAGTAACCTGGCCGTATCACGACAAATCGATCCTGATAGCAAGACAGCCACGCAAGACTGGGAACAGCTGATGACTGTGTTAGGTTTGCCAGAGCTATCGGCAGTAGCAGTGCACCCTTGCTGCGAACTCAGCAATGAGCCTGTTAACGGGCCTACCGAAACCACGCCACCCACTGAATCAACACCCCCAGAAGCAGAAGAGATGCCGGGCCCTGCACCTGTAGAACCAGAAGAAGAGTCTCGATCTATTTTGCAGCGGGCACGCGATCGCGGCAACTAACACTCACGGCAGAACCCATCACGACAGAACAATCAACTAACCCATCTATACCCAAAGGTGCCTCCCATGACAGCAGTAGCCCAGCCTCAGCTATCCCTTAATGTACCTGGTCCACGTCCGCGCCCTGTGGTAGGCCGCCTGCTGAACACGCTTCAGTTTTCAAAAGACTCTATTGCCTATACCCGCGAGCTTTTTGAAAAGTACGGCAAACTGGTCGCCCTGGTAGAAGGCGGGGGTACTCGTCTGTACTCTTCCAGGGCCGTGTGTCCGGGCACCGTATTTGCCTATGGCCCAGAGATAGTGCGTCAGGTCGCGACTCAGCAAGATGTGTACCACAAGTGCCCCCTTACTGGCCCGCTGTACAGCCTGCGGAACCAGTCGGCACGGACCGAGCCACTAAAGCACTTTTTGGTCGGTTTGTTTGGCGACAATGAAGGACGCCACAAGCAACAGCGCAAGCTAATGATGCCAGCCTTTCACCATCAGCACCTAAAAACCTACGTGCAAGATATGGTTGCCATTACTCAAGAAGACCTAGATGAATTAGAAGTCGGTACAACCTGCGATATCGCGGCAGTGATGCGGCAGGTCACACTACGCATTGCCACCAAATCGCTGTTTGGAGAAGACATTGGGAAAGAAGGCGGTGGGACCGGCGCGATTATTCATGAAGCGCTAGAGCTACAGGTGAGTGCACTGATGAAGCTGCTGCGATACGACGTGCCTGGCCTGCCATGGCATCAGTATTTGAATCTGGCAGCGCGATACGAAACAGAAATGCGCGCTTTGATTGAAGCAAAGAAAAAGCGAGGGGATAATGACCCGGATGTGCTCTCTATGCTGATGCAGGTGCAGGATGAAGAGACGCTAACAGGGCTGAGTGAAGATGAACTGCTGGGCCATGTGGGTGTACTGTTTGTTGCGGGGCACGAGACTAGTGGTAATGCTCTCACCTGGACATTGTTTCTGCTATCGCAGCATCCTGAAATTTTGGCAGATGTTGTCGATGAGTTGGCGGCTGTTTTGGGTGGAAGTGCGCCTTCGCTGGAGCAGTTGCAACAACTGCCGTTGCTAGAACGAGTCATAAAAGAGAGTATGCGGGTGCTATCACCTGTGCCCTGGAATGGCCGCGTCACAGCAAAAGATACAGAACTGGGTGGCTACCATTTGCCAGCCGGGACAGAAGTGTTTGTAGGCATTACGCAAACCCACCACATGCCAGAGCTGTACTCTAATCCCGAGTCATTTGATCCTAGCCGGTGGGAAACCATTACACCCACTGCATACGAATATAATCCTTTTAGCGCTGGCCCACGGATTTGTATTGGGGCAAGCTTTGCCATGATGGAGATTAAAATTATTTTGGCGATGCTGTTGCAGCGTTATCGGCTAGAGTATGTTCCACAGCAGCGAATCGATCGCTCTGGGGTGATTGTGATGATGCCTAAGCACGGCATGTCGATGAAGGTACATGAACAAGATCGACAGTTTCAGGCGGGTGTGGGTAGCGTGCAGGGAAATATTCGCGATATGGTTAATCTGTAAAGAGATCCCAGTAACGAAGAGACTGTGTTGTTAGCCGAGTCTGAAGTGTTTGAAAAACTTGCTCAGCTTAAGCAGGAGATGCTTGAGATTGATCGAGCACCGATACAGCTTCAGTACGAGGAACTCGCGGTATATTACGAGGCTCAGCTGCAGGAGCTGTCACAAAAGCACAGAAAGAGAAAACAGCAGCGCAATAAAAAGCGATCGCACGCCCAAAAATCACTCACAGAAGCCGCACTCGCCAGCTATCTGTTAACGCTGCAACAAGAAAGTCAGCAGGACGGAATAGAAAAACGACGGCTGAAACAGGCAAGGGCGTTAGCACTGCTGCCATTAGAAACAGCGATCGCACAGCAAAACGAACAACTACAACAGCTAAAACAACAATACAAAGCAATTTCAGCGAGCTGGCAAACGCACATGCAGCAGGCTTACTTTGCAACGCTAGTCGAAACAGACCGTGCCGATATCTCACTGCCCATTCTCTACAAAGATGATGATTTGCTGGTAATCGATAAGCCTACCGGCCTGCTCTCTGTGCCAGGCCGCACAGCCACACAGCAAGATAGTGTGATCAGCCGACTACGCTACTTACGACCAAAGTGTTCTTTTTTACAAGCGGTACATCGGCTGGATCAGGCAACATCTGGGTTGCTGGTAGTCGCACTATCGGCTTGCGCTCACAAGGCATTGAGCCAACAGTTTGCCCAGCGGCAGGTCCAGAAGTCTTACGAGGCAATTCTCTCCAACCCGATTGCAAAGCATTCTGGCGTGATTGCCCTACCCTTACGAGCCGATGCGAAAAGACGTCCAAGACAAATCGTGGACTGGCAGCATGGAAAGCCAAGCCAAACAGTATACAAACTCATCCGAGACTCTTCTGGCCACACAAATAGCCAGCTATCTAGCCAGCCTCGGGTGAGACTTATGCCGCAAACAGGGCGCACCCATCAGCTGAGGGTTCATGCAGCCCATGCTGAGGGATTAGCCGCACCAATTTTGGGAGATCGGCTATATGGACACAACAATGGCGTAAGCAATCAGTCAATTGATAGGATTGCGCGGCTACATTTGCATGCGACAGGCCTTGAGTTTTTGCATCCAACCAGTGGACAGCTCATGAAGCTGAATAGCAAAACGCCATTTTAGAGAGTTGTGATAATCGTGCACCTCTCCACCAGAAGGGCCGAGGGTGGGTCCGATTACTTCGCCGCTCGGCCTATCTCTTACGCTTACTGATATGCGTAAAATAGGTTCACCAGCTCAGCAAGAATGGCAACCCTTTGAGATAATGAATCATTCGCTAAAACCAGCTTTTTGCTGGCTCTACAGCACATTTCATTTTCTTACCCAAGATGATAAATTCAATTTTAATATTTCTTTTTGGAGCTGTCAGCGGCTGCGGTGTCTCCTACTTTTTGACCAAAGCCTACTGGAAGAAGCGGCTAGCAGCTATAAGCCGCTCACACGCCGACCAAATTGCCCTATACGATGGCTATTTGGATAGTGCAAAGCGGCAAACCCAGGCTTCCGTGCAGCGTTGGATTAAGCAGAGAGAACAGCTAGAAGCCAAGAGTCGCAATTCTTTGGACGAGGGAATTCGCCGACAAACGCAGCTTCGCCAGCAGTACGAAGAGAAAATAGCAAAGGTAGAGAAGGTTCGTGCAGCGCTACAGCTGCAATTTGATCAATACCGGGCAGAGACTGATGCCAGGCTAGAGCAACAAAGTACGCAGGCGCAGAGCGATCGCGCTGAACTGCAGTCGGCACTTGAGCAGTGTGAAAAAGACACTGAAATCAAAGTATCCGCAGAAACAGAAAAGGGAATAGAGCTGGCAATAGAGCAAAGTAAACGGTTGAAAGAGGAAAAGCGATCGCTGCAAATTGACCTGCAAGCTACCCGAGGCAAACTTGATAGCCTACGAGATGATCTAAACAAAATCGTCATTAAAAACGCCGAGCTACAGCAAGAGCTTACACAAAGGCAGCAGCAGGCTGATAGCGAGATTCAGCAAGCCTACCAAGACTCTGGAGTAACACTTGCCGCCGTCGCTGAAATGACATTTACCAATCTGGTGTTTTTGCAAAACTCAACCATCGAAATAGACAAGCATCAGAAGCATGCTGCCGGTATTTTGCATGTGCTAAAGGACATCGACAATCGAGAATTTGGCAACTCTAAAAAAATAAGAGCTACCAACAAAGAGTGGTTTGAAAGCAAAGCAAAGTTAGGTGTCGTGCGGATCTATTTTCACAAAGACAAACCCACCTTTGGCCAGTGTGAAGTTCTGATTGCTGACAAAAGAAACCAGAATAGGGACTTCTCGTATCTGAAGGATCAGCACAAATGATAGGCCTTTTATGACAAAGGTACCCGCTTACCAGCGAATCCAAAACAGCGCATAACATCCTCCGTTCAGCAAAAACGTCAGTAGCATTCCAACGGCGACCCCTTTCATTGTCTCCAACCGACGGCGACGGTATACCCATATGCACAGCGGCACACCATACAAAAGCTGCGTAATCCCAATAAATATCATTGCCGCAAAAATCCATTCAGCCAAAGGATGAGAAGTGCCTGGAACAAACAAGTTGTATGGAAAGAAAATTCCTAGCACAAACAACAAGAATTCCGCGAATAAGTGACACAGCAGTAATAGCCCAATCCCACTGCCGATACCGCCCGTGTTATTCCGTTCATTCATTCCTTTGTCTCCGCATTCGCTAACAGCTGCCACACCCGCAGCACCTCCGCCACCGACCAAGCCTGAGCAAACGCCCCTCTGCCCACAAATGGCGCATCCCCATCAAAAATTTCACCTAAAGTGCCTACACAGCCAGAATGGACCTGACAGCAAAGCGACTCTAAAAACGAGCAGGCAATTTCCTTATTTCCATACACCTTGTAATGCGCCTGTACAAAAGGCCCCATTAACCATCCCCAGGTTGTTCCCTGATGGTAGCTACCGTCTCGCTTTAGCTGATTCCCGGCGTAAGTGCCTATGTAATCAGTATGGGATTGTGAAAGCGATCGCAATCCATGAGAGGTCACTAGCTCCTGCGCGCACCTATCCACAACAGACTTCTGTTGCATCGCACTTAGCGGCGGTGCGTATCGCAAAGACACCGCAAACAGTTGATTCGGTCGCAGCGCCGAGTCGTTTCCCTGCGGGCCGTCAATCACGTCATAGCAATAGCCCTTATCTGCCTGCCAAAACTTACCAAAGCTGGTTGCCGTGAACTGTGCGAGTGCCAGATAATCGTCTGGAGGGCGTTGGAGGCGATCGCAAAACTCAGCCATACACCGCAGCGCATTATGCCACAGCGCATTAATCTCTACCGGCTTGCCAATCCGAGGCGTCACCACCCAGCCATCTACCTTTGCATCCATCCAGGTTAGCTGCGATCCTTGCTCTCCTGCATATAGCAATCCGTCCGCCTGATCCAAATGAATGTTGTAACGCGTCCCTCGTAAGTGCCAATCAATGACCTCTTCCAAAGCAGGGAAGAGGTCCTCCAACAGCTCGTGATCATCTGTTGCTTCTACATAGGCTCTAATTGCCTCGAAATACCACAGAATGGCATCAACCGTGTTATATCCAGGCTCACTTCCCGCTTCTGGAAAAGCATTCGGTAGCATTCCCTGACTCAAGTAGAGAGAGAACGTTTTCAAGATAGGCCTAGCCAGAGTCGCCCGGCCCGTCGCAATTGTTAGCCCTGGTAGTGCAATCATCGTATCGCGCCCCCAGTCACCAAACCATGGGTAGCCCGCAATTACCGTCTTTCCATCAGTCTGTTCCTTTGTGTCTGGGTCAGTAACGCTGCGGGCAACAATAAACTGATCGGCTGCGAGCAAAAGGTGGCCTTCGACTGCGCTCAGGCCGCGTTTAGCCCCACCCAGGCTATATAGTTCTTCTTCGTACCGTATCCGTTCTTCAGGTACTGATGCCTCGTCTAAATTAGGAAAGGCCTCCGTACTTGCAGCAATCGTCACCGTCTCTCCTGGCTGCAACGTCGTTCGCAAGCTAGCACAGTGAAAATGATCGTCTAAATGCGGCAGTCCGCGATACTTCTCCTGGGTAAGAAAGTAGTGCTGATACCATTTGTAATACGGCTGTAGCTTCCCTCTGGTACTAAATAGATAAAAAGGTTCACACCCCTCAGCGAGTACTTTTAGGCCTCTTGGATGCGATCGCGTTTCTATCTTCCAGGGCTCCGGCCCGTGGTGGCTGTTGGTTACATGGTGATGATCGCGATGGTTCACCAACGCTTTTATCCGCAGAGAAAACGGTGCACTTGCCCGTAGTAGCCGGTACTGCACATAGGTTATATTCTCTCCTGGCTGCATCCAAATCCGCTTTTGCAACAGCGCATCGGCACAAGCGTAGGTCCAGGTAGGCGTTGTTCCTTCCAGGTGAAACCGCTCTATGTTGCGATAGCCATGGCCCGTTGTGGTCCCACCACCCCAGCGATCGCAGCTCAACGGATAAGACACCCCACCGTATTCCACCACTTCATCTAGCTTGGTGAGTAATAGCGATCGCCCCACCGGCGGATTCAGCGCCGCCACCAGCCAGCCATGATAGCAGCGCGTCAAAATCCCCGAAATCGTCCCACAGCCATAGCCACCCAGGCCATTGGTCACCATCCACTCTCGCTGCGTAGCCTGCACCCCATCGCTACAAATCCCTCGGTCAAAGTCAACGACTGCTGGCGCATCGATACCTGGTAAAGCGACTTTAGGAGAAGGCATCATAAAATAATCTGTGGTAAGAGCCGGGCCCTATGCAGCTTTGACTACTAGATAAGCTCTCTCGTGCTTTATTCCTCTACCTTTGTCAGAACACACAGAGCGGGAAGAGCAATGCCCAATATATAAGTAATTAGCATCACATCTGCTGTTAAGTATACAATCTTTGCCACTTGCGTTGAAATAGGAGTTGCTTTGAGTGCTGCGTACAAATACATGGCACCAAACATATAAGTAACGAAAGTATATACAAAAAATTTCCTTTGCCAATAAGCTCTACCCTCATCTAGAGCTACCCCTACTAAAGTGATTGCTACAGTTAAAACTCCTGTCAAGGCTAAGTCTGGGTAAAGTACAAAGAATTGAGCTGTGCTGTCTTTTGTGGGAAGATGCCCCTCGCGCATCGTATAATCAACGAAACTAAAAAGGGCTGGAAGCAGATTGCCTATAAAAATTCCCAACATATACTTACGAACCTCTTTCAGTCTTGCAGGAAGTTCGTAAATATATTGTTCAACAGAAGACATATTGAATCTACGAAATGGAAATTTACCTGAACTACGAAAAGGGTTGCGATATTGATCTGCTGAATTGGGAAATCGAATTGGTTTACGAACGGATTGATGCTTCTTGGATCGGCGTGACATAAGGAGTGACTAGTAGATGTGTTTAGGTAGATGTGTTTAGGACTCAAAACCTTGAATACTTTCGGATTCTAGTCCTGATTTAAGTACATTCACTAACGAACATTTGATTTCCGCAAAAAAATCATGAGAAGTTTAAACGACTAGTTCAATATGCAACTAGCTATCGAAATTAAGACATTTGTTTGGTGAAAAAGTATTAAGTCAGCAGTTTCCGGTGGCTAAATAGAGCCGAAGGATGGCGGAGCAGACCAGTCAGTTGTTTAACGCACAATTCTCAGAGGTCAGATGTGAAGAAAGCGAAAATGCTAGCTAACCAGTTGGAGGATTAAATTATGGCCCTTGAAACGACTCTATGGGATTCGGCGGAGTATCTTAAAACAGAAGAAGATATTCAGCTATATCTAGAAGCGTGTATCGAGGAGGCAGGCGATGACCCGGCACTACTTGTACATGCGTTAGGCGTGATTGCAAGAGCAAGAAACATCAGTCAGCTAGCTAGAGACACGGGCCTTAGTAGAGAAGGGTTATATAAAGCGTTGTCTCCAGAAGGTAACCCTACTTTTGCAACTGTTGCGAAGGTGGCCAAAGCACTGGGCTTCAAACTCACAATTCAGCCAGCAGCTTGAGATGTAAGACGGACATGTCGCTTTATTATCTGATAGTCTTTGGGTTTGGGGTGCGATCGCCTAAAAAATTGGAAAAGGTTAACAATTGCGATGTATAGCATCTGTAGAAAGCTCATCCAGGTGCTCCCTTGACCGCTTACCACACTTACCTCGCAGGCCTACCCAAAAAAAGAATGGGTGCAGGCTGTCTATTTATGGATACGGCCCAGCGACTACTGATTGTAAAGCCTACCTATCAAGATGGCTGGCTAATTCCAGGCGGTGTCATAGAAGCCAACGAATCTCCTCGCCAAGCCTGCATTCGTGAAGTCAAAGAAGAACTCGGCATTAGTTGCCAACCGACAAACCTACTGTGCGTTGATTACGTCAACCACAATGACAACTATGGCGAGTCGCTACAGTTTGTGTTTGCGAGTAGCGTACTGGACATAAGCAAGATTGTATTAGCTGAAAGAGAACTCTCTCACTATCAATTTGCATCCATCGAAGACGCGCTCACAAAACTCGGCGAGAGCACGCAACGGCGAATATTCTGGAGCATGAAAGCTCTTAAAATAGGAGAAACCCTCTATCTAGAAAATCATGAGCCTGTCTAGCTGTAGAGTGATGAAACTCTGTTTGTGTGTGGTCTTTCCAGGCTTCGTTTGCAAACTCTGACTGCTTGCTAAAAATGTGACTGGTGAAATCAACAAACTGCTGAACATCATCACCCGCCACTGCAATCACTGCCTTAGTGGCATCCCAGCTTTGCCGATGGTTGCCTAGCGTCATCAGCTGAAACATCCAGCACACCTGCTCAGGCGAATAGGCTTCTATTACCTTCATTACATTGTTCCAGCCGCACTTAGAAAAAGGACACTCCAGGTCCAAAAACATCTCTACAACAGGAGCATTGGCATCGCCCAGTTTGTAACCGCTGGGCCGAGCAGGAATAGGAATCGCCATGGACTTAAGTAGAAATAAGGTCTGCGTACGCTTCATAGCTTGCCACATAGCCGACCATTCAGGTCACTGAAGGCTGGCAATCAAACTGCGGTACAGCGTAGAAAATTTAAGCTCATCAATGCCTTCTGGATTGTTCCAGGTTGCGGTAACGCAAAGCGGTCCTTGCTCATCCACCAGGTAGGTCGTAAAGTTTTCTACTCCAGGTTCAGAGCCACCTTTGAAAGAGACTTTTTCCCACGCTGTCGGATCGACCAGACCGGGGTTCACGCTCATTAACGGTAGGTCTGCCACGCTGTCCATGGCAGCGCACAGTTCAGAGGCTGTGAAAAACCACTCCACGTCAATTGCCTGTGGCCCTCCGTTGAATATATTTACGTCAGGGAGCGGTAGTGCGGCGATCGCACTCACTAAGCTGCGCTTTTCGTCACTTCTGCGCCAGCGGCTAAGCACACGCTGATTCGCAGGGTCTTTCAGGACAAAGGCTTCTCGGGTCGTCAAAAAAGGACGATTGCGTTCGGAAAGCGCTTCTACCGCTTCGCGTCCTACAATATGCAACAGATGATCGGTAGCAGTGTTGTCGCTCTGCGAAATCATCAGCGTCGCCAGGCTCTCTAGCGTGATTGAAGTATCTACTGGCCAGTCTTGAAGTACACCACTCGGAAGACTCTTCCACTCATCTTTTAGCGTTACGACTTCATTCCATTGATGCTCACCTGCTGCAATTTGATTCCGTAGCACCTGAAGAATCAACAGCTTGAATGTAGAACCCACAGCAAGGGACTGCTCAGCATTCAACTCGGCAACTTCTGTCCCATTCCGAGTTGCCAAAACATGAACCTCTCCGGGCAGAGCGGCCAGTTCACGCAGTGCTTCGTCTAATGAGAGAGCAAGCTGAGGCGTCTCAAACAGCAGTCCGGTAATCTGCCCCTGCGCATTCAACGACAGATGCGTCGCCACCGTACCGCGCTCAAAGGTCAGCACAAACCCATTCGGCACGTCTTCAATCGATTGATATTCACCGACGCTGCTAACAATGCCCTGAGTAATCTGCGAGATCTGTGCCAGGGAAATTTGAGCCAGAAAAGAATCTGCAAACCAGTCTGAGCGTAGCTGCGCTTCGGTAAAAAGGCGTGAGAGAATTTCGGTGGGCGGTGTCATAGCAGAAGATTTGAGCCGCTGAGGGCGATTGGGCGCAGCGATCGCCCCATAATCGCCCGTATAAAACGGCTCTGTATGCAAAAAACGCTGCGAAAATGCAACAGGCCCTAGCCAAAACAACACGCCCAACACGGCACTCAGCATCCAGCAAAGCGTCTTTTTGAGCTTGATGAAACAGTTTGTAGGTAGTCGGTGTATCATCATCGGTTTTAGCGCTATGGATTGAGTAACCTCGGGCTGAGATTCAGTTTACTAGAACGCTAGAAAAAGCCAGCACCGATTGTCTACAATCAAATCAGCTCCTTTTCACCCGTTTCAACCGAATGCGCTATCGCCGATTTGGCCGCACCGAACTGCAAATTCCTGTGTTCTCCTGTGGGGGAATGCGCTATCAGCACTCCTGGCAAGACGTCCCGCTCAAAGATATTCCAACCAAGAATCAGGAAAACCTGGAAGCGACGATCCGTCGATCGCTGGAGCTAGGAATCAACCATATCGAGACGGCCAGAGGCTACGGCACCTCAGAAATTCAGCTAGGTCAGGTGCTGCCAAAGTTTGAGCGCGATCGCCTCATCGTACAAACCAAAGTCCCCCCCAAAGCCGACCCCAAAGACTTCGAGAGCATCTTTCACACCTCCCTAAACAACCTACAGCTGAGCTACATAGACCTGCTGGGCCTACACGGCATCAACAACCGCGAAACCCTGGAACATAGCATTCGTCCCGGTGGCTGCATAGAAGTCGCGAAAAAACTACGCGCCGAAGGTAAGGTTCGCCACATCGGCTTTTCGACCCACGGCCCAACGCAGGTAATAGTCGATGCCATAGAAACCGGCCTGTTCGACTATGTCAATATCCACTGGTACTACATTTTTCAGGACAACTGGCGAGCCATAGAAGCCGCGACCCGTCACGATATGGGCGTGTTCATCATCAGCCCTTCTAATAAGGGCGGTCATCTGTACAATCCACCGCCACGCCTAGTAGAGCTCTGTCAGCCGCTGAGCCCGATGGTGTTCAACGATCTATTTTGCCTGAGTCATCCGCAGGTGCACACGCTGAGCCTGGGCGCAGCAGAACCGTCGGATTTTGACGAGCATATGAAGGTGCTGCCTTTGCTGGACGATGCCGAGAAGATTCTAGCCCCGATTTTGGAACGGCTGGAAGAGCAGGCGATCGCCGCCCTCGGTGAAAACTGGTACCGCACCTGGCAAGAAGGCCTGCCGGACATTCAGTCCACGCCAGGCGGAATCAATATTGCGATCGCCCTCTGGCTTGGCAACCTGGTCGAAGCCTTTGACATGCAGAGCTATGCCGAGGCTCGCTACAACCTGCTTGGCGGTGCCAGCCACTGGTTCCCCGGCAACAAAGCCGACAACCTCAGCCAGCTAGATCTTAGCGAAAGCCTCCGCAACAGCCCCCACGCCCACACCATCCCACAGCGCCTCGCCAAAATTCATGAGATGATAGGCGGCGCAGACGTAAAGCGTCTATCCCAGCAGTAAATCCCCCATCCTCTTTTCAGTCATCCCCAGTCGGTGGCTGAGCGTAGTCGTTCGCGGAGCGTTTCCGTAGGAAAAAGCCATGGTTGCCCACGCCGCAAAATTTCAAGGCCAATCCGCTCTCCTTTCCAGCGAACTACTTACCTACTACCGACAGGTCAGCCAGTCTCCCCTCACCATCGTCGATATCGAAACTACAGGCGCCTTGGGTCACAACGCCCGAGTTATAGAGGTTTCTGTTTTGCACGCGACCCTGGCCGACGGACTACAGCACCAGGAAACCCATCTGATTAACCCAAAGGTCAAAATCCCCGAGTTCATCACCAAAATCACCGGCCTCACCCCCGAGATGGTGTACCCGTCCCCGCCTCCCGAAGAAATTTGGCCCGCCTGCCTCCCCCTGCTAGAAGCAGACCGCGTTTTCACCGCCCACAATATCGACTTTGACTATTCATTCATCCGCAGTGAATACAAGCGGTTGGGCATGCGCTTCTACAAGCCGCCGCTCAAGAAGCTGTGTACCGTCATCCTTTCGCGAATGCTGCTTGCCGACTTGCCCTCTCGCAGCCTGCCAAACCTGATCAAACACTTTGGCTTTGACATCAGCACCTCCCACCGCGCCGAAGCCGATACTAAAGCCTGCTGGCTATTGGCCAAGATTCTGCTGACCCAGATTCAGAATGAAGCTGATGATGTGCTGCTAAAGCGGTTTGGTCAGCAGTGGATTCGTCTGCAAGATGCGGCCAAAATACTGAACTGCCGAAAAGAAGAGGCGCAGCAAAAGCTGGAAGTTGCTGAGGTAGAAAGTCGGCGATCGCACAAGCGAAAGACGCCAATGTACCGCCGCTGGGGCGTAGAGCAGTTTTATTACGAGCAGCAAGGGCAGCAGATGTCTTTGCTATAAGCGCTCAGCCGTGATCATAGCGAATTGCTAGAGCATCACTATAGAAAGATGAAATCTTAAGTGATATTCGGATACACTAAGAAGTGTAAAGTTTTTGCGGTGATTCGTTATGGCAGAGAAAGATTATTCCTGGAAAGGTAGCTGGGACGCAGGCAAAGCCCTGATGATTCTGGTAGGTGGACTAACCGTTGTTATGTTTGTCTCCGGCTTCATCTTCACCTAGGGTGAGTCAGCGGCATGATACAGACTGATTTGCATCAATCAAAAAGGCCGTCTATTCTACAGCTGTGAATAGACGGCCTTTTCGCTCGAAGGGCTTAGTACGGTGACAGGCAACCATTCATACCTTGACGGCATTCTGGATCAACTAGAATCAGGCAGGCAGATTACTCCGCAGGACATCAAAGCGCTATCTGCGGCTGTAAGCAACAATCAAATCAGGATTGAGCCAGGAAATCGCTCAGTCAGCATTGGTGGGAATGCCGATGGTGCAGTTATTGTGACGGGCGATCGCAATATTGTTGTTACTGGCGATAGCGCTCATACGCTCAAGCAGCTTTTATCCAGGCGACCTAGCGCAGAAACAGGACTACTCACCGCAGTACAAGCCGAGGTCACCCTTCGACTTGAGCAATCACTACACGGCGCAAAGCTACTCAGACCTGGCATGCAGTCACGTCCTGATTTGATTGAGCGACAGTGGGAAGCAGATGTGAAAATTGGTCCTATCCCTACAGAGGACATCCCAGCAGGTCAATCTATCCTGGAAGTTTTTCATGATGCTCAAAATAAGCTGCTGATATTGGGTCATGCTGGCAGTGGTAAAACAACGCTTATGTTGGATCTTGCCAGCAGCTTGTGCCAATCAGCCCATGAGCAGTCCCAGGCAGCTATCCCGGTGCTACTGAACTTGTCGAGTTTCCGAAGGAACAGGCAGTCGCTGCTAGAGTGACTGGCTTTGGAACTGAAGTCGAAGTATGGCTTGAAAAAGTTGAGCTTGGTATCTCGACAGCAGTTGTATTTAGCTTTCTTTTTGGCTTAGTTTTAAGCACTCGCATACACTTAAAAATCCGATACGAAACATCTGAAATTGAAGATAGGCGATCGCCCAACTACAGCTTGAAAAGAATGATCTCTAATCTTGGCAAAGTAGCATTACTCGACCTCATGTTCTGGTTTGCAGTTGCTTTCTTAGTTGTGTTGCCTCTAGCTTTTATAGAAGCAACAGTAGAGCCGTTGCAGGTAGTGATCGCAGTTGTGATGTTTATGCTTTTGGGGAGCGTTGTTAGAGTATACAAACTTCTGGCAAGCCAGACATGCAGACCGATTGTTCAGCATGTCCTGCTACAGAAGATTCTGCAGCGAGAAAAAACCATTCCCAAAAATCTTGAGCTTTTCCTCGAGTACTGTACTCAAAGACTTCTTTTGCAGCGAGTAGGTGGGCGCTATCGATTCGCGCACAAGATGCTACAAGAGCACTTTCTGGCTGCTGATACTGAAGTTATAGAAAAGTTAGCGGAATAGGAAGGACGCTCTTTACACGCTGTACGTACTCTGCCTACACCAAGACCCGTTACGATACACGCGGCAGGGGCCATTACTTTAGCACAGGCGATCCTGCTTTGTACCTACCACGCTATGGTTGTTAAAAGAATCGTTAAAAGGGAGCTGTGAAAAATTATGCTGAAAAAGCTCAGGCTACTGTG
Organism: Cyanobacteria bacterium J06581_3; assembly: GCA_038531675.1. Taxonomy (GTDB): domain Bacteria; phylum Cyanobacteriota; class Cyanobacteriia; order Phormidesmidales; family Phormidesmidaceae; genus Phormidesmis. The sequence goes on from JBCBBK010000009.1 coordinate 14,974, forward strand.
CCTCTCACTTGTCCTTGTCGCTCTTACAGGCTGTGGGATGCTTGCCCAGACACCGTCTGATTCGACTGTTTTTCGGGCGATTACTCAGCAGCAAATCAATATGCAGGCAGCTGTTGCAAAAGGGTTGAATGTATCTACTGAAACAGGTGTTATTCCTGACTTTCAGGTAGGTAAAGTCTTTATTGAAAGTCGAGAAAAGCTATCGGACCCGGAGATTAAGAAGCAAGCAGCCGCGCACGGTGCTTACATCAATGACCTATATAAAGTTACAGGTACCTATGACGCAACTTTAACTAAAGGCGAGCAAACCATAGAGCAAAACAGCCCCTTTGAAGTGTACTTAGGAAATCGACCCAAGAGTATGCGTAGTACGGTGTCTGCGGCTGAGGCTGCTGAACTGTGGTATCTACTTTCGCCCGATTCAGCAAAGCCGCTCTAAAATTGGCTTGCTTGTATTCATACATTTCACCAACTTCAGATGCGCCTACCCGAAGACAACGACAGCACTCGCACCAGTGTCAACATCTTACCGATGATTGACGTAATTTTTGCGATTCTGGCGTTCTTTATCCTCTCTACGCTTTACCTGACTCGCTCGGAAGGTTTGCCTGTAAACCTGCCTCAGTCTGTAACTTCGACGCCAATAGATCAGGTGGATGTAACACTGACGATTACACCTGATGGGAGCCTATTCCTGGATAGTAGGGCTGTGGACGTAGATGCATTAGCAGATGAGGTGAGGGCGATCGCTAACAACAACCCCATAAAAGTCACCATCCGAGCAGATGAAAACACCAGTCACGGGCGCGTCGTCACCGCAATGGATCAGCTCAGAAAAGTAGAACAGATACAAATGGGCATCGCAACAACACAGCCATAACGTTTAAAACTGCTATGAGTACTGAAGAGACAACAAGCAATGGCGCGGTGGTTCGCGTCATTGCATCGGATAAAAATTGGATTGAAGGAAATGCCGTACAGCAGCTAGAGCGTACCGCGCAGCTGAAAGGCATGAAGCGAGCAGTGGGAATGCCAGACTTACACGCAGGTAAGGGCTGCCCGATTGGCGCGGCGTTTCTGTGCTCAGGCTGGATTTATCCGGCGCTGGTGGGTAATGACATTGGCTGCGGAATGGGCCTATGGCGCAGTGAGCTAAAGGCCAATAAGTTAAAGCTTGATAAGTGGGCAGACAAGCTGCACCTGGATGCTCCGTGGGAAGGCGATACGGCTGACTGGTTAGAGCGTCACAACTTGCCTACTGATCTATTTTCAGAATCAATGGGGACAATCGGTGGTGGTAATCATTTTGCTGAATTGCAGCGGGTGGAGACCATTCACGACCCGGATGCCTGTGCGGAGTTGGGTGTGGATAAGAAGTGGCTGTATATGATGGCACACTCAGGGTCTAGAGGATTGGGTCATCAGATTTTGCGGGCGCATGTGGCGGTGTTTGGAGCTGAGGGGTTGGCTGCGGATAGTGCAGAAGCAACAGAGTATTTGGAGAAGCATGACCAGGCTGTGAAGTGGGCGATCGCAAACCGAGCCCTAATCGCTCACCGCTTTCTGTCAGCCCTACGCAGCGACGGCGAAAACATCTTCGACCTAGCACACAACACAGTTACACCGCAGACTGTAAAGAGCGAAACAAGCAGCGAAACAGGCAGCGAAACGCAGTGGCTACACCGAAAAGGTGCAGCGCCTTCCGACCAAGGCGTATTGGTAATTCCAGGCTCGCGCGGTACCTACAGCTACTTGGTACAGGCAGTAGAACAACAGTCCGATGCTCATGTAGAAAATGCGTTTTCCCTCGCCCATGGTGCAGGTCGCAAGTGGGTACGCTCCGAGTCAAAAGGCAGACTAAAAAAATATCGGCCAGAAGACTTTTTCAAAACGGATTTGGGCGGCTTAGTGATCTGCGAAGACAAGGCCCTGATTTATGAGGAAGCCCCCCAAGCCTACAAAAATATAGACGTAGTGATTCAAGACATGGTAGATGCCGGGCTAATTCGAGTACTGGCGGTGCTAAAACCAGTACTGAACTACAAAACCCGTCGCAAATCACAGTGGAAGGAGATAAACCACACAGTGGGAGGGGGGTATTGAACTCTCTTGATAGAAAGCATCGTCAGAGTTTGCTGACTCTGATGTCTGATGTCTGATGGCGTGGTTGCTTTTGACAAAAGCGAAGGTTGATCGGAAACAATTGAATAAGTTGCTGCCAGTAAGTTACAACCCCTCTTTTGTATGCTGTAATCAATGTTCTATTTACGTGAGACGATAATTTGCGATGCAATACCTATGCTCAAAATGTTGGATCGGTTTTTGCTTGGTGCTTGCGTTAGCAGGGTGTAATGCTTCTCAAAATACTGTGCAAGCCCCCCTATCAGAAGTAAGCTCGGATTCATTGGTAACGCCGAATCAGGCAGCAGATGTTTCTACTGGGCCTTCAGCGACAGAAGCAGAACTCTGGACAAAGCTGATGGAGGCTGATGAAGAGACTTACTTCGTCTTATTTCGTCACGCGATCGCACCAGGGACAGGCGATCCTACTAACTTTCAACTCGATGCCTGCTCCACTCAGCGTAACCTTTCAGACGCTGGACGGCAGCAGGCTAAAGAAATTGGCGAAGCTTTTCGCAACCGCAATATCCCAGTTATAAAGGTTCTCTCTAGTCAGTGGTGTCGCTGCCTGGAAACAGCTGAACTGATGGACGTCGCTCCAGTAGAGCCTTTTCCACAGCTAAACTCGTTCTTTCAAGATCGCAGCACTGCTGAGAGTCAGACAGCTCAGATCAAAAACTACATCACAGCTAACGAATCTACTTCTGGTGTCGTGGTTATGGTGACCCACCAGGTGAATATCACTGCGATAAGCAATATATTTCCACAGTCTGGAAGCGCCGTTGTTATTCAGTCGAACGATGGGCAGTTGAATATACTAGGGCAGGTTCTAGAAGATGGTTAGCTGCAAGTCTCAACAGAAGCTGCTCATATCCTTACGGCGACAACGATTCCCACTCTTCTTGCCACTGTGCAACCAGGCGAGCGTTGCTCAGCGTGATTTCCATCAACTCAGAGAGTGCATGACTGAATGCGGCTGAGCGATCGCCTCCGAACATATGGGCTAATTCGTGTAGATAAGTGCTCAGTGCGCTACCAAAGGTAGCCGAATGCAATAGGGATGATTTTAATGCAACATATGGGAGCTGGTAGCGAATAGGAATACCTCTGAACTTCTGTTGCGTACTCTTAATAGGAATGCAGTTTGCCATACCCATCCAGGCCGCGCTTTCGCTTTTGATAATCTGGCAGGGCGGCAGTTCAACCAATGAGAAGACTTCAGGTATCAGCGTTTGAACAAACGTCTCTAGCATTTCTATGCGCTTTTTTTCTTGTGTATGTGGCTGGCGAGTAAGGCTGAAGCCTTTGTGCTGTTCGCAAACAGACTCCAGCGTTGGATAACCCATTCCAGCAAAAGCACTCTGTACCAGCCGGAAAGACTGCTCAGAATTTTTCAACCAATCTAGTGCCTGACGGCGGCAATTGTATTTTTGTAAGTCGTTTCGCTTTACCTGATGAGCGACTAGCAAGTTCAGATGGGTTTCCCTAAATGCCAAAGTCTCCTCGGCTGCGCGAGAAACACTTCTGACCAGTGTGGCAACGATGTCATACCAGGATTCAAAGTCATATTTCTTTCGCGGTCTGTCATACCAGCGGCCTTTTAGTGATTGCAGAACAACCGACGATGCAGCGGGTGGCAACTTCGATACAACTCTGTGTATGATGCGTATTACATCCATTTGAAAGAATGAGTTACGCTCCCTATCGTTGTGCCGGTAGTCGTGAAGACAAAAAACAAGTGGATATTGAAATGAACCTAGCGCCTGGTAGCTAGCGAAGACAATTCCTTTACCATGGCTGCCAGTGGTTGTTGCTGGGTATCCCCTTGGCTTCTGAACTTTGGAGCGAAGATAGACCGCGCAGTCAGAGCCTTCGTAAATCTTTTCGCCGAAGAGTGGATTGGTGGGATAGTAAAAGCTCAGTAAAACGCTCTCAAGTAGCGCGGCATCATCGAAAGGTGAGATTCGCAAGATGGTATCTGTCGATGTGGCAGACCTCCTTTCTACTCTGTAGGCCAGTGATTGCAGATGCTGCTCATCGACGTTGATATCTGTAGTAATGACAGTCAGTGCCCAGTCGCGAGAGCAAACCTCTATTTGCCAACCATAATCTCGTAGGGCACACAGGGCCGCGATTTTGAAGCCCTCGCCAAAATAACCTGCATACTCCCCGGAAGTTTCTCGTTTAGTGGAGGCTCCGATATGAAGTAGCCAGTCGTAGCTGAAGCCTACATCGCTTGCCTTCAGGGTAAGAACACTGTTATCCAAAGTATAGGAGAATTTGCTATCCCAGTTGGGCCATTGCACAGCATCATAAAAGTTCTGAACGAAGTCTCGAAGTACCTTGAACTGACTCCAGCGAACGGGATAGTCGTAGACCAGGTTTATAGAGATGGTTTCTGATATTGCAGTAGCCATAGTCGTGAGCTGTATTTTCTGGGCTTTTTTATATTTTTCCTGATCGCCTAACGAATTTGCGTTGTTTCAGGCTTTGCCTTTGCCCTGATGGCATTTCGTTGTACGTTCGCTTGCACTACCCCGCTGGGGGTTGTATTCTGTCAGGACTCGGTTGTCGGAATTGTAGCCCTCGCTAGTGTTCCAAGTATTACTAAGCTGACTGACCGTTGAGAGGGTGAACGTTTAGAGCTCACTTTGCAACCACGTCACAATGCCATCAGCTAAGACCCGCGCTAGGGCTCGTTGCTCATCCTCATCAGTGATCCATTCAAACTCCTCAGGATTCGTCATAAAGCCCAGCTCTAGCACCACCGCCGGAGCCTCTGACGGACGAGTTAGAGCCAGGTTGTTCCAAAAAACGCCCCCATCGACTCGTCCCAAATGCTCCACCAGATAATTATGGAGAAACATCGCAGCGCCATGGGACTGAGGATGGTACCAATAGGAGCGCACTCCCTGACTCCCTTCTGCATCCCCGTCCTCCTCCACGCTCGTATAGTGAATCGTGAGAGCGAGGGCAGGTTCTGTCTGTGCGATCAGCCGCTGTCGCTCGGTTAACGAGATATCCAGATCGGTCTCCCGCGTCATCACGACCACCGCGCCCCGGCTGAGCAACTCATCCTGGAGAAGCAGGGACACAGTCAAGCTCACATCCTTTGCCAAAACTCCCGTAGGCCCTACCGCTCCAGTTTCTGACCCGCCATGTCCTGGATTGAGCAACACCCTAATGCCAGCCAACTGGCTGTCGGGTCGCTCGGCCAAGGCTTGTGTGTGGAGAACGCTTAGGACAAGCGTCACGGCTAAAAACCAGGCTTTTGGTCTCCAAATCACCATTACATTTTATCTCCAACGGTTTACTTCCCAGATGTAACGGGCATTGATAGGGCCAGCGTATTGACTCCGACAGCGGGAGTTCAATCTCTAACCACTAGGTTAAATACTTTTTTAACGATACTTTTCTCTGGGCGTGATTTATTCTCTCGCTTTCCAGACGAGTGTGAACAGTTAGAGATTCTAGACTGGCATCCGCAGTTTACGAGCCGCTGTCCCAACTGTGAGATGCCAATAGCCACGTTGGAAGAAGATATATGGGTTTGTGCCCACTGCGATTGGAAGGATGAATCTTGCCCTTGAAGCTGTAGGGAGTTGGCTAGACGCCTCGTCTATTCTTGCCTGGCTATCAGACAACAACTCTCTAGACTCGATCCTACAATTTTACTGAGGAACTATCAATACCAACATCAGCTTGAATTTAGCAGGCCTTCCAAGGACACATCAGAAAGGCCCGCCGGATATCTCGCTCTAGTTATACCCAGAACGATTAAGCCGATGCCACCTTTTCCTTGAAGCCTTTACCCGCCGAGAATGCTGGTACGGTAGTTGCAGGAATTTTGATTGTTTTGCCTGTCTGGGGATTGCGACCATCACGAGCTTTTCGTGCGCGAGGCTCAAAACTTCCGAACCCAACAAGCGACACCTTTTCCCCTCCGGCTACAGCTTCCATAATGGCTTCTACGACAGCCGATACGATAGCATCAGCATCTTTCTTAGAGACCTCTGCGTTTTGTGAAACAGCATCAATTAGCTCAGCTTTGTTCATAGGTTTTTTGTGTGAAAACAATATCAGTCGAAATAGTTTTAGCATGGGAAGAAAAAGTCTACAAGTAGTGATGTGCTTAGGAAATCATTGCTTCTACTTATCCATAAGAGAGGTTCTATCTCCGATGATGTAAAAATCGGCAAGAGATGCGCTAGTATTGTTGATTGTAATCTCAAAAAGCGACATACCAATGGTCCAGACTGTATTGCCTCAACTTCAAGAAGTTGTGACTAACCTTGAAATTCAAGAGTCTACTCTCACAAAACAGATGGAAGAAATTCGCGCTAAGAAAGAAGCGCTCGAAGCTGTTATCCCGATGTTTGAAGCAGACTCTACAGAGTCAGCTGACTCTGCTGACGTAGCTAAGGTACCGGCTACAGCTGCAAAGAGCGTAGCGAAGAAAACTAAGGCGGCTGTAGATACTCAAACGGCTGCTAAGAAAACAAAGGCGGCGTCAAAGTTAAAAGCGGGTGCTAAGAAAAAGGATGGCCGCGCAGCTAGCTGGCAGAAATATGCACTACCAGGCGTAAAAGACCGACCAATGCCTGAATCTGTTCAAATAGTTCTCGCTACTAAGCCTGACGAGGACTTCAAGATTGCAGAGGTTATGTCGGCTTTGTTCAAAGACGGTATGCCAAAGGCCCAGTATCTCAAAGCTCGCAACCGGATCTCTAATATTCTATCTGGCGGTGTTCGCGACGGAGACTGGTTCAAAGGCGATCGCGGGGCATACAGGTTGAACAAACCTGCTTAAAAGAGCGCGGCCTGAAAAGGCAATTAGTCTAAGTTGATTATAACTGTGGTCATCTCAGACTAATGCTTGCGAAGGTCTTACAAGTTCTAAGATGCGTTGACTCTCTAAAAGTATTACTCGGAGAGTCGTCTATAGTGCCTTTCTTCAGCTTTAAGCAGAGACTATGACCATGCATATCGGTTTAATTGGCGGGATTGGCCCGGCAGCAACGGTAATTTACTACCAAAGGATAGTAGAATCCTTTAGCGCTGCGTCACAGCCATTACACCTGACGATTGGCCACACTAGCGCGCAACTCCTTACGAGACATATTGCTTCTGGTCAAGCCGACGTGCAAGCTGCTGAATTCAATCGTGTTACAGGTCAGCTAGCGGCGGCTGGTGCTGATACTGTTGTCATTACCTCAATGGGTGGCCACTTCTGCTCGAAGGAATTTTCTGCAATCTCTCCACTGCCGATAATTGACGGGCCGCAGGCGGTTGCCGACTACTTGAAAAGAGAAGGCATACAACGCGTCGGTATCTTAGGCACACGGGTAGTGATGGAAACGGCTCTGTACGGAGCACTTAGCGAACTAGATTGTGTGGTGCCGCTCGGCAAAGAGCTAACAGAGATTAATGACGACTACATAGCAACAGCAGTTGCTGGCGCGGCTACTCTAGGCCAGCGCGCGCGACTGCTGGCAGCCGGTCAGCATTTGGTGGACGAGCAAGGCGCTCAAGCCGTATTACTTGGCGGCACCGACTTGAACATAGTCTATGACGGGGCGCCGCTCGATTTCCTGGTCATAGACAGTGCGGATGTACATGTGAAAGCAATCATTGATGTAGCTCTGGCACAATTGGAATGACAACAGATCGGTACGTGTGGCAACTAAGGCAAGTTATACCTACTAGAGAGAACTTTTCCATCCAATATGACCTTCTAAGAAATCAGCAGCCTCAATTCGGTACAAATCCATATCAATAGCGTGAAACGCAGTCGTCCCGCTATACTGCATACCTACTTTCTTAAGAACCCTAACTGATGCTAGATTGTTGCGTTCGACTATGCCTAGAAGATATGAGAGGTCGAATTTCTCGAATCCGCATTTGAGTGCCGCTGTTGCCGCTTCAGTTGCTAAACCTTGTCCCCAGTAGCGTGAGTCTAGCCTATATCCTAGTTCTTTTTCATCGCGACCGTCAATTTCATGTACGGCAATCCCGCAATATCCAATCAACTGATTGTTTTCTCTAAGAATTACAGCCCACTTTCCGAATCCGAACTCCTGGTAGCAAGCGATAAACCCTTCTAACTTTTCTTGTACCTGCTCAATCGAATGGGTACCGGTCGAAGAGAATATCATTGTTTCAGGATTGGAAAGTATTTGTGAAAGCGCTTGGAGATCTTCTTTCTGGAATTCTCTTAGAATAAGTCGTCCTGTTTCTATCTGCACAGCGGTATGCCCTTCGCTTTACCTAGTCTCAACCATTCTAACTGGAGCAGTTTGCTTACAGAACAGATAGATATACTTATGCTCACTCAGAAAATGGTGAGTTTCTGAGCCGTGTACCTTTTGCCCAGTATCGGTTGGGCCACTCTTTACGTTATCTGTTGAGTATCGTCGAGGGCTTGAAGGAGCGAGGCACGAACTTTGCCAGCATACAAGCGCTATGAGTGGTCATATTGTCATCAGTGGGATGAGAATAGCGACCATAACCGATATGTAATTGCGTTTATGTAATTGCGTTAGCCGATCAGTCTATTGCATCAGAAAGGACACAGCGTCCCATCGAGAGCTCAAATAGGTGTAACCCGTATTCAAGCGAGAGTTCTTCAAAAACGCGCAGTCCCCTAACGCTGTTGCCGTTCTTATCTATGAGAGGAGAAAACACAGCAATACCCGCTTTACCTGGAACAACCGCGATAATGCCACCCGAGACGCCGCTCTTAGCCGGAATACCAACCCGGTAGGCCCACTCTCCTGCTCTGTTGTACATGCCGCAGGTGTACATCACACTGAGCAAGTCTTTCACATAATCGCCACTCAGTGCTGACTTGTCCGTTGTGGGCTGCTTGCCATGGTTGGCAAGCGTCGCCGCCATCATCGCTAAATCCTGACAGTTCACCATTACAGAACACTGCTGGAAGTAGAGATCGAGAGCAGTGTTAATATCTTGGTCGATCATGCCAAAGTTGAGCATAAGGTGGGCCATGGCTCGGTTACGATGCCCAGTGGAGCGTTCGGACATAAATGTAGGCATGTCGATGACAACTTCGTGGTTAAGGTAGCCTTCGAACATATCAAGCAGGCGGTTAAGTTTGTTTGTGGGGTCAGTGCCTTTAATCAAACCAGTCGTTGCGATCGCCCCTGCATTAATCATCGGATTAAAGGGCCGCTTGGAGTCTTCATCTAATCTAATCAGGGAGTTAAATGGATCGCCAGTTGGTTCCACACCGACTCTATCTAGCAGCTCGCTCCGTCCATGGTCTTCTAAGGCTAGGCCATAGGCAAAGACTTTCGAGATGGACTGAATCGTAAAGTTCTGCTGGACATCTCCAACTTCAAAAATCTGACCGTCTGTAGTGACAATGCTAATGCCGAACCAGCTAGGATTTGCTTTCGTGAGTTCTGGAATGTAGCTCGCCAGCTGGCCATCGTCCAGGGTGCGATAGCGACTATGCAGGTCATTGATGAATTTCTGAAGGGAAACCATAGACAAGAGCTACTAGACAAGGTAGCAGAACAAAGATAGCAGAACAAAGATAGCGGATATCGGCCATCGTGCCATATGAACTCTTGGGTTAGTGCTCTCCCTCATAACTATGTAGATACATTCGGACATTCCTGCTTTACGTAGGCTTGAATGGCTAGTGGCTACAAACACTTTGAAGGTCAATCGCTCTGATACGCTATACGGGTTGCCTATATGGAGCGCTGCTGTGATTGTTACCGAACCACTTATCTACGAAAGTGCAGGCAGTAAATTTGAAGGCACGATCAGCTGGGATAATTCGCAGGCTGAGCCGAGACCCGGTGTAATGATTGCGCCGACGTTCAAAGGACAGTCTGACTTCGAGACGCAGAAGGGAGAACTTTTGGCTGCGTTGGGCTATGTCGGATTTGCTATTGATATCTACGGGCAGGGGAAGCGGGCAACTACACCGGAGGAAGCTAGCGCTCTGATGGCTGTGCTGAACCATGACCGCGCTTTGCTGCTAGAGCATATGCAGCTAGCAACAAAAACAATTCGTCAGCTGCCTCAGGTGGATGAAAACAAGGTAGCGGCTATTGGCTTTTGCTTTGGCGGCAAGTGCGTGCTGGACCTAGCCCGCTCAGGCGTAGATATTAGCGCTGTGGTCAGCTTTCACGGCATCTACGATCCGCCGCCGTTGACTAGTGCCGAAAAGATTCAATCATCCGTGCTAGTACTACATGGTTGGGAAGATCCGCTGTCCCCACGCGAGCAGACAATAGCCTTGGCCGATGAACTAACGCGGCACGGTGCAGACTGGCAAATTCACATGTTTGGCCATACGGCTCACGCTTTTACTAATCCTCAGGCTCAAGCTAGGGAAGCCGGTATGTTTTTTAATCCACTGAGTGCTGAGAGAGGCTGGGAGATGATGCAAAGTTTCTTGCGATCGCAGTTTGCTTGATGTAGTAAATGAACCTCATTTATGTTGAACGCCATCAAATTAGGACTGACTTATCCGCATCCACATCGGTAGCTGTGAAGCTTTACCGGACTCAATTCGATCGATTGCCGCCAGCATCTCTACACGCACGTCAAACTCGATTTCGGACTCAGCCGCCTTCATTAGCGCGGGCAGTGTAGCGCGATCGCCCACCTCATTCAAAAAACGACCCGCTCGCCACCGTACCAGCCCCGAAGCATCTTGCAGCGCCTCAGCCATCGCTGCCATCGCTGAAGCATCGCCCAAGTCACTCAGCGCGTCGCCCACCGTTCTTCGCACAATCGGCGAACTATCGACTCGCAAGGATTCGCACAGTGGCCCCACCGCCTCAGACTCCTCACTGGCCCCTAGCAGCGCCGCCGCCCAGCGACGGATAGCGTTTCGTTCGTCTTCGAGTGCTATCACTACTGAGGCGAAAGTCTCGGAGTTTACCTCAATCTGTTGGATTGCTTTGAGGCGGCGTTTCCAGTCTGACTGTTGAAGTTCTTTGAGCAATGTTTGTTGCAACGCTAAAGGTCGAGCCACTCTTTCAGCATTAGCAGCAGATTTTTCTAATAACGCTAGATCGCGATCGCTCGTCAAAATATCTAGCTCATCTGCTACCTGCTGCGCAATTTCCGCAGGACTGCCAAACTGAGGCTGATAGGGCGACCAAATGCGCTCAGCCACATAGTCTGCCCCCGTCGCCACAATCACCCGCTGAAGCGCTTGATTAAATCGATCGGGCAAGGCCACGCGAGCCTGCTGGCCATCGGCAATGGCTCGCACCTGAACCGGAATACTACGAAACATCTGCACCGCCACCTCGACTTGGCCGAAGTTCTGCTTTACAGCACCTGATTCTGCAGTATCTTCTACTGACTTATCCGCCTGCAAACTATCGTTTAGTCCAGCATCAGCATCTGCCGCGATGCCCATCAATGCGCCAGCAGCAGCCAAAATAGTCGACCAGTCCGCGCTGCCACGCCTCGTTAAGGTCACAAAATTGCCCATCCAAAAAATAGACTGCACTCCTTCTATGTCCAGCAGGTCCTGAAAGACTACAGGAACATCTACTACCTCATCCCCCGCATTGAGTGTCACCGGCTTCGCGATCACAGACGCATCCAAATTGAGTTTCATACAGTTTGGGCTAGGCGTCGTCTCAATAGAGCGCAGCTTCATCATTAATCCTCGAAGAGTCTATGAAATATACAGGCTTTACTAAGCCCTATCTACTCGCCTACCGTATGAGAGCCATCAGAAGAGACCGTTACTAGCCCTCGGCTCAACCCTGACACTGAATCAATTGTATTCGTCGCATTCCATAGCGATTCAACCTCTACCCATACTGGTGGATACTTGTAGCGTGACACATCCAAAATCAGCACCCGATCGGTATCCGCATCGTAGGCCGCCAACGGAGAAATATGTCCGCCACTTTCTTGACCTATCGACCGCCGCAAATAGTTGATGACAACAAAATTATTCGGCTCAGCCAAGTTGGTAGCAACTAGCTGCCGAAACTGAGCTAGGCTCACGTCGCTGCCGTGATAGCTCGCTACCTCCACCGGATAGCTCGCGAAAATACTTGCCAACTCCTCTAGCGTTAGTCCCTGTCGCGCAATCCTTTCGCGAGGAATGACTGCTTCTGTTTCAGCGTTAAACAGATTTTCCTGGGTAAAGTAGGCCCGATTCCATTCGGGTGCATTAGGTGCAGGCACTCCAAGGCTATTGAGCACCATCGCCATGCTGGCAATGCCGCAAAAGGCCTGATTTTTTTGGGTAACATACTGGCTCATCAGCGGCAGGAAGTCAGTCTGCGCCTCGCTCTCCTGGAGCAGTGTCTGACCTGTAGGCGACGTGAGATCGGTTAGATGCTCAGGTAGAGGCAGCGGCTGCGCTTGCAGATGAGAAGTTCCTACTGCTAAGCCAAAGCTAGCTAGCACCGAGGCTAGCCATAGTTGACGTTGTCGCTGGGACAAGATAGATAGTAGAAACATGAGGCGATATCTACGAATACTCTTTTGTACGAACGCTAACGGCAAACTCCTCCTAATTGTATAACGACATAGATAGACGCAAGCACAACGATCTCGCCGAAGATACGATCGTTGTGCTTGTGTTGTCTTAGAATTAACCACGACTACCCAAAGTAGAGGCGGCCCCACTCTGTGCAAATTATCAAACGAAACATTGGTTTGACAGTAGATGACAGTCTGATGCGGGTATATGTCGCTACGCCAGAACCGGTAGGTCAGTATCCTGGTATTCTGTTTTATTCAGATATTTATCAGCTAGGCGGTCCCATTACACGCCTAGCCGATCGCCTAGCTGGGTATGGCTATGTGGTAGCAGCGCCGGAGATTTTCCATCGGCTAGAGCCGATTGGGACGATCCTTAAGCCAGATGAGCTGGGGAAACTGCGGGGAAACGATAACGCTAGGCGAAGTGAAATTGCACACTACGATGCCGATGCTCAAGCCGTTTTAGAGTGGCTTCAGACTGAAGAGACCGTACTGCCCAGACAGATAGCAGCCTTTGGTTTTTGTATTGGTGGACACCTAGCTTTTCGCGCTGCTATTCAGGATTCGGTAAAGGCCGCAGTCTGCTGCTATCCCACAGGGATTCACAGTGGCAAGCTAGGCAGAGGCGTCGCCGATACGATTGAACGCGTTAGCGAACTGAACGCTGAAGTACTCACAGTATTTGGAACTTTAGATCCTCACGTACCACCAGAAGGGCGGCAGAAGATTTTGCAGGCGTTGAACAATGCTGATGTTGTCCACAAGACATTATTGTACGAAGCTAACCACACGTTCATGAGAGATGATGGCTATCGCTATGATCCAGTTGCAACAGATGCAGCTTGGAAAGAAAGCATTGCATTCCTTAGTCGAGTGCTGGCTTAATTGATAGAGTCACCCACACGGCAATTCTACAACTTCTCCGACTCTCCTTCACAACAACCGGAAATTACGCCAGCATCGCCAGCGAGCGCTATTTTCGCTGTACGGGAATTTGAATGTCACTGCGCTTCAGCCCATCGGGAATAAACGGCCCATCATAGAAGAAGCGTCTTGGTGGCCCCACCACGCTGTACTCAGGATGTGCCGCCAGCCAACCCTGTAACTGCTCTACACCCCTTGTATAGATGTCGTAGTCGTAGCCTCCTCTTACGCCAAAGCTAACGACCGTCATTGGTGGCGTGTCCTCTACCTGTACGGCTTGCTCGACTTCTTTAGGCACGATGTCTAAACTCCGATAGAGGAAAGAAACTGCGGTATTTCCCTGAGACGCAGCACTAACCTGAAGCGTCTCTGCTGGATATTGTGCCTCTACCGGGGCAGTCATTGAGATGCCATTGTCACTAATATGGCGAAACAAGGGTGAGAATCCTCTAGAAGAGGCCGACCCTAAATCTCCTTTAACCTGAACTGTCGCCGAGCGGTAAGCCGGATACTGTTTAATGTCTATTTTGCCATCAGCAGTTGGCGAGGGGAACCCCTCTGGTAAGGGCGCAGAAGCCGCGCTATAGGCTCCAAATAGCAGCGCTCCGATTAAAACTACCCCTACTACTGCAAACCCTTGGCTCAATTTCATCGCGGCAAACCCAATACGTCTGTGTATAGTTTAACGATCTCGTCTTTGTCTGTAGCGCTGCTACCGAGTTAAATGGGCTTGAAGCCACTGGTTACAGGCAATGACTTGTTCAGAAAGCTTAGAATTAGTGATCATCCCAACTGGACCAGTATCCAACACAATCGCTTGGCTCACCGTGTAATTTCCTGCATCTCAGGCTGACAGAAGCTTCACTCTTTGGGTTGCAATACTTGCAGCAGCTCTGTGTCAGTCACAAGAGGTTCGCCGCCTGCTATCTGCACGGTGTATACACGTTCCTCTATCTGAAGGCCGCCGTCAGGATATACAAACGTGTTTTGGCCGACTAGCTCAACAATATCAGCAGTTTGGTAGGTGATTTGAAGGTTTTCGACGGTTACTTGTTCAAATTTTTCAAAGAATTCAGGCCGAAATCTTTCGGCTTGCTCCGGAGAGAACAACAGCGTTGCCTGGTCCCAGTCTTTATTAGAAATGTGTCGATACAGCGTTTCTACCGTAGCGATCGCCGCCCTTCCATCCGCTTCCCTCTCAGCAGCTTCCCTCTCAGCAGCTTCCCTCTCAGCTCTCTCTCGTTCGGCGGCTTCCCTTTCAGCAGCTTCTCGCTCGGCTCTCTCTCGTTCAGCAGCAGCTTCCCTCTCAGCAGTCTCCTTTTCAGCAGCTTCCCTTGCGGCGGCTTCTCTTTCAGCGGCTTCCCTTGCGGCGGCGGCATCTCTTTCAGCGACTTCCTCCATATCAGAACGCCCTAACCAGCCAGGTAATCGCTGCCCAGCGATGACGCCTACCCCCAACATGGTTGCAATCACAACACCAATCACAAAGGGCATCAACCAGGACGTAACAGCCGTTTTCTCATTTTTGCGATCGCTCGGGCTAATATGCTGCGTAACATCCGAGTCATTCGGTGAACCGCTGCTTGCCATCACTGTTGAAGTCTTCGGTGAACTGCTAGCCGCCGCTACCCTGGATGTAGTCTCGGTGAGCATAGATCTAAGAGCTGTTAGAGCCTCAGAGGCGCTGTTGTACCGAGTGCGAAAGTCATAGCGCACCATAGTGTCGATCAGATTTTTGAGTGGGGGGCGCACTTGTGGGCTTAGGTGGTGCCAGTCAATTTCTCCGGTGTTAGGGTTGCGCTCTAGGCGGCTGGGCAGCTGCCCGGTTAAGGCCTGAATTGCGATGATGCCTGCGGCATAGATATCGCTACTAAACTGAGGATGACCCACGATTTGTTCGGGGGGCATATAGCCTTCGGTTCCAATAGCAATCGTTCGTGGTGCCCCAGGCTGGCTCACATTAGGGTCTAGCCCTGAGGGGTCGGCGACTAGCTGAGTGCCCACCTGCTTTACCGCACCAAAATCAATCAGCACGATTCGTCGATCTTGCTGGCGGCGAATCAGATTGCTGGGTTTGATATCGCGGTGAATAACACCCGCATCATGAACAAAGCTTAAGGTGTTTAGCAGATCATGGAGAAATGCGATCGCTTCACTATCGCTCCACGTCTGCCCAGTCTGAGTCTGTACAGTCGGTAGCTCTGCACTCAGGTCCTGCCCCTCAATCAGCTCCTGAACCAGGTAAAACTCTTCCTTTTCTTCAAAATGAGCCAGCAGGCGTGGAATTTGTGGGTGCTCTCCTAACCGAGCCAGCACGTTGGCTTCCGTTTCAAACAATCGTCTGGCGATTTGTAGCGATCGCTCGGTTCTAACCGTTGGCTGTAGCTGCTTTACGACACATCGCGGCTGACCAGGCAAATGTAAATCTGCCGCCAAAAACGTCTCGCCAAAGCTACCAGAACCCAGGCTTGCGATCACTTGATAGCGTCTGCCCAGCGGCGCTGCAATGGCAGTAGGCGTATAGTTACGGTCGTCAGGTCCCATGGGCTAGCCCCAGATTACGAATATTTAATGCGAATGTTGGATCAGCAAGTGCTTGATGCAAGTGTAGCCTGAGGATTGGCCATCAAGTAACAGCATGTAATTGAAGGTACTGTAAAGCTCGTCAGCAGCCCTGCTTTCTGTAGGAAATGAAGTGTTATCCCTTGTATGTACAGATAGCCAAGGTGCATTGAGTTTGTACCAAAAGCTCGCACTCTTATGAAAATCAGGCAAAAGTTAGGTACGTATCATGAACGAACCAGGCCCAGAAAACATGCTCAACCTTGGTAATATTTCCGCGCAAAGCGCTCAGGCGCTAACGCGTGTCAGCCAAATTAGCGAAGCAGTTACCGCCCTAAACGAGAGGCTAAATAGCCTAACTCAGGAAAGCTTGGAATATATAGAAGGATTTGCGGCTCAGCTGGAAGACACCGAACAGGCGATCGCTCAAGAATTACAAGAAAGTAAAGAAAATCTGGGCGCTTTGAAGGCTAATATCATTACGAAACAAGGACAGCTAACGGCGATAATGACGCCCCTAGTTAGCAGCATTGGCGAGCTTAAGCTTCAAGTAGACAGCGTCGAAACCTACTTAGAAGCGAATAGTGAATCTATGACCAACGGATTTGAAACGCTTACACAGCAAGCCGAAGCCGCAGAAAATCAGCTCACTAGTGTGCTCGAATCGTCCAATAGCCTAGTTGACAGCTTCGACACCCAGCTAGACACCGTTCGGAGTGCCCTTACAGAAAAATCCGAACTGCTGGTCGGCTATGCTCAATCCTTTGAGCAGTCATTGCAGGCAAGTGTGGAAACGGTCGTGAATAATTTTACACCGCTAGCCCAAGCAGGGGAAGAGCAGTGGAGTGAGCTGGAATCGAAGGTGGAAGCGCAGGTCGACACCGTATGCTCGGTGCTACACACTCAGTTTGGTGAAGATATAAAAGATACTTTAATCAGTCTGTCTGAAGACGTAAACACCGCTATGGAGGATCTTCAAGAAGTGAGTGACGTCGCGAATACGCCTGCGTTTGACACCCTAGGTAACACGATTGACCAAGTTTCTGTAGTGCTGGATATGATTGAAACGATTAAACCAGCGCTAGATACCGTGAAAACAGTTTTGGGATGATGACAAAACACCCAAGGAAATTCTGAAAATACAACAATCTTCCTGTATCCACTACTATCGTCACCCATCGCCCCATGACAAACACCACCCAAGAAATTCACACAGGGGTCACCTACGATCCTGCGTTAATCAGCCAGCTTGAGCAAACCCTGGCCACCTTTAACAATGCTGACATCAGTACAGAATCCCTTGAGCACAGCCTTGAAACCGCAGAAAGCGCGCTCGCTGCCAGCACTCAAGTCCTAGGTAGCTACCAGTCTGAGCTGGTTGCCGCCCACGCTGAATGCATCGGCCACTTCAGCCAGATTCAGCAAAGCATAGACGCCTCGACAGATACACTCGACCAGGCAAGCAGCGCGGTTCAGCAAAGTCTGGATGCCTTTGAAGCCGCCATAGACGATGA
This sequence comes from Cyanobacteria bacterium J06581_3, assembly GCA_038531675.1. Classification (GTDB taxonomy): domain Bacteria; phylum Cyanobacteriota; class Cyanobacteriia; order Phormidesmidales; family Phormidesmidaceae; genus Phormidesmis. Next base: position 32,589 of record JBCBBK010000009.1, read on the forward strand.
AAAGTCTCAAATAGAGAGTGGGGCAGAAACGCTGTCGATGCAGCTAGATGGACTCGTTGAACTGGCAAGCACCTTAGACGGTGGACTCAGCGAGGCTACAGCGCAGGTAGAAACCTACTTCGAGTCGCTAGAAGACGGCATTGCCGATTTAGAACAGCAGGCAGAAACCCTTCAGACAGAAATGCTAGAGCGCTTTACAGCGCTTTCTACAGATTTTGAAGACACGCTACCGGCGGCAATAGATCCGCTGCTAGAACAATTCAATCAGCACCTGACTCAGGATCAAAGAGACATCTTGCAAGACGGTTTCGCTGGTTTTGAAGACCAGCTATCTGGCCTTTTAGAACAGTTTGGACAGGAATTTGAGGCGTTAGGCAGCGACCTGGAATCACGAGGCAGCGAGCTGTTGAATGAAGTAACCAGACACTTTAAGGAAACGCTCAGTCGTGAAATTGAAGAGACGTTTTCTGAGGTGGTGAGCACGGTGCTTGCTGAGCTGATGGATGAAGTGCAGGAAAATATTGTGCTGACGCAAGTAGGTCAGTCAACAACTGCCGCGTTAAGCGCAGCGCTACCGTTCTTGGCAGCGGCAAAAGCGGCAACCAGCATACTGTCCGCCATAGACGACATATTTTAAGCAGAGGATTTGAAATGGTAGAACAAGATATAGCTTCGATACAGGAATTAGAACGGCTTGCAGGTGTATTGCCAGAAAAATTAGGCGGGTTGACCCAGTCGTTTGATGGCATGCAAAGTGCGATCGCGACACTAACCGAGCGCATTGATACCAAGAGAGAACAGGTCAGCGACATTTTGGACCAGTTACAGACTGCCCTGGGCGCCTTGCCCGAAATTATGGGTACACAGCACACTCAGCTAGAAACAGAGATCGCAGCATTAGAGACCAGCCTGGGTGAACTAGAAGCCTGGGGTGAACAGAGCCGAGGACTGCTGATCGCAGGGGCAAATCAAATTGAAGGCGCAATTTCAACCCTGGTAGACCAAAGTGAGGACAGCCAAGGCACCCTGGAAGAACTCGATGAAATGGTGACAGCTGGCATAGATTCGCTGCAAACGCAGGTTCAGGCAGGCCAGTCAGCATTTGAATCTGCAATGGAAACCGCCTACGAGCAGGCAGGCAGCTTCCGGGAGGCACTGGAAACCGCCCAAAGTGGTATTCAAGACCATATGAATGATTTCTCTGAAGTCGTCGGTGAAGGGCAGGCCGAAGTAACCTCTCAGATAAAATCTTTGGTGCAGACGCACTTTTCGGCAGCTGGCGACGGCATGGGTCAGAACCTGACAAACCTGTCGGGCAGCGTGATAAAAGAGCGCGTTCAAGAGCTGCTGGATGAAACACAGCGCCGGATAGACCAAGAGCTGAAACAACAGGTCGAAGAAACGGTCAGCGACCTGGGTGATGGAGTGACTGGCGCAGTCGATCGGCTGATGGGCAGGCAGGAGAAAATGGCAGGCGATCGCCTCAGCGTAAAGGCCCTATTCGACGAAATGGGCTTTCTGCTCGGCCCGCTTCAGGACAGCGCCGACACAACTATCAAGCTGCTGGATGAAAAGAAAGCTGCCGAAGCCGTTGGCGATACGGCAGAGGAAGTTTTTGAAGATATTGGCACCTGGTTAGGCTAGTCAAAAAATCTGAATCCCAGTACGTTCATCTCAGTTACCTTCACCAAAAGACCCCATTCCCATGATTGAAACTGACACTGAAATCCTCGCTACGGTAGAACAGCTCTCGACACTGGTCGCCGCCATTGACACCGCTCAAGGAGGCGTTGACGACCTCGCTAGTACCGCCACGAGCACTATCGAACAGGTAGACACAGACTGGGCCGTTCTAGAACAAAGGGCCACGGCTGTACTGGCGCTAGTCAACTCAGCGCAAGCAAAGCTCACCGCAGAATCACAGCTCGCAGAAACCGCCGTATCCGAGCTACAGGAGTCGCTAGAGTCCTTGCAAGATCAGGCACGCACAGACTATGAAGGCGTCGAGACTCTGCTAGAGACCTGCGACCAAAAAATAGGGGCCCATCAGGAAAGTCTCTCTGTGCTGGCACAAGCCGCTGCCGATTCGCTAACGACCCTGCAGACCCAGGCAGAAGCCACAGAAACCTCACTGACAGAAGCACTGACAAATTCCGCTAACAGCATACAGTCAGAGTTAATGAACGAGTTGACTGAGCAGCAGACGAGTATTCGTGACCAGGTTTCTACGCTACAGAGTTCGCTGAGCGAGACGTGCGTGCCAATGGTGCGATCGCAAGTCACAGACTTCACCGGACAGCTCGACACCGTAGCGACCAAACTCACTGGCAGACTAGAACAGCTCAGCGAAACAACAACCGAAAAAACGATGGAAGCCTTGCTACCACTAGAGGAGGTAAAGGCTCAATACACGCTGCTGATGAACAACGTTAATCAGCTAAAGCAGTCGGTAGATTCCGTTGTCGATAGAATTGATAACGTCAGTGACGAGACGTCTAGAGCGCTGTCGCTGCTAGAGGATGCCGTAGAAGTGACCAGCATAGGCGCGCTGATGGTAGTTGGGATCATGGAAGATGTGAAAGATTTGCTGACTTGACCTAGATACCAGTCTGCAATCGCTGTAGCATCGAACAGTCTTTTTCTATCGCATTCAGCTGCGCGTCATAGTCCTTCAGCTGCGCGTTGTTCTCCTTTTTAGACTGTTCTGCTTTACTCACAAAGCCGACATACACTTTAGCAACTTGCTCTAGCGCCTCCTTAAACTTACGATCCTCTAACTCCAAAGCAGCCGTCAGCCTTCTAACTTGCCGGTCTGCCATATCTTTAGCGATAGACTGATAGTAAGTCAGGGTTTCTTTTTTCAGTTTTTCTTCTGCTTGCGCCTGATTTGCTTTTCTCTCCTTTAAAAAAGCAAAGCACAGAAAAATAATTACAACAGGGGCAGCTATCAACATAAGCGTATTGCGGCCACCGCTAATAATGCCAAAACCGCCTCCTACTATGCTCAGAAGGCCAACAATACCAAACAGCTGACCTCTCAGATTTTTCAGCAAATAGCTGAGGATATTTTGCTTAGGATAGCGACTTTCTGTTTCGTGGGCCACCAAAGAGCCTTGCAAGTCTTGATATGGATCAATCGTTTGCAGCGGTGCAAACAAAGTCGGTGGCAGGGTTAGAGCAGGGGCTATTTTCAAAGTCTCTCTACTCTGTTCTACTAGTCCCTGAAAGCCACGACTAACGTGGGTAATCGCTACTTTTTCCCACTCATGCTGAACCCAAGAGGCAAGCTCACTGCTAATGAGCGCCATTGTCTGTTCGTGGACGTTAGCATTGCCATCGGGTGCGTGCAGCCGCATACAGTAAGCGCCTTTTTGCTTGGAGGTTTGGGTGCTCATGCTGCCGATGAACTGACTGAGTTTGTTCGTGATGCTGCTGTTCTTAAAGTCGTTGAGGATGTCGGCCTTGGCCTGCATTAGTTCATTTTTCACCTGGCGGAAAAACCAGTCTTTGTCACTGCTGACCTTGCGCTGTGCTTCTCGGGCGGTTTCTTTAAAGTCGGGCGGTAGGCTGGTGGTAGATGGGTTGTTCAGCTGAGCGATCGCTTCTTGTAGCGACAACTTCTGACTCACAATCTGTTGTTCAACAATGGCTGCCAGTGTAGCAATCTGAGCCTTTATTCTATCTGCAAACAGCTTATCAAACCTTCTTTTAGCAAGCTTCGATAACGATTCAATAAACGCCTCTAACGCTGTTGATTCTCCAGGCGAAGGCTGAATAGCTGTGACTACTGGTGAAGATGGCGCCGGTTTCAGTATTTGCTTGTAGTTAACAGGGACCGAAAACGTCTGTTGCTGTAGCCAGTTTATGGTGCTGTCAGCCTGGCTGCTGCTTGTGGCAGAAGAATCTCCAACTACAACAATTTCTGTAATATGCCCAGCCTTTCCAGACTGTTTGAATAACGCTTGGACGGCAGCCGTCGGCGGTTTTTCCAGGTCGAGAATAATGCACAGTACGTTGCAATTTAGCGTTGCTGCCAGTGTGTTTATTGAAGACATCCCCACCGAAGGCGGCTTTGTGGGTTCTACAGGCGTCTCTGCGTAAACGAAGCTGGCACTGCCGGGTGCGCTAGCCGGTGAGCCCAAAGAGATGCGATCGCCCACCTGCAACGCCTGCCATCCTTGTAATCTTTGCCCAGAACCATTTATAAACGTACCGTTACGACTCTCCAAATCTCGTACATGCCAGCACCCATCCATTAGCTGCATTTCGGCATGACGTCCACTCACCAGCGTCAGGCTATCCCCCAACAGAATCTGAGCCGCAGCAGGATTCCGCCCAATTATCTGTTGTGACAACTGACTTAGGCCATATATCGTCTCTTCGGCCTGCCCTGAGGCCGTTGCGGGCTGTGGATGAGGCTGTAATTTTAAGATAGGAACAGAGGCGATCGCACTAGGCGTATCCTCTGCTGGAATAGAGGCAGCGTTGATCTTATAGTGCTGACGCAACGCCTCATTCGCTACCATAGTAGCCTGTAGCTGGGACACTGCTGTCGGGGCATCGCCCACAATATTAATTACCAGCCGAGGGGTTGTCATCGCCTGACGTAGCGCTTCTAGCCCCTGGTAAATTGGCGGATAAATCGGCGGATACACCGACACACCAGGCTGACTACCAGCCTCATCTGGCGTAATGTGCTGCTCAATCAGCGACTGAAGGGTGTCAATTCTTTTTTTGAGTCTGTCAGTGGCATCCATCCTATTGACCTGTATCGACGGTCCTTACCGCGTCTTTATCCTTGTCCGGAAATTTGTGCTTTATGTGTGTAGCTTTAGGCGCTTCGGTTGCACTGGCAGCTTCTAGGCAGTCATTATTAAACGTTATACGAAAACCCCTCACCTGCTTATAAGGTTGAATAGTTTTCACAACCTGTTCATGTTTGTACCATGTCTCCCCTTATCCTGTCCGGTCGTTATCAAGTTCGTCAGGCGCTCGCCACAGGTGGCATGGGTCAAACGTTTCTGGCCGAAGATACGCACTTACCCGGCAATCCGGTGTGTGTGGTCAAACAGCTAAAGCCAGATACCGACGACGTAAACTTTTTGGCAACCGCCAAACGTCTCTTTTTTAGCGAAGCCGAAACGCTGCAAAAGCTGGGCACGCATGCTCAAATCCCACGGTTGCTGGCTTATTTTGAAGAAAATAATGAGTTCTACCTGGTGCAGGAATACATAGAAGGGAAGCCGCTAAGCCAGGAAATAGTGTTGGGTCAGCGCTGGAGTGAACCTCAGGCAGTTCAGCTACTGCAAGATATTCTTGGCGTTCTCTCCTTTGTTCATCATCAAGATGTCATTCATCGAGACCTAAAGCCAGACAACATTATTCGCCGTCAGAGCGACCAAAAGCTAGTACTGATAGATTTTGGGGCAGTAAAGCAGGTTCACTCTCAGATCGGCACTGCCGCGCAGCCCAACAATACGGTAGCCATTGGCACCCGTGGCTACATGCCCAGTGAGCAAATCAGCGGCAGACCACGCATAAGTAGCGACCTATATGCCGTAGGCAAAATCGCGATTCAGGCCCTAACTGGCCTGCTACCCACCCAGCTACGAGAAGATGCCGATGGCGAACTCATCTGGCGTGACCAGGCTAGCGTAAGTGATGGCTTTGCGACCTTCCTTTCCAAAATGGTGCGCGACTATCACAAGCAGCGATATCAGTCTTCCGATGAAGCCTTGCAGGCACTCTGGCAGCTGGCAGACATCGCAACCCCTTCAGCATCAGCAACACCAGCCTATACACCGACGGCGATCGCTTCACCCACAGTACAGCCGGGCTTTGCCGCACCGCCCCCTTCTGCACCGAAGCCACCGGTTGAACCAGCGCCCGCGTCATCAGGCATGGCCTCAAATGCGCCTAGTAACACAGCAGCGCTAGAAGAGTCGGCAACTGTAATGGTGAGTCCAGCGCGATCGCTCCACCACAGCCCGACCCACAGCTCGACCCACAGCAATCCCCAAACCGCTGGGCCACCTGCCAACCAAAAGAGCCATAGCAGGCGAAACGCTACCAATATCCTGGTGGGCGTAGGGGTAGCCGCACTGGTGATAGTTGGGGGTGCGATCGCCTACTACTTCTGGCAGTCCAATAATACTCCCGTCATAGTCGGGCCACCGATTGGCGGAAGCCCTGGCACCGACGGGGGGGAACAGACCGGAGGACAGACACCCCGCCCCGAAGACCCCCCCGATGTTTCCGACAATCCTTTTGCGACGGTAGCCTTTCCCCAGGAAAGCTGTGGCGACGCGTCTGTAAGCGAACCCTTTTACCGCATTTACCTTCTGAACTCGCGGCTAGCCGACTCGGTAAGCAGTAACTACTGCAAAGACGCCTTTGTAGACAGTCGGACCGGACGGGTGAAAGTGGCCTCATTCGACACCGAACAGCAGGCTGAATACTTTAAGGAATATATGGAAGAAAACGTGGGGGCAGTGGTCATTGAAGTTGTGGGAAAATAGAGCTGAGTGGGAACAAGAGGTAGGTATTAATGGTTAGCTGCAAACGAATGACTAAAACGTCTCCTCTTAAGAGATCTCTGCTTGGGCTTGGGTTATTAGCGGTGGTCGGGCTAAGTCAGGGCTGCCAGACCATAAACAGCGCCCAAGGGATGAGCAGCAGTGAACGGGCATCGTCCCAGGCAGCTACGCCTCCAGAGGCAGATACCACGGAAATAGCCGAGTGCCCTCCTGCCGAAGCGATCGCTTCAGTGGCTGAGACCGTACCGACTGAAGCCGCGATCAGCGCAGCAGCTGAGACAGCACCAACTGAAGCAGCGATCGCCGAGTCCACTAACTCAGAAGCCACAAACCCAGAGCCAACGACACCCGATGCGTTGTACACCGTGCTCAATGAACAGGGTAATGCTGAGTACGAGGTCCCTGGCCGTTATGTATTTGAGTCCGCCACGCTCCCTAGCCAAAAGGTCGACTTTGACGAAAAAGCGATGCTAAACGTGCTTCAGGCCACTCGCGCCTACTTTGATAAGCACGGCTGCAATGATATGAAAGTGCTGCGCAGCGGCCTGCTAAGCACTCAAAATGTACAGCATACCGATGTTCTCAGCACGCTGGACTTTATGATCCAGACCCTAGAAGAAGACCTCACCGCAGGCATTCCGACCCGACTAAAAGACATCGAGTTTCTGAACGATAACTTCCGAGTTATCCGCTGGATGGGCTATGACCCGGCCTACCCTTCCGAAGAGCGCCTGCGCATTACTAAGTACGCAGTATTCACCCATCCTGGCTCCCGCGAGCGAACCGAAGCTTTCAATATACCTGTTTACGCCCTGAAAAACGAAGGTGAGGACCAGTCCTTCATTACTGAGTACACCAAACAAGAGGTGCTGAGCGGTGTGTTCGAAACGGGCGGCCCTAATGCGGGACAGGTAAAAACGCTGGCCTACATGACACGTCAGGGGTTCGAAGATGCCCTGATGCAGGGCACCGCCTTCGTCAATTTCGACGATGGCACGTCTACCTACTTCAACGTCGATAAAAACAACGGCATTGCGTTTGTAGCAGGCGTAGATCCCTGGCAGCAGGAGCGTTACTGGTACTTCAAAGAAGTGAACAAGCTCAACGGCTATGGCTACGATAGCGCCGCCAAAATCCCTATCGAGCCGGGCGTTACATTTGCCGGGGACATCATGAACATTGGCTTGGGCAAGCTAGTCGCCATCGAAGCGGGCAGTCAAACCCTAAAGTTTGGCCTAATTGCCGATACAGGCGGTGCCTTCTTGCCCAACTTAGGACAGCTCGACTACTTTGCGGGCGTATTTCCGACTCGCGAAGCCTATCAGCAGGCAGTGATTCAAATGCCAACGTACGCGCAGGCCTACTTGCTGATTAAGAAGTAGCAGGAAGCGCGCTTTTTGACGGACATATCAAAAAAAATGGGTACGCTTCAAGGAAGGCTGCGTCCGTTCTTTAGAATCGCCCCCTATTATGCTGCTAAGAGAAAATCCCTACTTTGCTGTCCTATGCCTGACAACAGTGGTTTCTGGCTGTGTTGCGCTGATGGCCTGGGTACGCCGGGCGGATGCGCCTGCGACTCGGCCCTTTACCTGGCTGATGATTGCGATCGCTGCCTACGCAACTGCCGGGGCAATGGGCACGGCCTCTAGCACCAGCACCAGCACTATCTTCTGGGCGCAGACCGAAGCGATTCTCTCTAGTGCGGTTACGGCCTTATTTTTTACATTTACGCTGCACTTTACCCATCGCCGTCAGTGGCTAACCCTGCAGCGAAAGGCGCTAGTGTGGACGATTCCTTTTTTCAACATGCTGCTGGTGGCGACCAACGCGCTACACCACCAGGTCTGGACTGAATTCGTACCTGTCGAAAATACAAATCTACTCATTTTTAAAACCGGTCCGGCATACCTGTGGCTGGCTTTCTGGTTTTACATTTATGTCATTACAGGCTCTTTGCTGGTTGCAAGAGCCGCCACTAAGCTAGAAAAAATCTACCGTCAGCAGGCCATTACGGTCGTCATTAGTGCCGCGCCGCCACTAGTGGTGGGGTTGTTTTACATCATGGAGGTGGTTCCCCCCGGCATTAGCCTGCTGCCCATGAGCTTTCTGTTTACGGGAATTGTGTACTTCACCAGTTTGTTTCGCTTTCGGCTGTTCGATCTGCTGCCCGTGGCTCGCGATACGCTAATCGAGAATATGGGCGATAGCGTGCTGGTGCTAGATAACAGCGATCGCGTCATTGATATGAACCCGGCGGCCTGGCAGTTTACCCATCGCATGTCGACGGCGATGGCCGCAGAAATGCCACAATCGCTCCAGCAAAACTGGATGCTGGGTCAGCCTGTGGGCAAAGTCCTCGGTGAGTGGCCAACGCTTTTGCACCACTGCAAACGTCAGGAGGATGCCGAAGTCCTGCTCAGCATTTGCCAGGAGCCGCCACTGCACATTAACTTACGCCTGCGCTTGCTCAACGATCGCAACTACAAAACCACTGGCAAACTGCTGGTGATTCGCGATGTCACAGATATTTGCCAAACGCAAATTGCCCTGCAAAAGACAAAGGAAATTCACCAGCAGACTCAGCTAGAGCTGGTGCGAACCAGTGACCTGCTGAGCAAGCGACTACAGCAAGTGCAATCGCTGCAAGGGCAGCTAAGGGAGCAGGCCGTACGAGACGGGCTTACCAAACTGTTCAACCGCCGGTATTTTGAAGAAGCCCTCCTGGCAGAATTCACCAAAGCCAGGCGAGCAAACACACCGCTCGCCGTCATATTGATGGATTTGGATAACTTTAAGCAAGTGAACGATACCTACGGACATCAGGCAGGGGATTTGGCGCTTCAGGTATTTGCCAATGTCATTCGCCACCATGTGCGAACCAGCGATATTGCCTGCCGATACGGCGGGGAAGAATTTATCATTGCGCTACCGGGGATGACCCTGGCTGAAGCCTATCAGCGGGCACAATCGCTAAGACGAACCTTCAAAAAGACGGTTATTCAGTACAAAGAACAAACCATTCAGGCGACGTTTTCAGCTGGCGTAGGCGCATTGCCAGAATGGGACGGCAATCGAGATGGGTTAATTTCCATGGTAGATAAGGCCCTCTACCAGGCCAAAAAGGAAGGACGCGACCGGGTGTGCCAGATTCACTTAGGAAGTGTTGATTCTGACGCGCAGCAGCTGCCTGTCGGTGTTTGATGATATTAAACCTGCGCCTCACTCAGCACACGGTTTAACTTTCCACGCTTATACCCTTCCAAGTCCAGCGTCACATAGGTAAAGCCAAAGCCCTGAAAAGCTTCCACCAGTATTGGTAATTCCACCTTACTCACAAAGCTGGTAATCTCTTCTGGCATCAGCTCAATTCGCGCGGTCTCGCCATCGGACCTTACGCGCAAGTTGCGATAGCCTAAGTCGCGCATGTATCGCTCTGCTCTGCCCACACGGTGCAGCTTCTCTGTTGTAATTAGCTCACCGTAAGGAAAGCGTGAACTCAGGCAGGGCTGCGAAGGCTTGTCCCACCAGTGTAAGCCCAGCTGCTTAGAGATTTCGCGCACTTCTAGCTTGGTAATGCCCACTTCTGCTAGGGGCGATCGCACCCCCCGCTCCTTTGCTGCGGCAATCCCGGGCCGATAGTCCTGCAAATCATCCGCATTCAGCCCGTCCACCACATACCCATACCCCAGCTCATTCGCCAGCGGCCTCAGGGTATCGTGCAGCTCACTCTTACAAAAATAACAGCGATTCACCGGATTAGACGTGTAGTCCACATTGTCCATTTCATGGGTTTCTACCACCTTGTGGGCAATCCCCATCTGCGCCGCCTGTACCTTGGCATCTTCAAAGTCTTCGGGCATTAGCGATGGCGAATTGGCCGTCACGGCCAAAGCCTTGTCACCCAGCACGTCCCAGGCGACTTTGGCCACCAGTGTGCTATCGATACCGCCAGAATAGGCAATCAGCGCCCGATCCATCTCCCGAAAAATAGCTTGAAGCTGGGCCAGTTTGTCAGACATACTTGAGCGAAAAACATTAGAAAAACCTCAGACTTCACTCTAACGCTTCTGAGCAAATCTTACGGGCAAATCTTCGGGGTCGACTATCACCTATCCGAACATATTAGCTGAGGCTTAAGATCGAGACCAGACGCTGATATTCCTTTGTTTTCTTACATTTCCTTCGTTTTTCACACATCAACAAAAGGGAATGCTTGAACTTAAAAGGAGAAAAGCACTGATTATGGAACGTTCTAGGCGATATGCAAGGTTCGTAATCAAATTTATCAGCGCCCTGATGTTGACTTGCTCTGCTACGTCTAGGATAGCGATCGCACAGCACATCACACCGCACATCACACCGCACATCACCCCAGACAACACTCTCTCCACTAGCGTCACACTCTCCACAGACGGCAATACTTTCACAATCAACAACGGCGATACCGCCGGCAACAATCTTTTCCACAGCTTCGATACATTCTCCATTCCTACCGGCACCTCAGCAGTTTTCAACAACTCGACTAGCATTACCAACATCATCAGCCGCGTCACTGGCACCACACCGTCAGCCATTGATGGCTTCATCAGCGCCCAGGGCACGGCCAATCTTTTTCTACTCAATCCCAACGGTATCGTCTTTGGCCCAGATGCTCAGCTCAGCATTGGCGGCTCTTTTATTGCCTCTACCGCAGAAAGCCTACGGTTTAAAGATCGAAGCGAGTTTGCAATCAATAACCCTTCGCAGAGTGGCCTGCTCAGCATTAGCACCCCTGTAGGCCTGCAAATGGGTACGACTTCCGGCAGCATTCAGGTCCATGACACAGGCTACGAAGTCCTGTCAGCCGACCAACCGCTGCTGCTAGATAGCTCGAATAGTTTCTTGGTGGACTCAGGCAAATCGCTGGTGTTAGTCGGTAGTGATGTAATGTTTCAAGGCGGTGTGGTTGCCGCGCCAGGAGGACGTATCGAGCTAGGGGCCGTACGCTCAGGCTATGTGAGTTTGGCTGCCGATAGCTGGGCAGCTGGCTACGATACTGTGCGGCACTTTGGTGATATTCAGCTTGCCGAGCAGTCCCTTGTTGATGCGAGCGATCGCCTGTTCAACGCGAGTGGGCAATCCTACGCGCGCGGTAGCGCTGGGGGTACGGTGCAAGTTCGTGGACGGCAGCTACAGGCCACAGATGGCTCGCATATACTGGTTCAAAATGAGAGCGATCATCCTTCCGGTCACCTGGTTGTCACCGCGAGTGAAACGATTGATTTATCCGGTCGTGATGCCGATAGCGGACTTTTTACAGTTTTTCAAACGGATAGCTTTGGAGAGGGTGCTGGGGGAGATATTGTAGCGATCGCGCCACAGTTTTTTTTCGGACAAGGAAACGCGCTTACGACCAGCACCTACGGCAGCAGCGCCAGCGGCAACATCAAAGCGACGGCTGCCAGTGCAATTTTCATCAGTGGCGATGCCAACATTGTAGAAGATGTCACAGATGCCTTGCAGACGACGTCGTACGCTACGGGGCGAGGCGGTGACATTAACGTCGTGACCCCGCAGCTTTCTGTTTCAGATAATGGCATCCTGGCTCAGTCCCTCGGCTCTGGAACAAGCGGAAATATCAATGTCAAGGCCGATCGCATAACACTGCTTGACAACGGCACTATCATTGCTGCGACCATAGGCCAAGGTGACGGTGGTAACGTCACCATTACCGCACTAACCATAGATGTTAGGGGGATAGGTACAGCCACGCTATTTCCCAGCGGAATTGCTGCATCCACAGTAGGTTCTGGCAATGCAGGCAACCTCACCATCAATACGCAACGGCTCAGTCTGCAAGGTGGCGGGCGTATCGACAGCTCTACCCTGGCCTCAGGAAACGCTGGAACTATCACCATCAACGCGACCGAAAGTGTCACCGTCAGTGAAGAAGTTGCAGGCTCGCTCAATCCTACCCTGATTATTTCAGCGGCCAACATCATCGATCCGCAGTTTCAGACCTTTTTAATCAGTAGCGGCATCAATGTGCCTTCTACCCCCTCGGGTAATTCAGGAGACGTCACTATCAACACGCCCATACTTACCGTGAATGACGGTGCCGAGGTAACCGTTAGGAATGACGGTCCTGGCAATGCGGGTAGCCTCACCGTTAATGCAGATACGGTTCACCTGCACGGCAATGCTGGCATTACCTCTTCCACGCAGCAGGGCAACGGCGGCAATGTCAATCTCAATTTGCGATCGCTCCTACTATTACGAGAAGGCAGCTACCTGTCTTCTGAAGCGAGGGGGGCTGGCAACGGCGGCAACCTTACCTTAGGTGCACCCGTGATCGTTGCGCTGGAGAACAGCGATATTATTGCCAATGCTTTTCGCGGCAGCGGCGGTAAAGTACAAATCGATACGCAAGCCCTGATAGGAACGCAGTTTCGAGAGCAGCTGACGTCGGAAAGCGATATCACAGCGAGTTCCGAATTTGGGCTCAGTGGGGTGGTCAGTATCGATTTGCTAGACACTGACCCCAGTTCAGACGCGGTGACCTTACCCGAAAATATAGCCGACTCAGACAACCAAATCGTGGCAAATTGCGGCTCTCAAGCAGGCGCTTTTATCGCATCCGGGCGGGGCGGACTGCCGATTAACCCGGCTATGCAAATCGACAGCAATCAAACATGGCAAGATCTTCGAGCGATCACAGCTTCTAATGCAGACACCATGCCTGAAGCAGGAACACTTGAAGAAAACACAATACCCGCAAGCGACCGAGAAGCGTCTCTAGCAGCGGCTGAATTAGCAAACCGGAAAGTGATTGAAGCGATCGCATTTGCGACCAACGAACAAGGAGAGACCGTTTTAACTGCTGGCAACAACAGCTCATATAGGCCTGGCTATGAGGTTGCCTGCCTGAGAACCGCTGCCAGCATCGCTCACTAGCGCGCGCCAACCAGCAACCCGCTGTTGATACGGCAACCGTCGCTGCTCATTTAACATTTGACGATTGCGGTAGTAAGAACGCTCACTCGGACAGCGCTTATCATACCAGCAGCCATCGCCTTTCTCACTATTACGAACAGTGACTTCTCCAATAGAAATACGAGAAATGAGCCTGGCTTCCTGTAGATAAAAGTGCTTCGACCATTGGTCTAGGCGAGGATTGAAAAATCGAACTAAGTTTTTTGTCTTCCAGTCAATAGAACCTAGATCGCTACCCTTCTGACGATTGCACACGACACAAGCATAGGCCAAGTTATCAAACGTCATTGAGCCTCCGTGCTTAACGCTAATGATGTGGTCAACATGACAGCCTAAGAAAGTATCCTCTTCAGAGATCAAACAATACTCGCACAAGTAATCAGCTCGCTTGGCAACCTGCCGTCGCATCTCCCGAGGAATCGCAGTTCTCTTTGCCATCTAAACCACCATCAGCTGTCGAGCTCTGGCTTTCGCCAACCGCATGATGTGCTCGAGCTGAATGTATAGATTTAGCTCAGTTGTCTCTTCCGTTGACAGATCATCTTCTTTTTCTCTGACAATCAACTCACCAACTCGTTCCTTGACTTCTTCCGAAGGGTGGAAACTAGCCACACTTTCTGGACTAGTGCCTGATGCGATGAAATTAACAATCTCGTCATATGCCTTAAGCATTTCAACCTCCCATACAAAGTGCATTTGCTTTAGATATTTTTAAAACTGACGACGCTCAAACACAGTGACCGTAACCGTCAACAGCAGCGCCGTATAAATCAGCCCATACGCTGCATTCTCTAGCAAGCCACCGCCGCTAGAAGGGGCGACAAAGCCATGGACGATTTCATTTTTTAAGTTCAACCGCTCCAAATCGGGCAGCAGTAAAAACAGTCCTTCTGCCACGCGGCTAAAGGTTTTACTTTCGGCGATTTTATCGAGCGCCAGGATATTGCGCGTTTCGTGCCCAACGGCGAAAATCGCCAGGGTCATCAGCGTCGCCAGCACCGTGCTGGTCACCACGCCAAACATCATTGCTGCCGCAATCAGCAGCACCATTTCCAAAAACATAAACAGCGTCGCCAGTAGCGTTAGCCCCAACGGGTAAGGCACATTCGCAAACGACAGCAGCCCCAGCATCAAAAAAGTCAGAGCGCTAATCAGCACTGCCATCACCAAGCTAAGGCCCAAATGCTTACCTAAAATAAACTCTGTGCGGCTCACAGGCTTCGCGATTAGCACCAGCACTGTCTTTTTCTCTATCTCTTTATTAATCAGGCCTGTGCCTATAAATACCACCACAAACAGCGAGAGAATATTAATCGCCGCCAGGCCCGTATCCAAAATAATCTTATCTTCTGTGCCCGCTGCCACTTCTGGAATTAGCGTAATCGCCATCACCATAATGATGCCAAACACGCCCACCACATAGAGAATGCGATCGCGCACAATTTCCAAAAACACATTGCGCGCAATCGTCCAAATTCTGCCAGAACTGCTAGAAACAGCCGCCGCTACACTCATAATTGTGACTCCTAATCTATACTATTGCTCAGAAACTACTGCTCAGAAACTATTTTCAGCTAAATCTGCTGATGTCTCGAAGCGATCGCCAGGCGGATCTTCCCCGCAATCTACCGAGGTCTCCTGGGTCACTGGCTGAGGCTCATCAGCCTGTCTGGGCACAGCCCGAGGCGCATCTACCGGCAAAATCTTACAGGTCGCCTCCAGAAAAAAGTCCCCATCTTGGGCCACGGGCCCCGTCCAGGTCGCCTTCAAATCTAAAAGATAGCCTTCCCCAAACTGCCGAGGTTCTGGAACTGCTACCTGCCAAAATATCTCTTCTTCTGACGAATCTAGCCTGTCTATGGCATCATCAAGCGCCACTTCCAAATTGGGCTCTAGGGTGTACAGCCAGCGTTCCGTCTGGTACCAAGGCTGAGCATCCAAATCTTTCTCAATTACATCAATCATCCCTTCTAGCAGCAGCACGCCCTGAGAAGGCTGTTGTCTATCTGGTTCAAAATCATAGATGAAAGCACTGTCACTCAGTGGCTTCACCAGCAAGCTGGGATAGCGTGCTGCCCAGTCCTGAATCCGAAAGGAAAAAATAATCCAGCTGCTCAGCAGCAAATTAACCAGTGCCGTCGTGATCAGCATCTTTAAATCTTTGTCCTTGGGCAAACTGAACT
Organism: Cyanobacteria bacterium J06581_3; assembly: GCA_038531675.1. Taxonomy (GTDB): domain Bacteria; phylum Cyanobacteriota; class Cyanobacteriia; order Phormidesmidales; family Phormidesmidaceae; genus Phormidesmis. Next base: position 48,280 of record JBCBBK010000009.1, read on the forward strand.
TCAGCTCCCAGTTCACAAAGTAAGGCAGTGCCTTGATACCAGTAGACAGCATCGGCCAGCTGCAAATAGCCCAACGCAGGCGGTCGTCGCTTCGCCAAGGCTGAAATAAAAACAGACAAAGCACAATCCCTGTGATCCACGGACTTAAAGAGAAGCTACCTACCTTAACCGGCTTTTTTTCGCCCAAGCCCCACCAGACCGCACAGGTAAAAAATATCCAGCTAAGGGTGCTGAGCACATTCACCGCAACCGGATTGCCGTCTTCGACGGTTTCTACAGCCACTGCAACCAGCAGCGAAAACAGGCTCAATAGCAACAGCGTCTGCCAGGCAAAATATTGCTTCGGCAGCAGCAAATCTTGAACCTGCTTGCTCAGGTCTTGGAACATATCTTGCACTATGCCACCCACCCCTCTATGACCGTACGCAGTATAAGCAGCAGCAAAATAACACTAAAGCTAGCAGCATTGGCTTGAATAACAGAATCTGTAAAATACGAAGCGGTCTCAGCCTCCTCTTCTTCTGTTCGTCCGCCTCTCGCCTTAGCGTAGCGAGCTTCTCTAGATAGCAGCTGCCTGGGCTCCTTTTCTACCGTTTTCCAGTTCTTATCAGAACGTAAAAAATACTCTATGCCTTTCGCCTTGATAAAAAAGGCTCCGAAGAAAGAAACAATCGCGATCACCAGCACTATCGCCCCTAGCTGCGTGGACCAGCCATTTACCAAAAGCCGGTTGAAAAAAATGTAGTTGATAATCTGCGCTCTAATCTCAGTGGTTACCAGCGGCTCTATCACCAAAAATGCTATCCAGCCAGCCACCACCGCCGCCAGATTCGTGACAAAAGCGTACTGCACACTCGTTTTAAACCCCAGTCGCAGCCGCTGCCGTAACAGGCCTGCTTCGATGGCGATCGCCACCAAGAAAAACAAACCCTGAAATACAATCGCCTTCAGCGGCAGTATCGCTGCATAGTCCATCGCCAACCAATCAACTTTTCGTGCTCATTTGGCATACAGTATCGCTTGATGGGTCATTTGTGCTAGGTAAATGCGCGGAAAATAAGTCAGCGTTAGCCATTAACAGCCTGAGTAAAACCCTTTATCCTTATCGCTAGGACCGAGAATTAAATAAATTGGTCATTTGCATATTTTCTGTCGCCCTCATCCCCTAACCCCTTCTCCCAAGTTTGGGAGAAGGGGGACCGGAGTCCGGCTCCCCCTCCCACTGATTTAGTTCTATGCCCAAAGCCATCGGTATCCGCACCGCCCAAGTCAACTCCGAGCGCCTGACTGGTCAAATTCACGTCTACGACGGCGAGGGTAAGGGCAAGTCTCAGGTAGCTTTGGGCGTTGTCCTGCGCTCCATTGGTCTGGGCATTCACGAATTTACCGACAGCCGAGTGCTGCTTTTACGCTTCCTAAAAGGCCCCGGACGCACCTACGACGAAGACGCTGCAATTGAAGCCTTGCAGCGTGGCTTTCCTCACTTGATCGATCAGGTGCGCACGGGCCGGGCCGAGTTCTTTGGCCCGGAAGACATTACTAAGTTTGACAGGCAAGAAGCGCAGCGGGGCTGGGATGTTGCCAAAGGGGCGATCGCCTCTGGCCTGTACTCTGTCGTCGTCCTCGACGAAATCAACCCCGTCCTTGACCTTGACCTGCTCCCGATTGGCGACGTCATCAAATCGCTTAAAAACAAACCCGACCATCTGGAAGTGATTGCCACCGGTCGGGGCGCACCGCCTCAGCTAGTCGAAATTGCCGACCTGCACTCGGAAATGAAGCCGCAAATCCATCAAGCCGCAGCTGATATTGGCATTGAAGGTATCGAAATCTATACCGGTGACGGTAAGGGCAAATCGACCAGTGCGCTGGGCAAAGGCCTACAGGCCATCGGGCGGGGCATCAGCCAGGACCAGTCCCATCGGGTAATGGTCATTCAGTGGCTAAAAGGGGGCAAAGGCTATACCGAAGACGCGGCGATCGCGGCCCTGCGCAAAAGCTATCCACACCTGGTCGACCATCAGCGCTGTGGCCGCGACGCCATCGTCTGGCGCGGACAGCAGCAGCCCATCGACTACATCGAAGCAGAGCGAGGCTGGGAGCTAGCAAGCACAGCAATAGCCTCCGGCCTGTATAAAACCGTTATCCTCGACGAGCTAAATCCCACCGTAGATTTGGAGCTGCTGCCCGAAGAGCCCATTATTCAAACCCTACTCCGCAAGCCCAAGGACACAGAAGTCATTATCACAGGCCGCTGCAAAAATCAGCCCGCCTACTTCCAGCTGGCCAGTACGCACTCCGAAGTGTTCTGCCACAAGCACTATGCAGAAAGAGGCGTCGAGCTAAAGCGCGGCGTCGACTTCTAGGAGAGAGTGGCTCGCCTTAAAAAGGGCACCACTGCGTCGCTGACTTTCTCCGACCAGTCTTCTTGGGCGTAGTGGCCTGTTTCTGCTAGCTTGATCATTTCTACGTCACTCAGCGTCTTTACAAAGTTTTCGGCCAAACTAACCGGTAGCCATTTATCTGCGGTGCCCCACACCACTAGGGTGGGTCTGCTCCAGTTTTGAAACCCGGTGTCAATTTCACCCATCGTCCGGGGCAAGTTCAGCTGCTTTACGGTAGCTAGCAGCGATCGCCCGGCATCCGAGCTTTTCAGGAAGGGCTTACGATACACCTCCAAATCCTTATCGCCCACTTCGTAGGGCCCCCCACCCTCCAGGGTTCTATCCACCAAAATAGGATCTTGAGTAATCACATCGCCCAGCAGCGGCCAGCCCAGCTGAGCAATCTTAAAAGGAACCTTTGCCTCAGCAGTGAGCGGCGTGTTCAGGATAATCAACCGCTCGATTTTCTCAGGATGCTTGGCTGCATACAGTAGTCCTACAGAGCCTAAGAAGCCCTGCACCACCAGCGAAAATGTTTCGATTTCTAGCGTGCTAAGAAAGCTGTCAAACGCGGTTAGAAAGGCCTTGGCATCGTAGGCAAATTCGCGTTTGTCTGGCTTAGATGAGTAGCCATGGCCAATCCAATCGGGTGCGATCGCGCTCAATCCTTTCTCTGCCAGCTGAGCCATCACTCCCCGCCAGCTGTAGCTTTGCGATACCAGCCCATGCAGCAGCACCACCGGCGGCTTAGTCGATGCATTCATAGGCGCAGCAGAACGATAAAACCATCGCAATCCACCTGCTTCACATTCTTGCTCTGCAATCTTCACCATGGACCTGCCTCAACGCCTTCTTTTGACCTTACCGCCTGGCTTATCCCCACCGCAAATCAGCTATTGTCAATCAGCACTGTAGTTGAGCCCGCGCAATCCAGAAGGCACATCAGCTAAAGTGATAGGCTAAGCACACAAAACTTTTCACCTTCCCATGAGCGCAACCCCCGCTGACAGCTCCGCCATTACTCGCCTGCAACAAATCCGCCCCGAACTGCTCAAACTCCATAAAGCTCTACTGTATTCGGAACGCAGCGTATACGAGAAAACCCATGGTCCTATCGCTAACAGCGGCGAGTTTTTCCGGCTAGTCACCGAAGATGAGGCCTTCAACTGGCTGCGACCCATCTCAAAATTCATAGTGCAAATTGACGAACTGCTCGACTTACGCAAAAAAGAAACCATAGAGCCAGAAAGCGCCGCTATTTTGCTGGAAAAAGCCCGGCTCATGCTCAAACCCAACAAAGACTCGCTCACCCCCCTAGGTGAGAAATACTTTCAGGCCATTCAACGAGACCCAAATATTGCGCTAATGCACGCAGACATTGCCCAAAAGCTTAGGGAAAGCGCCGCAGAAAAGGCGTCATAAAGAAGGCGTCACAAAGAAGGGCTACAGAGAAAAGCAGACGCTTTAACAAATTCTATGGTTATCATAAATTTCGTAAACTTCCGTGTGGCTAGCCTACCAAACCCCTATCAACACCTATAGAATTCACTAGGCCTTTGCAGGCTTCACTATCCATAAACGTAGTGGATGCATGACCTTTGGCCCAGGCGAACACTAACAGGACAGTTGAATTGATAGATCAGGTGCTAAGGCTTTTCTTTGTTGTGCTCGCAAGGGGTGTCGTCTGGGTGCGTCCAGCGGTGCCTGTGTTCTGCTTTCTAATAGCCTGGAGCACGGTCGCGATTACATTTTGGAATATCGTCAGGAACCTGCGCAGCGGCATTGAAAATGTGCGCCAAATGCATCGCATTCCCTGCGCCCGCTGCCGCTACGCCACCGACAGCCACCATCTAAAATGTTCTATTCAGCCAATCACTGCCTTTTCAGAAGACGCCATCGGCTGCATGGATTTTGAGACAGATGAAACCGGTATCTATCCGCAATCGTCACTCTCTCCATCAGCTCATTTCTAAGCACTGCCTGAGGACTCCCTGAGAGCTGCCTGAGGGCTCCCTGAAAGCGCTCTGAGAGCTGGCTAATCAACGGTAGAAGGCCTCACGCCAGGTTGATGGTAGCCTGTGAAAATTTACCTAAAATTGAAGTCATTTGGCCATATTGACGTTTATAAAGTAAACGGTTAGCCTGTCTTACCCAGCGGGAAAACTCTGAGGTTAAATACACAAATGCGCTGATAACTGCCGCATCATAGGGTGCCGCGACCGGTGCATATTGCGATCTCAAGCTCTGTACACTCAGTATCCAATGTTCTCAATCTTTATTCTGACTCACAACGAAGAGTTAGACATTGCAGCTTGTATAGAGTCTGCGGGAATGTGTGACGACATCATTGTCGTGGATTCTTTTAGCAGCGATCGCACCGTAGAAATCGCTCAGGAAATGGCCCAGCGCTATCCTCAGGTGCGCGTTATCCAGCATGCCTTTGAAAGCCACGGCAAGCAGCGCACCTGGATGCTGCAAAACGTTCAGACCAAACACCACTGGTCCTACATTTTAGAAGCCGACGAGCGGATGACACCCGCCCTGTTTGACGAATGCACAGCGGTTATTGCCGACGGCCAGCACGTGGGCTACTACGTCGCCGAGCAGGTGATGTTTATGAATCGCTGGATAAGACACAGCACCCAGTACCCCCGCTACCAGCTACGACTACTCGACAAAAGCAGCGTCTGGTTTGACGACTACGGCCATACAGAGCGCGAAGTTATTGACGGCTCATCGGGCTTTTTAAAGGCTACCTATCCCCACTACACCTGCGGCAAAGGCTTCACCCGCTGGATAGACAAGCACAACCGCTACTCCACAGACGAAGCCAAAGAAACCATCAAGCAGCTCTCTGGCGGCAGCGTGTCCTGGAAGGCACTCTTTGGTGGTCGATCGGAAGTAGAGCGTCGCCACGCCCTCAAAGATCTCTCCCAACGCATTCCGGGTCGGCCCCTGGTGCGCTTCATTTATATGTACTTCTTTCTGGGTGGCTGCCTAGATGGTCGGGCCGGATTTAGCTGGTGCATGCTTCAGGCCTTCTATGAATACCTAATACTGCTGAAGGTATGGGAACTCAAGAATGAACAGCCAATCGCGCCCGCAGCCTCGCCCGTGCAACCCAGTGACCAGCCTGCACCGTCTAAAGCAGCCTCCAAAGCAGCGTAGTCAATCGCTGTTACACGCTGCTTTCTAGCGATTTCAAATACTCGGTGTTCACCCCTGACTCGCGGGTGAGGGCAATTTTACCGGTCCGGGCGATCTGCTGAATGCCAAAGGGCTTCATCATCATCTCAATGGCAACCAGCTTGCCCGGATCGCCCACCACCTCCAGGGTAAGCGCCTCTTTAGAAACATCTACAACCCGCGCTCTAAACAGCTGAGCCAAGCCCACAATTTCTGCTCTGGTTGTACTGTCAGCACTTACCTTCATTAGCATCAGCTCACGCTCTACGCTGGGCGTTTCCGTGATGTCTTGCACTTTCAGTACGTTAACCAGCTTGTACAGCTGCTTGTTTAACTGCTCTATCACCCGGTCGTCACCGGTCACCACCATGGTAATCCGAGAGACTCCGGCCTCTTCAGCAGGCCCGACTGCCAGACTCTCGATATTAAAGCCACGACGGGCAAACAAACCAGCAATGCGAGTCAAAACGCCTGATTCATCTTGAACCAGAACAGAAAGCGTATGCTTCATTACAAAAAACGTGGGACAGTGCCCGCTACTTGAACCCAGCCATCTTATCTTGATCGGGTAGCGATAGGGTCAGATGTAGAGATAAAGCAATATAAAAGTGCTAGACGAGAATAACAGCGATCACCTACGGTGTCGCCGGGCGAATATCAGCCGGTGGTGCCACTGGCGCATTCGGAGACGTTGATGAACCTCCCGAAACCGGCGGTAAGCTGCTACCAGGCGTCGTACCCGTGGGATTGGGGGTTACCTGAACGCCGCCAGGGGACGTTCCATCGGGAGGCACCGTTGGACTACCCATACCCGGAATGGGTTGGCCCAGATTACCTGGTTGAGGCTGAGCAGGCTGCTGATTTTGGAGCGGGGAATTGCCCTGGGTGGGGTCGAGGGAGGCCCCATTGGGTAGGGTGGCTAGCGCCACGCGATCGCCCCCCACCGAACGCAGCAAGTCCAACACCTTGATCACATCTTCGTAGCGAGCACTGCTGGAGGCATACAGCACAATTGTGCCATTGGGCTGCAGCTGCTGATGCTGTCGCAGGTAACCTTGCAGTTCACTCAGCTGGATAGGAATGGTTTCGATATAGACCTGACCTACGCTATCGACGCTGACATACAGCCGTTCGCGGCCATCCCCCACCAGGGGCGTACTGTTGTTTACTGAAGGCAGTGCCAGATCGATGGCCTGCTGCCGACTAAGGCCCACCGCCGCCAGAATAAAAAAGGTCAGAATACAAAAGATCACGTCAATCATTGGCAGAATCTCGATCTGCACGTCTGATTCACGGTTGTTCATGTCTACTTTCATAGGAGGCTGCTCGCGTTCTCAATAGAAGAAGGTGGGGGTTAGAAAGTGGGGGCAGAAGAAAGTGGGGGTTAGAAAGTTGAAGCCCTAAGTTGAAGCCCCAGGTCGAAGAGTCAGAAAGTGGCTGGTGGCGGTGCTTTATCGGTAATTGGCGACTCTGGTAGGTCAACCGTTGGCGACGGTGGGGCATTCACCAGGTTTTCGCTGAGCAGGCTAGGCTTGCCATCTGTATAGGCCCAGGCCTGACGATACAGTAGCTCTAGCTCATTGCCCGATAGCTGAAATACTTTGGCCTGACCAAAGACAAACCCCTGAAACAGACGATAAAAGGCCAGGCTAATAATCGCAATAATCAATCCAGCCGCCGTGCTGATCAGCGCTTCACCAATGCCGAGCGCTGTATTTGGGGTCGCATCCCCAACGCCCAGCGCGTTCAGATCAATCGATCCTAGCGCGTTAATCAGACCGACCACTGTACCCAGCAGGCCTAACAAAGGCGAGATGGCAATCACTGCTTCTAGCACTTTTTCCCCCCTACGCATGATGGCTAGCTCTTGGTTAGCAGAGGTTTCTAGCGCCAGGCGAAAGACTTCTGGATCGGGGTCTTTTAGCTTGAGTGCAGAGAGTAAAAATCTGCCCATGGGCAGATTGCTAGAGCGTTGGGATAGTGTGCGAGCGGCGCTCCACTCACGCCGAGCAGATTCCAATACCCGACCGGCAACTTCGCGCTCGCGGGTCAAAATTTTGGACCAAAACCAGATCCGCTCCATGATGGTGCCCAATGCCAAAATTGACAAAAAGAGCAAGGGCCACATGGCAATGCCGCCCTGTCTAAATAGTTCCGAGAATTCCACGCTCTCCTCCTATATACCTACCGTATGCTCGCTGATATGCGTTCTATGATGTGCGTCTTGGCCCATTTTTCTGCCCTAGTGTAGAGCATTGAGGGGGCGGGTGTGCCACCCCACTTGCTGGCCTACTCGGCTAGTCCCTCTGCGACGGCAGGAGCATGTCTAACATTTCGTTTGCTGCTCGCTCACATACGCCCACTTCACCCATTGCCCGCTTCATTTGGGCGTAGCCCGCGAGCATTTCCTGCCGCTTTGCCTCGTCATTCAGCAGCGCCAGGGCTGCTTCACTAATCGCCGCTGGGGTAGCATCCCACTGTAGTAGCTCGGGCACAATCGGCTGATTTTCCATCAGATTCACAGGTGACACATAGTCGCCTGTAAACCGAATGATGTACTTGGCAATGAGCGCAGTCAGATTACTCAGACGATAAGTGACAACTTGCGGCACATTCATCAGGGCCACTTCCAGGTTGACGGTGCCTGATTTGTTGATGACCACGTCGGCAGCGGCGATCGCCCTTTGCCCATCCGCTTTATCGACCAGTCTGGCATTTAGCTCGTAGCTATCGGCCGCTGTTTTGATATCGTCGCGAAAGTCGGGCAGGGAAACAGGAATTAAGAACCGAAGGGATTGACCTTTTTCGGCTTGTTTGGCCTGCATTCTAGCAGCCGCTTCAAACATCACTGGCATGATGTATACCAGTTCCTGCTTCCGAGAAGCAGGCAGTAGGGTCACTACCTGGGCTTCTCGGGTGATTTTTAGCTGCTCTCGAGCGGTTTGCTTACTCATAGGCTCGGCCAAAATATCGACTAGGGGGTGGCCCACCCAGCGCACGTTCGCACCTGCATTTTTGTAGTAAGTGGCTTCTTCTGGGAAAATCGCCAGCAGCTTATCGCTGACGTCCAGCACGTTTTGGGTGTCGCGCTGGGTTGCAAATACCCACTGCTGCGGTGCGATGTAGTAAACAATTGGGGTGTTAGGTAAATGCTGACGAATAAACTTACCTGCTGGGATGTTGCCGCCCATGTAGTCCAGCAGCACCATTAGGTCGGGGGGATGCTGTAGCAGGTACTGGTTGACCTTTTTTTGGAGCGATCGCCCTTTGATGTAGTAGGGCAGTGCCTCAAAAATGCCAATAGCGCTTAGCCGAACGGTATTGGCAATCACCCTGGCACCCGCATCGTCCATCCGCTGCCCCCCCACAGCGGTAATGTCAATCTCTAAACTTCGCTTTTGAGCCTGGCGTTTGAGCGCCTCAATCAACAAACCGCCCTGCAAGTCACCGGAGACTTCTCCGGTATGAATGAATATTTGTATGGGTCTTTGTATAGGGCTTTTTTCACTCATCTTTTACGGCCAGGGACAGGGCCACGACGGCCTTTCTCGTGGGCAGAAGCTTGCAAAAACTCATACAGGTGACACACGTGGCTGTTATCTGCCATCTCGGAAAGCTTGCTAATGGCAGCTTCCAGGGTGAGCCCGGAGCGATACAAAATCCGAAAGGCTTCCTTAAGGCCTTTGTAGGCCTGACCGTCTGCTTCTTGGGCAATGCCTGAACGGTTGAGCAGTACCTGATTTAGGCCGCGCACTCGCGAAGGGTTACCTTCTACCATGGTGTAGGGGGGCACATCGCGCTCAATACGACTCATGCCACCGACCATCGCGTAGCAGCCGATGTGAACAAACTGATGAACCCCGACCAGGCCGCTAATGCGGGCGTGGGATTCTATTTCGACATGGCCAGCTAGGGCGACAGAGTTGGCGATGATAACGCGATCGCCAATCGTACAGTTGTGGGCCACATGGGCATAGGCCATCAGCATGCTGTGGTTGCCAATTCGGGTAATTTCGCCAATTCGCGTGGGCCGGTTAATGGTGACGCATTCACGAATAGCATTGTCGTTGCCAATTTCGACCAGGCTCATAGAGCCGTCGTACTTTAGGTCTTGGGGCTCTAGGCCAATGGCCACATGGGGGAAAATTCGATTGCGATCGCCAATTTGGGTATTGCCCTCAATCACCGCATGGGCGCCAATCGTCGTATCTGCGCCGATGGTGACCTTCTCTCCGATCACAGCGTATGGGCCCACTGTGGCGCTCGGATGAATCTGAGCGCCAGAATGAATAACCGCAGTCGGATGGATCAAAGTAGTAGTCAAAGCCATGCCTCCAGCAGAGCCACTGGGCGAGTAGCGCACATCATATCAGTACAGTAGAAACGTATTTTCCAGCAAGCTGAATCAGCAGAATTTCAGCAATCATCCTCTCCTTGCGGGCCTAGTCAATCGCAGAGAACATTAACGTGCCTTCGCAAGCCAGCTGACCGTCTACTTCGGCTCGCGACTTCATTTTGCCAAAGCGTCCGGCTTTTAACGTGATCAGCTCTGTGGTAATAATCAGCTGGTCGCCCGGCACCACTGGCTTGCGAAACTTCACCTTGTCAATCCCGGCAAACACGCACAGGCGTCCATCTACGCCCGGCGTCTGGCTTAGCACAATTCCGCCCACCTGAGCCATTGCCTCTACAATCAGCACGCCTGGCATCAGTGGCCGCCCTGGAAAGTGCCCCTGAAAATGCGGCTCGTTAAAGGTGACATTTTTAATGCCCGTGGCCTTCTCGCCAGGCACATAGTCAATGATTCGATCGACCAGGGCAAAAGGATAGCGGTGAGGGAGTAGCTGCTGAATCTCTTCTAGGGTGTAGGCGGTCTTTGGGGGCTGATCGGCGCTGTCTGCATCGCCCTTGGGGTCTGTCGCCTGAGCGGTTACAACAGCAGCAGACTCAGCAGGCGCGGTGGCACTAGTTGGCATAGCAATCAAATCGAAACAAAATCTGAAAAATAGATGAAGCCTGGTTAAAGCCCCTCACGATTTTGCCATTAGACGGTGCCTGACGCTATGGAGAAGCTGAAAAAAGGCCCTAAAAAGTTAGGAAACCTGCCTCAGAGAGGCGGAGGCAGGGCGTAGGGGGTAGCTTTTATAAACATTTCTCCCTACTCCCCACTCCCTAAGAACAAAACACTATAGGGAGCATAGACCACAGCAGCCTTGCAACTTCCTGGCTAGGGCCACGTGCAGCGTATGGCTCGCTTTGTACGCCACATAGTGAGCCTGTGGCAGACGGCCCAGTAGTCCCAAATCCCCAATCAAATCAAGCATTTTGTGCCTGGCGGGCTCGTTCTCGAACCGCAGGGGTGGATTGACCCAGCCGTCTTTACCACACACCAGGGCATTGTCCAGGCTACCGCCTTTAATCAACCCCTGGGCGCGCAAGTAGTCGATCTGATGTGCCAGGCCAAAGGTGCGTGCCGAGGCAATCTGCGACTCAAAGCTTTCTGCAAAGCAGTCAGGGTCAGGGCTCCAGCTGTACCACTGGTTGCCAATCGCGGGCAAATCAAAGTCTATACCGTAGCTAAAGCGCAGGTCAGGGCTCGGGAACGCCGCCACCCAGGCATCACCGTCGTAAACGGTGATGGGCTCGCTCAAGGGGAGCCTGGACAGGCGGGGCGCAGATTGCGGTTGGGTGCCAGCAGGTGCGATCGCCGCTAACCATTCCTGAGCAGAGCCGTCTAGCAAAGGCAGCTCCGGACCATTAATCTCAATTCGCACATTATCAATCTCAAGCGCTACCAGGGTCGCTAGCAAATGCTCCACTGTCCGCACCGTCGCCCGCTGGCTATCGGTCCCATCAGCTGCACCCTCTACCCCCAGCTCTGTTGATAGCTGGGTGCGCACGACCCGATCGATCGTTGCCGGAATTTCGGGCACACCGGGCAAGTCAGTCCTCACAAAGTAGCGACCACGTCCAGACTCTGCCGGAACCAGTCGGACAGTCGTGTCCTGCCCCAAGTGCAGACCCACGCCGGACGCGGTGGCAACAGATCCTAACGTTTGCTGCATAGCAGCCCCCGCTTCCATAGCCGATGGACGGGTATCGGATTGGTGATCCGCATTCGACGGAACAGTCGCAGGACTACTCATAATTAGAAGCGCTCTCCAAAGCCAAAGTGGAAACGACTCCCCTCCTCGCTCAGACCATAGTCCAAACGAAGCGCCCCTAGCGGCGTTTGCACCCGAACACCCGCGCCATAACCAAAGCCATCGCCAGGCTTACCTCGGGTACCCGCCGGGTCACCAGAGACTGAGCTACCCGAGCCCAAATCCGTACCATAGTCTGCAAACAATGCCCCGCCTAGGAATTCACTAAACAGCGGGAAGCGATACTCCACCGTACTCAGCAAAAATGAGGTACCTGAGCCTACAGCCCCTTCCTCGTAACCTCGCACAGAGTTACCGCCACCGAGTGGAAAGGCCTCGTAAGGCGGAATTTCACCGATAGATGTCCCTCCTTGCAGGTTGAAGGCAATCGTTTCACGACCGCTATCACCAAAGAAGCTCACAGGCACGTACTGACTGTAGCTACCCCGAATTTTGTTAAAGAAAATGCTGCCATTGCCCACCGGCACCGATTGCTCTGTGCCCAGGCGGAAAAGGCTACCACTGGTTGGCGCAGAAGGATTGTTGCGACGGTCGAGGACAGCGCCAAACTGCACCGTCAGTAAGTCATCGCGACCATTATCACTAGCGGTCAACAGGTTACCGGCTTCGTCACGCGGGGTAACGTCGCCGCTGGCATCGAGCAGGGCAACGCGCTCGTACTGAGCACCCAAAGAGAGAGAGAGGCCATCGTCCAATGGGCGACTAAAGCTCAGCCCAGTGCCCAGTCGGTTCAGTCTGGGCGTATCGCCGTTGGGTAAGTCCACATCGATGGGGCCGTTGTCAAAGATGAGGGAGGTCGCCCGGCGGTTGAACAAGCTGGTGGTGTAAGAGGTTCTGTACGGGTCGCCTGCAATCCAGGGGTCGGTAAAGCTAATGTCAAACAGGAAGTCACCACGGGTGGTCACGCGGCCTTCGGTACGCAGCTTTTGGTTGTTACCACCAAAGTTATCTTCGTTGTAGCTCAGCTGGCCAAACAGATCGCCGCGCAGGTTAAAGCCCAGGGAGGCACCAATAGAGCCGGTTTCGCGCTCTGCAACGTTCACAATCAGCTTTACCTTGCGAGGATCTTCGTCCCCAGGGTCTAGCGACAGACGAATGTCTTCAAAAATGCCCAGGCCAAAGGCGCGGCCAATGTCCTGCTGAATTTCACTTTCGCGGAAAATATCTCCGGGCTGCGTCTCGAACTCGCGGGTGACAATAAAGGGACGCGTTTTACCACCGATAGGCTCGCCATCTTCGTCAGTCGTTTCGCCGTCGGCGTCAATGTAGCGCACCTCAATTGATTCAATTTCGCCTTCCGCCACAATTAGCGTAACGGTGCCGTCGTCACCAATTTGCGGTGCCGTCGTCACATTGGCCAGTACGTAGCCATTCTCCTGATACCAGTCGTTAAGGTCTAGCACCGAATCTTGAAAGTCTCGAAGATTTAAAATTTGGCCGTACTGTGGGCTAAAAATTTCGTCCACAGTCTCGTCATCAAGTACCTGTCTGCCGCGCACATCCACGCTGGTAAGGACAGGGTTGGGCTCTACGAAAAACGTCACTTTCACACCCAGGGGCGTGTCGGAGGGGTCAGCGCGAACGTTGGAAAAGAAACCAGTGCTGAAAATGCTGTTGATGTCTTCTTGGAGCTGCGACCTAGTACTAGTTCGCCCAGGTTCGGTTTCTACCGCCCGATACACAGCGTCGATGAGCTCGCCAGTCAGCGGCCTGCTGTCATTGGTAGATACCACATCGACCTCAGCGACCAAAACGCGGGCTTCTTCAGGAGCCTGTGCGTCTTCATCTTCGCCTGTGTCATCGCCTGCGTCATCGTCGGTGGGCGCTGGCTGGTTGGGAGCGGCGGGCGTTGGTTGTGATTCGTCACGCTCCAAATCCGTGTCAGCGTCTGTATCAGCTGAGGGATTTACAGGAGCAGCCGGATCAAGCTCGGCATCGTCAAGATCTACATCGCCACCATCGACAGGAATCCGCAGCGTTGGCGGATCGTCATCGGCGGCCGGTTCCGGCAAAATGGTGGGCGCAGCGCTATCTGGCTCAGTATCGATGCCCTCTTGCGTTGGTGCCGACTCTACTTCAATATCTGCGTCCGTATCCGGAACAACCGTTGGCTCGTCAGATTGTGCTAGCAAAGGCGGAGCCTGCTTGTGGGTAACGCCTGAGAGCAGCCGAGCGAGATCAGGCCCTTCTGACGGAGCAACCTCCAGCGGCGATACACCATCGACCGGCTCGGAAGAGTCAGCAGCTTTGCTGGGCAGTGCCGAGATGGCCACTAAGCTAAAACAGGCTAAAAGAGCCGGGGAAACGCGCATATATAGTGGTTCCTTAATTAACGTTCATTCCTCACATTCCAAGAAATACTACCGTACTCTCAATCCCTGGCCTAGCTTTAGCTGTGCCAGAATGGCAGCCTGCACGTTATTCAGGTGATATCCATGACGTAGGTCACCGTTAGTGAAAGAGGCTATGCAAGATACACCAGGTGTAGCGAGCGTCAGCGAGCGTCCAGCTGCTCCATAATTCGAGTGAGCACCGCCTGATAGCCTGCGGCGACATTGCCCAAATCCTGCCGGAAGCGATCTTTGTCCATTACTCGCTTTTGTTCATCCGGTTCTGCTGCATCCCATAGCCGACAGGTATCGGGACTAATTTCATCGGCCAGGAGCAAATTACCGCCTTTATCGACGCCAAACTCCAGCTTAAAGTCGACCAGGGTAATGCCACAGCTACCAAAGAAGTCAGTGAGGACGCGGTTTACCTGTTGGGCTTTTTGGGTGAGCTGGTCTAGCTGTTCTGGAGGAGATAGCTGCATTGCGGCAATGCGATCGCGTGTCAGCAGCGGATCGCCCAGATCGTCATTTTTGTAATAGAACTCCACCAGAGACGGCTCTAGCTCGGTGCCCAGTGCTATGCCCGTTTGCCTGCACAAGCTGCCCGCCGCGATATTACGCACCACGACTTCTAGCGGCACAATATCCACGCGTTTCACCCGCATTTCCCTATCGCTCGTGGTTTCTAGCAGGTGAGTTGCCACCCCCTGCTGCTCCAACAACCTATATAAGTGAGTCGTTACCTTACAGTTAACAGCGCCCTTATTCTCAATCTGTCCCTTCTTTTGGGCATTAAACGCCGTAGCATCATCTTTAAAGTAAGTCAGTAAAACCTCTGGATCGGCTGTTGCGTAGATAATTTTGGCCTTACCTTCGTAGAGTTTTTGAGCGGTATCTGAAACGTAATTAGCGGCATCAGTCATGGGCCAGTTGAAAGAAACAAGAAAAGCAACCTGCCCATTATCGCGGCAAAGCTCCCCGCAAGCGTCATGTCTGTAACATCACTTGCGATCAGGGCTCTTCTTTTCTATCCCGCTCATTACAGTAGGTGCTCTTATCAACAGCATTATTATCAGACGAGTTCCTTGGCACTAGCACTCAGGCGGTCGCCGCAAAAAAGTAGATAGATAGCACTGTTGCCAGGCTGATCAGCGTCAGCGGCCATAGTCTCCCCGCTACAGGCTTTAGCTCTTTTCGGTACGCCCAGCTACTAATCACCGAGCCCACCCAAATTCCTACCGCACTGGTTGCATTAGCACTAATGGGTAGAACGCCTGCAAGTAAGAGAGCTGGGAAGACAAGTAAACCACCACCACCTGCCAGGACATTGATTGCGCCTGCCAGTAGCGCTGCGCTAAATAAGAATGCGATCGCTAACACGGCTTCACCGCCACCACTCTCAATCGCCGATAGTCTGCCACCCACTCATTCCCCTGATACAGCTCAGGCACCTTCGCCTCAACCGCCTGAATCTGCGTGGCCCATTCATCCGGCGACATTGGCGGCAAAAACTGCTGCGCAAACATCGTTAACCAGCCCGCTAGCCCAGCTTCACCCAGCGGTGTAGGCCGATCGAACAAATGCGCAAACGTGACCTTGAGTCCAACAGATTCCAACAGCGCCACATACTCACCCAGCTCTGGAAAGTACCACGGATTCAAAGGTCCTTGGCCGTTCACCTCAGCCAGGGCACGTAGAATTATGTCTACGTTTCCTTTCCCTCCAAATTCCACAGCGACTCGTCCGCCAGGCTTCAGCGCGCTTGCCATACATGTTGCCGCGGCTCTGGCCTCCGTCACCCAGTGCAGCACCGCGTTAGAAAAGACTGCATCAACAGGGTCCTCCAGCTGGAAATTATCGGCACTCCCCACTCAAAAAGACAGTTCAGGATAGTTAGCCTTAGCCTGAGATACCATTGCCGCATCACTATCGATACCAAGCACTACCGCCCCACTGTCGGCAATCTGTGCACTCAGCTGACCCGTCCCACAGCCCAGGTCCAAAATTCGCTCGTCAGGCTGTGGACTTAGCTGCGATAGTAGGCTACTGCCGTATTGCCAAACGTAGCTGAACTGATCCTGGTAATCCACTGCATTCCAGGATGGTAAGCCCTGTTCACGTTTAGGCGTCTTTTCATTCATAACTATCCAGCCCAATTAAATTCCTGCAACAACCCAACCATGTCCTTACAGTAAAGACGGCTTTATACAATGTCCAACTATATTTGCCGACCAGCCATCACGCTAAACACGTCAGGTCTTTAGAAGCTTTTAACTGTTTACTGACGAACCTATGCCCTAGGTTAGACTTTGTTACAACAAGCAAGGTGGTAGCTTTACAGGATATACCTTTGTAATTTTTACCTTTGATTTGCTCGCTCCAAAGCGGCTAGAAAAATCGTGACTATTTTAGCTATTGATGATATCCCTGATAATTTGTTTATTCTTGACTCTATTTTGGGTGAGCTGGATGATTACAAATTGGAGTGTGTTAACAGTGGTGCTGCAGCTTTGGACTATGTTGTCAATCATCCGCCCGACCTAATTTTGTTGGATGTGATGATGCCAGGTATGGACGGGTACGAGGTCACCCGTCGTGTTCGTGACAATCCTAATCTTCCTTATATTCCTATTTTGCTGGTTACGGCCCACGACCAGTCGAGTTTGTCCGAAGGGTTAGAATCAGGTGCGGATGATTTTATTCGCAAGCCCTTTGATATTGACGAGCTCATTGCCAGAGTGCGATCGCTCCTACGCCTGAAGCGAGCCCTAGATAAGCAATCGACCATGATTCGCCAGCGGGATGATTTTGTTGCCCGCCTTACCCACGACCTGCGTACACCGCTAGTCGCTGCGAACAGAATGCTGCATCTGTCCTTGCAGGGAGTTTTTGGTGAGCCACCTGCCGAAATGAATGAGGCTATCAGCAATGTCATTACCAACAACGAAAGCCTGTTACAAATGACAAATACGCTGCTTCAGGTATACCGCCACGAGGCCGGGCAAAAGAAGCTGATTAAAACGCCCCTATCGCTATATTCGCTTTCCAAAGAGATTGTTCAAGAGCTAAAGCCACTATCAGACGAAAAAGAGATTAATCTTAAGATAGAGGCTGAGGGTGAAGCATTGGAAAGCAGCCGTGATCCTTATCAAGTGGCGGGCGATCGCATTGAACTAAAAAGGCTACTGACTAACCTACTGGGCAATGCCATTAAGTTTACTGATGAAGGCAGTATTTCTATTCATCTTTCTACAGAGGTTGCCAGCATGCCTGCTTCGCAGCCAGAAAATGCCGCATCGGAAACGTCTTGTGAAGTGGTGAATGTTGCAATTACAGATACTGGCGTAGGGATAGAACCAGAGGCCCAAGATAAAATTTTTGACTGGTTTTACCAGGGCGATCATATGCGGGCTGGAAGTGGGCTAGGCCTGCACCTGTCAAAACGAATTGCCCAGCTCCATAGCGGCGATCTTTCACTTCACTCAGAGCTAGGCAAAGGGAGTACGTTCACGCTCTCGTTACCCCGATTGAAAAGTGCGTAAATAGACAAGGCAGGCGTTCCTACTATCTGAAGAGCCTTGTTTCTGAAGCTTTAGAGACAAGGCTTTGGTCTCGCTGAGCGGATCTCTATCAGGTTGCAGGCGTTTTCAGTTCAACAGACGATAAACGTCTATCCAAGGAGGCGAGGTTAATGCCCCAATTAGCATCTTTAGATAGATTCGTTTTGATACAAAGTTGGATAAGGCTGGACAAAAAGGTTGGGGAAACTGATGGCTCAAAACTTACAGCAAACCCCGATAGCGAATAAACACCAAAATAGCTGCCCAAGATCCCAACGCTACCTTGAGCGCCACGAGGACGTTTAAAAATGGAATCCAGCCGCCACTGAGGAGACTGCCAAAAGCGCCATAGGGCAGTGCAAAGCCGCACAGACCGACAGCGGCGATAACAACAAACAAAAGAACAGAAATTTTCTCCCATTTGGCAGCTTGCCAGCGCTGATACACAGACTCCATCCAGGCGGAAGGCGATGTGATGGCAACTAGCCCGATAGCGGTACCTGCCGCCACCCCGGCTGCAAAGCCGCCACCCGGGCTCAGATGTCCGCGAATGGCAAGTTCTATCCCTACTAGGGCTGCAATGGTTGCGCCCAGTCTGGCCAAGACAATGGAGGGCTGATCGGTAAATTGATACACCGTATGGGAAGGTTCTTCGTCGGATAGTAAGAAGCGAACGCCCATAATCGCTACTGTAAAAACAACAACTTCAAAAATCGTGTCGTAGAGGCGGTTCCTAAATATAACGCCTGTGACTGCGTTGGGAACGCCGCTCTCTTTCGCAATGGTTTCAGCGATAGCTAATTCAGCAGAGACCTGTAGTTCGGGGTTGGGGAACACCAACATTTTTATGAATAGCGCAATGCTTGCTGCGATATAAAGCCACTTCATCATGATGTTTTAGTAGGGTGAGCTAGTGAAAGAACTTGTTTACGCAGTAGCATCGGCTGCATTGGCCTGTGGGTATTTGCGATCAGGATCGCGCTCCATCTCGATCAAAGACAGCACAACATCGTTAGGGATCTGAGGTTGAAGAATATCGTATATCTGCCGGGTTCTGACCTGAAGGACTTCGGTACTTTCTTTGGATACCAAATCGGCTTCGTAGGTGACATGGACTTCTTTTTTCTGGAGGGCGGCTTTTAAGTCCTTTTGGTTGATATAGGGGAGTATTTCCGCGCGTACACAGTGCTTACTAAAAGCCTGCTCGATGGCGGTAAAGGTGAGCGTACGGGGCGTACAGGGAATAGGATTTTCCTGGTCGCAGTTCGGGTCGATGATGCCTACTCGAAGGGTCATGGATGAGCGAACGGCGATCGCATACAGCGTAATCGAAAGCATGGTGCCAACAAGAGCTTCGGTGAGGGCGACATCGGCTGCGCCAAGCATGGCGTACACCAGGGCGGCGATCGCACCCAAAATGCCTCGAATCACTAGCGCCTGGTACGGATTGGTTTGCAGTACCAGCAATATCGCCACCAGCGGCAGCAGTGCGCCAATTGCGCTCATGTAAATGTCGTCAGTCATAACGCCCCCTTCCACTTGCACAGTAAGCCAGCACATAGCCCAGTACGGTATTCCAAATCGCCAGCGAAATCAGCGCTAGCAGCAGCAGCGGCCACTCCTGAGGCAGCTGTAAAAACACCCCCACAATGATCGCCATAGAGCCCAGGGTGTCAGACACCGACAGGCTGTGTAGCTTGAACAATACAGAGCGATTGCCCAGGAGTGGCCAGGTGCCCCAAAACCAAAAGACAATGCCAATGGTAAAACAAACATTACTGAGAAAGTCAATCATTCTGCAACGCCTCCTGTTAGGCTAGTGCGTCGCAAAATGTGTGCGAGCAGCATTAGCGAAGCATTACCCAGGCTCAAAATCAATACGCCAACAATGCCGATCATCCAGTCATCTCGCAGGGCCGAAATCACCAAAATCATGAGTGACGTTTTGGTCGCGATACTGGCAAAGGCCAGCATCTTTTGCCAAATATCTTCATCGCGGCAGGCTTCATAAATAGGAATCAACAGCGCCAAAATCATGGCGATAAGCAGTGTGTTCATCGTTTTCTCCTCCGTCTGACCCAGTGGACTTCATGCCAGCCTTCTTTGTGGTGCTTGACCACGATAGACTTTGGCGTAAAGGTAATCAAAAAAATATCGAGGAATAGCAGGCCTGGTGTACGGCGCGGTCTGGCAGGTTCTGGGGTAGTTTCTTCATACCGATGCGGGCGCAGAATCATCTCAAACGCTTCAAAGAAGGCTTTGGGAATGGCCACCAGTATTTCCCATAAAATCTGTAGCCAGTCTTTTATCACGGCGGGCGCTATGAAAGAACGGGGGCCAAAGGTAGGGAGTAACAGCGCGATCGCCACTCCCATCACAATATTAGCCAGGCTCAGATCAGAGGTAAGTAAAAACCAAATCGTCAGCCGTAGGAATAAGTCACGGTAGCCAATCATGTCATCACCATCCAAAACAACATTGTTAGCATCAGGCTCATGGCTCCAATCAGGTGGTCAAATCGCTCTGCAACCCGAGGCAGTTTGACCCCAAGCTTTTGGAAAATTAATCGGTAAACTAGCCACCCTAGCCCAATGGTCACCAGCGGCTTCACAATATTTTCGAGGGTGTAAGCATCGTAGTAAAAGACATTTGCAAAGACCAGGCCGCCGAGTAAAAGCACCATCGCCAGCCAAAACCCAGCTGTTGGCGGTGCGGGCAGCTGCTTGGTGCTTTCAGGTTGGCGGCTGTGGGGTAAAAAGATGAATTTGGCAAAAGAGATCGCCGTGCCCAGGGCAGCAATGTTCATACCGATAACCTGCCAGGGCAGGAGGTTTTTGGTGGTGAGGACTTTGGCCCCAAAGCCAGAGAGTAAGGGAAAGCCTGAGATAGAGAAGCTGGCGATCGCCAGGGCTATCCAAAGTGACGTCGGAATAGGATTTTTTTGGAGCACTTTGAGGTTTCGGCTGGGCAGCTTTCCGGCAATTAGGAACAGCGCAGACTTTACCAGGCCATGGGTAAGCGCGTAGAAGCCACCAACCGCAGGCGCAGCTAAAATAAAGCCCAGCTGGGAGACAGTATGAAAGGCAAGAATTCGCTTGGTGTCTTTGTCAAATACGGCGAACCCTACACCGAACAAGGCCGTCAGCACGCCGAACAGACGCACTAGCGGGTCCAGCTCGGGCAGTATGAGTGCGAATCTGACGAGGGGGAAAACGCCGGTCTTGACCACAGCACCTGAGAGTAGGGCCGATACCGGGGATTCCGATTCACTATGGGTCAGCGGTAGCCATAGGCCAGAGACAAAAATACCGCCTTTGGTCAGCAGGCCCAGAAAGATCAGGGCGATCGCTTCGGCAGGTGCATTTTCTAGCGCGGTAAAGGCAAAAGAGCGATTCGCCTGATACACTAACGCCGTCCCCAGCAAGTAAAACAGCATTGCTGTATTACTCACAAACAGATAGCGCAGGCCTACCCATATAGAGCGATTTGTTCGCGGATAGACCACCAACAAAAATGCAGCAATGCCAATGACTTCTAGAGCAACATAGACACTGATAAGGTCCGCGCAAATAAAGACCGAATTGACACTGCCATGCAGGATAATTGCCTGCGTGTAGAAAAAAGAGCCTTTCCCAGATGACCAGCAGTAGAGAATAACAGCAGCGGTGACCACTGCATTGGTGAGAATAAAAAAGCCGCTGAGCTGATCGACAAATAGACTGACGCCGAAGCTATCTACTAAGCCTATGACCAAGGGTTCTGGGCTGAGCACATGCCAAAGGCCAAAGGCCAAAGAGACCAGTGAAACGGTCAGCGCAAGCACCTGAGATAGCCTGGGCAACAGATAAATACTGAACCCAATAAAGAGTGGCAGCGCTATCCAGATGATAGTCAGCATGCTCATGGTGTT
This sequence comes from Cyanobacteria bacterium J06581_3, assembly GCA_038531675.1. GTDB lineage: Bacteria > Cyanobacteriota > Cyanobacteriia > Phormidesmidales > Phormidesmidaceae > Phormidesmis. Next base: position 69,814 of record JBCBBK010000009.1, read on the forward strand.
CATAGCATGCTGTTCCGTTCAATTTCCTGGCAGTCGAGCGTGGGGTTATCCCGTGAGAGCTTCATCACGCCGACGAGCATAAGGGCCTGAATGGAAAAGCCGATAACAATCGCGGTGAGAATGACCGCTTGAGGGACCGGATCCGCGTAGGCGATCGCGCGCTCACCGTCTGTATTACCGGCATCTATAATGGGTGTAAACACTCCTGAATGAGCTGCTACCAGGACATAGAATCCGATAACGCCAGTACTCATCACATCCATGGAGATGATCTTCATCATCAAATTCTTTTTTAAAATGATGCCAAGAAAACCACAGAACACCGTAGCTAAAATGAAGGCTTTTAAGGTCAGCATAGGTTGATTAAAGTTCAACGTACGTAAAAGACTATGGCGAAAGTCTTAGGCATTCACCATAGCCTTTTAGCAATTAAAGCAAAAGAGAGCAGTTTATTCAGCTACGCTCAGCGCAGCCTCTTGAGTAGCAGACAAGCTTTCTGAATCTGCTGAATCGGAAGGCTCGTCTAAAACAAACTGTAGCAGGGGCGGTGCCAGGAAGGTCGTCAGAATCACCATGACAATAATGGCCGCTTCTAACGGCTTATCCAAAACGCCGCTGGCTGAACCAATGCCCGCAAAAACCAGACCTACTTCCCCACGGGGAACCATACCAACCCCAATCGCCATGCGGTTGATACCTGGCTGACCAAACACGGCCCAGCCCGTAATTACCTTACCGATAATGGCTACCACAATCAAAAATGCGGCAATAATCAGGCCGGCTCTGTTTTCGGCAATAAATGGATTGAGCACGCCTAAGTCGGCCTTTGCCCCCACGGTGACAAAAAAGACCGGCACGAGCAAATCTGCCACTGGGATAACCTGTTGATCAAGCTCTTTGCGGCTATCTGTCTCATCTAGGACGAGTCCAGCGGCAAAGGCACCCAGGATGGCTTCTAGATGAATAATGTTGGCTAAAAACGCCATGATGAAGGCGAAGCTGATGGCCGGGATAAGCAGTGCGCCTCGGGTTTGGAGTTTGTGGGCGATCGCAACAAAGCTTTTGTTAAAAAACTTACCTAAGAAAATTGAACCCAGCAAAAAGATCGTCGCGCTGACAATTAGGTAAGCCACATTCAGCAAATCTACCTCGCCCGTTTTCGCCAGACCGGCAACAACAGCCAGCACGATAATGCCCAATACATCGTCAATCACCGCCGCGCCAACAATAATTTGACCTTCGGTTGATTTTAGGTGCCCAAGTTCAGAAAGCACCTTGGAGGTAATTCCGATACTGGTTGCGGTTAGCGCTGCCCCGGCAAAAATTGCTGGAATTACAGGCGAGTGAAAGATAGCAACCAGGCCTACTGTCCCTAACAGAAACGGAGCGGCAACACCGACAACCGCCACAATTGCAGCCTGATACCCAACTTTCGAGAGTTCTCGTAAGTCCGATTCCAGGCCAATCTCGAATAACAGAACAATAACGCCAAGCTCTGCCAGAACAGAAATAACCTCGCTCTGACTCTGGAAGATATGATTGACTGCTGCCGCATCCAGATTACCCAGGCGCTGTAGGCCGCTCATAATCACGGAGCTATCAGCCGCCGCGCCCGTTTCAGGGAACATCAGCAGGTGAAGCACCGAAACGCCAACCACTACACCGCCAACCAGTTCGCCGAGTACTGGCGGCAGGTTTAGCTTTTTTGAAAGCTCGCCCCCCAGCTTACTCGCCGCATAAATCACAATCAGCGTTAGTAGTACACCCGCTAGCACCCAAGAGCTATATTCGGACTCTGGAATATCTAATAGAACAGGAGAGCTACAGAATATATCTGTAGAGAAAAGATCGGGTATTGAAGCCGTCATAAATCGCCTCCGAAAGAAACAGACAACAAAAGGTAGATGAGCACAAAGGTAAGTAGGCGCACAGGGAAATACACTTCTCTGAATGGCACCAGCAAAATCCGGCCCTTCGTCTAGCCTTTCAAAAAATTAAGCATAGATTAAAATCAATCCACATTAATTTTACATTGATATTAGTCTATCCTATGTTTGTACTAGAAAACTACTGTTTCGGTATAAAAAATCGATAACAAAGAAAAGGAATGCTTATACAGCGGCTCCTGAAGGCATACGCTGCGAGACGGAAAGGCCTACGAAAGCGCTAGAGCTATCCCGTAACCGATAGGCCTTCAACGACAATAGAGGGCGTATAGGTGGACCCGCTCCACTCAGCGTCACTACCCAGCGCGATGACGTTGTTCAGCGCTAGGTAAGCATTGCCAGAAACCATTGTGTCCTTCACTCGGCCAACAATCTCTCCTTTGCTGACCCGGTAACCCAGCTCCAAATTAATCGCAATATCGCCCGTAATATCGCCGCCTTCTCCCATCACCTGATCGACAATAATAGCTTCTGGATTCTGTTGAATAATCTGATGCCAGGGGGTCTTTCCAGGCGTAATTAGCATGTTAATCAGTCCAGGTGTCGGGTAGCTACCTAGCCCAGGCCGAATGCCGTTGCCAGAAGATCCGTTGCCGAGTCCAGGAACATTGGTGATCGCCTGCCCAACAGCCAAGTCACTAAACCAGCTTTTTAACACGCCTCTTTCCAGGAAGGTGATGGGTTGAGTCAGCAGTCCTTCATCGTCAAACGGGCAGCTGTAGGGGCCTACAGCCGGGTCTTGATAGAGGGTAATTGCGTCGGACACAACAGAGTCTCCCCATTTTTCCGCCCAGGGAGACGTGCCTTCTTTCACCCGTTTTCCGTTTAGTGCAGAACTCAGGGTGTCCCATAGCAGTCCGGCTGCGCCTGCTGTGAAAATAACCGGAACGTTGCCGCTGATGGGCTCTACAGTTTTCTCGGCCCAGGTCATGCGCTGGATAATGCTGTTGGCAACGGTCAGCATATCCAACTGAGTGCGACTAGCTGTGCCGTCGCTAACGCTCAAAAAGTCGTCTTGATTGATCAGTTCGGCGCTGATGTAGCCGCTGAGGGTCGTGTCTTTGCTGCGATAGTCCAGGCCAGTGGAGGTTAACAGGCGGACTTGTTCTACATCGCATGACAGGCTGGCTTCACAGACGACTTCGGGGAAGCGATCGCGGATTAGTGCGATCGCTTCTCTCCCTTTCTCTACCAGCTCTTCCACCGCCATAGGCTCACCCACCGCACCAAAGTCCCGCACTGATCCTTCTGCTAGCTTGGGCGTTTCAGGTTCATTTAGCTGGCTAATTGCCAACGCCTTATCAACCAAAGTCTGCGGCTCAATCGGCCCATAGCCAACCGCGAGTCCGGGCCTGCCTGCTTTCCACAGCCGCAGCCCGACCCCTTCCGCCTGGCTCGTTTCTGCCTGCTTCAGCCGGTTGCCTTCAAAAATAATCGGCTTTTCTAATGAGCCAGACTGGTACACCTCTACAGCTTCTGCGCCCGCTGCCTGTGCCAGGGTTAGCAGTTTCTCTGGCAGCTCAGCAGCGCTTACGTTCTCGGTCATTGGGGTCTTCTTTTTTGGGGCCGTCTTTATAGATTGAGCAGGTCAAGCAGGCTCAGCAGAACACCATTGGTCCAGCCAAACCCGATTTCGTTGCTGCTATATCCATACTGTATACCGTCAGAAACCCGACTGGAGCGAGTGTTGAGATTGTATTTCTCAACCAGTGAGCCACTGCGCTCAAAGTCTTCTACCAGCATGGAGATAAACCGGCGAGCTAATCGCTCGGACTCGAAGGTATAGCCATATCGATGTAGCCCTTCGATGGCAATCAGCTGCAACGGTGCCCAGCCAAAAGGATCGTCCCATTGGTTGCCAGAAGTGACCGTGCTGGTGCGAACGCCGCCGGGCGCTTCAAATTTGGTGAGGTTAAAGGCTACTTGCTTGGCTTGCTCTGGCGACGCGATGCCGACCCAAAGGGGGTAAAAGGTAGAAGCAAATTCGTATTGACTGCGCTGGCTAGTGGTGAGGTGGTAGTCAAAATACAGGCCTTGCTTGTCATCCCACATGTAGTCATTGATCGCTTTGGCACGACTGTCCGCTCGTTCTATCCACTGCTCGATTGGTTCACCCAATAGCTGACAAATTTCACCGATATCCTGCTCCATTTGGCACAGCAGTGAGTTCAGGCATACGGGCAGGTAAAAGAGAACGTCTATGCTAAAGGGGCCAAAGCGGTTGGTCGGGTCAAACCCAGACTCTCGCATAGTGCGATCGCTCTTATAAAAAAGATCTGTTAGCTCATCTTTTTCAGCATCGTAGTACAGCGATACATCATACGCTGCAACCTCGTTCTGCTGGTAAAACGTCTTAATTCGGTCAAAGTGAGTGCGCCCCTCCTCATCTTGTTCAGAAGCAACAACCTCGGGCGCAGGGCCTTCACCAAAATCATAAAAGCGAGAGAGTCCGCTCTCGGTATGAGTATGCTCAGCATCCATCCAATAGTCATAGTAGGCAATGAGCGTTGGTAGCGTGCCTTTTAGCCAGTCTGTATCTTGAGTTTGTTCGTATACCTTCAGCACCATGCGCGATAGAAAGGGTGGCTGAGAGCGGCTGAGATAATAAGTACGATTTGCATTGAGCACCGCGCCGTAGTGGTCAACCTGGTATAGCAGCTGTTCGGTAAGGCTTATGGCCAGTTCTGTTTCATCATCTTTCAACAAACCCAACAGAATGAAGTAGCTGTCCCAACCGTAGGCCTCATTAAACCTGCCGCCAGGAACAACATAATCACCCGGCAAATAAAGTAAACCGTGCTTTTCGATGCTACTGATGTCTTCAGGCAGGTGCTTCAGACTAATTTGCTCAAAGTCTTTTAGAATCTCACGGCTGAGTTTATCTCGGACCTGCTCAATATCTTCGGATTTAGAGACATAAACAGGCCAGGGTTCTCCCTCTTTGTGCGATAGCTTAGGATCTTCAGCTGCTAACAGCAAAGAATTGTGCCCACGCCTCAGCAAGGGCCAAGTCTGCTTGATGTACTCTCTTAATGTACGAATGCGATCAGGACTAGACCTATCGATAATAACCATCCTTTTTACTGTGATTTACCAACACTACCAGTCTATATTTCAATAGCACTGACTTAAGGAAGTAAAAAATGGCTTAAAGCCAATATTAATAAGGGTTTCAGTTATATCTCTATATCTCCAAAACATCAGATTTAACAGAAAGCTTGTAGGCTGAAAGCCTCATCCTATCGTTGAGTAATGTTTGAACGGCTGAGGTCAGACTTAGAGGAAACGGTCTAAAAGCTAGTCATTCCAATACTTTTGGCTTAAGTTCAGTGCTATTGGTCTATATTTAGAGTACTAGCCAGCAAGCACTTATATGGAACGTACTATATCGCTCATTCCGGAATTTTACTTTGATTTGATAGCCAGAATCTTACCTGGAACCTCTGCGTTCATTTGTTTTTCGTATGCCATATCCGAAAAAATATACCGACCAGTATCTTTACAGGAAGGTCTCTTTGGCTTAGGTATATGCTACGTATTCGGTCTGGTCTTAAACTTTATGTGCGATGCTTGGCTTTCTCGTTTGGACAAACCTAAAGTTGATAACCAGGACGCAAGACTAAACCCTAACCGAGCTATCATCAAATACTTCACACGGGTGGATAACCCAAAAGCCTACAGCATCTTGTTGAAGATGTGTGCCGAACTAATTTTACTGCGCTCTTTGTTCACAATATTTTTTCTGCTACTTATCTGGTCTATTGTGACTTGTCTGATTCAGGGAGTCTCTGATCATATCAATAACATTGGGGCAATCGGGGCTGTTTTTGTTGTTTGCGTTTTATTGTTCAGCCTATGCCGATACACAAGTGATCGCATAAGTGAAAGATTCGACGATATCAAGAAGGCGGCGGATAAATCTGTCCACCTATGTCCCAACAAAACATGAGTATACACAAGCTTCAGCCCAGTCTAATAGCTTCCTACTGTTAGCGTTAGCAAAAACAGACCTATTCCTAGTAATGAAACGCAGCTAGCACCGACAATTTGACTAGCTTGTACCAATGAAAATTTGAATGGCTTATGGCTGAGCAACCGCTTCTGCCGATGGCGAGCCGCCACCCGATGGCCGTACCGATTACCGAGAATAGCCACCATCCCAATCCAGGCGAGGGTAAACGCCATGCCTACAGAAATAGAGATAACCATCGCTACACTCGGCCACAGCAAATCATTCGCCAGGCCGTACAGCAACACAATTAGCGCGCCGCTACAGGGGACCGCGCCAACTGCTAACGATAGCCAGCCGCTAACGCCCTGAGGGTCTTCGCAGGTCAGGCAATTACAGTCAGGCCAAACGGCAGTGTTCTCTCGCGATGCGGTCTTTATCGGTGCAGTTTTTATCTGCACAGTATCAAGAGGAACAGTCTCTGAACGTACAAGTTGCTGACTCAGGCTGGGATAAAGCACGGCCTTTGCCATTGCACCGTTCTCAGGCTCAACGTAGGGCGCCATATGCAAACTATTGCGCTTTTGCAAAGCCTGTCGCAGCATCCAGCCGCCGATAAGGGCGATCGCACCATAGCTAATCAGCTGCACCACCCGGTAGCTACTGGCACTGCTACCCCCGACCTGCTGCACAATCCGATCGGTAAAAATAACAATCACTACCGCAGAAAGCACATGAAAAACAGCAATTCGCACGCCCATCAGCATGCCGCGCCGCATACTGCCGCCGTTGCCGATAAAGTAGGACACAATCACCGCTTTTCCGTGCCCAGGGCCTAGCGTGTGTAGTACCCCATAGCTAAACGACAGCAGCATTGCGAACACTAGCGTACGCGGCGATGTTTGCTGCGATAGATTGCCTAATGACACTGTCAGCACACTAGAGATTCTAGCCGGCAAAGTCTGCCACCACGGTCCTGTAATTTGGCCAGATAGCTCTGATGTTGCGGTGTTTGGGGCTGGGGCGATCGCCTCCAAATCCAATGCGTAGCTCACATCAACTGTTCGGGTGCCGTCTACTCGAAACAGCTCGTAACTGTTAGATTGCGATCGCAGCTTGCCACTAACCTCCACCGCCGAAAACACACCAGGATTCTCAATAGCTGCCGCTGGCTCTATATGAATAATCTGATTCGGTGGCGGTGCGGGGACGTGAATGCAAGCGCCAACGTAGGGCACCAGCAAAAATTCATTAACTGACTGGGTTTGACTATCAGATCGATTGTCGCCCAATGGCAAAACGTAGCCAGAGAGTTGAACAAATTGTTCTTCCAGATCGGAATTTGTTGTTTGGGCTTGCGATCGCCAGTAGGCCTGCGCTTCATCTACATGCACTAGCAGCGCGTCTGGATCGATCCCTTCATCGGCAAAAGTTTGCTCTAATCGCTGAATTTCCTTGGCTTCGATACTATCAGGAGCAGGCGGATTATCCTTAGTCCACTCCCTTAGCTGGTATAGGCTCGAAAGACGGAAGGTTTGATCCTCGTTCAGCTGCTCGTAAGGGTTACGCAAATGCGTTGACTGAGCCTGTAAATCCTCCCAGGTAATGGTGCTTTGCGCTGCTGCGGGCGCAGCTGGAATGACAGCCATCAGCACAGACATTACAAAGCCCAAAAGTAGAGCGCTCAGGCGAGAGCGTTGTAAACCTAGGAAGCTGAGCAGATTCATCCTGAACATTGACTGCTTGGGAAAACGGCAACTTGGCTATTGTAGCTTTCTCTAACCAGCCGCTCTGACTGAAGGCGCTAAACTAACTTGCTGCTTTTTAGAGCAAAGTGCGTCGCCACCTCAGCAGCTCGGCTGGCCCCGGTGAATGCTTAGTAAGCTTTGTTGGGCTTTGACCGTGTGCGAGCAGCGAGCAGTGCGATCATACCCACTCCAAACAACAAACCTGGCTCAGGCACCTTGGTTGCGCTCATTCTTTGCCCAAGCTGGTCACCCGCACTAGGGTCGTCTAACAGCTGCGCTCGGGTGCGTGTGAAAAAGGCCACATCCAAATGAGGTCCAAACCCTACGGGCAGGTCTGGAAATTCATTGCCATAATCCGTCAGATGTACGTGGGGAATGGGTATCCCTTCAGGGGCGGGAGCCGCTGACCAAAAGTTGAGTCCTGTTGCACTTACAGGCTCACCTGCATCGTCAAATATAAGGGTGTATTCGCCAATGTCAATCCCGTTGGGCTCGTCAAAAGAACCGTCTTGCAAAATCTCACGGGTGCGGGTGTCGAAGTTGAAATTGAATTCGTCGTAGGTAAGGTGGTTGTCTTCAAACGTCTTGATGAGTCTGCCCGTTGGGTCGAAAAAAGAAATATCAAAATCAGTCAGGTCATCTCGCCGCACAATTCCATCCGTGTAGGTCTGGCCTTCGTCATAGCTAAAAGCACCTTCTGCCCGATAGCCTAAAATCTGCCCGGTCCACTCAGTTCGGAACGTAATTGCCGAAGCTGACTGGGCTAGCCCTAAACTCAGGGCTAGCCCAGTCAGCGGCAGCATACCGACTAGCAGTCCTCCGTGCGGAATGAGCGCTGATGCTTGGATTGGCACCTGGGCAACGCGTCTTAATGTTATTGAGCATAGCCTTACAAATTGAAAATGACTATCATTCTCAATTTACAGGAAATTATGGACGCGGAGATGAAGTATTGGTGAAGCTAGTCGATGAATTTCTTTGAACTAGATACGCTATGAGCATATTTGGCAAAGTATTCGGATTCTTTGAGTACGAGACTGCTTATATGGAGCTGAATCAACCAAGTGACTAGCTTAAAACCTACTTAAAAAAGATCTGAGCGAAACGACCGCTTGACAGACAACATGCGTAGTTACACATTTGTAGCTACAGTTATAGGAAAGAGTCGCTTTGCGTTGGGAGTGGAACGAGGAGAAGAATAGAAAGAATAAACGTAAGCACGGCTTGAGCTTTGAGGTTGCTCAGTATGTTTTTTCCGATCCGTTAGCATTGACTCACTTGGATTCTTACCTAGGAGAGGAGCGCTATCAAACTGTCGGCCTTGTAGGTCTTCAAATTGTACTGGTGGTGCATACTTGGCCTGAAGTTATTCAAGAAACAAACGAAGAAACTGGACGAATTATCAGCGCTCGTAAGGCGACTGCTCAGGAAAGGAGAGCTTATGAAGAAGGAACGTTCTAACCCCATACCCTCTGAAATGCAAGCAGAACTCGATGTTTTGGCGGCCCTGCCGGATGAGCAAATTCAGACCGATGATATTCCTGAAGTACAAGATTGGAGTAATGCTAAACGAGGTGTCCTGTATCGACCTGTCAAGCGGCAGATTACGCTTCGTCTTGATGCTGATTTGATTGAATGGTTTAAGGCTCACCATTCTCAAGGTGAGGGCTACCAAACCAGTATTAATCATGCCTTGCGCGAGTACGTTTCTCAGCAAACGGCTTGAGCAGAATAATTGATAGCAAAGCAGAAGTTAGCTGCCGTAGTAGCTCATCAGAGACTTCTACTTCAATTTGAGCTACTGGTCTATAAATAGAAATGTTTGACTGCGATGTTTGTGCGATCACACTCCCAAAGAGACTACACAAACTACTGCAAAGCCTACCTCTATAAACTCATTTCCTACGGAAGCCGAATCCTTTTGATTTTCCCCTTTTTGCCTCTCCGTAGTTCACGGTTCTAAACGAGAGCTGATTACTGCTTGGACTGTATACAGTGTAGGTGGCCTGCCCTGGATTGCGTCCGACTGAGCCAACGCCAATGATGCGTCGGGGCGATTTGCTTTGGTCTTGAACCGGTTGAGTGCCTTCTAGGGTGGTGACTGTGGAGTGCAGCTGACTGGGCGTGACCCAACACTCAAAGGTGCGGCCCGAGCGTCCGCAAAAGAGATGGTTGGCATCGGCGCGAATGAGGCGATCGCACAGTTCAATAGCAGGCGTCTCAGGCGTTAGCTCATCGGCATAGCCCGCCATACTGCCGTGAATCAGCAAGCAATCTAGCTCATGAAAACCAAAGTGCTGCGATCGCAACCACTGCACCGACTTGCGAGACACAGAATCCCACAGTGCCTTTACGCCATCGCCCCCCACCGCTGCCATCAGCTCTGGTGCATCGGGCAATCCACTCATCCCATGCAAACTAAAGCACTGCTCTTCCCACCAGCCCACGCAAACCTGGGGTTTCAGATCTTCGGCTCCAGGTTTGCGCAGCCGCTGAATCACCGCTTCATTGTCATCTGGATGGGCACCTTGCAGGCCAATCACATCACCTAGCACATAAAGCTCCGTCACCGGCTGACGCAGTTGCCGCAGATCTTTTAGTACCGCTTCGTAGGCTGCCAAATTGCCTTCAATACCGCTCAAAATCGCCCACTGCATAGATGCTGTATCTCCTCCTAACGGCTAACGGCTAGCGCTCACACACATGACTCGGATCGTCCGCACGTTCGGCAAACTCCATACCCTTAGCAAGTCGCCAGGCAAAAATGGGCGGCAATCCTTTTTCAACAATCGCTTGACAAGTTTTCTCGTAGTCGTAAGTGACTTCTCTGAGCGTGACTTGGGCTGCGTCGGTGTCGTAAATAACGTAAGTGGCATTGGGCCGCCCGTGACGCGGTTCGCCCACAGAACCAGCGTTGATAATTCGCTTTAGCGGTACCTGAAACTGTTGCAAAGATTCGCCGCTTTCTGCTGCGCTCACCTTCACTGACAGCGATGCATTTTCGAGTTTTCTCTCGTAAGGGACATGGGTATGGCCGCAAAACAACACATCTGCATCGGCAGACAGCACTCTTTCTAGTGCCGCAAAGCCATCCATACTCGGCAGTAAATACTCGTGCTGACTGTTAGGACTGCCGTGCACAAAACAGAGATTGTCTTTTTTTAACGTCAAGGGCATCGTTGCCAAATACTCGCGCACTTCGGGACGAATTTCTCTATCCGTCCATTCATGGGCAAGGTGTCCTCTATATTCGGCAAGCTGTGAGGGATAGCTGCACTCACAGGCGTTCAAACCATCCACAATATCTTCATCCCAGCAGCCCTGGCAGGAGGGAATATCCAGCGAGCGAATTTTCTCTACAACCTCGTTAGGATAGGGGCCATAGCCCACCAAATCACCTAAGCAATAAATCTCTTCTGCTTTTTGCGTATCAATATCGGCCAGCACCGCATCTAGTGCTTCAATATTGCCGTGAATGCAGGAAATGACTGCCAGTTTCATACCACGCTTTCCTCTAAGTTAGATGTGTTGTTTGTTTTGTCAGCTTCTTTGTAGTGCTGTCGGTACTGCCGTTGGTATTGAGCCAACAGCTCATCTGAAAGGCAAGATACTCGCAGCGTTTCGGCCATCGCTTTTTGCTGCAAGCTGTATCCAACAACTTCTAGGCCACTTAGACGGGTAGGACGTCCTTTGAGCGATCTTGGCAGTTTCAGTTCGGTATACTCAATCCCCTCCAGCCCTTCCACAAAATCGATATAAAAGGCTTGCCCATCCGGCAGCTCAAAAATGCCTTTCAAGCGAATCACCTGACCGTAAGCACCGCCGGTTATCTCAGCTAACAGCACTTCTAAACTTGGTGGATCAAACACCTGCCCTGTGAGCGGCACGCGCCAAATCTCCGGCAGACAATCCGGGGCCGGAACCTGAATATTGTTGCCTGCAACCAATTCATTCGCCCAATTGTGCCATTCTGATTGCGTAGTTAATTGCGCTAGCTCAGGTGGAACAATCGCTACCTTGCGGCAGGGCAATTCGTTAAAGGGGAGTGCGGCTAGGTCGAGGTGAAATCCCAGCTCTATATAAACCTGCGCTTGGTCAGGCAGATTCATCAGTAGCTCTGCTACCTGACTATCATCTATCACTGTCACCTGTGGAAAGCAGTAGCTAAGGCGAAGTCTGTCCACTCTGTCTGTTCCCGCGCCTGGACAGAGATAAAACAGCGGGTGCTCAGAAGCGGTGAGAAACTGGTTAATCCAGGTTGTTTTCCCAATTCCGGGTGGGCCAGCGACTAAAGTGATGTTCATTTAGACTTACCAGATTCTTTATTAGCGGCCAACAACAGCGCTGCTTCCTTGGCAAAATAGGTCAAAATGATGTCTGCGCCAGCGCGTTTGATACTTGTTAGGGTCTCTAGCATAACGGCCTTCTCGTCAATCCAGCCCTGCTGAGCAGCCGCTTTTATCATGGCGTACTCGCCGCTGACGTTGTAAGCTGCTACTGGCATATTGGTGTGCTGCTTGATACGACAAATAATGTCTAAATAGGCCAGGGCCGGTTTCACCATAATGATGTCGGCGCCTTCTGCAATGTCTAGCTCGATCTCTTTAATGGCTTCTCTCGAATTGGCCGCATCCATTTGATAAGTCTTTTTATCGCCGAACTTAGGCGCAGATTCAAGTGCGTCACGAAAGGGGCCATAGTAAGCCGATGCGTACTTGGCTGAGTAGGCCAGAATGCCCACATTAATCCAGCCTGCTAGGTCGAGTGCTTTGCGAATTGCGCCGACTCGGCCATCCATCATGTCTGAGGGGGCTACAAAATCAGCGCCTGCCTCAGCCTGTACCAAAGCCTGCTTAGCGAGGACGGCAACCGTTTCGTCGTTCAAAATTTGGCCATCTTTCACAATGCCGTCATGCCCTTTGCTGCTGTAGGGGTCGAGGGCGACATCAGTGATCACGAGTAGTTCGGGCAGCGCTTCTTTCAGCGATCGCACCGCACGAGGAATTAAACCCTCTGGATTGTAGCTTTCCGTGCCTGCATTGTCTTTTTGCTCGTCGGAAATTAAGGGGAAGAGTGCGATGGCGAAGCCTCTCCTGCGGAGAATCGCGCAAATCCCTAAATCTTTTGCAACTTCTGCCTCCTCTAGCAATAGATCTAGAGAGTAGCGAAAACAGCCAGGCATAGAAGGAATCGCTTCTTTTCGCCCTTCACCTTCCATCACAAACAGCGGATAGATAAAATCAGCCGCGCTCAGAACCGTTTCTCGCACCATCCGGCGCAAGCCTACAGATGCCCGTAGCCGACGAGGGCGATGCAATAGATTGGCTGACTTAGCGCTGGCAGAAGCAGACTCAGTCGGTGTTGCGTCAGCAACCGGGGCAACAGGTTGGCTTTGGGCAGAGACTGATGTAGTTGGCATAGGGGTGAATCTCGGACTAAGCAATCCCTAGATGAACGACAATAGCGTATCACTAATCCTAATAAAAATGATTATCATTCTCAAATTTATTTGGAGTGGCAAAGCTGTTGCTACCCTGGTAGAACTGCAACATGGGTCAGATTTTCAGACTATGATCTGTGTGACCCCAAAGTCTACGACTACTGACATCAGTGAGATGGAGTCATCTTTTGACAGTTCTTGGGTTGTCATCAAAAAATGACGCATTTTGCGGAAGGCATCACGCAGGGAGCCATCCACAGAAGACTGTTCAAAAATGTCAGCTTGGGCACTCTCTCCTAATTCTGTTAAGTAACTGGTATCGCTAAAATAAAATTTTGTGCTTGTTCTTTCTAACGCGTGGCCTTTGGATCTAATGCTTCTGAAGACGCCATCCAAGCATTGCTCGTAGACGCGCATGAGACGTCTTGTTACAGGTTAACCCTATAATTTGTGGCACGAAATCGACACGCTAAAGACTCTTCTGCGTTAAATCTCGCCTGGCGTCTTCAGAGGTTCGTCTACATCAATAAACTTTGAGCGCTTGTACTGCCGCCACAGGCTAACCAATAACCCTTCAGACGGGCTCAAGAAGAAGGCTAAACAGAAAAAGCAGAAGGCAACGAGTACAATCGTTGCGCCAGATGGCGCATCCAAGTAATAGCTCAGGTACATGCCAATCACGCTGGAAAGCGATCCAATGACGGAACCGACCCACATCATTTGATGTAACTCTTTGACGAGCAGATAGGCTGTTACAGCGGGGGCTACCAGTAAGGCAACCACTAAAAGCGCACCCACCGTGGGTAAACACACGACAATTGTCACAGTCATCGCAACAATCAGTGAGGCATTGTACCAATGTACTGGCATACCACTGGCCTGAGCCCCTTTAGGGTCAAAGGTATAAAATAAAAGCTCCTTGTAAAACAATCGCATCAAGGTGATCCCAACTATTGTTACAGCGAGGGTCCACCACACCTCTTTCATGGTTACTCCAAGGATATTGCCGAACAGGACGTGCAATAAATCAATGCGATTTGCACCTGGAATGACACTGACTAGCGTGACTCCAATGGCGACAAACGAGGTCAAAATTAGCGCCATGGCTGCATCCGTTTTCACGCGCGATCGCGATTCAATCAAATAAAGCATCAAGGCACTAATCACTCCCGCGATTAAGGCGCCAAACGATAAGGCTACGCCTACCGCATAGGCGAGTGGCAACCCGGCCATTACCGAGTGGGAAATAGCATGCGCTAGCATTCCCATCTGTTGCACGATCATGTAGCTCCCCACGATGGCACAGAGAATCCCGAGCAAAATACCCAGCATCAACGCCCGTTGCATAAAGGTTAATGACAATGGCCCAATGATCAAATCCAACATAAAGCGTTTTTGTATCCTTTGACGTTGCTGTCGTTTAAGCAAAGACGCGAGTAAGGCCCCGACCATAAGCCCGTTCTAAGTTGTCAGAGGTCACAACTTCATGACGAGGCCCTTGGGCAATCAAACGTTTGTTGAGCAGTAGCAGCTGATCATATATAGCCAGCGAATCACCTAAATCATGGTTGATGACCAGCAACGTTTTACCCGCAGCTCGCAGCTCCTGAAAAATGTCAAAAATAATGTCTTCAGTCTTACGATCGACCGCCGTGAAAGGCTCGTCAAAAATTAAGAGATCGGCTTCTTTCGCTAACGCTCGGGCCAGGAAAACACGTTGTTGTTGCCCTCCCGATAGCGCACCAATGGCCCGATGCCGCAATTCATACATCCCAACACGTTCGAGGGCGACCCGTGCCTGATGTCGTGCCTGACGACTAAACCCGTGAAAGAGACCGGCCTGAATGGTCTGAGCCATCATCACCACATTCCAAACTGTCACCGGATAATCCCAATCAATGCGAGAGCGTTGTGGCACATAGGCGGTTCTGAGAAGTTGGCGCTTTAGAGCCATCCCCTTAAAACGAATCACCCCCTGCGTCACTGGCACCAAATTCAAAATGGCTTCGACCAGCGTACTTTTGCCAGCGCCATTGGGACCAATAATGCCTACCAGCTGCCCAGAAGGCACAAAAAAGCTGACGTTATGGAGCGCACGCGTGCCTCGATAGTCAATCGACAAGTTCCGAATTTCCAGCATCCACGTAAACCTATGGCATGGGCAAGAACAAGGCACCCGCCTAGCTAACTGCTTTGAGCAAAACACTCAGCAAGGGGGATGAATCGCGACGACCTTAAAACTGACCTAATGGCTTGACTGCAAGAGAAACGGCGCAAATAGAGCAGTCAAGCTTTGCCTATCTGCAATCCCACTAATAAGTTAATCTAAAGATTGACATCAGTGTATAGGTTAGTTTAAGTAATGTCTACGGTCGATGTTGTATTTTGAACAGTGCTGTCTCCATACAAACCGAGATTAAGGCAATGTCAGCAGTTTCGACGTATAAAAGCATACGGAAAAGGGACAGTACTTATTAAATTTCACGAACCTTTTACGTGAGTTCTAATCGACATTGAGCTTACTCACGCAGGCGCCAGTCAGCAGTCGCCAGTCATCGGTGCTTTCTATTTCCAACGCTTCCGACAGTTTTTGTAAAGAATTTAGTTACACAGGAACCGTAAATGCAGCGATGTTTTTCACAAAACCACAGATTTTTAGCAGGCATCATTGCACTATTCATCGGCCTTACTGGCTGCAACAGTTCAACACCGACAAGTTCAGAGAGTGGTCAGACAGAGAGTAGTCAGCCTGAGGCCGCAACCGAGTCCGAAACAGATGCAAGCGATGCAGCCAACGAGTCTCTCGTCGATGTTGTGGCGTCCTATAGCGTCATCTGTGACATTGCCGCTCAAATTGTGGCGGATGCGGCGCAGCTAAACTGTTTAATTCCTTCTGATCAAGATCCCCATACCTATCAGGCAAAACCCTCCGATCGTGAGGCGATTGATACGGCTGATCTGGTCTTTTATGCTGGGCTTAACTTTGAACCTGCGATTATTGACATGGCAACAGCATCTGAATCAGAGGCTCCAAAAATCGCTTTGCACGATGAATCCGTTCAGCAAGTGATTGAAGTAGAAGAAGAGGGTGGAGTGAATCTCGATCCCCACGTCTGGCATGACATCGAGAACGGATTAGCTATGGTCACTTTGATTCGGGATAATTTGGTAGCCGTTGATCCTGACAATACCGATGTGTATACAAAAAATGCTGAACAGCTGACGACTGAGTTACAAGCTTTAGATGCCTGGATCCCAGAACAAATTTCCACCATTCCAGAGTCCCAACGTCGCTTAGTTACCACTCATGATGCAATGGGGTACTACGCTCAGGCCTATGGCTTGACTGTTGAAGGAACGTTGCTAGGGATGTCAACTGAAGAGCAACCGACTGCTACCCAGGTTAATGTTTTATCCCAATCGATTCGTGACAAAGCTATTCCGACTATTTTTGCAGAACTCACTGCTGATGATCGCGTGTTAAAAACTGTGGCAGACGAAGCTGGCGTCTCCATTTCTGAACAAGTCCTGCTAGCAGATGGGTTAGGGCCAGAAGGTACGCCCCAGGGCACCTATACTGGGATGTTGGTTTACAACACCTGTAGCATTGTGGACGGTTTGGGTGGGGAGTGTGCGCCAGCTCCATAAAGAATTTGGGTTTCCTACATCCTCGCCTTTGAATTTGGTCGCTTGTAACTCGGTCGCTATGTGACAACGGCAGCGAGCCCAAAAATGTTAAAGTTGCTCCCCATAAACCAGACGAAGTGGGTGTCGGATGATGTTGACAATGTCTGCCTGAAAAGGATGATCAGCTTGAATGTTCTACCTAATCAGCGAACAACAACCGCAATCCACTCAACGTTACGAGCACTGTGGAGCCTTCATGGCCTAACACCCCAAATGGCAGCGTAATATTGCCCGCAAAATTCAGGATTAACAAGATCACTATAAAACTCAGGGCAAAGACAATATTTTGCTTGACGATGCGCTGAGCGCGACGACCTAAGCGAATCGCGTGTTCTAACCGCTCCAGGCGATCGCCCATCAACACAATGTCAGCGGTTTCTAGCGCCACATCGCTACCCGCCGCCCCCATCGCAATACCAACGGTAGCCTGGGCCAAAGCCGGGGCATCGTTGATGCCATCCCCAACCATCGCAACGGCCTCATACTGCTGCTGAAGTTTACGAATCACCTCCACTTTATTTTCGGGTAACAGGTCTGCATAAACCCGATCAACCCCGACCTGCTCAGCGATGCTGCTAGCGGTGCGGGGATTGTCCCCCGTCAGCATGACCACATGCTCCACACCCAACCGTTTGAGGTGTGCCACAGCTTTGGCGGCGGCAGGTCGGACGATGTCAGCCACCGCAATTAATCCCAGCAGCTCTCCTGTCTGGGCGACCCACACCACCGTTTTACCTTCCGATTCCCACTGCTGGCTTTGCTCCAGCCAATGGGTAGAAACGTTTTTTACCTGGGTCTGAACAAAGGCCGCTTTACCGACGACAGCGCTTTCACCCTTCAGCTCAGCGGTGATGCCCTGTCCGGCCTGAGCTTGGCCGTTAGTGGCCGCTGTCCAGGCGAGATTTTGCTGGCGGGCTGCCTGCACAATGGCTTTTCCGATGGGATGTTCCGACAGACTCTCTAGCGCGGCTGCTACCTGTAAGAGCTGGGTTGAGTCGGCCTGAGTCGCCATCACGTTCACAACCTGAAGGTTGCCGGTGGTTAGCGTACCGGTTTTATCAAAGGCGATCGCCCGAATGCGTCCAATCTGCTCTAGCTGTGCGCCGTTTTTGAACAAAATGCCCCGACGGGCTCCGTTGGCAATGCCCGATAGCAGCGTAGGCATAATCGAAGCCATCAGGGCGCAGGGGGAAGCCACCACCAGAAAAATCAGCGCTCGATAAATCGTTTCCTCCCAAGTCCATCCCAGCAGGAAAGGCGGCAGTGTGCTCAGCAGTATCCCAGCTACGACAATCACTTTGGCGTAGCCCCGCTCAAACCGCTCGATAAATTGCTGCGAGGGTGGCGCTTCTGTCTGGGCCTGCTGCACTAGCCGGATTACCCGCTGAATTAAGTTGCTTTCCGGCGGTTGATGGAGCCTAATTCGCAGGACGCCGTGACCATTCAGCGTCCCCGCAAAGACCTCATCCCCAATGGTTTTCTCCACGGGCACAGATTCCCCGGTAATCGAAGCCTGGTTTAGGATACTCGCACCTTCTACCACCACACCGTCGGTAGGGACCAGTTCTCCTGGCTTGACCAAAATGCGATCGCCCACCTGAAGCCTGGCAATTGGGACGGTGCGCCCCTGCCCGTGCTGAAGCAGTCGAGCGGTATCTGCGGTCAAGCTCATCAGCCCCTGAATACTGCGCTCAGTGCGCTGCATTGCATAGCCTTCCAACGCTCCGCTGATGGCAAAGATCAAAATCAGGATCGCCCCATCGACAATCAGGTAGTATTCCTGCTGCCATAGTCCCAAACTGGCAGCGCCCAAAGCCGCCACGATCATCAGCAAATCAACATCCAGTTCTTTCTCTTGTAGCAACGTTGTGAACCCTTCACGGGCGCTGTCGAACCCGCCAATGACGTAAGCTGCCGCCAGGATTAAAATACCACCACCCTCCCAGCCAAAATTGAGGGATTGCCAGCCTAGCAATAACAGGCTGGCGCAGGCGATCGCTGCGACGGCCTCGGGATGGTTGCTGAATAAATCTTTGAAAAAGGTCGAAAAACGCGGAGATGCAGGAGCTCTGGCAGTCATAGTCTGATCTGTCCAACAAAGACTATGTGCCAGCCTAAACCTTAACATTGGTGTCAATGTCAAGGTTGTCGTAAACTGAGAGAATGAAGACAGCTCATCTGACGATCAAAGAACTAACGGATGCCGTAGAGGCTAGCGTCACCCCTCGCATGGTGCGGCACTACCATACCCTTGGCTTACTGCCTCAGCCCCAGCGGTCTGAAGGTAACTACCGGCTGTATACCCAGCAAGATGTACAAAGGCTGCGGCGAATAATGGCCCTGAAGCAGCAGGGGTTTCAGCTGTCTCACATTCGTCAGCTTTTAGACAGCCACTCTGAAGCCACTCTGGATAGCACTTTGAGCATTCAGCTGCAGCAGCAGTACCATGCAGTCATACAGCAGATGACCCAGCTTCGCCAAACAGCAGCGGCGCTAGAAAGCCTGTTGGGGCGCGATCGCAATTGTCAAATCGCCCAGGCTAAAGCGCTATCGCAGCTGAAACAATTGGATGTTGATGCCCAAGCCGGATTAGGACAACTCGATCAGATCTGGAGCCATTTCGATACTGAAGTCACCACTCACCCAGAACACTTTCAGGAGTCGTTGCAGCGGTTACTGCCCGATTTATCTCACTATTCTGAAATTACGGTGCATTTGTTGCATCAGTTGGTGTTGGCCTGTGGTGATGTCAGCCTGGTTAGTTTTGTGCGCTTTGGCCACAAGCCCGTCGTCGCCGCCCGCCATGCTCTCAAAGCAGGCTGTTCTGTTGTTGTGGATGTTCCCGCTGTTGCCAATACATTGGACCACGCGCGGCTAGCCCATTTGGGAAGCCCTGTGACAACGCTAATTGATGACCCCCACATTGCCGGAGCCGCTGATGCTGAACAAGCCTTTTGGCAGGATAACCACTGGCAGCAGCGGTTGCAGGAGGCTCCAGCAGGCTGTGTGCTGGTGGTGGGCTATGCGCCTTCGGTCTTGCTTGCTGCCTGCCAGTTGATTGAGCAGGGAAAACTTCAACCCGCTCTCGTGATTGGGATGCCCATTGGCTTTAGTCATGCGCCTGCAGCCAAGCGCCAGTTGATGGCGCTGCCAGTGCCCTACATCACCATTCAAGGCAGTTTGGGAGGCGGTCTTTTAGCGGCAGTCGCCCTGAATGCGCTAGTAGAAACCCTGATAGAAAAACCTGATTGCCATTGCTACCTCACCCGTCCTTAGACAACTGCCTTTGGCTTCTGAATGATTTGCTCCAGCTGACGCTGTTTTGCTTTGGGGTCGAAGCTCAACAATCGCACATAATCGCTAGGATGATGAGCCAAAAACTGTTCTACCTGGGTTAGCACCTGAGCTTCATAGGTGCTGGTAATTGTTGAACCCGTTTGCCAGGAACCGACCTTGAATCGCCTGGCATCGGCAAATTCTAGGCCAATGCGGTAGCCCTGGCGGAGTTGTTGACGGATGATGTCTACGATGTCTGCCTGCAAAGGATGAAGTGCTTTGCCATTTTGAGGCATAGATAACGAGCCATTAGCCCGAGAGCCGTTAGCTAGAGAGCCATTACTGTGAGACGGATTCTCCGGATTCGGAAAAGAAGTGGCGCAGTCAATACCGCTAGCACAGCGATACCCGGCCCGCAGCGCTTGATTGACTTCGACCACATGGTGAGAAAAGGTGCGATCGCTCTCAGTAGCATCCGGTAGCCGATCGGCAGCCTGCTGAGTCGTAATCACCGCGCCCGATGGCACATACTTACCCGCAGGAATCTCCACATCCTGAATCAAGGCGTGCATCATCACAATGCAACCATGGCCCACCTGAGCATTAAACACCGTCGAGCGAAAGCCAATAAAACACTCATCGCCAACGTAGGCGGGACCGTGGATCAGTGCCATATGGGTAATGCAAGTATCATGGCCAATCCATATTGAGTAGGCTTGCTGGTCATCGCCTAAGATGCGTCCCTGCTCTAACCCATGGATAACTACTCCGTCCTGAATATTGGTATTCGCACCAATATAAAAAGGAGCGCCTTCATCCGCACGAATGGAGGTATTGGGAGCGACGATTACATTTTCACCCAGCTGTACATCCCCGATCAGACTGCACTGGGGATGGACATAGGCAGAGGCAGCAATAACGGGCTGATCTAGATCGCTATCCCAAGGTGTAGGTGGGGCGGGTTGATGACGCAGCGGCATAACACTTTCCTCATTGATGCAGAAACCGTGGAAACCTCTTTCTCGGTTTGCTTTAAATTTGCAGACACCAACTTCACGAAGAGTTTATGTCTACTTCTGTATATTCGCATATTGTGAGAATGATAATCATTCTAATTATGAATTTGCGACTTAGGTGCCTAAACCGGTTGCATTAGTTGGACTGGGTGCAGTCACACCGCTGTCTCTGCGTTTCCGCAGAACCTCTCACGTAGCTCGCTAAGACCTGATAACCACAAAAACTAGTCAAAACTTCCATGCCCAAATCTTTTTCCCGAATCGCTAGCTGGACATGCGTTCCCCTGGTAGCGACATTGCTGCTAGCCTCATCAGCTGAAGCCGCTATCTTCTACGCCACAGGGCAGCGTCTGACCCAGGCTGATCCAGGCGTTCATGATGACATCCGTGAAAACTTTTTGTTTGCAGTCGATTCCACAACAGGCGTTGCTACTCCCGTTTCACCTGAGACCAGTGGCTTACCCTCAGCCCTAGCAGGAACAGCTGATCAGCGACTGTTGGGCTATCAATTTAGTGGCCAGCTGGTGGAGATTGATATAGACACTGCCACCCAAACCCCCGTTGGTGCCCCCACTGGTCTAAATGCCACCAGTTTTGACATTTTGGAAAATGACGAAGGATTTATCGTTCCTTTTGACGAAAACTTCAATACTCAACAACTGCATCAGATTGACATAGCCACGGGAGCAGCCGTTCCGCTGGGCTCATCGCAGGCGGTTGGCGACGCGATTGACAATACTCGCGGCACCGGGCTGGGCACAGCTACCCCTTTCATCATTAGTCTGGGGTCGGTCGATAATAGTCTGTATGGTATCGACCTTGATACCGACTCCTTAATTCAATTTGATTCAGAGACAGGAGATGCTGCTGTTGTTGGCGAGGTGGGCGCTGTAACCGCAGATGATCGCGCTGTATTCAGCGGTTTCGCCGCGTTGACAGGCGTTGACACCGATACCGATGGTCAGTTTGATGCACTCTTCGGCAATGTCAACTTTATCGATGATGACAACGATCCTGAAACGCCCGTTCAGCGTCTAGGTGGGATTGCCCGCTACGACCTGGACAAGGGCTCTTGGGATTTAGTAGGAACTAACCCCGGCGTTATTTTCTTTGGGTTTGGTGCCTCACCTGCTGCTGTACCTGAACCGGGTACATTAGTTGGCTTGGGAGCGATCGCGCTGCTAACCACTCGCTTGAAAGGTCGGAAAGAAGCAAGATAGGCTCCGTTGCGCTTAAGATTGGGAAAAATTCTCAGCCTGATAATGGGACGGATATCCTTTAATTTCCTTCCGTTCCGGTGACCGGTAGGTCAATTGTTTGCTGGTAGTTTTTCCCAGACTCACCAAGGATTCTGCCATTTTGACTGCGGCTGCAACAGCATCAATAACAGGCACGCCCAAACGGTCTTCCAATTGTTGTTCTAGGCCACTCATACCAGCGCAACCCAAACAAATAGCCTCAGCACCATCTTCTTGAATCGCGAGCTGACTAGCTTCAGTCAATATATCCAGAGTGTTTTCTCGATCTTGTTCTGTCTCAAGCACTGATAGTTTTGTTGTTCTTACAGAGGCGCAACGTTCTGTAAGACCTGTTTTAACAATTGTTTTTTCTACCATGTCTCGTACTCGGTGAAGTGTTGTCACGACGCTCCACTTGGCTGCCAGCATATTGGCAACATATAGACTGGCTTCCGAGATGCCGACAACGGGTTTCGTCGTAATTTCACGGGCCGCTTCAATTCCGGGATCTCCCCAGCAGGCCACAATAAAGGCATCAGAATCACGGTCAAGAATAATCTGTTCTAAAATGCCGGGAATTGCTAAATATTCATCGTAATAGCTCTCAACGGATTCAGGGCCGCGTTGGGGTTGCACGGTCACAATCTCAGTACCCGGAAATCTGACGCTTTGGGCTGAGGCATTGATATTGGCCGTCATGGCTTGGCATGTATTGCTGTTGATGATTTTGATACGACAGGTCGGTAGAGACATAGCAAGGTAGGGCAAAACATCTTCAGTGCGATCTTGGTCGGCGTGCGCTGACCATTCAGCAGCGTCGTTAAGGTCACGTCATGGATGTAGTTAGGTAAATGGCTTAAGAAGCTTTTTGCTCTGCCTGCTTTCTTTTTAGAAATTCGGCAAAGTTTCTGACCTCTTCGAGTGTGGTTTCAGGTAATTCATCAACCAGTGCCAGTAGCTGAGCGCGTACGCCTACGGCTTCTCGTGCGGGGGTAACTAGACGAACTTGGTTGGGGGATAGTGTTTCTACACCGATAGTCTCCATAAAAGAATCTACGGCTTCGCGGGTGCTGGGGGCAAAGTCACCGTTTTCTGTATCGACTACCCACCCGCCAAAGAGCTCGACCATGTAGGCTTCACCATCATTGAATATTTCGACGATAGAGCCAATACAGCCTTCTGGAGCAGTACCACCGTCTTCCAATGGAATTTCTGATTTTAGCTTTACAGCATCAAATAGTTGGAATTGGCTCATGAGTTTTTCTTCCGTCTTTGAGGGACTGCAGTCACGAAACGAGCGATTGCTTCTCCGAAGAGTACAATCCAAATCGTTTTGATCCGTTTGGTTCTACCAGATGGGCCTGTGATAAAAATGATAGCTTGGTAGCGCTGACCGTGGGCGTTAGGCTGTATTGGATCAAGTAAATCAGGCGTTGCCTGGGCTAAGATTGCTTCGCAAACGGCTTCTGGATGATTAAACCCCAATATTTCACGCCAAAATTTACGTTTATCGCCACCTTTTCCTGGCGGAGCGGTGCTGCTTAGCAAATATTCGGCCTTTGCTATTGCTATTTCTAGGCGTTCAACGGACATAGAGTGTCGTTCGTTATGTTCTTGTCATGATGTTATTCAACACCCATTTAATTGCTAGATCGTGTGTTTAAGGAAATAACTGATAGCTGAACGGGGGGGGCTCCCTGTTATCGAGATAAAGGTTATCAAGTTGCTGAATCGTTTATAGCGTTTCTCGGATGCATAACGCCGAAGGCGACGCAAATCGAACGAGGAACGCTAGTCACTTGGCCTGCTGTTATATAAGGCTTTCAGTCTGCAAACTGTACCTCAGCCAAGTGACAAAGGCTATGGTTCAGCTAACGAGTTCAAGCGGACCATGATGATCGCAATGTCCGTTGTGGGGATAGTGCAGATGGCCATCAACCAGATAGCACGTGTGGTCACCATGGGGAACCGCTTCATGCCCACAGCCAGGTCCATGCACATGGTCGGCATCATGACCACTGCACTCATGGCCCTCAGTGCAGGCGTCTGGGTTGATATCAGTCACTTCGATGACATGCTCATCCACATGATCTCCATGGGGATGGTGAAGATGCCCATCGTGGAGGTAGTCGATGTGGTCGAGGTGCTTGATAGCGGTGTGACCACAGTCTGGCCCATGGGTATGATCGTGATTCTCATGAATTATGCAAGCCATTGTCGTCTCCAAATTATTTTGAATTATGGACGTTAATTCACTGGATGTCGTGAACTAACATCTGAATACTTGTTCATGCATTAACTTTAACATATGAGCAAGTATTCAGGTGTTAGGATGAGCAGGCTTGATATACTCTCCTCGCTAGCATGACCTCTGAACACTCCACCAATCCACCATCCTCTGGCCTATCGGAGACTCAGAGTTGCCTTCATGAAGATGCAGATGTCCCTATTCAGCAAATCCTGAGTCTGGAAAAGGCGCAACGAATGGCCGAATTCTTCGGGGTGCTCGGCGATCCAAATCGCTGGCGAATTCTCTCAGCGCTTGCTTTGCAATCGATGCGTGTGAGTGATTTAGCCGAAGCCGTCGAAATGACAGACTCTGCCGTCTCTCATCAATTGCGCATTTTACGCACTATGAGACTCGTGGGTTATATCAAGCAAGGGCGGAACGTTATTTACTGTCTTAAGGATCAACATATTTTTAATCTTTACCGGGAAGCGTCTGAACATCTTGATGAGCCAGAGGATTTAATTGGATGAGGCTGCGCGATCGCTTTGCAGATACAGCGAATACCGCTTGTCGCTGACTTGCCCGCGACGAAAGGCGATGGCGCAGCCCCTCCTAATGAAGCTCATTTCTAGGAACCGCTTAAACTTAAGTAGATAGCAATGGAGATACCTCCTGATGACTCTCGAATCATCGATCCTAAATAACCTTAAAAAGTTGCCCAAAGCCACGCAGCAGGCAGTGTTTCTATATACAGAATTTTTAGTCAACCGAACTAACCAGCAGGACTCAAGCCAGCTTGAGTCAGCACCAGCAACATCATCAAATAAGCGGGGTGGGTTAGGCATTTGGAAAGACAAAATCTGGATTGCCGATGACTTCGATGCGCCTCTAGGTGACTTTCAAGAGTATATGTAAATGAATTTCCTGATAGATACTCATGCTTTTCTCTGGTACATTCAGGCGAGCAGTAAGCTTAGCCCAAAGGCCGCAAACGTTTTAGAAGATCCCAGCCAAAGCCTTTCTTTCAGCATCGCTAGCCTTTGGGAAATCTCAATCAAAATGGGGTTGGGCAAACTCACGCTAGACAACTCATTTCATGAGCTAGAAGCGTTACTTTCGAGGCTTTCTATTGAAATTTTGCCGATCACATTCGCAGATACCGAAGCTTATCTACGCCTTCCCCTTCACCATCGTGATCCCTTTGATCGCATCTTGATTGCTCAAGCGATGAACCGCTCTTTGTCCATCGTTACTGCCGATTCCGCCTTTAATGCCTATAGCGTTGACCGGACATGGTAGCGCAAGTTCATACCCTAAGGATTATGGAGCCGACGGTAGTGCAGGAAACTGTGGGTATCGATCGAAGCAACTCAAGGGAAAGACTTTGAGTAGGTTAGACAGCGGCGGCGGGGGCCATGATGGATGCTGTATGTACCCTTCATAGGGCTGCTTATCGGGTAAAAGTAACGGATAAGATTCCTATTTTCCCATACTTTACTGTCAGCTGTGACAGTTAACACCCTAGATTCCTGAAGTTATAGGCCAAAAGTTGCGTATAACTTCTGTAGATGAGGATGTTATTACTTAAAAGTGACGGATAAGATCTGGAAACATGGATCTTATGTGTCAGAGCTGACACTGAATATGCTGCTGAACAACGCTTCGTAGGAAACTAATGGAAAGAAGAACCATAGGGGATATAGATAAAGAGCTTGAAAACCTCATTTCATTTACAGAAAATGGCGGTGGTTTTGGTGCTCCTGAAGCAGAAAGAGAACACGATAGAAAAATACAGTTTTTGTTGAGTCTTCGGCAACAAGAGATCAGTAAAAACAATTCGGGATCTGACCAAGCAAGCCAATTATCTAAACTCGGTGTGTTAGATGAACGTATTTCAGATTTAGCCTTCTTTGAAGGTAATATTTCACACTGGATATCTGATACTTGTCACTTATTGATAAGAATTTTCGGAGAGTCACATCACAGTAACAAGGATATATCTCAAATCTTGCAATTGATAGAGTATGACCCAGATGAATTGGCATCAGATTTATATCGACAAGATGAATGGGGGAAAATTAAAGATCGCATCGTTGAAGTCCTTCAAGTATGCCGACGAGAATTAGAGATTATGCCTACTCAATCTCCTCAAAATCCTATCGCTTGTTTATCTGAAAATTTTGGATATGTAAGCGTAATACGGATTCAGGAGCTAAAGTCAATAAAATCGAGTAGAGTTGACTTAACGAAACTAATAAAATTGTGCGAAGAACTTAATCTCGCTCATGCTAATGGCCTTAACTTAGCCACTGCAATGCTGCTAAGGTCGATATTAGACCATGTTCCTCCAATTTTTTCTAAAGCTTCATTTAAAGAAGTTGCTTCGGGACATGGTGGGAGAAGTTTTAAACATGCAATGGAGCACCTCGAAAAAGGAGCCAGAAAAATAGCAGATTCTCATCTTCATGTTCCGATTCGGAAAAAAGAAGTCCTTCCTACTTCTTTGCAAGTTAACTTCTCTCAGTATCTAGACTTTTTGCTGGCAGAGGTGATTGTTCTTTTGAGCCCTGAAGAAGCATAACAACCCGCTTGTATGCTGACCACATTGAGTTGGTCGGTTGAGAGCAAAGAGCTACTAACGGCGGGCGAAGCAGAACGTTATGTGTAAACAAGAATGAACATTGGAATCTACATTTCTGATGAAGCAGAAATTCTAGATTTTTCGAGGCCATTTGAGGTTTTCTCTACGGCTTTGAGAGTCTCGGAAACGCCAAATCTGTGTAGTATTTTCCTGATAAGCGAAACTGGGAAAACAATGACTGCTCGCGGCGGCTACGAAGTAAATCTGACTTACAGTATTTCAAATCATCTATCGATAGATCTCCTGATAGTGGTTGGTGGCGTGCATACAGGAGAAATGAAAAAGCCGCTTGTTTTGCAGAGCTGGCACTGAATATATAATGCTCCACGTCAGGGCGTTCTGGAGTTTAGCGTTCGTGTCGATTAGCCACTCCAGCGTAGGCTAGATGATCACGATGGCTCTAGGACCGGGTTCGTTTGATACCGTTGATTGAAGGACTATATGACACTTTTTCGTGGCTTTTTGCTTATTTCTACAGTGTTGATCTATGTCATGACGGTGTTCGCATCGGTGAATCATGGCTTCAACTGGCCTGCCGTGGCGATCAATGACCTGATGGCTATGAATTGGCGATCGCAGTTTGATACTGACTTTCTCATTTATCTATTCCTTGGGGCAACATGGGTTTCGTGGCGTGAAGGCTTTACCCTGAAGGGCCATGTTTTCGGGTTCCTGAGCGTCTTCTTAGGTGGCATGTTCAGCTTTCCCTACTTGCTGTACGCAACGTACCAGGCGAACGGAAACCCCAAAGCTATTCTGTTTGGAGTCCACGCCACGCAAGAAACGACATCTCACACAAACGGTGGGTAACACATGGATAATATCTGGAAATATGGCAATTATGTGTCATTTAGCAGAACATCACGCTTTGAAAATGTCGTTGCGGTATTCCTTGGGAGACAATCCCGTCCATCGCTTAAACGCTCTACGAAATGCTCGAACATCGGCATATCCAACCAGCTGCCCCACCGTATCAATCGTGATCTCAGGGTTGTTCAAAAAGGTTTTGGCATTTTCCTGACGAATATCATTGACGAGTTTTTGCACAGATGTGCCGTGCTGCTGCGCCAAACGTTGCGCTGTGCGCAAGCTCATGTTTGCGGCGGCGGCGGCAGCTGCTACCTCATAAGTCCCCTGGGCAGCATTGTCCATAATGCTTTGACGCAGTGGCGCAAGGGCTGCGGGATAGCGATCGCTATTGAGCTTTTGACGTAGGTCAGCAAAGTGTTGCTGGATAAATGCAAACATTTGAGCATTCGCAGAGCGCACAGGCCGCCGGAGGATATCTGTTGAAAAAACAAGTGCATTGCGACCCGTATGAAAGGTGACGGGCGCTTGAAAGAATGCCTCATAGGCCTGGAGAGGAACAGATTTTTTGTTCGCAAACTCTACCCGCTGTAACGGTGCCGTCGAAACGGTAATCGTGTTCAGCAATCGCCAAATCAATCCCGTCGTTGCCTCAAGTGTATGACCATGATCAAGCGGCTCGGATGGATGGGCAATGACAAGCGAAACTTCTGAGGTTGTCTTCTCAAGCTGTACAACCGACTGGTCAGCAATAATAGATGAGTTTTCGACAAACCAAGTGAGTGCCGACTCAAAATCAGTGGCGAACATTGCGCCCTGGACTAAGCCCCCTAGCATTGAAAATGGCGCACAGTGAGCGATCTCTATAGCGATCGCTCGCTCTGGAAACTTGTTTACCAGCACGTTCATGAGTTGCCCAATGACCGGATCAGGCAGTCGAGCATCCTGATTCGCATAGTCAAGTTCTGAGATGTCGATAGCTTGAGCAATTTCATCAAATGTGATCCCCTGCGATATCGCATAGGCGATAGTGGTGGTGGTTAAGCTCCCCAAGGACTCGGGATTTACAAAATTGGCGTGAATGATTCCTTTTTTGGCGTTCATAACCCTCCCAGTTTTATAGCTTTACTGCAAAAATGACCCCAAAGATAAAAAGATCAGAGAATGCCAGGAATGCGCCTAACCATTTCATGTTAGGGCAGGGAAAAGCACCGAAATATGCCCTCATTATCTCCCACGGTTTTGATTGAACTCAGTGCTTGACCTCTAAACGTATCTCCTACCCATCAATAATATGGAACTTACTCGACAGCAAACCTCCACGCTGCTGAAAATTTCCGCCATCCTCTGGGTGATTTGGGGCGTTGTTCACGCTTTGGCTGGCGTTCTGACGATTTCTCAGGAGACGGCGGGGGCGATCGCATTGAGTTTTTATGCTCATTTTCGACGTAAATAGCCGCTAATACATAAAGTTGGGTAAAACCGGGTGAGGAATCATGAGTGACTCAAAAGTTGCCTTCTTAGCTATCCTTATGCTGTTTTTCATGCTTTGGATGCCATTAGGTCAATATGACTTTTTAACCGAGAACTGGATGAAAATTGGCACCTATGCCGCTCCATTCCTCATCTTTATTTTCTTTTCCGTTAGATCTAAAAAGACAACATCAATCTTGACGGACACTAAACTAATGTCTGCACTCTTTTTGGTGGCCTACATCATTCACCAATTTGAAGAACATTGGATTGATTTGTTGGGTGAAAGATATGCTTTCTATCGCGATGTAAATCAGTTAATTTTAGAGGTGCTCAATGCTCAGGGTTCAACTATCATGCCACTGAGCCCTGAAGCCATTTATGTGATTAATACGTCTCTGGTTTGGCTGGTTGGAATTCTCGCTATTTGGCGCAGCCCTGACCATTTATTTTCATCTCTGGCAATGGCTGGCATTACCCTCATCAATGGGATGAGTCATATCGTATTGGGCGTCGCCAAACAAGCTTATAATCCCGGATTGCTGAGCGCTATTGTTGTTTTTCTGCCGCTGGCGATCGCCTTTTATCGAGCCATCTTAACAGAGAGGCCTAACATCAAAGCACCTAACATCAAAACGCAAGTCATTGTGAGTGTTGTGTGGTCTGTGCTGGGTCACATTATTATGATTGCTGGCTTGCTAGCGGCCAACTGGTTTAACCTCATTTCTGAAACGACTTACTTCGCGGTTTTAATTATTTGGTCTATTCTCCCAGTCTTTCTATTCAATTCTGAACAGACTGTGGTGCAGCTAGATCCTTGAGGAGTCAATAGTTTGGCGAAGTCAATAGTTTGGCTAACTTAACGCAGGAGCGAACGGAGTTTACACTTTAGATGTTGATTCAACAATGCTGGCCGCCGCTCAGCTCACCGTTATCCTGCTTGGTAAAGATCGTGTTGCGATTCATTCTTTTCTCGTCAAACTACGGTGACCAACTCAGGGACGTCTTCTGCTCGGAGAGCGCCCAGAGTTTGGCGGCCATGTCCTGATCCAGGGCGCACTTATCTAACGGACACGCGTCAACGGGGCCGACCGTCTCTGCTCTTTTTGTCGGGCCATAGAGCTTTTCAGGCTCCAGTGTCTCTTCTGTTGCACACATCACTTCGGGCCAGGAACCCTTCTCGGCGGATTGCGCGATAAAACGAGAGGCGATAGACCAAACAATCTTATTGAAGGCACTGGCCGTGTCGTTCAACAAATTTGTTCGTGATGCGCCAGGATGACAGACTTGAACCTGAACGGTCTTGCCAGCAGCCTGGACTCGGCGCTGCAATTCGTAGGCAAACATCATCTGCGCCAGTTTGCTCTGGGCGTAGGCATTCCACGCGGTGTACTTCTCATCGAAGTTAAGATCCTCGAATTGAATTTTCTTCAGCCCCATTTTATACGCGTTGCTGCCAACGACCACGATTCGCCCCCTCGATGCTTCGACCCGCTCAAAGAGCAATCCACACAGAAGAAAATGACCGAAATGGTTCACACCCAGCTGGCTTTCAAAGCCATCCACGGTGATCTCCTGGTTCGCTACCTGGGCGATCGCAGCGTTACAAATGAGCGCGTCGATGTGGGGAACCGCCTCCAATACCGCCGCAGCGGCTTCCCGCACGGAAGCCAACACCGCCAGGTCCATGCGCACGAAAGTCACCTCAGCGTCACTGCCAAATTCTTGTTTTAGAGTTGCGATCGCAGCGGTTGACCTATCGGCGTTGCGGTTCATCATCACCACTTTTGCGCCCTTAGCCAGGAGCACCCGCGTTGCCTCAAATCCCGCACCGGCATTGGCACCGGTGATAACATATGTTTTGCCTGCGAGGGAGCCCAGTTTTTCCGGTGTCCAGCCCTTTGGTCCAAATTGTTTCGTGGTGGTCACTGTTCAAACGCCATGTTCTGTATGCTTAGTGTGCGTGCCAGTGGAATGGTATTTTTTCCATCTTAGCGCTCCTGTCAATGGCGGCTAGCAGCTCTACAATACGGGCAGCAAGAAACCGTAACTGATTCTCATGATTGAGCCTGAATTAT
The DNA here is from genome assembly GCA_038531675.1 of Cyanobacteria bacterium J06581_3. GTDB lineage: Bacteria > Cyanobacteriota > Cyanobacteriia > Phormidesmidales > Phormidesmidaceae > Phormidesmis. The sequence continues at coordinate 101,343 of JBCBBK010000009.1, forward strand.
ATTTCGTGCGTCGCTCGAAGCCGGAGCCAAAGACAATGGCGCGCCGGGCATACGCCCGGAATATAATGGAACGTATTACGCTGCTTTCGTTATTGGGCCAGACGGTCATAACATTGAAGTTGTGTTTCACGAAGCCTAGCGAGTAACCATGTCACATCCATCATCACCATCTGCTGAGCCCTGCGTAACGACCTTCGATGAGTTTGTGCAATTGGCGGATTATTCGCTAATGGATAGCTTAAATGCCGATCCGGATGCCACCGAAGATGGTGACGATCACCGTGCCCGACAAGTGTTTTCGGGTCATTTCGTACCTGTGACGCCTACGCCACTTCCAGAGCCAGAATATGTAACCCACAGCAGCACTTTTTTTAAGGAACTTGGGCTGAGCGATGAGCTGGCGTTTGATGAAAAGTTTCGCCAGGTATTTTCGGGTGATCTCTCTGCTGCGCATGAGCCTATGCGCCAAGTTGGCTGGGCGACGGGTTATGCACTGTCGATTTATGGCACCGAATATATCCACAATTGTCCATTCGGAACGGGTAATGGCTATGGCGATGGTCGGGCGATATCTGTATTTGAAGGAATATTCAATGGCCAGCGCTGGGAAATGCAATTGAAAGGGGGTGGCCCAACGCCTTATTGCCGTGGCGGGGAAGGGCGCGCAGTACTCCGTTCAAGTGTGCGTGAGTTTCTAGCGCAAGAATATATGCACGCTTTAGGTGTGCCCACATCGCGCTCGTTGACACTGTATGTTTCCAAATCTGAGACGGTTACCCGGCCTTGGTATTCTCAAGACTCCCACTCCTTTGAGCCTGATGTTTTGGTGGACAATCCTGTGGCCATTTCAACTCGCGTTGCCCCTTCCTTTTTGCGCGTGGGTCAGCTAGAGCTATTTGCTCGACGAAATCACAGCAATGCTCATCCAAAAGCATCAGAAGAGTTGAGCATGATAGTGTCGCATCTAATTGAGCGAGAATACAAAAGCGACATTAATCAAAGTCTTAGTTTCGCGGATCAATTAGTTGAGTTGGCTAAGCTATTTCGCCAGTGTCTCACTTCACTGGTGGCCAATTGGCTACGGGTTGGTTACTGCCAGGGTAACTTCAACAGTGACAACTGCGCCGCTGGTGGCTTTACCCTCGACTATGGACCCTTTGGGTTTTGTGAAATTTTTGACCCTCGGTTTCAACCCTGGACTGGCGGCGGCGAACACTTTTCATTCTTCAATCAGCCAGTCGCAGCAGAAGCGAATTATCATATGTTTTGGAAATCTGTAAGACCGCTACTTGCAGAAGATACCGAAGCTTTAGAACAGTTCGACCAAGTACGCCATGACTTTGCAGAATCAATGCAAACACAAATCCAAAAAATGTGGGCAGCCAAACTTGGCTTGACTGAATATCATCCAGAGCTATTTAAGACATTAATGCAGTTAATGACCCACTCAGAGGTAGACTACACCATCTTCTTCCGCGAGTTGTCACACATACCAGATGACGTCTCAGCATTGAAAAAGAGCTTCTATGGTAAAACGTCGCAACAACTCGATGAGCAGTTAGATAAACAATGGCAATCTTGGCTAAAAAGCTGGCGCGACCTTGTTATCAAGGGCGACAAATTGACTGAGATATCAACAAAGATGAAACAGACTAATCCAAAATACGCATGGCGAGAGTGGTTGATTGTTCCTGCCTATCAACAAGCCATGCAGGGCGACTACACGTTAGTTAAAGAGTTGCAAGAAGTCCTTAGCCATCCATATGATGAGCAATCACAAGACGTAGAAGATAAATACTATCGTCTAAAGCCTAAGGCGTTTTCTAACGTTGGTGGCGTATCGCACTATAGCTGTTCATCTTGATGACAATCTAGTCGCTACAGCAGCAAGTTTCTTTACAGCACTCACAGGTCTTTTCTTCACAGCACTTGCCATTTCCACAATCACAATTACAAGTCGTCTTCTTAGTCGTATTTTCCATGTTATTTCTCCTACGTTTTAAGCGATGGTACGGCTTCAATAATGTCGGCAAGCTTGCGAAGCCGCTTTGCCACTTCGTCCCTGTTCAGAGAGTACTGTATCTCACGTCCCTTTCTTTCAGAGCTAACGATACCCTGCTGAGACAGAACCTTAAGATGACGTGATACGACAGAAGCGTCCACACTACAGCATTTACACAAGCACATCGCATTTTGAGGCGCTTTACATTGGCACAATTCGTAAACGAGGGAAAGTCGGTTAAACTCCCCTAACGCTTTTAGCAAGTTTGCTAATTCTTGTGCCTCGCTTTTGTTCATGGCTTTATATTTGCATATTTGCGCAAATATGTCAACTTATGATCGTGGGAAAATGGCAAGTGCTGTGAAGGAGTACTCGCCTGGGGAAGCACTGCCTGTTGATAGGTTGCTGTTACCGAGTCAGACTGCAGCTCAGGGCATAATACGGGCCACTTGTACTGCACATCTCGACTGTTAGTTAAAATCGCCTTTCGTTTCACCGCCTCAGCCCAGCCCGGTCGCATCCGGTACCCGCACAGAGGCTGTAACCGCCCAGAGTCTCTTTTCTGTGCGTACTCACCGTTGAGTTTGGCAAGCGAGCGATCCAGCGCCGGTAGTAGTGTTTGCTGAATCCAGCTATCTTCCTGCCAAGCAGCCGGTTCTTCGGGCCATTCTAAATACAGCCGATAGCCCATACGCTCCACATCGGCCACCCACTGAAATGCAGCCAGTTCTATCCCCAATTGCTGCTGCACCCGATCCATCGCAGCCAAAATCTGGTTGGCATGCAGTTTTTCTCCAGTCAGGCTACTCATGTCTTGGCCCTTTCTTACAAAGGCCAGCAGCGGTGCCTGGTGATAAAAGCCCGTGACTTCAACAATGTCATTAATGTGATAGCGGTACAGTCCACCGGGCGTCGTGAGGAGAATACTGTAGCGCTGCCCCACTTCTAATTCGTGACTGAGGTAGACTGGCGGATCCGCTTCGTCTACTGCACCTTCTGGAATGAATTCGTAATAGTTAAGCGTGAGGTCTAGAACACCGCTGGGCGTGCCGTCTTCGATAGGTAGAGTCACTCGCGCTTCGCTAGCAAGGTAGCCCGCATCCCGGATAGGAACAGTCCCATAGGCCGAGATCAGCCGCTGAGCCTGCACGCCAACGCTTCCCCCCGTCCAGCAGCCGATCACCTGCAAATCGGGCCAACAATCTTTCGGCTGTAGCGTCCCTGTGGCATTGGCAATCTGTTCTAGTTCTCTCGCTCGTTGAGGCTGTGGGCGCGGGCGAAGCTGTTCCTTTTGCTCAGGCGTCAGCCCTTGTTCGGCTCCAGCTAGTGTGCCGTCATGAATAGCGCGAATCAGCGAGTCGGTTTGGTCAGCCATTACCCCTGCCAATCGCAGCAGCGTGCTGGGGTTAGGGGTGCACAAAAATGATGCCTGTCGCGCCAAGGCGTACCGGGCGATCGCCCAATAACGGGCATCATAATCTTCAATTTCAAACACTGGGTAGGGAATAGCGTAGGCTCGCCGCATTAGCCAGGGCAGCTCGCGATAGATGCGTCCTGTCAGGCTACCGTAGGGAATACCATTAGCGGTGTGTCCTTCCACTGCTGGGCTAACGATGCCGACCATAGCGCCGTGAAAGCAGCGGGGATGATCTACCTGAAGCCGATAAAGCCACTGACGCATGAGACGGGCATTGCGCGCTGCCGAAAAGGCGGTGACGGGAATGTATTTTGGCTGACCAGTCGTGCCGCTAGTAAGCGTAAACATTTGCACCGGATCGCTCACTAGCACGTTCGCTTCCCCCTGCATCATTCGCTGCACGTAGGGACGCAGGGCTTCGTAGTCTTGGATGGGAACGGCCTGCCGGTAGTCGGCGGCGGTGTGAATCTGGCTAAAGCCGTGGGCGATGCCAAAGGCGCTGGTTTGGTTACGAGTGAGAGATTTTTGCAATAAAGACTGTTGAGCCAAGGCAGGTGCTTTGGCAGCGGCCTCGAATTGCTGAGTTAAGGGTCGTCCGCACCAGCGAAGTAGCGTGGAAATTAACATGCGATCGCCTCCAATTCAACTTTCTTGTGGGCGTAGGTTTCCAACAACTCATTTCGTACGACAACGCCCAGCCCCGGCTTAGTGAGTACGGGCGCTTTGCCTCGGTGGCCAAAGTGAATAGGTCTATCGCCAATGTCCTCGCTCAGTAGCAACTTACCGTAGGAACCTTCAACAAATTCGACCTGAGGTAGCCAAGCGGCCAAGTGCCGACCAGCGGCAGAGAGGATTGCCGTTTCGCCCACCTGGCAGCCGAGCTGTAGACGGATGTTATGGGACTGAGCCAGGGTTGCGATCACAATCGTCTGCGCCAGCCCGCCGCATTTAGAAATTCGCAGATTGAACCACCCACAGGCTCCAGCCGCAATCAGTGCCTCGGCATCGGCTAGCGTAATCAGCGACTCGTCTACCATTTGCGAGATTGGAGCTGCCGATTGAACCGTCGCTAGCTCTGCTGGATTGCCGCGCGGCAGCATTTGCTCAGCACTGTCGATAGAGAATTCTGCCAGCGTCTCGCAGGCGGCAATAGCAGAGTCCACGGTGTAAGCACCATTGCCATCGAGCCGAATCGACACGGTTGGCCCTACGGTTTCTCGTACTGCTGCCACCAGATCGCGATCGCCCGTGCCAGTCACCTTTACCTTCAAATGCGGAATCCCAAACTGCTTAAACCGCTTCGCCATTTTCACTGCCTGCCGGACCCCGCTGGCGGTAATCACACCGCTATAGGTTACCGCCGGACGCTGGGGCGGCAAAATCTCGCCCAGCGACTTTCCAGCAATCTTCAACAAGCAATCCACCAGCGCCAGTTCCCATCCAGCTCGCGCCGCATTCCAGGCAATTACACTGTTGTCTTCTTTCTCCAGTTGTTCTGTCGGCAGGGTAGCCACAATCTGATTAAGCCAGTCTAGCCCTGCTTCGCCCCAGGGCACGGGATAGTCCGTCTGTCGCACGACAGGCCACAGCACCGCTTTCATAAAATCCAAACAAGACTCGACCGTCTCGCCCGTGACGTAGGGGCGGGCCACTGCTTCGCCATAGCCAACAGTCCCGTCTGCCCCTTCTACTCGCACCACAATCGAGTCGGAGTAGGTGCGCGAGCGAACGCTATGGGCAAATGCTTCAATAAAGGGAATACGTAACGCAAATAGCTGAGCTGCAACAATCTTCATGCGGCTACCTCCAGCATGCGCATCTCTTGGGCCAGCGCCATCACACCAAAGTATCGCTTGATAAAGATGTTCTCGCGAAAGGTGATGTCGAGGATGGTTTCTAGCGCGTCGGCGTCAACCTCGTAGTAGCTGACGTACGCCACCACTGAGTCCAGGCCCTCTTCGGCGTGGCGGATGTCCACTTCTGAATGGTGATAAAACCATTCCAGACTATCTTTTGGCAGGTTCCGATGGTCTCCTAGCGCTTGACCCATGCGGCTAGACAGCCGAGACAGCATCCACTCAAAGCAGGTGACCTCTAGTAGCACTGAGAGCCCAAGTTCCTTGATTGTGCCGAACATTAACGGATCGGTGCAGAGCGATCGCAGCTGATTTTGTGCGCCTGCTTTCAATCTCTCCTGCTGCGGCGCGTCAAACCCAGCTGCCGCCGCCAGCTTTAGCAGCAGATCAGGGTGACAAACGCCTTCTTCATCTAGTCCTAATTCCTCTAACATGTTGTGCTGAATGTCAGCGGCGCTGGCAGGCGGTGCAACAGAATAAAGAAAGGCCAGAATCTGAGGACTCTTGAGGTGAGCCTGACAGAGATTTGTAATGAACTGGTCAATCTCTTCTCGTGAGAGCTGCCCGGATTCTAGCTGTTGAAATTTGTCAGACTGGGCAAACGCCTGCGTCTGAACCTGGTATTGGCTTTCAATCAATGCACGAGTAGCCATAAAGTTAACCTACAAAAATAAGTGTTGCATTTCTTACCTACTATCCTATGAAGGCCCTTCGCCCAGAAAAACCCACTCCCTTTGATTTAAATCAAGCGCACAGACACATTTGATTTAAATCAAAGGCAGAATGCCCGCGGGACAAATCACTTTCTTCAACAAAATTTTCGGCACTTAATGTGTGATGAAGCGGTGCCCTTTGCCTGGACATAATCGCATTAAGTAGTTTTGATGAAAACAACCCATAGGGGCCTGTTAATTTGAGTAGTTTTACGCGCGTACGGCCAAGCTCCTTTGGCCAAAATGAGCAGAGAAACCACTCATACCTGACCCTCATTTTTGTAAGCCACTATGCCATCATCCGTTGACTGTTCTTGCACTGCTAAGTGCGATCGCCGCGCCACCACAGCAAAGCCCAGCCGCGTAGCCGTATTTGATTCCAGAGTCAGTGATTTGTCTACATTACTGGCCGGACTACAGCCAGATGTTCAGTCATTTGTACTAGATGCAGACCGCGATGGCATTGAGCAAATATCAGAAATTCTGGAACAGGCCCCTGCTGATGAACTCACGGTGGTCGCCCATGGATTCTGTGGTGGCTTGCATGTTGGCGATCGCGCCCTCACCCTCAGCAACCTGCCTCACTACGAGCATCAGCTACGCAACTGGTTTAGCGGTAAAACCTCACCCTCACTAACCCTTCTAGCAGGCGAAGTTGCTCAGCGTACTACTGGCAAAGCCTTCGTCAGTCAGCTCACTACTATCACTGGCGCCACCGTTAGGGCCTCTGCCATGCCCATCGGTCAGGGCCACTGGCTCACCGCCACCGCCAAAACCTTCCGCCCATTGGTACTCAATACCTACAGCGCTACGCTCTAAACAAGGCTAAAAATCAATAACCGCTCACAGCCTATCAGGAACACCTGGTAGGCTTTTTCTTTAAGCCCTCGACCTTCGCGATGAAATTTACAAGCCGTAACCAGACCCGTCTCTCACAACGAGGAGTAATGCTCCAAAAGCTCAAGCCTGATTAGCTTCATCCTTGGCCTTCATCTGCCGCAGTCGCCACCAGCCACCGGCCATCACACCCACAACCCCAATCGCCAAATTCAGCAGCGCCACCGAAAGCGGCTCCGTCGTCTCGCTCGCTACCCTAGAAACGCCCCAAACCACAGCCAGCAAAACAGCCAACAGCCCCGAGTGAAAAATCGGCGCACGCTGAGCCACCAAAGCTGTTAGCCAACCGCTGAGCGTCGCAAATCCCAAACTACACACCGACGCAAAGGCAATGAACTCGCTAGTCACCTCATTACCAGCACCACTAAACCATGCGGTGTACAACAACGCCACGCTAATACTCAGCGTCAGGTAGCCAACAATCAGCGATAGGATAGTAAGAATCATAAAAGACGCTCCAGAGCAGCAGCTATAAAAGTATATCTGTCTCGGCAAGGGACTCTCCGAATCTACTAGCGCGATAAATGGGCATGAGAATAAAAAGCAAAAGCGGGTACAAGGTTAATAATTCTGTACTCAAACCTTTCATCAAAGATGCTTACGCGATGAAAGACTTTAGTGACTTACAGCATCAACTGTTATCGCACCAACTACTAAAATTTAGAACAACACAGAATAATTTCTTTCCAGCAGCGGCCACCGCAGACTCAGAAAATACTGGTTACAAGTACGTATGGGTCCGTGACAACATTTACGTTGCCTATACACATTACATCTTAGAGAAGCACGAAGTTGCTGCTGAAAACCTGTCAGGATTACTGAGCTATTTCAAAAAGTTTCAGTTTCGCTTTGACAACATCATCGACAATCCTGAGCTAAAAGAAGAAGTCATGAAGCGTCCTCATATCCGCTTCAATGGTGAGACGCTCACTGAAATTGACGAAGACTGGGAACATGCCCAAAACGATGCGCTGGGCTATTTTCTATGGCTGTACTGCAAGCTGGCAAACAAGTATTTTTCAAGGTCAGGGCTGTCGCTAGATACAGAAGCAAGCCTGGTACTGCTCAAGTTTGTTACCTACTTCAACGCTATTCGCTACTGGGAAGATGCCGATAGCGGTCACTGGGAAGAAGGTCGCAAAGTTTCGGCTTCCAGCATTGGTCCAGTCGTTGCTGGGCTAAAAGAACTGAACGCGCTGATTCTCTCAGACAAGATTGATCTTAGTTTGCACCCGCACTTGGCACCTGCCGCCAAACTCATCACCAATCTCATCGAAAAAGGTGAGAGCGCTCTCAACGCAATCGTGCCCTGGGAATGTCGTACTTCCGAAAACGAACGCCGCTACGACGCTGCGCTGCTATACCTGATTTATCCGCTCAACGTCGTTAATAAACAACAGGCAGAAACTATCCTCTTTGATGTGAAAGAAGCACTGACCGGAGAGTACGGCATCGCTCGCTACCCTTACGATTCCTTCTGGTGCCGAGACTTTCAGGATTTAGATAAATCTATCCAAACCGCAAAATATACCGGGCGCCAGCAATGGCTAAAAGAACACGATCGGGCCGTAAAACGAGGAGAAGAAGCCCAGTGGTGCATTTTCGACCCGATTATCTCAGCTATCTACGGCGAGTGGTACCAGGAGAGTAAAGATCCTGAGTACTTGAAGCTACAGACCCTGCACCTAAACCGTGCGCTTGGGCAAATCACTGGAGAAGGCAATACCGTATCTGCTGGCGCGGGCAATAACGAGCCGGTGGATATTCCTGCCTATCGCTGCCCCGAACTGTACTACATTCAGCACAACGAATACACACCAAACGTATCGACGCCGCTGCTATGGACCCAGGCCAACTTGTGTATTGCCCTCAAGCTGATGGAACGTAGCTTGGGCCAGGCCTTGTAGGCCTGGCATTCAGACACCTGAGTTTCAGAATAGTTAGCTTTCTGCTAGCGTTAGGCCAGAACGCTGACGATTCATTTGCCAGTAGCGCAACCAGCCACCAATCATAGAGCCACCAACGACAATCGCCACATTTAATATGGCGAAAAATAAGGGCGCGCGGAAACCAAACAGGAAGCTAGGGATTAGGTACAGCAGCGTCATCATCAGGGCGAAAAGGCTAGCATGCAAAACAGGCGATCGCCTCGCGAAAAAAGCAGCAATGTAGCTACTCACCACAGAGAACACAACGCCGCACACCGCAGACATCGCCATAAACTGAGCAGGCAGCATCTGAGGATTTTCCATGCTACGGAAAGCGCCATACAGCAGTGCCGTACTCACGCTCAGCGTCAGATAGCCAAGTCCCAAACCCAAAAGCGTGAGGGCGACGTTACGAAATCGGAGAGGTAGTGATTTAGGCATCAATTTTCTTTATTACGATTCTCCCAACAAGAATGCCCGCATTTCGCCCCGACCTTTAATCTGCAAATACCCTCTATCCTCAAACGTATAGATTTCCTTTAGCCGCTGGTACGTATCCTCACTCACCTGAATCCGATTCACGATACCGTGCGACTCCATTCGGCTGGCAATATTCACCGCGTCTCCCCACAGGTCATAAGAAAACTTCTTGGTACCAATCACGCCAGCCACTACCGGCCCCGTGTTGATCCCAATTCGCAAACACAGCTGACGGTCATTGCCCATTTCGTACTGGCTAGCAAATTCCATCATTTCTATGGCCATCGCCATCACCGCCTCTGCATGGTTCGCCTGCGGACTGGGCACGCCGCCCACCACCATGTAGGCATCTCCAATTGTTTTGATTTTTTCCAATCCGTGTTGCTCAGCGATCGCATCAAACGCCGAAAAAATATCATTCAACTGACACACCAGCGCTGTCGGGCTCGTATTCGCCGCAAGCTCGGTGAACTTGACAATATCCGCAAATAAGATCGTCGCTGTTTCAAACCGGGTGGCGATCGCTTCTCGATTCTTCAGATTACGATTACTCAAATTATCCTTTAGCTGGTTAGCGATCGCCTCTGGCAAAATATTGCGCAGCAGCCGATCTGCCTTCTGCTGCTCTAGCCGCAAATCTGCCTCTGCCTCCAGGCGATCGCGAATCTCCTGATAGATGCGATCGTACATGTCACCAAATGCACTAGCCACCTCTCCTAGCTCATTACCCGCGATTTGCTGCAAGCTGGCAAAATCGGGCTTTTTACTTTGAGCGATCGCCTCGCCCACCACCGACAAATCATCCCGCAGCAGCAGCAAAGGCCGAATTACAATCCGCTGAAGCACCAGCAACGTCACCAGCGTCACAAACGCTGAAATGATAATCACCAAAAAAGCTACCCCGATCGCATAGCGCTGCATACCCCGCTGTACCGCTGTTGCATCATGACGAATTGCCAGCATGTATTGCGTATTGGGCTTAGCGCTCGGCCAGGCCACATCGTAATGGGTGCCCACCCTATTACGAGTCCGCACCGCGCTCATGCCTGCCGGGTTCGCAATAGTCACCCGCCGCCAAAAAGACTCAGCCGGTAGCTGAGTGAACACCCCAGGCGCAAAATCAGGCGGATCGCCAATACTATCCAACAGCTCACCATTGGGGCCATGAAGCGCAACGCCCTTAATGACTGAATCTTCCCGCAACCGTACCCGGCTCAAAATATCTTGCTGAGGGACATCGTTCATAATGTCAACCTTCACCGACGTCAGCACTTCCTGGGAGACGGCCTCTAAACGCCGCAGCTCCTCCACCTGCCGGCGACCATAAGAAGGCACAAACAGCACCCCCTCAATCGTGACGATACTCAAAAACACCCAGGCCGTAATCTGCCGCGAAAGCCGAGACTGAAACAGCTGGGTCCTAAAAAAAGTAGGTTTGAACCAAAAAGGGTATGACATGGGCTCAGAATGCCCACAGCAAAAGGGCGCGTAGCCAAACTACACGCCCGTACCAGATTAATTTTTGATGAGTAAAACCGTCTTAGCAACTAGGCAGTAAACGGTTAGGAAATAGCCGTTGCGTCTACACCGCACTCATCAACTAAATAGCACATCGCCTTAAAGCGTAGCATCATCAGCTGATCGTACAGGGGATTGATCTTACACATGGGCGGAATGTGAGCGATCGTACGCTTGAATACTTTAATATCTCGCTCGAAGGGACAGTCAGCCGGAATGATGGAAACGATGCGATGTGCGGTTTTTTCGTTCTCGACAGAAATCCCTTCAATCCAGTTGCGTAGCGGCTTTAGAAAGTCAGGAGCTTTTTTAGCGTTTAGCAGAAAGTTAACCATGACAGAAAAGAGTATTTTCAGTAACCCAATAGTGTGTTTTTCTCGGAGTGTCGGAGTGTTGTTAACAGATATATCTTGATTGGCTACAACAAGGTGCCCATAGCCCGCTGGTAAGTTATCAAAAAGAACATCGAGTGTTCTGCAAAGTAGAATGCTTTTACACTTACTTGAAACTCTGATGAAGATAAGCAACTGACCGATGACAGGTGGCTGCTATGACATCAAAATCATCGCGTTCTGATAGACAAACATATGTCACGTTCTGATAGACGGATATATAACGCGTTCTAACAAACAAATATATGTTGTTTATACGGTAACAAGAGAATTTGATAGTTCAGATACGTAGGTAGTACACCTTGTGAAGCGTCCTAATTTTTGGGGGTAATCGCAGCAGCTACAAGCACTACATCGCTGGCATAGAGCGCATTGGATAGGTCGCCTCAAGCAAGCTATCGGCTGATACAACTGCAACTGGTACTTATCCTAACGGTGCTCAAACGTTCTTGCTGGCTCATGGTGAACATTTCAAGACAAATCATGTAAAGTTTACATACCTTCAATGCAAGACATCATTCATTGCAAAACTCTCAGTTCTATTCGGTGTTGAATATGCTACCTCTAAGAAAATAAAAAGCGCCCAAAGAGAAACCTCTTCAAGCGCTTTTCAAGCATTCAACTGCGAATATGCAACAACAACTAAGTACAAAGACCTATTACTAGGTACAAAGACCTAAAAGTTGTTCTATCTCATGGTGACGAACTCTTCTGCGGAGCTGGGATGAATGCCGACAGTGGCATCAAAGTCAGCCTTGGTCGCACCCATTTTGAGTGCGATCGCCACCCCTTGAATAATCTCCGCTGCCGAATCACCCACCATGTGTGCACCCAGTACCTTATCGGTCGATTCCTGCACAATCAGCTTCATCAGCGTTTTTTCGTCCTTGTTTGGCAAGGTGTAATACATCGGGCGGAAGCGAGAGCGAAAGACGTGAATATCGTCTTCGCCGTACTTTTCAATCGCTTCTTCTTCTGTGATCCCCACGGTTGCCGCTTCGGGCGTAGTGAAAATAGCAGATGGTACGTTGTCGTAGCTAGTTGTGCGATCCTGACCACCGTAAATAGTGTCAGCCAGGGCCCGCCCCTCATCAATTGCGACGGGTGTCAGGTTGATGCGGTCGGTACAGTCACCAATCGCGTAGATGCTGGGGTCTGCGGTTTGGCTGTATTTGTCGGTCGCGATCGCGCCCTTATGCGTCTCTACCTGAGTATTCTCCAGGCCCAGATTCTCTAGCTTAGGCCGCCGCCCGGTTGCCGCCAGGCTCACAGCATCCGCCACAATCTCCTGCTCCTCACCATCATTGATAGTGACCTTTACACCGCCCTTCATCGGGTCGCCCGTCTTCGCGATCCCCACAATCTCTGCATTGTTAAAGATGCGAATACCCTGCTTCTGCATCGCCTCGTGCAGCTCATTACGCAAATCACCATCAAACCCATTCAAGATCTGGTCCTTACGAATCACCACTGTCACCTCAGTACCCAGGCCATTCATAATGCAGGCAAACTCACAGCCAATGTAGCCACCGCCCAGTATCACCATCTTCTTCGGCTGTTCTTTCAGATCAAACATCCCATCCGAGGTAATTGCATGTTCAATCCCCGGAATATCGGGCTTAACCGGCTTCCCCCCCACCGCAATCAAAATCCGCTCGGCGGTGACCTTTGCATCACCCACTTCCACTGTGTGCGAATCTAGCAAGCGCGCATGGTCGCGATACACCTTTACCTCAGCGTTATCAACCATCCGCTGATAGATCGCATTCAGTCGCTTCACCTCGTTGTTCACCGCCGTGATCATCTCTTCCCAAGAGAAATCACCCTTCTCAGTCTTCCAACCGTAGCCATGGGACTCCGAAACGTACTTTGGAAAATGAGAGGCGTACACCATCAATTTTTTGGGCACACAACCTCGGTTTACACAGGTGCCGCCTAGCCGATCGTTCTCGGCGACTGCTACCTTGGCTCCGTGGGAAGCCGCACGACGAGAGGTCGCAATACCACCCGAACCGCCGCCAATCACAAAAAGGTCAAAATCGTAAGCCATAGGTGAGTTGCTCCTACAAATGAACGTGAACAGTAATAAGGGTGAGCGATCTCAAAATCCGCTACCCAGAGAATCGTAATGCTAATAAATTCAAGCTATATGAATCGAAAATATAAGAAGTACAGATAGTTGAAGTGTCTATATAGATCCTAGATGAAGCTGCGGAATGTTGCCCGACTTTATTTGGCATCCAGGCCTTTGCATATCCGGGTAAAGGCCCAGCACATCACACTGACTGAGCGGGGATTCGGCTACGCTCACCCCTCGTATGGCGATCGCTGAGTGCTGGCTGAGCGTAGTCGAAGTCACAACCTACCGGTCATCAACCGACTACGCTTGCAAAGCCTATCCGTATCGCAGATAGTCAGCAGTCACGATACTTAGCGCAACTATGCAGCCTGCTTGAAGTAAGCTTCTAGGTCATCAGAGCCACCGACCAGCTTGCCATCAATGAACACCTGAGGCGCTGTCCCCTCACCCGAAACCGCATACAGCGACTTCGTTGAGACACCACTACCTAGCTCAACCTGCTCGTAAGTAATACCATTCTCATCCAGCAAGTCGCGTGCCTTCGCACAGTAAGGGCAGCCGGGCTTGCTAATTAAGAACGCACGACGAGGCTCGCCAGCATTCTCGTTGATGTACTTCAGCATTGTCTGTGCGTCAGACACCTCAAACGGATCGCCTTCTACCTCGGGCTCAATGAACATCTTCTCGATAGTGCCGTCTTTTACCAGCATGGAATAGCGCCAAGAGCGGGGGCCAAAGCCAAGGTCTTCCTTGCCTACCAGCATCCCCATGCCCTTAGTAAATTCGCCGTTACCATCAGGAATTACACGGATATTCTCAGCTTCCTGATCATCGCACCAGGCGTTCATCACAAAGGTGTCGTTGACAGACATACAAATGATGTCATCTACACCGTTCTGCTTGAACAGACCAGCATACTCGTTGTAGCCAGGCAGATGAGTAGAGGAACAGGTGGGCGTGAAGGCGCCAGGCAGTGAGAAGACAACAACGGTCTTACCTTTGAACAAATCGTCGGTTGTAACATCAACCCACTCATCGTTTTGGCGGGTATGGAAAGTTACGTTAGGAACTGTTTGGCCTTCGCGATTTTCTAATGTCATGAAATAAAATTCTCCTTAATGAACTAAATGCAAAATGAAGCCATGCATTTAGAAGCTCATTTCGTTTACTGCTTAATCATACTCATAACGAGTACGCTTTAGCAACCCTAACTATAGAAATATGCCTGAAGGCATAGAGCAAACAGTGCGAAGCACTCTATTGCTGAGGTAGCCGACCGCTATCTATCAGTTGCTGAAACATCTCTGTCAAGGAAGTTTTAAGCGGACGATAGCTCAGACCTAGCTCTTTAATACTCTTACTGTTATCCGCGCGGAAGGGATAGCCGATATTGCGAGAAATATATTTGCGGGTGATGCCTTCGGATAGGAAAGGGCCAATTATCCAAACCAGCCATTTAGGCAGGGTTTTGGTGGGCAAGGGGTAGGTGTCACCAAAGCGATCGCGCAAAATCTCAGCCATCTCAGGAAAGCTAGAATTGTGCCCTGACGTGATATATCGCCCCTGCGCCGCCGGGTCGAACCCTGCTGCCATATGCGCCTCGGCCACATCGCGCGGGTCCACAATGCCCATTCCCAAATCCACCATGCCAGATTTCATGGTGCCATCCCCAAACTGCTCCAATAGAGAGAAAGACGCCGACGTTGCATCCGGATTGATGCCTGGTCCAATGACTAGCGAAGGATTGACCGTCACTAGCTGCCACCGGTCCTGAGCCTTCGCAATTTTCCATGCTTCCTGCTCAGCGAGTTTCTTTGAATAGGAATAAGGCTGATGCTCCAGCGACGAGCTGGTGTTCCAAACCTCCTCGGTAAAGGCGTCTCCCTCTATATCTTCCAGATCAGCATTGTCGCCATAAATTGCCGCACAGCTACTGGTCACCACCACTCGCTTCACAGACTCTGTTTTATTCGCCTGCTCCAACACATTGCGAGTCCCTAGCTGAGCCGGTTCAATCAGCTCCTTTTGAGGGTCGTCTGTATTCAAGGAAAACGGAGAGGCCGTATGGAAAACCACTTCACAGCCCTGCATTGCCTCAGCGTAGGAGCCTTCGTCTAGCAAATCTGCCTTGAAGTATCGAATCTCTCCAGGCGCACTTTCTGCCAGCTCATTCAGATACTTCAGCTTCTCTGTTCTATCCGGGTCGCGAACCGCCGCATGCACAATGAATCCTCCCTCTAGCAATCGCTTTACCAGCCAGCCAGCTACATAGCCAGTTGCACCGGTCACCATTACCGGTGCAGACGTGTTGAATTCAAAATTTGACATATCTATTTTTGTGCACCTTCTGCATCATTCTATCCAGGCAAAAAAGAATCAGACCACAGACCTTTTGACTCCAGCCATTCTCGGTTGAAGATTTTTGACTGGTAGCGAGCCCCGCCATCACACAAAATCGTGACAATCGTGTGCCCAGGACCCATCTCCTTTGCTAGCGCTACCGCCGCGCCCACGTTAATCCCAACCGAGCCACCCATAAACAGCCCCTCCTTATATAGGAGCTGGTAAATTACCCGTAGCGCCTCATGGTCATCTATCTGAATCGCATCATCCATCGGCGCGCCTTCCATATTTCCGGTGATGCGGCTATTTCCAATCCCCTCTGTTACAGAATTTCCTTCTGGCTTAATTTCACCCGTTTTCACATAGCTGTATAGCCCACTGCCCATCGGGTCAGCAACCACGCACCGAGCATCAGGATTTTTCTCTTTTAGAAACTTCGCCACGCCAGCATAGGTACCCCCTGTACCTGTTGCCGCCGTCCATCCGTCAATTTTGCCGTCCGTCTGCGCCCACATTTCCGGTCCGGTGGTCGCATAGTGCGCGTCACGATTCGCTAAATTCTCGAACTGATTGGCCCAAATCGCATTGTCTAGTTCTTCCGCCAGTCGCCCGGACACCTTTACGTAATTGTTTTCATTTTTGTAGGGCACTGCTGGCACCGTGCGCACGTCCGCACCCAGCGTTCGCAGCAGACCAATTTTTTCCTGCGATTGCGTTTCAGGAATCACAATCACACACTTATAGCCCTTAGCATTACAAATATGCGTCAGGCCAATGCCTGTGTTGCCAGCTGTGCCTTCTACCACCGTGCCGCCAGGCTTCAGCCGCCCATCCTTTTCTGCCTGCTCAATAATGAATAGCGCCGCCCGGTCTTTTACCGACCCACCTGGATTTAGAAACTCTGCCTTACCCAAAATTTCGCAGCCAGTTTCTTCGCTAAAACTATTCAGCCGAATCAGGGGTGTGTTGCCAACAGTCCCTACAAATCCCGATTTGATATCCATGTACTTTGTGCACGCTTTGCCGTTCAACCCTTTCATCCTAATAGGGAACGGCCCAGCGGTGAAACACTCTAGCGTCTAAGGATTGGGACGGATTCGTATAATAAGTGCAAGAATAGCCTCACCGAAAGAGCGAAGAGCTTATGAATCAGGAAAATGAGCAGGATACGATGCGCGATGAATACGATTTCTCTGGCGGTGTACGAGGCAAGCACTACAGAGAGTATCAGCAGGGAACTAACCTTGTGTTGCTAGAGCCTACTGTAGCCAAAATGTTTCGAGATTCAGAAACCGTAAATGCAGCACTAAAAAAGCTGGCAGAAATCGCACCCGAATACGTCTCTAACCTTTGAGAATTGCTTAAGAAGCGATCGCTCTATCACGCTGACGAATAGGATTCTTGATACCCCAATAATCAGCCGCCATTTCAGCAGTCATGGTTAGCAAGCGCTCATCACCAGCAGGTAAAGTGACTTCGAGAGCAGTGGGCGTATGTCCAATAGTTTTGAGAAGCTGAGCTGCGATCGCTCTCGCCAACGGTGGCGGCACTGAATTCCCAATCTGCCTTGCCCCATGCCACTTGGTCGCGTGCAGCCGAAACCAATCAGGAAATCCATGCAGCCGGGCCATCTCTCGCACCGTCACACAGCGAGCATAGCGATAGTGAATCGGCCTGGGGCTGGTGAAAGAACCCCGAGCCGAATCAGTTCCTGCCCGTAGCGTAGTGCATACACCGTCGGGAGGAAGGCGAAAGAAGTGAGAGATCGGTTCGCGCTTACCGGGTTCTGTGCTGGCAAAGCGATCGCGCGATCGCACCGAATGCTTCGTCCGAATACTGTTGGTCAGCAGTCCATCATCCCACTGCCGACGATAGCCATAATGCCAGCCTGCTTCTGACGTGCAGCGCATCAAAGCCGCATATTCATTGTCTGGCTTCTCTAGCGTCACTGGCACTTCCCCCTTTTTTGCCAGCGACTCAAACTTCTCCGCATCGGGAACATCTTCCAACGCCTCCGCACAAGTTGGACTGTAGTCAAGTATCGCTGGATAGCTCGGCGCAGCACAGCCCTGACGAGCCCCAATCAAGAACAGCCGCTCACGATTTTGTGGAACACCATAGTCTTGAGCATTCAGCACCTGCCACGGCGTAATCAGGTCATAACCAATGGCCGCCATCTCTTCTACAATTTCAGCCAAAAAAGGCTTGTTACGCGTCAGCGTCAGCCCTTTTACATTCTCGAATACAAAGTAGCTAGGCTGCAATTCCGCCACCAGGCGAATAAAATCCTTTACCAGGCTATTACGTGGATCGCTCAAAGACCGCTTGCCCATAATCGAAAAGCCCTGGCAAGGTGCGCCGCCAATCACCACCGTAATCGGCTGCGTGGCGCTCAGGCCCGCTGCGGCTCTGATTTCTGCCCCAGAAACAGCCTTCACAGAGCGAGGAATAACTTCGCACTGTGGAAAATTGAAGCGATGCACCACCGCATGAACCGGATCGATCTCGACCGCAGCGGGCACATCAAAACCAGCTTGCTCAAACCCTAGCCCCAGACCACCGGCCCCTGAAAAAAGGTCGATAGCGATGGGTCTAGAATCGTTGGCATTGTAGGTGCGGCGGCAGTTGTGGCTTTTCATAGGGGCCACTGTACTGCATAAGTTCACAGGCGCAAACATACGCCACATCTAGCGTCTGGCGATCATTTTTTGATCCGTCAGACCATATTGTTAGTCGATTTTGGGATGGTTTTGCGATCGCGGTTTTCTATATTTTCGCTTCAATGAATCCAGCGTGATGACATCAGGAATCGTCACTATCCCATCGGTATTTACCCGTAGACTACAGACAATCACTAGCTGCCGCCAGAAGGATCTACCACCGTGAGTTTTAAGCCTCGCAAACAGCCAAATAAGCGTAAAGGGCTGGTGTTTGGAGCACTTTTGTTGGGGTTGGGTGCGATCGCTAGCTATCAAGCCGTCATCGCCCAAACGCAACGCAGCAACACAAAATCCTTCACCGACTGGTGCACAAGCACCCTATCCTCTCGCGAGCAGGCAACCGTCACAGCGCTATTAGCCGAAGCTGAAACCGAAAACTGCGCGGAAGCAGAGCAAGCCCTTGATCAAGTGACAGAGCTGAGCCTGACAGACGAAATCTATACGCTGCAACCACTTGCCAGCCTGAACAACTTAACTACACTCCGTCTTGAGAAATCTCAGGTGACGAACCTGAGTCCCCTGACAAATCTCACAAACCTCAGATCGCTCAGCATACGAGACAGATCGAGTATTAACAACATAGATCTCAGCGCCATAGCAAAGCTCACCCAGCTCGAAGAGCTTTCGCTAACTAACGTACGCATTGATAGCCTGATACCTATTGCTGAGCTATCCAATCTACAATCTCTACACCTAAGAGATAACCGAAACTTCAGTCGCAGAAGCCTGGATCCCATTGATATATCACCACTAGCAGCACTCTCTCAGCTAACAGAACTCAGCATCGCCAATAATGGCATCGACAGTATCGACTTTCTCACTAACTTTCAGTCGCTCAATTCCCTCAGCTTGCCTAACAACGACATCGTCCAGATTCCACCACTCACTCCGCTAGCTAGCCTGGAGAAGCTTGACCTCAGCGGCAACAGAATCAGCGACCTATCCCCACTGGCTAACCAGCCAACCCTCCAACAAACCTTAACTGAACTCAACCTAGGCTTTAACGATATAGAAGAACTATCTCCCCTATCCCAGCTGAACGCACTGGAGACACTAAACCTGGATGGTAACCGAATCACAGATATCTCAGATCTGGGCCATCTGAAGAATGTCAAAACGCTCTACCTGAACGACAATCAGCTGGAGAATCTCGCGCAGCTAGCAGCCTGGACTCAATTACGCGAGCTCAGCCTGAAGCAAAATAGACTGACAGATATCTCCTTCCTATCACCACTGACTCAGCTCACAACTTTAAATATTGCTTTTAACAGAATTGAAAATGTCACTGTCTTATCCTCACTCGCCAGCCTGATAAAACTCGATGCCAGCGTCAACAGTATCGAAGATGTCTCGCCGTTAGCTAACCTGACTCAGCTAGAAGATGTGATTATTTCCATAAACAAAATTAGGGATGTCTCTTCCTTAGCACCTCTCACAAACCTAAACCGGCTGCTACTTAGCGAAAATCCATTGGCAGAGAAAACTTGCCCTGTCCCTGACGTCACCGAAAGTAGTATTTGTATTTCGGTAAATGCATGGCCAACAGCAAGTTTCCTCAACAATGACAAGAGCAGGACGATCAGCTAGTAAGGGTCTGTCACGAAGGAACCGTGTCGTTCATGGTAGCGCGCAGCCTCTGCTCTAGTTGAACCAGGTCTACATTCAGTTCTTCTCTCAAAATATAGGTAGCAACTCCTCCTGGTGACGGTACTTCCTTATATTCTTCAAGGATTGCAAGTAGCAAGTGTACTGGGGAAATACGAGATTTTTCCTGCTGTTTTGCTTCCTCAAGCGCAATTTCAATCACCCTTTTAACGCGAGGAGCAAAGGGCAGCGTTGCAGGCAAACTTCCCTCTGGTGGTGTCGGGCGAGTTCCCACCCACTTCACAACAATTGGCCGGACCGCATCATAAGTAATGTTCATTGAAAACAACACTTGAGCAGCGATACTTTTACCCTCTGCCAAGATGCCAAGCAGCACCCCTTCTGTGCCCAGCACATCGAAATTGATCTCACGAATAGGAATCTCGCCTAGCCGCATAACCTCTTTAGTCTGAGCCGTAAAGATTCTGTGGGTGGGAATCGTGGCTTCTGTAACGTCGCCTAGTGCCAGCGAGAATATCGCCTTCAAAATATAGTCAAACGTCGCGCTATCCATCCCCCACTCTGCGGCAACATTCCCCTCTTGCTGATACATACTCATCAGCGATTCATAGATCTCCGCGTCTCCCTGCACAAACGATCTCATGCTCCATAGCCACCGCCGGGCGAGTATCCGCACAGCAGGACTGTTCAAATCGCTACCCTGCTGCATTTCTGAGCGTATTTCGTTTAACAGCGTTTGCCATTCTGCTTCCCCTTCTCGAAATCGGGTATCTAGTACGGCTTGTTGCTCGGGCGTAAAATATTGCGTTGACATATTGATGCTCTCCATTGTTTGTATCAAATTTTCAACGGCAACCGATTCAGTTGTTTCTATCTCCTTGGCAATGCCATTGAGACGATTGAGCAGGCTATGGGACAGCGAAATTTGCTCGCGCAGGCGATCGCGATGCAAGTCAATCACCTGTGGCAGCGTATAGGCAGGATCTTCCAGGCAATCGCGAATATCACTCAGCGACAGGCCTAACTGCCGCAAAGACAGAATTTGCTGTAGCCGTATAATGTCGCGATCGCTATACAGTCGATGCTCCGCTTCACTACGGTGAGACGGCACCAACAGCTCAATTTCATCGTAATAATGCAGCGTACGAACAGACAGGCCCGTTTGCTTCGCAAGTTCGCCAATTTTCAATAAGCTAGCCATCTCTTGTCCCAGCGTTGTTTTTATCCAAACTTAGGTAATCGAATTGCCGTTGATGAGCACATGCTAGAACCTGACGTTACGTGAGGTGCAAGGGCTTATTTCAGAATCTTCAAATCATCTCTTGAACAGGTGCCTCCGGCGGACAAGGAATAATGACGTAGCCTTGCCGAAGATCGCCCATCACCACATTTCTCTCCACCCCCCAATACCACCAGTGCGCGGCCACGTAGGCGCAAATCACACTGTCCAACCTATCTTCCAGCGCTTTTAGCGCCTTACCGCCTGCCGGAATCTCTGGCAAATGCTCAATGAACAACGGCGGCTCGCACTGAGGCAGCTTGGTCAGAATGTGGTCTCTCAACTGTGAAAGTGCCTTGCTTCGCTCTGCCAAACGACCCTTCTTATATTTCAAAATCCGAAGCAGATTAAACAGCTGAATCGTTGCCGGATGTGGAAATACCTCAATCTGATAGCGTCCCATTCTTCTAGGTTCTATTGCAGATGCATGTTCAAAGCCACGTTGCTTTAGTGCCTGGCTGAACTGAATCATTTTTTCTGCGTACGGACTCGCTAAATTGATTGGATAGCCACCTGCGTGATATTTGCCGAAGTATTTGTGAGAAAGGCGGTCAGGCGATCGCATCCCTTTTTCATTTGGTATCACCAACGGCGCATCCACCGCCACCATCGCAGGCACCGCACCCGGCGCACAGTCATCCACCCGCGCTAACACCTCTTCTAGCGAATCTCTTCTGTCGAGCAGCTGCAGCAGCAACTGATCATGCACAAACTCCAAACAGCACAAGCCACTCGGCCCCGACTGCCAACCCAAATCTATCCCTAGAAACTTCATGCCTGTGCTCCACAGCTCAGATCAGCAACCACACACGTAGAATAGACGGAAGTAGTAAGCATCTCTCAATATGTCGGCCCCCACAGAACGCCCTCAGCATCCGTTGCAACGCACCCCTTTTCTTCGACTGCACTCAAAGAAGAAAGGGGAAAGTGAACATCGCCATGCTACCTGGCTAGAGCTGTTTTTTGATCTGGTATTTGTGCTGTCGATGGCCGAGCTAGCTCATCTGCTACATGCTCATCCCGACTGGGAAGGACTCACCAGCTTTGCCATTCTCTTTATCCCGGTGTGGTGGCTATGGATCGATTTTAGCTACTACGCAGATCAGTTCGATGTGAACAGAGGCGGCTATCGACTGGCTTTTTTCGGGATAATGTTTGGGATTGTCGTAATGTCACTAACGATTCCAGATGCGCTGGGCGAGGGCACTGCCAACTTCGCAGCAGCCTATGCGACGCTGCGGCTGGTAATTATTGTGCTGTACTTGCAGGCATGGCGGCTGGTGCCGCAGTCGCGAGAATTAACGGCAAGGTATATAGCCAGCTTTTCGGTAGCGTTTTTCCTTTGGCTGGTATCGATTGTTGTACCGGTGCCGATTCGCTTTTGGCTGTGGGCGATCGCACTCTTCATCGAAATCAGCAACGGCCCCATCACCTACCTCACCATCCGCAACGTCCCCAAACAAGAGTCTCACATGGACGAACGCTTTGGTTTGTTCGTGATTATCGTACTCGGTGAAGCCATCATCGCAGTGGCCTCCGGCGTTGCCGATACCACTTGGCAATGGCAAAGTGTATTGACCGCATCTGCCGGATTCCTCACTGCAGTTAGCCTGTGGTGGATGTACTTTGAAAGAGCAGATGAGGACGTTATTAATCAGGCGCTTCGCGGTGGAAGGAAAGCCCTGCTGTGCTCATACATATATGGGTACAGCCACGTGTTTGCCTTTATGGGCATCGTTGCAACAGGTGTTGGCATTCAGTTTGCCATCGAAGCCGCCGCAGGCGAGGTGTTTAGCCTACCAATGCGAGTAGCTCTGTGTGGAGGAATCGCTGTCTTTCTCGCAGGGGTGACCACATTGCAGTGGGCCTCGACACATTCTTTGCCGCAAAGGGTGGTTGGTATGCGATCGCTCCTCACACTCTTTTCCCTGTGCCTTATCCCGCTTAGCGGCTTACTCTCACCCTGGCTCACCGTAGGGCTACTCGCAGTCTCACTGGTCGCCATCAACAAATTCGACGGCGTAGCCGTAGCTGTATAACGTACGTGTTAGGGCGCTTTAGAATGAGTCAATGACGTCCCAGGTCGCTATATTCTCTTCCAAGTGAGCTATGGAAGTTGTTCCCGGAATTACGATGATATTAGGAGAGCGACGCAAGAGCCAGGCAAGTGCCGACTGTGCAGGTAGCACTGCGCCTTGCTTCATCGGATGTGCACCCAGCGGCCCGTATGGAATAAAGGCAATCCCTTTTTCTGCGGTATAGTCCACTAGCGAATCCTGATTCCGTTCTTCTTGGTTAAACCGATTTTGGATGGAGGCGATCGCCGTAACCGACAAAGCCCGATCCAGCTGTTCCCGGTCAACATTAGACAGACCAATCAGCCGAATCTTGCCCGCCTGCTGAGCTTCCTTTAGGGCACCTACAGACTCTTCAATCGGCGTATTCGGATCTATTCGGTGCAGCTGAAACAAGTCGATTCTCTCTACCTTCAGGTTCAATAGTGCCTGGTCAATCTGCGTCTTGAGCGTAGCGGGCGACCCATCGACCTGAATATTGCCGGGAGCAGGCTTGTCTACGCCGCCTTTGGTTGCGATCGCCACCTGCGAACCAAACGGCTCCAGCGCCTCTCCCAACAACTTATCCGTCCACTCCGGCCCATAGGATCTCGCCGAATCGAAGAAACCCACGCCCAATTCAGCCGCTCGCTTTACAAGGCTCACACCCTGCTGCCAATCAGCGTAAGGGCCAAAGTTTCCAGGCTGGCCAGTCAGCCTCATAGCACCATAACCCAGTCGATTGACCGTCAACTCACCACCCAGTCGAAAGGTTTTATTGATAGAAGTCATCAAAAATCTCCTGCTTTGTTTTGTTCCTAAGAATCAATATGCCAAAGCCGTTTAATATTTGGTAGACGATTAACAAAAATAGCTGTTATTCACAAAACGAATTTCACGCATTTAGCATTCTTGTACAGGTAGCCATAAATTCGTTGTCAGTCACAAAAGGGGCTCGCCAAAACCCATCAATATGTCGAAGAGATAGCAAGCTTCGCTACCATCTCAGCGCGAGAAGATACCTCTAGCTTGCGGTACATACGCTTTAGTGCCTGCTTTACAGAGTTCTCAGTAATCCACAAGGCTTGACCAATTTTCTTGTTGGTTAGTCCCTGTGCGACTAACGCAGCAATCTCATACTCGCGAGGCGTGAGGTGATTTTCAACGGCTGTTGCAGCCTTTGGCTGGGTACTGAGTACCGTCAACTGACTGGACAGATGCAAACACAATGCGCTGACATCGGCTAGATCATTGGCATCAAAGGCAGGTTTGTCGCGGTGACGGGTAAAGGCAATGCCACCAAAGAGCTGTCCATTTTGGATGATAGGGCCCGTCATAACGTGACCATGATCAGCGCGGGGGCAAATCGTTTTCCACACCCCTGGGGGCAAAACGACTTCATCATGTACAGCGGTGTGGCGATGCACTAAGTAGCGTAAAACAGGGTTGTAGTCGAGCGACAGTGCCTGTCTCATCATCTTAGGCATTGTCTCCTCAACAGCCAAAAAATCGGCAGCATAAAAGAATCGGCAGCGGTTAGCTGAGAAGTATTTGCTGAGTAGGGGAACGAGCGTTTTTCTGAGGATAGCTTCGTTTGGAGCTTGCGCGATCGCCGCAAATAACGCCTGCAAACTTACTTCTGTTTCTTTTATCACATGCATTGCTACCGTCTCCCTCAGGCTATTTGGCAAGGTGTACCCGATTGGGGTCTATCCGCCTTTTTCGCTTACTCGTAGTGTGGCATTAATCCGTTTTTAGGTCGCCCTCATGAGTAATTATGCACATCCAGAAGTCCTTGTTAGTACTCAATGGTTATCTGATCACCTTCACGATGACAACCTACAAGTTGTCGAGGTAGAGATGAACCCAGCCAGTCACCAGTCTACACATATCCCAGGTGCTGTTTTCTGGCATATTCCGGCTGACTTGCTTAAACCGAACCTTCGCCAAAACCTGGACACTGCCGCTATGCAAGCACTGCTTGCTCGCTCTGGCATCACACCAGAAACAACCGTTATTGCCTATGGAAGTTTTGCCGATACCGGCGGTTGGATCTTCTGGCTGTTGAAGGCCTGCGGTCATGAGAATGTGCTTGTCTTAAATGGTGGGTATCAAAAGTGGGTCAGTGAGGGTCATCCTGTCGTAGAGGTGCTGACTCCGGTGGAACCCACTCAGTACAAAGCACAGCCGCTCAACTCAAATTTATGGATCTCGTATGCAGAAATCCAGGCTAATTTCAGGAGAGCCGAGCAAGTATTAGTAGATGTGCGTACTGAGCCAGAGTATCGAGGAGAGATTTTTATGCTAGAGCCACCGAAAGGGTCAGAACGAGCCGGGCATATCTCAGGCGCTATCCATGTAGAGCATTCGCTAATGTTCAATGAAGATGGCACATTCAAATCATTTGAAGCACTAAAGACACTGTTTATTGACCGAGGCATTACACCTGAAAAAACGGTTATTCCTTACTGTGCGATCGGTGCTCGCTCTGCTTGTGTATGGTTTGTACTTGCTTACTTATTGGGCTATCCTGACGTGTGTAATTATGAGGGTTCTTGGAATGAATGGAGCCAAGTACCCAACTCACAGGTCAAAAGCGATTACTGACTTTGAGCGACCTCTTTGAGCTATCTACTCTAAGCTTATGAGTAAGTCTTTAGATCGCCTGACGCTTCTAGAAACATTTATCCGAATCGCCGATGCCGGTAGCATCAGTGCAGCGGCTCGCGACTTAGGCCTCTCCCAGCCATCCGTTAGCCGTCAGCTAGCCGAGCTAGAATCTCGATTCAAATCTCAGCTCATGCGGCGGACAACCCACGAGCTATCACTCACAGAAGCAGGCGCACAGCTACTATCCGACGCCCGCCAGCTATTAGATGACTGGGAAGCACTAGAAGAAAAACATCTGGACTCTGGAGAAACATTGCGCGGCAGGCTAAGGGTAGTTGCACCTGTTGCATTAGGTCAGCTCCACCTCATCGATATTGCCCTTCAGTTTCAACAGCAGCATCCACTTATCTCACTGTCTTGGCAGCTTCAAGATGACGATATTCGATTCGCTGAAGCAGGCTGCGATTGCTGGATAAAAATTGGTCCCGTGCAGGATCAATCCCTGACGGTCAAGCCGCTAGGTAAAGTCGAACGCATGGTCGTGGGAACACCTACGCTACTGGCGTCTCATAGCGAACTTACAACACCACAGGACTTAGAGAAGCTACCTTGTGTGGCGCTGGCACCCTTTGAGAGCGATCGCATTCCACTCACGAACCAAAAAGGCAAAACAGTCGTCATCTCACCAACTGCGAGAATAACCACAAACAATATCTTCGCCCTTCGCCAGGCGACGCTCGCCAGTGCAGGATTCTCAGTAATGCCCCGCTGGTTTATCACCAATGAATTGCAGAGCCTTCAGCTAGTAGACGCTTTACCCGCTTGGCGCGCACCCACACTGACAATTCATGTCGCCTCATCACCCGGTCGCCATCAGCCCAAGCGGTTGCGCCATTTTCTTTCAACTATCGAAACTGCAATTACACAAATCTCTGGCATTGTTTAGTCGATATCACTCCATCGACTCACTCCATAAATCAGTCGCCTGCCGAATGCTCGAAAAATCTCCATTCCCCAGGATTAAGTGGTCTAGCAAAGGAATACCCAGGAAGTGAGCACCCTTTAGCAGCTGACGCGTCAGCGCAATATCTTCCTTGCTAGGCTCCAGGCTGCCCGAAGGATGGTTATGAGCAATAATCACCCGCGTCGCCCCTCGCTTTATCACCTCACGAAAAATCTCTCTCGGATGGGCCAGCGTCTCAGTCGCTGTGCCAATACTAATCACCTTACTCCCAATAATCCGATGCTTTATGTCCAATAGCAGCACCGCAAACCGCTCCTGAGCCTGCCACATCAACTCATGACCCAAATACGCAGCTGCAACAGAAGGATCGTCTACCACCGTCATCGTCGGTGGCTGACTCTGTAGCACCCGCTTACCCAACTCCATCGCTGCTAAAATCGTCGCCGCTTTCGCTGGACCCACACCCGAGGTCTTCATTAGCTCTTCTGGCGTTGCATCTCGTAGCAGTGCCAGTCCGTCCCCGTTCGGATGATCTTTTCCCAGTTCCTGTAACAAATAGTGGCCTAGCCCAACCGCAGAGAGCTTACCCGGCCCTTGCCCGGTTCCCAGCAGAATAGCAATCAGCTCACCCGCAGAAAGTCGCTTGGCACCGTAGGCTAACAGACGCTCACGGGGCCGCTCGGTCGTCGGCATATCAGCAACGCGCAGGCTGTAGGTCATGGTGGGTGCGAAATAAATAAGGTAGCGGTGAGCCTTCCTAGTGAGCCCGAAATCGGAAGAGAAATACAGACATCCCGATTATCAGAGCGATTGCACCCTAAGCTAAACAAACAAATCCACAGCCCACCAACTCCACCATGACCACAGAGCCCTCTACCGCTGAAATAGTCACCAAGCTAAAAGAGATTCGCAAGTATCTCATCAGTATTACGCTGGTACATACACCCGCAGAACTATCCGACGAGCAAAAGCAAACCGTTCGTGAAAGCCTACTTTGGCTAAACGAACAAAGCGAGTATCAAACGCTAGGTATCTGTGCGAGCAATCTAGAAGCAGCCGAAGCCGCGCTCAAGGGCTACGTAGCGGCGCTTAGCCAGCCGATTCAGGTTGATATTCCACCACAGGCGGGTGCCGTTTTTCTCAAGTTCAATACGCTAAAAAATGCCTGGTATGTGGATAGCTACACGGGTGATTCTCGAGGTGTACTCGTGACCTACCACACCTCAGAACCAGAGCTAGACGAAGTGAATGGAACCTATGGCCCGTTTCCCCTAGACCTATTCACAGCAAGCTGATTGTCTTTTACTGATATTCGTGCGCTGCAAGAACCTCCTCTAAAGTTGCCAGCCACAGCTGTTCTATCGCGTCAGAAGCTATCTGCTGCTCGCTGGGTTGTTGAAACGCATCGAACAAGCTATAAAACCGTTCGTCTACCGTGGCATCTACTGTACCGACTGCCCCGAACGTATCAACTTCTCGCTCTGCGAGTTTGGCCTTTTCGGCTTTATCGTAACTGCCTAGCTTGTAACGTTGGTCTGGGTCGATAGATTGTAGAAGCGTGAGCAGCTTTTGATTGTGCGATCGCTGTTCCTGGGCGCTCAAAGCATCCCAAGAAGCAGCCTCTGCCAACTGTACCGTCTGGCGACGAAGGTCTACAAAGAAGGTCTCAGATACACCCAGAGACCGCAGTCGTGCAGAAAGTACTTCTTCATCAGTAGGTGCTCGGTCTGTAGTCTCTCTAGTTTCTGTGTCTGTAACCTTATCGTTAGGTGCACTATCAGATGACTCAAAAAAAAGACCTTCCTGTTGACCAATCGCTTCAGATTCAGGTTGCCTAGTCTGGACTGTCTTCTCCTCACTGTTTAACCCATCAGAGGGATATGCAGCTTGCCGATGATTGGCCGCTGCGATTGATTCTGATACACAGCCTGTAAAAGACGACTGCGATCGCGACAAGCAACTCGCTGTTTTGCGCACCAAAGGGACAGCGATAAAGCCAGAGCCGAAAACAACAGCGCTACAGAAGCCTAAGACAAGGGGACTTTTGAAGACTGCCGTGATAGGAGCAAGGGTAGCAAAAAAGCTTTGCCCTTTCTTAGACACTTTCTGGATAAGGGCGTTCGTCTTACGCTCGCCGTTTGTATATACAGGGGTCTTTGTACGAGATAGGCTTGTATATACACCTGGCTTCGTGCGAAACGCCTCAGAATACTGCTGCACATAATCGTTAATACAGGAGAGGATCGTGGCGGTTAATTTTGTTTCCTGACCCATAGCAACGGTTCGCAGCCGAGTTTGCTGTTTATCCAGAAATCGGCGAAGCATGACTGCCTCAAGCTCAGAAACACCAGTAGATTGTCTTTCTTGCTCTAGTCGATCGTAAACGCATTGAGGAAGCGTAGGTCCGTGGTCAATTACTGCGTACTGATAGCTCAATCCGTACGCCTTCAACTGCTCTGTTGATGCCATATTGTTTACGTGCCTTCGTAAGATAGGTAAAGTTATGTGGGATCGTTTTTGCGTTATGCATGACGGTTAGATAAAAGGGTGATATACACCGTATATAAAATATAATACATATGTACTATCGTCGTCAACGACCGTAGGTCGGTTGCATTGGCACGCTCAGAGGTTGCAGTAGATATAAAAATGAGGTACAACTAATGGTGAATATTAGTATATATGTACCTAATTAGTCATTATGTCATCACACTCATCCAAGTCAGCGGAAAAAAAGCTGGTTAGCTTTCGACTCCCTGGCGACCTTATGAACGATCTGAAGCACAAGGCAAAGGAAGAAGGCGTATCGATGACAGAGCTGGTTCGTCGCTTCTCTAAAGAGGGACTGAGCAACAAGCCTCAGCTAGATGACGGCAGTGTGCTTGCACAGCTAAAAGAAGAAATTTTATTTGACCTAAAACAAGACCTGGAAAAAGATTTGGCAGCGATTAAGCAGCAGGCATCCAAAAGGAATGTTGCTGTAGTTGAAAGTAGCCCTACCATTGCGATGTCGCAGCCAAACAGCTTCACACCAGATCTCACTGACAACGTCCACGAGTTAGCCAACGATGTATTAAGGTGCAAAAAAGACGTAGTGGATCTGGAGCACAAAATGCAAAACAATATCCACCGACTGTCTAAACAAATTCAGGAGTTGACTAATTCTTACAGTCAGCTGAGCTATGGGTAGTACCTTTGCAAGCCACTAGAGTCAATCGGTACTGACCGCTATAATGAGCGAATAAGTATCTGGCTGCGAAACGCAGTATAAAAGGGAGCTAGTGCCAGAAAGATGCCTGAACTACTGACAAAGACAGTTAGCTTTTCTGAATATCTATTGCTGCCTTACGACGGCAAGAAAACGGAGCTTGTGAATGGTCGAATCATTGAAATGTCAGAGCCTAGTACATTACACATTTTAATTATTCGAGCATTAACGCGATTGTTAGATCGCCATATCGCCCAACAAGACTACGACTTGGAGTGCATCAGTGGTCCTGGGGTAGAAATCCCCCGTGCAGGACGCAAAAGCGATGCGCGTGATCCAGATCTGATTATTTGCAGCAAGGCGCAATTGAAAGAGCTCAGACCGCTGACGAAGTCAATGTTTCTAGAAGGAAATCCTCCAAAGCTAGCAGTAGAAATTTCTAGTCCTGGCAATGAAGAAAACGACACAATAGATAAACGCCTGGAATACGCACTAGCCGGAATCCCTGAATATTGGATTATTAATAGAATGCGCGATTACGTGTTAGTGCTCTCGCTGGATGTTGGTACAGCCACGTATAGCGAAGTAGGGGAATTTAGAAGAACAAAGCTGGTCGAGTCTTTGTTATTTCCAGACCTGAAAGTAACGACAAAAACTCTGCTAGATCCAGAGTAATGCTGCCTGGCTAGCGCACTCGGGTTGACATTCCACAGCAAGAGAGTAATGTTTCACGGTCTTGGCTGGACGGTTTGCCAAAGGCGTAGATACTCTTCTCGAACAGAAGGATCAAGCTGTTCTGATAGCTGCTGAGGTAGATCTAGAATGCGAATAAGCTCTTGGATATCGGCGAGATCTTTAAGGCGGTCAGGGGCAGTGAGTCCAGAGGCTAGTTTGAGTTCAATCAGGCTTTCAAGACGGGCCACGCGTAGGCCATCTTGTTCAATGGCGATCGCACTAGGTTCTAAGAACTGCACTGGTTTTGGTTTACCATCACCTGGAAACTCACCGGTCGTAATAATTTCTACTTGAACACCCGTAATAGCATCGCGAAACAGTCTACGAGCACCCGGAAAAGCAGGACTATAGCCACGGCCAACCCAAGTTTGACGAAATCGCTCCAGGTCAGCCTCGCTCATGAGAATATCTACATCTTGAGTGAGGCGCACGTAGCCGTGAATGGCTAGTGCCATACCGCCGATGACAACATAGTCAATATCAGTATTAGGAAGGTTCTGAGCAAGGCGTCGAAGGGTCTCGTAAACTTTTCCCTGTTGCATAAAGAATAAATCAACCTCTTGCCAGAGACTAGTATTAGGAAAGGAAAAATTCCGTTGTGGTGATGTGAGATCTGCCATTTTGTAAGTTTCAGTTTATCAGTAATCCTTCTGCATCAGTTAGTTGGGACGAAACTCAGCATCACTGATAGAATTAGCATTTTAATCGTGATTGTATTCAGCCCATAATCTTACGGAGAAATTCCCGTAAGGCGTCTTTGTCTTTGGTGAGCAAAGGGCCTATTGGCTCTAAGCTAAAGCTGGAGGGAAAGGTCTTGATGACAGGCTTTACGACGGAAGGCTTAAGCAAACCCGCCTGCCGCCAGTAACGTATGAAAAGATTGTCTGAAGGCAATGGCGTATTGAAGTGGCTAGTAACAGCAATCAAAATAAAATCTTTGTGCTGCTGGTTGTAAGAGTTACTGCTGATAACAATTGCCGGACGTTTCTTTCGTTCACCTAATTCTGTACAAGGATAAGGCACTAAGAGAATATCGCCAAAACTATGGTTCGTTGTAGACATCATCCTCCGTATTTTCCCAGACAGCAGCAAAAGAAGCCTCAGACAATCTCGCGAGCACACGCATCGAAGTAAAATCTTCTTCAGCCTGCTCATCTAAAACTTTCCTCCAATGTTTCCTAGCCCTTTTCCTGAACTTCTTAGGATCTTTCTTGTTCCAAAAGTTGATGAAAATGAACCAGTAAAAAGCTGAGGCGGCTACAAATGCGGCAATAGATATATAGAACACACCCATCTTCTCTTCAGAGCTGTAGTGCTCGAGAGCGATAACATACATCGCAATAGAAAGAAGGACAGAGAAAAAGCCTAGAGCTGCGAATACGTATAACGGCAAGTTGCTTACAGATGATCTCAGACTGATGTCATCATCAAAACGCTGGTAGTGATCTTCCCAAGCGGACGCCTTAGTCTCGACTAGGTACGTCGATAGCGCATGTATTTGCTGAAGTATAGATTGGCAATACCAAAGCATGACGCCAAATATCACCATCAAGACGGCGGGGAGTATAAGAGATAAAGAGCGGACTTCAGTATTTCCGGTAGTTGATGTAACAGGGGCAATCAAGCCAGCTACGACACCGAATACTGTAATCGCGGTCGTCGTTATTATGAGTCTCTGATTGATATAGAGATTGACTTCGTTGTGCAGCTTCGAGATATCTGTAGCTGAGATTTGTTTGTACATCTCTTCGTTATCAAGGAAATTGAGAGCTATATTACGTGGTTACTAAGCCATTTTCTAAGGCGTATCGTACCAGCTCTGTGCGGCTGTTAGTTCCTGTTTTACCAAATAGGCGGCTCACGTATTTTTCAACATTGCGGACCGTTGTTCCTAGTCGACTCGCAATTTCCTTGTTCATCAGGCCTTCTGCTACCAGATCAAGAACATCCTGCTCGCGGGGCGTAAAGTCGATTTTGATGCCGCTGTTGTTCTGCTTAATCATGCTGCCGCGCTGGGTCAGCAAAGCCTTGATTTCTTCAATCTGCCGGGCCATGGTTGCAATGTCAGGCGTTGCGGAAGGGTCGGGGGCCTGCGCAGCCCGCCTTTCTATGAGGCTGGTGACAATCGCAACCAATTCTTCCGGGTCAAATGGCTTGGATAGGTATGCGTCTGCGCCTGCGTTGTAGCCCTGAATGCGATCGCTCGTCATCCCCCTTGCCGTCAAAAACACCACCGGCAGCGCCTGAAAGCGAGCATCCTCACGCACCTGCTTCAAAAACTGATAGCCATCCACCTGCGGCATCATAATGTCCGAAATCAGCACATTCGGTGTTTCCTGCTGCAATAGCTCCCAGCCTTCGGTAGCATTACCAGCTGTGCGCACCTCAAAATTACTGTCTTCCAAATACGCCTGCACCGATTCACGCAAGCCCGGCTCATCATCGACCAGTAGAACCTTACTTTTGACGGCTGTGGTGGTTGCGGTATCGGCCATGGTGATCTTCTTTCAACGACTACTTGTACCTTGATAATACCGTTATCTTTGTCGCCCTCAAAAACTCACCTATGCCTCTTCCCATACAAGGCTCCATACAAAAGTGGAAAACCCTCAGCTCAAAGCTCGTATTCGACAACCGGTGGTACAAGCTCAGGCAAGACCAAGTCCTGCTGCCTAACGGCAAAACGGTCGATGACTTTTTCGTTAGCTTACGACCTGACATCGCTACTATTTTGCCGATTACCGCAGATGGTCAAGTCGTTTTTGTGCGTCAGTATCGTCATGGCATCGGGGAGGTTTTGCTGGAGCTGCCTGCTGGGACCTTTGAGCCGGAGGAAGAAGCGTTGAGCGTTGCGAGAAGGGAGCTAGTGGAGGAAACGGGATATACGGCTGAAAATTGGGAGGCGATCGCCACCTTCTACAACAGCCCCGTCAAGCAAAACAACCGTATCTATCTATTCAAGGCTTACCCTGCCCAGCTAACGCACACACAGCAGCTAGACATCACCGAAGATATCGAAGTCGTCCTCAAACCCATAGAGGCTATTCCAGCGCTCATTCAATCCGGCGAGATTTGCGTAGCCGGGACTATTGCCGCTTTGTCACTAGGACTAAACCACCGTTGACAGGGGCACTTGACCGCTCGAATTACCATATATTAAAAAATCTACTAAATCCCTATCGGGATACCGGGGATTGTGGCAAAATAGCTAACTCAAGCTGGCTAATCACCAGGAATATTGACTGAGAACTTTCGTATCTGGCCTGCCGCCAGAGCATCCGTTTATCAGTAAAATTTCAGAGCCGTAGAAAATAGGAAATCTCGAAACATGGCACTTCAACTAGGCGATACCGCTCCAGACTTTACACAAAAGTCCTCCATGGGCGAAATCAAATTTCACGACTGGGCAGGCGATAGCTGGGTCGTTCTTTTCTCTCACCCCGCTGACTACACCCCCGTTTGCACCACCGAGCTAGGCCTGGTCGGCTCACTGCAAGAAGAATTCAAAAAGCGCAACGCCAAAACCATCGCCCTCAGCGTAGACGGCGTAGAGTCTCACCAGGGATGGATCAAAGACATCGACGAAACGCAAAACACTACTGTTAACTACCCAATCTTGGCAGACGACGACCGCAAAGTCGCAGAGCTATATGGCATGCTTCAGCCAAACTCCGATGCGGGCACCCTCACCGTCCGCTCCGTGTTCGTCATCGACCCCAACAAAAAGATCCGTCTGACCATCACTTACCCTGCTAGCACAGGCCGTAACTTCGACGAGATTTTGCGCGTCATCGACTCCTTGCAGCTTACCGACTACCACAAGGTTGCCACCCCCGGTAACTGGAAAGATGGCGGCGACTGCGTTGTGGTGCCTTCCATCTCTACCGAAGATGCCAAGAAGCAGTTTCCCAAGGGCGTTACTGAAGTGAAGCCTTACCTGCGGATGACGCCTCAGCCTAATAAGTAAGAGCGAGGCATCCCAAAGACGAAAGGTGCGCGATTAGCTAAAGGCTAAATACGTGTTTAGCACATACAAACTCTTGCTTAATGAAGCAAGGTATAACGCTGACTGAGCGGAGTCGGAGATTCGGCTACGCTCACCCCTCGGGAAGCGATCACTAAACGCTGGCTGAGCGGAGTCGAAGTCACACCCCAGCCAGTGATCCTCTTTGCGATCCAGCCAGGGATTTGACTCCGCTCACCCTTCGGTTGATGACTACGCTGAACGCTTGCGATAGCTAATCGCGCACTTCCAGCTTTAAATCTCCTACGCGGCTCACCGCCGATGCGCCAGACCGACCGCTTCGGAGACATTCTCAAACCCATGCTCATCCAGCTTCTTCACTAACCCAGTCAGAATTTCCTTCACCATCGTCGGGCCTTCATACACCCATCCTGTATAGGTCTGCAACAGCGATGCCCCAGCGGTAATCTTCTCCCACGCATCCTCCGCATTGAAAATGCCGCCAACGCCAACAATTGGCAACTCACCCTGGGTTTGTTCATAAATCAGGCGAATCACCTCCGTTGAACGTTTCGTTACCGGGCCACCACTAATCCCGCCAGCCTCGTCTTCAACGGATTTGCCTGTCATCGCAATTGTTCGGGTCGTTAGCCCGGAGCGATCAATAGTCGTATTCGTTGCAATAATTCCTGACAGGTTACATTCCTGAGCGAGTGCAACAACATCGTGAATATCTTCAGTTGCCAGATCAGGTGATATTTTAACCAGCAGTGGTTTGTTTTCAGTATTGGACGTTTGTAGCGCGTCCAGAATAGGCAACAGCTGTTCTTTGGCTTGCAGCGATCGCAACCCCGGCGTATTCGGCGACGACACATTCACCACAAAATAGCTGCCCAACTGCTTCAACAGCTCAAAGCTCTGTCGATAGTCCTCAGCCGCCTCTTCTAGCGCCGTAATTTTGGACTTACCCAAGTTGATCCCGATTGGCAACGGATAGTTCTGGTTCGGCCAATGCTCTCTCAGCTTTGCGGCAAGTGCTGCAGCTCCCAAGTTGTTGAACCCCATCCGATTTAGCGCCGCCTTATCTGCAGGTAAGCGAAACATCCTTGGCTGCGGATTGCCCGGCTGCGCGTAGTAAGTGACTGTCCCCAGCTCTGCAAACCCAAACCCCAACAGCGGCCAAGCCCGCGCCGCGCCGCCATCCTTATCGAATCCTGCTGCTAGTCCCAAAGGATTATCAAAAGAAAGTCCCCACAGAGACTGACGCAGTGCGCCATTTGAAGAGCCCAACTGAAACAGGCCTGCCATCATTGCCTGGGCAGCCCGACGAGTCGGCTGATGAACCATCACTCCTCTGTCAGGATTGGTTGCTAACCAAGCCAAACGGTCAATCGTTTGCCTATGAACCTTTTCGGGGTCGGCCTTGA
This sequence comes from Cyanobacteria bacterium J06581_3, assembly GCA_038531675.1. Classification (GTDB taxonomy): domain Bacteria; phylum Cyanobacteriota; class Cyanobacteriia; order Phormidesmidales; family Phormidesmidaceae; genus Phormidesmis. Next base: position 137,535 of record JBCBBK010000009.1, read on the forward strand.
AAGCCCCAAACAAGAGAGGCCGAAGCCCAAAGCGATACAGCTGCTGCAAAAGAAAGGCTCCTTAAGGCTTGCGCCCACACGGTTGAGTCACCCGATTGTAAAGGGAACAATACGGATATAAAGCATTTATAAATGTTTCGTTAAGGACCTGTGGTAACACGGACCTTTTGCTACCTGTAGCTCTTCTCTCTTGCGCCTTCTATGGTTAAGCACACCGTTCCGCCCGTGGATCATCCCAACCAACCACCTACAGACCGCAAGACGCCCCCCAAGATGGCTCGTAGAGCAGATCGCCGCGCTGCCAGCGACCTGAGCAAGCAAGATCTCAGTCAGGTGCTGCCTGCGATTTGGGAAGCTGAAACCCTCGAGAGATCTATTCAGGAAGCCCTCGAAGCCATTCGTGCTGAGTTTGGCTACTCAATGCTGTGGATTGGGATGTACGACCGGTTCAATCACAAGCTCGATACCCGTGGTGTAATTACCAACGGCCCCAGGCGCTTCTCGCAAACGTCTTTGACCATACATCCCGGTGATTTGCTAGAGCAGGTAATCGTGCAGCAGCAGCCCACCGTCGTTGCCGACATTCGCGAAGAATCTCGGGCTGGGGCCTGGGCACGGGTTGCCAAAAGCTTTGAACTACAAGGCACCGTGATTTTGCCGATTATTCGGCAGAGTACCTGTTTCGGCCTAATGATTTTAGGCTCCAGGCGCTGGGGGGTTACACCCGGCATTTTGGAAAATTCTACGCTGCTGGCAATTAACAACGCCCTGGCAGAGGCCATTCACCAAAAAGCCCTCGAAGAACAAAGATCTAAAACTAAGCAGCCCGCTAAACCTCTGCTGTCTCTACTCAGCAGCTTAGGAGAACTCCACAGCCTCGACGCCAGGCTAGAAGCCGTCGCAGAAGAGACAAAGCGATTTGTCGCCACGCCAACCAGCATATTCTGGCTAGAGCCTAGAGGGAGACATTTTTGGTGCAGAATTGGCAAGCTCGCCGGAAAAAACGAAAATACCTTACCCGTAAGCGAGATACAAAGCCTGTATCAGACCCTATGTAATGGCGAGATGCTGGCGCTCGGTGAGCTAGAAGGCTCCTTGAAAGCCAGCATGGCTAATCGACTGATGCTGCATCTCAAGGCGCAGTCTTTGATGGTGGCACCGATTTGCTATCGCAATGAGCTGCAGGGATTTATTACCGTAGAAGGTAATAGCCCACGCATTTGGAGCGAGGCTGAAAAATCTTACGTTAAAGGTGTTGCAGAGCTGCTGGGTATCGCAATGCCGACCGCAGAAATGGATGCCGCTGTCAGTCAAATGCGTTCGGATCATTTGCTGAGCGCGGGCATTACTCGCAGCATTCACAGCGATCGCGACTGGCTGCACGTACTGGGCCTATGCGTAGAACAGCTCGCGGCCAGAATGGGTACCGATCAGCTAATTGTGCTGAGCGCTAACGCTGATCGAGGCGGCTTTGACCTTTGCTATCGCACCGGACAAGGCATTGCCCAGAGCCACGGACAAAGAGACCACTGGCAACCGCTCGACACCGTAGATGAACAGATGCTGCGGCGAGCCCATTCCCCTGCTAGCGTAGAAAACTTGGAAAACGATCTGAAATTTTCGGCCTGGCGATCGCGCCTCCAAACCCTCAGTGCAAAGTCACTCCTTGTTAGCAACACCTCACCCGGCCACGCACCCGAAGGCATTGTAATTGTTCTTGATAAAATCGAACGTCGCTGGAACCAGGCCGACCGCGAAATATTACAAACCCTTAGCAGCCAGATTGGCCTGATTCTGCATCAGTGGGGCCTTCAGCGCCAGAGCGATCAGCAGGCCCAGCTCCACGAAACCTTCCAGTGGGGGATGCGTAGCCTACAGCGTCTGTCTCAGCTAGAAGCGCTCGATCAATCAGCAATCCGCCATATCTCTCGACTGTTGCACACCCCAATTGTGGGCCTAGTGACCTGGGAAAATGGTGCATCGGTTGCCACGGCCAGTAGCGTCCTTGCCCAAAACAAATCCTTTAGCATAGATGCCCAGCATTCTATTCCTGTCAAAACCGACGCCTTGATCAACTGGGCAGTAGAAACAGAAGGACTGCTGACGCTAAAACTAGAAGACTTGCCAACAGACGCAACGCCTTGGATTAGCGGCCCCGAAGGGTCACAGCTGCTGGCGATGGCGTTGCGTACGGCGACAGACCATGTACCAAACGCTATCGTTGTGCTGGCTGACAGCGCCACCCGGCAATGGTCCGATGAGCAAACAACCCTGTTGGCCGTCATTGTCAGCCAGCTCGCCTGGTGCCGCCGACACATAAAGCTGACCCAAAAAATGCTGAAGCACCAGCAGCAGCTCACCCGACTGAACTGGTACAAGCAGCATCAGATAGAAGATCTCAACCGTGACTTACAAGCCTGCATGAAGCAGCTAAATCTACGCAGTGAAGCGGCTAACCCTCATCAGCAAATGCTCGTTCAACAGATGGATAGCCTGAGCGATCGCCTACATCGCGTCACTCAAAACGAGCGCTGGTCGATTGATATCGCTCAGCAAAAAACACCGCTGATTGGTCTGATTAAGCGTGCAACCGCTAGAGCCAATCCGCTGATTCAGGCCAAGCAGCTATGGTCGAAGGTGCACTGCGAAAGTAACCTGACGATCCCTGGCGATATCGTAAAAATTGAGTTTGTGCTGTATGAGCTGATTGCGGAAGCGTGCGATCGCTCTCCAAACGGCGATCGCATTGACATTTGGTGCCGCCCTATTGACGAGCACTGGCTCGAAATTTCCATCACCGACGAAGGCAGCGTCTCTGCCCAGGTCATGACAGAACTAGAAAAAGGCAGACCCACCGACTTACTGTCGCCGTCTACGCTACATATTCCAGAAAATAGTCACCTTTGGGTTTGCCAATCGCTGATGAAGACCCTCGGTGGTGAATTTACCCTTAGTCACATGGACGATGGCCGTACCCTCAGCCGGGTTATTCTTCCACTAAAGGCACCCAAGGCGTAGGCTAATGACATTAAAAAGACGCTGAAAAGGTCCTAACTGGCCCGCTTAAAATGTCAGACGCTACGCTAAATAATCGCGATAGTTCGACTGCCTACAGCTGGCTGTCGAAATCATTGTCAACGCTGCATCAGGCGCACTGGTACCGGCAGGTACAAGCCATAGACGGTGAGCCAGGACCTGTGGTGACTATAAAAGGTCAGGCCATGGTGAATCTGGCCAGTAACGACTATCTGGGGTTGGCGGGTCATCCCCTGTTAAGGGAACGGGCGATCGCAGCCATAAAGGCCTACGGTACTGGCGCAACCGGCTCCCGGCTGCTGAGTGGACATCGCCCCTTGCACGCTCATTTAGAACAGGCGATCGCCCAGCTAAAACACACCGAAGACGCCATTGTATTTAGCAGTGGCTACCTGGCAAACATCGGTACCATTGTCGCCCTTATCAGTAGCCGAGACCTGATCCTGACAGATGAGTACAACCACGCCAGCCTAAAAAACGGCGCTGAGCTCAGTGGCGCAGCCGTGATGACTTATCGCCACAACGACATGGCCGACCTCGCTACCCTACTGAGTGAACATCGAGGAGCTTACCGCCGCTGCCTGATTGTGAGCGACGGCGTTTTTGGGATGGATGGGGACGTGTGCCCACTGCCAAAGATGCTGGAGTTGGGCGATCGCTTCAACGCCATGGTCATGATCGACGAGGCCCACAGCGCAGGCGTCCTAGGCAAAACTGGCGCAGGCTGCGCCGAACACTTTGGCCTGTCCCAGCGGCCCCTCATTCAAATGGGAACCCTCAGCAAAGCCTTTGCTAGCCTGGGCGGCTACGTCGCTGGCAGCCGCGAACTCATCGACTTTTTACGCAATCGCGCCCCCAGCTGGATTTACACCACAGGTCTCTCCCCTGCCGACACCGCCGCCGCCCTAGGTGCCATAGAACTTCTCAAACAAGAACCTCAAAGGCTCAGTCAGCTCCATCACAAAGCCAGCTACCTGACCCACGCGCTAGACAATCTGATCGCTACACTCCCCGCCGAGAAATCAGCCCACATCAAGCACCTACCCACCGACTCTGCCATCGTATGCCTGCAAGTCAAAGACGCCGCTAGCGTATTACACCTGGGTCAGCAGCTCAAAAGCAAAGGCATCTTTGTCTCTGCCGTGCGCCCCCCCACGGTCCCGATCAGTCGCCTCCGCATGAGCGTCATGTCCACCCATACCAAAGCCCAGTTGGATCAGTGTGTTGTGGCAATTAAAGAAAGCTTAGCGTGAGTTTCAACCGGCCAATTAATCTTACGAACGAAATAAGACTCAGCTCCTAAAATCCCTTAAAATTTGACTTGAAGTAACGCTAATAAAAAAACACCATGGCAGACGTTAACTGCGCCGTAGACTGCAAAGAGGGCTGCGTACTCGGTGACCAGTGCCCTCACAAAGAGGAACAAGAGAAAGCCTCCGACTTTATCGAGAATACCTCCCTCGACGACATGCTAGAGATGGCCGCCGAAGCCGTTCGCCGCAAACAACAAGAACGTGCCGACGAAGGGCCAAAGTGGGTCTTCCCAGAAGACGGCATTCAACCCTGACACACAACACCTCCCCAACGCCCTATTCCCTCAAGAAACATCAGCCCATTGCCCCTCTGCAGCAAAATGCGCTTCCCCTACTCCCCACTCCCCACTTCCCAAAACTCCCCATCCTCCTTTCGCAAAATCTCCAACTGCTCCCTCGGCACACCTATCCGAATACCCGCTTCGTCAAAAGCCACCTTCAGCCGCTGACGCAGCTCACGGGCAACCACCCACTGCTTCAGCGGCTGCGTTTTTAGAAACAAACGCAGCGTAATTCCTGTAGAATCGACGGCTTCGACCCCTAACAGCTCAGGCGGTTCCAAAATTTGCTGTTGCCATGTGTCTTCGGTCGCCATCGTGGCAGTCACCGATTCAAACAAAGACAGCGCCGTCGGTATATCTGTCGTCGGAGCAACGGTGACCGATAGGTCTACCTGTGACCAGTCTTTAGAAAGGTTTTGAACAATGCCAATTTGGCTGTTGGGTACGGTAATCAGGCGACCTTCCGTATTGCGTAGCTGTGTAATACGCAAATTAATCGTCTCTACAGTGCCAACAACACCCTTTCCTTCGTCGATGGCAATCACATCACCAATGCCGAAGTGATCTTCTAACAAAATCAAGAAGCCGTTGATAATGTCTTTGATCAGGCTTTGGGCGGCTAGGGAAATGCCCACCCCAATAATCCCGGCACCTGCCAGCAACGGCCCAACTTGAATTCCAGCGGTTGCCAGCATTGCTAGCACCATCGTGGCAAAAATAACAGATCCGGCGACGCCCTTTGCGACCTGCGAGAATGTGAAAAATCTAAGGCTTAACCGGGCGGACGCTTCCGGTGCCCACTGTGCGCCTTCTTGCAGTGCCAGGCTGACTCGATCGACAATGAGGCTCACCAATCGCAGTACGCCGTAAGCAATACCCGCAATCAACAAAATTCTGGCAGGTACGCTCATCCAATACAGCAACAGCGTCGTCAGCCAGCGACTGTAGGGAAACAACGCCATAATCCATAGCGCTCCCCCCATCACAACACCAGCACGTAGCAGGAGTAACAGCGCGATCGCTGCCTCATTGAGCTTACGTCTTTGGCGATTATCTAGCTGCGCTTTCAACAAATCGAAGACTGAATCTACCCGATTCAGTAACGCCGACTCCAGCAGCGGCGGACGAGACAGGCGAGTAGCTTGCCCTAGCTGAGTGTCCTTTTTCCGGTAGACCGCCTGCTTGCGTTTTAAGTGTTTTACCAGGCGATCGCAGCCCAATAGCACCAACAACGCGACCACAACAATCACAGCCCCTATCCGAGCTTGTCGCCGGATAAACGTTGGTTGGCGTTCTTCTCGGTAGCGGTCGAGCGCTGCTTCGATATCTGATTTGAAAGCGATCGCATACTGACTTGGCCTTGCATATCCAGCCAGCTGAGCGTCCAAATTGGTCACCGTCAACAGCTGTTCATCATCGACCGTAATAATCGGCAGCTGCGTCGGTTCGTCAATGACAATCCGTACCTGTTGATCGTTCGTCAGCTGATTTGTCGCGAACTTGTTGAGCCGATCTTGAATTGCCTTGGCACGCACTTCTGCCGGATAAGGCCCTTCCACCCCCTGCCCTTCTACCACCGGAGCACTCACATAAAACACCACTCTTCCATCCAGATAAATCGGTGCTAGTACGCCTAATCTATCCCTCAACTCATCAGAAAACAGACCCGATAGAGGCCAGTCAACCGGCAGCAAACGCTCCACAGATTCCGAGCCGCCACGGGTCTCAATCAGTACCGAGGCTGGTGTTTCAGCCTGTGCCCACACTATCGAAGGATTGAAGCCACCCATCGCAATCATCAGCGAGCAAGCAAACAGCAACAGCCACCGCAGCCACCTACACCAAACATACCTAAACTCAAAACACGATCGAGCCATATGATTCAATAGTCATCCGCTCGCCTATGCTCTCAGACTTTCCCCCCAAAACGCTATGACCCCACCGACAACAACCAACTCTCAAGGCGAAGACATCGCCTATATGCAGCGTTGCTGTGCACTCGCCGCTAAGGCCGCTGGCCACACTGCACCAAATCCTCTTGTCGGCTCAGTCATCGTTCAGACTCAAAAGGTTGTAGGCGAGGGCTTTCACCCAAAGGCAGGCGAGCCCCATGCCGAGATTTTTGCCCTACGCGCCGCTGGCGACAAAGCCAAAGGAGCCACCCTCTATGTAAATCTAGAACCCTGCAACCACACAGGCCGAACGCCCCCTTGCAGTGACGCTATTATCCATGCAGGCATCCGCCGGGTCGTCATTGGCATGAAAGATCCTAACCCCAAGGCCAGTGGCGGCATCGAGAAGCTGCAGGCCGCCGGTATTAACGTGACGGTGGGTGTGGAAGAAGCCGCCTGCCAGCAGCTGAACGAAGCCTTTATCCACCGGGTAACGCACCATCGCCCCTTTGGAATTTTGAAGTATGCAATGACGCTAGATGGCAAAATCGCCACGACGACAGGGCACAGTGCCTGGGTCAGCGGGCCTGAATCTAGAGCGCAGGTGCATCAGCTACGCAGCCGCTGCGATGCGGTGATCGTCGGTGGTAATACCGTTCGGCAAGATAATCCAAGGCTCACCAGTCACGGACAGGGCGATCGCAATCCGCTTAGAGTCGTCATGAGCAAGCAGCTGAACTTACCCACAGCCGCCAACCTTTGGGACACTCCCGTGGCACCAACCCTAGTACTGTGCCAAACCAATGCAGACCAGGCCATCGCAGATAAGCTACAGCAGCAGGGCGTAGAGATCATTCAAATGGAGACGCTCACGCCTGAGGGAGCGATGGATGTGCTGTACGAGCGTGGTGCGATGAGCGTACTGTGGGAATGTGGAGGAACGCTCGCAGCAGCAGCGATCGCAGCCAACACCGTTCAAAAAGTCTGGGCATTTATCGCACCCAAGCTTGTCGGCGGACAGTCTGCCCCTACGCCTATTGGCGATCTGGGCATTGAATACATGAGCGCAGCCAAATCACTATCGCGCACCACGCTTTCACAGGTCGGGCACGATTTTCTACTGCAGGGCTACCTGTAACAGCTCTCACAGAAGTGCTCAGTCAAAAGAATCCAGTAAGCACTAGGCAGATTGAGAAAACGTGCTCTCTAGCTGAGAGCGACGGGCAATATCGTCCAGGCGTCTGCGGAGAATTTCGCGGCTGCGAAAGCCTTCTATACGCTCTATAACCGTGCCGTTTTCTATATAGAGCAAGGTCGGCAAGGTTTTGAGCCGATACAGATTAGCAAGTTTTAGATTCTCGTCGGCATTGATATCAACGACGCGAACAGAACCAGGCCACTCTAGCTGGAAGCTGTTGAGGACGGGGGAAATCAGGCGACAAATACCGCACCACGGGGCTTGAAAATGGACAATAACTGGAGCTGAAGAGGACAAGACTTCTTGACCAAAATTCTCATCAGTGACCGTCATCATAGGGATGGCTCTTTTAAGTTGATTTAATATGTGCGACTGGGTTGCAGCTGAACAGCGCTTGTAAACAAGGCCCTTCAATCGGCTTAAATCAGACTAAAAAACAGCACGAAGGCCTGTGCTGATCTTTATTATGACTGGGGATCGCTCAATTATTTTATATGGTTTTTTCATTATTTCCCAGTTTTTTTGCCAAAAAAGGGATAAGGCCAAACCAGCGAACGACTTTGCAGGTATGCCATACATGCTTATGGCATACCTACATACGCGATTAATTGCCTTGCTATCACAGCAAAAATCCGAGCGCGATCGCGACCAGCGCGCCAATTGTCGTATTAATAATATTGACAAAATCGTGGGTCAGCCAGCCGAGCTGCTCTTCGACGGTAGCCCCAATGAGGCTTTCTACTGTCGTTGCGACAAACGCAGCGACCAGGCAAATACCGACTCCCACCACAGAAATCAGCCCACAGCCCCAGGCCACACTAGCCAGCGCTAGGGAACCAACGATGCCCGCTAGCGTACCTTCTAGGCTTACGGCCCCTTCTGTGCCGGGTGCAACCGGCTGTAGCGTCGTAATCAAAAACGTCCTTTGGCCGTAGGCTTTCCCAATCTCCGTTGCAGTCGTATCCGATAGCTTAGTACTCAGTGACGCGACAAACCCCAACGCTAGCAAAGGTTTCCACAGTACTGCAGCTGAGGGAACAGCCCAGGCCAACGTAAGCAGACCCAGCCCACATAAGGCTCCAGTCAGCGCAGAGCCCCAAACGTTACCCGGCCCGCGCACACCCCCTCTCGCCTCGGCAATCCCTGCCGCTTCTTTCTGCGCTTTGCCTACTCGGGTCACTGCCGAGCCTACAAAAAAGTAGAACAGGACTACTGCGTAGCCCTGCCACCCAAACGCCGTCCATACAATGACCCCTAGCAGCCAAGCATTCAAATAGCCCGCTGTGGTGAGCAGCTTCTTAGGGAGGAGGAAGGCGATCGCAATTAGGCCAGTATTGAGGGCCATCGCAACCAGCAGCGGGTTATTTGTATTCATAGGTATAGGCACTACAGCTTAGTCACCTTCTCGGACTGCGAATAGCGTCCATTACTCCCACGGTACCAGGTGCCATCACGTGCACCTGCCGACAAAATATTCGAGATTCGATTACGCGCCTTGAGATAGGACGTACGAGGCACATCTTCTTTAAAAATAGAAGACATCACATCGGCAATCTTAAAGATCTCAGAGGGCTGCGATCGCAAAACGCTACTCACAGACTCCGGCAGTGCCAAATCTCTATATTCGGGCTTAACATGCTTTTGCCAAGCCGCCGCGCGACCGTCCTTCTTCTTACGGCCAGACGTAGAAGCCGTTGTCTTGCGACCAGACGAGGCGCGCTTAGTCGCTGGCTTTTTCTTCGTCTTAGCCTGTGTCTTAGCCTGTGTCTTAGTCTTCGACCGAGCAGCAGGCGCTTTGTCAGGGGAGGGCTGAGCTGGGCTACTGTCATCTTTGTTAGCAACTGCTGACTCGCCATCGACTTGAAACAGATCAATAACAGTCAATAGGCTCTGGCGCTGAGCCTGCAGCTGAGAGAGCTGGCTTTCTATTTGTTCAACCTGCTCGCTCAGGTCAGACTCAACCGAGACAAGTTGAGAAAGGACGGGATCACTCATGGTTAAGAAGTCCTCATGAAGGTACAAGGTGCTTGTCGACTCCGGAGAGAATCTCTCATCTGAACATCTCCCCGCATACGTAGAGAGTGTAACCCCTCTGGCGGTCGTTCATAACAAGGATGAAGAATCTTGTAATGAACCGACCTAGCGAAATACGATTGTCTTATTGTTGTGCAGCATCACTCTATCTTCAATGTGGTAGCGCAAACCACGGGCTAGAACTGTTTTTTCAATATCCTTTCCGTACTTTGCCAGGTCGCCGGGCGAATCAGAATGATCGATTCGTAATACGTCTTGGTCGATAATCGGGCCACAGTCCAAGTCTTCTGTCACATAGTGGCAGGTTGCACCAATCAGCTTTACGCCCCGGGCGTAGGCTTGATGATAAGGCTTGGCACCAATAAATGAAGGGAGAAAGGAATGGTGAATGTTAATAATCTGGCCGGGATAGCGATCGCACATAGCTGCGGGCAAAATCTGCATGTAGCGAGCCAACACCATGACATCCCCACAAACATCTTCAAAGTGAGACATCATTTCTGCCGCCGCTGCGGCTTTGGTCTGAGGCGTCACCGGCACATAAAAGTAAGGAATACCGTGCCACTCTACCAATCCCCTAAACACTTCATGGTTAGAAATCACGCAGGCAATCTCAATATCCAGCTCATGGCTATACCACCGTGATAACAAATCGTATAAGCAATGCCCCCCTTTAGAAACCAAAATCGCAACTCGCTTTTTTCGCATCGAGTCTCGAATCGTCCAGGTCATCTCGAACTTCTGGGCAATCGGCTCAAAGCGCTGGCGCAAAACTTCTATCGAGAAGGGAAGAGAGTCGGCCAGGATTTCTTGACGCATAAAAAAGCGCTGTTGCGATCGCTCCGAATGGTGATGGGCCTCACTAATCCAACCATTGTTAGCCGCCATCAAATTACTCACCGCAGCCACTATACCCACCCGGTCAGGGCAAGAGAGGGTCAGAATGTAGCGCCTTGAAGAAGTCATAGAGGTCAAGCCTTTTAAAAAGGCAACAGGGAAAGGCCCAAAGTGAACGGTCAAAAGCAACAGGCCAAAAGCAAGTAGGCCAAACAATATCTTTGACCAACAAGCACAGACTACTATAGCTTTGAGATTGAATAAATCCCCTTAAAACGAAATGGCCGCACCTCAAACAGAGACGACCCAACTCGAGGCATCCTACCGCAAAACAAAAAGCAGAACCATTGCAGTCCTTTGCCTATATGCACCCGCAGTCATAGCACTCGGACAGAGTAGCCTAAAGGCAACAACCTTACCAGAACGCGTACTGTCATTGGCGATGCTATTGTTCTGCGTAGAGCTTGCTCGTATGGCCAGAGTAGATCTCGACAATATTGCACTCATTCAGCCACGGCTAAAAGACTCACAAGCCGAATACTCTCTTCTAAAAACGTTTCGCCTCACGCTACTTAGTACTCTTGTCCTAGAGTTGTTGGGCTTCTACGGCACCTGGGTTTCTCTTCAGTGGGGCGGCGCAATCGTCCTTTTCAGTCAGCTGTGGTTCAATCTGTTAGCAGGTATTCAGCTTTGGCCCAAGCAGGCCGAGGCAATAGAAGTCTTCGGTCCCAGGCAAAGGATCCCCGTTTTAGTCGCTAACGCGATGGGTCTGATATTGCTTAGCCTGTGGACAGTTGAAACAGCCAGACTAGAACTTGCAGCGGGTCTGTTAGCGTTGGTGAGTCTTTTCCTCTTGATCAAATACATAGGCGCAACTATTCAGCCGTCTTCAACTCAGCCAGCCCAAACTATTGACGAAACCATCGTCAGTGAGAAAAATTAATTGACACGCAAAGCGTTGGTGGGGCAAATATCACTTCGGTAGATGGTAAATGAACATTCTCCAGCGACCTTCTCTTGTCCCAAGCAAGCACTTTAAAGTATCTAAAACCCTTTTAGAATAGGCATTTCAAAGTTCTTTTGAGTAAAAACATAAGGGCTTTTTAGACAAAAGAGAACAAGCTTTCTGCACCGCAGTCATCAGAAGAAAACAAGGGAGTCAGTCAGAGAAATTTGGCTAATAGTGCCGATAAAATCCGAAAAACTTTAGAAAAAGGGTTGACCAAAAAGAAGAAAGTGTTTAAATGGTGTTATTCTCAGAAGAGATATTTTTAGCGAGTGTATAGATAGGGTCTTTTTAGGCGCTGATTTAGGTGCTGAGCTTCAGAAGGTAGTTACCCTCAAAGGTAGTTACCCTTAAAGGTCTCCTAAGATTTTTGAAAGGAACTGAACTCTGAAGCCAGTAGCCGAATAGCAGAGCTAGTTTAAAAAGCTATCTGCTGCAACTCTTCTGAAACATCGCCACCTGAAACACCAACGTTTCTAGATAATTTCACTTAACATCATTAATCTTCTAAGGAGAAGGTCTCATATGTCTACATCTGTTCTACCGCAGCTACTAGCGGTTGATTCCGAACTGTCTGAACAGGCAGCTGTACTCGCTGCACGGCTCACCGAACTACAGGAAAAGCAAAAAGGTATTCAAACTGTTATTGCCATGTTTGAATCCGGCGCTAACGTCGACATGGCAGACCTGTCAGCAGTCACAGGCACCGACACCAAAGCCACCGACACCAAAGCAAAGACCGCAGCGAAAACCACAAAGTCCACAAAAGCGGCGGCGACCAAAAAAACAGCTAAACGTAAAACAGCCAAATCTAGCACCGCCAAAACAACTAAGGCAAAAGCGACCCGTGGTCGTCCTGCAAAAGCCGCCACAAAGGCCGCTACAAAGGCCGCTACAAAAGCCCCTCAGAAAACCAAGAGCACCAAATCAGCAACAGCAACCAAGGAAAAGAAAACCACTGGCAAGCGCAGCGGTAGAACTGCCAACTGGCAGCGCTATGTTCAAGAGGATTACCGTAAGTCGGCACTACCAGACGTTATTGGCGGTGTTCTGCAGGCACAACCAACCAATGTTTTCAAGATTGCCGATGTTATGAGTGCTGTCTTCAAAGAAGATATGCCTAAAAATCACTTCTTGAAAGCCCGCAATCGGATCTCAAACATCCTCTCTGCTGGTGCGCGTGATGGCGTCTGGTATCGCGGTCGTGGTGGTACTTACAGCATGTCGGAGAAAGCTATCAAGGCCAGCTAAAAAGCCAGCTAGAAAGCCAAACCAAAAGCCCCTAAAAAGTGACTCAGAAGCTGTTGACTCAGACGTTGTGATGACCCGCAAATCTGGAACAATGCTTTTGGGCAGCACAAGCCCTAGCCATAGCAAGCTTACCAGCCTGCTCTAGCTAGGGTTTTTGCATTTGTTTGTTTGGCAGACTTGCAATTGACGTACTTCGGTAGCGTAGGGGAACAGGTCCAAGCGTTAGCAGCTGTTTGCTTAACTCCAGGCTGATGGTGCCATCGTTATTACGAGCGTATAGCCACGACTCACCCGGACACACCTGCGAAGGCAAAGAAGGCATCGTGTCAGGCCATGTGTTTAAGGTCTGTGCGGTGTGCTTAACAGAAAGAACATGCTGAGACAATTCCATCGCGAGTGCCCGGTTAGCGGCAGTCTTCCAGCGTTTAGCGACCACTGACGGCGAGAACCCGCTACTGTCGTTCCAAGAATCCATATGGATACCGCTTAAAATACGCTCTGCCGAGAATTGCGTAGTTGCACATACGTCTAACGTAGCAAGCTGATCTAATGCTCTATGGATTGTTTGAGTGTTTTCTACCGCCGCAAGCTTGTAATACGTCTGAAAGGAAAATCGGTTGCCTAAGGTGGCTCGCAATTTTTGGCTGATGCCTGCATTTTTCTCAGGTGTTATCGCAGGTATCCAAGACTGTTGAGTCGCCCGGTACTGCAGCCATGACTCATACCGAATGCCTGACAGAACAGGCGCTGTATGAGACTGATAGACCAGACGAGCCTGCCACTGAGCTAATAGGGTATTGTCTGCAAATGGAACCAGGTGACGAAGCAACCCGGCTTGCCACACAGAAACCACTGACACCAACACCTCAGAAGAGAGATCAGAGCGTAGGGCGATCGCCTCATTCAGCTGCCAGGACGCTTCTAGGGTATTGACCATGTCAGTCGGTCGGCCTTCTTGCGAGGCCTGCAAGGCTAATAGCAACAAGAGCTTTTGCACAGCGCGTACATTCACAAACCCGGGTGATACCGCATTAGGATTCACAACATCTTCGTTGTCGGTGGCCCACAGGGTTATGGGTGAAACTAAGATGTGACGTTCTAGCTGTGCAAGCTCTTCTTTGTATTGTGATAGATAGCGTTGCAGTTCAGACGGAATGGGCGCGAGGGGGCTAGATACCTGATTGGACTGGTTGTCGATAAATTCCGTGAGAATGGGCGCGATCGCATCGTACTGCTGCTTTGCGGCTTTATCGATCAGTACAGGCGGCTGATAGCTAGCATTGGGCTCTAGTCCTAATCTTGCGCTCAGTTGATCAAATTGATAGGCAGAGGCGTTAGTTGATAGATCTGGCGTTTCTGAGAAGAAGAGAGCAGCCTGACTGTCCATCTGCGCTTGTTGCGATCGCAAATAGGCATCACCCAGGAACAGCGCCACCCAGGGGGAACACATCACACCAACCACGACTAAGAACAGTAACGGGCGAGGGCGCGCGAGCTGCTTTCTTTGCGCGTTAGCCAGTTTTATAAAGTATTTCAAGGGGGTGTTCCGAGAGAGCTATATCCAAGAGAGCTATAAGAGAGGTGTGACCAAAAATCACCCAAGACATAGCCAAAAGCGTGCCCTTATGCTTCCCGAAATCGGGCACCTGTTGATATCGCTAATGCTACGTAGCGCCTGCTAGTTCTGAGTGGACAGTGCCTGAGCGATCGCCTGCAGTCCTCTCTCATCTTGAATCATTCGATTATGGCTCGAAACATTTAGCCGCTGAGCGTCTCCCAAAGGCAGCCGACCACTCCACGGTGGCAAAATCAGCGTATCTAGTAACGTCCAAAATGAAAACACACGAATCTCATTCAGGCGATGAATATCTCGATTGAGATCAGCGAGAAAAGCGCTGTTGGGTCGCATTTGGCATACGCCTGGGCGATCGCTTCCAAAGGCCAATGCCGTTCCCCGATGAGGAGCACATACCGCAACAAACGTGCCTACCCTGCCTAGCCCACCTAACCGTTGCAGATAGTATCGACTAGTAAGCCCACCCATGCTAAACCCAACCAAATCAAAAGAGGTGACGGGTCCTAACGAAGTCTCCACAAAATCAGCCACCTGCTGAGCCAGCACCTCAATCGGCGCATCGCCGTTGTTAGGGGTCATACTTAGGGCGTACACCGGCCACCCTGCCGACTCCAGGTACTGCTGCAAGAAGGTGAAAATGCCAGCCGTATTCCAGATGCCATGCACTAGCACAACTGGCCTTCGCCCTGAACTGGGCCCTGAACTAGACGCTGAACTGGGCTCTGAATTAAAAGCAACGGACATTAGCTGTCTTTCTTCTCTCGATCTTCCCAGCGAAACAGAAACACCATCAGCGCAACAATCCCCAGCTGAAGCGCCAGATTCGGAAGCGAAGCAGCCAGGTCGCGCCCAGCCAGTATCTTTGTAAAAAAGACAAACCCGCCAATTGCGCCCGAGCCCCCCACCGAAGCATAGATAAACTTACGCAAACCCTTGTAGGGTGCGTTGGCCTCTGCCACCAGGCGGTCAAAACGTTCTTGACTCATGCCTGAAGGAGGGGTGGACTTGGGTTTAGGCGACTTTGGATTTTTTGTTTTTTTGGATCCAGATGTCTTAGCGGTAGTCTTTTTCGCAGGTTTGGCCAATGCCCTCTCCTCCCTGTTGCTTTGCGACATACATATTGTGACAGGTCTTGCCACTTGCTATAATCCATATCCATTGTGAGCAAGTGAGCAATGCCTACTCGCAATCGCCGATGTGGCTCAGGGGTAGAGCATTCCACTCGTAATGGAAGGGTCGTGAGTTCGAATCTCACCATCGGCTTGGCTTCGGCTGCGCTCAGCCACCGTTTAATCATGTCTTAGCGACTGAGCGCGGCTTTACCGACTTTGGAGGCGAGCTCTGCTTGACCTGCGTTAATTAGTGCAGCATCTCGAATCCGACAGGAATCGCACAAGCCACAGGGGATTTCTCCCCCTTGATAGCAAGACCAGGTTTGCTCAATCGGCACCCCCAGTCGCAGCGCACGGTGAACAATATCTGTTTTAGAATCCATCACTAGCGGCGCAATTAACTCTGGTGCATAGCCTTCCAAACCAGCCTTGGAAGACAGCGTAGCCAGGTGCTGAAAGGCCGACAAATACTCTGGGCGGCAGTCAGGATAGCCAGAATAGTCCACCGCGTTAATACCCAGATAAATCGCCGCCGCATTCTGAGCTTCTGCCAGAGAGAGAGCGATCGCAATAAACACCGTGTTCCGCCCTGGGACATAGGTGGACGGAATCACTTGCGATTTCAAATCCTCGCCATCGGTGGGAATGCTCAGCGCATCATCAGTCAAAGAAGAGCCGCCCCACCCAGACAGATTAACCGAGACGGTTCGGTGGTCTGTAATGCCCAGGGCCTCAGCAACGGCCTTTGCGGCTAGCAGCTCACGGTCATGGCGCTGGCCATAGTCAAAAGAGAGCGCAATCACCTCGTATCCGTCGGCGATCGCCTGCGCCGCACAGGTCGCAGAATCAAGTCCACCTGAAAGCAACACAACAGCCTTTTTCGGACCATCCATCATCGCACCTCCAAAAACTTATGGGTTTGCAAACCAATCCGCCAGTCAGCGTGAGCTAAAACATAATCGATAGCTAGCTGCTGCCCCTCTGGGCTTGTCCACTCCGGCTGCAAGAGCTTGACCACCCCGGAAGATACGCTACTCGCCTGCTGTTCGGCCCACACCAAATCATCGGGCTCACCAATAACAACCTTAAGCTCATTGGCCAAAGCGTATATCTCTTGTAGCGGTGGCTTAAAGCGTTTAGGAGACAGGGTAATCCAGTCAAACTGGCCACTGAGCGGATGCGATCCCGACGTCTCTAAATGCACTCTAAAATTTGCATCCTTACGATTGGCCTTGTGCAGTGCCATACTTAGCGCGGTCAAATCGTGCATCAGCGGCTCACCACCAGTTATCACCACCATAAACGGTGCGGATGCGATCGCCTGATTTACCAAATCTTCGACGGGAACAACAGGATGCGCCTGCATCGGCCAGGAGTGCTTAGTATCACACCAGGTGCAGCCCACATCACAGCCAGCCAGCCGAATAAAAAAAGCATTGTGCCCACTCCACACACCTTCTCCCTGCACAGAGTGAAACGTTTCAACTACGGGTAAGGAGTTACTCATCATCAGCTTCGTACTCGGCCCAAGAGTTGGGCGATTCAGAGACAGCCACTTTAAGCTTCACCACATCAGGCAAACGCTCAGCCGTCTTCTCATAAATGTACTGTGCGATCATCTCCGCAGTCGTCTCATAATTATCTGGCATTACCTCATTGAGTACACAGTGATCGAGTCCTCCTTTTAGCACGTCTTTCTTGGCCCAGCGCAATGTTCTATAGTCTGCCACCATTGCCGGATGCGGACAGTATTCTGAAGCCTGAAGCTTATTTGCCTGAGCTTCCACACGAACCCGATAGGTGTGGCCATGCATCCGCCCGCAGGGGCCATCATAGTCGCGAATAAAGTGAGCCGCATTGAACGTAAATTCTGTTGACAATTTCCATTTAGGCATGTGCTGGCATATGTTGTGAGCTTTTTTGTGGTGGCCGTTCCATAGCCCCTGCTGGAAAATTGTATAGCAAACTGCTAAAGGCCATTGCCTTGCTGCGTTTTATCTTTTGTTTCACACCCGGTCATCTCACCCCACAAAAGCTTTACATTGAAGGCGCACACACCCTCAATATTGAGAAAGCAATTTTTATGGACTTAGGGCTAAAAGACAAGGTAGCCGTCGTGACTGGCGGTGATTCAGGCATTGGTAAGGCCACCGCCGAAATATTGTTAAAAGAAGGCGCAAAAGTTGCCATTCTCAATCGCTCCTTTGATGAAATTGATGACCTCAAAGCATTTGGCGATCCGTTCCCAGCCAAGGCAGATATCACTAGCCTAGAACAGGTAGAAGCCGCTAGAGACAAAATTACAGAACACTTTGGCCCAGCCGAAATTGTTGTTCACTCAGCGGGCATCACAGGCGCGGTCGGTGACTTTTTGGATGACATTGACGATGAAGGCTGGCTGCACACCATCAACGTTAACTTGATGGGCACCGTGCGAATTTGTCGTACCTTTATCCCAGACATGCGAAAAGCAGGCTGGGGCCGAGTGGTGCTGCTGGGCTCTGAAGATGCCGTGCAGCCTTATATCGAAGATATGCCTTACTGTGCTTGCAAGGCAGGGACGCTGAATCTGACCAAAAACCTGTCTAAAGCCTATGCAAAAGACGGGGTGCTCACCAATATGGTGTCGCCTGCTTTTGTAGAAACAGCTATGACAAATGCCATGATGCGATCGCGCTCAGAAGAACGAAACGTCAGTATGGACGAAGCCGTCAAAAGCTTCCTAGCTGAAAACCGCCCTGGCATCGAAGTTGGCAGACGCGGCAAAGTGGAAGAAGTCGCTGCCGTCATCGCCTTTCTGTGTTCTACCCACGCCAGCTACGTCGTTGGCTCCAACTGGCGAGTCGATGGTGGCTCTGTATCGGCGATCTCAACGTAACCGTTCCAAAATTGCACCACGACCGTACAGCCTTCGCGACTGTACGGTCTCATAGCCTGCCAAATAAGACACGCTATATTGAGGTAGGAGAAGACATATCCTGTGCAACCTTGGCATAAGAGATGAACACAACACCTAAATTTCGTGAGCTCCAAGCGCTTGGTCGTGTAGCATTCTCTTCTGAGACGCTAGGTGCCTTTTGTAAAAAATGGCAGATTGCGGAAGTTTGCGTATTTGGATCCGTTTTACGCAATGATTTTCAAGATGACAGCAGCGATCTCGATATTTTAATCACCTTTTTGCCTGACGACCCTTGGAATCTTCTAGACCTTGTCTCAATGGAGCAAGAACTAGCTGTCTTAGCAGAAAGGAATGTTGACTTAATCGAAAAAAAAGGAATTGAAAACAGCCGAAATACTATCCGGAAAGCTGAAATATTGGAGTCTTCTCAAATTATCTACTCGCGGGCCTCAGTATATGAACCCGCGTGACAAGGCCTCTTTGCTCGATATTGTGGATGCTGCTCAGCTGACGCAGTCATTTATCGAAGGAATGAAACAGCAGGATTTTTTAGATGATATTAAAACTCAATCTGCCGTTATCTATCAGATAGCAATCATTGGCGAAGCGACAAAGCGCCTGTCTACAGACTTTCGACAAAAGCATCCTCATATTCCATGGAATCAAATCGCAGGAATGCGAGATAAACTCATACACGACTACAACGGAACTGACCTTTCTCGAATCTGGAGTGTACTTCAGTCCAGCATCCCAGAGCTTATAGAGGCTGTCTCATTGATACTGAAAGAGATAGAAATTAAATCTGCTGAGGAAAAACCGACCTAATTTATTCCGGTTGCTCTGATTCTGAGTTTTCCGAGTCTACTGCTTCTGAGTCTAACGCCTCTGGTGCTGCCTCCGCCTCATCTGGATCGTCAGAAGATTTAATGCTAACGAGTTCCAACTCGGTCGGCAGCGGTCCGCTCTTCAGCTGCGCCTCTAGGTCCTTTGCGGCCTCAGCGGTAAAGCTGCCGTCGATAGCCGCCTCGCCACCCGTAACACCGCTTTCTACAAAGGACACATCAATCACAGGCGTACTCAGCAAAACATCGTCTAAGAAAATTCCGATGACCCGGCCCGTACCAGCGATCGCCTTTGTCTGCTCAGCCAGCTTATCTGTCCCCTGACTATCGAACCAAATCTTCACCTCCCAGGTGTTATAGCCACTAATCTCGACGGCCTTGGCATCGAGCAGCAGATTTCCGTCCGTCACAGGTGGCTCAAATAGCTCAATAATCTTCACTCGGCTCTCATCGATCTGTGGCTGTAAAGCCTCCGCTTCTGCCTGATTGCCCGTCTGTTTCAGGTTATTTTGCTCTACGAGCAACCGTTGTAGCGTTTCAATCCCTTCTGATAGGGCCTCATCCGTGTCGGCTTTTTGATTTCGCAGCGTTAGCAGTCCGGGTTTCACCAATCGCTCGGCCACCGCCTCTGCGCCTATCTTTTGGGGTAGCCGCACAGTAATCTGGTCAGGCGAGGCTACGCTTAGCTCAGCCTCTTCCAGATTTAAACCCTTCAGGCGCTTTTCAATGACCGTTTGGGCCTCTACTAGCACTGCTTCATTCGCGGCCTCGTCCCCAGATTCTGGCAAGGCCACATCTAACGACAGCTGAGTATAGTCACGCATGCCACCGCCACAGGCAATGGTCAACGCAGCCACCAGCAAAGCGCTCGCCATGGGCCGACCCGCCATCTGAGCCAACATCTGGGCCGAAACCAGGGAAAGAGGCCAAAGGAGGCGCCGACTCGCCTGCTGAGGTTTAGTCATAGTTAAAGTTCGTTGTGCACGTTCAGGAAGTCCGTTGAGCCATAGCTCTGCTTGTATTATTTCACGGAAACCATCACTGAACCTGATCGTAGTTTTCTGCCGGGACTTCTTTGATTGGGATATTGTGCTTGGGCAGTAAGGGGGCAGCCATATCCACCGCCGTCGTATAAAAACGATGGGTCGGGTACGCCAGGGAAATATTGTCGTTTTTGGCAAATTCTCGCAGCACACCTTCCCAAAGCACCTGCTCAGAACCTCGGCGCTTACGCGGTTCACACAGGTAGCGCATGGTCAGCAAAATGCCACTCTCTCTGACTGTAGTGTATACCGTTGGCGTCAGCTTAGAGTAAGAGATCATGTACTTTTGCTCAGCCTTACGCAGATGCTCTTCCGCCGAGCCGCTGAGGTGTTCAGCGTGATTATTGACCTGAATAAACAAAATTTTCTTGGCTTCTTCCCAGTCACTTTCAAAGGTAATCAGCACTGGAATTTCGTGCCAGATGTATTTAAATCCCTGAGAATAGTTGGCGATCGCCTCCTGAAAAACCCGCCCGTTAGGAAGATGAATCACCCGCCCTGTACTCTGGTCGGTTTCTACCCAATGGCCAATCTCCATCAGCGTAAATTTGAAAATGGCAATGTCAATCACATCGCCAGAATGCTCACCGAGTTGAATGCGATCGCCCATCCGGAACGGCTGCCGCCACAAAATAAATAGCCACCCTACCAAGTTCACCAGCGGATCGCGCAGCACCACGGCCACACCGGCTGCGAACAAACCCAAAAAGGTAGAGATTCCGTCCATATTGGGCAGCCACAGCACCACCAATGTCAGTCCATATAGACCAAAAGATATATAGCCAAGCCACTTACGCCAGGCATATCGGTGTCGTGGATCGCTTACCTGCTGGTTGATTAGTCGAGTGGCCCCCATCCGTAGGACGCTAATCACAACGAGAACAACAACCGATGTAATCAGGTTGGTACGAAGCACCGAGTCAGCCAGGAATTCAGGGATTGGCGCACCTTCCGGCAGCTGTGGAACTTGTGCAGGCTTGTAAGTCATTCGTCAGATTACGGAAAGATAAAGCAACTCATCACAATATTGTGCGTTTCATGTAGCTTTTCTACGAGCATTTACGCAGAAGTGTTGCATAGTACACAATAAATTATGAAAAACACTGCCATGAAAAACACTGCAAGAGCCGTTGCCATAGAGCGGCGTTTCCCCAACCTCTGTAAGGTACTTTATTTTCCGGGCAACGAGCCTGATCGATCGCCCCATGCACCCACTGGTCAGTGCGATTGGTACCTACGCACCGCCGCCTTACCCAGAGTCGGCGATGTCATTCCCTATGGTCAGTACTACTTCACCGTCACCACCGTCATCTTAGAAGACTGCTGCAGCGCCGATACCGCATTTAAGGTAGAGAAGTGCGCTGGACGACTGGCCGAAAAAGAAAGTGCGGCCAAGTATCAGGCCGTGATTTGGGTAGAGTTCTGGGGCGTGAAATCCCTCAGCTAGCCGAGCCCTTCACAACAGGGGCTTGGCGACCGTTTTTTGCCATAGCCAAATGCCGCCTGCACACAGGGCGCTGCTCCACCACATGGCGGCGGCTTCGACTTTGCCGGAGAGCAGGTAGCCTATGCCGAGAAGAAGGAGGGCGATCGCCCCACCCCCAGACACCACCAGCATCAGCTTTACGGTACGAATGGCAATCTGCATCTGAGCGGCCATATCGTCCCCAGCACTCAGCATTACAGAGCTTTGAATCACTGAATGATAAGACGCTACCTTTTTGACATCAGCCTGGTAGTAGGTGCCTAGCTCAGTATCGCGAAGGGACGGGTCGGAATGCAGGCCAAATTGTTTGGCAAGGGCGATCGCTTCTTTCACTTGTTTTTTGGTCGCCACCGGTCTAAAGGCTTCAAACAGCGACTCCCGATAAACCCCTGTCTGTGCCATATCCAAAATTCGCCCGGTCAGCTCATTCATGGAAAGCTGAGTCGTTATTGCCACTCTCATCTCCTTGTCAGTCACAAATAGAGCTTCAAGTCGATAGTACAATAGAACTATAATATACAGGACTACGATCTTTCTAGTCTGCTGGTAAATCTAGCTCTTTGGCAACATCTTCGATTTGAGGCTTTAACTCTGGCAAATCGTTCTTTATCACTTCCCAAACTACGTTCAGGTCTACTCGGAAGTACTCGTGGACGACAAGATTTCGAAATCCTACGATAGCCGACCAGGGAATTTTTGAATATTTTTGTCTAAGTTCCGATGATGTACTTCGTGCTGCCTCTCCGATAATCTGTAAGTAATGAAGCATCCATACTTGAATCAGTTCATCCGATTCAAACGCACTTTTCCCTTTCTGTAGATATTTTTCTATCTGTTCGATTGCGACTAAAATATCCTCCAGTTTGTCAATGTCCTGTCTCACAGTAGAACTGCCTCAGCCAGTACTCGATCACGTCCTCTATCTTCTCTTAGCATCGCCATCGTTGCTACATCTACCTCGCGGTTTAGCAGCGTTTGTAGATCTTGAATCAGCCCTGCTGGAAACCAAGGCGAGCGGCGACTTGGATCGTAGTCAATTAATAGGTCAACATCACTTTCTGAAGTTGCTTCGCCTCGTGCAACCGACCCAAATACACGAATGTTAAAAGCACCGTGCTTTTCTGCAATTTTGAGGATCTGCTTCTTCTTTGGCAATAGCAGAGTTTCAATTCCAAGACCTTTCTTTTCTAACATGCTTGTCTTCTATGTGTACTTTTGTATTGTCCTGCTAATCCAGAACCATATTCTCAAACAGGCTGATTATAGCTCTCAGATAATGCGGCAGTAAGACGACTTCTAATGTTGGGTGCTCTAAAGCCAAAAACAATATCTTTAGGGTCGACGCCAAGCTTGATGAGTTCTCGGTCAACGTATATTTCAGTACTGTTTTGTTGAATCCATACCTGATTTTCAATAATGTCTAGCTGCATAGCACAGCCATACGTACGGTCATTGCCTCGCCACTGATTGCGGATAGCCAAGTACCGGTCACGGTCTGTATCTAATGCTAATTGAACGGTTGAGTCGAATTGAGCAAAGTCTTCTAAAAAAGCACAGATTATTTGTCGATAGTTGCTTACTCTATCCATTGATTGATCTCCTCTTTGTCTGGCTCGTAGATAATCAAGCGAACGTCGTAACGTTCGATAATAGTGCTAGCAGGCTGAAATCTGAGAAATAGTCGATATGTATCGATTGGAGCTGCCAAGTATAGAACGCGCTCTGGTTCCTCAGAGTTTTCTATGCGTAACATTCCAACCATCTTTTTGAAGGGCAGTCTTTACGACATCATGAAATAAGTCTTTTGCCATGTTTCACATAAAAGATTTAAGCACGATTACGACAAAAAAGAGGTACAGCTTATTTAGCTATACCTCTCTTTAGACTATTAGTCAGCTAAGCAGCCAATAGGCAAGAGCTCAAGCGGTGGGCTACATCATACCCATGCCGCCCATGCCACCCATACCACCCATACCACCCATGCCACCCATGCCGCCCATGCCGCCCATGCCGCCCATGCCGCCCATGTCACCACCGGGCATAGCAGGTTCGGGTTCAGGTTTCTCGACGACGAGAACTTCGGTCGTCAGGACCATGCCAGCGACAGAAGCCGCATCCTGCAGCGCAGAGCGAACCACTTTAGCAGGGTCCACAATGCCTGTACTCATCAGGTCTTCGTACTCGCCAGTCAGCGCGTTGTAGCCGAAGTTGAAGTCCATCTCCTTCACTTTCTCGACGATGACAGAGCCTTCTACACCAGCGTTGTCAGCAATCTGACGCAGTGGTGCTTCTAGCGCACGCATGACGATATCAACGGCGGTCTTCTCCTCGTCGGCAAGGGAATTCTTGAGATCTTCGAGCTTTTGAGCAAGGTGCAGCAGAGTTGCGCCACCACCAGGAACGATGCCTTCTTCGACGGCTGCTTTGGTGGCACTGAGGGCATCTTCGATGCGAAGCTTGCGGTCCTTTAGCTCAGTTTCAGTCGCTGCGCCAACCTTGATGACCGCAACACCACCGGCTAGCTTGGCCAGTCGTTCAGCCAGCTTCTCTTTGTCGTAGTCAGAGTCAGTCATAGCTAGCTCTTTACGAATTTGCTCGACACGCTTAGTGATGTCGTCTTTGTTGCCACTCTCAGACACTAAAGTAGTAGTGTCTTTGGTGATTGTGACTTTGGAGGCAACGCCAAGCATTTCTAGCGTAGCGCTCTCTAGGCTAAGGCCAACTTCCTCAGAGATCACCTGGCCATTTGTCAGCGCGGCAATATCGGCAAGCAAAGCCTTGCGGCGATCGCCAAAACCAGGAGACTTAATAGAAGCCACGTTAAGAACGCCGCGAGCCTTGTTAACAACCAGCGTCGCCAGGGCTTCGCCTTCTACATCTTCTGCAATTACCAGCAAAGGCTGACCCGAGCGAGTCACCTGCTCCAGTACAGGCACCAGGTCCTGAATGGAGCTGATCTTTTTGTCAACAATCAGAACGCGAGCGTTTTCTAGCTCTACGATCATGCGCTCTTGGTCGGTCACAAAGTAGGGAGACATGTAGCCTCGATCAATCTGCATCCCTTCGACAACATCTAGCTCGGTATCGAGAGATTTGGATTCTTCTACAGTAATGACGCCGTCTTTGGTAACTTTGTCCATGGCGCTGGCGATCATGTCGCCTACCGTGTTGTCATTACCAGAAGAGACCGCCGCAACCTGAGCAATGTCATTGCCAGTGACAGGCTTAGAGACCTTTTCGATTTCGGAGACGAGATGGGCGACGGCCTTTTCAATACCGCGACGCAGGCTGACAGGGTTTGCGCCAGCGGCTACGTTTTTGAGGCCTTCGCGGATCAGCGCTTGGGCCAGTACGGTTGCGGTGGTAGTACCATCGCCTGCGAGGTCGTTCGTTTTAGAAGCGACCTCTTGAATCAGACGAGCACCTGTGTTTTCGTAAGGGTCATCGAGATCGATTTCCTTGGCGATGGTAATGCCATCGTTGACGATTTGAGGAGCGCCAAACTTTTTCTCTAGCACCACGTTGCGGCCTTTGGGACCCATGGTGATTTTGACTGCGTCCGCCAAGGCATTGACGCCACGCTCAAGCGCTTGGCGTGACTTTTCATCGAATAATACTAATTTCGCCATATGCCGGTTGTTACGATTGTTCTGCTTTCGTTCGAGTGTCTACTGTACTTCAGTATTTAGCACTCGTTGTCCTAGAGTGCTAATTCACCTTAAGACAATATCGTTCGTAACTTATTTACAAAAGTCGCAATAACCGATCCTTTTGGTCAAAATCCTGGGGGGCTGAAAATCACGACCAGGCAATGAGGCGATCGCACACAAAGAAATCCCCATCTCACTGCAAGGCAGCAAAACGGGGAAAATCTAAAAGAAACCGTGTCTGAACAGCTACATGACGACTACTAGACAAACAGCTATCGGAGCTTTAGTCGAGGCACTAGGGAGTTGCTGTCTGGCCTACCAAGTTGGCACCGCCTTCTAGCAAACCAGGCGCCTGACCCTGACCTTCTACTGCGCCGCCAATAGCCTTCCAGGCAGCAAGACCGCCCTGAATGACACTTACCTTCTTAAAACCAGCGTCGTACATTTTTTGCGCAGCGGATGGGGCGTCATCACCGTACAGGTAAATATCGCGCTCAAGAGACATATTGTTCTGCTCGTTGCCGACAAAGTCTTCCATACGCATAGGAATAGCACCCATGATACGCTCTGCATTGAACTCGGCGCGATCGCGCACGTCAATGAGGGTAAGCGCAGGCTCACCCCAATCAAGCCTTTTCTTGATGTCACTAGGAGACGTCTTTGACTTAAATTCAGTAGGGACTGGGGTTACTTCGCCGATAGCGTCTTGGGCATCGTCTACTTTATCGAGTACGGCTTCTTCGGCTGACTTTGCTGCCTCTAAAGTAGATTGGACGGCATCTTTGGTAGCATCGAAAGCCTGGTCGGCTGCTCCGTCTGTCATAGTACTTGACCTCTAAGGTGATGTGAATAGTTAGCGATTACAAAAGGTAGCGACTACACAGATGGCAAGTCAGGCTCAAAATTGTCTTCGTTAGGAACAAGTTCCATGCGATTTTCATCTCTAGCCTTCAAATCTTCTGCGACAGAAAGTGGTGACTCTGGCTGAATGTCGAGCCCAGCCGCTGTACCGAGCTGATCGATACTAACTTCATCATTTGTTTCGGCGCTCAGATCGCCTGCATATGCGCTTTTATTGTCAAAAGCAGCTTGCTTGGCCTGTGAGTCTGTATTTTCCATAAATAATGTCGGAATGCTTTTTTGAATCTCTTTTCGCTTTGGCTTTTTCTGCCTTTCTGCAAGACCGATAAAAAGACAAAACGACCAGAACGCAACAGTTAAGCTGCTCGCAAGGCTATAAGCTAGAGCATGACTATTGCATTCCTTTACAATTTAGAATGTCTTGTGATTCACAGCCTCTACAAAGGGAGAGAGAGAGTCTCTGCCAATATGAATAATTGTGAGGGAACTGCCGCGTCATAGGCCTTTAGCGAGTGATATCAGCAGACAGTCTTGAGTGGTGCATGTTTGTATTACGCCATGCTTAGGTGGAAGAAGAGA
This sequence comes from Cyanobacteria bacterium J06581_3, assembly GCA_038531675.1. Classification (GTDB taxonomy): domain Bacteria; phylum Cyanobacteriota; class Cyanobacteriia; order Phormidesmidales; family Phormidesmidaceae; genus Phormidesmis. The sequence goes on from JBCBBK010000009.1 coordinate 164,431, forward strand.
GGTGCTATATACTGCTAGTGCCTATTTACTAGGAAAGTGGGAGGAAGGCAGCGAGAAAGGTGTCTGTAGGTGGGAAAAACTGTAGAAATTGAGGAGAAGGTATGCGTGGCTTGAAAGGTAAAAATGTGCTGGTAACAGGGGCTAGTAGCGGGATTGGTCAGGCGATCGCCATTCGCTTTGCCAAAGAAGGGGCCAATGTCGCGGTGAACTATTACAGCGGCGAAGAAGAAGCCGACGCTACCCTGGAACAAATGCGTGCTGCCAGCGCTGAAGCCGGCATTGAGCCTGGTACGCTAAAAGATATGAAAGTGCAGGCCGACGTCTCGAAAGAAGAAAACGTTGCAGCGATGTTCGAGAAAGTCATCGGTACATTTGGCGGCCTGGATATTTTGATCAACAACGCAGGTATGCAGATTCAGGGCGCTTCCCACGAGATTCCGCTCAACAAGTTCGACAAAATGATCGACATCAATATGAGAGGGGCCTTTTTATGTGCCAGGAAGGCAATCGCTCACTTCCTAGAAAACGGCGGCGGCGTCATCGTCAACGATTCTAGCGTTCACGAGCTGATTCCCCGCCCCCAGTACGTGGGCTATACCATGAGCAAATCAGGGATGAGAGGCATGACCAGAACCCTGGCGCTAGAGTACGCCCGCGACAACATCAGAATTAACTCCTTTGCACCAGGTGCAACCCTCACACCAATTAATCCCTGGAAGGATGACCCTGAAAGAAAAGCCGATATTGAAAGTCACATTCCCATGGGACGCTCGGGCACTTCGGAGGAAATGGCGGCAGTTGCGGCCTTTTTAGCCTCTGACGATGCTGCTTACATTACAGGTCAAACGCTATTTGTAGATGGCGGACTCACCCTGTTTCCTTCTTTCCGTACACCCTGGACAGGTTGAGATGTCTGTACCTGGATAGATGACTGTAATGGCCTCGATCCTCAATAAAAGATCGAGGCCATTGTATTTACGAGCAGCAGTAAGCGCAGCAGAGGAATAAGCGTATGAAGTCCTGGATGGTGATAGCCGGTGTTGCATTTGCAATTGCTATGCTCTCGAACATTATTCGGCCCTCAGATGTCAAATGGTTCCGACGGCTAGAGCGCCCTGACTGGCTAACCTTTGAAAAGTTGATTCCAGTGATTTGGACCGTTGTTTTTGTCTGCGGGGGCTGGTCGGCCTACATCGTATGGGAAAGAACGCAGTCTTGGACCTGGATGGCAGCTTACATTGTGCTAGAGCTGGTAACCATCGCGTTCACACCGGTATTGTTTTGGACTCATAGCCTAAAAACCGCGAGCTTTGTAGGCGGCGCAGGCTTCGTAATTTGCCTAATGTTGGTGCTGAGTGTGCTACAAGTATCTGGCTGGGCAGCCGTATTGCTGCTGCCCTACTTTGCGTGGAGCCCAATCGGGACTTACACCACATGGGAAATGGATAAGCTCAATCCGCAGGCTCAGTAGCCTGATTCACTCCAGGTTTGCTTCACTTCAGGTTTGCCTCACTCCAAGTTTGCCTCACCCCACAGGCTCTGCATACGTATCCAACACAATGGGCGCTAGCTCACGCTCTTTCCACTCGCTGTGATAGCGCTCTGCCACCAGTGGCCGCAGCGTAAACTGAGGGACCTCTTTATCGCCTGTTGCATAAGACACATCCACACGCAAAGCGGAGTAGGGCCGACTCTTTCTATCTTCATAGCCGTCGCGACCCAGGAACATATGAGACTCTGCAACCGGCTGACCGTACTCTTTTAGAATAGGCCCTTCTTTTCGCTGTCTGCGTAGGCTAAAGCCGCTACCGCCACACACAACCCATGGGATAACGCGATCGCCGTGACCAGTTTCCACCGTCCTCAGATATTCAAAACAATGGGCATGGCCACACAGCACCAAATCTACCAGCGGCCTGTTGTAATCGCCCACTGCCATCTGCACCTGATCTAGCACCTCACGAATTCGAGCCCGCACCGCGAGCGTTTGCCCCTGGTTCCACTTTGTACTTTCACTGACGTAGGGCGGATGATGAAAATATAAGACTCTTCCCTTGGCATCCGGATCTTGCCAGGAGGCAATCAGGCGATCGCGCAACCACTCCAGTTGTTCCGTATCTACCGTTGCATCTTTTTGGGAGAGATTCAGCTGCTTGTCTATATCCTGCAATTGTTCTTCAATCTGCTCCATTTTGCCGTAGATGCTATTGGCACGCTTCGCCTGTTCTAGATCATCTTCAGAGAGGGTAAGTGATTCTGCGGTGAGCGATCGCATTTTCTCTTCAAGCTGGTCACGCTGAGTTTCTAGCCGTGCTCGTATTGCCTGTCCGGCTTCATCTGTCGGCAGCGGCTGTGGTGAATTGAACGTATTGCTATCAAGCGCAAAAAAATCGACCCCCGCTCGGCGAAATGTGTAATACCGATTCGGCACCCGAGTAAACTCACCTGGCACGTAGCGCAAACAGCGCGTATCGCCTACCTTAGCGCTGTACTTTTCTTGCAAGTGCAGCTTCAGCTGGCGATCGCTCAGCGGCTGCACATAGTCCATAAACGCCCGTGCAAACGCCTCACCCTGATGAGACCCATGCCAGCCAATGTCCAAATTTATCCGCTTTCGCAACAGCCGCCGAATCGGTGAAAACGCTTTGCTCAAAATTCCTGAAATCAGCGGCAGGTCATAATAGTCGTGATTGCCCAGTACCGGCAAGAAGGGAATTTTAAACGTCATCTTGTCGAAGCGAATCTTTTTAGGCTTTTCGCCGCCTACCAAAAACTCACGATAGGGCTTGATAAAATTGTCTGGGTACTGCTCGCTAGACCCCACCAGGTAAACAACATCACCCGTATGCAAAATGAAATCACACTCGGGTGAATGCTTCAGCAACAGCTTGGTAATTCGCCTTTGCGGCGGATCGCTCGCGTGGCGACTGGTGCCGCTATCGCCAATCACTAAAAAAGAAAAGTCAGCAGGATCTGTTCCCGGTTGCGCCGATTCGCTGGTATCGTCATTGGCACTATCACTAACCAGGACAAAGCGGGTTTGATCCACATTTAGGGCTTTCACTGCCGGGTGCTGCCAGTACACCCGCTCCTTCATCCGCGCAATTTTCGTTTTGATTGCTGGGTCGGTGACAAACCGCATTGAATTATGTCCTTAGCTACAAATCGCTCGCTAATTTAGACAAAGTAGCATGACACTCGGTGGTGTCTGACCACTTGTCGATACTAGCCGTTCTATTTCACAGGATATTCAGTCCATAGGGCGATTATCCACACGCAATTCGCTACCTTTAGTTGAGCTAACCCTGGCGATATGCTGAGCCTACTGGTAGAGAAAAGGATTGAAATCGTCTTCTAAGCTTATGCCTAAGGCAATCACTCTAGTCTTTGTCAATCTTAGGAACTACGTCAGGACGCTCTTTGCCTTCCCAGCCGACCGGGCGCTTGGAGTTGTACCAGGCAACAGAACCAATACCGATTGCAGCGACAAATCCAACGATGCCAACAATAGTCAACAGCGTAGAGTAGGGCAGGCCAGCGTCGGTTACTTGCATCAAACTGTACATGCTTTGAGTGCCTTATTTTGTTCAGAACAGTACCCACTACAATACCAGCTGAGGCCTCTAAATCTAGAGGATCGTAACGGATGAAAATGAGTTCTGAACAAGCTGCTGCTGCTGCTGGACTCTGCTGTGTCCACGACAATATGCCTAAGATTGAGCGCAGACCCTGGGGACAGGGCTTTAGCTATGTGCTGCAAAATGGCGATCGCCGCCCTACAGATCCGCCCAAAAATTCACCTGATTGAAAGCTACGCGATCGCATCGAAAAGCTCGCTATTCCCCCTAGCGCAGCACGAACAGGCTGTTCTCTCACTTTTGCAATTAACCTGAAGCAAGCGTAATCGGTTAGGTGCCAACTGGGCTAACCATCTACCACACTAAACACGTACGGTCTACACACTTAGAACCGTTCCCAACCCACAATATGCCTGGCTAGATCAATCTCTTTACCCTGAATAATCTCAGCTAAAATCTCGTAAGACTCAACCAGTCTAGGCCCGGGGCGATTGAAGTATTGATTGCCATCAACAATGTAGACCTGGTTATTCTGTACAGCTTTGAGTCCCTTCCAAGTTGGATTATTAGCCATTTCAGCCGTAGCTTCACGCGTCTTAGCCATGCCATAGCCACAGGGCATTACCACCACAATATCCGGATCCGCAGCGCGAAGATCCTCCCAGCTCATCCAGTCCGAATGATCCCCCGCCTTACCCAGGCAATCTTGCCCGCCTGCAAAATGAACCAGCTCGGGTACCCAGTTTCCAGCTGCCATCAGCGGATCGGTCCACTCTACGCAAACCACTTTGGGTCTGGGCTGCTCTGAAAAATTCTCTTTCGGCAATCGCGCTTTCAAGCTGTCGATAATTTCTGTTTCTGACACAGGGCTAGCAATATGCCTCTTAAAAGCCTCTGCGACTCTTTCCATATCTGTCCACACATCCGCCAGTCGCTCGGGCTGCAAAGACACAATTTTCACAGGTGGTCCTGCAAGGCCTTTGAACGTCGTTTCCATTAATTCTGTCACTGCTCCCTCCACATCGCTCAGGCTCACTGCGCATACCTCGCATTGAGCCTGCGTAATGATGTGAGTAGGGCGCAGTTTTGCTAGCAGTTCAGTATTTACCCGGTATACGCTGAGCGCGGAGGTCAGCAGTTCGCTGACACGGCTGTGGATTTGGGCGCTGGTGCCCACGGGGTCGAATTTAGGTTCGGTACAAACTGGGAGATCGCGGACCGACGCAGGATAGTCACATTCGTGCGATCGCCCCACCAGATAATCGCCATAGCCCAGCGCAGCCACAATCTCAGTCGCACTTGGGATCAAAGATACTATTCGCAAATCCACCTGCTTATCTGCCATAACAATTCAAAAAATCTTACTTTTAGCCGCACAGTTACCCACATCTTACGGGCACACTGTATGCACCGCACAACAGTCGCCAAATATACAGGCATCAAACCACAACAGCCATCTGCCCAACAGCCCTCAGGATATGTCAGCCACCTTCCTATGCATCTGATCGCCTCCTCACAGCAGTACCCCACCCTTGGAACTGGAAATCAGCAGTCATTGGGAATTCGCTCTAGCCTGCGTAATCTTCCCCTTTGCGACTTTACTGTGACTGCTGAGTGCACTATTCGTGATCTTATCGAGCACTTTCTTAAGCAGGCCCAGCTGCCAGGCGTTATTGTCAGTGAGGCTGAGCGGGTCACCGTTCTTTCCAGACAGCGATGCCTAAATTGCCTACTGCACAGCGCTGAAGTTCATTACTTTGTAGATAATCCTGTGCGTGTTCTATTGTCACAAACAAAAGAAACACCCCTAACCCTAAGCGAAGATGTTGCTATCCTGGCCGGAGCACAACAAGCTTTGAAGCGCCCCCTCGAGTATCAGGGTGAGCCTATTCTTATTCAGCAAAAAAAAGGAGACTATCGGCTGCTCGATGCCCACATATTAAACGTTGCCCACTGGCACATTCGCGGTATCGAAACTCAAATTCGCTATGAAAGGCTGCAAATGCAGATCTTAGAAAGTGAAAAGATGGCTGCGTTGGGTCGATTAGTGGATGGTGTTGCTCACGAAATATTAGACCCCGTTAGCTTCATCTGGGGTAACCTCAGCTACATTGCCGACTATGCCAGACAACAGCACGAACTGTTGATGGCCTACGAAGCCGCCTGTCCCGAAGGCTCCCCCGAAATATCGGAGCTAAAAGAAGACATAGAAATAGACTACCTGCGTAGTGACTTGCCAGCCGCCATCAAAAGTGCCAGAGGTGGCGCACATAGGCTACGCCAGCTGGCCACCAGCCTACAAAACTTTTGCCATATCGATGCTGTGCATCCGCGCCCCACAGACCTCAACACTCTCATAGACAGTACGCTCAGACTCCTAAAAAGCCGCCTGACAACTCCCATCGTCATAGAACATAGCTACGGCAAGCTACCGCCTGTGCCCTGCTTCTCTGGGCAGCTTTCTCAGGTGTTTATGAATATCTTTACTAACACCATCGATTCTCTTCTGTCTCAGCTCCAGGTGAATGGACCACAAAACAGCCAAGCAAATAGTCAACTCAGTACCCAAGAGTCGCACTCGCCTAACAACAAACCACTCAAAATCACAGTCACTACCTGCGTCTGTGCTGGTCAGCCAAGAACAGGCCAACATGAGCCGCTCAGTACCTCAGAAGAAGCCAGATGGATATCTATCATCATTAGTGACAACGGCCCCGGTATTCACCCTGAAACCAAAGCACAAATCCTGGAATCTTTTTCCACCAAAAATCGCTATCGCAAAGAAACCGGACTCGCGATGAGCTACCAAATTGTGACCGCCAAACACGGTGGCAAATTCTGGATGCGCTCTTTCCACGCATCCGAAGCAGCCTCTCCAGAAATGGTACAAACCACCGGCACCGAATTCGAGATTTTGCTACCGCTCACCCTGGCCGAGTAATCCACCATCCCTTCTCGAAACCAGATTCGTTGGGGCCTTAAGTACTTGATAATACGGCACTGTGAAAGCCTACGACCCCTCTAATTCACAACCTTTTGTCCCAAATGCTTGAGAATCTGAGCCACTTGGCCCAACTCGTGTCGCTGGGGAAACAGAGAGAAAGAGCGAGAGACATCGTATTCGTTTTCGTTGCTTAGCTTTAGAAAAACAAATTCATCGCCGTTAGTAGCCATACCGTAGTTAGGCAGGGAGCGATCTGGGTTCGCTGCCATGTATGCCAAAAGCTGAGGAAAAGCCGCAGGCACGGAAATGCTAGTACGCTTGGATTCAACTGTCAGAATCCAGAGTCGTTCCTGTAAGACAAGCACATCAATAAATCCTCGAATGGTTTCAACTGGATCTGCAAGTTCTAGCGCAACGCCGTACGGAGACTTGAGACGGAAGGGCGGGTCGACGAAGCCTAATAGTTCAAGGAGGGGAGCGGTTACTACAAGATTGATAGTGCCTTCTAAGAGTAGCCCATCGTCACGATGGTAGTCGTAACGTTGCTTGAGACGATTAATGCTAGCGATCTCCTGAGTGCTGAGAGATGGCAAATTGTCTGTCCATTCAGCAAAAAAGTCATAATCTTGCGATTGCACAAGACCCAAGCGCTGCTGCAAGTCATTCAGGGTAGTAATCGTTTCTCTAACGCCTGTGCTGACAACCATGACATTCAGCCCTTTCCTGGATAAATATTGATTCCATTGTAGAAGGATATTCCTGCCTTTATCCTCTTATATGGACTAGCTTGAGCGTGACCAGCGTTTGTTCAGGCAAACTCAGATGGCATGTGGAAGGTGCCGACAATGTCGTCTATTTGTTGCGCGATCGCAATCAACTCCATCTCTTTCCACCGCTTTCCTACAATCTGCAAGCCAATCGGCAATCCCTCAGCCGTCTGCCCAATCGGAATCACCACCGCCGGGTGCCCACTCAGGTTAAACGGTATCGCATACGCACCATTAGCAACACAATGTGGATATGCTGTCCCATCCACATCTATCGCACTCCAGCTAGGGCAGTGGCATCTTGCGAAGGCACATAGTCTTTCAGCGAGATATAGCCTGCGGTGGTTCTAAGATCGGCTGTTTCAAAAATATCTTTAATAGTGACAGGCACGCCGTGCAGTACGCCCCAGCTTTCGCCGCTGGCAGTAGCGTCGTCGGCTTCTTTTGCTCTGGCCAGTGCCCTTTCTGCATCCAGCGTACAAATCGCGTTGAGCGTGGCGTTGTGCTTGTGAATCTGGGTCAGGTAGGTTTTTACAACCTCTTGGGAAGAAATGGTGCGATCGCGAATCATCTGAGCTAGCTGTGAAGCCGTCAAACAGCTCAGTTCAGACATTATTAGCCACCAACATTATTAGCTAGCAATAGATTGCTACAGTCAAAGCATTGATGACAGTATAAAATCTTCTGCCTCTGACCTGACCTTCCAGCCCTAACGATGCTGCCCCCACAGGTTATGCCGCGACTGAAACCGCTGGGATGAGGTCTTTTGAATTTGGCATACTCGATAATTGTTGCGCTAGTGGAGCGTCTTGTCGCTGGAGTAAAAACCTTACTAAAACAAGATCTCGATTGTCGAACAGTCGCCAGGCTTCGGCTAAATAGCATTGGAACTTGTTGTAGGTTTGAGTGCCTACCAGGCGAATGGCCTCGTCTTTGTTGTCGACTAATCGTTCAAACCAGGCCCTTAAGGTGGGTCGATAGTCGTGTAGGGAATGGTGGCTTACCTTCAGCCCGGCCTGCTCAAAAACGGCTTGATGTTGGCGCAAGGTTGACAGCATTAGTCCAGGGAAGACGTCAACGCCTGCTAGCATTCGAGTGGGCAGGATGTCGTCGAGCTGGCAGAAGAAGTGATGGACAATTCTACCTGTTGGTTTGATGGCGGCGGCTAGCTTCTGTGCAACTGGCAGGAGCTGATTCTTGGGAATGTGTTCGACGGCGCCGATGGAGTAAATTTTGTCCAGGGAGTTGGGCGCATAGTCAGCTTTTACAAAGTCTTTGAATTCAACATTGAAGCCATATTCGTCTTCAATCAGGCGCTTTTGCTCAGTGGAGAGCGTATAGCCCACAAGGTTTTCCGCATCTCCGGTCGCTTCATACACTTTCTTCATCATGCTTCCCCAGCCACATCCGATGTCCAGAATTTTCTCTCCTGACTGAGGATCTATAAGGTGCAGGAGATAATCGGCTTTGTGTTCTTGGGCTTCTTCCAGGGTATCTGTGGGGCTTAAAAAGTCAGCACAGGTATAGAACATATATTTTTTGTCGAGGAAGAGCTTGTAAAAATCATTGGAGATATCGTAATGCTGCGAAATTCCGGCAATTCTATCCAGCTGGGCTACATAGATGTCGGCAATAAATTGACGCACAAACCCTGGTGGATAGTGGTTTAGGAGAAACTCGTACAGTGGGTTGGCAGGCTTTGTAAAGGTATCCCAAACTTGATGTGAATCTAGAACCTGCTCAGACTTTGACCAGAACATATAGCGGGCATAGGCCGGTCCGCCAATCAACACTTCAGGTATGAACCACAAAAATCGACTGAGTCGTGACAAAAAGGTCATGTTAATAAGTCCCCTTCCAGTTGGTATTAAGTTTTTTTTGAATGTTGAATCGCTAGCCCGCTTACTTTGGGCCAGCGTTGTCTATAAACATCAGGCGTAGCACACATCAGCGAAGAGTTGCCGCTGTTAGCTGTCGTGAGCCTTTGATTTCCTTATAGCGCTTAATCTAAGGTGCAACACTGGGAAGTAAACATTCTCAGGTAAATATTCTTTACTTTGAAGGATATGGTGAATGTTCTGATTGGCTTGGTAGGCATTTCTTCGCCCGTAGGGCAATGTAAGACATCTCCTCTCTCTTGAAAGCGCTACAGGTGCTGAGCTGTAACCTTTGTCATCAAGAATGCTAAGGATAGAGAATTAAATAACTTGGCTATTTGCATACTTCTTGTCGCTTACTGCACCTGCTTTGACTGCTTTCTATTCCTCAGAAAACACGACAGAAAACCCTTCTTGAACAAAGTGCTTATCGTGCGTTAGGGCTTCGGCAATCCCTAGCTGACTCATTGTATTCATAGAAACACAATCAGCGAAATAGGCTTTCATGAATGAATCTTAGGCGTTCCATAAATGTAATGGTCATGTTCTATTGCACCGTCTCTTGGCAGCTGTGCCAGCGTTTCATCTGATAGATCAGCTGCGAAGTCATCCGCTAGTTGCAAAAGCGTTTTCTCAGTGTGAGCAGGTGTGTCATCTGTGTTTTCTGTCTTCGGCCCCGCAGACTCTGAAGTCAGCTTCATTTTCTGTGCCAAGTGAGCAATCAACGCTAACTGCTCTGTTACCGACTGAACCTACCCCGTCCGCTACGCGAAACGCATTACGATATTGGCTTGGCTCTGTTATTGCGTTTTCCAGAGGGAATTTACTCGGGCGGGGTGACGGGGGTCGCTGGGGGTGTGCTTGAAGAACGATGCTGGATAATCCAACGGGCTATTTTTTGGCAGACCGCGTTGGGATGGGTTCTGACTTCGTCATCGCTGAAGCGTAGGAAGCGAATGCCGAGGCCCTCTAGGCGAGCTTGCCTTTCTGCATCGTAGACTTTGGCAGCTTTGCTGTCGTGGATAGGGCCATCGACTTCAATAGCAAGGGCCAAGGCTTTGCAATAAACGTCAACGATGAACTGGTCGATGGGCTTTTGTCTATCAAAGTCGTATCCCATCATTTGAGACTGCTTCAAGCGTTGCCAAAGGATGATCTCGCCCTGTGTCATACAATTGCGTAGCTGGCGCGATCTCCCTTTCAGCTTTGGATTGTAATGAACAATATGCTCTTCCATAAGACTATGGTTTCCCGCAATCCACCAGGATTTATCAGTCTGAAATGTTGCAACTATTACCTCGGCAGACAAATAAGGCACAGCCACGCTACGCTAGTCACTGCAGACCCACCCCGCCCTACGGGCCCGGACACAATTTAGTTATCCCCTGGCTGCATTACGGCGTTTTCCAGAGGGGATTTTTCCTGGCTATGACACTTTCAAGGATCGAAGCAGCCCCCTTCTGCATTACCGTCTGAAGAAGATCCCCTCTGGAGGGGTGGCCGGAGCGTAGCGGAGGGCGGGGTGGGTCCGATGTGTATGCAACACGGGAAGTTATTTGTTCGCTGCTCCCTCACGATCGCTGCAACACACCCAGCCCTTCCCACAGCTGTGGCTCTTCTTCCAAGGATTGCTCGGTGGTTAGGAGTTGTGGCTCGGTGGTTGGGATGGATTACTCGGTAGTTGGAAAAGATTGTTGAGTGGTTGGGAAGGATTGCTCGGTGATGGAAAAGGTTTGCTCGGTGAGTGGCATTGATTGCTTGGGGGCCGAAATCATGGCTTGGCGGTTGAGGTAGACTATGAAGGATTAAATGAGCGTGATTTTACTCAATAGTTAGCTGAGTTCGAGCAGTTCAGATCAAAAGCTATGGTGCAAACCCCAGTCAAATTCGTATCACTATCAGACTTCTTGCAACAGCCAGACACTAAGCCTGCTAGCGAATACATTGAGGGTCAAATCATTCAAAAACCGATGCCAAAAGCAGACCACAGTGCTATTCAAGGGGAGCTAACGGCAGCTATCAATGCAGTATTGAAGCGGGAAAAGAAGGGCCGCGCTTTGCCAGAATTACGATGTGTGTTTGATAATCGTGCGATCGTTCCAGATATTGCGGTGATTCCTTGGGCAGACATTCCCCGAAATGAAAATGGCAAGCTGGCGGGTGAGCTGCTGGGAGCGCCTCATTGGATGATTGAAATTCTGTCGGAGGGGCAGAGTCAAACCAAGGTGGTCAAAAAGATTTTCCATGCGCTGGCGCACGGTACGCAGCTAGGGTGGCTGATTGACCCGGCGGAAGATTGCGTTTTTGGCTATACGCCTGATTTGCGGGCCGCACTTTATGAGCAGCCACAGCAGCCGTTGCCCGTGCCGGACTTTGCACAAGATTTTCAGCTAACGGTGGGGCAACTCATGGCTTGGCTGTACGAATGAGTTGTCTCCTTCCAATAAGTCGTCAGTTTAATTAGGCCTTTTTCATGTCGTCAATCATTGTTTGAATGACAGGTAGCAGTGCAGGAATTTGATTGTGACAGACGTTGAATACCTGAATCGTGTTGAGGGAGAAGTACTGATGAGCGATAATATCTCTCATCCCTTTTGCACCTTTCCAGTCGACTGCGGGATAGCGCTTCAACAATCTTCCCTCTGTTTCAGCGTCAATCCTCTTCAGGTTTTCACCAATTGCAATGAGCATCATGCCAATAGCATCGAGCATGTCGGTGCCCTGTTCACTATCTGTGAAATCGCTCGGAGCGTTGATGCCGGAAAACCGTCGAATGATTCGCTGCAATGCGTCTTCTATTTGAATGAGTTTCTCAAGAATCAGCGAAGGGTCAGACATACACAGCATCCTTTTCGATTCTGGCTGCTAGGTATTTATTCGTTTGTCCTTGGGCCTGAACTAAGTCTATGGAGCGATTGAACTCAGCTTCTAGATCTTCTTTTATGTGTACAGCGGTGAAAAGATTAGGCTGCTCCATTTCGATGACGACATCTATATCGCTTTCGTTTGTTGCTTCGGCTCTTGCCACTGAGCCAAAAATGCCTAGTTGAGTAACGCCATATTTTTCTTTCAGTATTGGCTTCATTTTGCGTAGTATCTGCAAAACGTGACTCTGCGTTGGTGCGACTTGCTGTGCCTTTCGTAGTTGAGCGTTCTCCAAGGCTGAACAGAAGTCGTCATTGCTAAGCTTGAGTCCCTGAGTCAGTATATCTACAGCAATTTTCTCTACGCCTTTCCCAGTCGTTTTAGCTCGCTGACGAAGCAACGTTTCTATTTGGGGCGGTAGGTGAAGTGTAATAGACATCAATTTTGATTTTGCCTGAACCATGGTAGGACTCTTGGCTGACAGTCTTGATTGTAAGCGAATGTGCAGCAGTACGAAATCTCAAGCGTACGACGCTTCTGATCCAATGTCAGTTCAGGCTAAGCTAAGCGCTCTATTTCGATCGCTGCAACACGCCCAACCCTTCCAACAGCTGTGGCTCTTCTTCCAAGGCGACTTTGGCAATGGCCAAATAATCACTCAGCCAATCTTGCATAGCATCCAACGCCGCATCTCGCTTTTGCGTTGCGGCCTGCGCTTCGCCTTTTTCTTTCTCCTGGGCTAGGTTCGCCGCTTCAACGGCTTTTACCTCTTGGAGTCCTGCGGTCAACTTTTTATCGGTGATGCCAAATTCTTTGAGCGCTTTGAGAATGGCCGGGCTAGACAGGGCGTTTTGATAAAACTGATTCGCCTGGGATAGCCAGCCGGAGAGACTTTCTTTACGTTTGCCGGAGAGGGCGAGTTGAGAAATGGCACCTCCCTCTTTCTTGAGCGCTACCCGTGCCACCTTCACCAGCCGCATGTAGCTCTTTTTTGAGGTCTCCCACTGTGCCTGCACGGCTTCACTGGCGGAAATCTGTTCGCCGGATTCGCTGCTTTTTTCTAGCTGGGCTGCGGCTAGTGCGTTGTAGAGGGCTTTGCCTTGGTTCAAGCGTTTGGTGTCGTAGCCGAAGTCTTTGACAGCGGCTAGGATTTGTGGATTGTTTAGGCTGTTGTCGATGGCGAGTTGGGCTTGGGAGAGGAAGGTGTCGATGCTGCGGTTTAGGCTCATGGTGGATGTGGGTTAGTGGTGTGTGCGTGGGGCAAGATGCCCGCTGACAGGGTGCCCGATGTCTGTAGGGTGGTACACAAATGAATGGGAATTGTTGCTCCGTAGATGGCATCAATTGCTATGGGGGTGGGAGGCGTGGCTCAGTGGTTGAAAAGGACTGCTCGGTGGTCGGGAAGCGTGGCTCGATCAATGGGAAAGATTGCTCAGTAATCAGGAAGTGTGGCTCGGCAGTCGAGGAGACTTACTCGGTGGAGGGCATTGACCGATTTGTGTGCTGGAACTATGGCTCAGCAGTCGAGGGGGATCGAACTCCTCCCACTGACTTCTCATCACACACTTCCCTCACTGCCCGAATGCACTGGCCAAGCGGTGGAGGATGTTGCCTACCCAGTTTGTGGGAGGTTGGCTGGAATAGGTTGAGTTTCCCCAGCCCCGTTGTTGGCAAACCTGTCTGCTTCGCGCCGCTACTTCGTAGAATTCCTCATCATTAGTAATCGTTTCAGGCTCATTCAGCAGCGGGTGATACTGCAAGCGCTCGCAAGCAATATCTATCCAAGCTGCTGGCGCGGCATCCCACAGCCTGAGGGTGCCGTCTAAACTGCCACTGACGATGCGCTGATTATCGGGGCTAAAGGCCACCGACAAGACCGCAGACCCATGGCCTTCGAGGGGTTCGCCGAGGGGTGAGCCGGTCTGGGCATCCCACAGCCTGAGGGTGCCGTCGCTACTGCCACTGACGATGCGCTGATTATCGGGGCTAAAGGCCACCGAATAGACCGCAGACCCATGGCCTTCGAGGGGTTCGCCGAGGGGTGAGCCGGTCTGGGCATCCCACAGCCTGAGGGTGCCG
>JBCBBK010000009.1:178639-178777 GCA_038531675.1 Cyanobacteria bacterium J06581_3
GTCGCTACTGCCACTGACGATGCGCTGATTATCGGGGCTAAAGGCCACCGAATAGACCGAAGACCCATGGCCTTCGAGGGGTTCGCCGAGGGGTGAGCCGGTCTGGGCATCCCACAGCCTGAGGGTGCCGTCGCTACT
>JBCBBK010000009.1:178875-288169 GCA_038531675.1 Cyanobacteria bacterium J06581_3
CTGCCACTGACGATGCGCTGATTATCGGGGCTAAAGGCCACCGAATAGACCTCAGACCCATGGCCTTCGAGCCGGTTCATTTCTTGTGATACTTGCACCGCTTTGAGCAGGCTAGACTGAGCCGCCATTGCCACGTCAGGCACAGACGGGCTTCGAGCCATGGTATCAATTGCTATCACTAAACCAGAGACTGCATTACTGGTGGGTAATAAGCTCAGCACTCGGGCGACCTGTTCGCGTAGCTGAGCAACCATCGTTTGTTGTTCAGCCAGCTTAGTTTGTTGTTCGGCTAGGTTAGCCTGTGTTTCCGCTCGGCGAGTTTGCTCCTGAGCGAGCGTCGCTTGGGTCTGGGCCCGCTGTCGCTGTTGCTGGGCAATACTCGCTTGTTCTTCTGCTCGCTGCCTCTGAGTTTCAGCAGTAGTTAGGGCAATCGTTCTTTGTTCATTCGCCGCCTGCTCTTTTTCTAGCGCTTCCTCTGCGGTTGCTTCATTCTCCTGTGCAATCTCTTTTTGCCGTTCCGCCTCTTGCGCGTTCTGCTCAGCCAGCGCAGTTTGTGCTTGTGCGATCTTCCTCTGTTTTTCTGCCTCTTGGGCACTCTGTTGCGCTAGCTCAGTTTGTTCTTTCGCTTCCCGAGCACTTTCTCTAGCATCCTGCGCCAGTCCCGCCATCACCCCCGCCGAAAGCACCGAAGCCGCTGTCACCGGAATTGCCCATTTCAGCACCGGCTTATACCGCTGCCAAAAGCTCTCCGGCAAATGCTCACGAATCCACTGCTCGCCAAACACCTCCTGATAAATCCGATTCCGCACCTGCAAGTGCTTCCCCTCTCGCCGCACCACCCCCGACAGCTTCAAATGCGACTTCACCAAATTCTGTTCTTCATCCAGCACCGGCTGCCGATCGCGATAAATCTCTCGATACGTCGTCAGCACCTCCTGATCTAACGACTGCGGCGCACGCTTCGTTAACATATCCCGCACAAACTGCAAGTTGTTATCCTGTTCACTCATCCGCCCGAAAAACGTCTCCGCCACCACCGGCGCTACTACCTCCTCAGTCGACGCCGCCGTCCACCCTGCCCTCGACTGCGGTGCACTGAGCGTAGTCGAAGTGCGCTCCACCAAAGCCCGACACAGCCGCTGAGTCAAATACGGATGCCCCCCAGTCCAAGCAAGTACACCGTCCAACACCTGTTCTTCTTTCTCAGCAGCCAACCCCAACCCTGCCGCCAACGGCAAAGCCTCCTGGGCACTAAAGTCCGCCAAATCCACCCGCTGCCCAATATTAAAAGGCGTCCGCTTCGGGTCCCGAATCAAATCCGCAGGCGTCGCCACCCCAATCAGCACAAACGACAGCCGCCGCAACCTAGAATCCGTCGATCTCGCCACATACAAATACCGAATCGCCGCATAAAAATCATCCGTAAACGCCAAGCTCAGCGTCGTATCAATCTCATCCACAAAAACAACAACCGGCTCCGACACCTCCGCTAGCACCACCTCCTGAAAGAACCGCGTCAACCTCAACGCCAGCCCCGACTCCCCATTCTCCCGCCACCACCGCTTCACATCCGTCGCCAGCATCAGCTGACTCGCCACCAAATCCAAAAAATCGCTATACCACTCATCCGCACTCAGCTGCGTCCCCAGCTGCGTCAAATCCACAATCACCGCCTGCCGCCCATCATCAATCAGCCGCTCCGCCGTGCGAATCATCAGGCTCGACTTTCCCATCTGCCGAGGCGTCAGCACATAGGCAAACTTAGAGTCCTCACATAGCTGCAACAGCTCACCATCCGCCCGCCGGGAAATGTACAGGCCCCCCTCATTCGCCTGCACCGTCCCACCCACGGTATACAGACTTGCATCAGCCCTCGACTCAAATCCTTGATCAACCATGGAGATGCCTCCCAAAATAATCCGCATACAGCTGGCACCGAGGCACCACCCGCTCATCCTCTCGCCGTACCAGCCCCGCCGCACTCAGCAGCCGCGCAATCCGCTCATCCGGGCAACGCCCCGCCCGAATCACCTTTAGCAATCCATCAGCCAAATCCTGCTTGTCATAAATGCGGAACAGATGGTATCGCAAATGATCGCCAAACGGCCCATTATCCCCATCCGCCTGCTCAAACAGCGCCGCCACACTCAGCTGCTGCCGCGCAATCAGGTACAGCGATCGCCGCACCAAATACGGATGCCCATTCAACAACGCCATCAGCGCCCGCTCCTCATCCGGCCTCAGCGGATTCCCATGCCGCCGATTCAAATCCGTCACCTGCGCCGCGCTAAAATCCGTTAGCAACAACACCTCCCCCACATTAAAAGGAGACTGATTCAAATTCGCAATCAAGTGATACGGCTCCGTCGCCGTCACCAGCGCCAGGTCAAACTGCTTCCAAATGCGAGACATCGGCAGCGCCCGGTTATTGTGCCAGCTACGCAACATACTAAAAAAGTCCGAGCGATAGTCCGCATCAAACATCCGGTCCACCTCATCCATCGCCAGCACCAGCGGGCCACCCACCGCCTTCAGCACATGGGTTTGCATATAGCGCGTACAGCACCGCACATTCCCACTGCTGCCCTCCCAATACTCCGCAACCCGATCCGGCAGGTCCAGCTGCTCTGTCATACTCCGGCAAAACTGCGGGTAAAACGACTCCGCCGACTTCAGCACATCCTGATCAAACAGCTGAAAATCTAAAAACACCACCTGCTTGTCCACCTTCATCGCCGCATCCATCACCTGCATCAGCAGCGAGCTTTTACCCATCTGGCGCGGCCCCTTGATGGTGAGCGTCACCCCCTGGCGCTGAATAGTGGACTGAGCGATCGCATCACACCCCCGCGCCACATACAGCTGCGACTCCGGATCCATCGTCCCCTCCGCAGGCTCCAAGGCAACTGGCTGAAGATCAACAGTCTGAAAAGAAACCGGCTGAGCAGACGGCTGCGGACGCGGAATCGCAGGCGCAGAAGTTTGGTCCGTAGGTCCTGACTCTGGCGGTGCAAACGTAATGTCCCGTTTGGCATGCTCCGAATCAATCGAAAGTCCGGCACCAGCGATCGCCCGTCGCAACTCCGCCAACAGCCCCGGCGTATCCGCAGGCGTTTCCCACAGCGCCCAGTTAATCGGGTTCAAATACGCACTCAGCGGATACACGAAAGGATCTCGATACCCCAGCCGCACCGGCAAAATCATCGGTCGGCCCGACGTTTTCATCAGCCGATGGGCCATCTCCACCTCACCCAGCACCATCTCACTATGCACCGACTCCGCCGACAGCAAGATAATCAACACATCCGACTGCGCCAGCGCCTGCTCAATCCGCTCCACCCAGGGCGTCCCCACCGGCATCGTCTGATCAATAAAAACATCGTGATCGGCACTCAGCGCCTGATACACCTCACTCGCAATCGGTTCATCCGGCACTACGCCACGCTTATAGCTAATGAAGATACGCGAGCGATCGCCATCCTTCGGTCGTTGTACCACAGGCTCGGTCAGCGACACCAGCTCGGCAGTCGTTTGGCCAATGGCTTGACGCTCCGATGAAATCTGTTCGGCAGGTACCGCATTCTGCACCGCCACAGGCGTACCCTCAGCCTCAGCCTCAGACGGACTCCGCTGCTTTAGCTGAGGCGTCGCCGTTTCTGGAATCCCCTCCAGGTCAATGGCCGACACCCCAAACTCAAACGCATCGCCATAGGAACGGCCCGCCCCCAACCCGTCATAGAATCCCACCGCAAATTCGATAGCTGCGCGATCGCCAATCGCCTGATTCATCCCAATCACACAGTCAATATGCTGATGAATCGCCGCCGCCTGCACCTCCGAATAGCAAGCATTCAGCAGCACACACTCCACTTTTTCTTGAAATAGCTTAAACAGTCTCGCTAGCGACGGCGCACTCACCCGCTTCATCTGGCCAGCATTATTCTCCAACACCAGGCCTTTCGTCCCCGCCCCATGCCCCGAAAAATGAACAATGTTCGGCTCGTGATCCAACAATGCCCGTCGCAAATCATCTGGGCGCACCGCCCACTTCGCAATGATTTCAAACTGGTCACGACTGCGCGATCGCTGCAACCCCTCCTGAATTTCTCGCACCTCCTCATCCAGGCGCAACTTATCGCTATTCTTCGGATTTGCAGTCAAAATCAGGATTTTCTTCACAGCGGTGAAATCCTTTAGGGCAGTTTCGTGGCATTAACACTAGATAGTACGTTAATACGACAGCATGCGAAAATTCTCCCGCAGTGCTCCTTTACATACCAGGCATCCGCACACTAGGCATCCGGCAACACAGCTTTAGAAATCGCGCCATGCACGCCCCAGTTCCCATCCACCACCTGCGTTATCCCAAAGTCCACCGCTACCGACATCAGCGAAATCGCCTCGTCTTCCGATAAGTCTTGAGTCGTCATCAAAAAGTGACGCATCTTCCGAAACGCATCGCGCATCGCCCCATCTACAGAAGAGTTTGCAAAGATATCGGCCTGTGCATTCTCGCCTAGCTCTGCCAGGTAGTCGGTATAGCTGAACCCATGTACAACATACTCGTCATCAGTCTCTAGCAAAGGGTAGTCCAAGTCTTCGAGGATAGTGCCCTCCAGGTCTGCTTGCTTATGAACAACAACTTTAATGTCGCCCGTTAGCGATGTTTCTATCGCCGTCCCGGCCAATTCAGAGTCGCCCTGCGCCGCGTGCGGATCGCCCAGCGACAGCAGGCCACCTTCTACAGCCACCGGATAATACATCGTTGCGCCTGTACCGATCCGCCAGTTGTCGATGTTTCCACCAAAATAGCTAGGCGGAATAGAATTAATCAGATCAGCATCATCTACCGCTAGCCCAATCGTGCCAAAGTGAGGGCGAATAGGCACTCGCACGCCTTCTAATATCTCAAAGTCTTTTTCGATAGTGTCGTGATCAACCGGCACACCTGGATAGTCAATCGTCTCGTGGACAACCCCATAGGGATCAGTTTGCGGTACCCAGCGATAGTTGTACACGGCCTCTGCCCAGTCTTGCTCGCCAGTGGAATCCACCTCATAGATGGTGATTACTTCACGCGGGTTAGGCTCTTCAATCAAATCGTTGTAATGGTATCCCCACCAGGCAGCTGCGTTGCTGCCGAACGTTTTGCCCTCATACTCCGGGTTGGCACTAGGCCGAGGGGCAACCCCCGTTATTTGCACCTCTAGCACATCTCCCGGTTCGGCTTCATTCACATAAATTGGCCCGGTCAGGATATGTACGCCATAGCCTGCACCAGCGCCCACCTCAGCATCCATCGGACCTGCGCCACGACGGTCAACGCCCTTGGCATCTTCACTCCAGGCAAACACGCTTTCTGCCCCCGGATCGCCAGTGACCATGCGCTCGGCATCATCGTTGGCATGGTGGGTTAAGGTTTCTACGGTGATTGTGTCACCAGAATCTACAACCAGCTTGGGTTCTAGCGTCTGGCTAAAGTATCCCCAGTGCACCGTGTCTGCGGTGGCAGGGAGGACATGTTCGGTATGGCCAGCGGCGAATACTTTTTCATAGTCCGAGAGCAAGCTGCCTACACTTAACATGACAGCAGCCCATGCTCCTATCAACGCATAAACCCATCGTCGTGACCTAGTCCATGCCATCACTGACTCCTTTCAGTTTTAGAAGACTTGAGAATTAAAATTATCGTAAGAGGATACAGCCAAGCGAAATCGTGTTTCTTTATACCTTTACTGAAAATGACAAAGAAGCGTAACACTTTGTCAGCCCGTGGATAGCAATTTTGTAATTCTGTTTTCCCTACCTTCTGTTCCCTTCATCGCCACTCAAACTCAGGAGGTTTCCTTCGTTAATAAGATTGCTACCCTTTCATCGTCAATCCCGATCAATGCCATGGCTGTTTTGCCCAATTCAAACGCGAATTCTACTGATTCTCCATTTCCTAGCGCATCGTAAAAACCTACGGCAAATTCGATGGCAGCGTGATCACTCACTGCTTGATGTAATCCAACAACATAGGGAACGTGTTGTGAGATTGCCACTGCTTGCACAGGCAAATAACAGCCGCTTAGCGTAACACAGGTAATGTCGGCCTTTTGTACAAAGAGCTGAAATAAGCTGGCTAGCGCCGGAAGCCTCAGCGCCAAAAATCGCCTCACCATAGGCATAGCCATGAAAAGTCCCCGCCAAAGCACCGAGTACCGCCACGGCCCGCAGGTTCAGCCGCTGACCCATCGCCAAAATCGCGCCAAAGATCAGTACCGAAGCGGAAATAACAATTTCAGGTGCAGGTAGGCTAAAGAGCTGCAGATGCAGGCCCGTACCTAGCAAAGACTAGCTAGAGGGACATAACAAAACTGTCGATATTGCCAAGGTGCTTACAGCGTCTACCACTTCTTGTACGGTAAAAACTTGCCACACATGATTACCTTGACGCGATCGCCCTTCGGATCTTCCTCCCTTTCCACATCAATAGAAAAGTCAATCGCACTCATAATCCCATCGCCAAACTTCTCATGCACCACCGCCTTCACCGGCATGCCATACACCTGCATAATCTCGTAAAAGCGATAAATCAACGGGTCTGTTGGCACCAGCGGATCGAGACCACCTTTTACCGGGCACTCCGTCAGCGCCTCCGCATACTCAGGTCCCAGCCCGATTAGCTCTACCATTTTGCTCGCCTCTTCTTCAGACGCACTCGCCTGCTGGTAAAACACAGAAGCAATCCACACTTCGTCATAACCCAGCTTCTCTTCTAAGTCGGCAAAGCTCAGGCCCTTCTCTTTTTTCGCAGCGAGCAGCTTAGACGTAACTTCTGACATAGCCATCGTACAAATTCCTCAGTAAAAGATAGTGTGAAATAGTAAAACTGAACGCTCGGACCCTCAACCCAATCGAGAAGCCTCAACCGCCTGCGTCTCCCGAAACAAATGACTCTCCATCTCGGCCTTCAGCCGGTGATAAGCCGGATGCTGATCAATCGTCTCTCGGTTGCGAGGTCGCTCAAACGGCACCTCCAAAATCTCATCTACCCGAGCCGCCGGACCACGAGTCATCATCACAATTCGGTCAGAGAGCAACAGCGCTTCTTCGATACTGTGCGTAATCATGATCACCGTCTTACGCTGCTGCTCCCAAATCCGCTCAACCTCGCTCTGCAAAAAGCCCCTCGTCAGCGCATCTAACGCCCCGAACGGCTCATCCATCAGCAAAATCTGCGGATTAATCGCCAGCGCCCGGGCAATGCCCACCCGCTGCCGCATCCCACCAGACAGCTCATGGGGATGTTTCTTTTCAGCACCTTCTAGCCCTACCAGCTGAATCTGTTCTTTAATGTTCCGAGTCATCTGCTTGGGTGCCAGCTTCGGATACACCGTCTCTACGGCGAAGCGAATGTTTTCTTCCACCGTCATCCAGGGCATCAGGGCGTAGTTTTGAAACACCATTCCCCTATCCGGCCCGGGGCCTGTAATCGGCTGATCGTTCAGCAAAATCTCTCCACTGGTAATGTCAGAGAGGCCCGCAATCATATTGAGCAGCGTAGACTTACCGCAGCCTGACGGGCCAATGATAGAGACAAACGTATTGGGCTGAATATCGAACGTGATATCCTCAATCGCGGTGAAATCGCGACTGGTCTTTCTCGTCAGCTTGCTAAACAGATCTTGCTTACCTGAAAAGACTTTCGTCACATTTCGGATAGACAGCTGAGCTAGCGACGTTAAAGGCTCAACAGACGAGCCGGTATTCACGGGATTCACAGCGGCAATACTCACGTTTTACGACCAAACTCAACAAATTTTTCCAGGGCAGCAAAGATATTATCCAAAATCAGTCCCATCAAGCCGATGATAAAGATGGCGACCAAAATATTCGGGATGTATAGGTTGTTCCATTCATTCCAAATAAAGTAGCCTACCCCCGAGCCCAAAAGCATTTCAGCTGCCACGATCACCAGCCAGGCAATCCCCATGCTGATCCGCAATCCCGAAACAATATTCGGTAGTGCCGCTGGAATAATCACCTTAAAGATCGTTCGTAGTCTGGAAGCCCCCAGCGTCTTAGAGACATCCAAAAACTGAGGGTCCACATTAGCAACGCCAAACGCCGTATTCGTTAGCGTCGGCCAAATGCTGGAAATCATAATGATGAACACACCTGTCTGCTCAGAGTCTCTAAAAATGTAGAGCCCGAGCGGTAGCCAGGCCAAAGGCGAAACCGGCTTAAGAATCTGCACGTAGGGATTAAACGCCTTGTACGCCACAGGTGAAATGCCGATCAAAATACCCAGTGGAACCGCGATCAAAGACGCTAGCGTGTAGCCGATAGCGACTCTGCGCAGGCTAATCAACAGATTCCAGCCAATGCCCAGGTCATTAGGACCGTTGTCGAAAAAGGGATGAGTAGACCACCACCAAAGCTCTTTGAGGGTAGCTGAAGCTGTCGGCATGCCCTTCGCAAACAGCTTCAAATTAGCACCGATTTCCCAAAAGCCCAGAAACAGGACCAGAGAAACCAGGAAGAGTGCGATCGCTCTGGTATTTTCATTCCACCAGGGAGATGCATCTCCTGTAGAGCTCAACCCCCCTATGCTTGACTTACTCAGTGTCATACCTTTCTACCTCAACAGAGAAACCTGTTACACGCCGTACTTATCAATCTGTTCCTTGACATATGCGCCCGGATCTTGCGGGTCGAATTTATCAAACTCCAGCGTTTCTTCCCGATAGATATCCGAAGGCGGGTTGAGCCCGACCTCTTCAGCCAGTTCTCTGGCCAGATCAGTCAAGAAAATATCGTTGCCGACCGTATCGTAGGTTTCATCTGTAATTTCTTCAGTGGCTTTGCCATCGCCCTGCAAGTCCCAGCGCACCAGCTGTGAAGAAATCCAGTTAGCGAAGCTCTGCCAAGGATAGGGATCGAAGTCAATTCGATCTGGCACACTCATCGTGTTGCCCTGACCGTCGTCAAAGTTACCGGTAAGGACTGCTTCTACCACTTCAACCGGCTGGTTTAGGAAGGCTCGCTCGGAGATAGCCTCGGCAATTTCGGCCCGGTTAGCTGGGTCGCTAGCATAGCCCGCCGCTTCGATAATGGACTTGTTCAGCGCTCTAAACGTATTAGGGTTCGCGTCTATCCACTGGTCACTAGCGGCAAACGCGCAGCAAGGATGACCCGGCCACAGGTCTTTTGTGAGCTTGAAGATAAAGCCAGCTTCTTCGTACACTGCACGCTGGTTGAATGGGTCGGGCATTAGGTAAGCATCAATGTCTCCTGCAACCAGCTGAGCAATACTATCCGGGGGTGGAACCGGGCGAATCTTGACATCTACATCCGGGTCAATGCCGCCAGTCGCCAGGTAGTAACGCAACAGCAGATTGTGCATGGAGTAAGGGAACGGCACACCAATGGTAAAGCCCTTGAAGTCGGCAGGGCCGTTGATTTGGCCGAGATACTTGTTGGCAACGGTAATCGCCTGACCATTGATATTCTCGACGCTAGCAAGCTTGACACCGAAGGAGGCTGAGCCCAATCCCAGGGTCATGGCAATCGGCATGGGTGCAAGCATGTGGTACGCGTCTAATTCACCAGCGATCGCACTGTCCCTAACCGCACCCCAGCTCGGCATTTTCACCACTTCCGCATTGAACCCATACTTTTTATAAAAGCCCAACGGCTCCGACATAATAATCGGTGAGGCACAGGTAATAGGAATAAACCCAATCTTAAGGTCCGTTTTTTCCAAACTCGACACATCCACTGGCGCGGAGTCGTCTTCAGTATCCGCCGCAGGCTCTTCTGGGCTCCTACAGTTGGTCAGCGTCACCATCGCGGCCCCAATGGCCAAGTTCCGCAAGAACTCTCGGCGGCTAAACGCGCTGTGACGCCGGGTGTCGGCGAAGAACGCACCCGCCTGCGGGCCAAAGGCCGCTGCAAAGGCATTCTCCAGCCCGCCCGCTTCTCTAGCCAGGGCTAAAACCAACTTCTCTCGCTTCGGGCTACCTTTGCCTGCGGCTTTCAGCATTAATGCCTTGCGAATCTCATAGGCATTGACCTTATCGCCCGCATACATCTGCTGGTCCTTGTACAGGCCCATGCGAACAAGGTCGCCCACCATCTCTTCGGGCTCGCTGGGCATCGTCTGCAGAAACTCCCAGTGGTCGCGACTGAGATGGGCACCCCCGCAGATAATGCAGGCCATCTCAAAGTCGGAGAGGTTACCGCGATCGCTCTTGAGGTTATTCCAGTTTGAACCACCCGGCTGAGTTGTTGACGATGTCGAAACCATGTGTTGCTCACCTAAAGCGTACGAAAAAACAGTCTTGCGAAAAAGCGTATGAAATGTAGTTGCAGTAAATGTACCAAGCCCTAGAGACGATTAGATCGGACTATCTTTCGAGAAACTAGGACTTTTTAGTTGGACTCTCCTATTAGCAGCTTTATTTTGTTGTCATTGTTACCATTTTGTTGTTTTCAACCGGCTCAGATTCACCGCGCCATCTTTTAGGTGTCATGCCATGAAGCTGCCGAAACTGCCGGGTAAAATATCCAGCATCCGCGTAGCCCGATGTTTCAGCAATCTTCTTAATAGACTGAGCTGTCTCTTTCAACAGCTGCCGAGCCTGCGCCATCCGCCGCTCAATAATCCAGCTTTTTACCGTTCGCCCCGTGTAGCTTTGTGACAGGTTAGTCAAGTACGCAGGCGAATAGCCCGCCGCCTTAGCAACATCACTGAGATGAATCGGCTGCTGATAGTGAGTTTCGATGAAGTCGAAAACGGTTTTAAGCTTGGGACAGTTGGGAAAGATTGTGGAGCTTTTGGACGCCTCCGGCAGCTGTGACTCATGCGATTGAGCATAGTCGTGTTTGAGTGCTTCTTGGCGATCAAGGCGGGTCGCGATCGCCTCTAAAAACTGTTCTACGGTACAGGGCTTAGTCAAGTAGTCATCTGCGCCAAGGGTCATGCCTTCTCGCAGTTCTGCCATAGTCACCTTAGCGGTGAGGAAAATGAAGGGAATCGCGCGGGTTGTGGGCTGCGATCGCAACGCCGAAAGCACGCCATAGCCGTCGATATCCGGCATCATAATGTCGCAAACCACCAAATCAGGCCGATGCTGAGTTGCCATCGAGATGCCAGTTTCGCCATTCTGTGCGCCAATAGCATCAAAATCTTCAAACGCCAGACACCTCAAAAAAATATTTCTCGTTTCAGTTTCATCTTCAATAACGAGAATTTTCTTTGGCATAGCTCTTCTATCTTCTAAGGGGGTTGCCCCTTCCCTTTCGCCTACTATTAAATAATTACCCTACCCCTATATTCAAACGTTGAAGACTCTCCTGTGGTGTAATGCACTACACTCTCCAATTTGTCTTTAGTAGTCTCAATAGTACACAAGCATGAAACCCTATAAAGCAGCGGGGGAAACAGCAGGCGTGCCCAATCACTTGGATCTTCAGGCCCTGCGTCGTCAGCATCAGCTTATTCTCAACGCAGTCGGTGAAGGCGTATATGGGCTAGACCTTCAGGGCAACGTTACCTTTGTCAACCCAGCCGCCGCCAATATGATCGATTGGGAAATAGAGGATCTCATTGGCCAATCAATGCATCAGGTGCTGCATCATTCTCATCCAGACGGCAGCCACTATCCCAGAGAGCGCTGTCCTATTTACGCAGCCTTTCAAGACGGCAGCACCCGCCGCGTGACGGACGAAGTCTTCTGGCGAAAAGACGGTACCAGCTTCCCGGTGGAATACATCAGCACCCCCATGCAAGACGAGCAAGGGCAGCTAATCGGCGCTGTGATCACCTTTCGAGATATTACCCAGCGCAAGTGGGCAGAAGCCGTGCTACAGCAGGCGAACGAAGACCTGGAAACCAAAGTAAGAGAACGCGCAGCCGCACTATACGAAGCGAATGAACGTCTGCGAGAGCTCAGCGCGCTCAAATCTCGTTTTGTTGCCATGGTATGCCACGAATTTCGCAATCCGCTTAACAACATTGCACTGTCAGTCTCTTCTTTGGGCCGATACGACCAAAAACTATCAGTCTTGCAGAAAAGCCAATATCTGCAAGGGATTGCTGCCAATGTAGAACGGATGACGCAAATGATTGACGACATTTTGGTGCTTGGCAAGCTAGAGGCAAAGCGACTGTATCTGGAGCTAAAGCCAATAGACCTGGTCGATTTTTGCCAGAAGCTTTTGACAGAGCTACGGCCTCAGCATGACAATTTGAAGTTTATGGGTCGCCACAAATCGCTAACAGCAGAACTCGACCCCACCCTGCTGCGCTCCATTTTGACTAATATCTTATCGAACGCCATCCGCTACTCTCCAGCAGATAGCGATATTCAACTCTCTGTTGCTCGGCGTCGGCAGCGGGTTGTTTTTCAGGTCGTAGATAAAGGCTTCGGCATCTCGCAAGAAGATAAACCTCACCTATTCGAGCCCTTTCATCGGGGGAAAAACGTAAGCAATATTCCAGGGACTGGATTAGGGCTGAGTATTGTCAAACAGTTTGTGGAACTCCAGCGAGGTGAGATCCAAGTTGAGAGTGTGTTGGGAGATGGCACAGTGTTTAGAGTTATGCTGCCATTATCCCCTTTAGCTTGATTGCCTTTGCCAAGGTTCCACGACAACGGAGCCACGACAACGGAGCCACGACAGTCAATGGAGCATAAAAGACAAAAAAATCATTGAGTAAGCACAAGCTGAAAATCAAGTAGGCATGATAAATCTCGCCCTCTGGCGATAAATCATGAAAGGACATTTTCAATCCATCAAAATAGTTAAAATCTCTAATTATGGTCAATAATTAGAGATTTTTTAAGGTCAAATTTCTCGATGTTCGTGCTATGTACAGCCAGCAATAAAGACGGGCACTTTTATAAAGTATCCATAAACATAAACACTGCGGCCATGGTTGTACGCGCTGAGCACCTATTCAATCCATCCCCTCTCAATCGGCGTCAATTTATCCGTCTTAGCAGTTTATTTGCGACCTCATTGGGCGTATCTGCGACCCTTGGCAGCTGTCGTCAATCGCAATTGAACCTCAGCGATGCTCAGCCGGTAAAAACAGGATATCTCCCGATTACTGATGCGGCAGCGCTGCTGGCTGCGTATGATCGCGGTTTTTACAAGGCGGAAGGGTTAGAGGCCAAGCTGCCGCAAAAATTTCGGTCCTGGGATGCGATCGCCAACGCTTTTATGAACAGAGAAGTCAACGTCGTTCATCTCTTGATGCCGACGACCATTTGGCTACGCTACGGTCAAAACTTTCCTGGCAAAGTCGTCGCCTGGAATCATACCAACGGGTCGGCCATCACGGTGATTCCCAACATCAACAAACCCGAAGATCTCGCCGGGCGAGATGTGGCCGTTCCTTCCTGGTATTCCATCCACAACATTGTGTTGCAAATGCTGCTACGGCAGCATGGCCTGGAAGCGGTGATGAAACCCCAAACGGTTCCGCTTGCAAACAACGAAGTGCGATTGGTGGTACTGCCGCCACCTGACATGCTCAAAGCGCTTCAAGACGGCAGCATTGCAGGCTATATCGTTGCTGAACCCTATAACTCTGCGGCTGAACTCAATCAAAGCGGCAAACTGCTGCGTTTGACTGGCGACATTTGGAAAGATCACGCTTGCTGTGTGGTATTCATGCACGAAGACGATGTTACCCAACGGCCAGACTGGACCCAGGCCGTGGTGAATAGCATCGTCAAAGCGCAGCAGTGGTCCAAAGCCAACCGCCCTGAACTGGCCTACATTCTCTCTAAAGACGGGGGGCAATACATGCCCTACGAACTGCCGGTATTAGAACGGGTGATGACCTATTACGACAACGATTTTTACTACCGCAGCGGGGCGCTGATCAATCCAGAATGGCGATCGCGCCGCATTGACTTTCAGCCGTATCCATTCCCGTCGTACACCACTGATTTAGTCGCTGCCTTGCAAAAAACGCTGGTCGGGGACGATGCCAACTTTTTAAAGGCGCTTGTTCCTGAGCAGGTCGCCCAAGATCTCGTCGATGACACCTTTGTAAAGCGAGCTTTGCAGCTAGTCGGCGGTCCGCAGGCGTTTGGGCTTTCCCTGGATCTCTCTCGCCAAGAAAGAATTTTGATTTAGGCTGCGAGCAAGCAAAAGAAGTGCCTAGAAAATCATCCTAATATTCCGTGAATTAGCATCCCATGAGCAGTTTATTGCAGCCAAACTATCCTAGACAGCGATCAGCACAGCAGTCTCAGAGACCAAAAAAACAACAGAATAGAGCCTTTTCTCTGTTCTCCATTGCGAATCTACTGCGCTATGGGTCGGTCACAGTTGTGATGTTGAGTGTGCTACTTACGAGCAGCGTGCTGATTCAGATGAGTGCCAAAGTTCAGCTCAAAGAAAATCAGGCCCTTCAGCAAGAGCGATCGCAGGCCGTTGCCCAAAATATTGAAACGTATCTCAAAGATTTTCAGACAGAGCTCAAGTATTTAGAGAGAGTGCGGGGCCTAACAGCGCTGCCTCAGCCCGTACAGCAAAACTTGCTAGAAGGGTTAACCCGTATGGATGATGCCTATGAAGCGATTGGCATTTTGAACCTTGAGGGAGAGGTGTTAGTGGGGGTCGCCCCTTTCAACCCCGACCCTACCCAGCTTCCCGTTGAGCTCACCGAAGACCTGACCTTCTTGCCAATGGTCACAGCGAGTAAACAGTATCTGAGCCCTGTGAGCATTAGCCCCAGAACAGGTAACCCTGTCATTACTATCGCCGTACCGATCAAAGATCCTGATGATCGCACCGACGGTGCATTGGTCGCTCAGGTGAACCTGCAATTTTTAAACTTCACAGTTTCGCAGGCCCGTGTGGGTGAAACGGGCTATACCTACGTAGTCGATGACCAGCAGCGTATTATTGCCAAACAGCGGAGCGAAACAGAAGCCTACGATGAATTTGTTCTAGAAGACATTTCTAATCGTCCTTTACTGGCTCATTTAGAAGGCGATCCGGCAGAGGGATTTTCGATTTACCAGGGCCTGCGGGGTACAGATGTCTTGGGCGCTAGTAGCTATGTGTACAGCGTGAATTGGCGGGTGGTGTCAGAGCTGCCCATTGCGGAAGTGCGATCGCCCGTTCATCACATGAATAGGGTGATGATGGGGGTCATGGCACTGGCGATGTTGATGACTGGCGCGATTGGGATTATGTTTGCACGCTGGCTGGTGTCGCCGCTAAAGCGATTGACCCTGGCTGCGACCCAAATTAGCGAGGG
This sequence comes from Cyanobacteria bacterium J06581_3, assembly GCA_038531675.1. GTDB lineage: Bacteria > Cyanobacteriota > Cyanobacteriia > Phormidesmidales > Phormidesmidaceae > Phormidesmis. Next base: position 194,147 of record JBCBBK010000009.1, read on the forward strand.
CAATTTAGAGACTCAGGTGAATGTGCGATCGCGTAACGAACTCGGTCTGCTGGCATCGGTTTTTAACCAAATGGCGCAGCAGCTGCGTCAAACGTTCAGCGCCCTAGAAGACGCCAAAGCCACCCTGGAAATAAGAGTAGAAGAGCGCACTGCCGAGCTACAGGCCGCGAAATTCACCGCCGATGAGGCCAACCACGCCAAAAGCGACTTCTTAGCCAGCATGAGCCACGAGCTCCGTACGCCCTTAAATGGCATCCTTGGCTATGCCCAAGTTTTACAACAAGAAGAAAAACTTACTGAAGAGCAAGATCGCGGGCTCAATGTGATCCGTCAGTGTGGGGCGCATCTGCTCACACTCATTAACGACATTCTTGATCTTTCCAAAATTGAAGCTCGCAAAATGGATTTGGTCCCCACCGCAGTTTATTTGCCCTCGCTCATTCAGGCCGTGGTAGAAATGTGCCAGGTCCGAGCTGAAGCGCAGGGCATCGACTTTTACTATCTATCAGATCCCAATTTGCCCAAAGGCATTTGCGCTGACGAAAAGCGGCTGCGACAGGTGCTAATCAATTTACTCAACAACGCGATTAAGTTTACAGATACCGGTAGTGTGAGCCTTCGTATTCAATGTTTAGAGGTTTCTGACGAAAAGATTGAAGAGACCTCTAACGACAAGGTTGAAAAAACGGATGATCGCGCACTTCAGCGTATTCGCTTCGAAGTCAGAGATACCGGTGTGGGTATCTCTGATTCGCAGATCGAAAAGATCTTTTCACCCTTTGAGCAAGTGGGTGAGCAACACCGGCAAACCGAAGGCACAGGGCTAGGACTAACCATTAGTCAACAAATTTTGAGCCTGATGGACAGCAAAATTCAGGTTGAGAGCAAGCCTGGAGAGGGCAGCACGTTTTGGTTTGATTTGACCATGCCGGCGGTTGACGAGTGGGCATCGGCCAGTACAGACAATAACAGCCATAAAGTGCTGGGATACGAAGGCCCGACCAAGACTATTTTGGTGGTTGATGACCGATGGGAAAACCGTAGCGTGCTTGTGAAGCTACTAGAACCGTTGGGCTTTAACATGGTTGAGGCTGTGAATGGACAAGAAGGCCTAGAAAAAGCCCTACAGCTAGTACCTGACTTGATCATCACAGACCTGGCCATGCCGATTATGGATGGGTATGAGCTGCTACGCCAGCTGCGTAATTCAACAAAGCTAAAAAATGTGCTTGCGATTGTTTCTTCGGCAAGTGTGCTGATCATTGATCAGCATAAAAGTATTGAAGCCGGGGGCGATGACTTTTTGTCCAAACCGGTACAGTTCGATGAACTGCTGCAAAAACTGAAAAACCATCTGAAGCTGGAATGGCAATATCTCGACAGCCCGACCGCCACAGAAGAACGCGCGCCCACCACCAGCGAGCAACCACAAACACTGGTTCCACCCCCTGATGACGTGCTAGATCGTCTGTTTGACTTAGTCCAGCAAGGTCGTCTTTTCGAGATTGCGGCTGTGGCCGATGAAATTGAAGCCCTGGATGCTCGTTATCAGCTTTTTGCGGAAGCCTTGAGGCCGCTGGCGAAACAGTTCCAAAGTGACAAGATTAAGGCCTTAATTCAACAGTTTTTGAGCCCAGTGTAGAGGTCATATTATTGCGGTCATCATTGCGGCCCGGCTCACTCAATTTTTATCTTTTTTATATACTCAGGAAGTTCAGCACCATGGCTCACGTAACCGACCAGACCATCCTCATCGTTGATGATATGCCCACGAATGTAGAGGTGCTTGCAGGTGCCTTGATGAAAGCCGGGTATCAGGTTGCCGTAGCCCTTAATGGTGAAAGTGCGATCGCCCAAATTCAATACAAATCGCCTGCCCTGATTTTACTAGATGTCATGATGCCAGGCATTGATGGCTTTGAAACCTGCCGTCGCCTAAAAGACTCACCTGATACCCAAGCCATTCCGATTATTTTTATGACGGCGCTATCAGAAACTGTAAATAAATCCAAAGGATTTAGCCTGGGTGCAGTCGATTACATTACCAAACCCTTTGACGCCCAAGAAGTACTCGCCAGAGTAGCAACTCATTTAAGACTGCATCAGCTGACAACTGGACTCGAAGAAGAAGTCAAAAGTCGAACTGTCGAACTGACAGCTACTCTAGAACAGCTGCAGCAAACTCAAACTCAGCTGATTCAAACCGAAAGAATGTCTTTGGTAGGAGAGATTTCTGCAGGCATAGCCCATGAAATTAGCAATCCAGTTAACTATATTCGAGGAAATCTGCGCCATTTGAAGGCCAATTTAACGCAGCTGCTGGCGTTCGCAGAAAACGTTTACCCTCAGCTACAGTCATTCGAAGCGTCTGATCAGGCCGTCAGCCAGGAAGCATTAAGCCGACTTGCCGAAGCCGCACTCGATCTTGATTTGGAGTTTGTTCGCGAAGATTTGCCTAAAATCTTAGGCTCATTCAATCGTGGAACAGACAAAATTCAGCAGCTCGTCTCAAATTTACGCATATTCGCCAACTCTGATAAATCAGGACGTCAAACGGTAGACGTCCATGAGCTTTTGGAGAGCTGTCTGTCCTTGTTAAGGCACAAGCTGCAGGCAAAGACTCGCAGAGCCGCGATTACAGTCAATAGAGACTATCAACCGCTACCTGAAATCAAGTGCTATCCAGCCGCTTTGAGCCAGGCGCTGATAGGTATTTTACTAGCCTATATCAGTCATTTGGAGGCTATGAAAAGCGATCAGTCGATGGCTTTACCACAGATTTCTGTGCAGACCTTTTGCCAGCCAGATGGCTGGGTAGCTATCAGACTTTCCATTGAGCTCGACCAGGTCTTTAGCAATCAGTGCTCTCTACTCAAGGCTCATGGCGATCAAGGGCAAACGCTGGCTAACCCAGACGATACAAGCCTGACACTAGCCCATGAGATTCTCACCCGTCAGCATCAGGGCCGTTTCCACCAGCATACGGAGGCAGGTCACACCATCGTTACGTTTGCACTGCAAGCAGCCAGCGCGAGCCAGGTCCCCCAGAAGACTTTAGAGTCGTCAATAGCTGGTGCTGACGTCAGCAGCGATCTAACCCCTGAATACGCCTCTTAAACTATCAGCGAAGCCACATTACTGCAGCAGCAAGCCTTATAGCCCCGCACTGATAATTCAAGGCCTATCGCGCCTCTACTTTCTCTCGAATCTTTACAGGCTCACGTTCAACCATGACTGGCTTATAGGTCATTTTGGACGCAACTGCATAAGCAATCAGACCGACCAGCGGACTAATCAAAGTCGGCAATCCATCAAAATCAGCCGTAAAGAGACTGTTAGGAATATACAACAGCGTATTGTCCACACCAAACATCGTCGGCATCAAAGCAAAGAAAATCAGCCGAGTGAGCGAGCCAACAACAATACAGGCCAAGGCTCCCTGCCGGGTAGCACGGGGCCAGAACAATCCGCCCAGTAGCGGCACGACTAATCCTGCAAACCCCAGGTCAAATCCCAATAGCAATAGCACACCCGTTTGGGGCACCCGCAAGCCTAAGAACACGCCTAGTAGGGTAATCACAACAGACAACAGCCGAGTCACCTTCAGCAGGCGATCGCCGCTACCCGCATGGCCAGCCTCATGGCGAATCCCAAAAACATTGTGGGCCAGCACTGAAGAAGTCCCTAAAATTGCGCCATCTGCCGTAGAAAGCGACGCTGACAAGATGGCCGCCAGTACCAACAAACCCAGCACAGGCGGAACAACATTTTGCAACAGCGCAAAAAGTATGGGGCCCTCGGCGACCACACCAGCCTGTTCCAGAATGCTCCCTGACGACAGAGCAATCACCGAAAAGGGAATTCCTATAATCAAGGTGCCGGCAGACGCGGTATAGCAGGCTCTTTGGGCCGTTTCCGGGCTATCTGCCGCAAAGATTCGGGCCATAAAATCAATGGCCACCATATTGCCCAATCCCAAAGCCAAGATACTGGCCCAGTTAATAGCAGCCCCTGCCCCAACAGACGTCAGCTGTTCGAGCGCTAGGGGGCCAGTACCGGGCGCAACCTCTAATCCAAAATTGGCTAACAAATACACCAGCAGTCCCAACGAGCCCACCAGAGCAATCACAATTTGCACCGCGTCCGTATACGCAACTGCAAAAAGCCCTCCAGACACGGTGTAGGCAAACACGAGCGCCGCTAGCAACGTAATACCGCCCACGTAGCTCATGCCCAAGAATGTCTGGAACATAAAACCCCCAGCGACAAGATTTCCCGCCAGCAAAAACGAAAAACTCAGCGACATAATACAGGCCGCAATCAGCTCCACTGTGCGACCATACTTAACCCGATAAAAATCAGGAATCGTCAACAGACCCATGCGGTTCATGGGCTTAGCTAAAAAAATCCCCGTCAAAAACAAGCACAGAGACAAGCCAATCGGCAGCGCCGCACCGGCCCAGAAGCCAAATTCTGCGGACAAATCGGTATTGCCCAGCGTTGCGTTGGAATCTACCGACTGTGCCATGAGCGTAGACGCTGCTAGTGGCAGAGCCAGCCCCCGCCCGGCTACCAAAAAGTTTTCACTATCGCCTTTAATTTGCTTGGAAGCCCAAACACCAATGCCCAATGTGCCCAAGAGAAAAACAATGATTCCCCAGGAAAAAACCGAATGTTCCATCTAATCTAATCTCCAAATATACAAAGATCGAGAATCCTCTTTGATCACTTATGACAAAACCCGAGAAAAACCATGACCCCAGATAGGTCAACAGGCTTCTCCCGGGCTTTTATCCCTCCGTGTACCAGCATCAGAACCTTTATCTGTGCGCTGCTGGCATGCATCTCTCGGACCGAACGCTTAGGCCAGTGGCAAAGCTGGAACCCTAGATGCAAAACTCTAAATTGTGTTATCCAAATTTACTGACAAAAAGTCCTAACCTAGTTAGGTTAAGAACTTTCTTCTTCTATTGTTATCTGCATAAACAAGAACAATCGGTATCTCGCTATACGGACACGTCTCGATAATATCTATGCTTCCTGACTTCATTCACCATGGAGCGTTATCTTAAGCACCAAATTCATCAATCTGCCCTTTCAAATACGCTTCTGCATCGTCAGGGTCAAAGTCGCCAAACTTCAATGTCTCAACCCGAGAGACTTCCGTAGGTGCCTCAGCGCCAAGTTCTTCTGCTAGCTCACGAGCGAGGTCGGTTAAAAAGATTTGTTCGCCTAGCTCGTTGTAGTTGGCATCCTCGGTCGGCATGTAGTCCCAGCGCACAAGCTGGGTCGAAATCCAGCTAGCAAAGCTCTTCCAGGGATACGGGTCGAAGTTAATTCGGTCGGGGATGTCGAACGAATTGCCCTGGCCATCTTCAAATTTGCCGGTCATCACAGCTTCGAGCACGTCCACTGGCTGGTTGAGGTATTCCCTTGGGGCGATCGCTGCCGCAATCTCCTTCCGATTTCCCGGGACATTCGCATAGGTCGCCCCGTCAATAATCGCCTTGTTCAGCGCCCTGAACGTGTTGGGATTCTCCGCCATCCAATTATCCGCCGCCACAAACGCGCAGCAGGGATGACCGGCCCACAGGTCTTTCGTCAGTAAGTGAATAAAGCCAATATCGTCTCTTACCACGCGCTGGGTGAAGTTGTCGGGCAGGATGAAGGCGTCGATTTGGCCGGTGGACATTTTTGCGATCGCATCCGGCGGCGGCAACACAATCAGCTTTACATCCACATCAGGATCTAGCCCACCCGACGCCAGGTAGTAGCGCAGCAACAGATTGTGGTTCGAGTAATCGTAAGGAATGCCAATCGTCATCCCCTTAAAGTCAGCTGGACCGTTCACAGCGCCCAGGTGCTTCTTCGCGACCGCAATTCCTTGACCGTTGTTGTTTTCAATGCTGGCTAGCTTCACAGAAAAGGGCGTGGAGCCCAAGCCCAAGGACATCGCAATCGGCATGGGTGCAAGCATGTGATAGGCGTCTAGTTCGCCTGCGATCGCCGCGTCCCTTACCACCGACCAGCTCGCATACTTCATCAGCTCCACGTTCAGCCCATGCTTCTCATAAAAGCCCAGCGGCTTCGACATAATAATCGGCGTCGCGCAGGTAATCGGTAAAAACGCCACCTTCAAATCGGTCTTTTCTAGCGCTGCCGGGGCGTCCCCACCGGCTGCTGCATCCTCAACCGGCTCCTCCACATCCGTCGTCGGCGTGCAGTTCGTCAGCGTCACTAGCGCCGCCCCCACCGCCACATTCTGCAAAAACTTCCGCCGCGTCACCTGGCTCACCCGCCGAGCATCGGTAAAAAACTCACCCGCCCTCGGCCCAAAAGCCGCACTAAACGCCTGGTCTAATCCGCCTGCCAGGGAGATCAAATCCTTCACCAGCCTTTCCCGCTTCGGCCTGCCCTGCGACGCCATACTCACAAACAGCGCCGTCCGCAGCTCAGCGGTGCTGATCGCATCCGCCGCCTCAATCGCCGCAGGCTTATACAGCCGCATCTTCACCAAATCATCAATCATGTCTGCCGGAGTCTGCGGCATTTCTGCCATCAGCCGCCAGTGCTCTTCTGTCGTGTGAAAGCTGCCGCAAATCACGCAGCGTAGCGACATCGTCTCCAGCCCACCCTGCTCACAAGTAAGATTGTTCCACTGACGCGACTGACCAAATACTGAAGCCATAGTTCTCTTTTCTGATGAGGGGCTGTAGCTTCTATTAGAACGGTTATTCTAAACGCAAATTGTGAACCACACTACAGTTTTACAATTACCAGTCACTCTCTGGATACTGCTCAGGGGCTTCGCCATGAGCCTCAATCACCTCTCCCAATGGCACTCTATCGGCCTTTCCCCGCTTCTTTGTTTTTACCTTAGAGATCGCCTGCTCCGGCTCAATCGCCTCTAGCTGCACCTCAAACTTCCAACAATCGCCAAAGTCAAACAAATATTCCATCGTGCCGCCTACCAAAAGTGGCAAGCTGCCGACAACCACATCATCTGTACTAGGCTCGTCACTATCCATATAGGGATGCACTACGCGTACTTCACGGCCTAACGCATTCTGGTATGTAAAGCAGTCCAAATGATCCGAATCAAAATCAACAGAACTACGAATCAAATCGGCAAGATACGTCAGCGACGCCTCCCCCGAAATCGCAATTCGTCGCCAAACCTTACCCAAAGAGACTTTGAAAATATGACGTCCCGGACTAAACGCCACCTCAATACCCGGCAGTACATCTTGCCATGCGGGAAAATAAGGCTGTAAATATTCCAACAGTTCATCAAACGGCAGTTCGTTCTCTTCGTAAGACTCCCAGTAGGAATCATTGTCTATGTAGGCTTTAGTAATCAGAGCCATCATCGCCTCACCAAACGGTAAAATCTCTATCGACTTTATCCGCCAGCCCTTACCTTTCGTTGGCTTACCCTCCGTGATTTTCACAAAGCCAAACAACGACATTAGCGCAGCATTGCAGTAGCCCAGAGAGTATCTTATATTGTCCTGATGCACGTAATTCTTATACGTGTTTTTCTTCTGTTGTGAAAATATCGGCCATATTCGCAGACACTCATCCCCGACGCTCATGACAGAGGATCGATCCTCGCCCATCATATCGCCGTGAGCACGTACCATCCAGGCTTCTAACAAGGTGCAATATTGTTCAGTCGGATTGAGCTGTTGCCAATCTTCGTATAGTGCTGAGTTGATCTGTAGGCGAGACTGCTTTCCCTTGCGAATAATCTCCCCCAAACCTGTCGCTCGCAACAACAAATATAGGCCATGGATGGGAGGATAAGACTTCTGTTGAGGCCGCTGTAGCGCAATGCTAATGGGACTGGCTAACTTTTGGTTAATTTCTTCGAGTAGCTTAATGGGAATCTGCTGGCGCTTACCACTGACAGAAAGGCCCTTAGGTCCGATAGCTTCCAGCAGCATCTGAAAGTCTTGCACGATAGTGCCCGGCTCACTTTCACTAATGTCCTGAGCTTCTAGCAAAGCTGCATACTCATCCGCTAGCGGTTCAGAAGTAGGCTGCAGCGGGTTAAATGCTTCGGTCAAAACCCCGCCATCGGCCTCAGTCAGCAGCTGTTCTAATGCAGCGATATCAGGATCGCCATCAACGTCTTGTCCTAGCGCTGCGCCGAGCTGCTTTGTTGCGTTCAGTACCTGCTCTAGAAACTCTGAAGGGTTTACCTGCGAGCCAGCTTCTGGTAGATCCATTCCCATCGCTTCAAGTAGCTCCCTTACTTCAGGAGGTGGCTCGGTCATAGGCACCGTCGCTGGCGCTGTGTCAGATGGCATCCTCATATTTGGCATTGCTAGGGGTGGGCGATCGCCTGCCCGAATACCCTGGTTATACTCTTCCTGAAAAGCTTTTAGACCTTCCTCAGTAGTCATATCGTGGCCTGCGGCCATGCCCTGCGTGATAAATGATTTGGCCATGCCACCCCGAGCCGGGTCAAACATCCAGTCTGCAAATTTGTCTTCGATGGACTGGAGGTATTTTGCGATCGCCCCCGCACTCCGCAGCTTATAGTCCTCCTTTAAAAACGTCCAAAACGCCACCAGCTCAGGAATCGCGTCCGCCGCTTCACTGCGATCCATCAGCGTAATCTTGCGCGGCAGCGTATATTCCATTAGCTGCTGCACAGCGCCCTTTGTCATTCTCGGCAGCGTAAGCTCCCCGTATAAGTAGCCCATTTCGATAAATGTACCAATCCATCCACCGCCTTCAGGATGTTTTTTCACATAGGCTTGACCGACCTTCGAGGTGACAAACTCATCTAGAGCAGCATCAATGTAATCAGGGAGAATAGGCTCTACATCGTCATAGTCGAGCTTGTCAAGCTGGCGAATTTTGAATGACATGGGCAAGAGGGGCAGAGTTTCAAGGACGAGGCTTCATATCTCTTTTAGCGTATCTGAAGCACCATCAGTCCTCAACTGCTCGTAACACAGCGAGACTTTTACAAAATCAGTCATCGTCACCACAACCTGCACAACACAATTCCGGAGCAGACGGTCTATGCTTGTCGTAAATGTTCCAACCGGATTGTAAGCATGGACAAAAGCCGTCGATTGTTTTTGCAGATGGGCTCTGGGGCGGCGGCATCGTTTGCATTATCAAACTGTGGGCGATCGCCCAGTAGTGTGTCCGGTGCGCAGCAGGCACTGCAGGCTCAGTCACTACCTCCTACACCAGCCTGCGGCTCAGAAAGTGCCACACCTGCTCAAACCGCAGGCCCTTTCTACACGCCAAATTCCCCCGAACGTAGCTCACTACTAGAACCGGGCATCACTGGAACACCCATTATCCTGACCGGTCAGGTACTCTCATCAGGCTGTTTACCCATTGCCAACGCTCTGCTAGATTTTTGGCACACAGATGATCGGGGCAACTATGACAACGCGGGCTTTACGCTGCGTGGTCATCAGTTTACCGATGACCAAGGCCGCTACCGTTTAGAAACAATTATCCCCGGCATTTATCCAGGTCGTACCCGCCACTTCCATGTGAGGGTACAAGCCCCTGACAAGCGCCTCCTCACGACCCAGCTCTACTTTCCGGAGGAAGATTTAAATGACAGAGACGGGCTTTTTCAACCTGAGCTACTCATGACCATCAATGCTGAACAGCCAGAAAAACAAGCCACGTTTGACTTTGTTATGTAGTGACCTCTGGCATCCCCGCCAGCACCTTCTTCAAATGCTTCAGCGCAGGCGTCACAATCGCCACAAAATACGCCTCTCGCAGCTTCCGCTCCGGCGCACTTCCCTTTACGTAGGCCCTCGCTCCCGCATGCAACATCGCCGCCTGCGAAGACCGTAGCGAAAGCTCCGACGCCGTCGCCCTTGCCTGAACAATCTCTCTATTCAGCCCAGCATCTGCAATCCCCGTGCATGCATTCAACCGGTCAGCAATCTCATACGTCCGCTGACGAGCCGCCTGCAAATCTGCCTCAATATCTTCTACCTGATCATCCAAATAGCGATTGACGTGCCCCAATCGCTTATTCGAGCGCCGCATCAGCTCCACGCAGCTAGCCGTCAACCCCAAACCCATGCCAACTTGAGTCAGCATAAAACCAGGCCGAATGCAGTCAACATACTCATCACAAGGCGCAGCCAGCACCAGCTCATCTGGCACAAAAGAATCCCGAAACAAGCAGCTATAAGTCCCCGTTCCTTCCAGCGCAATAAAATGAGCATTGCACCGCAAAGACATACCTTCTAGCTCATCCGACACCATCGCCATCATGTAATCGTCAGAATCAGCCATTTGCGCCGCAATGCCAAAGTAATGGCCAGGCCCCAGATTAGAGACCCAGGGCAACATGCCATTGATCACATATCCACCATCCACCCGAGTCGCTGTCAGCGCAATTTTCTCGATATCTGCAAAGTGCTTCATCGGATTCGAGAGTCCTGTACCCGCCAGCACACGCCCAGAAGCCACCTCCGGCAGTAGCTTCTCTCGCAGAGCGCTATTCTCCGTATTGACCAAATACCAGGTGCACGCGACCTGACACCAGGCAATAAACCCAGTAGACAGGCAGTCTTTTGAAACTTCTTCAATACTCTGAACCGCATACTTCAGGCCTTTTCCAGATCCCTCATACTGACTCGACACAGCATGAGAGAAGGCTCCCGCTGCGCCAATGTCATGCATGATTTGTGCAGGAAATTCTCCTTTTAGGTCAATGTCTTGAACCTTTGGGGTTAGGGTTTTATTGATGACCTTTCTCAGATGTGCGATCGCCTTGTCTGTCTGCTCAACATCCGATGCATCCAAAGAAGGCTTTAAGTCGGTAGATGGTTTTGAAAGAGTTTGCATGGGTTTTGTTGAAGGGGGTAGTGGAAAAATGGGGAAAGGGTTTACGCCATCGAAACAGAAACCGGCATCGGGTTGCTTAGCGTCGCGGACACTGGGGACCACGTATTCGCATGGTTCACCATCTCTTCTAGCACCGCCCGCTCAGCGTCGCCGTCGATATCCACCTTCACCCGCACATCTGTAAAGCCAATCTGCGGCTTCTCCAATTCCCCAGTTCCCCAGGTACTCACAATGTTGATGTCGCCTTCCAGCGCAATCTCTAGCTTAGTAAGCTCAATACCCTTGGCTGCTGCATTCGCCTGAATGCCCACCACCAGGCAAGAGCCCAGCGCACCCAGCACAATCTCAGAAGGGTTTGGCGCGGTATTATCGCCTAGCAACACCGGTGGCTCATCAATCGCAAAAGCTTCTAAATCCCGCGCATAGTTCAGAGAGCGAAACTTACCGGTGCACACTGTTTTAACTTTCAGCGTTTTATCCGCAGGGTTTGCCTTATTCTTGGCCGCTAATTCTGTCAGTCCGTCTTGGGGGATAGGCGTAATTGGGGTGGCGACCTCGGCGGCCAAATCAGCGGTTAGTGTCGTAGCTTCGCTCATGATGCGCTCCAAATAGAATGATCACTTTATTTAACATACAAGAAATTCAAAAGCCGGGTTGTGCGGATGTCATGACTTGATGAAAAAGTCCTAATTTCCCAAAAGATCGTCCTACTTCCCTAATCACCCCGACCGGTATAAGTAAGAGAGACTCTCTTTCTTGGAATCATCTGTCAATGGCACCCCCAAAGCTCGTTCCACCCTTCACATTTGAAACGGCTACTAAAAAGGTTCGCATGGCCGAAAACGCCTGGAACTCTCGGGATGCTGAGCGAGTTTCCATGGCCTACTCCGTCGATAGCCACTGGCGAAATCGGGCAGAAGTGTTTCAAGGACGCGAAACCATCCGTAAGTTTTTAGTCCGCAAATGGAACAAAGAGCTGGACTATCGCCTGACGAAAGAGATGTGGGCCTTTGGCGATAACCGGATTGCCGTACGGTTTCAATACGAATGGCACGACGATGCGGGGCAATGGTACCGGGCCTATGGCAACGAGAACTGGGAATTTGATGAAGAAGGACTGATGCGACGGCGAGAAGCCAGCATTAATGACATGCCGATAAAAGAAGAAGATCGGCGGTTTCACTGGCCCGCACCAGGCCCTCGCCCAGACGACCATCCAGGATTAATTAACTCACCTGTTTAAGGGCTTTTGGCGCTACTGTCCCTATTACCGTCACTTTTACGATCACACCAGTACTTCTAAAGGCCGTAGAACATCTAAAATGGAGACTGAGGTCAAAAGGAGATGCTAAATGTCAGAGGCCATAAATGACCAACCCAAAATCGTACGTACAGAGCGTGGTCTATCCATCTCAGGGACACGCATCACAATCTACGATGTGATGGACTATGTAACTGCCGACTATCCTACACACTTCATCCAGGGCCTATTCAATCTTTCGGAAGCGCAGATTGAGACGGCTCTTCAATACATTCAGAACAATCGTTCTTTGGTAGAAGCCGAGTATCAACAGGTATTACAGGAAAGCGAAGAGCTGCAACAGCATTACAAGCAGCAAAACCACGAGCGTCGCCTCCGGAGTCAGCAATCACCGCCCAAACCTGGCATGGAAGCAGCCTGGGAAAAGTTGCGAGTACAGCGAGCACGGCGTCAGCTGTCAGCATAATTTTTCTCATAGATCACAACCTTGAGGGTCATGCCATTCTTCTTCTAGGCGCGATCGCCAGTCAGGGATGGTTGGAAAGTTTACCCATAGAGTTTGTTACCTTTACACAAATACTGCTACCAGTTGACAGCAGTGATCGCGTCGTATGGCGACTTGCACAAGAAAGGCAAATGGTTTTGTAACCGCAAACCGTAGCATGAAAGGCAAGGATTCCCTTGAGCAAGTTATCAGAGAAGAGAGCACACCAACCTCTCTACCTGTAGTGACTATCGGCAATGCTGATCGTTTATTCAATGACGCTAAGTACCGGGACCGCTGTGTTGAAAGTTTAGTAGACATCGTTCTCTCTATCGATATCTACAAAGGAACAAGGCGCGTCTTTATTCCATAGCTCGTGGCAAGCGTACTGATGCATTGCTACGCAGGGCACAGGTCAACAGCTGACGAGCGCTGTCGAATCCTGTTCGTAGTTTGGCTTGGTTCTGGTGCAACTTACCCATCAGCATGGCCCCTTCAATAGTTGCGATCAGCTGCGCTGCTAAAGTCTGTGGTTCGACGTGTGGCTGTAGCTGTGGTTTAGCTTGGTGCAAGATAAGAGCGATCGCACCTTCCCACTCCCCAAACACCCGCACCAAATGCTCCCGGAAAGACGGATCTTGCTCCACCAAATCCACCACCAAATTCCCCAACAAACACCCGCCACATTTTGGATCTTTCAGCTGTTTTGCCTCTAATTTGTCTATGATCCAAAAGATCTGTTCAACCGGATCTTCTACCTGCTGAACAGCCGGGTCTAGAACCGTTTGCTTCAGGAGCGTCCACTCATAGTCAATCAACGCATGACCCAGCTCATGCTTAGAGCGAAAATAGTTGTAAAAGCTCCCCGAAGACGCACCGCTGACCTTAAACAGCTCACTTAGCCCTGTTGCAGTTAATCCCTGCCGATGCACTGTGCCAATAACAGAGTCTAAAATGTCCTCACGGGTTCGTTTGAGGTTGACCATAGTGAATAGCTGACGCAGTCACAATTCTTCCGTAGACCATCATAGCTTTCTCTGTCTGTGTTTCTAGCGCTTCTGAAAGCCTGTTCCTCGGTTCGAGGGTGTCCACACGATCAGTTCACCGTGACTGCCACCAGCAGCTAAGTAACGACCCTGTGAATCCCAGGCGATCGCGCCAAACCCTCCCTTCACACCCTTCAGCGTCTGCTGCAAAGACGCAGCCTTTTTCCACAGGCATAGTCGCCCATCTTGTCCGGCTGAGGCTAGTAGTGGCTGAGTAGGATGGAATGCGATCGCCTCCACCGTTCCCTGGTGCTTCTGTAGCACCTTACTCTGCCAGCTCTTCCCCTGCCGCCGCCAAACCGTTACCCCCTCCAGACAGGCTGCCGCAATCACTGGAATCTCGTCGCCCGCAGTCGGTGCCCAATCCACCTGACGCACCTTGCCCGGAAACCCCTGCATCAGCCATGGCGGCGGGTTACCCCAGCTCACAACCGTCAGTGTTTTATCCAAATTGCCCGACGCCAGATACTGACCATCCGCCGACCATGCCACACTCAAGCTCGCCCCTGGCACCTCAATTAACTCTGGCGGCGCGCTCCAGTCATCCACCGACCACACCTTAACACCCGTATGGCCGCTCGCCGCCAGCAACTGACCGTCCGGATGCCAGGCCAAACCCAGCACCGAAGAAGCCACAAAGCTTTGCTCGCTCAGCAGCTTGGCCTGCGAAATATCCCACACGTTGAGCTTTGCCCCCGCGCCAAAGGCTAGCCAGGGCTGAGTTGGGTGCCAGGCCAACCGATCAATCCAACAATGCGGATTCTCCAGAATTAGAGCAGGCTGAGGCGGTGTAGACCGATCTAACGCAGCCAAATCTAACAAAGCCAAATCCCAAACAAGAACTGAGCCCTGTTGCCCTGCCGCTGCCAAATACCGCCCAGTTGCCGAGAACCCCAGCGTACCGATAGCCTGCTCACTAACCGCTGCCCGCAAAGGAACAGAGACCGCTCCAGTCCACAGCAACACCTCGCCGCTGGCGCTACCCGCTGCCAGATAGCTATCATCTACAGACCAGGCTAAAGCTGTTACGTAGTCTTCAAGAGAAGCCTTCCAGTGAGTATCAAAGCCTGAAAAATTCCGCTGTTTGGGGCTATTCTTTTCCTTTTGCCGACCCGACTTCTCCACTTGCGTTTTTGTCGTCATACCAGACAAGCCTTAAAACCTGCTTTCAGCTCAGCTTCGTCCAGGTTTCGGCCAATAAACACCAGCTCATTTTTTCTCTCTTCTTCTGTCTTCCAGGGCCGATCAGCTTTGCCATCAAAAATCATATGCACGCCCTGAAAAACATAGCGCTCAGCTAATCCTTCAACATTCAAAATTCCCTTCATCCGAAAAATGTCCGTTCCCTTAGTTTGCAACAGATTAGACATCCAGGCATTCAGCTTGTCTTTATCGATTGAACCACGCTCCACAAACGCCAGAGAATACACCGATTCGTCGTGCTCGTGAGCATCCTCATTCAAAATGTCCGGGTCCACCGCCAGCGCCTTATCCAAATCAAACGCCCGCACACCCAAAACAGCATCCATCGACAGCTCAGAATTTTGAGTTCGATAAATCTTGACCAGGGCATTCATCTCTTTGATTTTGGCCTCTAGCGTATCTAATTCCTCCGGAGTCACCAGATCCACCTTATTCAGCAGAATAACATCGGCAAAGGCGATCTGCTCTTGGGCCTCATCGCTATCCCAGTGCTGATGGATGTGCTTAGCATCTACAACCGTAACCACCGCATCCAGCAATAGCTGAGACTGCATATCCTCATCGACAAAAAAGGTCTGAATCACCGGCGCCGGATCGGCCAGCCCCGTTGTTTCAATCACCAAATGATCAAACTTGTCGCGCCGCCGCATCAGATTACCGATAATGCGGATAAGGTCTCCTCTTACCGTGCAACAGATGCACCCGTTGTTCATCTCAAAAATTTCTTCATCAGCGTCAATTACCAGCTGATTGTCGATGCCAACTTCTCCGAATTCGTTCACAATAACAGCAACTTTTTTGCCATGCTCATGGGTCAGAATGTTGTTGAGCAGTGTCGTCTTTCCCGCCCCCAAATATCCGGTCAGAACGGTGACAGGGACCGTTGTTGGCAAAGTTGCTGTAGCCATAGGGTAATTTTTCTTGTAGTTTCAATGACTTGACGCACGTGAGCGCCGAGACTTCGTCCTATTATTATGGAAAAATCGACACCCCTTAAAATGTTCATACAAAACAAAACAGACTATCCATTTGTAAAGTTTGAAGCTGTGTCTGATTTATCCAAAACGCTAGCTAATTACTTTCTAGCCCCACCTTCAGGAAGCCAACGAGCTTCATCAGGGCCAAATCCACACTCTCAGACGAATAGGCTGTCAGTAACGCACCAGGCTTACCGGCTTCACCCAACACGCGGACCAGGCTAGAGACGACCAAATCTAACTTCCAGGTGAGCTGCGATCGCGTCTGCTGTGGCAGCGCCCTTTGCAACACATCCAAAAACCTCTGTGTACTGGGTCGAAACTGTCTATCAGCAATACTTCTCACCGGGTCCGGCTCCGTTCTACAGCGGCCGATAAACTGTGCTCGCATCGGGTGCGCCTGACAATTCTTCATCGCACAGGTAAACGGCGGACCCAAATAAGCTCGCAGTATCGCTTCTATGCTCGGCGCGTCATCGCTATCGGTAAGCAACTCGTCTAGTGCTGCTAGCTGCCCAGCGACTATTTGCTCAGAAATTCTTGCCAGCACAGCCGTCAGCAGCTCTTCTTTAGAACCAAAGTGATAGTGCACAGCAGCCAGATTCACGTTTGCCTGACCGACAATATTGCGTAACGTCGTGCCCGCATAGCCATTTTGAGCGATCGCACACTCAGCCACCTCCAATATCTGCTCCTTCGTTTCCAAAGTAGAATTTCGAACCATAACCTCAACGGCATTGATCTTTTTTAATACGTGCGTTTTAATATCAATCAAACGAGCGTTTGAATTTATCGCAAACCTCTATCAATACAAAAGCACGTATCAGTCTGCCAACCAGTCTACCAAACGCTTGTTACACAAAAGGGAAACCAAATATGTTTACGCCGTACACATTGTGCGATAATATTTTTTTGGCGGGCCCGTATCAGACTCTTATTTAGACGTACGTCCGATTTATTTTTTGTGACTAGCTTTCTTTATAACTGCCTTCTCTATCAAATCCGTAGCTCAACAGCCTATGAGTTCTTCTTCTGTTACTACAAACCTTTCAACTGCCCTTAGAACACGCCTTCGTCAGCTTTCACCAAAGTGGGTCATTGGGCTGAGCCTGCTGGGCTTGTTGCTGGTCGGACTGCCCATTCTCAAAGCCAGATCCTCCGCGCAAACCGCAGAAACCACCGCAGAAGCCAATGCAGAAAACAACCTGCCCGTAGAAACCATTACCGCCAGCGAGGTCTCTAGCTACGAAGTTTCCAGAGCTTACACCGGTGAAATTGCCGCGCTTCAGGCCAGCGAGTTAGGGTTCGAGCGCAGCGGACAGCTAACAGCGCTACTGGTGCCAGAAGGCACACAGGTAAATGCAGGTCAGGCTCTAGCTCAGCTAGATATTCAAAATCTGCAAACTCAAAGGCTGCAAATAGAAGCGGAAAGAGCCCAGGCGATCGCGCAGTTCACAGAA
Source organism: Cyanobacteria bacterium J06581_3 (assembly GCA_038531675.1). Lineage (GTDB taxonomy): Bacteria > Cyanobacteriota > Cyanobacteriia > Phormidesmidales > Phormidesmidaceae > Phormidesmis. The sequence continues at coordinate 211,423 of JBCBBK010000009.1, forward strand.
CTAGAAACCGGTGCGCGGGCCGAAGATATCGCAGCAGCCAGTGCCGCTGTTCAAGACCTGGAACAGCAGGTCGCCCTAGAAGAAGTCCGCCTCACCCGGCGAGAAGTTCTATACGAAAAGGGCGCCATTTCTCAAGAAGCTCTGGATGAAGTGAGCTTTGGCGAAGGCGCCCTACAGGCCCGGCTAGACCAGGCTCGCAGCCAACTAGAGGAATTGCAGAACGGCACCCGCCCCGAACAGCTCAGCGCGCAAAATGCGGTCATTCAACGCCTGGATGCCCGCCTGGCAGATGTAGACGTTAACATTGCGAAAAGCACGCTCACCGCCCCCTTTACCGGTACAGTCGCAGCACACCAAGTGGACCCCGGCACCGTCGTCAGCCCCGGCCAGTCCGTCATTCGCCTGGTAGAAAACGACATTCCAGAAGCGCGAATCGGCCTCCCTGCCGATACTACCTCCCAGCTCAACATCGGTACCGATAGAACCGTCACTGTCAACGCAGAACAATACACCGGTACCCTCACCGCCATCCTGCCGGAAGTAGATGCCCAAACCCGCACCCAAACTGCCATTTTTGCGCTGGAGCCCAGAGCTGCTCGCCAGGTTAGCCCTGGCCAAACTGTGAGGCTAAACTTGAGCGATCGCATCGACACCACCGGCATTTGGCTCCCCGCCGAAGCCATCACCCAGGGCATTCGCGGCCTCTGGACCTGCTATGTCGTCGTCCCTCAAGAGACAACCGAAGATGATGAAACAACAACCTACGTTGTACAGCCCCAAACCGTCGAAATTGTCCACCAAACAGGCGATCGCGTCCTCGTCACCGGCACCCTCCAGCCAGGCGATCGCATCGTCGCCAGCGGCTCCCACCGCCTAGTCCCCGGCCAGCAGGTCATCCCCCAGCCAGAATAGTTCCCTACCCAGCCAGGCTTCGACTCCGCTCAGCCTTCGGGTTCCCCCCGGGTGGCTGAGCGGAGCCGTAGGCCCTTAGCCTTCTCGCAGAGTAGCCCCACTCCACCATGGTCAAATACTTCTACACCAACACCCGCCTCCTCATCCTCACCATTATCCTGGTTGTGGCCTGGGGCTTTCTCTCCTTCCAGGCCCTCCCTCGCCAGGAAGACCCCGAGCTAGTGGGCCGCGTCGCCACCATCCAAACCGCCTACCCCGGTGCCGACGCCCAGCGCGTAGAATCACTCGTCACCGAAGTCATTGAAGCCGAACTCACCGAACTCGAAGAAATTGCCCTACTCGATTCTGTCTCCAGAGTCGGCTTCTCTTCTGTCACCGTCGAACTCTCCGAATCTATTGATAATGCCGACCCCGTGTGGGCCAAAGTACGCAACGAGCTAGATGCCGCCGCCGCCAAACTCCCCACCGGCACCAGCGAACCCGAGCTAGACGAAGCAGAAATCGCCGCCTACAGCATTATCACCTCCCTCACCTGGGACCTGCCCAGCGAACCCAACTACGCCATACTGGGTCGCTTCGCCGAAGAACTCGCCCTCCAAATGCGCGGCCTTAGCGGTACCAAAGAAGTCACCTTGTTTGGCAATCCCACCGAAGAAATTGTTGTAGAAGTCGATGCGCCAAACTTAGCCTCACTAGGACTCTCCGCCCAGTCCCTGGCCGAGAGTATCAGCAGCAGCGATGCCAAAGTCACCGCTGGCCAGCTACGAGGAGCCCAGCAGGATTTAAGCATTGAGGTCCAAAGCGAACTAGAAACCGTAGAACAAATCCGCCAGATTCCCATTCAATCAGCTAGCGGCCAGTTTGCCAGGCTCAGCGACATCGCCCGGGTCAGCCGAGGCCTGCAGCAGCCAATGGAAGACATGGCCATCGTCAGTGGCAAACCCGCCATTGTCACCGGCATCCTGATGGAACCAGATAGAAGAATCGACCAGTGGGCAGCAGAGGTGCGCGCACTCCTTGCTGAGTTTGAAACGCAGCTGCCCCAGGGCATTCGCCTGGAGCTATTGTTCGACCAAAGCAACTATGTAGAAACTCGAATGAGTACGCTGATTGGCAACCTGGTGGTGGGCGCACTGCTGGTAATGGCCGTCACGATGGTAACCATGGGCTGGCGAGCAGCCCTGGTGGTTGGCGCAGCCCTGCCAATTACCGCCCTGGCTGTCTTCGGCTGGATGAGCGTACTGGGCGTACCCATTCACCAAATGTCTGTCACCGGCCTGATCATCGCCCTGGGATTACTGATCGACAACGCTATTATCGCGGTCGATGAGATTCAGCTAGAAATGGAGCACGGCGATACCCCACTAAAAGCTGTTGTTAAAACGGTGAACTACATCAAAGTGCCGCTGCTGGCTTCTACCATTACCACCATCATGGCGTTCGCACCAATTTATCTTCTTCCAGGGGCAGCGGGTGAATTTGTAGGCTCCATTGCACTCAACGTGATTATGTCGCTGATCTCTTCATTGGCCCTGTCACTCACTATCATTGCAGCGCTTGCCGGTCGACTGCTAGGTAAAAGCAAAGAGAAAGCACAGGCCCTGGCAAACAAGCCGGGTTCTGTAGCCGCGTTTCAACGATTTTTACTGCGGCCCGGCAGCTGGTGGGCAGACGGTATCTCTTTGCCGCAGATTGCGCCCACTTATCAATGGAGCCTAAAACGCACCATGGCTAGGCCTTTGCTCGCGATCGCCCTTTGCCTGGTCCTCCCCCTGATCGGCTTCATCACCGCAGGCACCCTCGATCAGCAATTCTTCCCCGCTGTCTCCCGCGACCAGGTTCAGCTAGAAATAGAATTTGCCCCTCAAAGCGCGATCGCCAGCACCCAACAACAAATCGCCCAGGCCCGCGACCTCATCCTCAGCAATCCAAAAGTACAAGACGTCCACTGGTTTATCGGCGAAAGCGCTCCCAAGTTTTACTACAACATCAAAGCTGAGCGCCGCAACCAGTCTCAATACGCCCAGGCCCTTGTACAGCTCACCACCGACCGCAATGCTGCCGACATCGTCCGAGAGATTCAAACAGACCTCACCCAGGCCTTTCCCTCCGCCCGCATTCTCGCCCGCCAGCTAGAACAAGGTCCCCCCTTCGACGCCCCTATCGAGCTTCGCATCTACGGCCCCAACCTCACCGAACTCAGGCGCCTAGGCCTAGAAGCCCAGCGCATCCTCACCACCATCCCCAACGTCACCGTCACCCGCGACGACCTGGCTGAATCTTCTGCCAAGCTGGGCCTGAACATAGATGAAGAACAGGCCCGACAAAGTGGATTAACGAATCAGGCGATCGCCCAGCAGCTAGAAGCCTACCTGGAAGGCAGCGTCGGCGGTTCTATTCTCGAAGACACCGAGAACTTGCCTGTCCGTGTCCGCATCGCCAACGCCGAACGTGCCGACCTCAGCCAAATCGCTTCGCTAGACCTACAGGCTCAAAATGGCAGCGCCCGATCTACCAGCGCATTAGGAGAATTTAGCCTGCTGCCAGAGCTCTCCAAAATCGCCCGCCGCAACGAACAGCGGGTAAATATTGTGCAGGGCTACATCACCGCAGGCACCCTGCCCTCAGTGGTTCAAGCCGCCTTTGAAGAGAAGCTAGAAGCCGGGAACTTTGTATTGCCCCCTGGCTATCGCACCGAGTTTGGTGGTGAATCAGCAGAGCAGGATCAGGCCGTGGGCAATCTGCTGATTTATGTGCCGCTACTGGGGATTGTCATGGTAGCAGCGCTAGTGCTGTCTTTAGGGTCTTTCCGGCAGGCGCTGGTTGTTGCAGTTGTCGGTATCTGCTCAGTGGGTATGGCCCTGTTCTCGCTCAGAGTCTTCGGCGCGATCTTCGGCTTTATGGCAATTATTGGCTCTTTGGGCTTGGTGGGAATTGCCATTAACGACACAGTGATGGTGCTGTCGGGACTAAATGAGAACGAGGATGCCAAGAAAGGGGATCGAAAGGCGATCGCCTACGTTGTCAACAAATCTACTCGCCATGTCGTCACCACCACAATTACGACGATCGCCGGGTTTGTGCCGCTGCTGCTAAGTGGAGGACCCTTTTGGCGGCCCTTGGCGATCGCGATCGCAGGCGGCATCAGCGGAGCCTCTCTCCTCGCACTCTACTTAGTACCCGCCATGTATGCCTTAATTTATCGGCCTCAGCGACCTGCCAAACTGGCCAGGCATGCTTCATCAGCAGTTCCAGCTGGGTAGAGTTTGAGCCTTTGTTGATTGAGGCATGAAAGAGGCATGAAAACTGTAGTGTCCTTAGATTTTGGCGACTGTAACGCCTTTCCCTCCATCTACTTGCTCTGCCGCCTCAAAGCTTTTCACCTGCGGATGCGTTTTCAAATACTCCTGCACGCCGCGCCGTAGTTTGCCTGTGCCATGTCCATGAATCAGCCATAGCAGACCCTTAGCATGGGCGATCGCTTCTTCAATCACACTCTCTGCCTCACTCACCCGCATCCCGCGCAAATCCACCGTGTTACTCTCCGTCTTCACCATTGGCGCTTCAGGAACAGGCTTCGCATACGGCTGAGCTCCCTTAGTCTTTTGGGCTTTTTTCTCAACGGGTTCCGCCTTCTCTCCTTTTAACGACTCAATATCAGAGAGATCCACCGTCATCTTCATAATGCCAAAGCGCACGGCAACCTTGCCGTCTTCGTCCGCTTCTTCCATTACTTCTGCTACTTGACCACCCAGGCTAGCAAGCTTTACGCGTTCACCCTCTTTGGGGCGGTAGCCAGTCCCTGTCGATTTCACCTTTGCAGGATGATTGCCTGTCGGCAGTCTTTTGGCTTCAATTCGGTCTAATTCTTCGGTCGCTTTTTGTGCATCTTGTCCAGTGGTTCCGCCCTTTTGCAAGTCGCGAATCACCTTGGCAACTTCAGCACGTGCGTGAAGCAGCGCAGTTTCTACATCTTTCTCCTGCTGACGCTTTATCTTTTGCTCGCGATCACGCAAACTCTGCGCCCGCACCTCCACTTCCTTGTAAAACTTCTCCGCCTTCGCCACCAGCTTCTCAGCCTCTTCAGCCCGTCTCTCCTGCCGCTGCCGCTGTGCCTCTAGCCCCTCAATCACCTGATTCACATCTTCAGTAGCACCGCCCATCCGGCCTTTGGCACTCTCCAGCACACTCTCTTTCATCCCTAGTCTTTTAGCAATAGAAAGCGCATTTGATCGGCCCGGAATACCCCACAGCAGGCGGTAAGTTGGTGCAAGCTTCACATCGTCAAATTCTACCGAGGCGTTTTCAAAGCGATCATCTTCGTATTTGAGCGACTTCAATTCGCCATAGTGGGTGGTCGCTACGGTCAACCGGGTGTTATCGGCCAAGTGTTTTAGCAGAGCGATCGCCAGCGCACTCCCCTCAGAAGGATCCGTACCGGCCCCCACCTCATCTAGCAGCACCAATGAATTTGAGAACTCTTTATCTTTTTTCTGTTCATCCACCTCATCCAAAATACGCCCAATCCGTTTCACATGCCCTGAAAAGGTCGACAGACTTTGTTCAATAGACTGCTCATCACCAATATCAGCCAGCACCGACTCAAACCAGGGCAGCTCCACAGGCTCTTTTGCCGGAATATACATACCCACCTTCGCCATCAGGGCAGTCAGCCCCAATGTTTTTAGCGTGACTGTTTTTCCGCCAGTGTTAGGGCCAGTAATGGCCACCACTCGCAGATCAGGGCGCATTACCAGGTCTGTGGGAACCACCGCCGCACTTTGTTCCTTTTTCTGTTGCCACAGCAGCAGCGGATGCTTCAACTCGCGCAGCGTAATCTGTTCATTCTCTACAAACCGAGGGGCATTTCCCTCCATCCACAGGCCATAGCGAGCACGAGCCGTTGCCAAATCCAGCTTCACCATCACTAGCATCAAATGCTCTAGCTCGGGCAATACCTCCGCCACCTGATAGGTCAGCATTTGGCGAATTGCTTCAGCTTCTACCTCTTCTTCTTTCCGCAGGGCGCGGCGTTTGTTACCGTTTTCAACAATGCTATGCGGCTCTACATACAGTGTTGCTCCACTGGTGGATGTGTCATGAACGATGCCGGGCACGGCGTCTTTTTGCGGCGCTTTCACCGGTAGAACGAATCGGTCATTACGTTGGGTAATCAACGTTTCCTGAAGAGCACCGCCCTGCCTTTGTACGATTCGCTGAAGTTTTCTGTAGATGCGATCGCGCACAACCTTCAACTGCTGACGAATGTTCCCCAACTTATCACTGGCCCGGTCTGCCACAGTTCCCCGGTCATCTATACACCGGTGAATCTCCTGCTCTAACTCTGGAAAGGTTCGCAGGTCTGAAACCAACGCCTGTAGTACGGGCAACTCTTCTTGTGCGTCTATTTGTCGTCGCACTCTCCTGGCACCCGAGAGCGTCGTGGCAATGTCCAGCAGTTCATCGCCCGATAAAATTCCTTGTAACTGCGCTCGCTCCAGTGATTCTCCAATATCTCGAATCCCACCAAATTGAAGCCCACCCACCGTCGATTCTAGCTGCGTAGTCTCTACCGTCTGGGCTAGCAGTGCCTCACTCTCTTCCTGACGCTTAGGAATTGGTAAGCGCTGGGCCGCGATATTACCAATATTTGTAGCCGTAAAGGTTGCTAAATGACGACACAGCCTGGGCCACTCGAGCAGATTAAGCGTTTCAGATTGAATCAAGGGAATCACAAACCGGAATCACAAACCGGGAAAAGGGCAGCCAGAGAATGGCTTTCCTCTTTATTATAAGGAAGATATTCTTGCTAACACCACTCGTTATGCGGACGTATCTGTTCAGGCATATTACGCCAGGCGTTTCATCTCGGAGGATACCGCTACGCTACCCTCACCTCTTCTGATTCAAAGATACAGCGGCGATTCCCTGGTCCCTAAACGGCTAGCGCTAAAGCCCGTCAATTTGAAGACAGCGCAACAGCTCATCGATCTGTTCCAAAACGCGCTAGGCAAACGGCAAGGCGAGCTAGATCATCAGCTACAAATCGCTGAAGGAGAAGATACCGACTACCGGGTAAAGCGAGGGCTGGCCCATATTTTGCGCAACAGCTTTAGCACCTTTGAAATTGTGAGTCCACTAGAGCCGGTTGAATTGCGCGATCGCGTTTTCACCCTCGCCGCCACCACCGCCGGTTCCCCTAGCGCCACCGAACAGCACCTTGTCACCCTCGCCGCCCAGCTCACCCAGGAGAAAAACGAACCCGTTGAACCAATTCACATTCGCCAAGGCCTATACGCAGATCTTAAAGAGAACCGTATCTTTATCAACTTCGACGCACCCAGCCCAGAAGCGCTGATCCATCGCTACAATCTCTCCCAGGTGCAGGGCATTTTTTACAAAGCTAGCCACATGACCATCAACCTGTACCGCAACGACCCGGGCGAGTACAAGCTCATGTTCAAATACCTCAAGCTCTTTCGACTGATGACCTACGTCGAAGGCGAAGCCGACCAGGGATTTACCATCACCATCGACGGTCCGGCCAGTTTGTTCAAGCCCAGCACGCGCTACGGCGTGGATATTGCCAAGCTCATTCCAGCCATCCTACATGTCACCCGCTGGCAGCTGAGTGCCACCCTTCAGTGGAAAAATCCTTACACCAAAGTCGCTCAGGACAAAACTTTTAGCTTGGCTGCCGACTGCGGCCTGGTCAGCCACTACCCACCCGGAAAGCCCTACGACAGCATGCTAGAGCAGGCCTTTGCCGAAAAGTGGTCCAAAACGAAGACCCAGTGGCGACTAGAGCGCGAAGTTGATCTTATTCCGATTCCAGGCAGCGTAATGATTCCAGATTTTCGGCTGGTGCATCCGGACGGTCGAGTTTTCTTGCTCGAAATCGTGGGCTATTGGCGACCAGAATACCTGCGTAAAAAGTTTTACCAGGTGCGACAGGCCGAGTGTAAAACTTTAATTTTGGCCGTGTCGCAACGGCTAAACCTAGAGAAGGCAGGCGTTGACATCACTGCTACACCGACTAAAGTTGTTTGGTTCAAAGATAAGTTGCAGCCAAAAGCAGTTTTAGAAGCGCTTGAGGCTACTTAGACGGGAATACTGAAAATATCAAATTTGATGCACTCTTCGTTGGCTTTTTGCCACCGATGACGATATTCCTGTTTCGATTTGGATTCTTGTTTTAGATTCCCGAGGCGATCGCAAAGGCCCTCCATATGAACGCAGCTGTTGAATCTACTAAAGCTATGAGCACAATACTTGTCGTAGATGATAGTCCGATGCTTCGAGAAATGATCTCTGGCTTGCTAAATAAGCAAGGTTTAAAGATCTCAGTGGCAAAAGATGGCCACGAAGCCAAAGAAAAAATTTCCGCCAACCCGCCAGATCTAGTCGTGCTAGATGTGGTAATGCCTAATATGAATGGCTACGAGCTGTGCCGCTGGGTCAAAAGTAACGAAGCTACCAAAAATGTGCTGGTTATTTTGTGCTCGTCCAAAAGTGAAGAATTTGACCGCTACTGGGGTATTAAGCAAGGCGCAGATGCCTATGTAATTAAGCCCTTCAGGCCAGGTGAGCTACTGGGTACCGTCAAAGAGCTGCTTTCTGGCAGAGCCGCCTGAGCTTAAGATTTCTCAATTTTCTTTCTTGTTACATACGTTTTAGCCCCGTGTTTGATTGCTATCAGACACGGGGCTTTTATTATTAGGAACACAGACTCACACAACACACCTAATGCCTAAACGTGCTGCGCTACCACCAGGGTTGATTGTCCGAACCGGAAAGTTCGTTTGGAATACGCTGTGGCATACGATGATGTCGCAAATGGCCCCTCGGAACACCTCTGGTGACTATGTGCGGCCCGAAAGTGCGTTTCGGGGGCGCGATATCTCTCCAGAAGCGGGGCGTTACTGGCTGATTGTAGGCATGAGCTGCCCGTGGGCGCATCGGACGCTGGTAACTCGGGTGTTGAAAGGATTGGAGAATGCGATCGCGCTGCAAACCGTATACCCCTCTACTGACGAAGGCATGTGGCTATTCGACGAGCCTTTTCAAGGATGCCGAACCCTGCCCGAGTTTTATCGCCACTGCCACACAGGGTACTCAGATCGGGCAACGGTACCTGTACTGTGGGATAGCAAAACTAACACCATCGTTAACAATGAAAGTGCCGAGATTATTGAGCTACTAAACAGTGAGTTTGGTGAGCTTGCTCAGGGGTTAGACCAGAGACTGGACTTGTATCCAGAATCGCTGCGCGATCGCATCGACGAACTCAACCAAAGAATCTACACCACCGTCAACAACGGCGTCTACCGCTGTGGCTTTGCCCAGACCCAGGCCGCTTACAACCAAGCCGTCGGCGAACTATTTTCTACCCTCGACGCGCTAGACACAATACTAGAAAATCAGCGCTACCTCTGCGGCGAGCAGCTTACGCTAGCCGACGTACGCCTCTTCACAACCCTGATTCGCTTCGACGTCGCCTATCACGGCATTTTCAAGTGCAACCGCCGCCGCATTGTTGACTACAGGCACCTCGGTGACTACCTAGCCGATATATATCAGCTGCCAGGCATCGCCGACACCTGCGACATCGATGCAGTCAAACGCGACTATTTCGGCAATCTGTTTCCCCTCAATCCAGGCGGAATTATTCCTGTCGGTCCGGGCTGGGAGAAATTGAAGGAGCCCTCAATCAGGTCGGCAACATATGCCAAACACTGATGTGAATCCATGTAAAAAGGTAGTGGCACCCACAGGCCCAATTTCGCCGTTGCAGAAGAAACCGCCCACCGGCAGCGGACCTAAATACTTTTCGAGCAAGTCCGAATCAAAATTGGGTTCGTCGTACAGCCCCTCTCCTCTCCCGGTGCAGGCAAACAACAGTGCACCTACTGGAGAAGCTTTGGGCTTATCTACGCCCAGTCCAGCCTCTAACCGTTCTACTCGGTAGCGGCGTAGTAAATTTTCCAGGTCCTCTTCAGAGGTTTGGGCATCGCGCATGTGAAACTGTACGCGCATGCCAGGGCGGATTTTATCTGCGACAGCGATCGCCCCATTTCGCGGGTCAACCCCCACCAGGTTACGAATCAAAAAATCTCGCCGGGTCAAGCTTGGCTTGAATCCACTTTGGGCAACGCCAATAAATAGTGCATTCTGAGCCAGCTCACGCTCTTCTTCATCCATATCCTGGAAAATATTTTGCAGAATTTCCAAAGGCGTTTCAGCCGACGTATCATCTTTAGCACCATCGAGCTCTAGCTTGAGCATAATGTTGCGATCGCCCTCACTCACCCGGTACAGATCACCAATTGGGCGACAGCCCTGGGCCACAATCGCCTCCAGCACAATCTCTCCCGAAAGTGCCACCCCCACAATGCCCTCTCGGTGCAATTTTCCATTACAAAACAGGCCACTATTGCGGCTAAAGCTTTCGATGCCCGCCAGCCCGCCTACCTTAGTGGCTGCTGGGTAGGCATAGTCCATACCCTGCAACAGCTCGCTAGTTCCCGACGAGAACGGATCCGCCATCATCACAAAGCCAGGTTGGTCGATTGGAGAAACACCAATCAGGTCGACCCAGGCCTGGGGTGGACTGTCCAAATCAGGCAGGTCTTTTGCTGTCAGATGAAAGCTTTTAATATCTACATTTGGCAAGCTTGCGGCGGTGATGCTAAGCGCTGGGCCTTCTTCAATTTCAGAGGGAAACTCATCATCCATACCGATAACGCCGCTACCACTACAGCCAATGATGTGTGCGGCGGGTAGCTGTGCCTCAATTAATGGCATCAGTCGAGCATATTCACTCGCAAAAGCAACTGATACAAACACCAGCACTAAATCTGGTGCATCGGCAAGCTGCTGCATAACCTGCTCTGCCACCTCTTCTACCGCAGTTTCTAAGGAGGCGCTGGTCGAAATTGCGCTGGCCCATTTCATATGTTGGAGATTCCTTAAATAATTCTACGGATAGAGCATTCTGAATAAAGTCTGCTACATACTATGTAGAGTCGACGCTACCCCACGACCATAGGTTTTCTATAGCATGGTCCTTTCTTATATTAGGGGGTTATTCCATCCCTTTTTTACGAGAGGCATCATTGCTATATGAAATTGCTATATGTGATACGGCAATTTTGCTTCCGTCAGAGTTAAAATATAGCCTGAACCATACGTCGTTAAAACTTTACTAAATACGGTTTGCCATGAGCGATATCCAAGAAAAAATTAAGACTGAAATCGAAGCGGCTCGCGAAGCTTGCTCCACTGATGACCCTGAAAGCTGTGCATCGGCCTGGGATGCGGTTGAAGAGCTTCAGGCTGAAGCATCTCACCAGCGTGCCAAGGAAGCTGAGAAGTCTCCTTTCGATAAGTACTGTGATGATAATCCTGAAGCAGACGAGTGCCGTGTCTACGACAACTAGTCTCGAAACGCTAAGGAAACGCCTTTGAGTTAAGGTGTCAGGCTCAATTAAAGATTCACTTTGAGGAAAAGGAAGCTGCTTACACTTGTTGGGCGCTTCCTTTTCTTTATATAGGCTCTTTATATATAGGCTCTACAAAGCATATAGAGCAGTAACCTGTAGTAATGACGTAAATTGTACGCTAAAGTAGCTTGACAAAATGGCTGCACATTGCCCAGTAGGTGATACATTGATTAATGCTCATTTACCCCTCGCTGTTACGTGCTAACAACTCCTGAATCAGTGCGTCCTATTGTGTGGACAGACTATCGGCTAGCGTTGCTAATTGCTGTTTTCATTCCGCTTACGCTGCTGGTCTGGTCTTGGGCGAAAAAGTCTGAGGCGCTCAGCGCACTGTTGACTATTTATTGGCGCGTTGCTAGCTTGCTGGCCATTACGGTCTATTTAATGATTGGCGGACTGTCAATCGGTTTTATTACCGCGCTGTTAGCCAAGATTCTGATTCCCATCAGTCTTTGGTTTTGGGCAGATCTTAACGAAGAGATTCGTGAGCAGCCGAAGCGATCGCTCAACCTTGGCTTCAATGTCTGGCGCTGGGCCATCACCGTTTACTGCGCAATTGCTGGCCTGTTGCAGCTATTCTTTATCCGCTGCGCGTTTTCAGGGACCTTACTTGCAGGCGGCGTTTGCCAGGCGTGGTTGGAGCCCTCCCTTGCCTTCAAAGATATTTTTCACGGGGGACTTACCCGTGGTTTTCTAGGGTTTTGGGGAATCGTTGGCCTGGTCATCTATGCTGCCTATCTAGGTTATTTCTTAATTGTGCGACTGGGTCGGCAGGGGCGTTCTGCGCTCAACCAGTAAGCCAATGAGTAAGCATATGAGTGATGCTGCCCTAGCCGCACAGTTAGAGAGCTACACACTAAAGCACCCCCAGGAAGTTCTAATCGTTCACGCTCAAATCGCCGGTGAACCCGATCAGATTGTCGTCTTCAGAGGGTTTTCTAGCTCTTTGATGCGTCCCACCGCATTCGACCCAGAAGTTCCTGTTCTCTCTAATTCAGCTGTTATTTCACACATCGACCGGCTACAAGGGCCTTATATTCCTGATGCTCCAGTGTATATAGAGCAAAACATTTCCTTAGAGCAGTTCATCTCTGAATTCATAGAACCCGCTTAGAAAACTCTGCATAAAGCAATCTAGCTCGTACCAGCACCTGCTTGCTCTACTAGGTCCCCATTTCGCTTTGGACCTGTCACAATGAAGGTGTCTTTTATTTCTTTGATATCGCAAACATTACTGACTCTGGTAGACCTCCAACTTATGTACAAGACTCAAGACCTCCACGTGGTCGAAAACCGTCCTTTGCTTGCGCCTAATCAACTCCTACAACAGCTTCCCCTCACCGATGCTGCAGCAGCGCTGGTAGCGCAAACACGCGATCATATTCGCAATATCATGCACAACGAAGACCGTCGCCTATTAGTGATTGTGGGGCCTTGTTCGGTCCATGATGTTGATGCAGCCTACGACTACGCCGAAAAGCTAGTCAAGCTTCGGGCGCAGTACGCCAAGCATCTTGAAGTCGTTATGCGGGTCTATTTTGAAAAACCCCGCACTAGCATTGGCTGGAAAGGGCTGATTAACGACCCTCACTTAGATGGTAGCTACGATATCAATGAAGGTTTGCGGCTGGCTCGTAAGCTGCTGCTTGACCTCGCTGAGCTAGGCTTGCCTGCCGCCACAGAACTGCTCGATCCGATTACGCCTCAGTACATTGCGGACGTCATCACTTGGACCGCAATCGGGGCTCGTACAACCGAAAGCCAAACTCACCGAGAGATGGCCTCTGGGCTATCAATGCCAATTGGTTTCAAAAACAACACTAACGGCAGTCTTCAAGCTGCTTCTAATGCAATGTTAGCGGCTAGTCAACCCCACCATTTTCTAGGGATAAATGGAGATGGCCATGCCAGCATTGTCTCTACAACGGGTAATGCGGACGGTCATCTGGTGTTGCGTGGTGGGAAGGCAGGCCCTAACTACGACCGTGAGAACGTAGAGGCTGCTGCTCAGCAACTAGCACAGCAAAATCTTACCCCTCGCCTCATGGTGGACTGTAGCCACGCAAATGCGAATAAGGACCACAATCGTCAGGTGATGGTGTTAGAGAACGTAGCTGAGCAGGTGCAATCTGGCTCACAGCATTTGCTGGGTGTGATGATTGAGAGTCACTTGGTTGCGGGTAATCAGCCAATTGCGAAGGGGCTAGATAAGCTCACGTATGGCCAAAGTATTACCGACGCCTGTGTCAATGTGGAGACGACAGCAGCCATGCTAGATCAGCTGGCTACGGCGGTGAGTCATGCTAATAGAACAGTTGTCGGCCAAACTTAACTACCAGACTTAACTAAAAAAGCGGCACGCTAACGTTTAACCCCGCACCGTAAAAGGTATCGTCTAGGTCAATATTGGGCGCAGATGATCTACCAAACCGAGTGCCGCCGAAGAAGCTAATACGGCTTTCGGGGGTAATGTTGTAGCTGACAATGCCTAGTAGCTGTTGATAAGTGTCGTACCGATTAATCTGGGTGTAGTCGTCAAAGTCGAGCTGATAGAGCAGGCTAGCGCGAAGGTCTTGGGTAACGCCGTAGTTCAGAGAAAGGGTAAAGGTCTGCCTGAATCGACTAGAATCTTCAGGGTCTGCGAACCCTAGTCTCATTTGATAGAAGCTATCGACCCATACTTTGGGATTCACGATGCTGCGGTGGCTAACGAGGGCATCGATATAGTTAACACCAAACAGCTTTTCTCGGTAGCCAGGGGAGTACAGGCGCTGGTTACGCCAGCCTAGCTGAGCGTAGGTGCGCGGCAGTAGGCGGTGCCGCACACCAGCCTGTAGCTGAATTTCGTTGTAGTCTAGCCGGATACCTCTGCTGGCTGGATCGTTAATATCTGAGAAGGTGTTGTATCTGGCAACGTTGGTGTCGGCGATCGCATACAGGCTAGTATCTTCCGATAGTCTGGGAAATAGATACAGCGACAGCCCACTCTGGTATACCTGCTCTTGAATGCGTTCGGTTGAGCGAAAAACGTTCTCGACATTTACAAACCCTAGTCTTCCGCCCAAAATAGCTACCGGCGCGGCGGGCAATTTACCTGTGGGCAGGGTTGCTTCTGCGGTTTGCATCAGCCGTAAGATACCGAGTTCTTCATTTTCGCGCGATCGCAACTGCACCATCCGTAGGGTACCTAGCTCCTCGTCTAGTACAGGTAATACCTGTGCGACGACCCCTTCATCGGCCAAAATCCCAGATAGCAAATCGAGACGCCTTCTATTTGCACTGCTGTTTGCACTGCTATTTGTGCTGTTATCTTCTTCTTCAGAAGACACCGTAGGCGTCTCGACAACACTTTCTGCCTGTGGACGGGACAGTTCGATATATAATTCCAGCTCTGGTTCAACCTGGGCTTCCCCACCTGCCTCACTTGGGTCTAAAGCCTCTCCTATAAAGTTATCTTCTGTAACCTCATCTTCTGTAACCTCATCTTCCGTAGCGTCTTCTTCTATAGCCGCTTCACCGACGTTAGCTATCGGGAAACTATTCTCTACATCAGGCAGTGTCGTATCGGTAAAACCCTCTGCTGTTGGGCTGTCTACAAGCTCCTCCACAGGACTCATCCAGCCTCCAATCCGTGTGGTCGCAGGTGCATCACCCCAGGATAACTCCAGATTCTGAACGTCGAGAACAGATAGCGATTGCGCAAATTCAACGGAACTAGCGCCATTATTAGGCAATTGTTCGACCGTTTGTTGGGGCGTTATTTTTGGCAGCAGAGATACTTTGGGACTGCTTTTTTGGCTTAAGGCTTTATTTACACCTTTGCTGGAGGGCCTCGATAGTTTAGGGCCCTGTCCTAGTGACCCCGGCGAAAGGCGTGGCCGGTTCCCAGAAGGGTAGTTCGTCGCAGTATATACCTTGTGCTCCACCTGAGACGGGGGCATCTCACTCTCAGCAGCGCTCTCTTGCACAGGGCTAGTGCGATCGCTCGCTAACGCAGGCAGACACAGCATTTGCAACGTACCGCCTAACCCAAGACTTAGGCTAAGAACCTGACGGCAAGCAGCCGTAGTTGGGCGCGCTGCATCAGGCATGGGTGTAGGCTGCGTTTTTTCGTTGGGGGGGGGCAAAGACATGAAAAATCGCATGAGCTCATGCTGTCTATATGCAGGTTGTGTGAAGTGTAATCAGGTAGAAATACTAGAAACAGACAAAATAAGTGATCAATTTTTTCCTGACTTGACCGCATCAAGTATGTATTTTTACCAGGTTATGTTCCAAATCTTCATCAGCTTTTTGTCATTGTCCTGGCAATGTTCTAGTTGAAATGGATAGTCAGGTACATGAGCTGAGGATGTAGCTGGGTTTCTAATAAAAATCGTCAGCTGTGAATTTATTGACACCTTGAAGCGATAAAATATTAGGTAGGAAATTTTGGAAACCATTGCTTTATATGGCTTCACGCCTTCTTCACAAATTTTATTTCTATTCAGTTCAATTACACAACGAAGACATCAATCCGACGAAGCGACCAGCCACTAAAAAATGTTCAAAAATGCTCAGAAGACAGCTCACAGACGAGAAAGGGGGAAGGAAGTCAGCGCTGTTAACGGCTGCACCCATTTCTTTTAATACGTCTCTTTTCACACAGTCATCCTACTGATAAGTAGACCCCTCTGGCTAGCTTTTTTTACGTACAAAATTTATGAACGGGTATCCTTACAAATCACGGCGGTCTTTGCAAAAGCTATCGCAGGCACTATCGCTAGCAGTTGGCTTAGCGAGCATTGTTTTGTTGCCTTATTCGGTCAGCGCACAAGAAGGTGAAGCCCCAGAGCCTGAAACCCTGTCTTGGGCGCGCATCGACTACATCCGCAATCGAGTACAGCTAGTACCGCGTGATCAAAACGGTCGGCGAGCCAGAATCTCTGACGTTTTGAGCGTTGGTGATTCCCTCAGAACAGCTAGAGCCTCACGCGCTGAGCTCAGGTTTAATGATGGATCTTTAGCACGCGTCGGCGAGCGAGCTATCTTTCGATTCACCCCTAACACGCGAAACTTCCAGCTCAGTAACGGCACAATTTTGCTGCTCATCCCTCCGGGTAGAGGGCGCAGTACGATTCAAACGCCTAACGCGACGACGGGTATTCAAGGATCGGCACTCTTTGTTCGCTACATTCCCGAAACAGATACAACCATTGTCGGTGCACTGACGAATAATCCCAATGGCCCCATGGTGCTCATTAACCGTGATGGCACCGAAAGCCAAGCCCTGCGTGCCAACGAAATTGGCGTCATCAAAGGCGATCAGATCACTGAGCTTTATGAGTTTGACGGAACCTTGTTCTGGCAAAGCAGTGGGCTAGCAGAAGGCTTTAACTACTTATCAGATACGTCTTCGTCTGGCAATCCTGACCAGCTAGACGGCGTCCGTCGGGAAATCAGAGAAGCCATTTCAACCCAGGGGCGATTAAGTGGCGATACGTTCATCACTAATCCAGATGAATTTAATTCATCTGGTGGCGATAGTCTTGAGGGGTTAGAGACACCTGCTGAGCCGGAGTTTAACAACTCACCTG
Organism: Cyanobacteria bacterium J06581_3; assembly: GCA_038531675.1. GTDB lineage: Bacteria > Cyanobacteriota > Cyanobacteriia > Phormidesmidales > Phormidesmidaceae > Phormidesmis. Next base: position 228,413 of record JBCBBK010000009.1, read on the forward strand.
CTCAAGAGTATTTAGAAGGTGATGTAGAAATAGATGAGAGCGCAATTGATATTGGTGCTGATAATAATTTGAGTTCTATAGAGCCCGAGGATGAGGGCTCTGAGGGGATTGGGGAAGAGGCGTCTGGCGACGGTCAGTCCAGTGAACAACAGGTTAATGGCTCTGGAGGCAGCCAAGCCGAATCTGGTGGGATGGATGCCAATGGAACAGAGACCAGTGGAACAGAGACCAATGGAACAGAGACCAGTGGGACAGAGGCTAGTAGTACGAATGCCACAGAGGCGTCTGAAACGTCTACAACCGGCAATGATATTGAGAGGGGTGAGGGAACCGCCAATACAGGTGCCACCACTGGAGCAACGACCACTGAGACGACGTCTGAAGACGTTATTGTAGAGCCAGGCACGGCAGGTGCGGGTACTAGCTCTGGCCCTGGCGACGCTGTGGAGTCTGGCAGTAACACTACGATAAATGGTGATGTTACACCCAACAGCAGTAACCCGGCCAATGATGCTGGCAGCAGTGCCCCGGCTCCTGAGGTAAATACTGCTCCATCTAGTGGTTCATCAAGTGGTGAGATATCTCCTCTTCCTAGCGAGGGCACCAGCATGCCTCCCGGGACTGGAAGTACGGCACCCTCTTCTGAATCTCCTGGGGTTTCTTCGGGCCCCAGCCTGGATAACAGTCACGTCGGTAATGACAGTTCTCCACCAATAGAGACGGTTGTGCTTTCACCCGCTGAAAGTACTGACATCGCAGCTTCTGAGGCTGCTGCTGTTAGTGATTCGGTTGCGAATGCAGGTGCTGAGGTCCCTGTAGCGGCTAGTACGACGCTAGATTCAGAGTTAATGACCATTCCAGAAGGCGATGTTCCGCTAACGCAGCCAGTCCCTGACGTGCTAGAAGAGCTAGATGATGCGCAACCCATAGTCGATATGGAAATGGACAACATGATGGAAGACATGGACGATGATGCCATGTCCACCATGGGCCAATAAACATGGGCCAATAAACACAGGCCAATGCACTAGAAAGACCATCCATGGGTTTTAGAGAAGCACTTTAGATGAAGCTTCATCTAAAGTGCTTCGAGCTAAGGCGCCTCTGGATTTTCTGAGGCCGATTCTTCTGAAGTTAGCTTTTCAGCGCGGGTCTCGATGTTGTTAAGCCAGTCCTCTGGCAAAATTTGGGTGCCATCGAGTTCGGAGTCGGTGTCGATGACACCAGGACGTGTTCCCTGATTTAAGGTTGTTCCAGGCATTAGCTGAAAGTCATTATTGGCGATCGCCGGGCTATCTGGTAGCTGCTGAACATCTATTTGCGTCAGCTCATCGAGCACAGCCTGGCTGGAGGGATACCGCTTGTTAAAGTCATATCGCACCATTTTGTTGATAACTCTAGAGAGGCCAGGAGAAATATCGTCAATAGTATGAGACCAGATGATTTCACCATCATCGCTACGTTTTAGGGCGTGGGGCGGTCGACCTGTAAGCGCTTCTATCGCCGTGATGCCTAGGGCATAGAGGTCGCTGCGAACGGTAGGCATCCCGTTTGCTTGCTCGCTGGGCATATAGCCCTGGGTGCCAATCCCAACGGTTTCAGGTGCTCGTGTTTCTGCGCCAGGTAGCTTTTTGGAGATGGTTTTGACCGCCCCAAAGTCAATGAGTACATAGCGATTATCTTTGGCGCGGCGAATGATGTTAGAGGGTTTTATATCTCGGTGGATGACCCCTTTAGAGTGGACGAAGCCGATTACCGGCAGCAAATCGCACAGCATTTCGACGACGGCTCTTTGGGATAGGGGGCGACTGTGGGCCAGGATCTTGCGCAGTAGCTGGCCAAAGATCATCTCTTGAACCAGATAGAAGGTTTGATGGCTTTCGAAGTAGGCTAGCAGTCTGGGAATTTGACTGTGCTCACCTAGCTCGCCCAGGACAACTGCTTCATCTTTGAATAACCGTCTCGCTAATGTGTGCGATTTGGGATTGTCACTGACAATTTTGAGCTGCTTGACCACGCACACGGGATTGCCCGGACGCAGGGTGTCCTGCGCCAGGTAGGTTTCGCCAAATCCGCCGGCACCAATGACTTCTAGTATGTGGTAGCGATCGCGCAGCAGCTTCCCAATCAGATCAGCCCGGTTCTCATCGAGCAAATCTTGAAAATCATCTTGCTGGCTAATAATTTCCTGCACAAGTGGCGAGGTCACATACCGAGCCAAGGTAGTCCGCAGTCGTTTGCGCTTGAACCGTTCGCTGGTAAAGGTAATACCAAAATCAAGCAGGCCAATTGAGGCGATCGCCACCAGCGGCGTTCCCGTAATCAACACCGTTCGGCCAAATACGAAAGCAGCGTAGCTGATACCTGCCCAAGCTACCAGCGCGCCACCTGCTAGCAGCGCTCGCCTCGAAGATCGTTGTGAGCGGTCGATCAGACCCGCTGCCCCTATCCCCAAAACAACTACCACAAACCCATTAAGCGCAGAGTGCTTGATCAATGGATCCGGAGAAAGATCGTGTTCTAAGGTTGCTATCGTTGTTGCCAGCACCTCTACCCCTGCCATCTGTCGCTGAGGGCCATAGAGATGGGAAAACGGTGCCTCGTGGAAATCCCGCTGGATCGGCGCGGTCGTCCCGATGATTACCATTTTGTCCTTAAAGAACTGACCAGAATCTAGCTGGGTGCGCCAGGGATCGTCGTCTAGCACTGTCCAGAACGGCACTTGCTCGAACGTTCCGGTCGGCCCAAAGAAAAAAATATTCTCGCGGGGGTCTTCAGGATAGGGGATGCGAGCCGCCTCCAAGGTTGCCTGAGCAAAACTCAACAGCGGCTCGTCAAAGGCCTCGTCGGGGATAACGGCTGAGGCGTCAGCGGGCGTTTCCTCAGAATTTTGGATGGCGTTTGGCAAATCTGCCAGGAACTGCTGCCCCAGACGATGAATCTGCTCGTTGGGCTCTATATAAAAGTTAATAGCGCCCAGATGAGTACCATATCCACGAAAAACTTCATGGGGTAAATCAAACGACTCGGTAACGCCGTAATCCTCGATTACTTTACTGTAGTTGGCAGCTAATACAATGCGATCGCCATATTGTTTTAGCACCTGCACCAGCGCATCATCGTCTTCAGGTCCGTAGGAGCTCTCTCGGCTAAACAGCACATCAAGCGCTACCGATTTTGCGCCCGCATCCATCAATTTTGAAATGACTCGAGCATAGGCCTCGCGTCGCCAGGGCCAAGCTTCAATCGGTGCCAAATCTGCAAACCGTTCAGGATCGTCTTTATAGTACTCACCCTGTGAAAGGGACGCCTCGTCTATCGTCAAGATAACGATGTTATTAGGAGCTTCTACCGGACCGCGCAGTTCAAAAAAGAAGCTTTGGACCTGACGTTCCCACAGCTGGACAATGCCCAGATTCATGGCCACAGCGCTAGCGGCTACGGCTGTGCAACCCGCAGAAATAGCAAAGCGCCAGTACCTGGATACTGCTTTTTTTTGCCAAGCCGTAAATCGATCCTTGACAGTTAGCGTAACCGTTGCATCATCAGCGGGTGTAGGCTTCGTAGATTTTTGTTGGTTGGGACCGAGCATAGTCTGAGGTGTAGCGTAACATGAGTATTTCGGCGTAGAGCGTAGATGACCCTGGTATCAAAACGCACGTCGCTTTCGTAAAAAAAGACTATAATCGTTACCCTATAGTCTTAATTTATTGGGCCGTCTTAATTTATTAGGCCTTAGAACCGTAATCTTACTCTTATTTAATACTTATGGCCTCATCGACACTCGAGCGATTGTCTATTTTTGTTGATGGCAACAATATGTTCTACGCCCAGCAGAAAAACGGCTGGTTTTTCGACCCAAAGCGGGTACTAGAATATTTTATTACTGAAATGGAAGGCATTTCTCTAATAAACGCCTTTTGGTACACCGGCCTTAAGGATCCGCAAGATCAACGGGCGTTTAGGGATGCCTTAATCAGCTTGGGATACACTGTCCGTACCAAGGTCCTCAAAGAATATTACGACGACACCTCTGGTCGTTATTCGCAGAAGGCGAACCTGGATATAGAAATCGTTGTAGACATGTTTAATACGGTCGATCAATATGACCGCGTCATTCTGCTCAGTGGTGATGGTGATTTTGAGCGCGCTATCGAGCTACTACGCTCCAAAAGCACTCACATTACCGTAGTGTCCACAGAGGGGATGATTGCCAGAGAACTCAGAAACGTAACAGACCGTTATATTGATCTCAACAAAATTCGTAAGCACATAGAAAAAGCAGAAAGCTGAAGAAGCTGCAAGAGCCAAAAAGCCAACATCAAAACATCCGCAAGAAGGCACACCTTCTACGGGATATCTGCAAAGAATTCTTTGATAGCTGCTTTTAACCTCAGCTGTTTTTCATAATGCTGTTTCATGTCCAAATCAGATGAGATCCAGTGTTCTACCAGACACTTTTCATCCGAGGTGACTTCACCATCTAAATACGCACTCAGTAACTCAAATTTTTCATCTGCTGTCAGTACCGACTGATCAAAACAGTCTGCATCTGACGCATCCGAGCTCATCGCTGCTGTTTGTTCTCGCGGGTCATTAACTAATGACCGAGACGTTGAAACGTTTGAATACCTCTTGAAGATCATGATGCGCCTTTAAATATAAGCAGAATAGTGAATGAGCAGAATAGCGATGAAAAAGTTTCTGTGTGCACTTAGCACCTCAATACGCAATGACACCACACGGTGATTAACAATGTACCGACTGATAAGGCACTACATTTAATGAGGAATTACAGTTTCGCTAGTGGCCATTGAAGGTGTAGACGAGCCAAACCTCTAATATGTTCATGACCCGTAGCATGTTCACGGCTTCCTATCGAGCGATACCGCTGAGCGATCGCTACCATTGATATCATAATTAGGCTATCGCTAATGCTGGAAGTTTACACAATCTTCTTAAAATGTCTTACTTTAAGTACATGTGCTTACATTCCTAAACAACAGTGTTCTTATAAGAACATGCCAGCACATTACCAAGACAGGCTGCTGTTTACGGCGGCTTACAGGGCTATGTAACCTTTTCTAGGATTTTGCGATTATAAAAATGTGATAAAAGTACGTAAAATTACGTAAAGCCAAGAAAATAAAATATACGCTTATCTGGTCGTAACTTTATTGATTGAATAAGGTCGCTTAATAAACATCTCCTCGATCCTACGGCTGTGCTCCTGAGGTTGTATTCTCAAGGCTGTATTGTGATAGTAACCTGTCTTATTGTATCTGGCAGATTGTTCAACACTTTGCTCAGTCTTAGACGAAGGGGCCAACGCTCTAACAAGCTGACGCTCTTACGTCGTAGTGCACTCAACGTGCAAGCTGATTTTTACTCTCGCTTAAACTATTTGTGCTTGCGCACCTATGCAATACCTGGCAAAGGTTCATTCTAAATATTCCACTGGGACGACACAGCTTCAGCTCTTAGCGCTCAATTCGTCTGCGCACGTGTGGGAACTGTTGGCCCCTTACAAAATCGTGGCGACTTCCTACGAAATTCCTTTCAATGAGCAGGCACTTATCCTAGTAGAGATCAAGGACGAGGAAGTCATCACCACTCAAGATGCTACGGAGTGGGTGACAGGCTTTGTCGCTGACTACCTTTCGCTAGGGTTAACGCCTCGCGGCCTAGAGGACGAACTAGAGCGTGCGGAGCAATGGCGGCAGTCATTGACATTGCAAAGTCAGGAAGTTCGTCGCAGAGCGCTGGAAACAGCCGCCAGACGAGATGAGATTCAGAATATGGAAAAACGCCTCAAGCTGGACAGCGAGGCGTCTGAACGGACGGATTAGTGCAGCGTGCCCTGCCTCCCTAATAGTCCTACGCCATATTTTCCTGAGGTAAGACATCTTGCAGCAGCGGTGCCAACTCGTCCTTGAGCTGACCTGCTCGGATGAATTCGGCATAGGTATCCGATTCTATGGCCAGCAGTTCGTCGCGCACCTGTTCGGCAGCGTATTCCAAAATTTCTGGGTTAGAGCGCTGTAGCTTGACAAGATCTTCTTGGATTTCTTCGAGCTGACCTTCAACCAGGGCAATTTGATATCTGGCAAATTCTTCGTCGACTTCCTGTCTTTCAATCAGCTGCTTTAGCCGGTCTAGAACGCGGTTAAGCGCAACGCGATGGGCAATGAGCTGAGTGTGCTTTTGACGAGTGGGCTGGTCGCCTAGCAGGTTTAGCCAGGATAAGAGCGGCTGGGTAGTAAGGCCCTGAACCAGCAGTGTAAAGAGCATGACGCCGAAGACAACGGCGATAATTTCTTCTCGCTGCGCCAATGATTCTGGGACGCTCAGCGCCAGGGCGACGGATACTGAGCCTCGCAGGCCGCCCCACCAGAGGACGGTTTGACCCGGCAACGAGATATTTTCACCGTTAGTGATGGTGTTACTCAAAAAGCCTAGGCCATAGACGCTAACCGCACGAGCCGTAATCATGATGGCGATCGCAATCCCGATCGTATCAGCGTAGTCAATCAGGTACTGAAAGCGCACCTGATCGCCAATCAACAGAAATACAATGGAGTTAACAAAAAAGGCCAGAAACTCCCAAAACTCAGAAACCACTAGGCGCGTGCGCGGATTCATCCCAATCCGCGAGCCAAAGTTGCCAAGAATGAGGCCTGTGGTGACCACAGCAATAACGCCGGACCCCCCCACTTCTTCGGCCACGATGTAGGTGCCATAAGCAGAGACCAAGGTCAGCGACTGCTCGACCAGTGGGATATCGAAGCGCTGGGTCAAGAAGGAAATACCAAACCCAATCAGACCTCCAAGGCTAATTCCCAGGCCTACAAAAAGGCCAAAGCGAGCAACAGTCACTGAGGCATTGAACTGCTCTATGCCTAAGGCGATGCCCAGCAGCAGGTTAAAGGCCACAACGGCGACGCCGTCATTGAACAGGCTTTCACCCTCCATTAGCGTCGTGAGGCGTTTATCGACCCCAAGCTCTCGAAACAGGGCGGTGACAGATACCGGATCTGTAGCAGAGAGGCTAGCGCCGACAAGCAGCGCTGTTGCCAAAGAGGCCCCTGCCAGCTGCTGTAGGCCAAATACCAGGCCTAGTATGCAAATCACTACGCCTAGCACAGCGTAGAGCAAAATAGGCACGAAGTCGCTTTTCAACCGACTCCATTGAATATTCCAGGCGGCTTCAAACAGCAGCGGTGGTAAGAAGATAAACAGAATCAGCTCGGGAGACAGATTGACCAGGCGTACGTCAACAACGGCCAGGCCAAGCCCGACGACAAGGAGTAATAGCGTGTAGGGAATATTTCGCAGGATGCTAAACACCCGTGACAGGGTGGCAACCCCTAGGGAAACGGAGAGCACCAGCAGAAACTGGCGGAGATTTTCTTCGATCGCTGGATTTTCTAGAGCGGGCTCTACCGCTGCGGCTAACCAGTGCATAAGTTCTGCGCCTCTGGGCTTTTGGGGCTCTAGGGAGAGTAAATAGTCAGGTTTACTATAGGGCCTGATGGAACTTATCGCGACCTGCTAGCGACCTGCATTAGGGCTAATAGCAGCTGTTTAAGCGTTCAGCTTGCCTTGCGAATTGTCTCTGCCTGGGCAAGCAATGAATCGGCGAAGGCGATCGCTTCACTATCAGATTTACCACCCGCAAGCTGAGCAAGCTCGTCACGGCGTTCCTGAGTATTTTTTAGCGGCGTCACTTTTACGATCGTGCGTTCTTCGCCCTTGTGTTTGCCAGCTTTAATTTGTGCGGCTATTTTCTCCCTGGCTCTGGCTTCTTCTTCTTGCTGATCGGCTGATGATTTTTTCGCTTTAGTGCCTTTTGCCGTTTTGGCTACTGCTGTCGTGACGACGTGTTTGCCCACGTGATAGTGAGCGTCGGCCATGGCCGCGACCAGAGGCTGGTGGGTCACGCATAGCACCTGATGTTCGCGGCCTAAGTGGTACAGCTTTTCGGCGATCACCTGCGCTACCCGGCCCGATACGCCCACATCAATTTCGTCAAACACCATGGTGCTGATGGGGTCCACCTTAGAAAAGCAGGCCTTCAGCGCCAGCAAGAATCGACTCATTTCTCCACCTGAGGCAATTTCCACTAGGGGCTGAAGGGGCTCACCTGGGTTCGGGCTAAAGAGAAAGGCGATCGCATCTGCCCCATTTACCGTCGGTACCTGCGATTGAATATCTACCTTAAATTTCACCCGCTCCATCGCCAGCGGCTTCAGCTGTGCGACTAAGTCTTCTTCCAGATGTTTAGCCGCTTTCTGCCGAAGTTTGGTGAGCTTATCGCAGCTACCGAGAAGCGTCTGTTGCTTAGCCTGATAGCTGGCTTCTAGTTCTTCAATAGATTGACCGTCACCACCTAGGGCTGCTAACGAGGCCTGGATGCTGTGATAGTACTCCACTAGCTCAGGCAGGTCCCGGTTGTATTTGCGACACAGCTGCTTCAGCTGAGAAATACGGGCGTCAATTTCGGCCAGTCGTTCGGGGTCGGTTTCGATGTTTTCGCCGTAGGTGTTCATCTGACGGCCCGCTTCTTGTACCTGGGCGATCGCATCGGTCACCATGTCCAAAATAGGTTCTACCGCCGGGTCAAAGCGCAGCATATCTGTCAGCACGCCTTCGGCATCGCCCAGCATATCTGCGCAGGCCGCACCGCCATCATTCTCATACAGCGTCTGATACACCTGATAGCTTTGCTGCTGCAGCTCTACACTGTGTCCCAGGCGCTGATGCTCAATTTGCAACTTTTCCATCTCGTCTGGGTCTTCTAGCCCAGCATCGCCAAATTCCTTGTTTTGAAACTGAAACATATCAATCTGTTCAGCCCTCTGCTTATCGGCCTTGCGGCGGGCGTCCAGAATTTTTCGGGCGGCGCTGGCACTTTCGTAGTCTTTGGCAACTTGCGATCGCACCTTTAACAATTTTTCATCGCCAAAGCCATCCAGCCAGTCCCGCTGCAGATCCGGGTCGCCCAGCTGAAGCGTTTGTCCCTGAGCCGTAATTTCAATCAATAGCTGTCGCAAAGACTCCATCTGAGGCTTTTTGACAATCACGCCGTTGAGCCTGGACTTACTACGCACCGCATTTTTCCCAGCGGTTAAATCACGCCGACAGGTGATGAATTCGCCCTTATCGGGAATATCCTGCTCGCTCAGCCAGTGGGTAATCCGATCATCTGCCTGAAAAGCCGCCTCTACCAGCGCTTTGTCGGTACCCGTGCGAACCCATCGACCCGTCGCTTTGCCCCCCAACACCGCGTCAATCGCATCTAGAATGATCGATTTGCCTGCACCTGTTTCACCCGTGAGCACGTTTAGCCCGGGCTGAAGCTCTAGATCCAGCTGATCGACGAGCGCAAAATTCTCGATTTTCAAAGAAACCAGCATAGAGTCAGCTGCAAGATGAGTGGGGCAATGAAAAAATCATAAACAGAAGTTATGACTACAGACAGACAACGTTTCTCAATGAGTTGATACAATAGTTTACATGCAGCGATTCTATAGTTTCTATTAAGCTAGCTGTAACTCCGCTTATTCTACAGCGGTAGATTAGAGTCTCTGTCGGACGCCACCATTTTTTGAAGATTTCTTATGACCTCAGCTGTGCCTGATACTGTCAGTCGTCCCGCTACTTCCACATCTGCATCCTCTACGACTGTGACAGTATCTGCAATGCCTGTTGTAGATACCGCTGCTAGCACAGCCACTGCCCCAACAACGAGGCCAGCCTCGCCTGTAGATACGGCAGGTGAGCACATGGGCAAACAGGCAGGCGCTCGTAAAAGCGCACCCAAGTCGTTAGAAGATATTTTGATATACGAGCCAGAGCTGATTGCAGCCTTCTACCGCAAGCGTCCCTTTCAAATTCTATTCCGCCTGATCAAAATCTTTTGGATTGCATCTGGCTACCTGCTTGGGTTGCTGTGGGATAGGGTCACTGGCAGACAAAAAATTAACGAGCAAAAGCGGGCAGAAGGCCTGCGGATCATGCTAACTCGGCTCGGGCCCGCCTACATCAAAGTGGGTCAGGCGCTCTCCACACGCCCGGACCTGATTACACCCGCAGCAATGGCCGAAATGGTAAAGCTGCAGGACCAGCTGCCCGCTTTTTCTAATGAAACGGCAATGCGCTTCATTGAAGAAGAAATTGGCCAGCCGCCTGAAAATGTTTATTCCTATCTGTCCGAATCGCCGATTGCTGCGGCCTCGTTGGGACAAGTATATAGAGGACGCTTGAAAACAGGCGAAGACGTTGCGGTAAAAGTCCAGCGCCCTGGCCTTGCCGAGCAGATCACCAAAGACATCTACGTAATTAGAGTGATTGCCAAGTGGGCAACCAAAAACATCAAGCAGATCCGCAGCGACCTGGTCAGCATTGTCGATGAGTTTGGTCTACGCATCTTTGAAGAGATGGACTATAACCATGAGGGCCAAAATGCCGAGCGTTTTGCTGAGCTCTACGGCTATCTGCCTGAAATTTTGGTTCCTAGTATTTACGAGCAGTACACGGGCAGACGTGTATTGACGATGCAATGGATTGAAGGCATTAAGCTCACTGAGCTAGATGAATTGGCGCGGCGCGGTATAGACCCCACCCACGTGATTGAAGTGGGCGTGCAGTGCTCGCTTCGACAGCTGCTAGAGCACGGCTTTTTCCATGCGGATCCGCATCCTGGCAATTTACTCGTCACAGCCGATGGCAAGCTGGCCTATCTTGACTTTGGCATGATGTGCGAGGTTGCACCCTATCAGCGCTACGGCCTGATTGAGGCGATTGTGCACATGGTTAACCGTGACTTTGAAGGCTTGGCTCAGGACTATGTAAAGCTGGAGTTTCTGACGCCAGAGACTAATCTGAGCCCGATTATTCCGGCGCTGGCAGGTGTATTCAATAACGCACTAGGGGCTAGTGTTGCAGAGCTGAACCTAAAGAGTATTACCGATGAATTTTCAGCGCTGATGTACGAGTATCCGTTCCGGGTACCGGCCTACTATGCACTGATTATTCGCTCACTGGTGACGCTAGACGGTATTGCAATCACGGTTGACCCAGACTTTAAGGTTCTCAGCAAGGCCTATCCTTATGTGGCCCGACGGCTGTTGACTGACCCGGCACCTCAGCTCAGAACGTCTTTGCAGGAGCTGCTATTCCGGGACGGTAGCTTTCGCTGGAATAGGTTAGAAAATCTGCTGAAAAATGCCCGCAACAGTACAGACTACGATCTCGATAAAGTCCTCGATCAGACGCTAGAGTTTCTATTCTCTGAGCGCGGTGAGTACCTGCGGGTACGCATTGCCGATGAGCTTGCCAAAGAGATTGATAAAATGGGCTACAGCCTGCTTCAGCAGGTGACCAGGGCATTGCGCCTACCCTTTGGCCCATCCGACGAGCCGGTGACGCTGGCGCCTACAGCCAGACAAAAGTCGGTTGAGACAAGCTGGGAGCAGGCTGTTAGGCTACTGCGAATCTTGCGTGATACGCCTGGCTTTGACCCGTCCACAGTGGCAACTGTAATTCCCAAGCTAGTCACTCAGCCAGAGGCAAGGGGGCTAGGACGCCGAATCGTAAATGGTGTGGTGCAGCGGGCGATCGCTCGGATTATTCGCGAGTTCCTAGCAGAACCTGTCGCACCTAAACCTGCACTGCCACCTGCCTATGCTAACTCTGCTCGTGTTGCTTAAACAACCACCCAAAAAGACCAGTGTTATGGGATTTCGCTAAGATTGCAAACCAGGTACAGCGCTGAGTAGGGGCTGCAAGAGGCAATCATCCGCTGCTCCTGCTTGCCAAAGGTAATGGTGCTGCCAAATCGATTAATCCAGACCCAACCATCGGCTTCTACGCTGTTCTCAAGGGTTTGGTACGAGCGTGTCACGACTTGCTGAGGGTTATCTTCAAGGGGAAGGGTGCTCTCACGCTGGGTCTCCATTTGGAAAATGGTGCGCATTACGCCAATGTTGTCCTGTTCTGGGGACCAGGCATCTCTGAAAAGCAAGTACAGCAAAAAGACGCCTGTACCGCTGATGAGAATAAGCAGCACAACAGCCTGTGTGATTTTGGGGTGACGGGCGATCGCTCGTCCTACGCGTCGTAAGCGGCCTGGCTTTGGCCTAGCATCTGGACTGACAACAGTTGTCGGTGCTACCGTCGCAGACTCCCTTTCTTTTAGCAAGGCCATGGGGTGTCGTAAATATAGTGACTGAGTCTAAATTGTAAAGCGTTCTTGCAAACATGCGAAAGCATGGACGCAAACCGCCTCAAATCGGTGAAATCGTAATGGGCAGGCGTTCTTTCATCATCTGAACCAACCGAGCAGCCTGATAGTCGTACAGCTCAACATCCATAGAGCCAGGCAGCTGTCGGACGAAAGTCTGAGCTTGTGTGTCGCTACAGCTGGCGACCCTGGAAAGAATTTGAGCAACATCAGCGGCACCTTGGGAATCGGGCACAGCATCGGCAGATAGTCGCCAGCGGCGCGGCTGGGTCATTTCTTCGCGCTCAATTCGTCGTAGCCCATTAATGGAAGAGAGCACAAAAAGCTGGTCTCCTGGTACCAGACGCTGCTCGTCAGTAGGAAGCAAAACAGTACAGCGATTGCCTTCCTGGTCGCGGGTCTCTCTGAGCACAGGCACAACGCCATAACCGTAGGCAATCTGAGCGATTTGCTTACCAGAGAGGGTGTCGCCTGCCTCGATGGTGTATTCCGTGATCAAAATAGTCTGTCCACTGAGCCGAAATAACCCTAGAATGCTCTCGCCAAACGCTGCTCCAGCAAAGGCTTCTGCGGAGAGTGCGTAGGGACAAAAAGAACGCGCTTGCGGCATCAGCGCCGCTAAGTTATCGCTAAAAGCCTGGCTGCGGGTGCGCACCACAGGGGAGAATACTTGCCGTCCGCCCAAGTTTTGCTCGGAAGCGAGGAGGGCCACTTCCAGATTTAGCATCTGATCGTTCGTGACAGCAATCAGGCTCTTAGCCGTTGCCAGATTGGCGGCGGATAGCTCTTCTAGCACGTTGCCAATCAGCAGGGGTACCTGTGTAAACAGTTCTGGATGATTGAGCTGTGCGTCAACAGCGACCATCGGCTGATTTAGCTCCAGCAGTAGGCTAGTGACCTTTCGCCCAATGCGGCCCAGCCCAATAACGACTACGTGGTTGCTACGCGGCAGGCGCGGTCGCTTTTGTAAAAAGTCGAAGCGGGAGCTAAGCAGCTGATCGGCAACTAAGCCCAACACACCCAACACAACTAAAATGCTAGCGAGCGTAATCATCAGGCAAATTGCCTGCACCCAAGCAGGGGTAACAGGCGCCCCAAATCCGCCAAAAACGTCGCCATAGCCGCCCAGCAGTAGGATTGCCCCTAGGGAGATCGCCTTAACCCAGCCGATGCCGCCAGTGACATTAAATTTGAGCAGCAAGGTACCCAGCATCCAGAGAAACAGAGCGGTGAGTAGCGCGATCGCAACCACCCTTTCCAGCGCCTGCTCCGAAGACTGCCGCCAGTTTCTAAGACGTCTGCGCCAATCTCCAGTACGCCACTCTTCTAGCCAATGTCCGACGGTTTTGAGTGGACTGTTGCTGTCCTCGGGGGTGTCTGACTCGCTGACAATTTCTATGTAGGCAATGCGATCACCTGCGCCTACCCGCACATGAGGCTGCCAGCGATGAAACACCGAAGAGGCCGTTGTCGCCCAGCCCAGCGGCTGCTGAGGATTGTCGACCGGATTGAAATCCAGCAGGCGAAAGCGACTACGATGGAGCTGCTGCACGGGCTTTTGATCGAATCTGGGATCGCCCGCTCGCACGAATCGCTCAACCACCCGGAAGCGATGCCGGCCAATGGTAAAAACGCTAATCGTGTCGTCACCTAACCCTGCCAGCGCAAAGGTCATGGCGGGTAGCTCGGTAGCATCGAGGGCAACAAACTTGCCAAGCTGACGCTCTAGCAGTGCGTTGAGGCTATGACGAGAGGACCGAAGGATGATTTGAATATGGGGGTTGAGACGACGCGCAGCGATCGCACACTCCACATTTGTACTCTCATCGCTCGTCACAATCAAAATCGCCCGGCTACAGTCAATACCTGCCGCCTTAAGCACATCTTCACGGCGGCAGTCTCCCAAAATGGGTGGTGTCGCCAGCTGCTGGGGCAAATCGTCAATTTCCCAGGTTGTAATCGGCTGCTGATCAATCGCTGTAATCGACACCTCAAAGGGGTCATAGTCAAACTTTTTGAGGTTAATAACGCTCTGCTGACCCAGGCTGCCCAGGCCACACACAATAAACCTGTCTTTTTCGACCGACGTAGAGCGCGTGCCAACAGACGGCATTAGCGTCTGGGGACCCGTAGGCCCAGGAAAAGAGCCGGAAGGATAGCCCCCTGGGAGTTTGCTAGCACCCTCCTGAGAAGCCTTGTCTAAGGAATCGCCCGAAGATGCGTTACCCATGGTCATAGGATTTCTTCAGACGAGGATAGGTTCTCATTAGCTGCTGTACCTGTTCTGCATGGTATGAGCTGCGCGTAAGTGGCGAAGACACCACCTGCAAAAAGCCCATGTTTTCACCCGCAGTGCGCCACGCATCAAACTGTGCTGGCGTAACAAAGGTATCTACGCCTAAGTGCTTTTGAGTGGGCTGTAAGTACTGACCAATCGTGACAATGTCGCAGTCAACCGCGCGCAAGTCACCGAGTACCTGCCGCACCTCTAGGTCCGTTTCACCCAGACCCACCATGATTCCAGATTTGGTGTAGGTCCAGGGGGCGATCGCCCGGGCCTGCTTCAGCAATTCCAAACTGCGCTGATAATCGCCCTGGGGCCGGGTGCGCCTGTACAGCCTGGGCACCGTCTCAGTATTGTGATTGAGCACTTCTGGCTGCCCTTCTAGCAGCAGGGTTTCTAGCGCGTCCCAGTTGCCACACAGATCTGGAATCAATACTTCAATAGTCGTCTGCGGGGATACTTTTCGAGTTTCTGCAATACAGCGAATGAACTGACTAATCCCACCATCGGGCAAATCATCTCTATTCACAGAGGTAATCACCACATGCTTTAGCTTCATGCGGCGAACAGCTTCAGCCAAATGCAGCGGCTCTAGCGGGTCGAGCGCCTGGGGCTGCTTCTCAAAATCTATATCGCAGTAGGGGCAAGCGCGGGTACAGGCAGGGCCCATAATCAAGAACGTCGCGGTCCCAACGCTGAAGCACTCGCCGATATTAGGGCAAGACGCCTCCTCACAGACGGTGTTGAGCCCCAAGTCTTGCAGAATGCCTTTTACATTGCCAACACGTTCCCACTGGGGCGCTTTTACCCGTAACCACTCTGGCTTGACTACCACGCGATACTTGCCTCGCTGCAAATAGAAGAAGTTAAGCAATCATATTAGCAAGGGGACGTCTTCGAGCCTATACTTTGAACGTTATGTGACTGTTATGTTGTGACGGTTGCCCACCGATGAAGTGTCGCCCACAAAAGGAGGTCACAGACCAGTAGTGCGTCGTCAGCCCCCTATTGTTCGCTGTTTTTCTGGCCTGTGCATAATTGCCGCAGCGTCACTACTCGCGCTCGAATGGCGCAATCCTTTTCCAGATCCAATCGTTACGCCAGATGATCTGAGCGCAGTAGTCGGCGAGCCACAAAAGAAGCCTCGCCTTCAGAAAGCAGATAAGGTCCGGGCCGCTGAGGAGGCCAATGCCGAGACCGCGTCCGGTTCATGGGCGCGTGAAACGAAGACAAAAATGCCGGTTCAATCACCCGTCAGGCTGACGCTGTCCTTGGCAGATCGGTCTTTGGAGGTGCGTTTGCCAGGAGGCGAACCCGTGCGCTACGACGTTGCGATTGGCCAAGATGATTGGCAAACCCCGACGGGAAGCTTCGAGGTCATGAGCAAGCTGGAAAATCCGGCCTGGCAGCATCCTATTACTAAGGAAGAGATTCCACCGGGGCCAGATAATCCGCTCGGCGATCGCTGGATTGGCTTTTGGACTGATGGCGAGGCGCAGATAGGGTTTCATGGCACGAACCAGGAAAACCTGATCGGCGAAGCGGTTTCCCATGGGTGCGTGCGCATGCGCAATCAGGATATCAAGGCGCTCTATGAAAAAGTTGCAATTGGCACTCGGGTTGAGGTCGTCGCACAGACACAAAAAAGCGATCGCTAAATGACTCGCGATCGCCCTTATGATTGTTGAATTGTGACATCCAATGCTTTCTAACTTTTGGCTTTCTGACTTTTGAGAGTCTTATGAGACTCAATAACTAAGCAGCTTCGGGCTGCTGTTCAAAGTCGTGAGCGTAGTCTTTGAGTAGCTTATTAACCTGACCTAACAAGCCACTTTCTTCACTACGCTGAATCTCTTTGCGCTCTGGGAAGAACTCCGGCTGGTTGAGACTGCGACCCACTGACTCGGTAACCTGCTGAGCAATCAGCTCAGATAGCTCGGCGCGGGCTTTTTCACGCTGGTAGCTAGCACCTTCTTCGGTGGTGGCATACAAGGGAGGAAGGCGGTTGAGCGCGTAGGCTGCGACATCACCCAAATCGAGGGTTTTCTCGCTCTTGGCTTCCACTGCAGCAACCTGAGAAATTGCCTCGGTCAGCACGAGCTCTTCCATAACGTTGATAAACTGCTTGCGAGGGACCGCAACGACCTCACCGGTTAGCAAAGAGCCCATCAGACGGTCTAGGGCCATGTATTCTTCAATGGACAATTCAGATGCGGTGTCGCAGATGCGACCGACTTCTGCTTCCATCGCAGGCGTCAGGTAGCCATCTTGCAAGGCCTGATCAACTATTTTTTCGATGCTACTCATGCTGGCACAAAACTCCGTTTAGTATTCCGCTATAAGATTGGTATCGCTAAAACTATTCCCTTGGGACGCTGGTTTGGATGACCTATCCAGTACGCACTAACAAGCCCAAATAGTAAAAGCGATTAACTGTTGAGATTGATTCGATCTATTAGGAGTGAATCTGATTACTTAAAAGTATTCCCGCTGTTTTGAATAATCAGAACAACCTGCGAACAGAAGTCCACACATCTATTACAGAGCATACGTACAAAGTAAGATCAAGATTGGTTTCAGCGGGGCTATTTCCCCTGAATGTAGGCAATTGCACCGCGCATCAAAATAGTGTCTTGCCCGCTGGCGTCTTTGACGCAAACCGCGTTGGCGTCTTGCCAGCTGACGGCACCGGCTAAGGTATCACCTGTCATTAGCTTTACTTCTACTGTTTTCTTATCGCGAATCAGGTTTTGGATTTGGCGAATGCTAGGAAGGCCTGTGTCAAATGCGCTTGAGGTCATAATTTTTGTTGGGATCAAAAGGCTGCTGCAAATATAGGTTGCCCTAGGGCCTCTTTATAAAATCGATAAGGGCCAGTTTTCGTAACGGGACGGGGTCACCGTTATAGAATGCTGAAAGATTTCCACCCCCTATTTTTCTACTATGACAGCCCTTCCTTTCAGTAAGTATCACGGCCTGGGTAATGACTTTGTCCTAGTGGATAATCGGGCCAGTTCAGAACCGATAGTAACTCCGGAGCAGGCAATTGCGGTGTGCGATCGCAACTTTGGGATTGGCGGTGATGGGGTCATTTTCGTCTTGCCAGCACCGAAAGAAAAGGAAGGCGACGTAGACTACACAATGCGAATCTATAACTCGGACGGCTCTGAACCCGAAATGTGCGGCAATGGGATTCGCTGCCTGGCGAAGTTTATTCTGGGTCTGGAGGCTGAGGATGGGCACATGCCTGAACTGCCTCATACCTATAACATCCACACCCTAGCAGGCATTATTCGGCCCGAGTTGCAGCCCAATGGCCAGGTCACTGTAGATATGGGCGAGCCTATTTTGACGGCTAAGGAGATTCCGACAAAGTTGGGAAGCCCTGAAGGTAAAGCTGTTGACGAAACGTTAACGGTCGGTGGCAAAGACTGGCAGGTCACCTGCGTGAGTATGGGCAATCCTCACTGCATTACCTTCGTCGATGATGTGGAGCAGGTGCCGCTGGCTGAGGTTGGCCCGCTGTTTGAGAATCATCAGGCGTTTCCGGCCAGGATTAATACGGAGTTTGTGCAGGTCGTTCGCCGGGACTATTTGAAAATGAAGGTGTGGGAGCGGGGGGCAGGGCCGACCCTGGCCTGCGGCACGGGAGCCTGTGCGCTATTGGTAGCGACGGTGCTAAATGATAAGTGCGATCGCAAGGCAACGGTAGCGCTACCAGGCGGTAACTTGGAAATTGAGTGGGCTGACAATAACCGGGTGTATATGACGGGTCCGGCCACCCTGGTATTTTCAGGCGATGTATATGTAGATGCGGCAGGTCGATAGATGAGCTTACTAGTACTCACTAACGATGACGGCATTGACGCACCAGGCATTCGAGCCTTGCAAGCTGCAACTAAGGGGCTGGGGCAAAGCGTCATTATCGCGCCAGATACGCATCTATCGGGCTGTAGCCATCAGCTGAATCGGGGCGGCGTGATCGCTATCGACCAGCGAAGTGATACAGAATATGCCATCGGCGGAACGCCAGCGGACTGTAGCCGCGTGGCGGTGAACCACTTGTATCCAGCGGTGGACTGGGTGCTGTCGGGGATTAACGCAGGGGGCAACTTGGGCTCGGATACCTATGTGTCTGGGACGGTGGCTGCCGTGCGGGAAGCGACCTTGCTGCGCAAGAAGGGAATTGCGATTTCGCAGTACCGACAGGGGTCTACGCCAATTGACTGGCAGCGAGCGGCGCGTTTGGCAAGCAAGGTAATGCAGCAGCTGATGGCTAAAGAGTTGGCAGACGGTGAATTTTGGAATGTGAATTTGCCAGCGGTTCCGGTCGGTGCTGAGGAAGCGGGTGCCGGAGATGATCCAGAGATTGTGTTTTGCGATCGCTGCACGCAGCCCTTGCCGACGGCCTTCGCCATAGATGAAGCGGGCTTTCGCTACACCGGAGCCTACGGAGACCGGCTAAGAGACGCTGGTGGGGACGTAGAGGTTTGCTTTGGCGGGCAAATTAGCGTAGTAAAAATTCGCCTGTGGTGAAAATTCGCCTGTGGTGAAGCGACGCAGTGTCGTGTGAACATTTTTTGTCAACATCAAGCATAGCGGTGTGGACATTTTCGTCATGCCCTGGCATTGTTGTCTCTGCTGTCTCACGCTATGGTCTCTTTAGCACAGAGTTTGTCCTAGCAATCAGTCCTTACGATGGTTCAGCTCAACACAGGCGTTACGCTTTTTCTCAGCTTGCTGGTAGAAGCGGTGCCTTTTTTACTCGTTGGCGTGACATTTTCCAGTCTGCTGCTTTTCTTTGTCGATGAGCGTCAGATGATTAGCATTCTGCCTAAGAATGCACTGATGGGTGCCTTTGCAGGTAGCCTGATTGGCATTTTGTTTCCGGTGTGTGAGTGTGGGAATGTGCCCGTGGCCCGCAGACTGATGGTACAGGGTGCGCCAACGGCAGTTTCGATTGGTTTTTTGCTGGCTGCGCCAACGGTGAATCCGGTGGTATTTTGGGCGACCTGGGTGGCGTTTCGCGATCAGCCAGAAATCCTTTTTTTGCGGGTGGGGGCGACTTTGCTAATCGCGACATCGGTAGGCTGGGTGTTTAGTCGCCAGACGGACATTGGGCCTTTTTTACAAGAGACAGTGGCTCGCAGTCGGTTTCGTGATCGCACGCCGGCTGGGAAAAAAGATGAAGGATTATCCCCTTTGCTACAAGGTGGCACCTTTTTGCAGGGCGCTGGCCCAGATAATGAGCTATTGCAGCTAGATACACCTGTGGCTCAGCGGCTGGTAGCGAACCCAATACAGTCACAGCCTGCTGCCGGCAAGCTTCAGCTGGTGATAGATAATATTGTCAGAGAGCTGCGAGAGCTTGGTGCGGTGCTGGTACTGGGCAGTGCTGTGGCCGCGACAGTGCAAGTCGCTGTGCCTAGGGATATGATTTTGGGACTGGGTCAGGGCATGGTGTCTTCGATTTTGACCATGATGCTCCTAGCAGCGGTAGTGTCTATTTGTTCCACGGTAGATTCGTTTTTTGCCCTGTCGTTTGCGTCTACGTTTACCAGTGGCTCGCTGCTGGCATTTTTGATCTTCGGTCCAATGATTGATCTCAAAAATATTGGCCTATTGCTAACGGTGTTCAAGGGCCGAGCGGTCTTTTACTTGTTTGGGCTGGCCTCGCTGATGAGTTTTGCGGTGGCCCTGGCGGTGAATTTGTACCTGGGGTAGGCGTCAGGTTGAGCTGTGTAAGGGCTATCGAAGGTTGATTTCCTAGGTTGATTTCCTAGGTTGATTTCTAAAGGGTAAGTAAAAAGGTTCGTTTTATGGTGCGATCGCCAAGACCAAAGCCGCCTCAAAAGCCGTCTAAGCCTGCCAAGGCACCCTTTCGGCTGCCCTGGAGAGATCTAGTAGACATATTGGCACTGGGTACCTGGAGTGCCATGCTCTTTCGCTATTGGATCGGTGGAAAGCTGCTACTGCTGCTGCACCCTGACTATGCCTGGCTATCTAACAGTGCTGCTGTGGTGTTGGCGCTAATTGTGGTGTACAGGCTGCTGGGTATTTTGCAGTCTTTACGAAAACCTGCGGTCACAAAAGACAGCCAGCGTGAAGAACACGTAACACTACTGCCCAAAAATATGAGCAGTTTGATTCTGCTCGGCGTGGCTGTATTTGGCCTGATTTATACACCCAAGGCCTTTGCCAGCCAAACGGCTACGCAAAGGGGCATTGCCGATACGCTGACACTTACCCGCGCTCAGCCGCAGCGGTTTGCCAGGGCCGCCGCACCGACCGAGCGTTCGGTAATTGACTGGATTCGCCTGGTCAATGTGTATCCAGAACCCGACGCCTACGAAGAAGAAGCCGTTGAAGTAGAAGGGTTTGTAATGTATCCAGAGACTTGGCCAGGGGGCTATCTGATGGTGTCGCGGTTTGTGCTGACTTGCTGCGCGGCAGATGCCTATCCGGTAGGTTTACCCGTAAAGCTAACAGCCGCAGATAGTGACAACGACGCGCAGCCTTATCCAATCGATAGCTGGGTGGCCGTTCGCGGAAAGATGGTGACAGAGACCCTGGACGGGCGGCGTCAGGTGGCGATCGCGCCCACTGAGATTCGTCCCATTGAAGAACCGAAAAACCCCTACGAATACTAGCCTAGGTACTAGCCTAGATTGCTGCCATGACGTCTGCTACAATCCCAGACCCCGAAAACAAGGAACAACAACGCAAGAAACAGCCCTTAGATATCGCTGCCCCCATCGTAATGGCCTTAGTTGCCGTCGGCATTGCGGCGATGTTGCTGTTGGGCTCGCAGGCCTTACCTGGGGTCAGAACATTCTCCTGGCAAGACAAAGCAGTCGCGGCGGACGATATTGCTTTTTTGCTAACTTTTACGCAGCCGATGGTGCCGGAAAGCGTAGAGGAAAATCTGAAAATTGAGCCTGCGTTGCCCGGAAAAATTAGCTGGGCTGGTCGGCGGATGGCTTACACCCTAGATGCACCGGCACCTTATGGAGAGCGCTTTGAGATTTCATTGTCTGAATCAAAAGCGCTGATTGGTCAGGCGGGATTTGAGCCTTTTGAAGGTGAGTTTGTGACGCGCGATCGCGCATTTGTGTACATCGGCGCGGAAGGCGAAGATACCGACCGTCTGGTTCTGTTTAACCTGACGAAAAAGGAAAAAACGCTGCTAACGCCCCCCGGGCAAATTGTATTGGATTTTAAGCCCTATCCAGGTCGCGATCGCATTTTATTTTCCGCTGTGGATGCCGATGGGCCGAGCGATCGCGTAGCCAGTACTCAGCTGTACAGTGTCACGACCGGGCTAGGAGAGCTACCCGCAATTCCTGCCTGGCAGTTCTGGAAAGAGAACACCCTGCCTACCGCTGGTGAGACCAAACTTGTCTTGGATAACCAAGACTTTCAGAATCTGAAGTTTGACCTATCTGCCGATGGCAAAACGATTGTGATTCAGCGAGTCAGTCAAACAAATCCTGCTGACTTTGGGCCCTGGGTGGTTCGTGAAGGGGAAGCCCCTAGAAAACTACAAACCGAGCCAGGGGGCGATTTTAGAATCGCACCTGACAGTGTGTCTCTGCTATTGCAGCAAGGACAAGGAACAGCTGTTATAAACTTGGAGCCCGATGTGGTGGCCACTGAGTCTGACACGCTACTGCTCGACTTTCTGCCCGATTATGGCCTAACGCTAGATATTGCCGATGATGGCCGCTCAGCCGCCCTCGTTAACTTTAATCAGGACGATCCAAACGAGCGATTTACGCAATCTCTGTTTTGGATCTCCAATCAGGGTGAAGAGAAACTGCTGTTGCAAACGAATGGCGCTATTTTGAGCGCTCAATTTGATGAAAGCGGCGAAATTTTGTACTGTTTGGTCAATCGCCTACTAAGAACTCCCCAGACTGATGAAGGCGGAGAGGAAGCAGGTGAGAGCCGCGAGGAAGTCAGTGAGGACATTCCTGGAGAAGCCATTTCTGAAGGAGATATCGCCAGTGATGAAGAGCTAAATACAGACCCACCTGAAGCGACAGAACCTGTGGATCTTTTGGAGGAAGAGTATTCACTGAGTCCCTATCTCACCGCGATTACTGTGGAGACGGGCAAAGAACAAAAGCTCTTGGAAATGCCGCCCCAGCCGAATATTACGGTGAGTTTGTCCCCGGATGGGTTGGCCATGCTGTTTGACGAAGCGTTGGTTAATGACGCACAAAACACCCCCTTGGCCACTCCTCTAGAGAGTGATTATGACGGTCCTACCCATCGCCTGTGGCTATTGCCGCTGTTTGGTACGCCAGAAGAGCGCCTGAGCAGAGACCCTGTTGCCCTATCGCCCGCTGAATTAGACATTGCGGGACGACATCCTGCCTGGCTGCCGTAGGTGGGATAAGGGGGAAATTAGAGCTTGGTGAGTGAGGCTATTGACGCATGCTAGCGTCGCGCTGGATGTATAGCTGTAAGAATATCTGCGCCGCTGATGGCTCCAGTGTCTCTAGCGCTGTAATAATATCTGGAACAGAGTCAGCAAGGGGATCGCTGACTTCATTTACCCACTGATTGACGGTAGAGCGTGCGACACCCATTGTTACAGCGAGCCGGTTTTGACTAATACCATACTGGTGAAGAACGCTCTTTAATGCTTTACCTGCCCTACCCATTTTTTTCATAATCTCTAATGAATGACGGCGCAGGAGCCCCAGATAAATCTGTTGCTTACCCTACTGTTCATACCTACTGACTTCAGCACCCAAAATCCTGAAGAATTTATACTGAACTCTCAATTTCATTTTCAGAGATAGCACTGAAGACGACTGGAACGACAGACACTAATGAGAACTGACCCTCTGATGATTTTGTTTACTTTTTTGTGTGCTTAGTGGAGAACAGCGTGAGACTCCTATTGTAAAAAACACAATAAACAGCCTGATTGACCAAAAACGTAGCTTTCATACTGGTAATCGAACAAACTTTTACAGTAATTACATGTACATTTGCGTCGGCAAAGGAGTGACCTGCCGTAGGAAACTTCGGGTTGCCCGCTGATCTCAGTATGTGGCGGTTCCAAAAAGTGGCCTCAGTGCTCAGAAGCTAATTAGTATCAAAAATACTAAAAAATCAGTGAAACTACTTACTTGGCACAGGACTTGATTGGCCCCTGTAGATCCCTAAAGATGTGCTGCCTGAGCTCTTAGCAAGAAAGTTATTTAGCGCGGGCGAGCGCCTTTCGCTCAGCCAACATCTGCGATGGCATCATCAGTGTTGATGATTCAAATATGTTTTCTGACGTTGGTGCGTTCAAGATTGTCGCGTCTAGAACCCTAGTTGCTGAGCCTGCTGCAGCTGTTAAAACGGGTACTGTTGAGGCCGGTGCCGCTGAGAGTGGTCCTACCAAAGGCTCTTCGTGGGGGGCGATCGCATCTGTTTGAATCTCTGCTGGCTCAGGTGCTGCTGGCTCAGGTGCTGCCTGCTCGAACCGTTCGGCCTCTAGCGAGAATAAAAATTCTGATTCGCGGAGCGTTGGATGAGGTGCAGGCGCTTCGTATTGGATACTGTCTTCTTCCGGGCTAGGAGCGCTGTATTCGTCAGGGAGCGGTTCTGCTGGGATTGGCTGAACAGTGTCTGTCGGTTCGTTAGGAAGCGCTGGAAGCGTTTCTGGAAGAGTATCTAAGGAAGGATCTGCAGGCCGGGCCGGGGCGCTTTGAATAAAGGTATCGTTAGGACTGGAAACGGGTGGTGCCTTGAGCACGGCTGGAAAGTGTAGTGGCTGATCGAACGTGCGCGACGCATTGCGAATGCCTTGCAGAATGGCTGTGCCCTGCTCGCCTGTGGCCATCTGAATGCGCGAGTCTCGAACGCTGACGGGCAAAAACTCTACTTTCATTTGCTGGTTGCGCAGGGAGACTCTGAGGGCGGCAGTGTCATGATCTTTTAACGGGGCTTCGCTGAAGACAAAGTCGCCAAGCGAATAGGCAATGGCGCGATCGCGATAAATTTCTGCACCCTGAATTTGACTAGGGTGGTAGCCCACGACCAAATCTGCCCCTGCATCCACCGCGTCGTGGGCCAATGATTGCTGCCAATCTTCAGGAATTGCCGAAAATTCTGGATTGGCATTGCCGCTATCTGTGCCAAGCAAATCGCCCCAGCGGTAGTTCACCACCACCCAGTCTACCTGCGGGCGAATCGCGCGGATGTCTTCGAGAATGTGCAGTCGCTCTTTGCTGTTGGTGAGGGCAACGCCTGCCTGGTTGGCCTTTGCGGCCTTAATGGCTTCTGGGTTGTAGCCCAGGTATGCAATCCGCTGGCCTTTGACTTCCAGAATTTCGGGGCGGTGGGCTTCTTTTTGATTGCGACCAGCACCGACGCGATAGATGCCCTGACGGTCGAGCGTTTTTAGGGTTTCATCTAGGCCGTATTCTCCGTAGGTGAGCGTTCCTTCGCTCGCCAGGTTAACAATATCAATGCCGCCATCTTTGAGCGCCTGAACCGCCTGAGGCCGGGTGCGATGGTAAAAGTTCTCTTGTAGGGAGGTGCTCGCTGTTGCCAGCGGCTCAGCGAGGCCAACCATCGCCACATCGGCCTGGCTGTAAATAGTGAGCTCTGAAAATAACTGGTCGAGGCTTTGGGCCTCTTCAAAAATGAAATCGTTGAGTCCTAACTCACCGCCAAATAGCAGCGTAATGGTGGGATCGTCTGGACGCACCAGGTCTCGGTGGGGAATGACTGCAACGGTTTCTAGAGCGGCTTCTACTGTTCGCCCTGGGAAGCGATCGGCAGCGCGATATGAAACGGTGGTGGCGTCAGTTTCTTCGTCGTACCACGGGGCGACAACAGGGGCTGGCTCTGTAGCCACGGAGGCAGATAGGCGCTCGGACATCACGAGCTCGGTGAGGCCGCCAAACAGAAAGGCAGCGGTCGCGCTGCCGGTCATCAGCGCGGCGCGGAAGAATGTAAACTGGTTGTGGACCACTGCACGGGCAACTTTGCTACGAGAGGACTCATGCATGAGTTGAGGCAGTTTTTCCTGGGCGGTCTGGGTTTCGGTGGTCTGGGTTTCGGCGGTCTGGGTTTCGACGGTCTGGGTTTCGACGGTCTGTTTTTTGTCAGTAGATAGCGATTTGCGCTGGCAAGCGGACGGAATGCGGACACGTTGCTCCCAATCCGTATGGCCGGAGCCAATCGCGCGGGCAATCAGGTGCACGCCTTCTATGACATTGGAGTTGAGCTGGTACAGACGGCTGCAAATAAACTTCAGCAGCTTTTTGGGATCTGGCGATCGCTCGTACTCTACAAGTACTTTCAATCGACCAGCTACGGTGTCGGCTAGTACCTGGGCGTAAATATTTTGCGGGACCAAGGGTTCGTTTAGCCAGTAGGCAATCGCCTGAAAGTAGCCTTCTGCGGCGAGCTGCTGCACGCCTAGTCCAGATAAATCAACCGATTCACGGGTTTCTCCAGTCGCCAGCTCGATGGTGAGCTCGCTAGTCGCCTTGCTGGCAAACTCGATAGGTTTTAGAGATGCGCTGACCATGAATAGGCTTTTTCCGGTTGAAGTTACGCCTGCAAAAAGTTTCAAGAGGTTGCAATTAATACCTCAGCAACTAGCGTAAGCAGCTTACCCAATTTTATTGATATATCGCCATCTTGCCTAACAGTGCCTATGGATTTGCACTGGGGTAAGGCTCTTCTTCAGGAATAGCAACGGGAGCAGCGACCTCTTCTGTGGTGGGTGGCCTGGTGCTGCCTGCTGGTTGAGGCGAGGCTTCGGTGTCCGAGTCAGCCGATGATTCTTCGCTATTTCCTAGGGGTGTGACAGCAGACTGTATGGCTTTGGCAGCTTCCTGGTAGGTTTGCTTGGAAATGCTGCGGATAAGCTCGCTGGCTCTGCCGTCGTTATCGGGGCGTTCGACAATAGCTGCGATCGCGTATCGTTTGCCATTGGGTAAATCGACGAGGGCAACGTCACCCAGCGCTTTTTTGATGTCGCCTGTTTTGTTGTAGGTAAGTGCGCCTGCGGCTTCTGGGTCTGCGGAAAGTAGCTGTTTGTTGTAAGTGCGGTTGAGGATATTGAGAACGCGATCGCGCGATCGCATAGAAAGCTCCTCCCCCTGGCTAATAAGCAGCATCGTATGCACCAGATCGCGAGCACTGGTGGTGTTGGTTCCTTCCAAATCGGGAAGCGGATTATTGAGGACTGTTTTCTCGAGCCCCTGGAGCTTAAAGCGATTGTTTAAGCTCTCGCGTCCACCTAACAGGTCAATCATCATATTAGTGGCTGTGTTATCGCTGTTGATAATCATTTGGCTGGCCACTTCTAGCGCGGTAAACTGCGTTCCCGGTGATGAGAGCTGCATATCCCCGGACCCTTCGGCAATCTGAGTTTGCTGAATTTCGATGGTCTGATTTGGGTCAATGCGTCCGGCGTCGATTTCTTCAAAAAATGCCAGTAGGATAGGCAGCTTGATGGTGCTAGCGGCTGCAATCGTTTCTGAGCCTTCTACGCTGACGTACTGAGCTGTATCGACATCTATGTAAAAGATCTTTGGGGTCATGCCAGGATAGCTATTGGGCAGCGACTGCAGGGAGGCTTTGAGCCCAACAATCTCCTGGGATAGCGGCATGGGGAACGCTTTGGGCGCGGGCGTGGCTTCCTGAGTGGTGGTTTCGCTAACCACTGTTGAGGCGGGTGCTTCAGGGCGCATTTTGAGCAGGGTGCCTGCGATCGCTGCGATGCCCAGTCCTATGATGATGAACTGTGCCCCCCTGCGGAAGGGCGCATACCGACGACTGGCGCGTCGGCGCTTGCGAACCAATGCGCGAGAAGGTGGGACCTGGCCGGGGTAGCTAGTAGCTGGCAGTGCCGGACGCCCCTTTTCTGTGGTGTTGGCCCCTTGCCTGGCTGTCAACGCGGCGGCGCTGGAGGCTTTCCCAGAAGCAGTCTGGAGCTTATGGCCTCTCTCTAACTTTTTCTCGGCAGGCGAGGGGATTCTGGCTTTTAGCGCTCGGGTCCGACTAGAAGATTTTCGCTTAACACGATCAGGCGCTGTTCCGAATAGTCGCCGTCCAGCGGGATGGGTGTTTTTACTAGCAGGGTTTTGGGCTTTGTTTGGAGCGCCATTGCGCGTACGTCTACTCCGACGGGCAGGCTTAGTCGAATTTGCGCGGTAGCGGGTTCTAGGCGTATCGGCTGAGGCCTTAGAAGACCGGGGGTCACTTTTTTCGGGGGCCTCTTTTGGCAATATCCTGGAAGATGGGATGTTTAGCTTAGGCCCGTGGGCCGAGCTGCCAGCGCCAGTGCTGCCAGCACCAGATTTGCTGGAGGTAAAGCTGCCGGAGCGGGTGTCGCTCGGGTTGATATTACGTGCGCCGTTGGCATCCGTCATGGCAGAATTAACCTTTTTTTGAGTCTGATAATGCCCAGTCCACCTGTCTGAGGATGCCACGCAGCAGGGCAACTTCGTTGGTGGTGGGCGTACTTCGATGCAGCAACTGCCGGAGCTTTCGCATGCGGCTAGCGGCGGTGTGTGGGTACAGATATTCCACCTTGAGCAGGATGGACTCTAAGTGCTGGTAGTACCCTTCTAGCTGATCGAGGGTGGCTTGGTCTGGTGAGGATTGGTTCACCACGTTTGATTCCGTCTGTTTAACAGATAGAGGGGAGTTTTGTAAAGCGGCGCGGCGGAGTTCGTAACAGCAAACGGTGACTGCCTGAGCCAGGTTGAGGGCGCTGTAGGTGTCGGTAGTAGGGATTTTGGTGAAGTGCTGAGCATAGGTGAGCTCGGTGTTACTGAGGCCGCGATCTTCAGGGCCGAAGATGAGGCTTCGGCTACGCTCAGCCGCCGGGTGGGGAGCTGAAGGAAGGATAGCGCTTGGATTGGCGGGTGTGAGTAGGGTGGGGAGGATGACGTCGGGGGGATGGAGGGGGGCGTTGAAGCCTCGGTTGCGGGCGGTGGTGGCGATCGCCCGGTCGCAGCCTTCTAGTGCTTCTGGAATTGTCTGTACCTGCTTGGCCGCTTGCAAAATATCGTCGGCATGAACCGCCATTTGCAGCGCCTCAGGGCCGAGCGGGTCACACTGCGGATTGACTAAGACCAGTTGAGAGAGTCCAAAGTTTTTCATAACTCTGGCAACCGATCCTACATTTAGGGGCCCGGCAGGTGCGACCAGAACGATTCGGATTGCGGCCAAAGCGTCGGCAGAAGAGGGCACTTGAGACATCACGTTATAGAGTCACTTCTTTAGTAGTAGATTACGTAGCCTAACAGCAAGCACTTTTCGTTACGCTTAATTAAACACTGAATCTTCCACGCCCTACTCTCCTACTTCCCCACTCCATGGCCCGCCAACGAAAAAAATCCGATCTGCCGTCTAAGCCGTGCCAGGTTTGCGGTCGCCCCTTTACCTGGCGCAAAAAGTGGGAGAAGTGCTGGGACGATGTGAAGTATTGCTCTGAGCGGTGTCGGCGACGGCGCAATCAGTCTGATGGCGATGGACCTGAGAAGGGACATTAGTCCAGCAGCGTTTGGATATACGGATCGGTGAAATCGGCGATCGCGCGTTTGGCACCTAGCTGTGTTAGGGCCTCTCCACTGTGCGTGGTCATAACACCCAAGGTAAAAATGCCAGCAGCCACCGCAGCACGAACACCTGCCGAAGAATCTTCGAAGACGATGGCCTCCTCAGGAGATATTTCGAGCTGGTCCAGTGCGGTTTGGTAAGGCAGTGGGTCGGGCTTACCTCGAGGTAGGTCGTCGGCAATGATGATGGGGTCGAAGCGATCGCGCAAATTCAACGTATCCAGCATAAAAAAAGCATTCTCTGTTGGCGCGTTAGTCACCACCGCAGCAGATAGCCCCTTTGCTTCTATCCGCGCTAGAAGCGTCATTAGGCCGGGCACAGGTGTGAGCAAGTCCTTTGCCTGTTGCCTGAAGGTGGCCTCTTTTTCAAGGCTAAAAGCTTCTCCCTCAGCTACAGAGAGTGTTGGAAAGAAGTCGGCCATGATTGCCGCATTTTGGCGACCGCTAATTCTTTGCTGATAGAGGGCTTTATCTAGCGGGATGCCGTGCTCGGCAAAGATGTCTTGAAAGACTTGAAAGTGAACTTTATCGCTGTCGGTGAGGGTGCCATCGAGATCAAAAAGAACGGCTTTGATCATGGGAGAAAAAGTGGGGCGATTGGCAATAGAGCTTCATCATTGTGTCGCTGTTTGTCGTGCTAGTCTAGTTAGCCTGAGACGCTTTATGGGGAAAGTTCGGTGCAAGTCCGGCGCTGTCCCGCAGCTGTAATGGTTAAGACGTAAGCTTACCTGAGTCAGAATGCCCGTACGTCTCGCTATTCACTTAAAAATCTCTATCTGCGAGGCACGGATGGAGGAGGTAAACAATGAAAAAATCTCTGTTAGAGTGCCGTACGGTAGCAAGTGCGGTAGGTGCACTGGCTGCGATGGCGATCGCACTTCCGGCTTATGCCCACCATCCTTTCGGTGGCGCGGCACCCCAAACGCTGATGCAGGGCTTTTTGTCTGGCCTGGGGCATCCGGTGATTGGGCTAGATCATTTGGCGTTTGTGATAGCAGCGGGGTTGCTTGCGGCGGTGGTCGTTGGCGGACGGTGGATACCTATGGCATTTATCGGCACAACGCTGGCGGGCACAGGGCTACATTTAGTTGGGCTAGATTTGCCTGCGGCTGAGCTAGTAATTTCAACCTCGGTCGTTATCTTCGGTGGACTAGCGGTGATGCGAGATCGGTTGAATCCTGTTGTGGTGTGTTTGTTGGCCGCGATCGCGGGATTGTTCCACGGCTATGCCTATGGGGAAGCGGTGGTGGGTGCCCAGGCATCGCCTTTGGTGGCTTATTTGGTTGGGTTTGCTGGGGTGCAGGGTGCGATCGCGTATATTGCGTATCTCTTTTCTCGGCGAGCAATCGATAAAGATAAAACAACGGGGTTGGTGTCTGTTCGGCATGCAGGGTTTGCGGTGCTAGGTGCGGGTGCGGCTTTCTTAGGCGGGTTGGTTGCCTAGCGCATCTTCAAAAGAATTTTAGAGAAAAATATCATGAGTAAACTGCCTGTTACGGTTGTTACTGGCTTCTTGGGAGCCGGTAAAACAACGCTGGTACGAAATCTGTTGCAGAACAATCAGGGTCGTCGCATTGCTGTTATTGTCAATGAGTTTGGCGAAGTGGGCATTGATGGCGATGTACTAAGAGACTGTCAGGTCTGTGACGAAGAGACTGGCGAGGCTGACGAGAACAACAACACTAGCAACATTTTAGAGCTGGCGAATGGCTGTCTGTGCTGTACGGTACAAGAAGAGTTTTTGCCGACGATGCAGGCGCTGATTGAGCGGCGCGATGAGCTGGATTGTGTAGTGATTGAAACGAGTGGGCTGGCCTTGCCGAAGCCGCTGGTTCAGGCATTTCGCTGGCCAGAGATTCGCACGAGTGCCACAGTAGATGGTGTTGTCACGGTGGTCGATTGCGAAGCGTTGGCGCGAGGTGAGCTGGTAGGTGACTTGGCTGCGCTAGAGACTCAGCGTCAGGCGGACGAGGAGCTAGACCATGAGACCCCGATTGAGGAGCTGTTTGAAGATCAGCTGGGCTGTGCGGATATGGTGCTGCTAACGAAAGTGGACCGGGTGAGTGCAGATGAACTAAAACAGGTGAAAGGTTGGCTGGCGGCGGAGCTGGCGAGTGGTGTTAAGGTTTTGCCCTGTCATAGTGGTGATGTGAGTGCGGATGTGTTGTTAGGATTCAACGCGGCTGTAGAAGAGAATTTGGAGAGTCGTCATAGTCATCATGACCATGAAGAAGCGCATGAGCATGATGACGACATTACGTCGATTCCGCTGACGCTAGAAAGGGAGTTTGAGCCAAAGGCGCTGGTGCGCCAGCTGACACAAATAGTGAGTGAGCAGGAGATTTACCGGATAAAAGGGTTCGTAGCGGTACCGGGTAAGTCGATGCGGCTAGTGCTGAACGGCGTAGGCAATCGGTTTGACTATTTTTATGACCGACTGTGGGGAGTCAATGAACCGCGCCAAACTAAGCTAGTGGTGATTGGCCATGAGCTTGCGGCTGGTGAGATTCAGGCACAGTTTCAATGATTCTCTAGAGCCTTTAGAATAGGAGCAGGTTGTTTACCTTTTGCTTGCTATGGCATTCCCGACACCTCTGCTTGATGCGCGCTTGGCTAAAGAGAAAAAGCAGAACGAGCAGGATCGTCAGCGGCTTTTGCAACAAACGTTAGCGTGGTTGTCGGAGAATGCCTGGCACTATGGTGTTGACAGTGGCTATATCTTTGGGTCGGTAACTGAGTCCAATCGATTCACCCAGCGCTCAGACATTGATCTGGCTGTTGAGACTCATAAAACCGGAGATATTTGTAGTCTGATGGGTGGGTTATCTGGCTATGTAATGCGTGATGTTGATGTGGTACCGCTGGACCAGTGCCACTTTGCTGAAAAGATTCGTAGAGTGGGAGTGGCATGGACCGCGAAAGAATCGTTGGATTGACGGCAGAGATGAGGGCGCAGTTTGTACTAGTAGAGCAGGTGAGCGACAAGCTGTCTGCCAGAATTGAAGATGGTTTGGATACGCCTGCTCAGTTAGAGAGCATTGCGTACCAAATTCACAACTTATATTGCTCGGTAGAGGATCTGTTGAAGCTTGTTGCGAGTACTTTTGAAAACCATATTGGTTCTAAGGGCAATTGGCACGAGGTATTGTTGCTCAGAATGAGCCAGCCGATTGAGGGGATTCGTCCTGATTTTTTGTCAGAAGAGACGTTTGGCTTAATGCGTAAGTTAAAAAACTTCCGTCATATGTTTCGCCACGCTTACGGTGCAGACATCGAGCTAGATCAGCTGAGAGGCAACATGGTAGCCGCTCAGAAACTACGTAGTTTGATTGCCCACGATGTAGATACTTTTTTGTCTCAATTGATTGGTGATGATGAATGAGCAAGGCTCTGGATGTGAGCCATAAAACCACTGATATGGTAAGCGTCAAATCAGCGTAAGTGAAGATGACCAATCGAGAAATTTGCAGACGGGATCGTACATAAAAGGCGTATTAAGCTTTAACGTAGATGGTTCAGGTAGTATAGGTGCCTGAGTGTAGATAGCAGTTGATGTAGGCCTTATGAGTGAGCAGCAGCCGATTCATGTGATTGGGGGTGGCCTGGCTGGGACGGAGGCGGCCTGGCAAATTGCGCAGGCTGGGGTGCCTGTGGTGCTGCATGAAATGCGACCAGTGAAGAAATCGCCAGCGCATCACTCGGAGCATTTGGCAGAGCTGGTGTGTAGTAATTCGTTTGGGGCGATGGGGACTGACCGGGCGTCGGGGCTACTGCACGAGGAACTGCGGCGACTGGGGTCGGTGGTGATTGGTAAGGCGGATGAGCATTCGGTGCCTGCAGGTGGGGCATTGGCTGTGGACCGTGGCGTGTTTGGGCAGGATTTGACGAAGGCGCTGGAGAGCCATCCGCTAGTGGAGCTGCGGCGAGATGAGGTGCTACGGATTCCGGAAGACGGTATTACGGTGCTGACGACGGGGCCGCTGACGAGTGAATCGCTCAGTGAGGATTTGGAGCGGTTTGCCGGTCAGGCGTATATGAGCTTTTTTGATGCGGCGAGTCCAATCATTGTGGGTGAGTCGATTAATCAAGACATTGCCTTTATGGCGTCTCGGTATGACCGGGGCGAGGCGGCGTACCTGAACTGCCCCATGAATAAGGAACAGTATTTGGCTTTTTACGAGGCGCTTTGCGGGGCCGAGCAGGCGGAACTGAAAGATTTTGAGCGAGAGACGGCCAAGTTTTTTGAGGCGTGCTTGCCGATTGAGGAAATGGCAAAGCGGGGCATTGAGACGATGCGCTACGGGCCGCTGAAGCCGGTGGGGCTGTTCGATACGGAAAAATATGGGGCGTTTGATGCACCGGAGAATAAGGTACACAAGCCCTATGCGGTGATTCAGCTGCGGCAGGAAGATAAGGCCGGGCAGCTGTGGAATATGGTGGGCTTTCAGACGAATTTGCGCTGGGGTGAGCAGAAGCGAGTGTTCCGAATGATTCCGGGGCTGGAGAATGCGGAGTTTGTGCGGATGGGTGTGATGCATCGCAATACGTTTATTAATTCGCCGGAGCTGTTGAATGCGTCGATGCAGTTTAAGACCAGGCCGACGCTGTTGGCGGCGGGGCAGTTGGTAGGCACCGAAGGGTATACGGCGGCGGTAGCAGGCGGCTGGCTAGCGGGGACGAATGCGGCGCGGGTAGCGTTAGGGAAAGCGCCGTTGGAACTGCCGGAAACAACAATGTTGGGCGCGCTGACGCATTTTATTAGCTCTGCAGAGCCGAAGCATTTTCAGCCAATGCCGCCGAATATGGGAATTATTCCACCGTTGGAGAAGCGAGTACGCAATAAGCGGGAGCGGTATAGGGTGTATCGAGATCGAGCCTTTGCCTCCCTGCAAACCTGGGCTACACAAAATGATATTGCTCTGGTGCTATCTGACACAGCAGAAGCGCCTCCCGAAAAAGAACTGGCCCTGAGCATATAGCGTCTGACTGTGGAACCGTCTGGAAAGATGACCAGCACACCTGTAGAACTAAGAACGCCGGAGCCTTCGGCCTAATCGTCACTGCCAAAGAAATTATGAAAAAGCGTTTAGTGAGTCTGTCGTTATTGATAGGCACTGGATTGATGAGCCTGCCTACATTTGCAAACCCCGATGCGTCAACGGTTGCCCATCGTCCGGTTCCGCTATCTGTGACCGAGGCAAGTGCGATCGCGCAAACCCCCGATGACGAAACCATCTCCATACCTACCGATACCCGCAACACCATTTCACCAACGACCACTAGTGAAATTAAAGTAGAAGAGCGCTTTGTACTGTCGTACGATACGCCGTCTCGTGAGTACGCATTCACAGGTAACGCAAACGAGATAGTCGTTGTCTATTTTGAAGAAAAGAGCGGGCGAGAGTACTGGACCGATGCCTTGCTTTACGCACCTTCAGGGCAGCTGGTAAATCGGGCACAGCGATATCCTGATGGTCTGAATTTTGCGGAGTCTGAAGGTCGCCACTTGACGTTTCGGCTGCCAGAAACGGGTGAATATCGCTTTACGCTAGCTGCGGACGACTATGTGGATGAGTACACAAGTAGTGACGAGCTGCATCCCTCCTCTCTGGTGTATTCGCTCAATATCAGGGTAGCTGCCTACGAAGAGCGCCTCATCATGTATGGCTCGGACCTGATAAACGAAGAACGCTACGAGGCGGCGATACCCGTGTTTAATCAGGCGATCACATACAATCCCAACATTCCTATTGCCTACTTCAGTCGAGCTGTTGCCCATGCAGGGGTTGCCATCCAATCGACTGGTATGGATGAAAACGATATCAATGGCCTAGAAGATATTTACACCGTGTTTCAAGCAATGGACCCCCAGACTCAAAACTTGGTCGTTTCGGATGTAAGCCAGCTGGGCCAGCGGTTGATTGATGCGATCGCCCAAGGCGAAATAACCGCTGAGCAAGTTGAGATCAATCCCCAAGTCTTTATTGAAATCGCCCAGTTTCTGGAGACAGGAGAACAGTCAGAGACCTTAATAGAGCTGACCGAATAGTAAAGCCTCATTATTTTGTAAAAAATGTTGAAAACTAAAACGGAAAATACCACACCAAAACACTGCACTATGAACGCACTCACCAAACGCACTCTTGTTTTTGCCTCGTTACTGTCTGTTGGTCTATCATTCTCTGCTTCGGTTTATCGCTCGGCTTCGGCACTACCTGTAGGCACTCCCACTGAAACCGTTTTGGCACAGGCTTCTCCCGTAAACCTATCGGAAGAAAGTATAGAGGATACGCTGCAAGGGACAGGCGAGCTATCGCGAGAGTATCGATTTACGGGCACTGCCAATGAGATAGTTGTGGTGTACTGGGAGCTAGACAATGGCTTTTATTATTATCCAGAAGTAGAACTGTACGATGCAACGGGTGCAGCTGTTGAGGTGGACTACAACTACCCAGAAGAAATGTTCTGGGAAGAGTCCGACGGACGGCATGCCCATTTTCTGCTGCCGACTACGGGTGAATACAGACTGGTTTTTACGTCTGAAAGCGTCCAAGCAGAGGGTGATTTTGACTATTTGTTGCGGGCGCGGGTTGCCTCCTATTACGAGCGGCTGATGATTGCGGCTGATAATCTCTCCTATGAGGAGAGCCTGCCGTTACTGGCACTGGCCATTGAGCAAGAGCCCGACTTGCCAGCACCCTACCTACAAAGATTACTGGGTCAAGCTGAAATACTTTTTGAGTCTGAGGCTTTTGAAGCTCGAATAGCTGAGCTCGCAGAGATTAACCCTGCTGAGAATCCGGGCGTTTTATACGAAGCTATTTACGAGACATTTAAGACACTCGATGACGAAAGTCAGGCTATGGCAATTAGTGACCTAAGGCAGGTAGGCCGAACGTTTGCGCTGGCTGTTGGGAATGGCCAGACAGAGGCTGAGGGGCTTCCCCCTGAAGTATTTGCAGGCATCGCTGAATTTTTGGAAACGGGTGAACCAACGGATGCCATCACGCAGCTTTTATTCGGGGAAATGAGTGAGCCTGTAGAGCCCGTTTCGCCACCCCCCTTGCCTGTGGAACCTATGTCGCCTCTTCCTGTAGAACCGATTGCTCCCTTGCCTACGGAGCCTATTACGCCTGATTAAATCGGTTGTGATGCAACAGCTTTTGTAGAAAAGGGACGAAACCCCTCACAATAGAGAAGTTTCCTGACGTAAGGTAGCGATGGCTTTGGGCCAACAATCTGCCAGCTTTTTGCTGGTGTTTTTGGATGGGGTTGGCCTGGGTACGACAGGCAAGCATAATCCGCTGTCGCGGTGGGAGGCGATGCCTTTTTTGTCGAAGTATCTAGGCCAGCGGCTGATAGAGGGCGCAAGCTTTAGTGATGATTCGACAATGCTAAAGCCGATAGATGCAACGCTGGGCGTGGAGGGTTTGCCGCAGAGTGCAACGGGGCAAACGACGATTTATACCGGGCAGAATGCGCCGAAGTTTTTGGGTCGGCATCAGTCGGGGTTTGCGAATGGGTCTTTGCGGCAGCTGATTGATGAGTATGGATTGTTTACTGGGGCGATCGCACTTGGACGCAGCGCGACCTTAGCGAATGCGTATTCACCGGAATATTTTTATGCGATCGCCTCTCGCAAGCGCCGCTATTCCGTCTGCACCTTACTCAACATGACCGCCGGGCTCCCGTTTAGAATGCAGTACGAATACGAGCAAAAGGAAGCTATATTTTGGGACATCGTTGGGGCAGTACCTCCGGCTAGAAATACGAGATCTTTGAGCGACAAAGGCGCACGGTTACCGATTTCGCCTGCGGTGGCGGGTAAGCGATTGGCTGCGCTCGGCGATCGCTATGGCGTAACGTTGTTTGAGTGCTACCTGAGTGACTATGCAGGTCACAAGCGCGATTGGGAGCAGGCGATCGCCTGTATGCAGCGGATCGATCGTTTTTTGGAGAGTGCGATCGCGCATTTACCTTCTCACGTCACACTCATCGTCGTCAGCGATCATGGCAACATAGAAGACCTATCCACCAAGCGCCATACCTTCAACAAAGTGCCACTGTTAGCTATAGGTCCAAAGGCGACGACGTTTGCAAAACTAGAAGACTTAACAGGCATTACGCCTCAAATTTTGTCTTGTCTCAAGTAACGAAAAAGGCCCTTTTGTTTTAGTTATCAATAATGGTGCTGACTTTTATAGGGATATCAGGAAAAGCTAAAGAGGCAATTGTTCCTGAGGTATATTCCTGTCTTGTAGTGTACTGCCCCTCTACCGGCTCCCTGAAAACAATCAAGACTCTGCTCTTCAAGTTGACAACCCAGTATTCAGGAATATTGACGTCTGCGTATACGTTGGTCTTGATGCCCAGGTCCTTACTCAAGCTGGACTCAGAGTATTCAATAATCCAGAAGACATTTTCCGGGTAGGGATGATGATTCAAATACTCTCTACCAAGGTCCTGCACAACCGCAATATCTGGCTCTGGCTCGGACTGGTTAGGCAGCGTAATCGGCTTTGCCTGACGCACAAGGGCCTTCTCCCCCAAGATACGGGTTAAGGATTTATCCGTTCTAGTGCTGTAGTAAGCATGCGGTTCACCTTCTGGGGGCATTTCTACAATTTCTCCTCTAAGCAGCTCTACTCGCTTATTGGTGAGCAGGCCAGTGTCCACTAGCTGGTGGTATTCCTCTAGGGTCCATTTTGCGATCGCAACCGTCATGACCTGGCCTCGTGATTCTTTGGCTTACTGTCTATGCTTACTGCTCAGTATATCTGGGCCGAGGCGTACATGCTCAGCCGCGTTTAACAAGTTTTGACACACGCTTGCCGACTTCCTTCCCCTGCTATGGCATGATGTCCGCATTGTATAAGGAACTATAGAGAGGCATCTATATGAGTGCCATTGATTGGATCATTGTGGCTGCATATGGCGCAATTTTAATCGCGATTGGCGTGGCCGCTAGTCGTAAGCAAAACTCCACCGATGAATATTTTCGCGGCTCGCGGCAGCTACCCTGGTGGGCC
Organism: Cyanobacteria bacterium J06581_3; assembly: GCA_038531675.1. Classification (GTDB taxonomy): domain Bacteria; phylum Cyanobacteriota; class Cyanobacteriia; order Phormidesmidales; family Phormidesmidaceae; genus Phormidesmis. The sequence continues at coordinate 266,558 of JBCBBK010000009.1, forward strand.
GTAGGTTTTTCGATTATTGCGACGTCTTTTTCGGCGGCGTCTCTACTCGGCGGACCTGGCCAAGGCTTCAACGATGGTTTGCTGTATTTGCAATATCAGCTGGGTGACCTGATTGGCTATGGGCTGGTTGCGGCTCTATTTCTGCCATTTTTCGTGAATCTAAACCTGACGACAGCTTACGAGTATCTGGAGAAACGCTTTGATGGGAAAACGCGATCGCTGGGCTCACTTTGCTTTTTATTGTTTGTGATTGCTCGCTTAGGCGGGTTGCTATATGCCGCTGCGCTCGCCGTCGCAACGGTCGTTAGCATACCAGTGCCTGCTGCTATTTTTCTCGTAGGTATTGTTTCAATTATCTACACAGTAGCAGGCGGTATTGCCGCTGTTGTGTGGACAGATGTTCTTCAGTTCGCCATGATTTTTGTCGGCTTAGGCGCAGGCCTTTGGGCCGCTGCTAACGGCGTGCCTGGCGGATTTAGTGAGCTATGGAGCACAGCTGCAACGGCAGGAAAATTCACAATTGTCGATCCCTCCTTAGCGCTAACCTCCGGATACTCATGGCCCACTGCGTTCTTCGCCTATGGTGTATTGGCCTTCGCCGTTGCAGGTACCAACCAACAGTCAGTGCAGCGCTATGTTTCTTGTGCGGACGTTTCGTCAGGCCGTAAGGCTATTTTCTTAGGCTGGTTTTCAGGATTTTTAGGCGTTGCCGCGACCTTGATCTTCGGCGCTCTGCTGTTTAGCTACTATCAGATTAATGAGGGACTTCCTGCTGATCTTGCTGGCGATAAAATTTTGTCCCACTTTATTGTGAACGATGTGCCCCAGGGAGCGGCGGGACTTTTAGTCGCCGCCATTTTTGCAGCTGCTATGTCTTCTATTGACTCGGCTCTGCACTCACTGGCGACCTGTATGACGGTGGACTTTTACGATCGCTATTCCACAGCGCCGCCTAATGAGGCGCGATCGCTTAAGGTAGCACAGGGCTTAATCGTTGTCTGGGGACTATTGGGCATTGCAGCGGCCTTTTGGGTAGCGACAACCGAGCAGAACCTATTGGAGTTTTTAATTCAGTTTACAACTGCGTTTATCGGACCTTTGCTTGCATTATTTTTGATGGGTGTTTTGATTCCTAGGGTGAATGCCAATGGTGCTTTTTACGGTACGGTTGCCGCCGTCATCCTTCTCAAAGTGGGTGTCGATGCTGGGTGGATTACCTTGCCCTTTTTATGGCGTTCGGCAGTGATTGTGCCGGTTGCGGTCGTTTTAGGACTGCTGATATCTCTGGCTGGGAAAGTCCCTGCCGAGCGGTCTACGCAAGGGCTAACCTTTTGGAGTAAAGCACGCGAGTAAGGCTACAAATACACTACAGCGTTTGTCACTTGGCTGAGGTACAGTTTTCAGGCTAAAAGCCTTATATAACAACAGGCCAAGTGACTAGCGTTCCTCGTTCGCTTTGCGTCGCCTTCGGCGTTATGCATCCGAGAAACGCTATATCTGGCACTTTGTTAGCAAATCATAATCCCGAGACACCGATAGCTTCTGTCGAGTTGCTTAGGACACTGTCATCGGCTGAAACCGTTACATAGCAGCAGGTAACTCGACTAGCAGCGGTGAGAGCCCGCGTCGTCGCAAGGCGCTAGGGAATGCTCACCAAGACAAAGTAAGAATGCATCCTTACTTTGCTATATAAGGATTATCTCGGGATTTGTTGTATCGACCTATTTTAAGCTGTCGCAATCCAGGCAGGTTCTTCGGATAGGCTCAGTAAAGCCTCCGATGAAGCTGTGATATCCGACAAAGGGAGAGGTATCGCAATCTCAAATCCCTGCATGTAATCAATATTCAACGCTTCAACTGTCTGTAAGATATCTGAATCACTCACATATTCGGCAACAGTACTAAGGCCCATAATATGGCCAATATCGTTGATTGACTTGAGCGTAGCGAGTGCAATTTCATCTCGGTTGATTTCTGATACCAGGCTGCCGTCTATTTTTAGATAGTCTACGGGAAGCTGCTTGAGATACACAAAGGAGGACATACCACTGCCAAAATCGTCTAGGGCAAAGCGGAAGCCTAGCTTTTTGAGGCTGAGGATCATGGTGGCGACCTGGGTGAGATTAGCGATCGCGGTCGTCTCTGTAATTTCAAAACAAATCCGATGCGGATCGATATGAAACTCGTTCAAAGCCTCTCTCAAAAACGCAACAAAGTTATCGTCATTGAGCGTATCGCCAGAGAGATTGATACTGTAAAGAACCCCAGGCGTACTGATATCCATAATCTGCTTAAAGCACTGTCTGATTGCCCACCGATCGAGCTTGGGCATCAGATCATAGCGTTCGGCAGGCGGAATAAACGCCATGGGCGGCATAATATGCTTTGTTCTTTTATCTGGCAGCCGCAACAAAATCTCTCGAATAGTCTCTTTGCCGACAACAGTCGGCTTAATTTCCTGATAATACAGGCAAAAACTATCCTCTTCTATAGCCTGATTAATCCGAGTAAACCACTCTAAGTCAGCAGAAAGCTGCATGACATGTTCATTCTCTTTGGAGTAAACCTGCACCTGATTGCGACCTTTGTTTTTAGCCGCGTAGCAGGCCGCATCGGCCAGACTCATCAATCGCTCTGCAGGTGCGCCTTCAGTCGGTATCGGCACCAGGCCAATGCTGACCCCAATCGAAAATACCTTGCCCTGCCAGTGAAACCGAAACTTTTGAACCGCATCGCAGAGCTTAGACGCAATCCCGTGGGCCTTGTCTGCCGGGCAGTCGTAAATAATTAAACCAAACTCATCACCACCTAGCCTGGCGAGCAAGTCACTGCGGCGAGTGTTACCCGTTAGCAGGGCTGCGACTTGACGCAACAGCTCGTCCCCAGCCGCATGACCACAAGAGTCGTTCACAACTTTAAAGTGATCCAAATCCAGGTAGCAAACAACACGCGAATGGCCAGCTTGTTTACTAATTCTCTCCAACTGCTCAACAAAATGCTGCCTATTGGCTAATCCGGTAAGCGGATCGTGTGCGGCCTGCCAGGCCAGCTGTCTAGACCGGCCTCTCTCGACAGAAACATCGCGAAAAACCATAACAGAGCCAATGAGCTGACCTTCTTTGTCACGAATAGGCGCCGCTGAATCGTCGATTTCAATCTCCTGACCATCCTTGGAAACCAGCGTGGGATGGCTGCTCATACTGACCACCTTACCCTTCTCTAGCACGATGTCAGCAGGGTTTTCCATGGGCTGGCGAGTTGTGCTGTCAATCAGCCTGCAAACATTCGCAACGGGCTGGTGCTTGGCAGCGCTGGCCTGCCACCCCGTTAGTTTCTCTGCTTCCGGATTAAAGTCCATAATTCGCCCCTTATCATCCGTGGTGATCACCGCGTCACCCATAGATTCAAGAATCACCTTAGCCATCTCCTTCTCTTCAGCCAGGCTTTGCTCTAGCTGTTTGTGACGACTAATATCAATCTGAGAGCCCACAATGCGATAGGCTTTCCCCATTGCATTTCGCAATGCCCCGCCTCGCCCAAGGACCCAAATATAATGTCCTTGATTATGCTGCATACGGTATTCACAACAAAAAGAAGGGCAGCGGTGAGCGAGGTGATCTGTCAGGGCTCGTTCCAAGCGTTGAATATCATCTGGATGTACCCGGTTTAGCCATTCGCAAGGTAAGTCGGTCATGATCGACTTCTCTAGCCCTAGCATGGCTTCCCACTGCTGCGAGTAGTAAACAGTATTGTAATTAAGATCCCAATCCCAGATACCGTCCTTGGCGCTTTCGATGGCAAGGGCATATCGCTCCTCGCTAATTTTTAACTGATGAAGCACCTCTTTGTTTTGACTTTCTATACAGCGCGGGTCAATTACACAGGTTGCTAGGGCGTAGGCAACTGCGCTATGGGCACTGCTGCTCTCACACAGCTGCGCATAAACCTCACTACTGCCTTTCCCATGTAGCGCAGCAATAGACAGCACAGGTATACCCGCAACACCACTTAGCATACGAATCGCAAACTTTGTCTCTTTGGTATCGGACAGTCGTTCGCTGAGCAAAATTACGTCAAAAGAGTCTATCTCTAACCGTTCTAAAGCATCTTCTACTGAGAAAGAGGACTGAATATGAAGTCTTTCCTGATATTGATGAAATAGGACAGATTCAACCCAAAGGGTGTCCTTCTGAGTTCCTTGAACAATCAATGCATTTATTTTGTGAGACATAGAAGATTTCAGGATGGTAAAAGCGTCCGATGGTTTTGGCGTCAGCAGAAGGAATTTACATAGGCCCTAAGCAAGTAAAAAGTAATCAAAGAATATTGATGTTTCTTTTCTACTCTTCCTCTTGAAGTCTATCCAAGGGTATAAATACGACTAAAGTAAGAAAAGTAATATACCTGTTTGTACGTAAGTATCTTTTATGTAATAAAAGTAATGTAAAAGAGTATCCTTGTCTGTCTCTTTAATACGCTGCTTGGGCTAGGAATGTGTTGCTATTTCCGCTGTTTATAAGCAAATGTGGGAAAAATGGGGTACCGCTAGGTGCGGCGCTCTGTAAAGCTGGTGCTTTGATGAGCTGTTCTCTGGTTAAGTGACCTGCTGCATGATGACCCAGCACTCTCACTCATCGCGCCCGCTATGCTATCGGCTGACTGATCGGCTCGCTAACGGGCGGTTTCTTAGTAGGCTGAGGGTAGGGCCACGAGTCGGTGCGGGATTTACAATCGCACTAGGTGTTGCCTTTATCGGCGCCTTGACTGGCGTAGTGCTGGGTGAGCAGGCTGAGCAACAGGCCTATGCTGACCTGGATAGAGCGATCGCTCAAAGTCAGCTACTAGGAGAGGTAGAAAGCAGTTTTAATAGTGTTAGCTTACTAAGGCGAGAGCTGATCTATCTGATTCATAATCCCGCTGCCTTCGATAGCTCTGTAGAGCAGCTACGGGAAAAGATGGAAGCGTTTAATCAAGCTTTCACAGCTTTTCAGGCGACGTATTCAAAGGCAGAGCTAACCGCTTCAGAAACAGTTGCGTACCGTAATTTGGTCGATGAGTTTGAAGACTTCGTTCGCCCTTATTTTAGAACCACTCAGCTGCAGCTTTTGCAAATAGAATCTCTGTCACTCTCGGAAGGTGATCTGGAGAGCCAGCAAGCGGCACAAACGCTATTACTAGAGGCAAATCATGGGACTTCTCTGGTCTCTGCCCATCATTTTATCTACCATCTACAGGCGTTATCAACGCTGGTTGAAGCCGACAGCTATGCAGCGGCAGACTCTCTGATCGCAGCAGGCGATCTACGGCGAAATATCATCTACACCAGCTTACTTATTTCGATGGGGGTTGCCAGCGTGCTAGCGATCCTTATTAGTCGCTCTATTGTTCGCCCGCTCAGGCTTGTAGAACAAGTTGCTATTGATGTTACAGAGCAAGACCGCTTTGATTTGCAGGCGCCGGTCACCACAGAGGATGAAGTCGCCACGCTAGCTAGAGCGCTTAATCAGCTGATTGCTAATGTGCGATCGCTCCTAGCCAAAGAGGCCCAGCGCACCCAGGCACTGGCCCAGGCAAACGAAGAAATCCGCGCTACGCAAACTCAAATGATTGCCCAGGAGAAGCTGGCCTCTCTGGGCTCGCTCACCGCTGGCATTGCCCACGAAATTAAAAACCCGCTCAATTTTGTCAATAACTTTGCCGAGCTGTCAGTAGACCTGGTGGAAGAACTGACTGAAGAGATTGCCACCTATCAGACACAGCTATCTGAGGAAAGCTGCGAAGAGATAAACGACTTACTGGGCCTCCTTGGAGGTAATATCACCAAAATTGAACGTCATGGTAAGCGGGCCGACAAGATTGTTGCGACCATGCTGATGCATTCACGGAACGGCTCGGTTGAATGGAGCCAGGTCAATATAAACGAGGTGCTCAAAGAAGCGGTTAACCTGGCTTATCATGGCATGCGGGCACAGCACTCAGACTTTAATTTGGCGTTTGACAGTGATTACGATGACACTGCATCGCCCGTCTATGGCTGCGCTCAAGATTTGAACCGGGTGTTTCTCAATATTATTAATAACGCCTGCTACGCCATTTATCAGCGATCGCTGTCGGCAGACGCTAGCTTCCAGCCACTACTTAAAATTCGGACGCGCGATCACAATAAGCATATCGAAATCTACATCAGAGACAATGGCGTTGGCATCCCCCCAGACATTCAGGCCAAAATCTTCAACCAGTTTTTTACAACCAAACCAACCGGCGAGGGCACTGGGCTAGGTCTATCCCTAAGCCATGAAATCATCACCCAGCAGCATCAGGGCACGCTAGAAGTGGCGTCCGAAGTCGGCTACTACACCGACTTCATCATCACACTGCCCAAAAACATTGAGCCCAAAAGCCTCGAGCCAGCATTTGATCAATAAGGAGTCCTCATGAGCAGCCCAAACACGCCCCCCATTACTATCCTCGTCGTCGATGACGAACCCGATGTTGAATCGATGTTTCGGCAAAAGTTCCGCAAAGAAATCAAAACTCAAAAGATTGCTTTGCAGTTCGCGCTATCTGCATCGACCGCCTTAGCTTATCTACAGCAATCAGCTGCCCAGGCAAAAGCCACACTGATTTTGTCAGATATTAATATGCCAGGCATGAATGGCCTAGAGTTGCTACGTATAATTAAGCAACACTATCCTGATTTAGCTGTCTTTATGGTGACGGCCTACGGCGATGAGCAAAGTCGCCAAACCGCTAAGCAATATGGCGCTAGCGGCTTTATCAACAAGCCCGTAAACTTTATTCAGCTCAAAAAAGACATCTTTAGCATCACCGATCCGGTACTCGCCTAATCTTTTTTTCACTCGATGTAAGGTCCGAATGCTTGTAACTCGCCATATCTTAGTTGTCGACGACGAACCCGATGTTGAGGCACTCATCTCTCAAAAATTTCGGCGGGAAATCCGCTCCGGTCAGTACGCCTTTTCGTTCACCAAGAACGGGGCTGAGGCATTACAAAAAATCATAGAAGCTGAAAAAAATGCAAGCACCATCGCAAAAATAGATATGGTCCTCACCGATATCAATATGCCAGTCATGGATGGATTGACCCTTTTAAAGGAGATGGATCAGTTAGCAAATTCACCCAAAACAGTCGTGGTATCGGCCTATAGCGATATGGACAACATTCGCACTGCAATGAACCATGGTGCGTTTGATTTTTTGACAAAGCCAATTAATTTCCAAGATCTGACAGTTACCATAGAGCGCACCTTGAAGGCCGTTGCCGAAGAAGACACAAACGCCACCCAGCTACAGCAAGCGCAGCAGCGACTGATGCAGAGCGAGAAACTGTCTTCGCTGGGGCAGATGCTGGCGGGTGTAGCCCACGAGATGAACAATCCTGTTAATTTCATCGCCGCTAACTTGGAACCAACCAGAGAATATATCGAAGATTTGATGCGATTGCTGGACTTATACCAGCAGCATACTGCAACACCTGTTGATGAAATCGTTCGCTATACGCAAGAGATCGATCTGGATTTTCTGCGCTCCGATTTGCCTCGCATGCTCGATTCTATTGAGAGAGGAACAGAACTCATTAGCGAACTATCGCAGTCGCTAAAGAACTTCTCTCGGGTTGATGTCGCCGAGAAGCAGTTCGTTGATATTCACCAGGGTATCCAAAGCGCGCTCGTCATTTTGCACAGCCGATTAAAAGCGAATGACACTCGTCCAAATATTGAATTAGAAAACGTGTTTGGGTCAATACCTCCGCTGCTGTGTCATCCCAATCAGCTCAACCAGGTGATTATGAACCTAATCGCGAATGCTATTGATGCCTTTGAGGAAAGTAACCAGGGCAAACGCTATGAAGAGATTGAGGCTAACCCCAATAAGATTCGGATTGAGACAAGTGTCGTTAAGGAAAAGTGGGTGAGGATTGCGATCGCAGATAACGGCCCAGGCATAAGCTCCGAGACCATCGAAAGGCTATTTGAACCTTTTTACACGACTAAACCTGCTGATAAAGGGACCGGCCTAGGACTGGCCATTAGCTATCAGATTGTGACAGAAAACCATGGCGGGCAATTAACCTGCGAATCGTCACCAGGACAGGGTACACAGTTCACGATTGATCTGCCTATTCAGTAGAAAACGGGTAGTTGCTCAACCCGGTTGAAATAGCGATTATGCCTTGAGTAGGTTTCTACTGCCTGGTTCAAAGCTGAATTCATTCAGTATTTATGTACTAATTTAGATGTCTACACTAATTTATTTTGATTTCGTGAAGTTCCCGTAAATGCCTAGCTACTGATATGTTCTTTGCAGAAAAATCGATCTATTCTGAGGCATCTAGTGTAAGTCTGGTGAATGGTGATGGTTATTAAAAAAAGGATGCATGTTTTTTACACTGAGCTGAGTATCGAGCCGATAAAAGTATATTAGTGTTCATATCTATGCAACTTTCTCTATCCGCCCCTAATAGCCACTGTGACCATCCCTCGGTTAGCTTTAAAGTGAAGCGATTAGTAGACATTGCTGGCGCAACTGTTGGTCTCTGCATTTTAGCCGTTCTGTTTATTCCGCTTGCAGTTGCAATCAAAATAGACAGTCAAGGCCCTATTTTTTATAGCCAAATCAGGTGTAGCCTAAACGGTACTCATTTTCGTATATGGAAGTTCCGCTCCATGGTAAGCAATGCGGAAGCACTGAGAAGCGAAATTGATAATGAAGCATCGGGCCATATCTTCAAGAACAAAAATGCTCCCCGTGTTACTCGCATTGGTCAGTTCCTCAGACGCTTTAGCCTTGACGAACCGCCTCAGTTCCGGAACGTTCTGAAAGGGGAAATGAGTCTCGTCGGAACCAGACCTTCTACATCAGACGAAGTCGAAAACTACTCTCCTTTCCACCGCAAGCGAACGTTTGCAAAGCCTGTAACCACTGGTGAATGGCAGGTGAAAGGACGCTCAAACATCGAAAGCTTTGATGTGGTTGCCAGCATGGAGCTGAGATATCAGAGTAAGTGATCTGTGTTATGCGAGCTGATGCTCATCATCCAGACAATTAAAGTTGTTCTTTTGAAGGAGGGTACATGTCAGTAATGGCGTGTCATCATTTCTTACTTTTGTCACAAGTACGCTAATGAGATAGAAGTGATATCTACTTATAAGGTACTGACCATAGAGTGCTGGCGCCCAACTCTTTATACATATTCAGGCGTATCTATGATTAGCTTATCAACATGATCACCATAGCAACAAATTTGAGAGTGCTTTTAAATCTAGTGCGGACTTACTAAGATGAGTCTTCGAAAGAAAACAATTAAGGGAATCATTTGGTCCTCAGCTGAAAGCTGGGGAACACAGGCAACTCAGCTTTTGACTTTTCTAGTGCTGGCTAGACTGCTGAATCCAGAAACGTTTGGCCTTGTGTCTATGTCAAACGTATTCATCCATTTCGTTCTATCTGTCTTGAACTTTGGTTTCAGCGAAGCCATTATTCAACGTCAAGATTTAGAGTCAAAGCACCTTAACACGGCTTTCTGGACCAACGTTGGACTGGGTTGTTTCTTAACCATATTGGGGGTTTCCCTCGCGGGAACTGTAGCAGACTTCTTTAGTGAACCACAATTGGTTCCTATTATACAGTGGCTATCACTTAATATTTTAATCCGTTCTTTCGTTGCCATACAAGAAGCCATACAGAGGCGTGAGCTTTTGTTCAAGAATCTAGCCGTCCGTCAGCTCATAGGCGTATTAGCTGGGTGCATAGCGGGTCTGATAATGGCAGTGAGTGGCTTTGGCGTCTGGAGCTTAGTCGTACAAACGCTGCTTACAAGTACTGTCGCCATGATTCTTCTGTGGAAAATTAGCAGCTGGCGACCGCAGATTGAGTTCTCTATCCAGCACTTCAAGGAGCTTTTCAGTTTTGGAAGCAGCGTGATTGGAATAAACATCTTGATGTTTTTCAATTTGCGATCAGATGACCTCTTGATTGGCTATTTCTTAGGGCCTGTCTCGTTGGGTTACTACACAGTCGCTTATAAACTCCTGGTGACACTCAATCAGCTCATTGCAGAAGCTGTTAGAAAGGTGGCGATGCCAGCCTTTTCAAAGCTTCAATCTGAGCCAAAGAAGATGCAAGAGGCATTTTACAAAGCCAGTCGTCTCATGAGCTTTCTATCGTTGCCGCTCTACTTTAGTGCTGCGATTTTAGCACCCGAGATAGTCCTCGCTCTATTTGGCACAGAGTGGCTACCCAGCGTTCCTGTCATGCAAGTTCTAGCATTTGTAGGGATATTTCGAGCGGTTGCAGACTTAGTCGGTCCTGTCATTATGGCAGTTGGAAAGCCGCTATGGAATCTATATCTACTCATAGCTGCCAGCATCACCAAGGTTGTAGCCTTTCTAATATTTGTCCATTGGGGAATTGTTTCTACAGCGGTTGGCCTTCTAGTTGCAGTTGTATTAATAATGCCCGTTAGACTCTCTACTCTATTTACTCTTATTGGCGCACAGTGGAAATCTTATGTGGCTCAGTTTATATTGCCTTTTCTCAGCAGCTTTGCAATGTCTGCAACAGCTTTGCTAACAAAAGCTTTAGTCGGGCATTTTCTAGGAGGCGATCTAATATTTTCTGAAGAGACTCAGGCGTACATCACAATTGGTCTCTGCTTGGGTTTAGGAGGCGTTGCCTATGTAGGAACAATCAGGCTGCTCGACCCTGCTATATTCAAACGAGCGCTCAAATTCTCAGGTAGGTCTTAGTGCCCACCCGCAGATGCTACAGAGGAAAAAATCGCCGTAAGGGCGGGGTTAAGACTATGTAGGCTAGCTAATCGGCCTGTCATACACTCTATATATTTCACATGTGTTTCGTGGTTATTACTTCTATCTCAACTATCTAATTGTCAAGTCCTATGTTGCACGTAAAATACTATGCCAGCAAAATTAATAACGTTGCTGCAAGGATTCGTAAAAAGTACGAATATCGAAAGCATCAGAGATATCTGCCAAGTACTAACAGAGCGGACGATATTTATCTAGTGTCCTTTCCCAAGTCTGGAAATACGTGGGTTAGGTTTTTATTAGCTAACGCAATCAAGAACTATCTCTCTCTTGATAGGGAGATCAACTTTTTTAACATATTTGAAGCTATTCCAGATGTTCAGCTAAATAAGAACATCCGTTTGGAAGGTCCCTTCGGTGAGCCTAGCCTATCTCGCATTATTAAAAGTCATAGTCCTTATAATCCTTACTATCTCAGGGGTTTTCTGCTCTGCCGGGACCCTAGAGACGTTATGCCTTCCTACTATAAGTATCTAACTTCCTACGACGTATATCCGGCAGATAAACCCTTCTCTGAATTTATTAGGCACCCGCAATACGGAGCTGCTGCTTGGGAGCAGTACACTATATCTTGGCTGAAAGGGATGAACAAGCAGGGTAGAAATTTTCAGATTTTTCGGTATGAGGACTTCATCACCACACCCGAAGAGCAGGTCAGAAAGCTTGTCGCCGTTTTAGGTCTCAGACTACCTGAAGAGACTATCAAAAAAGCTGTAGAGATGAGTTCATTCAAAGTTATGCAGACCCTTGAGAAAGAAACGGGCTGTAATTTCTCACTCAAGCCTCAATCGACGCCTTTCGTAAGGAAAGGCCAATCTGATAGAGGCAAATTGCTACTAGAGGAAGACAAAACATACATAGAGTCTATGACTCGTCGATCGGCAAATTTAATTGGATACGAGTTCTGAAAATACAAGTTCTACTATCTTTACCAGAGGCCCGAGGAGTTCCGTTTGAACAATGAACATTCTGCAACTTAGCACTTCAGATATCGATGGCGGGGCAGCGCGTGCGGCTTATCGACTACACACAGGCTTGACACTGTCTGGAACCTCATCACAGATGCTGGTGCGTGCGAAAGACACTTCAGATTCAACGGTGGCAAAAGAGACCAGTGCAAGGACTAAGCTCGCGCCCGTGTTGGATAGTTTGCCGCTACGACGCTATCCATCCTCCAGCAAAAAGCCGTTCTCAGTCCAATGGTTTCCAGATACGGTTGGGAATCGCGCTGTCGACTTTGAACCTGATGTTATCAACTTACATTGGATTTGTAACGGCTTTCTACGGATTGAAACCCTTAGGCGTTTTACTCAACCGGTTGTTTGGACACTACATGATATGTGGCCGTTCTCGGGCGGATGCCATTATGCCGGAGAGTGCGATCGCTACAAGTCGCAATGTGGTCAGTGCCCTCAGCTTTCCAGTACCCGGCAAGGTGATCTATCAGCTAGCATTCTCCACCGAAAGCAAACTGCTTGGAAAGATACCGACTTAACCATCGTTACCCCTAGCAAGTGGCTAGGAAAGTGTGCAAAGGAAAGCAGCCTCTTCCAAGACAGGCGGATTGAGGTTATTCCTAACGGTGTCGACACCGATGCGTTCAAACCGATAGATAGAGAGCTTGCTCGTCAAATTCTCAATCTCCCACCCACTCAAAAGATAGTCCTCTTTTGTGCGGGAAGTAGCACTGGAGACCCCAGAAAGGGCTTTTCGCTATTGACAGATGCGTTGGAGACACTGGAGACTCAGAAACAAGAAAGAGTTAGCCTTGCTGTACTAGGCGCAAATTCACCTTCTGCTGAATCTCAAAGCTGGAAGTTTGAGACGCATTACATCGGGAAGCTCAGAGATGAGATATCTTTGGCCCTGGTATACTGCGCAGCGGATATTTTTGTGGCACCTTCTAGGCAAGACAACTTGCCAAACACCATTCTTGAGGCGCTTGCGTGCGGCATACCCTGCGTATCTTTTAACATTGGAGGCATTCCGGATATGATTGACCACTGTAAGAATGGATATCTAGCAGAACCCTTTAAAACCAGTGAACTAGCCAAAGGAATTAAGTGGATATTAGAGGACGAGAGTAGATACCAAGAACTGAGTGCAGCAGCTCGAAGCACAGTAGTAGAAAACTTTTCGATAGAGATTCAAGCAGAGAGATACAACATGCTCTATGAATCACTGCTTAAATAGCTGCATTTGAATACTGTACGGACTTCCCAATAGAATCCTCCTTGCCTAACCTAAAACCAATGAATATTCATCCGCTGCCAGAACCTAGTCAGAAAAAGAGGCAAAAAGGTTGGCCTTGGGAGCCTGCTTCGGCAGCACCTGCCAACGGCTCTCAAAAGAAGGCTACAGACCTCCCCAAGATAACGATCATCACGCCTTCTTTTAACCAGGCTGAGTTTATCGAAGAGACGATTCGATCCATCATTCTACAGGGCTATCCCAACCTGGAATACATCGTTATTGACGGCGGCAGCAGCGATGGTAGCGTTGAAATCATCAAGAAGTACGAGCTGTGGATAGACTACTGGATAAGCGAGCCCGACGAAGGTCAATCTAATGCGCTTAACAAAGGATTTAAGAAAGCCACAGGCGAGATTTTAGCGTGGGTAAATAGCGACGATACCTACGAGCCTGGAACACTCACGGCGATTGGTCGGTACTTTGCAAGCCACCCCGACACAGATGTCGTATATGGAAATGCTAACATCATAGATATTGACAGTAAGGATATTGGACTCATTAGGTCCGTACCTTTTAGTCGTAATGCTTACCTGTACAACGCATTGCCTATTCCAGCTCAGACGGCGGTTTTTTGGCGCAGAGAACTTTTCTTCAACATTGGCATGGTTAATGAATCTCTCAACTACAGCATGGACTGTGAATTGATAGTAAAATTCATAGAAGCTGACGCTAGGTTCTCATTTATACGAGAGGTTTTTGGCAATTACAGAGCACACGAACTCAGTAAAACATTCGGAGATTCTGGCATAGACAAAGTACCGGAATCTCATTCTATTCCCCAGCTTAAAAAGGTTAGAGAGTCATCTTTATACCCATACATAAGAGCTATGTATAGGGTCCGACAAGCAATCCTTCTGTGCATCCAAGGCGATTTTAGATATCTTTTAGGAAGGGCCTCTACAAAGGTTTAACTACGGTTGTTTTGATGTCTCTACTCGCAACAGCACACAAGGTTAATTTGCTTTATTAAGGTTCTTACCTGATTTTAATTGTATGTGTTTTAATTCGCTCAAACGGTATTGAAGTTTTCTGGAGTTTAGAAACCTCTAATGGGCTATCGTCTCGTATACTTATTGCCTGCTTACGCACCCTATCGCGTTCCTGTGCTGGACAAAATGTCTGAGCAGTTGGATAGGAATTTCTGCGTTCTAACTCTCAAAAAAAGATATAACAAGGTCGGCGAGATTGCGCTTGGAATGGGAGACTTTAAACGTAAGCTGCTGAATGGACTTCCGCTGCACTTTGACAGCGGCAGAGCGTTCACAGAGGGGCGAGGTTCTTCGGGGCGAGTACTGGTAACGCCTACTTTACCCTTTACGCTCGCCGCGATGAGACCTCAATCGGTGATCAGTGACGGGTTTAGCTCTTGGACTATCTCATCAATTCTGATGGGGTTTGAAACAACTATTTTTTGGGAGGGAACGAGGCACACTGAGCGGAACATCAAGCCTTGGAAGCACAATATCCGAAGATGGCTGGCCAGCAAGGCTAAGTCTTTTGTGGTCAACGGTGAGTTTGCCAAAGAGTACTTGGTAAGAGAACTAGATGTAGAAGAGCGCAAAGTGTGGCTCGGCGGAATGTGTCCGATGCTACCGCCTAAAGGGACTGAATTATCGGTATCTGAGCCAGCCGAGCGCGTGAAGTTCTTATTTTGCGGTCAGCTGAACAAGAGAAAGGGAGCGGAGCATCTGATCAAAGCTGCCGCTCTTTTAAAGGGATTCTCGGGGTTGGAGAGGTCATTTGAAGTAAATATCATAGGCGAAGGGGAAGATTCTCAAGCGCTTCAGACACTTGTAGACTCGCTAGAGATAAGCGATCAGGTCAAGCTGTTGGGGTTTGTCAATCCTGCTGACATTTGGAATCGCTATCGTGAGAACCATGTGTTTGTTCTACCGACGCTTCACGACAACTGGCCGCTAGTCATTCCAGAAGCGATGTCTATGGGTATGCCAGTACTGCTGTCCCAGTATGCCGGGTCGTATCCGGACTTAATTGTCGAAGGCGAGAACGGCTACGTTTTTGATCCCAATGATGAAGAGAAGCTTGCGCATCTCATGTCGCTGTACGTCAACAACGTGTCAAGGGTGACTAAGCACGGGCAGAAGAGTTTGGATGTTGTGAAGCCTTATAATTTTGAGAATGCTGCGCATGTTGCATTAGAGGCTTTAGGTGCAGTGTGAATAGTCCAAACTCTAGCGATATGCCTTCTCTTAATATTTTGATTTCTGCTTACGCCTGTCAGCCAGATATGGGGTCTGAACCCGGTGTTGGCTGGCACATGGTTCAAGAACTGGCTAGGTATCACAACGTTTGGGTGCTTACCAGGGAAGAGAATCGCTCTGCGATAGAGAAGAGCATGCGTACTACTCCTATCAGTAATTTGGAGTTCGTGTACTGCGAGCCGCCTGGGCTCGCGAAAAAACTGCCTACTGCGCAGGTACCACACTATTATCTATGGCAGATAGGTGCCTATTTTGCCGCTAAGCAACTCTGCCAACAGGTTTCTATTGACTTAATTCACCACGTTACCTACGTTCGCTACTCTACGCCTAGCTTCTTGTCGCTACTACCAGAACCTTTTGTATGGGGACCGGTAGGGGGTGGAGAGGCTGCGCCTGCACCTTTTTGGTCAGACTTTAGCCGGAGGGGCAAGGTGTATGAAGTTTTACGCAGTTTGGCGCACCGGGTCGGTGAGCTAGACCCGTTCACTCGGATAACTGCCAGACGAAGTGCCTTAACTAGAGCAACAACACAGGACACAGCTAATCGATTGCAGCTATTAGGAGCCAACAACTTAGAGGTCTATTCAGAGTCGGGGCTGTCAACCGATGAAATTGAGCGATTGGCTGCTTGCTCAATGCCCAAAGGATCACCTATTCGGTTTATCAGCATGGCGCGGTTGCTGCATTGGAAAGGAATACATTTGGGCATCCGTGCGTTTGAGCAGGCTAATCTACCCGAAGGTAGCGAGTATTGGATCTTGGGAGAGGGTATCGAGCGCGCTTACCTAGAGAACATGATCGATGAATTAGATATCAAAGACCAGGTAAAACTTTTAGGTAGGCTTCCTCGGTCTGAAACATTGGAAAAGTTGAGTGAGTGTCACGCGCTGGTGCATGCAAGCCTTCATGATTCGGGAGGATGGGTTTGTTTGGAAGCCATGGCAGCCGGTCGCGCCGTTATTTGCTTAGACCTAGGAGGTCCTAGTGTTCAGGTTACTGAAGAGGCAGGGTTCAAGATTTCTGCGGTGACGCCGGAGCAAACAGTTACCGATATTTCAAAAGCGATGGAGGAACTCGCTAACAACAAGACACTCAGAGGCAAAATGGGAACGTCCGGGCAACAGCGCGTCCGAGACTTTTTCTCTTGGGAGGCTAAGGTGAAAGAACTCAATCGGCGTTACGCGGAAGTTTGCCATTAGAAACCCATCTCAATTAGGCGCCAGTAACTACACCGCTAGCGTCAATGGAACTAAGGGTTGACAGCTTAAAGTTAATCTAGAGGATATATCTGCGGAGCCGGCGATAAGGAGATAACGCTATCGGGCGAACCCTGCGAAAACACCACCATAAGAGAGCTGACTATGCGAATTTTGAGTATTCATAACGCCTACAAAATTAGAGGTGGAGAAGACGAATCACGAGAGTCGGAAGAGCGTTTGCTACGCGAGTATGGTCATACCGTTGATGTCTACGAAGAGAGTAACGACGACATTGCTAGCTATTCTGCCGCGCAGCTGGCCGTCAAAACAGTTTGGTCGCAGGCATCCTATCGGAAAGTGCGCAAGCGGATCGCAGCGGGCGGGTATGATGTTGTCCATATTCAAAATTTTTTTCCGCTCATTTCACCAGCGGCTCACTACGCAGCCAAAGCTGAGGGTGCAGCGGTTGTACAGACGCTTAGGAACTACCGCTTAATTTGTCCCAATGCGCTGTTTTTCCGGTCGGGAAATGTCTGTGAGGACTGTGTTGGCAAGCCTGTTCCATACCCTGGAATAATACACGGCTGCTATCGGGAAAGCCGCGTAGCTAGTACAGCAGTAGCGACTATGTTGGTAGCGCACCGGTTAGCACAGACTTGGAAAAATCAGGTTGATGTTTTTATTGCACTGACGAACTTTGCTAAACAGAAGTTGGTGGAAGGCGATTTACCTAAAGATAAGATCATGGTAAAGCCGAACTTCTTGGTGAGCGATCCAGGTGTTGAAACTAAAAAGGAGGGCTATGCGCTGTTTGTCGGCAGGCTGGCTGTAGAGAAAGGGTTAGATACACTTATAGAAGCCTGGAAGCAACTGCGAACACCCTATGCACTGAAGATCGTAGGCGATGGACCGCTGGTACCGCTGGTCGAAGAAGCGGTCGAAGAAATGCCTCACATACAATGGTTAGGTAGACGTCCGATGGCGGAAGTCCATGAAATAATGGGAAAAGCACAGTGCCTTATCTTTCCGTCCAAATGGTACGAAACTTTTGGACGGGTAGCTGTAGAGGCTTTTGCGAAAGGA
This sequence comes from Cyanobacteria bacterium J06581_3, assembly GCA_038531675.1. GTDB lineage: Bacteria > Cyanobacteriota > Cyanobacteriia > Phormidesmidales > Phormidesmidaceae > Phormidesmis. The sequence continues at coordinate 284,165 of JBCBBK010000009.1, forward strand.
ACACCAGTGGTCGCTGCTCAGATTGGCGCGATCGCAGAGCTGGTTGAAGATGGGAAAACAGGGCTATATTTTCAGCCGGGTGATGCAGCAGACCTTGCTCAGAAAGTGACAGCAATGTTCAGCGACTTGAGTCAGCAAGGCGATATGCAAAAAGCTGCTAGACAAACATTTGTAGAACGCTATACAGCTCCTGAAAACTACCAGCAGATGATGAAAATCTACGAAAGTGCGATCACCCGAAGTTAAAAAAATACAATGGAACGTAGATACTCGAAGATGCCTGCTACAAACGCTAGCGTTTCCTATAAAGATATTGCTGATGGAAGAACTATTCGTAGCTCAACACTGGTTCTTGCTGCCTTCGCCAGTATGTTCTTCTCTCGTCTGCTCGAGACAGTCGGCGCACCTGCGTTCATTAATTTTATTCACTTCATTACGATTCCCAGTGCTTCTCTTCTGGTATGGACGATATGCAAAGCCCTCGATAGAGAGCAATTAGTAACCACAAAAGCAATTTTCTGCGGCCTGTATGCATTCTTATGCATAACAGCGCTTAGTGCATTGTTTAACAGAGCTGGCATCATCAACGGTGTTCTTAACTTTATTCTGCAGGCAGAGCCATTCATTATGCTAGCAACTATTATCTACCTGCCACTAACCAAGGCCAAATTTGAGCGATTCAAGAGGTGGATACTAACCTTTGGACTCATCAATCTATCTCTAGCGATGCTTCAGAAGGTTGCTATCAGCGCAGGAGTACTTGCAGTTACGTCAGGAACACACGAGGATAATGTTCAGGGCGTATTCTACTTCTCTGGTGGTGGCCATGTAACTTCAGGCACAGTTTCTCTAATCTTTGGCCTGTACTATTACGCGAGCGTGAAGAAAGCCCCCACGTGGCTGAGGCTTTTGGCTGTATTTCTTGTACTAGTTCAGATTATAGTGGCAGACACAAAACAGGCTGTTTTAGTTGCTGCAATTGCCTGTGTGGTCTTGATTATCACCAAAGCTGCCGATGTGAAAACTGCCTTTAAATATATAGTTCTAGCAGCTATTGTTGGCTACGGGTTTTACTGGTGCATATATAATATATCGTTCTTCAGAGCATATACAGTATGGATAAGACCACATATCTATGGGCCAGAAGGTGAAGCGACGCTACTCAAGACGTTTGCACTCAGAGAAATTCCTACTTTCTATACCTCTCCTATAAATTGGCTTGTTGGCTTGGGGCCTGGCCATACTATTGGACGGATCGGGGGTTGGATGTTTCGTGACTACGCGAACTTGTTCAATCCACTAGGTGCAACCTCTCATCCGGTAACTCAGTCAATATGGGATGCATGGGGCGACAGCTACCTAGATTCAAGCTTTTTCTCTCCCTTCTGGGGTTGGGCTGGTATTTGGGGCGATCTCGGACTGTTAGGTGTAGCAAGCTATCTAAGCTTGTGGCTAATCGTGTGGTTCAAAGTTTGCAAAGATGACATGTCTAGATTTTTAGTGCTCAACGCTATAGTTAATGGACTCGTCTTCACCTTTATGGAAGACCCAGGATATATGCTCACGAATGCTACTTTACTAGGTCTCAGGTGGCATGAACACAGACTTCGAATCGCTTAAAGTAGTCTGTTATCTTATAAGGCTGACTAGCTAGCTTTACAAGATAACAGTTATGAGAGGTGCATGAACAGCAATAGTCTCGAACACCATCTGCGTCGTCTAAGAAACCATTATGACAAAGCTATCGCGCAAGCCTATTTTAGTAACAGGTACACAACGATCTGGTTCTACCTGGGTTGGAAATATCTTAGCTCTGGACAAATCTTGCGGATATATACATGAGCCTTTCAATATCGAGGGGTGTCGTAGAGGTATCTGCAGAGCTAATTTTCATTACTGGTTTACCTATATATCAAAAGAAAATAGCGCTCAGTTCGAAGATGCCATCACAGACACTCTAAATTGGAACTATAGCCTTAGTCCGGAAATCAAAGAAATCCGAAATCCGGTAGACGGTGCCAGACTAATTCGCGACGCTTTGTATTTCTCGAGAATGAAACGTCAGGAAGCAAGACCGATTGTGAAAGATCCTATAGCCTTTTTCTCGTCTGAATGGTTGGCTTCTAAACAAGACATGAATGTAGTGGTAATCATTCGGCACCCGGCAGCATTCGTGAGCAGCCTGAAGGCAGCAAAATGGGATTTTCCATTTGAGCACTTCGTAAATCAAGAAAAGCTAATGGATGACATTTTATATCCGTTTAGAGACGAAATACATAGAGCTGCTCAGTGCCCGCTCGATTTAGTAGCGCAGGGCTCGCTTTTGTGGAAATTATTTCACCATCATGTGATAACTCTACAAGAGAAAAGAACAGACTGGCTGTTTGTGAAACACGAAGACCTCTGTCGGACGCCGATAGACAGCTTTCAAGCACTATTTAATCGGCTAAATCTCGATTTTTCTGATGAAGTTATGGCAAAACTGAGCGGATACACAAAACGCGAAGAAGGCGTTAGGACGTTTCGGCTGTTCAACTACTCAAAAGACATTAGGAGAAATAGCAAAAAAACTATCAAGTCATGGAAGAAAAGACTCTCACAGAGAGAGAGCGAAAGAATCAGAAATTCTGTGGAAGATGTCTCAAAGCATTTCTACTCAGACTCTACGTGGTAAAGTTCTCCGGCGAAGCTTCCTCCCTGGAGAATCATAGATCAGAGTGAAAAGAAGATCCCCTAAAGCTTTCTCGCACATCACATTTCGACTATATCTTGAGGTCGAGTATCGAGGCCCATGACCTTACTGCAGCTTGATGTTTCACTTCACACAGCCTAATAGTACAATAGCAAATATAGCTATTAGACTTAATTGTCTGCATATTGATAATGCATTTGGATTTGACATTGAGGTACATATTTTATGAACACAGGCACAAGGGATACAAACAAGCTATCTTATTCCCATAGACTTACTCCTCAGCAACTCATCAGAAAAACAATCAGATATCTCAACGTTAGCGAACACATAAAGAATGCTGAGTACAAAAAGATAGCAGAATCCTATTGTATTGCTGGAAATTATCAAAGGATTTATCTCGTCCATATTCGCAAAACGGGAGGTACATCGATCAACAATATGTTTCTATCTGTATCAGGTATTCCGCATGAATCAATACGTCAGCAGTTGATAGCTGCACCACGTCACCGGATTGTTCATAGTGGTTATGTATTTGTAGGCTGGAACAGGGACTTGATCAATAAAGGTGATTATTACTATGGGTTTTCTCATATTCCGCTCCATGAGCTCAACCTTCCACCAAAGACGTTTACCTTAACTTGCTTCAGAGATCCTGCTAAAAGATTGCTATCTCACTATAAAATGCTTATGGGATATAAGATTAACAATGTCGATCATCCTTGTATGCTGGAAGAAGGGAAGTGGCTGGGAACTTCTTTCAGAGAATTCCTTGACAGAATTCCTAGAGAACATTTACTAAACCAGCTCTACATGTTTTCATCTCGGTTCGATATCAATGAGGCAGTTGAGGCAGTTAGAGACCTATCCTACTATATGTTTACAGAAACACTGGATCAGGGAATTGCTAAACTTAACGAAAGGCTCTCTATGGAGTTAATACCCTTTCACAGTCATAAGTCTAATTATCAGTTTGAAGTTTCTGACTCAGATTTTGCATACCTTACCAAGCTCTTAGAAGAAGAATATATATTCTTGGCTAAGCTAAAGGCAATATAATTATAGCTTCCTAGTAATTCTCATGGTGGCGATGATTCTTCTTTGAGTACTAAGTTGAATGGCTCAATGCCCTATTCCGCCGTTCATAAATTGAGTTTGAACAGTGCTTCTTGGCTTCGTCAGGCTAGTGCTTAAGCGACTTTCGGCTGCTTCCTGAGATCTCAAAATAGGTTCTATACTAGGGCGTGTCATCAATTAGAGGGAAGAAAAAATAGTCAGGCCTTTTTATCATAAAGAGGCTGCTTACGATAAGA
>JBCBBK010000010.1:0-275230 GCA_038531675.1 Cyanobacteria bacterium J06581_3
ACCACAAGGGGGTAACGAAAAATCGGATAGAACAGGGTGGGTTTTCACCGATTCGCTACTATTTCCGATAATGTCTACTGATTTTCTCAGGAGAGGCTATTCTCTCTTATTCGCTAGGTGGTATTGCCTTAGCTGGTTTTGTTGCTGCGTATTTCTGTGCGATCAATACGCTGGCCTACCCGCCCGAGTTCTACGGTGCGCCCTTGGCAATCAAGCTGGGTGTTACGCCTTATTTTGCAGATACGGTTAGCTTGCCACCGGGTATTCATACGGCCCGCTGCTGGCTGGCAAATGCTCACTTTTTCCTGGCGTTCTTCATGCTTCAGGGGCATCTCTGGCACGCACTACGCGCCATGGGTTTCAATTTTAATCGGGTGACAGATGCGCTAGATGCAACGACCACTTCATAGTAGACAACGCATTTCTATTGTTCGATTTTCAGCTGTCCTCTCAAGACAGACAGTCCACTGCTGTTTTCAGTGGTGGGCTTTTTTCTTCAGTACACACATTCCATCACTTTCACAAGAGTAACTATGGCTAAAGTAGGTTTGTTTTACGGTTCGACGACGGGTAAAACGGCAGATGCTGCTGAGCAGATTCAGACGGCGCTGGGTGGCGAATCTGTTGTAGATTTGCACGATATTGCAGATTCCGAAGCAAGCAGTTTGGCTGAATACGACTATTTGATTATTGCGTCACCGACATGGAATATTGGTGAGCTTCAAGACGATTGGCAGGCTGTGTTTGACGACCTGGATGAGGTTGATTTTTCGGGCAAGACGGTGGCCTATTTTGGGACGGGTGACCAGATTGGCTATGCCGACAACTTTATGGACGCAATGGGACAGCTGGAAGAAAAGGTGAGTGGGCTAGGGGGTAAAACGGTGGGCTATTGGCCTGCTGATGATTACGACCATAGCGAGTCGCTGGCCTTACGCGAAGGGAAGTTCTGCGGTCTGGCGTTAGATGATGACAATGAGGAAGAAAAGTCGGAGGGGCGTATTCAGGAATGGGCAGCGCTGGTAAAGCAGGCAATGCACCTGTAGGAAGGAATAACCATGACAAGTCAAGTGTTGGTGGGTGTTTCTGCGCTACCGCCTGAAGGGAGTTCTACTAGGAAGCGTTGGTATCAGCCGACATTCTCTCTGTCTTTCAACGTAGTCAAAAGACGGTTGGTAACGAGATAGTGGTGTTTAGCGCCATTTACTTGTCCACGTTGTTTGTTTATGGCGCAACTACTGGCACCATAACCGTCCAGGCTATTGGGCTATGGCTGTTGAATAGTTTGTTTTTTGCTAGCGCGGTGTTTAGCGTCAAGCTACGAAAAACAAAGACCAGTTCGTTGAAAGGTGGGATTGTTTATCATGGGCTGGCGATCGCCCTCATCACCGCACTCTATATCGCTGGCTGGCTTTCTGTATATACGGCGTTGGTGTTTGCGATCGCGCTACTCAAGCTAGCCATCATTGCCTGCTGGCAACATTGGTATCGCACCTGTCGATTTGAGCATATTGCCCGCTTTGAAACCTACTTTGCTCTTACCTACACGGCTTTAGCGGCTTTAAGCGTTCTGCCACCCACGCTGCCATCTGCTTAATAGCGACAACAACACAGCACACTAAAATAGCCAATGACCGAATGCGTTCAGTCATTGGCTATTTCTTTTTAGCGCCGAGTCATAGAAGCTTTCGTCTCAAAAGTCTTCTATGACCTTCTATGACAAAGAGATCGTCTTACAGCTGTGCCCACTCCTCTGGCAGCAGGTTAGCTTGCAAAGTAAAGCCACCGCTACCATCTGGCGTCAGCACATAGGCAATACCCTGAGGGTCAGGATAGATGCCTGTAGCTGACTCAAAGATGTCGTCGTGCCCAACAATGACTGTGTTAGTTCCAGCAGCAGGCGCTTCGGTTAGCAAAGGCGTCACGTTCGCTTTCATCTCTTCTACCTGCTCGTCAGTATAGTCCTCGAAAGGTAGAAAATTGAGTTTGGCGTTTTTTGTGTGAGTGCCAAAAGCCAAGTCCGCAGTCTGCCAGGCGCGGCAGTATTCGCTGGCAATTACCTCGCCAACTGGAATGTCTTTATCGGCAAAGGCAGCACCGATATCCTTAGATTGCTGTACCCCAACATCGTTGAGCTTGCGCTGAGTTTCACAATCATCCAGGCTCATATTGGGATCGGCTTGGTCTGCATAGTCTTTTTCTGTTTGAGCATGCCGGAAATATATAACATGGCCTCCTTCTTTGAGCGCACTCAACAGTTCTGGGCCGCTTAGTTTATCAACAAAGTCAGCATTGGCTTGCTCGCCTGCACTGTAAGCACCGCCTTCACCACCTTCACCGCCTTCGCCACCTTCGCCACCTTCGGAAATTTCTGTAGCATCTGGTGCGGCTGTGTCAGCCTCTGGCGTGCTCGCACCACTACAGGCAGCCAGGCCTGCTGTTAAGCCAACAGCCAAAAATAGCTCTACAGCTTTTAGTCTTTTAGTCATGGGAAATCCTCTTTCTTGGTAATTTTTTCTCAGCACATACCAGCGTACGCTATTGGGACTGATTATCAATTTACTTTCAATATAGATTACCTTGATCGCGACTACATCACAAGCAAACTATCGGTAAGCCTATACGAATAAAGCCAAAGTCTTTTCACACAAGTACTTTCAGCATCGCTACCAATTCAGGAATTCCAGCATGGAGCGATCAAAAGCCTAATGATAATGATAGACAGTACGATTAAAGGGGGGATTCTATATCACTATAGAAAACAGATCTCATTTCAGAATCACTGCACGAGCTGCCAGCATCGCTGTAGCCGATCTGCTAGCATAAGCCGAGATTGGGAGACACTGCTGAGGATACTCCAAAGCTGAAGCGCTTCTGTCGGCGTCGTAATGCATACCTGCAAAGGCTCAAACCCGCTGCATTGACACTTTATATCTAGCGATCGCAGCCGATAATACACTTGCCAGCGGTCATCACATGTAATTTGCACTTGTTCAGCTGGTTGCACAGCCCACTCTTGAGTCAATGCTTCAGTTACAGCATTAACATCCGTAGAAGAGGGGCCTGTAGAAGCTGACCCCGCAGAAATAGATAACGACACGAGAATTAGTCTCCTGATGAACGCGATAGTAAAAAATTAATAAGTAGAAATGATTTTCAAATATGTGATTGAATAGTCTTCCTTAAAACTGAGAGTAGTCATGACTCAATGCCTGGCTATCCAGGCTATTGGGCAGCCAACAGCTTAATATCATTGATGAGAAAGTCTTCTAGTAAGCCGGATAAGTAAACACATAAGCAGACTAATAAACTGTTATCACTTTCAAATATAAAAGAGAGATACAACTAGAAGATACTGTCAACAAGGGCATTCCCTGCATTCGCAATTGCCAAAACATCACAAACCGTGAAAGAGCAGCTAACCTTTTAAGATAAAAGCGATTCGCGTATTTTCGTTCCCAATAACTATTGGGAATAGCTATCAGGCAACCTGACCAAAACCTAGATAAACAAGGGGTTCAAGCTTTTGAAAATGAGCTACACTTCAGTTAACAAAGCAAGAAGTATGAGAGTTTAATGCAGCTTGCTTGCATATTCATCACTACCCATCAGTCAAACCTCAGAGGATTAAAAACACAATGGCTATTACATCTGCTGTCATTACGCCCTTCGGCCAAGTAACAGACAACCCGATTCTGCTAGAAAAATCTGTTACGGAACCCGTTTGCGAAGGACTAAATGTTGCACTCGCTAGTATCCAAGGACTCTATCTTCAGTATCAGAAGCATCACTTCGTTGTAGAAGGTGCTGAGTTTTTGCAGCTGCACAACTTTTTTGAAGAAGGCTACACCGCAACCAGAGAACATGCCCATGATATTGGTGAGCGCCTAGACGGCTTAGGCGGCGTACCTGTTGCTAGCTTTTCAAAGCTGGCTGAGCTTTGCTGTTTTGACCAAGAACCCGATGGTGTCTATGGTTGCCGTCAGATGGTAGTCAACGATCTAAAAGCAGAGCAAGGTATTATTAAGGTGCTGCGCCGTAATGCAGCTCAGGCTGAAAGCTTGGGCGATAGAGCGACTCGTTACCTGTACGAGGGCATGCTGCTAAAAACAGAAGAGCGCGCCTATCATCTAGATCATTTCCTTGCCTCCGATACGCTCATAAACTTCTTGAACTAAGCTTTTCTTGAATTGATTTTACGATTTAAGTCCCGTAGCTTAACTATCTACAACAGACCATCACGCAAACAGCGACCTCCAATAAGGGGGTGGCTGTTTTTAGTTTGGGCTCTCGAAACCGTACAGCAGACGTTACATGTTTAAGAAGTGCTCCCACTGGTATATTTATAACGCCAGATGATAATAAGTGTCAAGAAGATGAAAATAATTCATTAACTTTAATTGCCTTCTTATTTAATCGGCTTCTTAGGATATCGTCGGAGGGATACCGCCTTGTGCATATCGATGGGTCGTGGGAGCAGTTGTTAATGTCTGGACACAGCGAAGCCCCCCGCAAACAAGACGACAAAAACGATATAATGATTCTCAATAGTGATGCACTAATTCCACGCCAAAAAAGCGGTAAAAATCCAAGCAGTAAGTCAGGATGAGTCACACAAAATCGCCTCAATTCCGCTGGGTCGGTCAGTTCTCAGCCTTCGTGGCAGGAGAAAAGTCGCCCAATCAATATCTAACGATGCAGGTCGCCGCAACAGACTGTGAGCTCACGGAGGATGAGCTTTCTGAGAACGTACTTTGCCAGGTTCAGCTTAGTAGCGCTTTACGCCGTATGATGATCGGCTACTTACAGCCGCAGGACTGGATTAGAGTTATTGGCAAAGTAACTATCGAATCACAGACAGGGATAGCACAGTGGAAAGCCCGTGAAATTGTCAAAATCTCGCCGCAGCAGGCCACACAGTACGTTGCCACACACGCCAGCAGCTCCCGTCCTACGCAACCGCCTACTCAACCAGGAAAGGCCAGCGAAGAAGAGGCCAGCCAAACGTTCTCCCAAAGCCCCACTCGTGTGTTGGTCTGCCAGAAGTCGAGCTGCCGGCAGAGAGGGAGTCAGCGGGTTATAGATGCGATCGCCCACGTCATCAACACCCATGGCCAGTCTGCCACTATCAAACTTCAACCCACAGGCTGCATGAAACAATGCCAGTCAGGTCCTCACATTGTCCTGGTTCCACCCAACCGACAACAATCACTACCACAACCACAGTCGCAACAAAAGAGAACTCGCTCAAAATTCACCTGCGTAACGCCTCAGTTAGCAGCTCAGATCCTGGAGAGTCAAATCAATCAAAACCAAATCAGTTAGAACAGTCTGTAGACAGGCCCTAATACTGGCTTATGGCCTGACTTATGGCCTGACTTATGGCCTGTCTTATGGCCGATAATTTTTCGAAGCATGCATGTAACAACGATCAAAGGTCGCCTGAAATACTACTTTCTGATTGGTCTTCCATATAATGCACCCCTTCTGCTCAAGAGATTTTAGCAGGCGAGTCACCGTCACCCGAGTAGTGCCTACCGATTCAGCAATTTCTTGATGAGTGAGCCGTATCCTAATTCGAATGCCCTCAGCAGTTGTTTGACCAAAGTGTTCTGCGAGCCAACAGATAAACTGCAAAATTCGCTGCTCCGACTGTCGGCAGTGGGAAATTTGCAACAAACTGTTAGACTGTCGAACCTGCGCTAATAGCATCTCTCGCGATAGCGGGTAGCTCACGTTTAGCGGCTCAGCGTCTACCGCGCCCAAGCACCTAGCCTCGTAGGGATGCGTTTGCGCGACAGGATACCCCACAACATCGCCTACACCCCAAAATCCAAGCGGAACAAACTCTCCTTCTGCGCTCCAGGTGAGGGTGCGTATGTGTCCAGCATGAATACGCCACAAGCTGTGATGAACAAAGCTAAGTTTTTCATTACGCTTAAAGGAGACTGGATGATTTGGCGTAATTTTTCTAACAGATAACGGGCCATTCGATGGGCCTTTGATGGTACGACCTAAAGGCTCCACACGCCGCTGGCGCTGCCTGGGAACAGAAGTAAGTGCAACTGTCATAATTTATCTATCCGCATAGTACGTAAACAGTAGAGCGTTTGAAGAACAAGCGTTTGAAGAGCGCCTGACACCCTTGGCTATCTGGCGGGTGGCTATCTGGCGGGTGGCTATCTGGCAATCACCAGTTCTGTATCGCTGGCCGCTTCATTAACGGGCCCGTGAGGAAATTCGGCTGGTAGCTGTGCCCAATAGTCCAAAATCGTTTTAGCAACAGCCTTGTAATGCTGAAAGTGAAAGAAATACAAACCCTCCGGGCAGTGCCACAGGCGATCGCCCGATTTCATCCAGCGCTGCCATCCTTTCTGCTGCCCTGAGGCAACCACACTATCTAGCGCGCCGTTACATATCAGCAACGGGACTTCTACACCCCCAGCAGCCACACGAACATTATGCGCCAGCGAATGCAGCGTCAGGTTACTGTCCAAATCACGCAACAGCAGCTGCGCCAGTGCCGTTACAAACCGGGGCGATTGATCGCCAAACAACAGTCTTGTCATCTGACCCAAGATCACCTCGCGGCTACAGGGCAACAGATTTCGCAATGCGTAGTAGTGCGCTTGCCAGTTGATAGCAGGTAGCGCCGCTACCGACAGTAAGGTTAACGAAGAAACATGCTGTGGATACCGCCGGGCATACAGCAATCCCACCACGCCGCTGACCCCATGACCTATCAGATGCACCTTAGGAAGTGGCTGTCCTTCTGTTACGGGTACTCTTGAGCGTAAATACTCGTGGAGCGAATTCACGACCGACTCGATAGAACAAGGTTCATCAATCGTTTGGCAATACTGCCATCGGCGTACGGCACTATGCCTAATCAGCTGCGACAGTAGCCGCTGGTCAAAGCACTTTAAATGCGGACTTACCGACAGCCACAGCACGTCAGGTTTCCTATACATTGGGATACTCTCTCTTATTGAGACTTATAGTCAATAAACAACTACAAAGAGTATACCGCAACTTTCAACTAATAAGAATATTTCTCAATAGATAAAAAAGGAGAATCCTTGAAAGACTAATATATAGGGAAATCTGGGCGTATAGGCTTTTAGCATAAACCAAAGGTTAGAATCTCATTCCTGGCAGGGATATCATTAAGCAACTAATCTGTATGCTAATAGATAGAAATTACTGAGATTAGCTTTCGTTAATTGAGTAATATTAGGGCGTTCTGTAAAGGAGTCGCTGGCGATCGCACCCTCTCCTCAAAGATTGAGCTACCCAACCTGCTGCTGCATCGTGCACTTAGCGCAAATGCCATACAGCGTCAGCTGACAATCCAACACATGATAGCCAGCAGAATTCGCCGTTTTCTCACCAATTTTTGCCACAGAGCGCGCTGCAAATTCAACGGTCGCATTGCAATGCACACACACAATATGATGATGGTCCTTCAGGGGGCGATTCAGTTCGTAATGCTTGTGACCTTCCGCCAGCTCCAACTCCCGAAGTAACCCGATAAACACCATCAGATGCAGCGTTCGATACACCGTCGAAAGGCTAATGCGCTCTCCATCTTTCTCCAGCAAATTGTGCAGGTCCTCCGCGCTCAGGTGCTCCCCCTGAGTGAGTTCCATAAAAATGCTCAACACCTTCTGCCGCTGAGGCGTCGCGCGATATCCCCTTGCGTTGAGTTCATCCTTCAGGGCTGAATCAGATAAAAAAGGCATGACCTGTGATCGCTTAACTTAGAATCATTCTTATTTAGGATGCAGGAAAAGGTCAAGTCATTACGGCTAATTTAATAGGAAGGAGCACTATTTACCAGACATGAGCGAGCCAAAAACTAGCAGGTTAATTGGTGACCGAAAGCTCTGAAAGCCTCTGTATGAGAAGAACAGGAAAATATTTGTATTATACAAGCTATCTCATAGCCCTTTATCAGCGGTTACCTTATAGGTATCCATTACCACCTGTAATCAGTAAGTATTAGCAATTATCGAAACAAGCAAATCAGAATAGCTATCGGTAGTGACTGGGCACCAGGCCCTTAGGCAGCGCCCCTGGCAAACAGAAACGCTGCCGCATCTTTGGCTGATGCGGCAGCGTTTGGCGTAATCACCGATGGATGGCCAAAGCGTGAGGCGGATAGGCCTAATTACTTATACCGGCAATATAGACCGCTGACACGCAGGGCACACAGCATGAATCGAAAGCTGACAGTCCAGTAGCTGATAGCCAGATTTTTCAGCCGTTTTGGCCCCTACTTTCAATACCGAATCATTCTTAAACTCAATAGTCTTATTACAGCGCACACAAATCAGGTGGTGGTGATGATGCGGTGCAGGCCGATTAATTTCGTAACGCTTCTGGTCCTCTGCCAGCTCTAGCTCTCGCAAAATGCCCATACGAGACATTAGCTTTAGATTGCGGTAGATAGTAGAGAGGCCAATGGGTTCACCTTCTTCCTTTAGCAAATCGCGCAAATCTTCTGCGCTGAGGTGTCGGCCTTCAGGCAAATTCTGAAATGTTTTGAGAATGGTTTCTCGCTGAGGAGTCATTCGCCATCCGCGCTCGTGGAGCTCGGCTTTCAATGCAGAGGGCGAATAAGCAACCATAACTTCTGGTCCCCTTAGTGAGAGTCAATAATATCTATCTAATGAGAATAGTAGCGAATCGCCGCCTCATTTGCAACAATAATCGCTTATTGAGAAATATACCTAAAAAGGACTCGACACAGTAGCAAGCTATTCCCGCTCAAAACCTATGTTTTCGCTAGTTCAGCGCTACTTGAAGCCTGCTCAGAGCTGGCAGACTGCATTCTATGAAATGGCATGCAGCGTGAATCGCTGAACTCAACCGGCTGTTCGCTATCTGTCAGCCGGATCTACCTCAAAAGTAAATAGATCTACCCTCATTGACTTCTATATATAGTCGGAGTAGCATTAATGAGATCGAATCTCAACTGCTGCCAATAGCTCAGGCCCGGTGCTATTGGCGCTTACGCCTCGTTCTGGGCTCAGGAAAAAGTCAATTCGTAAGGAAATATTGACAATGGATAATGCGGGATTTAGCGCAGTGCGGTGGGATCATTGGCTGTTAGTTGTTTGCTTTTTGGCGGTTGCCAGCTACGGGATATATCTGTCATGGCAATGGAAACGTGATGCCAAAGTAAGGCGGGCAAAACGAATGTTGGCACGTCGGTTGCAGATGAATCAGCAGAACACTCAGGCGGTGGGTCAGGCGCGATCGCAGCAACCCGACCTCCAGCAACGCCTTCAGCAGACTTACAGTCGCAAGCGTTAAAGTCTGGGTAGCGAGTGAATTAGACTATTCTATACGCTCCTTTTATAAACTCCTTTTTTAAGGGCACACACTGCATGTCTCGCCTACGTCCTTTTTCTGCCGAGCTATTCAATGGCGGATGGTCTAACAGTGGATGGACAATCTCAACCTGGGTGATCGCTGCGCTCGTATGCCTGCCGGTTTTAGTGGTCCTCGGCAGCGTCTTTGCAAATACCGGCGACATCTGGTCGCATCTGGCCGAGACCGTACTGGCTAACTACATTCTCAATTCACTGACGTTAATGGTCGGCGTGGCGGTCGGCGTCCTTACCATTGGCGTTGGCACCGCGTGGCTGGTGACCATGTGCCAGTTCACCGGCTCACGTATTTTTGAATGGGCGCTACTGCTGCCATTGGCTGCGCCCGCCTATTTGCTGGCCTACACCTATACTGACTGGCTGGAGTATTACGGGCCGATTCAGTCCGGGTTGCGATCGCTCTTCGGCTGGGAACGCGCCACCGACTACTGGTTCCCAAACATTCGGTCTGTGTGGGGGGCGATCGCCATGTTTTCCCTCACCCTGTACCCCTACGTGTACATGCTGGCTCGCGTGGCCTTCTTAGAGCAGTCTGTTTGTACCCTAGAAGCCAGTCGCTCTCTGGGCTGTAGTCCCTGGCGCAGCTTCAGAAAAGTCGCCATCCCACTAGCTAGACCCGCCATCATCGCCGGGCTTTCGCTCGCCCTGATGGAAACGCTAAACGACTTTGGCACCGTGCAGTACTTTAGCGTGCCGACTTTTACCACCGGCATCTATCGCACCTGGTTTGGCATGGGTGAGCGCGTGGCAGCGGCTCAACTATCTGCCATGCTCATGCTATTCATTCTGGGGCTGATTTTACTAGAACGCTGGTCGCGGCGGCAGGCCAGATACTACCAAGCCAACAACAGCGTTCAAACGCCCTCAACCTATCCCTTAACAGGCACAAAAAACGCTCTCGCTTTCTTTGCTTGTTTGACGCCCATTGGGTTAGGACTGTTGTTGCCCAGCGGCCTACTGCTTCAAATGGTTATCAAGAATTGGGACAAAGCTTTGAACAATCGATTTGGAGAACTCGCCGCTAACAGCCTGGTCGTGTCAGGGCTGACAGCAGCGATCGCTCTCCTCCTATCCCTAATCCTTGCCTACGGCCAACGCCTCAACAACAACCGCTTCATCCGTATGGGCGTCCGGCTTGCTGCCATGGGCTACGGCATTCCCGGCGCAGTCATCGCCGTCGGCATCCTCATCCCCGTTACCCGGCTAGATAACACCATCGCCAGCTGGGCCAAAGCCACCTTCAACAGCTCACCGGGCTTACTCATCAGCGGTACCATCACCGCCCTCGTGTTTGCCTACCTCGTTCGTTTTTTGGCCGTCGCCCTCAGCTCCGTAGAATCTGGCCTGGGCAAAATTCGCCCCAACCTGGACGATGCTGCCCGCAGCCTGGGCTACACCCCCACGCAAACCCTCACCAAAGTCCACACCCCGCTCATGACCAGCAGCCTACTCACCGCGCTGATGCTGGTATTTGTAGATGTGATGAAAGAGCTACCCGCAACCCTGGTCATGCGTCCGTTCAATTTTGATACGTTAGCTGTGCGCGTCTATCAATACGCGTCAGACGAAAGACTTGTGGACGCAGCAGCTCCGGCGCTGACGATTTTGCTAGTGGGCCTGCTGCCAGTAATTGTGCTCAGCTGGCAAATTAGCAAAAGCCGCCGAATCAGGCAGTAAAATGGGGATTGCTACCCATTGATAAATATGGCTAAATCCTCTGTGCCTGCTCAGGCGTCTACCGGCGAGCCAGCTCAGCGGCAGCCGCTTCATCCGTTTAAAGAACCGATTCCCTGGCTCAAAGCCTTCTGGGAATTTTCCAGACCGCATACCATTATTGGCACTAGCCTTAGTACCTTTGCGCTGCTAGCGATCGCCCTCGCAGCCTCGCAACCTCCTTTCAATGGCGGACTAATTCTCAGCAGCTGGCTCACTGCCTGGATTGCCTGCCTGTGCGGCAATGTATACATCGTTGGCCTCAACCAGGTAGAAGATATTGCCATCGACCGCATCAACAAACCGTATTTGCCCATTGCCTCGGGAGAGTTTACCAAGCAGCACGCTCAGCGGTTGGTTTGGTTGATGGGAGGAAGTGCGATCGCCCTCGCCCTAATCTCTCAAAACGTCTATCTCATGCTCACAATCGGCCTGAGTTTGCTGATTGGCACTGCCTACTCCATGCCACCGATGCGGCTAAAGCGCTCTCCGTTCTGGGCTTCTGTGTGCATACTGGTCGTGCGCGGTGCAATCATAAATTTGGGTTTGTATCTGTACTTCGCTACGCAGCTAGGGCTGGGTACTCAGATACCCGCCAGGATTTGGGCTCTGACGCTGTTTGTGTTGGTCTTTAGCTTTGTGATTGCCATTTTTAAGGATATTCCTGATATTGAAGGCGATCGCCAGTTCAACATCTCCACCTACAGCCTACAGCTCGGCCAAAAGAAAGTCTTCAACCTGGCCCGCTGGGTGCTCACCCTTTGCTATGGCGCACTCATCACCTCAGCCTTCTTCCTCCCCGGCGTAAATGTGCCCTTCCTCACGCTCACCCACGCATCAGGCATTCTGTACTGCTGGTGGCTCAGCCGCCGCGTCGATTTGGACCCCTCTCCCGGCAACAAAGACATCTCCTATCCTCAGTTCTACCAGTTCATCTGGAAACTCTTCTTCGTGGAATATCTAATCTTTCCACTAGCCTGCTGGTTAGCATAGCTACTAACAAATATTCACTTCATCACTAGCGAGTCGTCCCTCAAGGGGCTCGTATTCGTCTTCTAATAGCCAGAGCTGAGCTTCATCGTAATTCTCACAGCTTTTGATTAGGCTATACCCTTCCTTTGGGTCTAAAACGCGGCAGCTTCCAGCTTCGTTACCTAAAAGCAATAGGACGTAAGGCGGTGATTGTAGTGGATCGCTCCAAGCCTCTAGAAAATTCCAGCTATCCTTAACCAGGTCGGGTGCGACTGTATTCCTTTCTATCATTGCTTACCTTTCCCGCATTCAACACTATGGCCTCTTCCTTACAGCCTACAGACTTTTTTAGCGATCTAGATCGCGTTGCCCAGGTTCGTAGCAAAATGGCAGACGAACTTCAGACGATGGTGCAAGTTGCTACCGAAGCTGAAGCTATTGGTGCTGAGCAGTCTGGGCAAATGGGACTGGCGCAGACTATTGAGGACATGGAATCGGCTAGCGCCAATCTACGACAGGGCGTATTTCGCTTACTGGTGCTGGGCGATATGAAGCGGGGCAAAAGCACCTTTTTGAATGCGCTGATAGGAGAGAATCTGCTGCCTAGCGATGTGAACCCCTGCACCGCGTTGCTCACTATTTTGCGCTACGGCCCCGAGAAAAAGATCACTGTTCATTTCTTGAACGATCAGGCTCCCGAAGAATTAGACTTTGATGCATTTAAGCAGCGCTATACTATTGACCCGGCTGAAGCAAAAAAGCTAGAAGCCCAGGATGAACTTGCTTTCCCAAACGTCAGCCATGCTGTTGCTGAATATCCCCTACCGCTCCTGGAGAAAGGCGTAGAGATTGTCGACAGTCCAGGACTAAACGATACTGAAGCACGTAACGAGCTTTCGTTAGGCTACATCAACAACTGCCATGCAATTTTGTTTGTGCTACGCGCAACACAACCCTGCACGTTAGCGGAGCGCCGCTATCTGGAGACCTATTTAGAAGGCAGAGGACTCTCTGTGTTCTTTTTAATCAATGCATGGGATCAGATAAAGGCGAGTTTGATCGATCCAGACGATGAAAAAGAGATAGCAGAAGCCGAAGCCAAGCTACACAAGCTATTCAAAACACATCTGAGTAGGTATTGCCAGGTAGACGGGCTCGACTGCTACAGCCAGCGAGTATTTGCGGTTTCTGCACTAGAAGCGTTACGTCAACGATTGAAGAATCCTGAGATCAGCCTGGAAGATACGAGCCTGGGCGGCTTTATTCAAGCATTGAATGTATTTCTGACTCAGGAGAGGGCGATCGCTGAACTCCGTCAGGCCAGAACACTGGGGAGAGAAACACGCGATCGCTTTCAGGAAGCCGTCACCCGCCGCGTTCCCCTGCTAAACCAGGACGTAGACGAACTCAAGCAGCGTATCGAATCCGTTCGTCCAGAGTTTGAAGGACTCAGTGAGATTCAAACAAAGTTTAGAGATGACATTCGTACGGTGAGCGATCGCCAGTCCCACAGCACCGCCAACAATCTCAAAACCTACATCTACCAGCTCGAAAATACCTTTGAAGAAGATTTTCTCCGCTATCAGCCCGAGCTAGGCCTTGGCGAATTTCTCTCTGGACAGGGCCGCGAAGTATTCGCCATCAAGCTAAAGAAAGCCTTTGAACGATACGTAAACGATAAGTTTCATACCTGGAGCAAAACAGCTGAAAAAGAGATTGATAGTGCCTTTGAAAATCTCTCTCGTACCGCCGCGACATACGGCAGCTCCTATCAGGAAATTACTGAACGCATGACCGAAAAGCTGACAGGTCAAGCACGAATTCGAAGCGTACCGACAGGAGATGACGATGAATCCTCACCAGCCTGGGTAAAGTGGGCAATGGGTTTACTCTCGCTGGCTAGCCGTAATCCAGCTGGGATGGTAATGGCCGCTACCGGCTTCGACTGGCAAAGCATTCTAGTAAACTTTTTGGTCACTAGCACGGTGACTGTAATTGCCTCGTCCATTTTTGGCGCTATCTTCGGCCCGGTTGGGATACTGCTTGCCGGATTTGGCGTCGGTGCCTTGCAGCTAGATCATGCCCGTAAAGAGCTGGCCAAAGCGATGAAAAAAGAGCTGGTAAAACACTTGCCCAAGCTTGCTGACGAGCAATGGCAGCCGGTGTATGACGCCGTGCAGGCTTGCTTTGATAAGTACGAGGAAGAAGTGATGGGACGCCTTGAGCGCGATATAAGCGATCGCAAATCCGAGCTAGACAACCTCGTCAGCCAAAAAGAATCCCACGAAATTGATCGCGACGCTGAAGTTGCCAGGTTGCAAGAAGCTGATGCTAATATCCAAGAAAGTAGTAGACGAATCGATGAAGCTTACCAGTATGTTTTGACGCGGGCTTAACGCTATAAAAGTAGGTAGACTTTCGCTTATTGGTAAGGTAACCGACGTTTGTGATGACGATTATTTCGCAAGATCAGCTAGTAGAAGCGCTCAGGCGGGCAGCAGGATTACTAGAGATGTCTCAGTCGTCACTTAAAGCTGAAGTGATTGAAGCGTGCGATCGCATCCACAACCCCACCTATCGTATCGCCGTCTTCGGCCCCTTCAACTACGGCAAATCCACCCTACTAAACGCCGTCCTCGGTGAAAAAACACTGCCGATGGACCTAGTCCCCACCACTGGCGCTGCCATCACAGTGAAATACGGTAGCGAACCCCGAACCTGCATTATTCATACCGACGGTTCCATTCAGGAAGAAGCTGGTACCAGTACCCTAAAAGAGTACGCAGTACTCGACGAACAGCGGCAGATGCGCTCAGATGTTGCGGCGGTAGATGTGTACTGTCCGCACCCGTTGTTAAAGCTCGGGATCGAACTAGTGGACCTCCCTGGCACGGACGATCAGCAAGCACAAAATGACCTGGTACAAAAGCAACTGCTCAGCGTAGATCTGGTGATTCAGCTGCTAGATGGCCGCAAGCTAATGACCCTGGCAGAGCGCGAAAACTTGCGTGATTGGCTACTCGATAGGGGAATCAACAACGTCATTTTCGTCGTCAATTTTCTCAATTTGATGGAAACAAGCGATCGCCAACAGGTCGCCCTCCGACTCCGATTTTTAGCCGAAAGCTTCCGCGCCCAGCTCCCCGATGGCGTCAGTAATTTGTACCCAGTAGATGCCCTACCTGCCCTACGCGCCCGGCTAAAAGGAGACATTGCCGCCGCGACCGAGACAGGCCTCCCGGCACTAGAATCCGCATTGCAATCCATCGGTGCACAGCTAGCCAGCGGACGCCCGCCAGAACAAACGCTCCCTCGGCTGAAAGTTGTTGCAACAGACACAATAAAAGCATTACAAAGTCAGACAAACAACTTCTCCACAACAGAGCCTGACCCTACAGACAGTCGCAAAACAGAGATTAAAACCAAAGCAAGAACGCTTATTCAGACAGGATTCGACCAAAGTGTGGCAAAGTTGCGCGATTGGCTGACACCACAGAATCTGCAAGCACACTATCGGCTAGGACTGGCTCAATCGTTGGAGGCCAAAACAACCTCAGACTGGCTACGGCAGTACCTACAACCCGCCTGGCACAAACGGCAGAAGTCTGTAGTGGAATGGGTGCATCAAGCTTGCGATATTTTTGAGTGCGATCACCCTACAGATTTGTACATGGGCTTCACCATCAGCAGTGCAGCGCAGAACATTGACTATACACAGCAAGCCGACATTTACCTAAGCCGGTTCAGCAAGGAAGCTTTGCAGGCTGTGAATGAGTATAAGCAAACGGGCGATCGCATCCTCAATACCCCAATCACCAAAACAACAAACACACCGTCCCCAGCAAAAGAAGCTCAGCTCAACCTGCTTAAATCAACCATAGAAGAACTCACAGACCTAATAGAACAGATTTAATAGCACTACGTACCTGTGCCAGGCTGGCTTGCAGGCTGCAACACCGTGCGCAATCCCAGTAAAATCAACCCCATGCTCAATAGCATCCATGGGGTTACCGACTGCCCAAAGAACAACCAGGCCAGTAGCGCTACCCACACGGGTACCCCGCTATATACAATACTCGTTGACTTGGTAGGCCCAATCCGCTGAGTGCTAAGCGTAAACAACAAATAGCCAATGCCCGAAGCCCCTACCCCCATGTAGAACACACTCAATATTGCCGCTGGCGACAAGCTCGGGAATCCTGTTTTCATCAGCTCTGGAATCACCAACAGAAACAGCTGAAGAACCCCAAACAGCGCACCATAGTAGCTCATCGCCAGACCGCTATAGCGTTTGCCCAAATGCCGTAGCAAAATGGAATAGCCCGCCCAGCACAGTACCGCACACAGCATGAGCAAATCACCCCTGTTGAACTGTAGAGTGATCAAAGACAGGAGGTTACCGCTGGTGAGTAGGATTAAGACGCCGAGAATTGCGATCGCCCCTCCCACATAATTTCGCATCGCCAGCTTCTCTTTTAAAATCACCGCCGCTAAAAAGCCAGTCACCACAGGATTAAACGCATTAATAATCGCCGAATTCGCAACAGCGGTATAGCGCAAGCTAGAAAAGAAAAAGAAGTGATAGCCCACCACCCCAAACGTGCCTAACAAAAACAAACAAACCTTGTCTGCGCTAGAAGCTTTATCCATTCGCGGGCCAATATCACCCTGATGCCAAACCAACAGTTGCAAAAATATAGCCGCAATCACATAGCGCAGCAGTGTAATCAGCAGTGGACCCATTTCCCCTGTCGTGTACTTGCCTGCCACAAAGCTCCCGGCAAATAGCAAACTGGTAAAGCCTGCCAAAGAACTCTGTGCCCAGAAACTTGTGCGCTTTGTCATAGCCCTCTCAAAAAAGTATTCACATATCCCAGGCTATATGATGGGTGCCAAACCTACTTTTTGTATTTAGTTTGGGCTATTGGCTATGAATTTGGTTGCGATCGCAGTATTTGACATAGACGGCGTACTACGCGATGTGAGCGGCTCTTATCGGCGGGCGATCGCCGACACCGTAGAACACTACACCGCTGGCCAATACCGCCCCACGATAGAAGACATCGATCAGCTCAAGAGTGAAGGCATTTGGAACAACGACTGGAAAGCGTCCGAAGTGATGATCCATCGCTACTTTGAAAACAAAGGCGAAGCCAAACCAGAAGCTACCTACGAAAAAATCACCGACTATTTTCAAAAGCAATATCGCGGCCCCGATACCGAAGATCCTGATCAGTGGACTGGCTACATAGCCAACGAACCGCTACTGGTAAACAAAGAATACTTACAGACACTGGCACAGTCAGGAATTCCCTATGCCTTCTTTAGCGGTGCCACCAAAGGGTCTGCCAACTTTGTATTGCAAAGGCGCATTGGCCTCAGCGAACCTATCCTGGTTGCAATGGAAGATGCCCCCGGTAAGCCAGACCCGACAGGACTGATGATGGCAGTGCAGCAAGTAGAAGCAAAACAGCTTGAAGCAGAGCCGTCTGTTGATAAGAAATTACCCGTCATTTACGCTGGCGATACAGCTGCAGATATGCAGACAATCATAAAAGCCAAAGCACAGTTTCCTGAGCGTCAATGGTTGGCGATCGGAATTTTGCCGCCCCACGCACAGAAGGATGAAGCCTACAAGCAGGCCTATGCTGAAAAGTTAAAAGCGGCAGGTGCGATCGCAGTCCTAGAAAACGTCAAACAAATCACAGCCGAACTCGTGTTAACCCATCTGTAGAGTCTATCTGTGCAATTCTCTCTACAATCCAGTGTGTTCCGGGCATCCTAGACAGACCATGAAGCTACGGAAGGCATATGACTATTGCGGCAACAACGGCGCTATGCTTGCCACCGCTGGAAATAGAGGCGCTGTTGCAGGGCCGAATGATGGTAGCAACCTCACACACATTCCGTAATCCACCACAGTTTGTACTGTGCCCCACCTTAGAACAAGAAAGCTCACCGCAGCTAAGGCGTCGCTACAGGCCAAGCTTTCTACGCAGTATCAAAACAGCGCCCGCCGAGAAAGCATTTCAAAAAACAGTCCGAAACGAACAAGACTGTGTTACAACGCTCTATGCCTGGGCCAAGTTTGATGCCTGCCGCATTTATACCCAGTCTCACGATTTGGAAGCACTCTCAAAGCTCACCATCTGGACCGCTGAGTATCTTCAAGAACTGGTGCACATACAGCACAAAATCTTTCTTATGATGCTACAGGTCTATCGCTTCGAGCGTCCGGTGCCCATGATCATGGAGCCTCCCACAGAAGATAAAGCAGGTTGCTATAGCCGCCTGCCTTACGCACCCACGCAGCGCAGCGGTGAAGCCATTATTAGCGCTGAAGCATTCAAGCGCAGAAAGCAGCAGCTATTTGACCTGATGCCACCCCCTCATATGGAGCTAGAAGCCCTTCAGGCAGAACTGGTACAGCTCAGAGAAAGCGGTCTGGGTGCTATGTCCCTAGACAGGGACTTACGTTATCTGCTCGGCTGGTCACGCACAGACCAAACGCTGCTATACGATTCCGACCTGGCCTGGATCAAGCATATTTCCAAAGCAGGACATTCTGACGACACCCACGGGTTCAACCTGCTCGTACGCCAGAGTTTGAACAAAATAGGATTTAGAACCAGCGTTAGCATTGGTAATTCACAACATACAGAATTTGACCTCGCGGATATCAACACCCCCAAAGATGGATTGGGAATATACTGCAAGGCGCCCTACACGCTTGTCGGGCACTGTTTGGCGGAGCAGAGCACGCGAACGTTTGTGACGCTTACACAGCACCAATTTTCAGAAATATGTAATGCGTATCTACAGCCCAACAATCCAACCGTAGCGGTCAGGATACTCTTTAGCGCCGACCAACTTACCGACACTGCCACACAAACTGCCATCGAACATCGGATCAACATCATGCGCCCTGAAACACTACAACGCCTTGCAGAATTACAGGCTCAACATCCCGGATGTATTGACTTGTACAAGCTCAAGCCCTGTCTACAATCAGCACCTTTCGGAGAGAATGCAGATGACAAAATAAATCAGTTTATTGAAGCTGTTTTGCAGCAATTAGAAGTCAGGGCTGAACTGATCCGCGCGGTTAAAAACTGTATGAATAATACGGGAGAAGAGAGTGTAGGCACAGATGCTGTTTTCTTCTTGTATGCTGCCAATGCAGCGCAGCAAAGCCTGCCCGAACTCAGTCGTCAGGAAGTACAAGAAGCCCTGGTAGAACTTTCATCTCCCTTATCTGGTTATCTAGGAAGAGTAGAAGATAGAAATGCCCTTGAAGATAGGCGATCGCATCGCTTTTACTTTCTTAGAGAACTACACGTTGAGCACAGCATATTGAGCACCGTATATTAAGCACAGCGCGCTGACTATGCAAATCTCTTAAAGAGAGGACAGAGCGCTTTGAACTAACCAGATTTGCTACCATACGACTGGTAAGCAACAAGGTATCCTGACAGTACCTGGCACATCATGGCAAAGTCTCGTCGGCTAGAAGCTGAGCTAGAAAAGATTAAATCAATTCAGAGACTGGACTCACTGACAGAAGACGATGTTGCCAGCTTGCAAAAGATCATTCGGGGCAAGCAGCCTGTTGCCATACCCCCTGCAACTAATCTGATCGTTCGTCACGAGCTGACTCAGCTCATTCCAGATATGCACAGCGCTTTTGAGCGAATGCTAACCGATGGTGCTAACAAAGATCCTAGCTGTAAGGCTAAATGGGCGATCGCCAACACCCTTTACCGCCTAGAAAAAACCGGAGAGCGGCCCAACGCAGACCTGTTCCTCTCTGGCATCCGGCACACTCAGCCCGAACCCGTATGGGGGAAAACCATCGACACCGCACCACCATTACGTGCCCTGTGTGCCTTGGGCCTGGTGCAGGCCAACTATCCCAACGTACTCATCGAGCTCGCTGATTTGCTCGCCGATCCGGAGCACGATGCCAGAGCAGGTGCGGCTAGGGCCGTCGGCTACAGCCAAAATCCGGCAGGCATTTCATTGCTCAGACTCAAGATGCACATGGGTGATCGCGAACCGCAGGTGATTTCGGAGTGCTGTATTGCACTCTTAGCACTCTCACCTCAGCAAGCACCTCTGGTGATAAACGCTTTGAATACAGGGTCTGAAGCAGTGCAAGAGCTGGCCGCGATCGCACTCGGCGAAGCCAAAATTCCCGAAGCCCTGGTTGCCATCAAAGATAAATGGAAAAGAACCCGAGATGGGGATCTGCGGGCGAGCTTTTTACTGGCGATCGCTACCCTACGCACCGAAGACGCTATGGACTTCTTGCTAGGACTTGTAGAAAGAGGCAACCTTCAGGACGCGAAAGATAGCCTCAGTGCACTTCATATCTATCGAAATACAACAGATATTTGGCAACAGATTAATAAAACTGTTCAGATCAGAGGCGAGGCAGTACTCATTGAGTTCATAAACAATACATAGAATCGTAACGATGCAAATAACTTTGATAAGTCGGGAAGTATGGGGTAGCCAACAGTCTTTATACTGATCGCCTGATGTCCGTGACTCAAGGCATGAGGCAACCGCACCCGATCGCTTGCTGATATTCAAATACTAAGAAATGAAAGGATTCAAGGTTTCTACGCTCATAAGTATCTCAGCAGGGCTGCTGACACTTACACTGCCAGTCTTTACTCAAAGCGCTGCGATCGCCTTTGGCCAGGCATCACCTAGCACAGACAGTAGCTATATCAACCATCTGTACAGCTTTTTAGAGAGCACAGACAACCTGACCTATGTCATGGCAACCGAGTCCATGACCGAAAGAGACAGCATTCAGGCCGCACAAATGTTCTGCAATACGTTTGAATCAGGCGTTGACCCAGCAGATGCCTTCTCTGCCTATACCTCTACAGCAATTCGTCAGGCCACGGCTATGGGCGCAGAGATGACCGAAGAAATGGCCTACGCAGTTGGGCTATATGGTGGCGCGGTGATGAACTTAGGCACAGCCTACTATTGCCCAGAATATCAGTCGCAGGTAGAGCAGGCACTTCAGTCATTTTTGTAGATTCCAAGCAAAGTTTGATGGCTATCCACAAAACTGTAAACCGGCTCTAAGCAGGCGTTTTTCTAGAGCCGCTGCGCTCCTGACGGACACTAAACTGCCACGCGCTCGAAAACATATAGTGCATTTGATGGTGCAGGTTCATCTGCACCAGGTTCTCCCATTCGTTTTGGTCTAGCCATACGCCATGGCAGTGACTACAGCGATCTAAGTAAAAATTTAGACCTCGCCCAACCTTAGACTTGGTCATCAGACGAGAGCAATCAGCGCAAAAGTTCGCTGTTGTGTTGTCCACAACGGGCAGCAGACCCGAGCTGAGGTTAATAGGAGGACGTGTGGACTGACTAGAAGATAGCTGAGCATCTTGCTTACGGCTGTCTAACCAATCCCAGTAACGCTCGGAAGGTATCCAATGGCCGAAGCAGTGGGTGCATTGATAAGCAAGCAATCCGTCACTCAAATTCACTTCGTTGAGAGAGTTTGTCTTACAAATAGGACATTTCATGAAAGGGACCGCATAATGGAGGTAGATAACGTACCGATTGGTGAGCGAGATTGTTAGTCGGCAAGATAACCGAATCAGGCGATTGGGGCGATCGAACAACCAACCAAGGTCGCTGTTCACTATCGTCTCGCTATCGTCAGCATGTCTTTGATTAAGAACATTCCCACTTTACCCCAGGATTATTTCAGGAAATCCTGATATATAGTTAAAAACCTAATTACTTTTTCAAAAAACAAGCTTTTGATTAAAAAACTTATTCGTCAGGCAGAAAGACACCGCTGCTGAAAAAATGGCCAGGAATTTACGGCTTCTACAGATGAAACCAGGTTCATTCCAGACTTTTCAAAAGCATCGTAGGTTTCATTTGCGGCGTCTGTGAAGTCGATCACGCCGGGGACAACTACCGGAGACGTGCAGTCTTCGAGCAGGTATACCTTTTGCGCGATCGCCGGATCAACGTTTTGAATCTCACCTAACAAATCACTCACCGTCCAAGCAACACAATGGCTCTTGGCCTGTCCTGCAATGATAATCGCGTCAAATTCGAGCAGGTGTTGAATCAGCCGATTATTTTTTTGGGCGATCGCACGTCCACTCTCATTAGTCAGCACTTCTGGGCTCAGCACAGAGTAGTTTTCGGTGAGGGGGTTGTCCCCCTTGGCCTCAAACCGGGTGGGGCTATTGCGAACCATACTGTGAAAGAAACAAGCTTCTTCAAACGCGGGGACAAGCGCATGGCCAATGCCACCCAGCATAGAGTGATAGGGCCAGATGGTTAGCGGATATTTACCGCGATCGCTCAGCTGCTTGGCATAGTGGTGTGCAAACGCTTCTATTTCTTTTACTGAGTGCTTCTCGGAGGTTATTGTAGAGGCTAATGATTCTGCAAGCATCGGGTTCACGCGCCACTTCTGTTGCTTTACATCTTCATAGGCAATCATGGTCATCGGCTCTGGATGTGCACCAGCGTCATCGACCCAAAATACAGGGTGAAAAATCTGCGCCGCACTATGGGTATCCATCGTAGGGATAATCTCAGTAATTACCGCCATGTTCCGATAGACAAACTCACAGAGTCTACGCGTATCGTCTACCGCGCCGCTACCAGAACGACCACCTACAAATAACTCAAAATCCTGGATGCAGAAGGTGTTTTGTACATCAATGGCCAGTAAGCACACACGGGCCCTGTCGCTAGTTGCTGCTGAAATAATATTGTGTTGCTGTCGGTAGGCGATCGCCTCAGCCGCGCGAGATTGGTAGGGAACACGCCAGATGTCACCAACAGTCTTAGGGTTAAAGAATTCAGGGATTGGGGTTGTCATAAGTTGAGAAATTGTTATTGGGTGACAATGGTTTTAGCAGGTTGTCTTAGAGATAGAAGAATAGTGATAGTCGGGGGTATAGCGATCGCAAAACTCTAGGGCTATTGTCCGTAGTGGCTCATCTAATCGGCTGAGCGCTTCTTGGGCGATCGCGTCTGGAACGCCCCCGTAGAAAGCTTCTGCAATGCCACCTGTGATCGCTGCCATGGTATCTGCATCCCCACCTAACGAAACGGCATTACGCACAGCATCTTCAAAGTCTATCGATTCCAAAAACGCAATGATAGATTCGGGCACAGATCGCTGGCAAGACACATGGAACTTGTAGACCGGACGAATGTCAGAAAGCGAACGATCAAGATCGTAGCCAAAGGTTTGTTCAACATGGCTTTTGATATCCGCTTTACTGTCACCCCTTTTCGCCAAAAACACACAGGCCGCAGTCGCCTGTGCACCTTTGACGCCTTCTGTGTGGTTGTGTGTAACTTCAGCAGTTTGCTGCGCGCTAACCATCACATCGGAAATGCTTTTATAGGCAAATCCTACCGGACTCACACGCATAGCCGAACCGTTTCCCCAACTGTTGTAGGGCTCCAGGCTATCGGAAGCAAGCCATTGCTTAAAGCTCTTGCCATATCCCACATGCATATAGTCTTTGCCATACGTTTTTAGAGTTTGCACATAGCTCCCATCCTGCAATCTGTCGTGAAGCAAGGCATCTGCGACTGCAACAGAGAGCACTGTATCGTCGGTAAAATGGCTGTCTGCCACGAATAATGGAAAGTCTTTGACCTTCGTTTTGCTGCGCTCGTGCACTGAGCCAATAATATCGCCTGAGATCGCACCTAACATAAGCACCCTCTTTAACCCTTCTAAAAATTGACTTAGTGTAAAAACTACACTAATATGCCTGTTATAGCGAATCCATCGGCAAACCGTCAAGATGCCCTACACCTACGATTACCCTCATCCAGCGCTAACCGTAGATTGTGTTGTATTTGGTTACGAAGCTAGCGCATCACTCCAGGTACTACTCATCAAGCGCAAGCTACCGCCTTACGAAGGAATGTGGTCCTTACCGGGTGGGTTTGTACAACTACACGAATCGATTGACGAGGCTGCTATTCGAGAGTTGAAAGAGGAAACTGGCGTTGAAGACATATTTTTAGAACAGCTGTACACTTTCGGTGATCCTGATCGAGATCCAAGAGAAAGAGTTATTTCTGTGGCGTATTATGCGCTAATCAGTTTGCAGGAGCATCCTTTGCAAGCGGCAACAGATGCCAGTGATGCCCAGTGGTTTGGATTGCAAGCGCTGCCCGACTTAGGATTTGACCACCAAGAGATTTTGGAGAAAGCGGTCGCTCGATTACGCAGCAAGATTCGCTACGAGCCTATTGGCTTTGAGCTACTACCCAAAAGATTCACGCTTTCTCAACTGCAAAGACTCTACGAACAGATTTTAGAACGCGAGCTAGACAAAAGAAACTTTCGCAAGAAACTGTTGAGAATGGAGCTGCTGACTGATACGGGAGAAAAAGAAACAGGCGTTGCTCATAGGGCTGCAAAGCTATATGAATTTGAAACAGCAAAGTATTCATCCCTGAAGCAAGCAGGCTTCAATTTCGAGCTGTAGTATAGCCTTAGCCGTTCTGTTGTGGTGCATAGGCTGAAAGCAATATTTAGCGAAGCAGAATAGCAGCTTATGCTTGAGCTACAATCTGAATAGTGCCAGTCAAGTATATTTTATGTCACTATCTGCCGACGGTTCCACCTACTCATTGAAGCAAGAAGCGATAAATGATTTGCATGGATGGAAGCTAGAGGAAGCTAAAGCTAAGCTAAGTGAAGTAGTTCGCTTGGCACGTAACCAAGCACCACAAAGAATTACGGTGAGAGGAGAAGACGCAGTCGTTGTTATTTCTGCGAAAGAGTTTATTAAGCTGCTTCCCCTGATAAAGCAGCCCAACCTACATAAACTGCTATCTGAATCGCCGTTGGCTTCTCTAGATTTTGAGTCACAGCCTGTTCAATCACCCGTAAGAGATATCCCTCGAAACAATGCTTTCTTGACTTCAACAAAGGCCAAGACCACAGCAAATAAACCCACTAGCAACTTAAAAAACCTTTCATCTCAAGACTTTGAGTAGTGATAGCGGCAGGAGATGATTGTCAAATATTCATCGTCGATAGCATAGACAAGTCGGTTAGTTTTGTCTACGCGGCGAGACCAATACCCAGAAAGTTCATTCTTAAGTGGCTCAGGCTTACCAATACCCTCAAAAGGTGATGCTTTGATTGCGGCAATTAAAGTATTGATGCGTTTGAGCGTCTTTTTGTCCTGTTTTTGCCAATAGAGGTAGTTAGTCCAACCTTCATCTGTAAAGGCTAACTTTCTGGTGCTCATTAAGTATAGCCAATACTAACTGTACGCAAAAACAATCACGCCTTGTACAATGCACAAGGCAAAGGGCGTATAGTCACTAATCTTCTATCAACTCTCGCTCTGTAACTTCCTTTGCTTGGTGCTGAGCGATGGATCGCTTCAAGTGTTCAGCGTTGGCTGGAGAGGAGAGTAAGTAAGTGGTTTCTACCAAACTGTTAAAATACTCTACAGACATTATGACAGCATCTTTAGCATTCGGTCTCTTCACGATTGTGTAATCTGCATCGTCGGCTACCCGGTCCAATACAGATTCCAGTTGACTGCTGGCTTCGCTGAAGGTAACTATTTCCACAGAAGTGCCTCACCAAACTTACATGCCTAAAAGTATAGCAATTGCCGCAAATGCATCATGCTGTCAACAAGCAGATTTGCTCGGATAAGTTCAGCGCATAGGATTAGGAAATTACCGTAATGGCAAAGCGTCCTCGGGTTCGGCGGGTTGGAGTTATCGGTGGTGGTCAGCTGGCGTGGATGATGTCAACTGGAGCCACAGAATTAGGCCTAGAGCTATGGGTGCAAACGCCTAACGAATCGGACCCAGCCGCCGCGATCGCCCATAAAACCATCCTCGGTCCTGTCGCCGACGCCACCATTACCGCCCAGCTGACAGCCCACTGCAACGTCATCACCTTCGAAAACGAGTTCATTGACTTGCCAGCCCTACGCAAACTAGAGGAAGACGGCACCGTCTTTTATCCTCAGCTAAATTGCCTGGCACCACTACTCGACAAGTACGATCAGCGGCAGTATTGCGACCGCATCAATCTCCCCTCTCCACCTTTTGCCACACTGCACAGCAAAGCCGACCACCCTCAGCTCACCGACAAAGTAAACGCTGTTGGACTTCCCCTAGCGCTCAAAACTCGCCGCCACGGCTATGACGGTCAGGGCACGTTTATTTTGAACACATTAGAAGCGGTTGAATCAACCTGGCAAACCCTCGGATACCAGCCTGTGCTGCTAGAAGCCTTTGTAAAGTTTGAGAAAGAGCTAGCAGTCATGGTCGCCCGATCTCAAGCAGGTGAAATCGCCGTATATCCGGTGGTAGAAACAGAACAAATAGAACAGGTATGCCGAAGAGTCATTGCCCCTGCGCGGGTATCTGAAAAAGTAGCCAAGGAGGTTAGAAGAATCGCCACACAGCTCGTGGATAGCCTGGGCGTCGTCGGCATTTTTGGGATAGAGCTCTTCCTAACTGCGGATGGGCAAGTGCTGATTAACGAAATCGCGCCGCGTACTCACAATTCGGGGCACTACACGCTGGATGCCTGTGAGACGTCTCAGTTTGAGCAGCAGTTGAGGGCAGTGAGTGGGCGATCGCTCGGATCAGTCGCCATGACCAGCCCAGCGGCAGTGATGGTAAACCTATTAGGCACTGAGGATACGCCAGAAGGAGAGACGAGTGAGTACTTGGAGAGAAGGAATGCGATCGCGGCTCTCCCAAACACTCACCTCTATTGGTACGGAAAAACCCAATCACGCATTGGGCGAAAACTAGCACATGTGACGGTTCTTACAGACGGCTCAAACAACGACGCGGCAACAGCTGAGATTGTGCGTAGTATCGAGTCGCTTTGGTATAAACCGTAGAATCTGGTATTTCATACTTTCAAATATCTGATTGATAGGGCGAATATCCGTCACCCTTCTGTATGGATTACCCCTTGTCAGAATCGGTGACTGGTTCGCTATGATGTGCTCAGTTCGACTACGGCGTTGGTGACTGCCAACAACGTTTTCTGATCTATGTTTTTCATTTTTAGGGTGTCTTGCAGCTGAGGTTGCAGTAAACCCAGCAGGCCTTTCACGAGGCCTAGTACTGGGAAACTAATACACCTATAGCCGAGACTCCCACCTGGTCACCCCAGGTCAAAAACTGAGGTAAGACGGCGCTGCGGTCGAACGACTCAAAGAATCCTTGTCCTTACGGGCAGGGATTTTTTGTTGCCGGGTGCCGGGCGATACACTACGGTAGTCCATGGGTCCTATTTAATAATTAATATTACCGACGACACTGCCACTGTGACTTCTTCTACACTTGCTAATCCTTTGACTCAAGAGCCCACAACGCTTCGCACTGTTCTTCCCAATGGGCTTACCGTCATCGCGATTGAGAACCCAGTGGCTGATATCATCGCTTCCAAAATTTTTATCAAGGCAGGTGATGGTTATGAAACGCCAGAGAACTCCGGGCTGTTCGGGCTACTAAGCGCCGTACTCACAAAAGGCACAGCTCACAAAAATGCCTTGGAAATTGCTCAGGTAGTCGAGTCTATTGGTGCAGGGTTTGGCGCAGATGTTGCCTCCGACTATAGTCTTGTCAGCCTGAAAACGGTCTCGGCTGATTTTGAAACCGTGCTGGGGTTAGCCGCTGAGGTGATTCGTCAGCCGAGCTTTCCGCTCGATGAAATTGAGCTGGAACGGCGGCTGATATTACAGGGTCTAAAGTCCATTAAGGAGCAGCCCTTTAGCGTGGCTTACAACCACCTGCGAGAGGCAATATATGCCGAGCACCCATACGGTCTCACTAATGAGCAAACCGAACAGTGCATTGCCAAATTCACACAGGCAGACTTGCAGGCCGCGCACCGCACGTACTTTCGCCCAGACAATATGGTGATTACGGTAGTTGGGCGTATTTCACCGAAGCTGTCGCTAAAGCTGATTGAGCAATTTTTCGGTGACTGGCAAAGACCCGACGAACCCCTGAGCGCGATCGCATTTCCAGAAATAGAAAGGTCCGCTCAAAAAATTGTCACTGTTCAAAAGACGAATCAGGCGTTTGTAGTGATTGGGTACCTGGCGGGTGCGATCAATAGTCCGGACTATGCCGCGCTCAGGCTGATAAGTACCTACTTGGGAAATGGCCTGTCGAGTCGGCTATTTGTAGAGCTGCGCGAGAAGCAGGGCCTGGCTTACGATGTGTCGGCCTTTTACCCCAGCAGGCTGAGCACATCACAGTTTGTGGCATACATCGGCACCGCACCGGAGAATTTACCGGTGGCGATCGCAGGCCTACGGCAAGAAATTGAACGCATGAAAACCACGCCGCTTACCGCTGAAGAACTGCAGGTGTGTAAAAACAAACTGCTGGGTCAGTATGCACTGGGCAAGCAAACGAACAGTCAGATTGCTCAGATGCTGGGCTGGTACGAGGCGCTGGGATTAGGAATGGAATTTGATGAGGGCTTTCAGAAGGCGATCGCGGCTGTCACCATCGAAGACGTTCAGGCCGCTGCCGGGCGGTGCTTTGTCAAAGAGTCTATCTCGGTACTAGGCCCCGCCGATGCGGTAGAACCGTTACGCTAAAGTTATGACATCATCCTTACTCACCGAACCAGCCCAGCAAGCCATCTGGGAATGGAAAGGGTTCACCATTGGCTATCAACAGGCGGGCGCCCAAAACAAAGAAGCTCCAGCCGTGCTCCTAATCCATGGCTTTGGGGCCTCTAGCATTCACTGGCGTAAAAACATTCCAGCACTGGCAACGACTTGCCGAGTGTATGCCATCGATCTACTGGGCTACGGAAAATCTGCGAAACCAACACCTGGCCAACCGTTAGACTACACCTTCGAGACGTGGAGTCAGCAGGTTCAGGATTTCTGTGAGCAAGTTATCGGCGAGTCTGCTTTTCTGATTGGTAACTCCATTGGCTGTGTCGTCGCCTTGCAGGCAGCGGTAGATGCCCCGAGCTGGGTTCGTGGTGTCGTCCTACTTGACTGCTCCTTGCGGCTACTGCACGACCGCAAACGCCAAACCCTTCCCTGGTATCGCAGTGCGCCAACGCCCTACATTCAAAAGGTGCTGTCATATCGTCCGCTTATCCGTTTTTTCTTTGGCCAGCTCGCTAAGCCCAAAGCGGTGAAAAACATCCTCCGCCAGGCCTATGGCCGTAAAGAAGAAATCACCGATGAGCTAGTGTCACTCTTACTAGAGCCCGCCTTCGATCCTGGTGCGGTGGATGTGTTCCTAGCCTTCATAAGCTATTCCCAAGGCCCTATTCCCGAAGACCTGCTACCTAAACTGAGCTGTCCGGCGCTGATTGTGTGGGGCAAAGAAGATCCCTGGGAGCCTGTAGAGATGGCTAGGGCGTATGGAGAGTACCCAGCCGTAGAAGAGTTTATTGAGCTAGCAGGCGTCGGTCACTGCCCGCAGGATGAAGCACCCGAAGTTGTGAATCCGATATTGATGGACTGGGTGGCGCAGAAGGTGGCCCAGAACGCTAACCCAGAATAATAGGCAAAAAAATACCCCATGACACGGCCTGACATGGGGTAGGGCAACAGTTAAACGCTTGTGCTGTGACTACCATCGCCCTCTGACTGGCCCAGAAATAGCAAACCTGTGCCGATTTATCGAGTGCCACAGATGACCGATCCCGACGAGTTTCTGTAGATATGGACCAGTGCTCTGTCAGCGCTAAAAAGTAGGCTTCATTCAACCGATTCCCTTTAACAGCCAGCTCAGCGCAATACCCACCGCAGAGGTCGTCACTAGCACAATAAATGTCAGCCTTGCGCTAATTCGCCGAGTAAACAGGTCCATCCGCAGCAGCAATCCCGCCGCCAACATCACCAAAAAGTAGCTAGAAATATTCGCCCACA
This sequence comes from Cyanobacteria bacterium J06581_3, assembly GCA_038531675.1. Taxonomy (GTDB): domain Bacteria; phylum Cyanobacteriota; class Cyanobacteriia; order Phormidesmidales; family Phormidesmidaceae; genus Phormidesmis. The sequence continues at coordinate 30,014 of JBCBBK010000010.1, forward strand.
CAACCAACGCCACCGCGAATGAAGCAGCCAGCAGCGCAGCGACGGTATAGCCTGCGTCTGATTTGAAGCTCTTGAGCAAAGCCTCTCGAAATGGATGCCAAACAATGGTGAGGACACTGCACTCGAAGATAATGTACGCGATCGCCAGCATCCACAACACATCTGAGATACCACTACTGTGCAGAAACATGCCGAAGGCTAAGTTTGCCAGCATCAACAGCAGCGGAGAAAACCAGGGAAAGGCATGTCGCATAGCTATAGCTCGCTACAGGTTCGTAGAAATCGCCTGAACTGGGCAGCTAGGCAAGCACTGCTCACACATTATGCAGCGCGATCGGTTGAACACCAGCTTGTGGGTCTGCGGATCTAGCTTCAACGATTCAGTCGGGCACACGCCCGTACACAGCCCGCAGTGCACACAGCTATCTTGATCAATCACAATCTCCCGATTCACCATCGATACTTCTATGTGGTTCGCACGCATCCAGTCAATCGCCGCATCCAGCTGGTCGATATCGCCCGATAGTTCCACCAGCAGCTTGCCCACCTGGTCAGGGGCCACATGAGCACGAAAGATATTCGCCGCCACGTTAAAGTCCTTCGCCAGCCGATAGGTAATCGGCATGTGAATAGTGCGTTTGGGAAAGGTCAACGTCAGTCGTTTTTTCACGAGTGCTATGTATAAGGGCTAGCAAAGGAAGGCCAAGGCATTTTAATAATTATACGACTGCGCTCTCTGCATACTTCATAAAGCTGATTACACCTCTTCCTCGCCTACATTCAGCTCATAGAATTCATGCAGCTTCGCTTGCAATAGTGCTTTGTCCGGCAGCTGTGTTTGATACTCTGCGACTAAGGCAGGTGATAGCGAGCGATTCAAAGCATACTCCACCACTTCGTCGTCTTTACTCGCGCATAGCAGTACCCCAATTGTCGGATTCTCATGCGGCTTTCGTACATCCCGGTCCAACGCCTCCAAATAGAAATTCAACTTGCCTAAGTACTCTGGTTCAAACCGTCCTACCTTTAGCTCTACCGCTACCAAACAATTCAAACCACGATGAAAAAATAATAGGTCTAGCGCAAAATCACGGCCTCCAACCTGAACGGCATATTCAGAACCTGCAAAACAAAAGTCTCGACCCAGCTCGATCAGAAAGTCTTTGAGCTGCAGTAACAGTGCCTTGTGCAAATCTGCTTCCGTATGACGTTCCGGCAGGTCTAAAAAATCTAGAACATAGGCATCGCGAAATACATCTGCCGCAGACGGGTGAAATTGCGACGCCGCTGGTGAAATTTTCGCTGGGTTTAAAGCCGTTCGCTCAAACAGCGCAGCCTTAAACTGCCGCTCTAGGTCACGGCTAGACCATTTCTCTCGAATAGCTAATCGCAGATAAAATTCCCTTTCTTCTGGGCGCTTACTCTGATTGAAAATAATTAAATTATGCGTCCAAGGCAATTGTGACAGCAGTGCTGTCACTTTTTCATCGTTGCGATACGTCTCATAGAACTTTCGCATTCGGAATAAGTTGCGGCTGGTAAAACCACGCAAGCCTGGCTGAGTACGAGACAAATACTCTGCCAACTGCTGTACTACGCCATCTCCCCATTCTGCCTGTTCTAGCTTATGGCTAATGTAAGCGCCCACTTGCCAATACAGCTCGACCAGTCGCGTATTCGCCGTCCGTATTACATTTTCTCTGGCAGACCGAATCATCTCTACCACTTCGGCAAAGCTTCGCTCTATCTCAGCGTTAGGTCGCTTGCTCACGCTGACAGCTCCTCAAGTCATTGGTAATACTTTAAGGGCTTATGATAGTGAAGGAATGTTTACATCAGCACTGTCACAAAAGCACTATGTCGGTTGAATCTTCGGAGATGGCGAAAAAGTTTAGGAACTTTGTGATTGTCGCGATCGCATCTATCCTCAGCATCGCGCTTGTACTCGGCCTACAAACCCAATCCCCCGCCGCATCCCTTTCCGACATGGCCGAGCAAGCCGTCCCGCTCGAAACCGCCATGGCTAACGGCAAACCCACCATGATTGAGTTCTATGCCAACTGGTGCACCAGCTGTCAGGCCATGGCCCCCGACATTCAATCGCTCAAAACCACCTACGGCAATCGGGTGAACTTCGTGATGCTAAATGTAGACAACACTAAATGGCTACCTGAAATGCTCAATTACCGGGTAGATGGCATTCCTCAATTCGAGTTCTTATCTGCCAATAGCGACGAAAAGGGCGCTGCTATTGGCGAACTCCCCAAAGCTATCCTGGCTGAGAACTTGGACGCACTCATCGCCAAAGCGCCCACATTGCCCCACGCACAGGTCAGCGGCAAGCTATCTGAAGTCGATACTATCAATAGCCCTATGGTTGGCAGCGGTTCATCTGCCGACCCACGCAGTCACGGCTCGCAGGTCGTCGATTAGGACCTGAAGCTGCACCAAATCCTCAGATCAGGCGGCCTTTGCACCCAGCGACGTTTTCTTCGCTTTCTCAGGGGAGGGAACAAGCTCTACCTGTGCCACATCGTCTTTTAGCGACGCTTCAATTAAGCCCAAGAACATCGGGTGAGGCGTGTTTGGCCGCGACTGAAACTCGGGGTGAAACTGGCAAGCAATGAAAAATGGATGAGAGGGCAGCTCTACAATTTCGACCAGTCGACCATCTGGGGAAGTGCCGCTCACCATATAGCCCGTTTCTAAAAACAGGTTGCGATAGGCATTGTTGAACTCGTAGCGATGGCGATGGCGCTCGTAAATCACCTCTTTGTCGTACAGCCTGCTGGCCAGCGTATTGGGCTCCAGTCGGCAAGGCCACAGGCCTAATCGCATTGTGCCACCCCGGTCTACCACGTCCTCTTGCTCTGGCATCAGGCTGATCACCGGGTTCTCGGCCTCAGCGTCAAACTCGGAGCTGTTGGCACTCGGCAGCTGCGCGATGTTTTGCGCCCATTCCATCACCAGACACTGCATCCCCAAGCACAATCCCAGGAATGGAATATTGTGTTTCCGGGCGTGCTGAATCGTGCGTATTTTGCCATCCACACCTCGTGAACCAAAGCCACCGGGTACGACGATTGCCGAGACCCCATGTAGATGCTTCTCAGCGCCGTCTGCTTCAATTGCTTCAGAATCCACCCAGCGAATTTTCACATCTGTACCAAAGCTGGTCCCGGCGTGGCTCAGCGCTTCGGTAACCGATAGATAGGCATCGTTGAGCTGCACGTACTTGCCCACAATGGCTACTTCCATGGTTCGCTCAGGGCTGTTCATGCGTTCTATGAGGGTCTTCCAGCTGGTTAGGTCGGGCGATCGCTGGTCCAAATTCAGCAGCGTCAGACTCTGCTCCGCCAGCCCCTCTTTTTCCATATACAGCGGCACTTCATAAATACTCGGCGCATCCAATGCCTGAATTACGCAGGGCATCGGCACATTACAAAAGCTCGATATCTTCTGGCGCATTTCATCCGGCACCAGCCGCTCACTGCGACACACCAAAATATCCGGCTGAATACCAATCGAGCGCAGCTCTTTCACCGAGTGCTGCGTAGGCTTGGTCTTTAGCTCATGCGCTGCCGGAATCCACGGAATCAGCGTCACGTGTAAATAGATAACATCGTTACGCCCCACGTCCTGCTTAAACTGACGGATCGCTTCCATAAACGGCAGCGACTCAATGTCGCCCACCGTGCCGCCAATTTCCACAATCACCACATCCGGATTGCGATTACGCGCCACCCGATGAATCCGCGATTTAATTTCGTCTGTCACGTGGGGAATCACCTGCACCGTGCCGCCGTTATAGTCGCCCCGTCGCTCCTTGTTAATTACCGACTGATAGATTGCACCAGTGGTCACGCTATTAAGCCGAGACATGGACGTATCAGTAAAGCGCTCGTAGTGGCCCAGATCCAGGTCAGTTTCTGCGCCATCTTCTGTCACAAATACTTCACCGTGCTGAAAGGGACTCATCGTGCCAGGGTCCACATTGATATACGGATCGAGCTTGAGGATAGAGACTGAATAGTCGCGGCATTTAAGCAGGCGACCCAGGCTCGCGGCCACGATGCCTTTACCAATGCTCGAAACAACACCACCTGTCACAAATACGAATTTCGTCATAGTCTCCTGTCGCGTTTTCTTTCCGTCGGCCCATACAGTCGTGTTAAGCAGTGTTTTATACCTGGCGTAGAACTAGATTCGGATATCTAAATCGAATATTTTGATCAATTGTGCCATAAGGAATAGATTGCAGAAGTGCCCTGTTTACCTTTCGAGAGAGATGACCGCGCTACACTGATATCAGCTGTCTTTGCGGCCAACAGAACCGACACAGATATGGTCACTCAATCTACATCAGCCGTTCGATGGACCACCCGCGATATAGAGGTGCTGCCTCAGAATGAATGGACGACGTACGAAATCATTGATGGAGAGCTCTTTGTGACCAGATCGCCCCATCGGAGACACCAAAGAGTCATCGGCAAGCTGCACCGCGCCTTAGATGAATGGTCAGACCAGTCTGGATTAGGCGAACCCATTATCGATGCTGGATTGATACTCTCTGATGCCGACAATGTAATTACAGACTTAGTATGGGCAAGCAAAGAAACGATAGCTGAGTTTGAAGATGAGGCGGGTCATCTAACTCGTGTTCCAGAGCTGGTGGTTGAGGTACTCTCATACGGCGCTGATGATGTTCGACGAGATCGCGAAGCCAAGCTCAAGCTCTACTCAGTGAAGGGAGCTCAGGAGTACTGGATTGCAGACAGACGCTCAAAACAGCTAGAGATTTACCGTCGCAGAGACGTACAGCTAACATTACACACAACCCTAGGGATAGGAGATACATTAACGTCTCCTTTACTACCTGAGTTCAACTGCCCAGTCGATCAATTGTTTTCTTAACAGCCAACAGAGCTGACACAAATATGGTCACTCAGCCCAAAACAAGCGTCCGATGGACCACTCGCGATATTGAGGCGCTGCCCCAAAGCGAATGGGTTACCTATGAAATTATTGATGGAGAGCTGTTTGTGACTAAGTCGCCACATCGGAGGCATCAGCAAGTTGCACTCGAAATATGTAGCGCATTGAATATCTGGTCAAAACAGTCGGGTCTCGGAACCACTATTTTCGGACCAGGTTTAGTTTTATCGGACGCTGATAATGTCATTCCAGATGTCGTTTGGGTGTCTAAAGAAAAATTAGCCGTTATGGAGGATGAAGCAGGTCACTTGACGCAGGTGCCAGAGCTGGTGGTTGAGGTGCTCTCGTATAGCAGCAATGACATTCGGCGCGATCGCGAAGCAAAACTCAAGCTTTACTCAATTCAAGGCGCACAGGAGTACTGGATCGCCGATAGACGCACAAAGCAGTTAGAAATTTACCGACGCGAGGGTGGCCGACTAACTTTGCGGGCGACCTTGGGAACAGAAGATACATTGACCTCTCCTTTACTGCCTGAGTTTGCCTGTCCTGTCGACCAGCTTTTTTCCTAATCATCTTTTCGCAAACCGGCTACGTACCAGTAGTGCAGAGGTTGAAATACTGGTATAAGAGTCAGATGGCTTTTGTCGCTCAGGTTTGAGGAATCGCAGATGAACGGGAAACGTATGCAAAGCAAGGCTAGTGTGCTTGGTGGCCTCTTTGGCGGCATTATCGCTAGCGCACTGCTACCTTACACGCAAGCATTTGCTCACCCCGTTTCGGCTGGCCTTTCAGAGGAAGCAAGCTCAGAAGATACACAACCACAAGAGACACAGCCCATCACAGACCCTTTCGTTGCCCAGGCTATGCAGGCATCTCCTACCAGCCTTTTTGTCGCCTATCCACCGATGGAACACCAGACGGTGGCCGATCGCATCTTTTTTATCGGCACAGCTGACCCTGACGAGCCGGTGACTATCAACGGTCAGACTATCGGAGATCGCAGCAGTGATGGTCACTTTGCGCCTACGCTACCGCTGGACATGGGCGAGAACACGTTTACCCTGATGCAGGGCGACGAAAGCCTGACGCTGTCGATTACACGCGTTTCAAGTGAGCCGCCGATGCCAGATGGGGTGGGGTTTGCCGAAGGGACGCTGACGCCCGGGGCGGATATTGCGCGGATGCCGGGGGAGTTGGTTTGCTTGAGTGCGATCGCCACACCAAACGCCCAGGTTTCCGCCACCCTGGCAGGCCAAACTATTGCCCTCGAACCACAAACCAGCGTGGACCTGCCGCCCAACTCATCCGTTCTGACCTCTCAGACCGCACCCGTTGAACTCAGTGCAACTGAATATGCTGGCTGCACTCAGCCCACGGAACCCGGCGACTTAGGAACACCACAGTTCACCGTTAGCGCCCAGGGCCAAACCGTCACAGCCGCAGGCCCTGGTAGTATTAATATCCTCTCTCCCACCACATTTGAAGTCGCCGAAGTCACTGTCCCTTCGGGCGTCGCCCGCACCGGTCCTAGCACCAGCTACTCACGCATTACCCCCCTTCCCGCCGGAACCCGCGCGGCCATTACAGGTCGTGACGGCGAATGGCTACGGCTAGACTACGGCGGCTGGATTAAAGAAGCAGAAACACAAATCACCACCGCTTCTGTACCGCCCAACAGCATCATTCGCGGCATCACCAGCAACCAGGTAGGCGACTGGACCGAAGTCGTCTTTCCCTTACAAACGCCTGTCCCCATTTCGCTGCAGCAAACAAGCCAAACGCTCTCTTTGAGACTGCACAACACAACCCCCCAAACTGACACAATCTATTTCTCAAACGATCCGGTTGTCGAAAGAATGGACTTCAATTCTGTTCTTCCTGACAATGCAGAATATATCTTTCACTTCAAAAAGCCACAGCAGTGGGGCTACAAACTGCGCTACGAAGGCACCAGCCTGATTTTATCGATCCGCCACGCGCCACCAAACAACAGTCTGCGAGGCGCAACCATCTTGCTAGACCCCGGTCACGGCAGCGACCAAGACTTTGGCGCGCGCGGTCCCACAGGCTATCCCGAAAAGGACGTAACCCTCATCGTATCCAAGCTAATTCGCGACGAGCTAGAGGCGAGAGGCGCTACTGTTGTAATGACCCGAGAAGGTGATGACGATCTGTTTCCAGCGGACCGGGTAGAAGTGATTGATGCAACAGAGCCAACAATGGCACTGAGCATTCATTACAACGCACTGCCGGATGCAGGAGATGCCCTAAACCGCGCGGGTATTGGTATGTTCTGGTATCACCCCCAGGCCCATGGACTGTCAACCTTCTTGCACGACTATCTGGTGACAGAATTAGACCGTGAATCTTACGGCGTGTTTTGGAACAACCTTGCGCTAGCTAGGCCTTCGGTAACACCCTCTGTTCTGTTGGAGTTGGGCTTTATGATCAACCCAGAAGAATTTGAATGGATTACCGATGAAAACGCTCAAAAGGAACTGGCCAGAACGCTCGCCGAAGGTGTAGAGGCCTGGCTGGAAGAGCAATAAAGACAAACACATGAGCAATCACTCAGCAGCCGTTTTTTCATTGCCACGCTTTAAGAATGAACTACTCTGGCAGCAGGCAATGACCCATCGGTCTTTTGTGAATGAAGGCTCAGCAGCAGCCGAGCACGATAGACACTCAGACAATGAGCGTCTAGAGTTTTTGGGCGACGCCATTTTGACATTCTTGAGTGGCGACTACCTGTACCAGCGTTTCCCAGCCAAAACTGAAGGAGATCTAACCCCTATTCGCGCGTTTTTGGTCGATCAGCCCCAGCTGTGCCATTTTGCTAAAGCGCTGTCTTTAGATAATCATTTGAAGCTGGGAAAGGGCGCAGAGAAGGAAGGGGGACGCAAGAGTACCCGGCTACTGTGTAGCGCTTTTGAGTCGATGATTGGCGCCTACTATTTGGACAGTCACAGAGATGTTGAAGCCGTGCGGCAGTATGTGACGCCCATGTTTGAATCTGTGATTGGAAGCGCTGAGCAAGCAGGCGTAAAAGACGATAAAACAAAACTGCAGGAGTGGGCCCAACAAAAAGGTGAAATGGTTGAGTACGTGACGGTGGGTAGCAGTGGCCCAGACCATCACAAAAGGTTTGTTGTAGAAGTGCGCGTTGGACATCACACCTATGGCACGGGTGATGGACGCAGCAAACAAAAAGCTCAAAAAGCGGCTGCAAAAGCTGCGCTACGACTGATCCAGAAAAATGAGCTAGAGTAACGAGCTTTCTTCTGTCTTCATGAGTCACCCTCAACGGCTTAGCCAGGCGATCGCCTCACGAATCCACTTTTCCGTATCGTCGCTCTTACTCAGCGCGCTGTTGCTACCTACCGCCACCAGTGCCTTGCTAATTTCGCTATTGGTGTAGCCTAGCGCCACCAGCATCATTTCCACATCTTCCTGCACTGCCGACACAGGACCGCCCGTCGGCGCCACCACACCAGCATGCTGCCGCCACTCACTCAGCTTCGTCTTCAGCTCCAAAATGATGCGCTCAGCCGTCTTATTCCCTACCCCCGGCGTTCTAGTCAGCACCCGCGCATTCCCATTCACCACCGACTGAATCAGCTCATTAATACCCAGCGTATCTAGCAATGCCATCCCCATCTGCGGGCCAATTCCACTCACCGAAATCAGCAGCCGAAACACGTCGCGCTCAGCCCGGCTAGCAAATCCAAACAATACCTGCAAATCTTCGCGGCTTTGCAAATGCGTAAAAATTTTCACAGGTTCGCCCAGGCCAGGCAGATCACCTAACACGCGCGGGTTAATCTGCATGTCGTAACCCACGCCGCCTGCGTCCACCGTTACAATCACCCGGCCATTTGGCAGTTTCTGGCTATCAGCCAAAATTCCCTTAATGAATCCAATCATGAACGCTGGCTAGGATTGCGCTGTAAGGGAGGGCGCTCTGGCATAGCTGTGTTTGTCGTCGTCACATTCGTCCGCGAGGGCGGTAGCGCAGTCGTGGCCTCGCGACGGCTGATTGGCGAGCGTATGCCCCCTGTGGCCGGGTTAATCTGCGCCTGAGGCGCGGTATTTTCCACATCCAGCGACTGTCCACCCTGAATTTTCTGCCTGCCGTTGCGCAATACGTGCAGCATCTCCATAAACTGCCGCTCCATATTCTCTAATACCTGGTCAGCATAGGTATCAGCATCTTCCTGGATGGTCTTCGCTTCGGAAACTGTACGGCTGCGGGTTTCTTCCCATTCCTTGCGAGCCTGATTTTGCAGCTGCTCTATTTCGCTGAGGGTCTGCCCGCGTAGCGCTGCACATTCCTGCTCCGTTTGGGCCCGCAGCTGCGCCGCTTGGGACTCAGCCTGCCGAATAATCGCCATCTCATTCAAAATTGCAGCGGCCTGCTTCTCGGCAGAGGTGATAATTTCTTGAGCGTACTGCTCGGCTTCAGCCAAAATCTCTTCGCGCTGCTGCACAATTTGCACCGACTCTTGAACCGCAGCAGGCAGGTTTACTCGCACCACATCTAGCTGGTCGAGCAGCTCATCTTCAGAAAGGACCGTCTTGCCCGTCAAGGGAACACGCGGGCTTTCCAGCACAATTTCCTCAATCCTATCCAGCTCTTGCTGAATACTGAAGCGCTCGGAGGCCGGGTTTTGATAGTAGTCGCCGTTTGCAGGAGTGTTCACAACAATTGTTCGCTAGGAGATTTTCAGCAATGCTTATAGTACCGACAAGCGAGCCTCATTTTTGCTCAGGACTCGTTTGCCTCTTCACTATTATTATTTAAAGGATGCTTTTCCGTAACATTTTTCGATATCGGCTGCAATATGTGACGGAACAAGATGGTCAATCGGCCCTCCAAATTTGGCAATTTCTTTTACCAGGCTACTACTTAAGAAGCCATACTCTGTAGAAGTTGCTAAAAAGACCGTCTCAATCTCTTGAGAGAGTGTTTTGTTAGTGTGAGCCATCTGGAGCTCTTTCTCAAAGTCGGAGAGGACGCGTAGCCCCCGTAACAGTACATTTGCTCGCTTGGCTCTGGCATAGCTCACGGTAAGCCCGTCAAAGCTATCAACGTCTACATTGGGTAGTGACTGGGTCGCCTCACTAATCTGCTCAATTCTTTTCTCAACTGGAAACAGAGGATTCTTGCTAGGATTACGCGAAATGACCACAATTACCCGCTCGTAGAGCTTGCTACTGCGGGTAATGATATCTAGATGGCCCAGGGTAATGGGATCAAAGCTGCCGGGATAGATTGCAATCATCAAAGGCAAAATTAGGAGATACAGTGGGAAAATAAAGACGTTCTTTTATGTAGTGTATGGCCCATGCCTCGAGCTGTCTTAAAATTCTCTTCTGAAGACTGTGGTATCTGCCACAAAATGGCTTTCTATGACGAAAAGGTAGCCACAGAGCTATCTCTGGCGTTTGTCGACATCAAAATGCAAGATACGCAAACCTATCGCAAGTATCGCAAAGTATTGCTCAGTCAGTATCCCGACAAGGCGGACATGGGCTGGCCCACCTACTTGGTCTGTGACGATCCCGAAGGCGATTTTACGGTGATTGGCGAAGTTAAAGGCGGACATCCTAAGGGCGAATTCCGAGAGCGCCTGAAAGCTGTGATTGGCAGTGAATGAGCGATCAGGAACGCATAGCCCCAAACAAAGCCGGTCTGAGCTAAAAGTAACGACTTCCGCTCAGACCGGCTTTGGCCTGGTAGGCTTGACTATTTTGACTTTTCGGTTTTTTTGGCCTTGAGGCTTTCTACAAAACGCCGATATTGGCCAGTCCCAAAATAGCGCCCACACCAATGGCATGACCCAGGCTGGTCACTGCGAGCAACGCAGGCAGGCCCAAACCCAAAAACATGCCAGGTGCAGGGCCTGCATCAGGGATCTGAATGACCTGCTTGCCGATAAGGAAGGCTAAAACATTGCAAATAATCATGACGAGGGCAACACTCGGGCCCCACTCGACCGTATTGGGAACGGTGCCTAGAGCAGCAAGTAAAGGTAGCATTTATACGCTCTCCCAAAAGAAAGTGATGGAATGACAATGTAAATATAGGAAATATTTACTAATTTCCATCTTTCATGAGAACGGAGAACTTCATGTTTACGTGTGGCTTATTCGTTGTAAGAGTTAACACTCAATACTTAAGAATTAATATTTGAAAGGACATAGATATGCTGAGAGGGTTACTGTGGCTACCATTGCTAGGCGTATTTTTTGGACTAGCATGGGCGGGTTGGAACGAATACCAAAAGCTAGAAGCTTACAAAACATGGGCTACTCAGTTTGAACGGGCCAAGTACGATATCTATGCCGCGTTGGGACAGCAGGGTGATCAGCTGACCTGGGGCATGCCCACCCGTCAGGGCGTTATCAATACCGAAACCCTCGATCTTACTAGCGTCAAACAGCTAGATATCACAGTAGATGGCAATCCCATTAGAGCAGACCAGCTGCCCCACAAAGGTCGGTTCTCACTGGCTTTTACCCTAGATGATGGCCGTCAGGCCAGCATTCCATTTACCGATGGCGATATTGCTCAGCGCTGGTCAGCGTTTATATGCAACACGTGGAACTTGCCATCTACCACCCCATCCCCCATCCCCTCATCCCCCACCCATTAATCAAGTCCGCCACCAGCACTACGCGCCTGTATGTCTCTACCGCCTTCTTCGCCGCCTTCTCCTCTGCCACCCTCCACAGATCCTAAGCCGCTTGGTCCTAGCCATCAGGATCTGGCCTATCGCAGGCAACAGCTAAAGACCCTTCGTAAGGTCAAGTTCTACAAAATGGCCTGGCGCGCTTTTATCATGACGGGGTTGGCGATTGGCACCGTGAAGTTAGCAACTTCGCCAATATGGCTGATTCGGAGCACTGAGCAAATTTCAGTGGACGTTAAAGACAACGCTCGGCTCTCTGAGGAGAATATTCAGGCATTGTTATCTGTGCCCTATCCTCAGTCTTTACTGAGCGTTCAACCTGACGAACTAGCCGATGGGCTGATGGCGCATAGCCCAATTGAAAAGGCGGCCATCAGCAGGCGACTGGTCCCCCCCGGGCTGAAGGTTACTGTCAGCGAACGGCAACCCGTGGCAGTAACCCTCCCCAATATCGAAAAGCCCCTACAGGAAATTCCCGATGAGCCGGTGCCTTTTGAAGAGCCTGGAATGATCGATGCTGAGGGCTATTGGATGCCACGCAATAGCTTTACCGAGCTAGGGGCGATCGCCCCACCCCCTGCTTTAACCATCAAAGGTATGCAAAAAAGCCAAACAGACAGCTGGCGCAGCCTGTATCAGGAGCTCGCTCGCACGCCCATTGTCATTACGCAAGTGGACTGGACCCGGCCCAGTAACGTGGTCCTACAAACAGAATTGGGCACCGTTCACATTGGACCCTACAGCAAAGCCTTCGCAGCACAGCTAGCCGCGCTAGACCAAATGCGACTAGTCAAAGACAAAGTCGATCCTGAAAAGGTGGCCTTTATTGACATAAAGAACCCTGAGAAGCCCGTTATCGAAGTCTTGCAGGCAACCAGCAATCCGTTAGAGACGCCTTGAGTCCCATTCCCTGTTGAGAATGCTTTTGGGTCCGTCTTCAGATAGAGCAATCCCAGACCTAGACTATGACGGCAGAGTTTGGTTTTTTTAGCAAGTTCCCCTATAGTTGACTTTATTCATAACAACACTCAAGTTGAGAAATTTTCGCTAAAGTTTTTCCACCGGGTTTGGGCTACACATTATTTGATAGGCTTACCCGGAGTAACGATTGACTTTTGATCCTATAGTTTTTCACAAGAGTGTAGTCAGGCATAGCGAAACCAGCGGTTTTGATGGCCTCGAGCTATCTGTTCTCATCCACTTATACATACATACCAATACCATCAGCTCACTCTATGAACAACGCATCCCCTTCAACAAACTCTTATGCGAACGATGGGTCAGAGGTACAATCATCTCTTGCAGCTAGTAATGGCAGTACGCTGTCAGCGGAGAGGCCAATGAGTGGAGAAATTATACCGAGCAGCGTTGCCAGAATTAAGGTAATTGGTGTGGGTGGAGGCGGCTGCAACGCCGTCAACCGGATGATTGACAGCGGGTTAGCAGGCATTGAATTCTGGACGGTAAATACAGACGCCCAGGCACTGACCTATTCCAGCACGACTAATACTATGCAGCTGGGCCAAAAGCTCACCCGAGGGTTGGGCGCAGGCGGCAACCCATCGATTGGGCAAAAAGCAGCTGAAGAGTCCCGTGATGAAATTTTTCAGGCGGTTGAAGGATCTGATTTGGTCTTTATCACCGCTGGTATGGGCGGCGGTACCGGCACGGGCGCAGCGCCCGTGGTCGCAGAATGTGCCAAGGAAGCCGGTGCGCTAACGGTGGGTGTGATCACGCGTCCATTTACGTTTGAAGGCCGCAGGCGAACTTCTCAGGCAGATAGCGGCATTGCCGCATTACAGGCCAGTGTCGATACGCTGATTATTATTCCGAATGATAAGCTGCTCTCCGTAATTTCCGAGCAGACGCCTGTACAGGAGGCCTTCCGCGTTGCTGACGACATTTTGCGTCAGGGTGTGCAGGGTATTTCGGACATCATTACGATTTCGGGCTTGGTCAATGTGGACTTCGCCGACGTAAGGGCAGTGATGGCCGATGCAGGCTCTGCGCTGATGGGTATTGGCGTAGGTTCTGGTAAGTCCAGAGCGAGGGAAGCGGCGATCGCAGCCACATCTTCACCGCTGCTCGAAACCTCCATCAACGGTGCAGGCGGCGTTGTCTTTAACATCACAGGCGGCAGCGACCTCACACTTCATGAGGTCAATCAGGCCGCTGAGATTATCTACGAAGCGGTCGACCCGAACGCGAACATTATCTTTGGTGCGGTGATTGACGATCGCCTGCAAGGTGAGATCCGGATCACAGTGATTGCCACAGGCTTTAGCATGGAGAGCCGCAGCATTCCGTCAATTACGGACACCAGCAGCAATGTGACCCCAATGACGCGAACGGCGGGTAGTGCTGTGTTCGATTCTCCAGTAGGTACGCCTGATTCGGCTGAGAATACACCAGAAGAAGATGCCAGTAACCAGCCGCTGATTTCCCCGAACCTGGATATTCCTGAGTTCTTGCAGCGTCGTCGGAATCGATAGATTCTATGGCAACCTCTAAGCCTTCTGTTGCACTCACTATCGCAGGCTCAGATAGCGGTGGAGGTGCGGGTATTCAGGCCGATTTGCGAACATTCTCATTCCATCGGGTTCATGGGACCAGTGCGCTGACCTGTGTGACTGCGCAGAACACGACAGGCGTAAGCCGTGTCGATGCGCTTCCCCCCGAGGCGGTGATTGCACAGATAACAGCGGTGACCAGCGATATTGGTGTGCAGGCAGCGAAGACAGGCATGCTGCTAAATCAGCCGATTATTGAGGCGATCGCTACGCATTTGACAGCGAATCCAATCGCTCACTTGGTGGTAGACCCGGTAATGGTATCGCGCACGGGCGATAGGCTCATTGATGAAGGCGCGATCGCTGCCCTCACAACCCAGCTTCTCCCCCTGTCCACGGTCCTAACCCCCAATATCTACGAAGCACAGATCCTTGCAGGAATGGACATTTCGGACCTGGATGAAATGCAAATAGCTGCGAAAAAGATTCTGGCACTAGGGCCTAAGGCTGTGATTGTCAAAGGGGGTGGGCTTACAGGGGAATTGCGCGGTGTGGATGTGTGGTGCGATCGCCATCAGCGTGAAGTAATCAAAACAGAGCTAGTAGATACGCCAAATACCCATGGGACCGGCTGTACGCTGTCGAGTGCGATCGCCGCAAACCTAGCCAATGGGATGGCGCCGTTTAGCGCGACTAAAGCCGCCAAAACCTACGTTACCGAAGCGCTCAAGCATTCACTATCCATTGGCAAAGGGCAGGGCCCCGTCGGCCACTTCTATCCGCTGCTCGCTTAGGTTTACTGGCTACTGGGTCAAAACAGACTCCCAATCCCCACAGCTTCTATCTTCAGGGCCGTAGGGGTGCATGCCACAAACTAGCATTTCATGGCCATAGTCCATGCCATGATAATGCTTGCAGCCAATACAAGCCGGATGGTGCTGCAACCATGGATTTACCGTACGTGTCACTGGCGCAGAGACCTCTTCTAGCCAAGGCGTCAGATCCCGCTCTAGAAATATCAGCGTATTGTCTATGGCGCTATCCACCGCAGTATCCAGGTTACTGGTTAATTTCTCCAGCGCAGGCGATATTTCCTTGTCCACACGCTCAATGGTATCTACCGCCGACTCAGCCCACTGTTCTACCGCTTCGGCGCTCTGTTGCGACACTGTCGCAAACCAATCGCTAGAATCTTTTGCCGCTTCGTGAATATCGGCCTGTAGCTGCTTCAACCAATCATCCATCTGTCAGGTGGGCTCCTATCACATACTGCCTGGTCACATACTGCCTGGTCACATACTGTCTAGAGAAATCTTAATCTAGGGAGATCTTACTTCAACTTTTTCAACTCTTCGCGCAGCGCCTCTACTTCCTGACGCAGCGCCTCGGCCTGACGTTCTTCTTCTGTCATCGACTCACTGTCATCTAGAATCTGAATTTGTCTGGGGCCATCGGGACTGGGTGCCTGCTGAGCCTCAGCAGCCCCTGCCGCTGCGGTCGCTTCCGCCCGAGCGACCATATCGTTCATCATTTTCTGAGCTTCCTCGGCAGTAATTTCGCCGCGCTCCACCAGCTCATCAACTAGCTTTTGGGCCTGTCCGCGCAGCTCACCGATTGCACCACCAGCCTTTTCGCCTGCATAAGAGGCAATGCCTACCCCCAAGTAAAATGCCTTTTGTACTAAGTCACCAAAGCCTGCCATAGACGATGTCCTCCGAAAAGCCAAATCCAAAAAGCCAATCTTTAAAAACTAAAAGGCCCGAATTCCACGCCTATCACAAGCATCCCGTATTGCTGCTACCTTCCGGTCCTGACAAGGTTTGGGCGTTGTAATTGCATGGGTCCGAGCCAATACTAGTGTAGCACCACTTCTCCCAGTTAGGTTTGGCCCAGCTGTAGGTTTCACTCAGCTTATCGAGGTCCAGACGCGTAGGCCCGGCATTGTATTCTGCGAACTTACCTTCTTCGATAGCGGTTACTATCATGGCCATCAGGTCATTGTAGACACGCTCAGTCCGCGCATGATTGTGTCCCAGCTGCTGGCGGAATATGGCCAATGCCTTTTGGTACAGGCCATCAGCTTTACCGTAGCGTTTCTGATGCTGATAAACCTGAGCGAGATAGTAATTGTTATTGGCAGTCAACAAAGCGTCTGGCTCGTAGCGAGCCTGCATAGCCAATACCTTGTGCAAAAAAGGTTCGGCTTTTTCGTAGCGAGTCTGGCGGCAGTAAAAAGCGGCTAAGTAACTAAGCACAACTATCAAGTCCGGATGATGGTCACCTAGTTCCTCCTGTCGCAATAGCAAGCTTTTGTGGTACAGCCTTTCAGCCGACTCATAATCCATCAGGCACTCAGCCAGACGCGCTTCATCAATAGGATCTAGCAGAAAAGCATTATGCTCACTGGCATGATGCTGGGTAGTATCATGCTGATGCCTAACACTAGAAACGCTCTGGGTCTGCTGATATGACGGTTCTACAGCATCTTGACGTAGCCTTCGATTCAACGACTTTACAGCCGCTGATCTGGAAATAGAATTGAAGGTCACGAATTCTGAAGATGTCTGAGACTGGTACCGAATGGTTGGACGCGAGAGACCGTGGTAGTGCCGATGAGGCCTAAAAGGTCTCCTACGAAACCTGTCGGCCCGATAACTCAATTTGGGAATACGACGCAACCACCTGAAAAATTGTTTGATCACGAGACCATAGGGGTAGAAAAGCACAGCGACGCTTCAAAGCATTCGTCAGCCCATAGCAACCTTGTGGGTAACGTGGAAGCGCTAAGGGGCGATTGCTCAGGATAAAAGGCCACTTTAGCCAACCCTGAACGAATAACCGTGTAAAACCGCGCACATTTCCGGGTTGGTTGATGTGATCTTACTCACAAGTCGATCAATCAACAATAGTTTGCATAAAGACTTTATGTTGTCGTTCAACAAGTCTTGCTTTAACGCGCAATTTAGACGGTGGGTATGAGGCTTAAAAGGGCGGGACTTAAGCAGGTGGGGCTTGCTTAAAATTTTGCGAGGCAGCCTGCCATACCTGCTGTGTAATGAAAGGAACGATACCCTCCATCGCAGCGCTGTTCTCGGGCGTGTTCTCTGTAAAGATCACCAATAGATAAGGGTGTATGTCTTTGCCTTCCATCCTTTCATCCTCTGTGTAAGCCGCGTAATGCCTTACGGTGCCAGTAGTGGCCGACTGGGAGAAGCATTGGACTGTAGATGGCTGCGACGCTGTTGGTAAAAATTGGGCTGGTCGCAGCATAGAGCGCATCATGACTTGCGATCGCACCGCACTGACCGCCACCCCACCCACAATGCTATGCATCAGGCGGGCTGTCGCCTCTGTCGTCAGCCTATTACTGCTTGCTTTATTCAAAAAATCGCGTTCTCTACCGTAGGGACTCTCCTGCCAAAGCTTTTGATTTACATTAATAGAGCGCAGTTCTGGCCAGGCCAAACGCTGGAAATATCGATTGACAATGTTGCGTTGAGACAGCCAAGTTTCAAAAGGCCCATCTGGTAGGGAAGGCCCACTAGTGGTCCCGGTTAGCACGTCTATCAGATAGTTAGCCGCATCGCTGCTGGAATGGGTGATCGCATTTTTCAACGCTCGATCAATCTCAGGATCTGCAGCCGCCATGCCTTGCTCTAACCAGCTATGCATCGCCACCATATAAAAAAGATTGACAATGCTCGCAGGCTCCACCAGTTCCACCCCTCGATAGCTCGCGCCCTGGGGCTGATACTTCCAAAACTCCTCCGAGCTCAGGCCACCTCCCGTATTGACCCGGTAGGGCGGTTCGTACTCAATCCAGGTCACGGCAATTTGGTTCTGGGCCAGGGCCGGAAAGGCACTCCAGGTGGATTCCAGAATGGCCTCCAGCTGAGTTTGTAGGGACGGGCTAATGGTGAAAAATTTGGCGGGCATGTGGGAAGGTGGGGAAGTAGGGGATCGGGAAGTGGGGGCTACTTGAATCCTATGTCTGTGCCTTTGCCTGCATGGGTGAGGGCCAGCTGCTCGTACTTTTTGGCGTGTTCGATCAGGTCTGCGGCATCTGACTCGGACACAGGGCGGATAACCTTGCCCGGCACACCTACGACGAGCGATCTCGGCGGCACATCTCGATTGACAACCGCGCCCGCACCCACCATGCTGCCAGCGCCTACCCGCACACCGTTGAGAATAATCGCCCCAATCCCAATCAGGCAGCCCCGTTCTATATGAGCGCTATGAATCACCGCTCGGTGCCCGACAGTCACATAGTCTTCTAGCACCGTTGGCAACGTCGGGTCGCCGTGCAGCACCGCGCCATCTTGCACGTTACTATGAGCGCCAATGCGAATCAGCTCTACGTCACCACGCACCACCGCGCCAAACCAAATACTCGCCCCCTCTGCAATTTCTACATTGCCGATAACGGTGGCATTATCGGCCACAAAAGCCGCTTTCGATACCCCTGGCACTGGCCAAACAGAACTCACTGACTCACACCTCGCTAGCTATAATGGGTCAAACTTCTCCAATCATCGCCTTTCAACGTACAGGTTATAGAGACTTTTAATGCTTGGCTCTGCCTCTCAATATCCCATATACGGCCCGGAAATACAGTGCCCCCACTGTCGGCAGACGATTCCAGCGCTGTTATTGACAGACAGTTACCTCTGCTCTCGCCATGGCGCGTTTGAAGCAAACCCAGAAACCAAAGAACTCGTACACGTACAGTCAGGTCGCCACTGGCGTGCCTGGGAAAATCAGTGGTACCGCCAGCACACCCACCCAGACGGCATTCGATTCGAAATTCATGAGGAACTAGACCGTTTGTATACTGAAGGGTACCGGGCAACTAAGGTGATTATTGCTGAGCGCTATCAAAAGCTGATGACGCCCTACCTAGAACACGGTGCACCCTGGCAAACTCAGGGGACCCAAAAAGTGCCCAAGCTATATGGCTTGCCAGTGGCCTTTAGCGATGCGGACAGTAAGGAGCCTCACTGGTCTGTAGTGAACTTTGAGCTAGAAAAAGAGAAGGGTACACCCACGCAGTATCGGTATCTGCGAATCTTTGAATAGACAGCTTCGAGTAGATTAGGCAACTCGCACAGTCCCTACCAAGGTATAAAATTTAACATTGAGTTAAAGTTGTCATATCGACAGCTATGAAAGCGAGCTTTTTATCTAGGCCTTGTCGTCAAATGGATTTAACAGCCAGCACCTCGCTATGCATCACGTTTCGATTAAGACTGCAAATATTCATCAGGCGATCGCCTTTTACGAACGCCTTGGATTCACTATGCAGACGCGCTTTACCGCTGGGGTAACACTGGCCTGCTGGATGGAAGGGCTAGGCGGTCGTATAGAGCTGATGCAGGTACCCGAGCCGAATCCAGCGAATGACGCTTTTGCTGATGAGCACTACACCGGCTACTACCATTTGTCTTTTGATGTGAGCGATCGCACCCAAAGCCTGACTGAATGGGTAGCCGAGTTACGCAGGCAAATCGAGGAAATCGGCGGCACTATCAAAGTATTGCTAGAGCCTGAGGAACAGCAGATCGGCGACGAACGCTACGAAGTTGCGTTTTTGGCAGATACGGACGGGCTACCGTTGGAATTTATCAGGCGAATAGAGGGTTAGGACAAAGATGGGCGTTGACTTGATGCCATTTGCAGATAACTGGGCCTACCTGAAAACGGAGCTCGCCTGGCTAGATCGCCTGCTAATGCTGGCCATTGCGCGGCAGAAGAAGGACAAAAAGGCCGTCGATAAAGTCGCCGCTACGCCCGCCGATCGGCTTAGCAGCCACTGGTGGAAAGGCGTCATTTCGGTGCCGAATCCCAACTACGACGACTGCCGAGTACCCACCAAAAGCAAGCTAAACGGTCGGACGAATAGTGCAACACAAGGAGCAGGTGCTAGCAATGGGGGTGCTTCTGAAACCGCTGCCCCTAGATGCAAGTCACCGGTAGGCTACCAAAGCCAGCTGGAAAGTCGAATTCGCGTCAGCGCCGAGCAAAGCATCGTGTTGGCACTACCCTCACTGCGTCATTACCTAAACCTGACGCTATTCGAGAAAAATTTGATTTTGCTGACGCTCGCCCCCGAGATCAATCGCCGGTATGGCAGGCTATACCACTTTTTGCAAACCGGAGAAGAAAAGTCCCAGACGGCGCCCGATTTGCCCATGGTCGATTTGGCCTTGCGCCTACTGTGCCGCAACGATTTGGAACGCCGCCGCGCCCGTGCCAGGCTCAGCGGCTCACACTCCCTCCTTGCCCGAGGCGTGTTGCACTACGTGCCCTCGCCCCACAACACCCGCCTTACTAGCTACCTGCAGCTCACCGAAAGCTGGGTAGACTATCTGCTCGCCGAGCAGCCCGATCAGCAGGTTCTGTTCCAGCGGCTTTCAACCCCACCACAGCCATTTCTGGCGCTGCCAGCCCCCACCCCCGCAACTCGCGCTGTCAAAATCAATCAGCCACAGGTCTCCTGGGATCAGCTGATTTTACCGACCCCTGTGCTCGGTCAGTTGCAAACACTCAGCCAGCAAACCTCCGCCGTACTGCTGACTCGTGCCAAGGTTGGACAGGTAGCGTTGCTGGTGGGCGAGGCAGGGACGGGAAAAACAATGGCTGCAAGCGCGATCGCTACATCTCTCAATCAACCTCTATGCGAACTCGATCTATCAGAAGTCGCACTTAACGACTGGCCCGCTGTCCTAAAATCGCTAGATCCGGCTCGCTATCCTGTGCTGCTTATCAAGTCCGCAGCGCTGTGGTTTGGCCGTCAGGGTGAGGGCGATAGTTCCCTCAGTAAAGTTCAACTACAGCAATGGCTACAAACTCGTAAGGCAGCACCCTGCCTGACGATGCTCAGTGCCAGGTATCTGCATGTAGTGCGGGCACATTGGCGAGAGCAAACCGAAGCGATTCTTGCCTTGCCTATGCCTTACAAGGTGGCGCGTAAGATGATGTGGCGGCAGGCGTTTTCGGGGATTGCCTGTAGCGAAAAGATCGATTGGGTAGAGCTGGCAAAGCAGCTGAAGGTCAGTGGGGGGGAGATTCAGGCATTGGCGGAGAGTGCGGTTGCGATCGCGCAAACCAAACACGCTAAAACCATTACCCTTAGCCACATTCAGCAGGCGATTAAGCAGAGAGGCCTATCAGCGACTATCGGCTAGCGCGCATACTCATCTGCTGCCCATCAGAAAATGCACTAAGCCAGGTTGGCTTAGTGCTTTGATGTGGTGTTTCAACAACCAAATCTGGTAGCGGCTGAAACGTTCTTATGTGTGTTTAGCGAAGAGTATTGCTTTTGTTGCGGGCATCAAGGCCGGCAATTCGCGATTCCTGAATGTTGGTAACCGCTTTAGTTTGATTGTCCAAAAACTCAAGACGCGTTGCCTGAACGTTCTCGACAGATTTCGTCTGATTTTCTAGAAACGCTAAACGTGATTCCTGAATGTTCTCAATCGCCTTAGACTGACTGTTGAGCTGCTCCAGGCGTACCTTCTGGATATCATCGACTGCTTTTATCTGATTGTCCAAGAACTCAAGGCGCGCGGCCTGAACATTTTCAACAGACTTGGTTTGGTTCGCAAGGAATTCCAGGCGTGCTGCTTGAATGTTTTCAACAGATTTGGTTTGGGTCTCTAAAAACGCCAGGCGACGTTGCTGGATAGAAGTAGGCAGCGTTTCAGCAGCGCTGGCAACAGGTGTAAAGGTGAGGGTAGCAGCAGTCAAAGCGAAAACAGAGAAGATTGCGTTTTTCATGATGTGGCTCCTTGGGAACTCAATGTGTTTGCTTCATTGATTTAAGAATGCCAGCGATGAAGGGTTGCCTTCTGAGGAAGGCTTAAGGGGTATCTGAGAAAAGGTGAATAGGTTTGGATGAGAGTACCCAGGGAATTCTCAGGGATGGCTCATAAAGCAGTACTGCCACACTTGTCAGCTGCCCTGACTGAGGTACCAAAGTCTTTAATAGCAGTGCGTTTGATGTTAGATATCTGCACTGCTGATTTCTACAACTGCTTCACCTTGTTGCAGTTGATCCAAGGCTTTAGGCAGAGTGGCCGTCAGCAGGCGTTTTAAATTTCGATTGGTAACATTGCCACAGGTCAGCCATAAAATTTGTGGCGGTGGCCCCAGACGGCAAACCAGATCAACAAAATCACTGTCTTTCGTCACAACGATTGCTTTCGCAAGCTTTGCAGCTTCAAAAATCTGGATATCTTGAGCATCCCGAAGGGTCAACTCTTTCAAAGCAGAGGCTTCTACGGAAAACGTCATAGTCAACCAGTCTGCCAAAGCTGGCGGTAGCTGAGCATCAAGCCATATCTTCATGCTGTTAGTCGAGGAAAGGCCGTCCGCCTGGCAGCAAACAGTAAACAGGCTTGTACATCTGCCAGCTCTAGGTCAGGGAAGTCTTCCAAGATCTCAGCAACATCAACGTTTTCAGCCAACATCTCTAAAATATCGGTCACACGGATTCGCATCCCTCGTACACAAGGGCGTCCCCCGCACTGACCGGGTGTTTGAGTGATCCGAGTCAGCAACCCAGTCATTGAATTCATCTGTTTGTGTTGCCCTTACTTGCTTTCATACTCATATTACCTATACTCGTTTTTTACTGAATGAGTATGGATGACATCACTCGCCATCAAGCAATACTGCCGCGTTTGCGGGCTTCCTTAAATGAGGTGCCTACATTTTTGAGACCAGCGCGGATCATTTGCTGCTCTAGTAGGGTGAAGAATCGGGTGCGGTCGCCCCCTCTCACAACGGCCTGATTGTGCGCCTCTGCCAGCGCCACCGGGTAGCCAAAACCCTTCTGTACCTGTGCCAACATCAAACTCAGCGCTGAATTTAGCAATTTGCTGTCTTCCACAACCCACTGTGGAAACTCCACTCGGGCCACTTCTGCGCCCACATGCACGTAGCAAAAGTACACTGTATGCTCGCCGTAGCAGCTGAGAATATCCGCAGAGCTTTTCCACAGTGGGCCTCGCTCGCCGGGCGATAGCGATGTGGACCATAGGGTGACGTCTCGCAGGGGTGAGAATGTTTGGCAGGGCATTTGGCTGCGCTGGTCCACGCAATAGGTACGGCAGTCGGGCGCGTCGTAGGGGCAGGCCTGTAAGCGCAGGAAGTTGAGGGCTTCGCCGCTACGAGAGGCACTGATGTAGCCCATGACGGGGACTTTTGCCTGGCGAAGGCGGTCCCAGGAGTCTAGGACTGGGTTCAATATTTCATCGCGGGCGGCAGCGGGGACTTGTTCTAGGAACCAGTAGATGAGGGAACCGTCGGTTAGGGCAAGAGTAGAGATCTCGGCAGCAGATGTACCTGAGGATTTCGGCTGAGTTGGGACAGGCGGGATGCCCGTCCTACGGGGATCGATTCCCGGATTGCCAACATTCCAATTTCCCAATTCGCCTAACATTACGGCTTCTGCTGCTGTGCGTTTAAAGCTCATCCACTCTTCTGTGCGGATTCCCCATTGGCGAGATGCGTAGAGGTCTTCGGGGCGGTAGATGACTTCTGGAATGCTGTCGAGCACTGGATAGCGACTTTGGCCGTAGTGGATGATGACTCGGCTAATGTTCAGCAGATAGCAGTAGGCGATTTCGTGATGGCTAGGTGAAATTTGTGAGCCGTCGGAGGAGACGACTGTGTGGGCTTCGGGGGCAGTATCGAGAGCAACTTGGGTACCCAGGGGTTCGATGGGCTCGGCAGCAGCGAATAGGAGGCGATCGCGATTTTCCTCCAACTGCTGAGTCAGCTCACTCTGATTCCCAGCCGCCTGCTGCATCAAATTTCGCGCGATCTCCACTCGCCGCCGAGCCGCATCGGCTTCCTTAGTTAGATGATCACTAATGCCCTGCATCTGCCTGGCGAGCTTCGTGAGGTCCAGCATGGCAACTTACATCCAGCTATCAAACTTTTGTACTACTTTCTCCAATGATAGTAGATGAATTCTGCGCTCTTGTCTTGCCGCTTCGCGATCAGGCTCCAGGTTGTAGCCCCAATCAGCCAAAAATAGCTCTACTTTTTCTAGGTCGGCTTGCCCCATCACCGCTCGCAAGGCTGGCAGTCTATCTTCAATAAACCAAACCTTCTCTAAGCTGTGCTTTTCCTTTAGCAGGCGCAGCGTTTCGTACTTGGGCCTTTTCACTTCCTTGCCAAAAATTCTCTCTTCTGGAAAGCTCAATCCGCTTTTTGCGAGCAGCGCTTTAATAAAGCGCCCTTCTTTAGTGCTCACAATATAGATAGGAACATCACCCGACAGCAGCTCGCCGACGCGGTCGATCATGCCAGGATAGAACTGATGCAGACCCAGCCAGTCTTGCAGGTCACGCTTGATCCACTGGTCGCGTACACCATCCAGGGTTTGCACAGACTGCGTTTTCGTCAGACCTGCTGCGTCTAAATAGGACAGCGCCAGCTCTGGCCATTCGTCAATAATTTGCTCGTCACTGGCTCCTTTTACCAGGGCCTCCACCAGCACAGGCATTTCCCAACCGGTTTCAATCACGGGGCGCAGCGGATAGAACTTTTCGGCTAGCCCCGCAGGAGGTTGGCCGTTCTGGGGCTTAAATAGCTGGTAGTAGGCTTTCCAGGCCGTTTGGAAGTACTCGATTAGGCCATCGCAAATCACTCCATCAAAGTCGAAGGCAATTAGGTCTGGCGGCGTGAATGGCGTCATGGTGTCTTTTGCTCACACTACAGGGGCAACACAATAGTAAAGGTAGAGCCTGCCCCTGGTTTAGACTGAACACGGATACTGCCTTGCTCGGTATAGCGCACGGCGTTTACAAACACCAGCAGTCGCTAAGATAATGGAAAGGGCATCACCCCTCACGCACAAGAACCTGGTACACCAGCAGCAGATGGAAAAAGACCTATGAGCGTCGCTTTCTCAGACCAATTTGATGTCATCGTAGTCGGCGCAGGCCATGCGGGCTGCGAATCGGCCCTGGCAGCCGCACGCCTGGGCTGCCGCACACTGCTGCTAACGATGAACCTGGACCGGATTGCCTGGCAGCCCTGCAACCCGGCTGTAGGCGGCCCGGCCAAGTCTCAGCTCGCCCATGAGGTAGATGCCCTGGGCGGCGAAATTGGCAAAATCGCCGACCGTACCTATTTACAAAAGCGCGTTCTTAACAGCTCCCGTGGCCCCGCTGTCTGGGCACTGCGAGCCCAAACCGACAAGCGCGAATACGCCGCCGTCATGAAATCCGTGGTCGAAAATCAGGAAAACCTCACCCTGCGTGAAGGGATGGCCACCGACCTAGTGCTGGGCGACAACGACGAGATTATTGGCATCGAAACTTACTTTGGCATGGCCTTCGGCTGCAAGGCCGTCATCCTCACGACAGGCACCTTCCTTAATGGCACCATCTGGGTCGGCAAAAAGTCTCTTTCCGCCGGGCGGGCTGGTGAACCTGCTGCCATCGGCATGACCGAAACCCTCAATCGATTAGGCTTTGAGACCTCCAGGCTCAAAACAGGCACCCCGGCTAGAGTCGACAAACGCTCTGTGGACTACAGCCAGCTGGAAGTGCAGCCCGGCGACCCCGACGTTCGCTGGTTTAGCTTTGACCCTGCCGAATGGAACGAGCGCGAGCAGATTCCTTGCTACATGACCCGCACCACCGCGCAAACCCACAAGCTAGTGCGCGACAATCTGCACCTGTCTCCTGTCTATGGCGGCTGGGTAGAGTCCAAAGGTCCCCGCTACTGCCCTTGCATAGAAGATAAGATCGTTCGCTTTGCCGAAAAGGAAAGCCACCAAATATTCATTGAGCCCGAAGGCCGAGATTATCCAGAGCTATATATTCAGGGATTTTCTACAGGGCTTCCTGAGACCCTACAGGTAGAAATGCTGCACTCTCTTCCCGGGCTGGAAAACTGCACCATGCTCCGCCCAGCCTACGCGGTAGATTACGACTTCATTCCGGCTACACAGTGCTTTCCTACCCTGATGACAAAGCGGGTAGAAGGACTGTTTTGCGCTGGGCAAATTAACGGAACGACTGGCTACGAAGAAGCGGCTGGGCAGGGCCTAGTAGCAGGCATCAATGCAGCGCATTTGGTACAGGGCAAAGACATGGTGGTCTTCCCACGCGAAGGTAGCTATCTGGGCACCCTGATTGACGATTTGTGTACCAAAGACTTGCGTGAGCCGTACCGGGTTCTCACCTCACGATCTGAGTATCGATTGATTTTACGCTCGGACAACGCGGATCAACGATTGACGCCTATCGGTCGTGAGATTGGGCTAATTGATGATCGCAGATGGCAGATCTACACGCAAAAGCAAGAGAAGATTTCTGCAGAAAAAGAGAGATTGAAAAAATCTCGAATAAAAGAGAATGAAGAAATTGGAAAACGAATTTACGCCGATACCGAGCAAAGAATAAAGGGGTCAGTCACCCTGGCCGACTTGCTGCGTCGCCCTAAGTTTCATTACGAGAACCTAGAGCACTACGGCCTGGGAGATAACGGTCTGTGCCAGGCAGAGAAAGAAGGCGCGGAGATCGATATTAAGTACTCTGGATACATTCACCGACAGCAAAAACAGATTGACCAAATAGCGCGTCAGTCGAATCGATCGCTACCGCAGGATTTGGACTATATGACGGTGGAAACGCTGTCGATGGAGTCACGTGAGAAGCTAAACAAGGTAAAGCCACTGACGGTAGGGCAGGCGACGCGTATTGGTGGGGTGAACCCAGCAGATGTGAATGCTTTGTTGGTGTTTTTGGAAATGCGCGATCGCTCAGCAACCATAAGAAAAGGGCCTAAAGCAACAAATCAGAAAGTGCCAGTAGCGTAGCAGATCCACTGCGCCTGTTCGCAGGCGTTACCGCACTCTTTTTTAGGAGGCTCACCGCTTTTTTTAGTGCACCTCAAAGGCACCTCAAAGGGGAGTGAGTAGAGAGTAAGTAATTCATTATTTGTAAAGAAACGTAACGTTTTTCTCAGAATAACGTCTGAAAGCCTGAAAGCACCAGCAGCAAATGGATTGGCGCGCGTCTAAAGGTCCACTCGCGTCTGCATATGTTTTCTTAACAAATACCGGTATCCCTGTATACAAAAGCAACACAGCAATCGCTCGATAATCACGAAGCCATTTTGTTAGAAGCATGGTGAATTGATAATTCATTTTCTGTCCTTCTGACAGATGCGATTCGGAGCCTGTTTTTGGTGACTGAAGTCACAGTTATATTAACCGTTATGATGCCTGCTGCACCAACGTTTTTACGATTGAAGGCAAGTAGCATGACTCGCACCAACACATACTTTTATTTGTTGGAGTAATTAAGCCGTTTAGGCAGAGAAAATATGAGCGTATGTACTATAAAAACTTGCATTTTGTGTTTTCATTTGCTATAACTTGCCCTGAGTGGACAAAGCTCAAAGAATCTTAAGGAAAGTTTATATCTTTTGTCTTAATGTCTTTTGATTCTAAGAGTTATCACCGGAGGCCAATGTATTGAATAGAGACCAAGGCAACAATAGGTAGTGCTCCATTAGGAAATCTACTTTGTTCTTTCGAAATTCTCTCTTTAAAGTATGTATACGACCAACGGCGTAATGATGCAGTTCTTCCACTGGTACAACGAGCCAGATGGCACCCTGTGGAACGAGCTAGCCGAGAATGCAGACGAGCTATCGGCGAAGGGAATCACATCTTTGTGGCTACCACCTGCGTACAAAGGAATTGGTGGCAGTAAGGATGTCGGCTACGGTGTTTATGACCGTTATGACTTGGGTGAGTTTGATCAGAAAGGCTCTGTACGCACTAAGTACGGCACCCGTGATGAGTATGTAAATGCCATCAAAAAATCGCAACAAGCAGGCATCAGCGTCTATGCCGATATTGTTTTGAACCACATGATGGGCGCTGATGGGGAAGAAGATATCCAGGCAACGCCCTATCTACCTGAGGATAGAACTCAGGCCATTGGAGAAGAACAACCCATCAGAACCTGGACACGTTTTGATTTTCCAGGTAGAGACGGGAAATACTCTGACATGAAGTGGAACTGGACTCACTTCAACGCAACAGACTACAACAGTCTTGAAGAAGACGATGACTACGAAGCAATTTACCTGTTTGAAGGAAAGAAGTTTCACGATCAGGTGGATGTCGCGATGGGTGGTTACGACTACCTGATGGGCTGCAATATCGACTTGCACAATCCGGTAGTGGTAGACGAGATTCAGCGCTGGGGTGAATGGTATGTTGACCAGATAGACCTCGATGGCTTCCGATTTGACGCGGTCAAGCATGTGCGCGCGGGTTTCTTTCCTCAGTGGATGAAGCATGTGCAGCGTTACAGCGGACGCACTTTGTTCTCTTTGGGTGAATACTGGTCGCGGGATATCAACGCTCTACACCGGTTTATCGATCTCACTAGTGGTTTGTTGTCGCTGTTTGATGTGCCTTTGCACTACAACTTTCACCATGCCAGCATCATGGGCGATCACTACGACATGCGGACCATTTTCAAAAACAGTTTGGTGACTAGCTACCCCGACCTAGCCGTCACCATGGTGGATAATCACGACTCTCAGCCCTTACAGTCGCTAGAATCGTGGGTTGAAGGCTGGTTCAAACCGATGGCCTATGCCATCATTCTGTTGCGAAGAGACGGCTACCCGTGTGTGTTCTATGGAGACTACTACGGCGCTCATTATCACGACAAAGATGATGACGGACAGGTACACGAAATTTTCTTGGACTGCCATCAGTTTTTGATCGACAAGTTCTTGAAAGCGAGACACACTTATTCCTACGGAGAACAAATCGATTATTTCGATCATCACAATGTTGTCGGCTGGACACGTCTGGGCACGCCGAAGAATCCGGGTGGGATGGCGGTTGTGCTTAGCAATGGCGAAGCTGGTATTAAGCAGATGAACATTGGCCATGCAAACGCTACTTACATAGACACCACCGAGCACATTAGCGAGCCGGTAACAACCAACGCAGATGGATTTGGTGAGTTTCCTTGTAATGCCGGTTCTGTGTCAGTGTGGGTACCTGCGTAGGTAATCGCTCGTGATAACAGAACACACTGTGGACACACTTTCGATACTCAAAGACGCTAAGCCCACGCGAGTAAGTGATGGGCTTGGCGTTTCACTGTTTGAGAATTGTGATCCACAGAAGCGATCGCTCATACTAATATGGCCGCAGCTGGGTGATTTTGACCCGTTGGAATATGCCTGGTGGGTGGAGCGCGATCGCACCAAATTGAAGTCGGCAAACGTGCAGGTGCGGGCTGTCGGGATCGGCGATCGCACCGCCGGAGAAAAGTTCTGCCACTACACTGGGTTTCCAGCACGGCATCTTCATATTGACCCCACGGCCTCTATTCACCAACAGCTAAAGCTGTACAAAGGCCTCGCCGCGTCTCTACCCGGCACCACGCCGCAGCAAGACGGCTATCTGAATCTGTTGCTGATGTGTATGGGCATCGGGAGTCCTGGAACGCTGCGGGAAGTTTTTCGCGGCTACACGGGCGATAAAAGCGCACCTCAGCTGATTGCCGATGACGAAACGGTTAAGGCTGCTCCACTACCAGCGCTCAAGGGCGAAGTATTCAAGGCAGCAGGTGGTAAAGGCTTTCAGCGTCCGTTTGAGCTTGCAACGCTCAGGCTACGGAATATGACCGAGGTGCTCAGTCACTGGAAAACCTACGTGCCAGATGCGAAGTATCTAACCCAGCGGGGCGCGACTTTCTTGTTAGATACAAACGGGAAGATGCTGTATGAGTGGCGCGATCGCAATATCCTTGGCTTTGCTGAAGACATGAGCGACCCCCTGTCTTTTCTAGATAAGCTACCGGCCACGCAGACAAAGGTAGAGTAAAGAGCCCTCTTAAAATACAAACCACCACAGGCCACACAAAATAATTTACAATGTTTAACAGTTAGTACTATTGATAGATTTATTAGAATTTCTATCCGGGCCTCTACCGTCGGTCACATAGCCGACACGGCTAGACAGTTCGCACCGCTAACCACACTGCCTTATCGCTCAACAAACGGGCGCAAAGGCGGTTAACTGACCCAACTTGTAAGCACCGTTTCCGTAGTTTTATGACCTTCCATAAGCTGGACTGGTGTGCCGATAGCTTCCAAAACTCAACTAAAGAATCACCATGAAAGATCTGTCCAAATACCGCAATATTGGTATCTTTGCCCACGTAGACGCTGGTAAGACGACTACAACCGAAAGAATTTTGAAGCTCACCGGTAAGATCCACAAGATCGGTGAAGTTCATGATGGCGCGGCAACTACAGACTTCATGGACCAAGAGCAAGAGCGCGGCATTACTATTCAGTCCGCTGCGACCTCCTGCTTCTGGAAAGATCACCAGCTCAATATTATTGACACGCCTGGCCACGTAGATTTCACCATTGAGGTGTATCGCTCCCTGAAAGTGCTTGACGGTGGCATCGGCGTATTTTGCGGCTCCGGCGGCGTAGAGCCTCAGTCCGAAACGAACTGGCGCTACGCGAACGACTCAAAAGTAG
The DNA here is from genome assembly GCA_038531675.1 of Cyanobacteria bacterium J06581_3. Lineage (GTDB taxonomy): Bacteria > Cyanobacteriota > Cyanobacteriia > Phormidesmidales > Phormidesmidaceae > Phormidesmis. The sequence continues at coordinate 60,708 of JBCBBK010000010.1, forward strand.
CCCGGGTTATCTACGTCAACAAACTCGACCGCACAGGCGCAGACTTCTACAGCGTTGTAAAGCAGGTGGACGAGATTCTGGCGGCGAAACCCCTGGTTATGGTGTTGCCTATCGGCATTGAAGACGACTTCGTTGGTGTTGTCGACCTGCTAACCGAGAAAGCCTGGGTATGGGACGACTCTGGTGAGCCTATGAACTATGAAATCACCGACGTTCCTGAAGAAATGAAGGAAAAGGTGGCCGAGTATCGCGAGATACTGATTGAAGCCGCTGTAGAAATGGACGACGACGTCATGGAAGCTTACCTGGAAGGTGACGAACCAGACATCGACACGCTCAAGCGCTGCATTCGCAAGGGAACTCGCGAGCTGGCCTTTTTCCCCACTTACTGTGGATCTTCGTTCAAGAACAAAGGTGTACAGAACGTCCTCGACGCGGTTGTAGACTACCTGCCTAATCCTACTGAAGTGCCTCCTCAGCCTGAGGTTGACCTCGAAGGTAATGAAACGGGCGGATTTGCGAAGGTAACACCCGATGCACCGCTGCGTGCACTAGCGTTCAAAATCATGGATGATCGCTATGGCGCACTGACCTTTACCCGGATCTACTCTGGTAGGCTCAGCAAAGGTGACACCATTCTCAACACCTTCACAGGGAAGACCGAGCGCGTGGGTCGCATTGTGGAAATGCATGCCGACTCTCGGGAAGAGATTGATACGGCTCAAGCAGGCGACATTGTTGCCATCGTAGGTATGAAGAACGTACAGACAGGCCATACACTGTGCGATCCCAAAAACCCTGCCACCCTTGAACCGATGGTGTTCCCTGAGCCGGTGATTTCGATTGCCATTGAGCCGAAGCAAAAGGGCGGCTCCGAGAAGATGGGCGCAGCCTTGAGCAAAATGGTTCAAGAAGATCCGTCCTTCTACGTGGAAACTGACCAGGAAAGTGGTGAGACCATCATTAAGGGCATGGGCGAGCTTCACCTAGATATTAAGGTAGACATCCTCAAGCGTACTCACGGCGTAGAAGTAGAAGTGGGTAAACCTCAGGTGGCTTATCGCGAGTCCATCACGAAGGTGCTAAACGACTCTTACACCCACAAAAAGCAATCTGGTGGTTCGGGTCAGTTTGCCAAAATTGACTACATCATTGAGCCGTCTGAAGCAGGTGTTGGCTTTGAGTTTGAGTCTAAGGTAACGGGCGGCAACGTGCCTCGTGAATTCTGGCCTGCGGTTGAAAAGGGCTTTGCTAGAAGCATGGAGAAAGGACCTTTGGCTGGATATCCAGTTGTAGATGTGAAGGTGACGCTCACCGATGGTGGGTTCCACGCGGTAGATTCGAGTGCGATCGCCTTCGAAATCGCCGCCAAGTCCGCCTACCGCCAGTCCTTCCCCAAAGCAGGCCCTCAAATCCTAGAGCCGATTATGAACGTGGACGTATTCACCCCAGACGATCACATGGGTGACGTCATCGGTGACCTCAACCGTCGTCGCGGCATGATCAAGTCTCAGTCCTCTAACCCAATGGGCGTACGTATCAAAGCGGACGTACCCTTGAGTGAAATGTTTGGCTACATTGGCGACTTGCGTACCATGACCTCGGGTCGTGGCCAGTTCTCGATGCTGTTTGGAAACTACGCGCCATGTCCTAAGAACGTTGCGGAAGAAGTGATTAAAGAAGCCAAAGAACGTCAGGAAGCTGCTAAGAAGTAAGCCAACTGAAGTGAAAACCAATCGGGCATCCTTTGATCTTTTGGACTCAAGGGATGCCCTTCTTTGTAGTTTGTAGCGTTTAAACAGTCACTATTTTATACACTCGTTATTATTTATCTATGGAGATAAAAGCCTTACCGACTGATATTGTTCTCAGCGATTCTAAAAAGGTGCTGAGCCATATCAAAATGGACCGCAGCCTTTACCCAGGTACCTATGTCGACATCGACGGGCAAACCTATCAAATCCTGGTGCGCCGCCATCAGTACCAGCTGAAGCTAGGCCGCTATTACCTTCATAAGGCCGTCGTTCATGTCAAAGAAACCCATATTCCAGATGAGCGCACTCTACTCAACGGCGATTGGGTGATTGGCGATGTTACTTGTAGTTATAATGCTCGTTCCGAGCTCGTCCGCTGCGCCATCAATCCCAGCGGTCCCTGTCGTGACTGCGTTCATTACAAAGCAGTAGAATAGAGCAACATACCGACATTCACAGCGATTAGCAATGATGCCCCTAACGCTAGAAATGAAGTCCGCCGATCTTCGGCTCAACGATGCCGAATTTTATAGGCTGTGCCAGGCAAACCGAGATCTGAAGCTAGAATTGAGCGCAGAAGGTAATCTCATAATCATGCCGCCAACTGGATGGGAAACAGGGCAACGGAATTCAAGTCTCAACAGAATTGTAGGGAATTGGGCTGAAGAAGACGGCTCGGGCATTATCTTTGACTCATCGACAGGATTTAAGCTTCCTAATGGCGCTACGCGATCGCCAGACGTTTCCTGGGTGTTAAAGACGCGAATAGAGGCAATTGAGCCTGATCCTGACAAATTTCTTCCCTTATGCCCCGACTTTGCAATAGAACTACGCTCCGCCAACGACAATCTATCGGATGCACAAGACAAAATGCAGGAGTACCTCGACAACGGACTGAAGCTAGGGTGGCTGATTGATCCAAAGCGACGTGAGGTTGAAATTTACAGAGACAAAAGATCCGTAGAGATAGTAGATTTTTCGACAGCTTTGTCGGGAGAAGCTGTGCTTCCCAATTTCACCTTTGACCTTACAAAAGTCTTCTCTTGAAGCGGTTTAGCATCACACCTCGTCATTGCAGCTATAAGGACTCTCTAAATGGTACAAGCCCCTATCAAACCCATCTCATTGAAAGAGTTTTTGGCCTTACCGGAGACTAAGCCCGCTAGCGAATATATCGACGGAAAAATCACCCAAAAACCTATGCCACAAGGTGAGCACAGTAGAATTCAAACTAAGTTGGGAGCTGCTCTCGACGAAAACCTAAGTGCTGACAAAACAGCTGCTGCGTTTAACGAATTACGCTGTACATTCAGTGGTAGCTCTATCATTCCTGACATTTCTGTTTTCATCTGGAATAGAATTCCTCGGAAGGAAAATGGAAGAGTTGAAAATGCTTTTCTCATCCCTCCAGATTGGACCATAGAAATTCTATCGCCAGGACAGGGGTACAAGAAAGTCAATAAGAAGATTTTGCGCTGCCTTGACCATGGCACGGTCATGGGCTGGCTAATAGATCCTTCTGAAGATGCTGTGTATGTGTACCTTCCAGATCAGCCACCTGCCATTTACGATTTGGTCGATAACACACCGGAAACACAGCTACCTGTTCCAGACTTCGCTCAAGCATTTAGCCTCACGATAGGAGAACTCTTCGCATGGCTCGTGCTTTAGTCATTCTTGTGCGGTGTTACTGATTCGCTAGAGGTTGAAGACCGCTGCTCAATTGCGGACGATATTAGCGCCCATCCTCCGGATACTAAGAAAGAAGACACTAGCAAAATTAAGAACAAGCCGATCGTGGCTACATTTTTTAACGGTCGGCGGCGGCCTTTAGAAACTGTTGAGTGGGTCGAAGTTGGATTTGCCATGAGAAAAAGTTGTAGCTAAACGACTATAAGAGCCGTAAACAGGGCTCTATATCATCTTCAACACCAATCAACTAATTTTCGTATGAGTTAATAGCTTTCACTTTGCTATGAGCATCGCCACCCCGTCAGGACAGCAAGTGGTTTGTCATGTTCTTACAAAGAGCGATCGTAACAACAGGAATAACATACAGCGCCCCTGATGATACCTGAAGTCGATCCTGAGGCATATTAAGCAGGATTGAAATGGTATTTATCTCTTCTACGAATTTATAATGTCTCAGCTTTCTCCACGTCACAATGCTGCCCTTATCGTAGGTGGTGCAGCCACACTTATACCGGCCATGATTATGGCTGGCTTTATGCCTGAATGGGATGTATTGCCAGCGACTAGCTGGCTGGCGATCGCAGCGATTGGTTCGGCGGTTGCTGGTGTCATTGGCTATCCGCGTCAGTGGTTACGTGCGAGCATTGCAGGTGCGATCGCCGGTAGCGGTGCACTCATCGGCCTCTTGCTATACGTCTACGTTCGATATCTCATTTTCGATAACGATAGCTTCCTCAGGATAGAGCTAGCTATCGGTGCGGGGCTCGGTGCTGCGCCTGGGTTACTGCTATTCAAGCATTGGGTCAAAAGACCGCTATCTGCTTAGGGCTTATTACATTAGGTATGTATTTTGTTCAGAAGAACTGCGCTATTGATACTCCACAGTCTAATACTCCACAGTCACAGGCGTATGGTCACTAGGCCTTTCTAGTCCTCGTGGCGTGGTATCAATCGTGCAGCTCTTTGCCTGCTCGTACAGCTCCGCCGATAAATAGTGATGGTCAATTCTCCAGCCAGTGTTTCGGGCAAAGGAATTGGTGCGATAGTCCCACCAGCTGAAATGACCACCCTCGTCGGTAAATTTGCGAAACGCATCGGAGAGGCCGATGGACAGCACGTCTTGCAAAGTCTCTCGCTCTACCGGAGAAGACATGATGTGTTTATCTCTCTTTTTGTCTGTGTAGATGTCTCTATTCTCTAGAGCAATATTGAAATCACCGCACACATTTAACTTTGAGTGTGCCGATAGCTGAGCGGTCAAATACTGCTTTAGCAGCGCTAGCCAGCTGAGCTTGTACTCGTATTTTTCGCTACCAATTGAAGACCCGTTTGGCACATAAAGATTAACGACTCTAACCTCACCCAGCAATCCGCTGATCACTCTTTTCTGATCGTCTAAGTTACCGACGGCTTCGCTGTTCATAACATCGCCAAAACCCATCTGTATGTCTTCGAGCGGTTCTTTGCTAATCAGTGCTACGCCGTTATAAGACTTTTGACCGTAAAAGTAGGCGTGATAGCCAATCTCCGTAAACGCCTTCTCAGGAAAGTCCTCGTCCACCACTTTAGTCTCTTGCAAACACAGCACGTCCACCGGATTTGTCTGTAGCCACTCAGTCACATGCTGCAAGCGCGTACGAACAGAGTTGACATTCCAGGTGGTGACTTTCATGTTGTGGTGGCAAACGATGGCAAAGAAAATAAGGCTTTTGTATTCTTTCGCATTGTGGGGCGTAACGGCAAACCTATATTTTTTCAGCGAGCTGCGCACCAGGGCCAGCGTTGAGCGTGGTCCAGCTTTGGCGAATTAAAGGCACCGCGCTAGAGGCAATCAACAGCGCGATCGCACTACTCACCACACCATCCGCCCAGTACCAGCCATATACCGAAATTAGCACCGCACCCACCAACACCCCCAGGCAGCTACTTGCATCGGCCACCATGTGCAAAAAAGCGCCTCGCATATTCAAGTTATCGTCAGCATGGCCATGTAATAGATAGGCATTGAGTCCGTTAATCCCCAACCCCACAGCAGCCGTCATCGCCACGGGCCAACTCAATATTTCTGCGGGCGGCGATCGCAATTCACCTACAGCCTCCCAGCCCAGCCACGCACAGACCGCCAATAGCAATACGCCATTGACCAACGCTGCGATCGCATTCAACCGCTGAGCATCCTCCACGCCATGCGCTACCCGCGCCGCCGTCCATAGGGATAGCGCGATCGCAAACACATCACAGGCCATATGCCCCGCATCTGCTAGCAGCGACAGGCTATTGCTGTGCAAGCTCACCCACAGTTCCGCCGCAGAAAAGCAGGTGACAAATACCAGGGCGATTCTAAGCGATCGCACCTGCTCTGGCGTTGTCGGTACGCCGCCGTGGTGTGCGCACCCAGTCCCGCAGCTCTCATGGGAGTGATCGTGAACAGAAGACATAGGAAAACCTGCTAAAAAGGAACGATAAACCGGCAGCTTCAGTCTCGCTATAGAATAGAACAAGTTTTATCCTAGGCGAGTCCGTAATCAGCCGGTAAAAAGAGTGTCAAAACGTGGGCCATACCCTAAAGAACACAAACATACTATGCCTAAATCCAGAAAGCAGCCGTCTGGCCCCCTCAAAGGCGAAGCTCTCATCAAAGAGACCTGTCGCCGGATTCGAGCCGCCAAAGGGCTTTGGGACGCGCATCGTAACGCCGCCTGCCGAAATGAACGCGAGAAAGCCTTGGCCCTCTACAATCAGCTGAGCAAACCTCAAAAAGACAAAATCCCCCAGCAGCTCAGAATCTGGCTGCGCTACCGCAGCGAGAAATACTTTGGTTCGCACCAAACAAAGCCCGGTGGTTCGCACCAAACAAAGCCCGGTGGTTCGCACCAAACAAAGCCCGGTGGTTCGCACCAAACAAAACCTGGGCAGAAGAAGCGGTCCGGCAAGCGTCGTGGTAAAAAGTAACCTGCTCGTGCCAAGAACTTGTCAGCGCTCCAAAAAGGACGTACTTTCAAACCATCGGATTGACTCTCAGAAGAATCACTGAGATATTTAAGGTAATTTCACATCTGCGGAAACCAGGCTCATATCATGCGCGCTAACCGTTCTCTATTCGCAAAGCTCTGCTTGCTCACAGCCCTTGCGGTACCCGTTCAGCGGTCGGCCAGTGCGGCCTTGTTTCAAGAAGGAATGCCGCAGGCACCTGCCTCGACATTGCTGCTAGCTCAGGCCGCCGGTAGCGAGCTGCCCTTCACACCTCCCGCCTCTCTAGAAGCCGGAGAAACACTGCTGATTGATGGATCTAGCAGCATGCGCAACATGAACGCTGCGCTCACAGAGGAATTTCAAGCACGCTATGACGGCGCTGAAGTAGATAGTGCCGCCAGCGGTAGTGATATCGCAATCGATCGGCTGCTTAACAATGAGATTGACTTGGCTGCAATGGGTCGACCACTGACAGACGAGGAAGCCGCTGCTGGGCTGAATGCAGTAGCGATCGCTCGCGAAAAAATCGCCATCGTCGTCGGCCCAGACAACCCCTACGATGGCGATATTACCTTCGAGCAGTTTGGCCAAATTTTTAGAGGTGAAATTACCGACTGGTCGGAGCTAGGCGGAGAGCCCGGCCCGATTCGATTTGTCGACAGGCCCGAGTTTAGCGATACTCGGCAGGCCTTTCGGCCTTACCCAGTCTTTCAAGCAGCGCCCTTTGAAACTGGGGTAACCGCCGATCCGGTCGGTGTGGACGAAACCGATGCGGTAATCGAAGCATTGGGAAGCGACGGGATTGGATATGCGATCGCCAACCAAGTCATTAACAACGATGATGTCACCATCATCTCCATGCACAAAACCCTGCCAGACGACCCAGCCTATCCCTTTTCGCAGCCTCGTAGCTACGTATACTCAGGCGATGCTCCCAGCGCAGCCGCTCAGGGATTTTTGGGCGTTGCCAAAGGCGTCGAAGGGCAGGCCGCTATTGCAGACGTCCGCGATGCCGAAGGGGCTGCTTCTGTAGAGCTAGACGGCCCACGTCCTAGCGTCACTAGTCCAGACGGCAGCCTAACGGCTACCACCAACGAAGAAAACCTTGCCATCATCGAAAATGACCTGGGAGAGCTAGTAGCTGGACCACTCGCAGGCGCAGGCGGCGCAGTCACAGCGCTGGCGTTCAGCGACAATGGCGAAACCCTTGCCACTGGCAGCAGCACAGGCAATGTCCGGTTTTGGGACGCCGAAGGCAATCCCAAAGGCGAGGCCTTTTCAGTCACTGGAAACGACACTAGCCAATCCGTCACCAGTCTCAGCTTCAACGGCAACGACGAAATTCTTGCTTCTAGCGAAGGCCGCCAGGGCCTGTGGGGCCTCAATGGACTGCCGCCTGGCGGAGCAGCAGCGGCAACAGAAACAGCAGGGACAGCAACCACAGCAGAGACCGCAGCAGTAGGGGCCGTTCCCGTATGGCTATGGCTGCTGCCCCTGCTAGGCATCGTCGGCGCGGGGCTATGGGTATTACTGGGCAAAAAGCGAAAAAACGGTCCCCCCGAAGCGATTCGACAGACCGCGCCCACAGCAACCGTACCGCCCCCAGCAACTGACCCACAAACCAACAGGGAAGTCTCTAGCCGAGCACAAACCGTCATTTCTACAGACCGTGTCACCGACGAATCGCGTGCGCTAGAAAGCCCATATACCAGCCTATCCGCAGAATCACCCCAAGCACCATTACCGGTCGGCCTGCCTGGGTTAAATACCGAATCCGATTCGACCGAACCCGATCTTCCACTCTACGAATCGACCGATCTAGAATCACCTGATCTGGAAGGGACCAATCTGGATCTATTGACTCCCACCGTTGCAGGGGGTGTCGCGGCAGCCGCTATCGGTGGCGGGGCAGTGCTCAGTGGCCTCAGCGCTGAGCTTGAAACAGAGGACGACGATGATGGAGAGTGGGATGACAACCTCGACTTAACGCTGGACGACGCGCCACCGACTGACGAACCTGCCGTAGTCGGTATCCCCGCAGTCGATACACCTATTGTTGATACCCCCACGGTTGATACTCTCAGTGGCGATCTTTGGGATACAGATACCGCAGAGGCCGATGCTGCTACAGAGGCTGAGGCTGACCCTTCTCCAGTCAGTGAACAGAGCAGCGAGCCTGTGATAAGTGACATCGACAGCATAGAACCCACTCGGGGAACAGTCATCGCTGAAACTGAGACCATTCCAGATATGGAACCTACCCGCGAAACCATTATTGGTGACAGCGCGGTGATTTTTGGGGAGGCCGCACCCGTAGGCGACGCGGATAATGACCAATTTGATACCGCTGACACCACTGCATCCCCCTTGCCTTCGGTCGCCGCCGCTGGCATTGTGGGCACGGCAATAGCCTTTAATACTTCTCCTACTACAAATATCGATATGAAAGACTCCAGCTCGTCAGATGGGCGATCGCCCATCTCACCACAATCCGACTCGCCACAACCAATGCCATCCCAGCCAGCGTCTTTAAGCGTTGAGGAACTGGCAACTGTAGACGACGGGCTACAGGATTTGCCAGAGGGCTATGGCGATAGTCGCATTGTGCTCCTGCCTCGCGATCCTAAGTGGGCCTATGCCTATTGGGACGTCTCAAATGATCACAAAGAGGAGCTGCGCAAACAGGGGGGGCAACGGTTGATGCTACGGCTGTACGACGTTACTGATATTGACCAGTCGTCCCAAGCACCTCACAGTATGCAGCAGCAGGACTGTCATGAGATGGCCCGCTCCTGGTATCTGGAGGTGCCTGTAAGCGATCGCGACTATGTTGCCGAACTGGGCTATCTCACCGCAGACGATCGCTGGCTTTCACTCACCCGCTCTGCGCCGATTCGCGTCCCTCCCATTTTCCCTTCCGACTGGGTCAACGATCAGTTCGCAACCATCAGCTGGCAGGACCAGCTAGCCGGACGTACCTTCGGCAATCTGGGTCGCCCTGGGAGCGAGCAGGCAGTCGATAGTGCCGTTGTCGACGGCGATCTGCCCAGGATTTACGACGATTTGTTTGCGCTCACCCAGGGCCAGAATGCACTGCGCGTGGCTGGGTCCCTCTATGGCTCTATGCATATGGAAGCACCAGGCGGACCGGGCGCACTGTCACCTTCCGGTAGCGGTGCTGGGCTCATGTTTAGCGCCTCTGGGCTAAATGTGTCAGGGCTAAATATGTCAGGAGTTGGCATTCCCACCGATCGCAAGCGCAATTTCTGGCTAGTGGCGGACGCAGAGCTGATCGTTTATGGCGCAACAGAGCCAACGGCTACACTGACTGTCGGCGATCGCGTTGTCCCGCTCAACCCCGACGGCACCTTCCGCTTCCATGTGTCTTTTCCGGATGGCCATATCGACTATCCCATCAAGGCCGTTGCAGAAGATGGCGAACAGACCCGGTCTATCACTCTCAAATTCGAGCGCGACACGCCAGAGCGTAACACCAACACCAAGGCAGAAGCCAAAGACGAGTGGTTCTAATCGCGCCAGAGCTAGGATAACCAGGTTGCCACAACATAGCGTTGCAGCCCTTATATATCAACTGTTATAGGTTCATCTACCGTGAGGAATAGATGAACCTATTTTTTGGTGTTTCTAAAGTAGCTGCTTACACTTCTCATTCGCCAAAAAAGGCTATAGAGTAGAAACACTTAAGAGTAAAAACACTTAAACCTGTTGTTCAGGCTTCCTTATATTCACTGAGGTTCATTCGCTAGGCCTCGCTCAATTTTTTGACCTTATTTTAATTCCCACCGCTGGAGACTTCTCAATGCCACAATCAGGACCTCTATTTCGCCGTCGCCGTGTACTACAGCTAATGGCAGGCGTGACAGGCGCAGCTGTCCTCCATGCTTGCAACACTTCATCAGAAACGAGCGAAGAAGGTGGCACAGCAACAGGCAGTGATGCGCCCGCCCTGGCGATGTCGATGGGAAGCGCACCCTGGGTTGGCCAGCTCCCGATATACATCGCTCAAGAAAAAGGATTCTTTGAAGATGAAGGACTCGACTTTGAGCTGCTCTTATTCGGTGCCAGTGGCGACTACATATCTGCTTTTGCTAGCGACAATGTCAATAGTCTCGCGCCGGTAAGCGCAGAAGCCATACTCCTAGACACTCAGGGCAAGGATTTTAAAATTGTCCTTGTTCAGGACAACTCGGTTGGTGGCGACGGCATTTTGGCCCGTGACACCATCGCTAGCATTGAAGATTTCAAAGGTAAAGAAGTCGCGGTAGATACCACAGGGGTTAGCTACTTCTTCCTACTGCAAGTGCTCAAAGAAGCAGGCTTAACCAAAGATGACATTACTATTGTCAACGTTGATCCAGCCGGTGCTGCTGCCGCTTTTGAGTCGGGCAATGTAGATATCGCCGTCAGCTACGCGCCTTACCTGCCCCAAACTGCACGCGCTGTAGAAGATGGCAGAATCATCTACGACTCTTCCAAAATGCCAACGGCTATTATCGATCTTTATCTGGTTGATACTGATTTCATCGCAGAGAACCCAGAAGCGGTTCAGGCATTCGTCAATGGCGTCTTCAGAGGGACGCAGTTTATCGACGAGAGCAACACAGAAGCATTAGAGATCGGGGCAAAAGAGCTAGAAGTGACCCCTGAAGAGCTAGAAGGAGACCTCAAAGGCGTCAAAATTCCTTCCTTAGAAGACAACCTGGCTATGCTTGCCCAGCCTGATAGCGATACGTATTTACTCACACCGCTTCAGGAACTCTCAGAGTTTCTGGTCGAAGAAGGCCAAATCGATAGCGCCCCCGAAGACATCGAATCTCTGTTCGATCCTCAGTTTATTCTGGCCTACCAAGAACAGAACACATAGAACACAACATATAGAGCAATCGAGTCGCGATCGCCAGCCCCTATCATTATTTTCATCGATAGCGCCCTATTCAAACGCAGCCGCCCCATAAGCCCCTGACACTTACTCACATACCGAATTCACACTTTACGTTAAGGCAGGTAATCTCCTTTGGATCAGGCCACCAACCGAAGAAAACGCTATCTTAAACCCTCTGTCTTTTGGAGCATTCGTCAGGGCTTTCCCGCCTGGCTGTCGCCTGTTCTAATCACGATCTCGCTGCTGATTCCGTTCATCATTTGGTGCGTGTTGAGCTATGGGGAGTTCGTCAATCCGAAGTTTTTGCCAACGCCGACGGCGACGCTTGTCACGGGCATATCCATGCTGCAAACCGAAGACCTGATGGGCGACATCACGGCTAGCTTTTTGCGGGTACTAGCGGGCTTTGTACTCGCCGCGCTGGTGGGGATTCCGGTGGGATTGGCCATGGGCACTTTCTACAGCATGGATGGCCTACTAGGCGGGTTCTTTAGAACCGTACGCTACGCGCCAATCGCGGCTTTTGTACCGTTGATTATTATCTGGACAGGGCTAGGTGAAGCGCCTAAAATCATCATCATTTTCCTGGGCATCGTGTTTTATAACGCAACGATGATTTCGGATGCGGTCAAGTTTATTCCAGATGAGACTTTGAACGTCGCCTACACCCTAGGTGCTACCCGGCGAGATCTGTTGTTTCGCGTCATTTTGCCCGCGACACTACCGAACATTGTCGATACGCTGAAACTTAATGTAGCAGGGGCCTGGAACTTTCTCATCATCTCCGAGCTGATTGCCGCGCAGAAAGGACTCGGCTTCAAGATCATCTATTCTCAGCGCTTTTTGCAAACAGATAAAGTTCTGTTTTGTATTCTAGTAATTCTCGCAATTGGCTTGGCCACCGATCTATTTTTCAAGATGATATTTTGGCTTTGCTTACCCTGGGCCGAATCCAAATCGAGCTGAGTGCTCTGTAGGCTCCAGCCATCAGTTAAAGCAAGTGCTCTAACCACCTAAAGCAATCCCACCACCATCCTTCATTTCCACGTCCAGTCACCTATCCAGTAGCCATCTCTATCCATGCAATCTATTTCATTTCCGACTACACTGCGATCGCCGACAACAACACACGACGCTCAGTTAGAAATTCGCAACGTCTCCAAACGCTTCAGACGTGGAAAACAATCTACCCTGGCTGTAGATGATGTCAGCCTGAAGCTAGCACCTAACGAATTTAGCTGTATTGTCGGACCTTCAGGCTGTGGCAAATCCACACTGCTCAACATTGCGGCAGGCCTAACAAAGGCCAGCTCAGGCGAGGTAATGGTCGATGGTGAGGTGGTACGCGGGCCGGGCGCGGATCGCGGCATGGTGTTTCAGCACTACACGCTTTTCCCATGGCTGTCGGTGGCTAAAAACGTTGCGTTTGGGCTAAAGCTAAAGGGAATGTCAAAAGCAGCCAGACAGCAAAAAGTAGCCTATTATCTGGATATTGTCGGACTTAGTGACTATGCCGATGCTTATCCGAAGGAGCTATCGGGTGGGATGAAACAAAGGGTGGCGATCGCCCGCGCCCTGGCCAACGACCCCGAAGTATTGCTAATGGACGAGCCCTTTGGTGCCCTCGACTCCCAAACCAAAGAACAGCTACAAGAATTCTTTCACGATCTGTGGGAGAAAACGCACATTACCGTCTTCATGATTACCCACGACGTAGAAGAAGCGATTTTTCTCTCTCAGCGTGTCCACATTATGAACAAAGCTGGCAGACTGCGCGAGACTGTAGAGGTTAGCCTCCCCGCCCAGCGCGACCTGGAGATGAAGCTAACGCCCGAGTTTTTAGACTACAAGCGTCATATTGTTCATGCCTTGCGGTAAGGTGCCTGCTGCGGCTTGAGAGATATAACAAACCCAGAAAACAGAAACATTACTGTCTCTATTTTCTGGGCTGAAAAACGTTGCTGGTACACCTAACAATTAAACTAAGCGCCTTACACAGCAGCCGGTTGATTCATTTGTGCCAAACGGTCGATCAGTAGCTGCTCAAGCTCTTCTAGAGCTTTGGTGAAGCCTTTGATGCCTTCGTCTAGCTTGTCGTTTGCCATGCGATCAGCTGCATGCATTTCGTCAAATGTCGCCTTATCCACACTCAGCTTCTCAATATCCGAAGCCTTTGCATCTTCAGGTTTCAGCTTTCGGGTTAGCTCACCCTCCGTCTCAGAAAGTGGCTTCAGCAGCTTGGGCGAAATTGTCAGCAAGTCCACACCTGCTAGCTCTTTGATCTCATCGACATTACGGAAGCTTGCGCCCATAATCTCGGTCTCGTAGCCGAACTTCTTGTAGTAGTTGTAAATCTCGGTAACGGAAAGTACGCCAGGATCTTCGGAAGGGGGGTAGCTGTCGCGGCCAGTGTCTGCCTTGTACCAGTCAAGGATGCGACCGACAAACGGTGAAATGAGGGTAACCTTCGCGTCAGCGCAGGCAGCGGCCTGGTGTAGGCCAAAGAGCAAGGTCAGGTTGCAGTGGATGCCTTCTTTCTCAAGGATTTCGGCGGCTTTAATGCCTTCCCAGGTAGAAGCAATTTTGATCAGGATGCGATCGCGACTAATCCCAGCAGCCTCATACTCCCCAATCAGCTCACGCGCGGTCTGTAGCGTGCCCTCCATATCGTAAGAAAGGCGCGCATCCACCTCCGTCGATACCCGCCCTGGAATAATCTCTAAAATTCGCTTACCAAACGCCACCGCCAAATGCTTGAATGCTTCTTTGGCAACGTCCTGATCCGAAGCATCATCCCCCAAGGTTTTCTTCGCCTGGGTCAACGTTTCATCCACAATGCTCTGATACTGAGGCAGCTTCGCAGCGGCGGTAATCAGTGAAGGGTTTGTGGTTGCATCCTGTGGGGTAAATTGTTCGATTGCGCCAATGTCGCCTGTATCGGCAACAACAGTAGTCATGGTCTTCAACTGATCTAACAAGCTCATACAAAAGCCTCCTGTAGGCGATTATGTTTGCCTAAATTGTAGTCAGCCAGATTCGATATGAGCTCCCTCAATCGGTTGTGAAACCTAGAGACTATCTATAGAAAGTTGATATGTGGTAAGGACCACCCGTAGAGAAAGCCAGCACTAGAACACTTTTATACAAGGGTATAAAACCTCAAACGAGGCTAGAAGAAGCAGGCTCCACCACTGAAGCATCCGAGCGCTCATCTGAAATCTCAGCTATTTCAGACTCAATCACTTCAGACCCAATCACTTCAGACTCCACCTCTGCTGCAGCATACTCCGCATGCTCATAAATCGGCAGGTCAAACCAAAATGTGGTGCCCACGCCCACTTCCCCCACCAAGTTGACCTGAGCGTTATGCTTATCCATAATATTTTTCACAATGGACAGCCCCAGCCCAGTCCCTTCTAGCGTGTGCACCCGATTCTCCACACGGAAGAACCGTTCAAAAATCGCCGCCTGATCTTCCGCGTCAATGCCAATACCAGTATCCGCAATCTCAATGCGGACCAGCGGCAGCGCCACCGGCGGCGTACTTGGCGACAGATACGCGCGAATTAGTACTCTGCCACCAGCTGGGGTAAACTTCAGCGCGTTGCCCACTAGGTTGCCAAACACTTGCAACAGCAGGTCGTAGTTACCCAGTACCGCTGGCAGCTCAGCTTCAATGTCTTTCCCTAACGTAATCTGCTTATCTTTGGCATTCAGCTGATAGGTCCGCAACACCTGATCGATTGGCTGGTGCACTTCCACTGCCGAAAACTCGTACCGCCGATTCGACTCCAGCCGAGACAGATCGAGCACGTCGTTCACCAAGCGAGTGAGCCTATCGGTCTCGTTATTAGCCGTCGCTAAAAATTCCTGGCGCTCCTTATCGCTCAGGTCTTCGCCGTATTCGTGCAGCGTTTCAATAAACGATTTGATGTTAAACAGTGGCGTCCGCAGCTCGTGGGAGACGTTACTAATAAAGCTGCTTTTAGCTTCATTGAGCACCACTTCGCGGGTGATGTCTTGCAGGGTAATCGCCATGCCCTTTACATTCTCGCGGGACTGATCGAACACGGTATTTAGCACCACACGAATGGTTCTGGTCCCGTCCATCAGCGAAATTCTCAACTCTTTGCCTTCGCTGGCTTCGCCATTGGTCGCCATAGAAAGGGAGGAGGTTAGCTGCGATCGCACCCCAGGCTGCAAATTATCCAAAATGCTGCCGCTCAAGGGCACCTTGTCATCCCACCCCAGCATACGCCGGGCCGCAATATTCGCCAGCACCAGGTTTGTGTTTGCATCCAGCAAAATCGCACCGTCTGCAATGGTAGATACCAGGCTCTCTAGCTTTGCCTTTTCAGCGGTTAGCTCTTCGATGTTTTGCTCTTCGTAACGTTCTAGCCGCTCGGCCATATCGTTAAAGCTATAAATCACCTGACCCAGCTCACCGCCCAGCGGCAAGTCGATGCGCTGCTTAAAGTTACCAGCGGCAATATTCTGCACGCCCACCAGCAGTTCCTTAATCGGCTGCGTAATGGTCAGCGCGTTAATCACCGCGCCCAAAACAACCATCACCCAAATGGACACAAATACCGCAACGGTGACATCGCGCGTAAGGTGGGAGGAAGCGACCACGGTAGGATTAGGGTTAATACCCATAGCCAGCATGCCTTTGTACTGGCCTTTAATCGTCAGGGGCACAAATACATCTGTCACAATGCCAGCGGGCGTCATGTGCTGGCGCACCATGGGTGATTCAGCGCTGCTGGTGTAGTTATCGGGCAGCTTCATCCGCCGCCGCAGGGTCAAAGAGTTTTGAACGGCGGGTTCGGAGTAAGGGATGCCGAAGAAAATTTCGCCCGTCTCATCCGCATACAGCATGTAGCGAACGTTCGACGTGTTTTCGTAGAAACTGTAGGAAAAGCGGGCGAGCTCAGAGCGATCATTCGTCTCAACCAAGGGGGCTACATTCGCAGCGAGTAGCAGGCCCAGGTCACGACCGAAGCGGGTGTCATTGAGCTGAGTGTCCTGCTGAATGGTGTTGACAGCCCAAAAGGTGAGGGCGCTCATAATCAACGACACAATTAGCGTGGCACCGGCCATCAGCCTGGTCTGTAGGGTAAAGTCACTCCACCACTTGGCGATTAATGCTTTGAGTTGACTAAACAATTCCATAGCGGATTCGGGTGCAGAGCTGTCAGTGCGCCGGTTAGTGAGCCTTAGGTTCAATACGTTTCTTAATACTTCTATTCTAGACGGTGTTGCCCTTACCAGGGCCGTGCCTAATCTTTGCCTAACGATTGACCTTTGACGCGAAAGCCAATGTCGCGGCGGTAGAAGCTACCCGGAAAGTCCATTTTGTCGATGGCGCTGTAGGCTTTGGCGATCGCACCCTCAAAGTCATCAGCAACCGCGCTCACCCCCAACACGCGCCCCCCACTGCTCACCAACGCTCCGTTGCTCATCCGCGTTCCGGCATGGAACACCACTGTATCCGCATCTTCCTGGGCCGCGTCAATCGCTCGAATCGGCAGCCCTTTCTTGTAGCTGCCTGGATACCCCTCTGCCGCCATCACGACGCAAGCCGAAGCGCCTTCTTTCCAGGCAAACGGTGGCATTTTATCCAGGGTTTGGTCGCAGCAGGCTAGCACAATGTCTTCCAAGGGGGTTTCTAGTAATGGCAATACTGCCTGCACTTCCGGATCGCCAAACCGGCAGTTAAATTCGATGACTTTTGGATCGCCTTCGGGGGTCACAATCAGCCCGGCATACACCACGCCGCGATAGTCTATGCCTCGCTGGTTCAGTGCATTTAGCGTAGGGTCCAGGACTTCAGAGCAAACTCGTTCTAGCAATTCAGGCGGCATCAATGGAGTAGGGCAATAGGCACCCATCCCGCCTGTATTGGGTCCGGTGTCACCTTCGCCCACTTGCTTGTGGTCTTGGGCGGGTAACAAGGGACGAATCGTTTTACCATCGGTGACCGCGAGCACGGACACTTCCTGCCCGGTGAGGAATTCTTCGATGACGACGCGCTCACCAGCTGCGCCGAACTGGCCACTGAAAGCGGCTTTTATGGCAGCGATCGCACTTTCCACTTCCATCGCCACAGTCACGCCCTTACCAGCGGCTAAGCCATCGGCTTTGACTACGATCGGTGCCCCCTGTTGATTGACGTAGGCGATCGCACTTTTCGCATCCGTAAACACATCCGAAGCTGCCGTTGGCACATTTGCCTCAGCCATCAGCGTCTTCGCCCAGGCTTTGCTCGACTCTATCTGCGCCCCGTCTTGATTGGGTCCAAATACTTTAATTTTCTGCGCTCTAAGCGCATCGGCGAGGCCGTCAGCGAGGGGTTGCTCGGGGCCGACGAGGACAAAGGCCATGTTATTTACCAGGGCGCAGCGGGCGATCGCGTCGGCTTCGTCCATGGCCATAGCAACGTTGCGACAGCCAGGCAGCATTGCGGTGCCGCCGTTGCCAGGAATGCACACGACTTCGGTTACTTTAGGCGATCGCAATAGTCTCCAAGCCAAAGCATGTTCGCGTCCACCACTGCCTACCACAATTGCTTTCATAGTTTTAAACCAAGGCCCAACTCATACGCCCTTTGTCAGCTAAACCAGACTACAGCGTCTCATCGCAATTGTCTTGTCCGCAAGCTGACTTCGGATCAAAAAAGCACGGTCAAACGAGAGCTAGTTACAAGAGAAAAGAACTACAAAAAAAAAGAGTAGTCAAGGCTTCTATACCTCAACTACTCCATACAGAAGGGAGCATACATTCAAAAATCTATGGCTAAGATTAGTCAACGAGCTTAGTTCCGGCGGGCGTCTCGATTCGACCGAACAAATTCAACAAAGCTAGTACCTTCACCCAGCTCATCTGGCGTAGATACCTGAGACCGTCGTGATGCATAGGCTGTAGGCGCAAAAGCTGCTGTTGCAAGTAGCACAGTCAATACAGAGAGAGTGATTCGTTTCATCGGTTTATATCCTTCAGCCAAAGGCTGCTATTCAGTAGGGCAGAAGCACGAAAGAAATCCGAACTTCCTATGTTTGTAAGAATGACAGCTGCACCTGAGGCAACAATGAACCGAAAATAAGCCCTTCAAAAGGATTACATGAGAATCTCCGGAGCAGCGCTGAAAAAAGACTGAGAAGACAATTGATAGAAGACTCAATACTCAAAAGCCAAGTGAAGATATTGTTCAAGACCAGAGAACACAAGGCAACAAAATCATTGAGACTGTACAGAATTTTGTGTAAGCGGACTAAAATCCTATCAACTCAGGAGATTACCGCATCATGGCTCGCAAGAAAAAAGAACCCAATCGCGTCGATGACCTACTCGACGAACTGCTAGAAGACTGCCATAGCCCGGAAGATATTCTAGGCGAAGCTGGTTTGATGAAGCAGATCAAAAAGCGTTTAGTCGAACGCGCTTTAGCGGGTGAACTCAATGCCCACCTAACCGGCGAAGCGTCAGTCAAAGCGATTCTCCATCGGAGAGGCTCTGCCAACGCGCCGAACAGTCGCAATGGCAGCTCGAAGAAAACCATTCAATCTGAAGAGGGTGAATTAGAGCTGTCAATACCTAGAGACCGCAACGGCAGCTTCGAGCCTATTTTGGTCCCAAAACATCAGCGTCGTATTGCTGGGCTGGACGAGAAAATCCTGTCGCTCTACGCCAGAGGCAACAGTACTCGCGACATCAGCGCCCAACTCGAAGAGCTGTACGGTGGTGCGAAAATATCAGCATCGGTCATCAGCGAGGTCATCGATAGCGTCAGCGAGGATGTCAAAGCCTGGCAGTCGAGACCACTAGAGGAGGTCTATCCGATTGTCTATCTAGATGCGCTGTACGTGAACATCAAAGTGTCAGGTCGAGTCAGCAAACGTGCGGTCTACGTGGTGCTCGGCATCGACAAAGAAGGCGATAAACAGCTGCTTGGGTTATGGATAGGCGAAGCGGAAACAGAAGGTGCAAAATTCTGGCTGAAGGTACTCACGGACCTGAAAAACAGAGGGTTAAAGGATATTCTGATTGCCTGCTGCGATGGCCTAAAGGGCTTTCCACAGGCGATAGAAGCCGTCTATCCGCATACGCAGGTGCAGCTATGTATTGTGCATCTGATGCGCAACTGCATGAAGTACGTACCGTGGAAGGACAGGAAAGCAGTCTGTGCTGACCTTAAACCTATCTATCAAGCTGCCACGCTAGCTGAGTCAGAAGCTGCTCTTGATGCGTTTGCAGACAAGTGGGATGAAACTTACCCAGCGGTCAGCCAAGTCTGGATTCGCAACTGGGAGAACGTCATTCCGATATTCGACTACCCAATGGAGATTCGCCGTGTAATCTACACCACGAAAGCGATTGAGTCCGTCAACCGCTCACTGCGCAAGGTGATCAAGACGAAGGCCGTCTTCCCCAGCGAAGATGCTGTTTTTAGATTGATGTATCTAGCAATGAACAATATCTCGAAGAAATGGAACAGACCGATTAAAAATTGGCGTGCAGCATTGTCACATTTTGCTATCCTGTTTCCAGAACGCTTTTCCGTTTAAGAAAAAAGCGCTTACACAAAAATCGGATCACTCTCAAATCATTTGCTAAACGCCATATAAATTAAGCAAATTTCCCGTTTCTGATCTTAGCTTCTCGATGTATCCATCAATAGCCAAGAGAGCATTCCCCTTCGTAGAGAGGGCACCTGAACCAAAGATAGCTTTGCAAGCCTTATCACTTTCTCTTACGGGTGCTATTTTGTTACAAACAGCTTCAAACCCGTACTCACAAATATCTCGTAATACAAGCTGTTCCAAGCACCAAAACCTATTTTTCAGCAGTGCCTGCAACTCAGGTAACTCCACTTGAGCCAAGGCTCTCAGGTATCGCTTATCACCAGTCAGTATAAAAGCCTCCCCTGCATCATCTTTTTGCAGCACTTGAGCTACATACGTTGTCAAGATAGCCTCACCAATGTCTATACCTTCAAACGTAGAAAGCTGTTCGAGCAAGTCATTGTCTAGCTCTGCTTGCTCAATTCGAGGCAGCGTTTCAGCCAACTCAATTGTTCTCTCATAATTTACCATCCTATCTTCGGGCCGTCGAAGCCGTCCCTGTTCCAGCTTCGCGAGATCGCTTCTAAATTTATGCTTTGCTGTGGCTAGAATTCTAATACCCATAGAATCTACCTCAAAAAGCTTAATCGTTTCATCAAACAGCTCAAAGGTCGCTAGCTTTTTGATAATGTCGTTATCAATGCAATAAAGGCAGCCTGTCAACGCTAATCTCCCAGGATGCGCTCAAGATGATCCACAGCATCATCGTTCAGATTCTCCCAGTCCAAACGATTTTCTAAAACTTGTTGGATAATCTTATCGCCAGAGGCCTCACAGCCGAGAAATTGCACCGCTTTCTTCGCTAGCCCAAACTTCTTCGGAGCAGTCTTCTGGGCATGCCAACCGTAGTTAAAAGCTAAGGCACAGGCATCCACCGTAGGATCCGCTTTGAGCTTCTCTTCTATCTTTTTCCTAAGCTGGATATTGTTGTAAATCGGTACGCCTTGAAAGCAATTGTCATACTGATTTACGAGTAACTTCACTGCAAAACGATTTGCAGCTGATTCTTCTATGTCATCAGATTCGTTGATTTCATCGTCAATCAAAATCCCCGTTTCTACATGGCCTAACGCTAAGTGGCCCAGCTCGTGTGCCAGATGAAATGCCAGCCAGGCCGGATGTGTGACCTTATGGCTGAGTAAAATTACAGGGCGATCACCTTGCCACTGAATCATGCCAGTGACTTTGCGCGATTGGGGCGGATAATCGTTAAAATACACAACTGCGATGCCGTTCTTCCAGCAATAGCTCAACAGGCTGCCAAGATCTACCTTATCTCCATGCCCAAGAACACACTGGCGAACCCTATTTGCTTCGGCAGGCACAGGAACAAAAGGCTTTGGTGGTAGACTCAGCGCCACTAGCTCCGCTATCCGCGAAGCCACCTGAAAAGCCACCTGAGGAATATCCGAAGCCTGTTGATCGTGATACTTGAATTTTGTCTGCAATAAAGGCTTAAATGCAGCGTCTAAATCGTCTCGTAGCAAGCTCTTTAAATCCAAATGCAGCCGCTGAGCAATGTGGGCTGTGCCCTCTAGTACTGCAGCTGGAATTTCATTCAGCTCATCATTCCACCAGCTAGGCAACCCTGCTCTACGCACGTAGTTAGCGTTCAAGCCAACCGCAGAAAGCTTCTTGAGCAAACTATCCATAGATAAAGTTTGACTCAATACCTTTTCCTCATGTTCTGCCTTCCCAGATGTATTCTCAGGAAATTCAGCGTCACTAACAGCTTTATCAATTTCAGGTCTATAGGTTGGGAACTCCACCACCTTCTCGCTCATATCTATATACTAAGCATATCTTTCGGACTGACACAGCAGTATTCACCGAAACATCACTCCACCGTCACCGACTTCGCCAAGTTCCGAGGCTGATCCACATCCAAACCCCGCCGCGCGGCAATGTGATAAGACAGCAGCTGTACCGGAATCACCGTCAGCATGGGCGATAGCAGCTCATCCACATCCGGCACTGGCAGTAGCGAATCAAAAGTTTCCTCTGCTTCTACATCGTTCATGGGCACCACGCCAATTAGCTGCGCGTCGCGGGCTTTGGCTTCCTGCGCGTTAGAGAGTACTTTTTCGTAGACCGTACCACGAGTCGCGATCGCCACCACAGGCACCTTCTCATCTAGCAGCGCAATCGGCCCATGCTTCATCTCCCCCGCCGGATACCCCTCCGCATGAATGTAGCTAATCTCCTTCAGCTTCAGCGCACCCTCCAGCGCGATCGGATAGTTAATCCCCCGCCCAATAAAGATAAAATCCTGAGTCTCCGAAAAATCGTGAGACAGCTCCTCTACATAGCGTTCCTGAGCCTCCAGCACCTGCTCCAGCTGCGCCGGTAGCTGACGCATCCCTTCAATAATCTCCGCCATACGTTCCAACGAAATTGTCTTCCGTCGATAGGCCAGCTCCAACGACAAAAAGTAAAACGCCATCAGCTGCGCCACAAACGTCTTCGTGGCCGCCACGCCAATCTCAATCCCCGCCATCGTCCCCACTACATTAGGAATCAATCGCCCTAGTGAGCTATCCACCCGGTTTGTAATTCCCAGCATCAGCGGTGCATAGGCATCTTCACCGTCAGAAGCCCGCTCGGCCCGACGGTTCTGCTCCATCTCCAGCGCCGCCAGCGTATCCGCCGTCTCACCAGATTGAGTCACTCCGATCGTCAGCGTGTGGGGCATCATCGGCGCGGGCGCATAGCGAAACTCCGACGCATACTGCACAAATGTCGGAATCCCAGATACCTGCTCCAGCAAATACTTGCCCACCAGGCTCGCATGCCAACTCGTCCCACAGGCCAAAATCTGAATATGCTGCAAATCATCTAGCAGCGTATCGGGCAAATCCAATTTGATCGGCGACTGGCTACTCGATACATCCCACTCCGTATCCAGGTAGGTTTCCAAACAAGTCCGCACTACCCCCGGCTGCTCATAAATCTCCTTGAGCATAAAGTGCTTGAATCCCTGCTTCTCCACCATGATGGGGTTCCAGTTCAGGGTGCGCGGGTACTTCTTCAGCTTATGGCCGTTAAACTCATACACCTCTACGCCCAGCGGCGTCAGCTTCGCAATCTCACCATTCTCCAGGGTCAGCACTGCCTGAGTATACGGCATAATCGCAGGCGTATCCGATGCACAGAAAAACTCACCCTGCCCAAAGCCAATCGCCAACGGTGCCTGCTGCCGCACCACAATCAGCTCATCAGGAAAATCCACCGACACAATCGCCAGTGCAAAGGCACCACGCAGCCTGTTCACAGCCTGTCGAACCGCTTCTAATAGCGCAGATTGACCAGAGAGCACGGTGTCACTACCAGGATTTTTGAGATACTCATCTATCAAATGAGGAATTACTTCTGTATCAGTGTCTGAGCAGAATGTATAGCCTTTTTCTTTTAGCTCTTCGCGTAGCTCACGATAGTTTTCAATGATGCCGTTCTGCACTACCGCCAGTCGTTTTTTTTCATCGGTGTGGGGATGGGCGTTGTGCTCTTCTGGCTTGCCGTGGGTCGCCCAGCGGGTATGACCAATGCCTAGCCGCGCTGGATCTTCCAGGCCTTCTAGCTTCGTTTGTAGATTGACCAGCTTGCCCTTTGCCCGTGTCCGCTGCAGTTTGCCTTCAGAGATTGTCGCGACACCAGCCGAGTCGTAGCCACGATATTCCAGCGTTTTCAAGCCTTCGATCAAAATGCCGCTGGCTGCGCGTGTACCAATGTAGCCAACAATTCCACACATAACAGATACTCCTCAGAAACTATCTACAACCTATATGTAGGCCGACAGACGAGCCAAACTCACATAACACTAACTCACAAATTCACATTGATATCAAAAGGGAGGACAGTCGCTATGGATTGTCCTCCCGGTCGATGCTTGTGTCTAAACTTCTACTGAGAAATGAAGCCAGTCAGCAGTAGTGGAACAAACACAATGGCTACCACAATCGCAAACAAGGTCGCAGGTGACAGCTTAATCAAATTTGGGTCAGGCTTATTAGGATCTGGCATAGCAATAACAACAGGTCAACTCAACAAAGCAAGCGCTGAAACGGTCTCTACAGGTAGCTCGTCACCGTTTCACTAAAGGTGGAATAGGGCTTCACACCTACCATTGTGTCCATCAGCTCACCGTTTTTAAACACCATCACCGCCGGAATACTTTTAATCCCAAATCGTTTGGCCACAGGCTTATTACTATCCAGATCTAGCTTAGTGACGGTTGCTTTTCCTTCAAACTCTTCAGCCAGCTGATCCATTAATGGCGCTACCAGCTTGCAGGGACCACACCAGCTCGCGGTGCAGTCTACCACTACCACCGACTCATCCTTTACCAATGCGTCAAATGCGGCTTCATCTGCAATGTACTCTGCTGCCATGGTGCGATCGCTCCCAAAAGTCTTAGGTATACCTACTTAAAAGCATACACCCACCCGCTAACCCTCAAAGGAACTCTCTGCTAATAGCGTTGTGCCCCACCGCAAAAATACAGACTCAGCCAATGGCATTCCACAAACACAGCAAAGGCTCTCTTGGTTGTACTAAGAGAGCCTTTGTTGTATTCATATACCTATTCAAACGGCAGCATCTAAATCAAGCAACGCAATGCCTTACTTACCCGCCAGCTTCTTCACCTTCTGCATAATGCTCTCAGGGTCCAAACCCTGGTGATAGAACTGCTCCCAAAGGCCACCGCCCCCTTCTTCATGCGTACCCGCATGAGCAAACTTAGGCGTATAGCCCCGCTCCAGCAACCAAGTACCGTAGCGAGCACCCAAACCAGTCTTCTCATTAAAGGACTCAACCACCATGACTAAAGGTGATTTACCCACCTTTTCCATCATCTGCTCGTCGACGACATTGAGCGTTGCCTTATTAATCAGGCCAATGTTCAAGCCTTCCTTCTTCAGGCGCTCAACTGCGTCCAGCGCACGATACAGACCATCACCAAAGCTCACGATATAGCCATCAGTACCTTCGCGAACTACGTCATCTTTGCCAGGAATAAACTCATAGCCATCGGCATAGAGCGCCTTGCCATCTTCGCCATTTAACATGGGCACCTTCGCACGGGTAGAGAAGATAAACCGTAGACCAGGGTCATGGAAAATTTTGTTGACACAGGCCTTCATCTGATTGGCATCGGCAGGGAAATACAGACGGGTCTCATAGCCGTCATCCAAGCCGTTATCAGCAAACATGTTGTTGATACCAAAGTGGCAGGTATTGTCTGCCATGTCGTCGATACCGGAGTGAGAGAAGTGGCAGAGCAGATTCGCCTTGTTCAAGCGAGCCATGGTGATTTCAGAAATACACATTTCTAAGAAGGCACTAAAGGTGGCAAAGATGCCTTGCTTACCTTTCTCCATGCCAAACCCAGCCGCCGCAGAGAGGTTTCCCCGCTCCATAATGCCGCCACTCACAAAGATTTCGGGATACGCCTTGTGAATATGGTTAAGACCGCAAGAGCCCTCCAGGTCACAGTCAACCACCAGCACTTTCTCTTTGCGCTCAGCATCGCTCATCTTGCCCATCACTTCTACCGCAGCCTGACCAAAGACATTACGGTTGGAGCCTAGCTCATCGCTAGAACCCAAGAATTCGTAGCTATGAGAAGGCTTTTCAATGGCCTTGAGATAGTCAGCTGCTTCCTGACGACCGTGCTTTTCCAGATACTTGATTGCCAAGTCAGTTGGGATAACGTCGTGGCCATGGCAGCTGCCTTCCAGGCCATCGATGCCAACAGTCATTGGGCGCTTGCAGATTACGGCGATGGGGCCATCGGTTGCGATCGCCTCACAGATATTCGCATACAGCGCATCAATATCCTCACCATCATTCACCAGCGTCTTAATGCCATGGCCTTCCAGCGTCTTCTGCACGCTATACCCACCCAAGTATTCAGAAGGGTGACCCGCAATCGTCACATCATTGTCATCAATAATCAGCTTCACATTAATGCCCTGCGCCGCCGCCAAACGAGCCGCCTCCGCATCATCCCCTTCCTGCTGCGCCCCGTCAGAACCCAAAAGGAACGTCGTCTTTCCAGGGTTCGCCAGCGCCACACCGTTCACAAACGGCCACATATGGCCCAACCGACCAGAGCTAAACTTCACACCCGGTGTCAAACCCAGCTCAGGGTGACCCGGCAGCTTAGAACCCGCTGCACGGTACTGCATCAACTGCTCAGCAGGCAAATCACCATTCAGCGTACTCATCAGATACTGAGTACCTACCCGGTGACCCGCTTCGTCAAAAAAGGTCGGCACAAATTTATCGGGGTTGCCGCGAAACAGCGCATCCATAATCATCACTTCGGGCACCGTGTCGTAGGGGCCACCCGTGTGACCACCCACACCCCGCGCACCGCCAGTCGCCGTGAAGAACACAATCGCTTCACGGCAGAGCTGAATATTGGCCTTCAGCGCATCACGCTGCTCATCGGTCAGCTTGTTATTAGTAGGGTCAAGAGAAATTCGCTGGTAAGCACCTAAGTCAATAGGAAAAGTAGATTTGGGCTTAGCTTGGGTGGCTGTCATGAGCTACGTCCTAATACGTCTGTCGTTCTATTCTCCCTGATCATGCCGCTGCGGTTAAGGGGGCAATCAAAATTTTGTGATACAGACTACCGATAAATCCTTGCACTACACCCTTCAGCACATGTTCATCGCCATTTCAAAATATCTACAGTCAACGAATAATCCCAGACAATTCCATCAGGTCATAACAAACCGTGTCTCTTACCTCAAGCCCCGAACGAGTGGGCAACCCAATAGAGCAGAGCAGCAAAGGAAACAGCTACACTATGTCTGAAAAAGGCCTTCAATTCCTAACTAGGCCGCTCAAACTCGCCCCTCAACTTCTCAATCTCCAATCGCCACTCACACCCCTCCACATGGTCATTCACCATCCCCATCGACTGCATAAACGCATACGCCGTCGTTGGCCCCACAAATGACCACCCTCGCTTCTTCAAATCCTTACTCATCGCCGTTGACTCAGTCGTCTTACCCAGCGACCTCAGCGTTTCGTAGTCACACCTCTCAGGTCGGGCCGACGCATCGGGCTCGTATTGCCAAAAGTAAGCTGCCAGTGAACCGAACTCTTCTGCAAGTGCGATCGCCCGTCTCGCATTATTAACCACCGACTCAATCTTCTTCCGATGCCGCACAATCCCCTTATCTAATAGCAATCGCTCCACGTCCGCCTCATCAAACTGCGCCACCTTCTCAAACTCAAACCCTGCAAACGCCACCCGAAAATTCTCGCGCTTCCGCAAAATCGTTAGCCAGCTCAGCCCAGACTGAAACCCCTCCAGGCAGATCTTCTCAAACAACCTCTGGTCATCCGCCACCGGAACCCCCCACTCCTCATCGTGATACGCCACATAGTCACCCTTGTCACCAGCCCACCAACAGCGACAAAGACCATCTCCCCCACGTACCAACCCATCCATCAAACTATTCTCTTCAGCCATCAGCTCGCCTCAAATCACTCTAATCCCAACCCTATCAATACTTGTAACCAGTCCTGTAGCCAGAAACTCTTTTCCCTGGCAACATTTTACACTTTCGTCAAGCATCACGAACATAACCATTAGCTCCAACTGGCACACCAAAAAACAACGTGTTTACGTCCTTAGAGATAGATATTTGCTAGTCCACCCCTACAAACTGTCCATACCCATTACGCATCCCCTAGTCACCCAAGATACAACTTAAACATGCGAAACAAAGCAGTGGTTTCCAAGCCAAACGGCCACCGAAACAACAACTTTTTCGCAACCTTCTAAACCTTACCTTTTTGAGTGTCGCCCCCAAGAAACATCGGACAACGATCGGGACTATCCACAAGAAAAGCGTGCAGGCCACAGAAGTTCCAAATCACTCCATCAACGTTTCTTTCCACGTTGTTATTCCCACCACCTTTTGAGGATACTTCCATGAAACTCTCTCGTATTTGGGCTACCCTTGGTCTTACGGCTGCTACTCTTCTCGCAGTTCCCTTCGGTGCCCTCGCTCAATCCGCGCCTAGCTACAACTACATCGGCATCGGTGGCGGCGACGACGGCTTTGTTGTCAACGGTAAAGTAACCATCGCAGACAACCTCTCTATCCGTCCCAGCGTCGCTACCGACTTCGACTTCAACGATTCCGAAGACCTCGCTTACACTGTGCCGATCACCTACGACTTCAACACTATCGGTGACGGTCGCATGGCCTTCAACCCATTCATCGGTGCTGGCGTCGCTGGCGATATTGGTGAAGACAGCGACATCGACTTTGCAGTCACAGCAGGTGCTGACTACCGCTTCGCTGACCGATACGTGGCCAACGGCTCTGTTAGCTACAAGCCCTTCGCTGACGACAACAGCGACGACCTCGGCTTCACTGTCGGCATCGGCTACGTCTTCCGCTAATCTTGCCAAAAGTCGAATTGTCAGGCGTCTAAAGCCAGGCTATCTTTCTCTCCTGAGATAGTGCATCTACGCTCCATTTTCTATCGTCTCGTTGGGTTTAGCTCAGCGAGACATTTTTTTGATTGGTTTTTCATACCAGGCAACGTCCCAGTACCGATCAAACTTACGACCGACTTCTTTGAACAAACCGACCTGCTCAAAGCCAAACTTTTTGTGCACAGCGATTGAGGCCTCATTCGGCAGCGTTATGCCAGCATATGCACGATGCACGTCTTCATTCGCTAACGTGGCAAACAAGGCTTCATACAGCTGTCCGCCTATCCCTAGGCCAACATACTCCGGAGCAATATAAATGCTCGTTTCGACAGATGTGTTGTAAGCATCCTTAGCAGCAAACTTACTGCTACTGGCATAGCCTACGACCTGAGCAGCAGCATCTAAATTCGCGTACTCAGCAACTAGCAGCCGGTAGCATCCCAAATTGCTGTAATGACAAAACCAACTATCTCGACGCTGTTGCACTGTATAAGGAACCAGGTCAAAGGTAATTGGGGTTTCTATAATATAACGATTATACAGACTGACCAATGAGTCTAAGTCTGCTTCGCAAGCGTCTCTCACGCGTACAGTCATTCGGTATTTTCCTTCACTGAGTCATATGCTGGACAACTCATACTACCGAATAATTTCTACGCAGCCTTACTAATATCTTCTATAGTCTCTTGCTGCTCAGGAGGAACATCCAACTGCTCTTCTTTTTCATACCAGTGCCTTAGCACAATGCGATCGCGTCCGGCTTCCTTGGCCTCGTACAGTGCTTTGTCAGCACACTCCACTAGCGAGTGTGCATCGATAACAACACCGCTTTGTCTTGTCACATATCCACCACTCAAGGTCACCCACCGACTAGCCGACGACCCATCGTGCACAATCTCCAAATTTCGCACTTGCAATCGTATTCTCTGAGCAACTTGTTCAGCGCTAAGTTCATCCGTATTCGGCAAAACAACAACAAACTCCTCTCCCCCGTAACGCGCGACCATATCCGCATCTCTCACCGCCGACTTAATCGCCTGAGCCACCTGGTATAAACAGCGATCGCCTGCTGGATGACCATACAAATCGTTATACGCCTTAAAGTGGTCAACATCGCATAATATCAGCGACAACCGCTTATCTGTTTTTAAGAACTGCTCTAAATACTGATCAAAATAGCGTCTGTTAGCAATCTTTGTCAGCTCATCGTAGGCGGCTAATGTCTGTAACTGCTGGTTTCGGTAGCTTACACCCAAACCAACCGTTGCCATCATGGCAACAAAAGGAAGCGCTATTGGCAACCACCAACCATTCAGAAATAGAACAAAACCTATCGCACCCAACCCCCCAGTCAAAGCCACGAATCTGGCAACCAGTTGCCATGCAGACAGCTCTGTTTTCAAGGAACCACCATACACAGAGCGGCCAGCAATCACGCTAATTGCTATCCATCCACAAACCCACAGCCATTCTGCATAGTCCGGCACCGTCCGCATAAAAGGGCGCCCGTCTAACGCAGCACCCAAAAGCTGACTCACGATGTGGGCATGAACGTACACACCTGCAATTTGCTGCTCTCTATCTAGCGGTGTATAGAATAAATCGTTCAGGCTCGCAGCGGTTGAGCCGATCAGAACAATGCGATCACGCACCAACTCATCAGTCAGCTCACCATTTAACACAGCCGTCATCGAAATCGACTCAAACTGGCGATCGCTACTCCGATAGTTCATCAGCACCTGGAAGCCACCATGATCAGCATCAACATAGCCCCCGTCATTCTTCCTGAATCGTGTGATGGTTGACTTCCCCAACCGCAAAGATTGGCCATCACCACCAGAAGCGACAACTTCAGGAAAAATATTTCGAGTCGCTAGATAGTCTAGCGCTAGTGTCGCTGCGATGCCCTGCCTCAACGACCCATCTTCAGGCAAAATTACTGACAGCAAGCCCCGACGAACCCTGCCGTCATTATCTACAATCAAATCAATAATAGCTGTTTGATTTAACTCACTCAGCACGCTGTGGGCCGGTACAGGTTCGCCAATAGCACGCTCAGCACCAATGATCATTGGCATATCGTGAAAAGTCTCGATTAGTTCTGCCGCCCCAGGCTCAATTGGAAGATTACGGTAAAGGTCTACGCCCACACTTGCCGGATTATGCTCACCAATCGTACGCAACAGCTGTGACAGCGTTTGGTCAGAAACAGGCCACTGTCCTACATTCGCGATATCCTGTTCGTCGATTGTAACAACCAGAATGCGTTTATCCAGCGTCGGCGATGCCTGCCAACGAGAAAACTGATCAAGAATTCCTAATTCAAAT
Organism: Cyanobacteria bacterium J06581_3; assembly: GCA_038531675.1. Classification (GTDB taxonomy): domain Bacteria; phylum Cyanobacteriota; class Cyanobacteriia; order Phormidesmidales; family Phormidesmidaceae; genus Phormidesmis. The sequence goes on from JBCBBK010000010.1 coordinate 91,443, forward strand.
GACTCAAACAAACCTCTATAAGAGGCAAACGCGATCACACCCGCCACAGCAAATCCGATAGCAGCGACCTTACGCCCCTGAAGCATTCTAGATTTGAGCCTGGATAACATTCGTACGATAGACAAACTGACAGTTACCTGTAGGATGCCCAGCTCTCAGAAATCACGTCTAGTCAGGAGCCCGAATCTTTTGATCGTCAGCCTCTCTTGATACACCTATTCTTCAGATGTGAACTGCTCAAATGCCTCATCGAGCCCTACCGATGTCCAGACCGATTCCCAAGCTTGTTCCACTTCGGCATCATCAGGAAACGCGGCCTTCGTTGAGACCAGCGTCGATACCAGGTCATACCAGAGCCCAGTCTCGGCATACGCAGCAGCCTTTTCATCCCAAGACATTGCCTCAGCGTCAACAGCGTTCAACACTGGAGCCACACGCTTCACACCGCCTTTAACCACAATTGAATTAGGACCCAATGGCTTGTCTTTACATAGCAATACCATCGACCAAACGTACAGTTTATTCTCAGTCAACTCGCCTAAACTGTTCGGCATCGGAATCTCAGCGAGCCCTTCCCCTTCTATCGCAAAAAGCTCGTCGTCCGCATAAATGTAGGATTCGCTACCATCCACAGCCTCTACCTTCAGCAAAACCTGCTGTACATCCTTCTTGAAGTAGGCGACGACCATTGGCCTCGCCTCGCCAGTCCAGCCCGAAACACTTTCGGGTAGTACCTGTAGTGCATTGCAATCATCGCGAGTAGCGCCGCCTCTCGTGTACCTGGGTGCACCCTCATCAGCAGGCGGAACAAAACCGATAGTGCGAGCCCCTGATGACTGCTGCGCTAACAATGCATTTGAATTCTGGGCCACTCTCCAAGGAAAAGGCGATGCCGACGCCTGTCCGCTCATCAGCATCGAGATAGAAAGCCCAACGGCAGAAGCAACAGAAAATAGACATTTTGTATCCATGAGCTCAAAAATCTCTCTTAATTTAAGATAACCAGTTCCCAATTAAAACAAATGGAGCCCAATAATAGGGATGGGAGAATTCGTTTTTTTGCAAAATCTTCACTTGAGCCCTGCGTAGAGCTTCTGCCTTAGTCAACGTTCCAGTAGCTAGTTCCTGATAAAATTCCGTCATCAGCGCAGCCGTGGAATTGTCATTTACTGACCACAGCGTCGCCAGGGTACTCCTTGCACCCGAGCGAATTGCCATGCCAGCAAGGCCCAAAGCCGCTCTGTCGTCGCCTTCCGCCGTCTGGCACGCACTCAACACCATCAGCTCAATCGGTTCAGATTGTTCTCTACGCGATCGCAACAATCCATCCAAATCACCAATCGAAATCTTCTCATCCCAGGCCAGCAAAAAAGTCTCTGCCAAATCAGAGCTAAACTGTCCATGGGTCGCCAAATGAAGCACAGGGAAAGGAACACGTTCAATTTCAGTCGCTAAATTCTCCTGTGTAAAGTCCTGATCAAAAAGCACCTCCGCATTTACACTGGCAGCAACCTGTTCTATCTCCGTCTTTACACCAGGAAGCGCAGAAAATCCGCCTCTTGCTTCTGTCAATCCCAGCATCAAAGCCTGCAGAGGTTTTGGGTTTTGGAAGTGTGGTCCCAACAGTTTCATACCAGGTGTAAGCGCCACACCGTACCTTTCCAACAGATATTGATCGCCATCATACAGAGCAGCCATCGGGATACTACGGAACTGGCCATCTAGTACAAATACTAGGGTCTTTATTTCATTCTCTTCGAGCGCGGTCTCAGCAGGTGTAATCAGCCAATCGTAAATCTGCTTAGAAAATGCAAGTCGCTTTTCTTCCGACAAAATTGGATTCAAGTAACGATACATGCCTCCAATGGTCTCGTTCGTTACCGCTTCTGTCTGCCACGTTCGGTAATGTCTTAGCGATTGTCCCGGCAAAGCCATCACGACTTCCACTCGGTCTGGTAAAACGATAGGATAAAACACAGCTGCTTCAGAATCCAGTTTGTCGATAGACTCAGACGCTGAATCAATACAGGCAGATCTAAAGTAGTTCTCCATTTCTGCAAGCTGTAGCTCTTCTACAACATCTCTCGATTGCAAAAGTGCCTGTTGGCTTACGTCTTCTGGCAGCAGTAGCAAACTCACCAGCTCACGATACACCGGTTCTACTATCTCTCGAAACGAGTACTGCACATCCGCATTAGTCGCGAGTAAATCACGCCGCACGCTGCCTAATGACTCAACAGCTGCCGTGTAGCTGGCAATAGCCTCTACATCCTTTCCCTGCTGATGGTACGCCTTCCCTAGCTGTTGCTGCCAGCGATAGGCCATATCTTGAGCGTTATCGCCTCGGGAAAATGACAGCGCCCTTTGTGCTAATGCCTGCGACTCAGGCCATTGCTGAGTGTAGCCGTATACTTTACTCAGCTCACCCAACGAAAAAGCCTTAGCCCGGTCATCTTGTAGTACTTCAGCCTGATTCATCCCATCTCGCAACAAATCCGCAGCAGACTCAACCGATAGCCAGATAATTGGCTGATGCGTTTCATCTCCGTGAGATAGCAAACTTTCAACCAGGTTGACGCGGCTATACGCAGCCTGCCTGCTCGCCGGTAAGGCTTTCACCTGAGTCACTAGCTCAGGCAAAAGTTGCCGAGCCGCTGACCACTGCTGCGTCTTCAGCAATAAGCTAAAACGGTTAAGTTGAGATGTCGTCTTGAGTACGGATGGTGGCAGTAGGCTCTCGGCTTCTTTGTAATACTGCTGGGCAGCATCGCTCTCTTCCATTAGCCGTAGCGTATTTGCCAGGCTAAACAGCGCTTCTGCCACCTCAGTATCACTTCCCAACTGTCTGTATATCTCTAAGCTTTGCTCCAAATACTGTTGCGATCGCTCCAGACCACCAGCTGTTTGAAACACATTTCCCAGGCTTTTGAGGGCGATCGCCTTCACTTCAGAATCAGACTGCCCCTGCAATGTCTCTGCGACACTCTCTAGCTGAAGTCTCGCCCGGCGATACAGGCCCATCGTTTGCAGTGCCTGACTTTGATTTATTTTGGCACCCACCTCACCCAGGCTGTCATGAGCCCGAGCGTAGGCATTTTCTGCCTGCTGCCATATCTCCCAGGCAGTTTCCGGCTGACCCTGCTTCAGCAGTAATCTGCCCTGCACATTAAATATCTGAGCTTTCACCTGCACCAGCTCAACAGAATTGGGACTCTCTGCAATCAGTAACAACCCACGTGACACTGCGCTTTCCGCCTGTTCCCACTCGCCCAGGTCCTGCGCCGCTATAGATACATAGCTCAATGCGATCGCTTGCTCCAAAGGTTGACTGGCCAACGCCTCAGCAGCAAGCTGCCAGCTACGCAGCGCCGCAACAAGCTGACCAGATGCATACTGCTGCTGACCATCTGCTAATAGAGGAGATGCCTCTGGCAAAGCAACGTCACCTGCAGCCAAGGTCTGTTTGGGGAAAGGCGACAAACCCAAAGAAATGGCATCAGCCGTCTCAGCAGAGTACGCAAACGCTGCTGGCCGAAAAACAATACTCAATAAGGTCAGCAGCACTATTCCAAAAAAAGAAAGCTTCCGAAGAAACTTTTGTGATAGCCAGGTCCTTCCCAGAAAAGAGCGCACAAAACGACGTTGGAACCAAAGCCGAGGCTTCCGATAGTCATCACGATTCATCAGTAATTATCCCAACGTCCTGACACAATACATTCTCACTTTTACGGCGCACCTATTGGCGCTAGTAGTGATAGCTTTCTCACCACTATTAATGCCCCAATCCAGCTTTCAATCCACGTCAGGGCCCATCTTTAGTCCGCAAAGTGGGCACATTAGTTTGTAATTACGCTCAGCACTCGGGCCCCTTCCACAACCCCGAGCAGGCTACTGAGAAAAGCTATCCGTGGTCAATGTTCCATGAAAAGTCAGTCAGCACATCTATCACGATCTTCTCTTTGGCCTGTCATGAGAAAAACTGTCTATTCCGTAGGCAGTGGAATCGCTTTAAGTCATGGGCTGCTCATCGGCGCTGCAACTGCACAAGTCATAATCGACAATACAACTCCAACAGCTATCGACACTTCAGTGACTGGCTGCTCGGGAAACTGCATCACTGGAGGGCTCAGAGATGGTGGTGGCACAGGCCCTAATGTCTTCCACAGCTTTAGTGACTTTAACATTGGCAGTGGAGACACTATCACTTTCGACAACGCGGCAGGCATCACCAATATCTTCAGCCGCATCACCGGCCCCAACACCTCCACTATCGATGGGACCCTAGGCGTTAACGGCTCAGCAAACCTTTTTTTGCTCAATCCTAACGGCATTGTGTTTGGCGAGAGCGCTGCCCTTAGTATTCCAGGCTCTTTTCTCACCAGTACCGCAGACAGTATCCTTTTCCAAGATGAGAATCAATTCAGTTCAACGCCTTCAGCACTGCCCTCACTTCTAACGGTCAACGTTCCCATCGGCCTGCAATTCGGCGCTTCGCCCGGTCCTATCGAGATCCAAGGAAACGGTCATAACCTTGCCTACAATCGAGGCAGCTTCACCATTAGTCGCAGTACACCTACCTCCCAACTGACTGCCTCCAACGGCCAAACACTGGCCTTCCTGGGCGGAGATGTTTCAATTCCAGGCGGAAATATTACCGCCCAGGAAGGCCACATAGAAATTGCCAGTCTAGGTAGTCATGCAACAGTTGGACTCAGTCTGCAAACATCTCCACTCAGCCCGCAAGTCTCGGAATGGAACTTTGACTACACAACCACTAATCTCTTCAAAGATATAGACCTCTCACAGCAGGCCTCCTTAGACGTCAGCGGGAGCGATGCAGGCTCACTTCAGCTTCAGGGGAGAAACATCCGCTTAGCAGATGGTGCGATCGCGCTAGCACAGGTACTGTCCAACGGCGGGGGAAACATCAGTCTTAATGCATCCGAGAGTATTGAGCTCAGTGGTGTCAATTTTTCGCCTACAACGCCAACACCGACGGGTGTATACATCGAAATTGCGCCAGGCGCGGCCGGTGATGGTAGTAGCCAACTTCAGGTAAATACGAACCAGCTTACCCTGACAGCAGGCGGCCAGATTGGTCTTGGAATGGGTGGCTCGGGCAGTTCTGGTAGCGTCGATGTCAATGCACACACTATTACGGCAGATGGTGGTTCTGATATTAATCCCAGCAGCCTATTTGCAGGCGTTTTACGAGTTTGGGATATTCCATTAGGATCATCATCGTCTGGGCCATCGCCAACGACTGCCGCAACTGGGCAAGGCGGCGATCTCAACATCACCACTGACCAGATCAGGCTTAGCAATGGTGCTCAGCTGATAGCAAGCACTTTCAGCACGGGCGACGCCGGTAACCTAACCATAAAAGAGGCTAGCAGCATTCAGGTAGAAGGATTTAATGCAGGAGGGGCCAGTAGCATAATTGCAACTTCTGAGATACCTGCAAACAGGGTTCCTTTCCTGCCTGACGGCAGTGGCAACGGCGGCAACCTAACCATTTTCACAGACAATTTGGCAGTGAGGGATGGTGGCCAAATCGCTGTCAGCACAATCAGTCCTAATCCTGCAGGAAATCTTACTGTTGAGGCCTCTAACACTATTGAACTACAAGGAAACACGGCTAGAGGGCGGAGCGGACTATTTGCAAACAGTATTTTCGGCCCTGGCGCAGGTGGAAACATCAAGATAAACACTGACCAACTCTCTCTTTTAGAAGGCGCCACTATTAACGTTAGCAACTTCCCTAGCAGCACAAGTGGCCCACCACCAGGTACAGGCGCAGCGGGTAACATCGATATCTCAGCAACTACTGCTCTCTCTTTAAGTGATCAGAGCATTATTACTGCCGATACAGTTTCAGGCGATCGCGCTAACATCACCCTCCAATCTGACAGCGTGGTTTTACGTCGGGGTAGCAACATCACAACCAGCGCGACTGGCTCAGCGACTGGCGGCAACATCAATATCAATACCGATGCCCTAATTGCCTTCGAAAACAGCGACATCTCCGCCAACTCGGTCAATAGTTTCGGAGGCCGGGTTGTTGTTGATGCGGCAACCATATTGGGTACAGCCTACCGCGAACAGCCAACAGCAGACAGTGATATTACGGCATCTTCTTCACTCGGCCCAGCTTTCAGTGGTAGTGTCGCCATCAATCAAATAGAAGAAGACCCCACCAACGACCTCACCAAGCTTCCAGCTGGCCTCTCTAGCGAGGAACAAATAGTCGCGGCCTGTGAACAAACCCAAAGCAATACCTTCGTAGCTACTGGGCGTGGCGGACTCCCCGAGGATGCCAGTCAGCTCATGACCGGCCAATCCATTTGGAATGATTTTCGATTTTTAGACAATGTAGATAGCAATTCTTACAGTAAAAGCGAGGCAGAGCCCCACCTTAGCGACGAGCAGGAAACAGTCACGACACAGTCTGGTCCTATCGTAGAGGCCCAAACGTGGTCAGTTAATAGCGAAGGGCAAATCGTTTTTGGTCTTCATAGTGATGTTCTGTCCACCAGCCTTCATACCTCTGCGGCCAACTGCTTATCTTGATGGAATTGCTCCCTCCTGTGCTACAGCCATAGCCTGTCGGGAAACTAATAAGTAAGTCATTGTAGAAAACGTACGCAAAGCATCTAACCATGGCGTGGAAAGAGCTTAAACTCTTGCGCTTCACAATACCTTGAAGAATATAAAGTATCTTCGGAAACCACTCATCATTGAAATACATGCGTATATTTTCAGGTCTTATTTTATACATCTGTTGTTACTTTTAGGTAGCACAACGGCTCTTTGTTTCTTTGAAAACATCCGACTAGCAGAAGATTTTTGGATCAGTAGAGCGGTTCTTCATCCATCTAAAAGGATTCTTAGACAATGGTACAGTTCAACTTCACGTACGATGCGAATGTGTCGATTGAGCAACGAATCGGCTTTCAAATGGCGGCAGCCATTTGGTCTTCCTTCCTAACAGATGACATTGAAGTTAATTTGCATATTGGAGCCACCGACGGGCTCGACAATGGCAATGCTGTCGGCGGCGCTATCCCAATTTTTCATAATCAAACATACGGGGTATTTGGCGAATATTACGAGAAAGATATTTCCTCTTCAGCTGATGACCAAGCTGATGAAAGTTTGCAGTCGGGAAATACGGTTGATCTCAGTGTCAATGGAGAGCTAGTAAGTGGTAACACTGAAATTTTGCTTACCTCAGCGCAAGCCAAAGCACTGGGCATGGATCAGGGAGTTACACTTAGCAACGGAACCACATGGGATAGAAACCTCCTCAATCCAGATGCTTTAGACGGATATATTGTTACTAACACTAGCTTCGACTGGAGTTATGACTTCAGTCGCTCGGGAGAAGCAACAGAAGGTACGCTTGATTTCCTAAGCATGGCCTTGCACGAGATTGGTCACAACTTAGGCTTTGTGAGTGGGCTTGACGGCACTATCGATTTTGAAACCCTTCACTCTGGCAAAAATCAGGTTTCAGATTTCACAGCCCTGGACTTGTTTCGTCACACTGTTGATACAGCTGAGATAGAAAATCCAGATGGCAGCGTCAGCAACGTCAGCATCGGTGGGAACGCATACTTCTCTATTGACGGGGGTATTACCAATCTAGGTGATTTTTCTACAGGTCAAGATAAAGAGAACGGCGGTGATGGATTTCAGGCAAGCCACTGGAAACGGCTGCAAAATGCTATGGGCATTATGGACCCGACCCTAGCGTATAAAGAGAGGCTCAGTCTGTCGGAGCTAGACTTGCAGGCAATGGATGTACTGGGCTACGACATCAATTACGATGTTTTGAATACGGGGTTGGACTTCAGTACACTGTTGCTACAAGCTGAACAATCAGTCGCAGAAGACTTAGGGTTTGATAGCAGCGTCCTTACCGCCAATAAAGAAGGCAGCTTGTACACCATGGGCTATGGTCAGTGGTGGCAGATTTTTGAACAACAAATGCTGGAGATGGGCTATGGCCAGTGGTGGCAAATCTTGGAAGCTGGCTACGAGCAGTGGAAACAACAGCAAGACGATCCAACCCAGATGTTGGAGATGGGCTACGGCCAGTGGTGGCAGGCTTTTGAAGACCAGCTGCTGGAGATGGGCTACGGTCAGTGGTGGCAGGAGTTTGAACAAGACATGCTGGAGATGGGCTATGGCCAGTGGTGGCAGGTCTTTGAAATGGGCTACGGCCAGTGGTGGCAGAAGCTAGAAACCTACTTCTCTACTCTGGACGGAGTAGACGGTGTTGATGCCCAAGAAACTGGCGGAGAAACTATCGATCAAAGTGGGTCTGAAACATCAGTTGTTGTCTCCGGTGGTGACGCTGATGATATTTTGGCTGGCAGTAGCTTTCGCGATTTGATGAGCGGCGGCGGCGGCGATGACCTTATTGATGGGAAAGAAGGGAGCGACAATATACTCGGTGAAGCGGGCAATGACATTCTGTATGGCTGGGATGGTGACGACAAGCTATATGGCGGTACGGGCGATGACTTTGTTTCGGGTGAGGCGGGCAATGACAAGCTTTATGGCGAAGAGGGTGCCGATATTTTGGCGGGTGGCTTTGGCAATGACTTGCTAGATGGCGGCGAGGGTAAAGACCTGCTTAAAGGCGACGCTGGTAACGACGTATTAGATGGTGGTGAAGGCAACGACGATGTTGACGGTGGCGAGGGAAATGATATTGTCATCGGCGGCAGCGGAGAAGATATTGTCAGCGGCAGTAGAGGCGATGATGTTTTGTATGGAGATGATTACATTGCTGCCGTTGACACTGATGAACCCATTAGCCTGGAAGAACTTTCAGAGCTGGCTGGCTTTATAACCGCTGTGGAGAAGCCACCTATCGACTTTTGGGTGAGGCTAGAAGCAGAAGATTTCAAGCTTAAAAACTTCAATATAGAAGATCAGGCGATCTCATCTGGCAATAGCCTGATATCTACAGGTGGTAGAGGAGATGCCAAAACCAAGTTTAGCGGACCAACAGGCGTCTATGACGTCATCGTAGGTTACTACGACGAGAAAGATGGTGAAGGCGAGATTGAAGTTGAGATAGGTAGTAAAAAAGACAAGCAAAAATTTGAATGGACGCTCGACCAAGATCTTAAAAATGAGACAGCTGGCATTGATAACTTCACGACCTACACCATTCGAGGGGTAGAGCTGGAGGCTGGAGAAGAAATAAAAATCAAAGGTGAGGCTGAAGATGCAGAGTTTATCCGGCTAGACTACCTCGACATTATTTCGACGACTGAAGGGTCTGCCTTTGCTGACGCTCGATTCTATAACGGTAGCTTTTATCTGGAGAGTCAGACCAAAACACATGCAGAAGCTGCTACGTTTGGTGGAGAGTACGTTAAAGAAGTTGAGAAAGAAAGTGCTGAAGCCTACTGGTTAAACAATACATTAGGACAATCAAAAAACATCATCAAAGTAGATGTCAGTGATAGTCAGTTTAACCTAGTACTAGATGAAGCTGCGCTAGGTGCTAATGACGCACTCCGGATAGAAGCTGAGTCGTTTGAACTTTCTGGTGAATATGAGATTGAAGATAGAACCGACTTTGCTTCTGGTAAAGCCGTCATTAAGAGTAACGGCTACGGTCAGGCAACTACGCTCTTTACTGGAGAATCCGGTGTCTATGACGTTTTTGTCAGTTACTTAGATGATGGGAAGAAAGAAGCTCGTGCAGCTTTTGGAATTAATGGACAAACGTTAGATCAGTGGAGCTTTGATGCTACTGACGAGATGGCAGAATACCGGGCTGTCGGTACTCAGATTACGCTTAACTATGGCGATACGATAAATCTCAGTGGCTGGAAAGATGGCAGTGAGAAAGCACAAATTGACTACGTTGAGTTTATTGTCTCAGAAGACACAGACGTTTTAGGCGAAGGCGAAGAAGCTTCGGTTCCACAGCTGGAGAAGGTGAGAATAGAAGCAGAAGATCTCTCATGGGGAGGTGAAGTTAAACGAAAAGACGCTAGCTATGCTTCGGGTCAAGAACTGTTGGAGGTCAAAAAAGATGCTTATACAAGCACTGCATTTACTGGAGAATCAGGCTTATACAACATTGAACTTAGCTATACCTCCAAAGAGGATGATAGCAAGTTATCTATGTGGTTGGAGGGTAACAAGTTAGGCTCTTGGAACCTACTAGAAGGCAAGGACGACCAGATTAGAAACAAAACACTCACAACAGAAGTCTTTATTAGCAATGGCCAACAGCTTAGCTTTCAGACTGGTGAAGAAAAGTTCAAAATTGACTACATTGACTTCACACCTGTTCAATCTACTGCTATCAGCTTTTCTGACAATCAAGATACAACGCCTACTGGCGAAGAGATTCTGATTGAAGCCGAAAGTATTTACTTCGCTGGCACGGGAGAAATTAGTGATGCTAGCAGTGCTTCTGGTGGTGAATATGCCAACATTCGGCAGGCTAATGGCACAACTTTGTTTACTGGAGAAACTGGCTATTACGACGTTGTTATCAGTCATCTCGATAAAACCAACGGTTCTGCGGAGCTTGCCGTACATTTCAACAACGAAGTATTAGACAATTGGCAAGTGGACACAAGCCCTGGCAACGGTACAGGCGCTTTCGCTGAACGAACGGTTGCCTCTGGAGTATATCTTACTAGCTATCAAGACTATCTAAAAATACTGGGTAGTGTTAGTGGTAGTGGAAAAGCTTACGTTGACTATATGAAACTGGTCAAAGTCGAGCCAACAACTGATTCTACAGTTGTTGGCAATACAGACGAGAGCAGTAACAGTGACATTCTGCGAGGTGGGCAGGGTAACGATACGATCTATGGTGGAGAAGGCAACGATGTTCTCTATGGTGAGGACGAATTTGACTCGGGGCGTTTAAGCGCTAGTAATAGCAGTGACGTATTGATTGGTGGAGAAGGTAACGACAGGCTCTACGGTAACTCTGGTAACGATGTCATATACGGCAGCGACCCAAGTGATTCTGCACCCGCTGCGAAATCGGCGACGTTAACCTTCGAACAGGGTGTCGATGGCTATAATGGCGCAGCTGACACTATCCTTGATTCCTATTACTGGAACAACTATGGCAGTCTCACTTCACTCTACGTAGATGCTAGAAACGGCTATCCTATTCAGAGTTTGCTAAAGTTTGACGATTTATTTGGCGACCAAGCGGGTCAAATTGAATTAGATGACGACATTACATCGGCAACCATTGAGCTGACGGTGACTGATACAGGTGATAGCTTTGCGGTGTATGAAATGCTGCAAGGCTGGTCGGAAAGTAGTACGTGGGGATCTATGTACAATGGCATTCAGACTAACGGCTATGAAGCCAAGTCGAGTGCAATCACCAGCACTGGATGGGTGAATACAGGAACACTGACGATTGACGTCACAGAAAGCCTACGTGCGTGGCAAGCCGACCCCACAGCAAACCAGGGTTGGGCTTTTATTACCGAAGGATATAACGGCGTTAAAATCGCCTCGACAGAGAGTAGTGACGGGCCTCGACTCATCGTTGAGAAAGGAACTACTACATCCGCTACTGATACAAACGATAATGACCAGCTATTCGGTGGCACAGGGAACGACCAACTGAGCGGCGGTATCGGAAATGATCGATTAGAGGGAGCAGATGCGATCGCTCATGGCTCTTCTGAATACGACATCCTCGGTGGTGGACTGGGTTCCGATACGTTTGTGTTGGGTACCAGCGCTCAAAGCTATTATCTCGGTGGCGGCGACAGTGACTATGCCCTTATCCAAGACTTCGATGCCACAGTAGATACATTAGAACTCAGCGGCTCGGCTGGTAACTACACGCAACAACAGCAAGGTAATCAACTACGCCTGCTAAAGGGTCAAGACTTAGTGGCTGTATTTGAAAATACAAGTACCCTCGACTTAAACAGTCAAAGTGTTGTTTTCGTGTAGAACATTTCTACATAGCTGATTCGACTAGAGACCTTGTGAGAGATATGACTCAGCCCTTTGATTCTTGACGAATCAAAGGGCTTTTTGTGAGTGGAGACTAAGGAGCCACAAACCAAGTAGCCACAAACAGAGTAAGCGCGTAAAGTAGAGGGTAGCGCTTTTTACCTGCTACAAGCTGTGGATCGATCGGACTACCTGGAACGAATTTTAAAGGCACGCGTTTATGATGTGGCCAAAGAAACGCCATTAGAGCAAGCGCCTCAGCTATCCGCAAGATTGAGCAATCAGGTTCTACTAAAGCGAGAAGATGAGCAGTCAGTTTTCTCATTTAAGCTGCGCGGTGCCTACAACAAAATGGCACAGCTCCCGCCTGATCTTTTGGCGAAGGGAGTGATTGCAGCTTCTGCTGGCAATCACGCTCAGGGCGTGGCACTGGGAGCGAACAAGCTAGGCACAACGGCCATGATTGTGATGCCAGTAACTACGCCTCAGGTCAAGGTAGATGCTGTGAAGGCAAGAGGTGGCACTGTTGTTTTGCATGGGGATACCTACGACGATGCTTGTGCCCACGCAAAACAGCTAGAAAAAGAAAAGGGCCTAACGTTTGTGCATCCATTTGATGACCCGGACGTGATTGCGGGGCAGGGCACGATTGGGATGGAGATTTTGAGGCAGTATCAAAAGCCGATTCATGCCATTTTTGTGGCGATTGGTGGCGGTGGACTGATTTCAGGCATTGCGGCTTACATTAAGCGGTTGCAGCCAGAGATCAAAATTATTGGTGTAGAGCCAGTTGATGCGGATGCTATGAGCCAGTCCCTGACAAAGGGTGAGCGAATTACGCTCGATCAAGTAGGCTTGTTCGCCGATGGTGTTGCAGTAAGGCAGGTAGGCGCAGAGACCTTTCGGCTGTGCCAGGAGTCTGTGGATGAAGTGCTGCTGGTGAGTACAGATGATACTTGCGCGGCGATTAAGGATGTGTTTGAAGATACGCGATCTATTTTGGAACCGGCAGGGGCGCTGGCGATCGCTGGCGCAAAAGCCTACGTGAAAAGAGAAGGGATTGTAGGAAAAACGCTGGTTGCGATCACCTGTGGCGCTAACATGAACTTCGATCGGTTACGCTTTGTGGCAGAACGCGCCGAGCTAGGCGAGGGCAGAGAAGCCGTATTTGCCGTTACCATTCCAGAGCGCCCCGGCAGCCTGGGTAAGTTTTGCGACACATTGGGCAACCACAGTATTAGTGAGTTTAACTATCGGATTGCGGACGCGAATAAGGCACATATTTTTGTAGGGATCAAAATAAAAGATAGGGCGGATGCGCAGGCGATCGCCAGCAACTTCCGCAACAGCGGATTTGAAACGTTAGATCTAACCGATGATGAGCTAGCAAAAATGCACTTACGTCATATGGTGGGCGGCAAGTCGCCGTTATCTCACAACGAATTGCTATACCGTTTTGAATTTCCTGAGCGACCCGGCGCACTTACCAACTTTGTATCGGCCATGAGTCCAGCATGGAACATCAGCCTGTTTCACTACCGAAATCATGGCGCTGACTATGGCCGCATCGTCGTCGGTATGCAGGTACCGCCAGAAGATACCGAGCGCTGGGAAGCTTTTTTGAAGGGGCTGGGGTACCGCTACTGGGATGAAAGTGATAACCCTGCTTACCGACTATTCCTATAGCAGGTCTACGTGGGTAGCATAGGCCTTACCTTCCATGATTTTCACGGTCGCCACTACCTGAGACCCTCGCTCTAGCTCATCAAATATCTCAGCGTTAATATATTTTTGATGGAACAGAATATCTTTTGATCCATCTTCGGGCGCAATATAACCATGAAAGTTACCTGCCTTGAGTGTGAATAAGAGCTTGACTGTACCTTGTTTTTTGGAAAGAGGTTCTGGAGGCTGCTGCGCTGATGGAGGTTTCGCTGTTAACCAGGGATTAACGCCCTCTGCGTCAGGCTCGTGATCCGTCGGCTCTACATTGTCTATGTTCTCTACAGGCGCAGAATCATCGACATCCTCGGGAACATCAGTGGCTGAGCGTGAAGTGTCCGCTTCGGTGATATCAAAACTAAATAAGGTCACCTGATCAGAACTAGCGGCAACACCATCAGTCAATTCCACAATGGGCATGTCTTCTGCGATGTTTGAGCCGTCACCGAAGTCGTCGCTTTCCGACAGTTCATCGGAAGATAATACGTCAGGGTTCTCTGGTTCTATGGCAGGCAGTAAGTCACGGATACCTGGCAGATGTTCATCTTCTGGAACCTTGATATCGGGAACGGATAAATCGTTAGTACTGTCGTCTTTGAGTGTAGGCGACAGCATTGATTGCGATGAGATAAGTTCCGATACATCAGAAGGGAAGCTGGGCGTGGCGGGCACTCCTCCGGGCATAGCCGCTGACGCAGCATCTAACCGATGATGAGTATCAGGTCCCTCGGCTACTGGGTCGACGGTACCTTTTGGGGCAGAAGAGTTTTTGGGCCGCAGAGGTGCTGTTGGCTGTTCGGTAGATGGGGCTTCAACGGAAGGAAATGACGTATCAGTAGCTGAGACCCGCCTGGCAACAGAATCACCTGAATCAGAGGGTGGGCTCTGCTGTAGTCGCGCAGCGGCTTCGTCGCCAAATTTAGTTGGCGCTGAAATATCAGCACGACGACGGCTTCCGGTCAGTGTGCTTAATACTTTTTGAAACTGATGCAGCAGCCAAGTCATAAACCGTTTTAGCACCGTGCGGTTGACCTCTGTAACATTCGTCAGCGTGGTGAGAAAGGTAAATTCTCACTCGCAGGCTCTCTATATTACCAGCCGTCTCGAAATGCCGCGTCTGGAATTAGCAATACATGACATTTTTGGGTTCGGGCGTTCCCAAATCAGGCATTCACAGATCAGTACGGGACTTGCAGCAATCTAAGCCTCGCTAAAAACCGATTTTCACATCCCCATCAAGGGCTTATTAAAGTGCTCTTTGTAACGCTATAAATCCCAGGCATACAAATCTTACATATATACCTTTATCAGCATTTCTCTAAAAGGAATAGGACTGAGCAAAAACATAAGTGAAATCTTATCGGCTAAACGTTTAAGAGAGCCTAATTTCTCGGCTTTATGACTTGCCAAATAATAAAAACAGTGAACGCTAAATAGCCAATTGCTACTATCCAGTTTTGCCAGCTATCTACTGCATACATTGTCGTGAACCCTAGTTTCTGAGTACATTTAGCTCTTTATAGTCCCTAGATTAGGATATTTTTTTGCTTAAATCACATTAGTTTTAGTCAGCGCAATATGTACATCGATACAGTGCAGCATGCATTTTCTTACTGAACTTTTAATCATATTTTATAGACTAGTTCAGCAACAAAATAAGATTAAACATAAAACGGTTTTTCGTAAGGTGACCACGCTTTACAGGGCATGCTATGGGAGTCCCACTTTAGCTATCAAGTCTTTTTCTCCTACCTTACGGAAAGTGATTATCGGTAGTTCTCGCCCGCTCACTAAAAGCACAAACAGATAACTTGAAGGTCAACGTGCATTTTACAACAGGACATCGTCACGCATATTTAGCAATTATTCCGTTTTTGGGTGTAGCGTTGCCGGGGGCGGAGGCTTACAGTCAAATTATCACAGCAGACGATGGTGTTGGGACTTATGTGGAAACGACTGGCGATCGCATTGATATCAGCGGCGGTCAGGTTTCGGGCGATCGCACTAATCTATTTCACAGCTTCGAGCAGTTCGACATTACCGCAGAGCAAACGGCTAACTTTGTCACTACCGAAAATATACAGAACGTAGTCGGGAGAGTGGATAGCCATCGGGCATCGACGATCAACGGCACACTTCAAGTGAGTGGAAGTGACGCCAATCTGTATTTGATGAATCCAGCAGGTGTGCTGTTAGGACCAGATGCTCAGCTTAATTTGTCGGGCGGATTTACAGCAACGACGGCTACTGGCATTGGCTTTGCAGAAGGGCAGGAGCTTTCAGCAACAGGGACAGAAAACTATAGTCAGCTAAATGGTACGCCAGAAACGTTTCATTTTGATGACGTGCAGCCAGGGGCGGTGGTCAATTTGGCAGAGCTGAGTGTGGATGAACACAAAGCAATCTCACTGGTGGGGGGAACGGTCGTAAATGCTGGCAAATTAAGCGCGCCGGAAGGGACAGTTACCCTCGCCGCCGTTGAAGGAGAAAGCCTGGTCAGAATTAGTCAAGGTGATCAGCTGCTGTCTCTGGAGATAGAAGCCTCTGACAGAAGTTGGGACGGGGCGATTGCACCTACTCAGATTGGGGAGATGCTAACAGGTCGTGGCGTTCCGACTGTATCTGAGCTAATTACTCACGCAGATGGGACAGTTAGCCTGTCTTCTACAGGGTCTGTGATTGATGAGACGGGTGGAAGTGCAATCGTTTCAGGCCACATATTTACCGAGGGCGAAACGGGTGGGAACATCAACGTACTAGGGTCGCAGGTAGAACTGAACAATGCGACGCTCAATTCATCTGGAACCTTCGGAGGTGGGCTAGTTCGCATTGGTGGAGACTATCGGGGTGAAGGTGCGGTCGCTACGGCAACAACAACACTTATCGATCCATTGTCTGTGATAACGGCTAACGCCCTTGAATATGGCAATGGGGGGACTACCATCGTATGGGGTGATGGGGATACTCGCTTTGACGGCAGCATTGAAGCAACAGGTGGCCGCTTCGGCGGCGATGGTGGCTTTGTTGAAGTTTCTGGAAAGGAACAGCTTGTATTTACAGGCTTGGTTGATGTGGGTGCACAGGAAGGGAGGAACGGGAATATCCTGCTTGACCCCGCGCATCTGGTAATCACAGATGGACCGGCTCCGGCAAACACAACATCAACAAACTATGTTTCTAGTACTGCGGTAGAAAGTATGACTGGGGATGTTTTGTTTTCGGCCCCGGACGGCATCACTATAGAGAGCCTGAGCGACGGCGAGCTGCAGTTTCAAAACGGTACGACTGTAACGTTCGAGGCGAATACTAACAACGACGCTGTAGGGGCTTTCTCTATGGATTCAACAAACTCATTGACATCAAGAAGCGGCTCATTCAAGATTTATGGCGCTGGCATTACATTGGGTTCTGTAAATACAGATATCTCTGGGAATGCCGGTGGCAATATTACGATTAATAGTAGCGCAGGCGTTACGGCCACTAGCATGAGTACCAACAGCTACCTGGGCTCGGGGAAGAATGATAGTGGGGGCAATGTCATGATCACGGCTGACGGTGGTGATATTGTTATCAACAATCGGATTAAGAGCTGGGCTTACAGTAATGAAGAGGGTAGTGGTGGAGCGGTTACGCTGTTGGCATCTGACGGAAATATCTTTATTGAGACGCCTCCAACTGGGTTTGAAGCGATAGAGTCTTATGCGATCGCTGACACGGGAAATGCAGGCTCGGGTGGAACGGTAACCCTGCTAGCACCTAATGGCAATATCCACGTTGACGGTATTAGGAGTTCATCGGTTTCGTTTAGGGACAATGCAATCAGTGGAGGCAACATCGAAGCAAATGCGAACAACATTTTGGTCGGCAATATTAACTCACGCACTGCATCTACAGGAACAAACGCACTAGCTGGAAAGATTACATTAGAGGCAAATAACCGCGTTGAGGTTGGCATACTGCGTGCGACAGGCAGCAGGAGCGGCATTGCCAACGAGATTGTTCTGACTGGCGAAACCATAGATTTGATTGGTGGTGCTAGATCTATCCAGGCAGAGGCTATCTCGCTGATACCCGCTAGCGATTCTCGTGGGGTTACGCTTGGGCAGCTCGCACCTGCCGATTTGTTAAATCCACCAGGTTTACCGGCTCTAAATATTTGGCAGCAAGATTTGGCTGCGGCTGGCGGCGTAGCCACTATTTATGTGGGGAGTCACAACAGCACGGGTGTCGTTAGTCTTTTTGATAGCGCGATCGCCAATCCGACTCCCATACATGTTTTAGGCGGACAAAGGCTCGTAGGATCTAAATCGGATACGCTGTTTGCATTGACAGGTCCGGGGGCTGGCAGCGTTGGCAACAGCCAAATTACCTTTGCAAATATTGAACAGTTTGATGGTGGCCCTGGTGGTAATAACGCACTATCGTTCAATGGAACAAATGCATTATGGAAAATTGAGGGAGCGGATCAGGGTAGCTTGCAAAGGGTCGATGGTGAGATCGCGATTTTTCAGAACATCTCACAAATTGCCAGCACTGCCACACTTGTCACTAACGAACAAACAGAACATGAAGTTCGCTTTACAACGCCAGACGCGGCAATTACGGGTTCTATCACTGCTGGAAATAGTAACCTAGCGCTAGTTGGAAATACCATAACCGTAGGAAAAAGAGAAGAGAGCAACAATATTACAGGCGGGAGCATCTCAGGTAATGGCCGATTGGCGATTCGCTCGACTAGTAATGACACAACTATTGCGTTAGGTGGCGTAGAAAGCTCCGACCCCATAACGCTCTCTATTACAGATGGAGAGCTTGACGCAATTCAGGCCGGATTTATAGAGATTGTTATTGGAGATACAAGCGTTACCGAACGGATCACGCTGCAAGATTCTGTTAGTTTTTTGGATGATGTTTCTTTGCGAGCACGCAACAACATCGAAGCATTTCCCTTTCATCAAGGCAGACAAGCTAACATCCAATCAACGGGGAATGTCACCCTTGAAAGCAAGACTGGTAGCATCTTTACAGGTGGCATACAAACGAATGGAAGAGATATTACGCTTCGCAGTGCTGGCAGCATTGACGTTGAGTTTATAGACAATAGAAGAGGTGATTCTATTGCCACAGATGCTCAAATTTTACTAGATACTCTAGAAGATATTGCGATCAGAGGGAGCGTGGCTGGAACAACTGACAGCATCGCTAGCAACAGCACAAACAATGAGGCGGTGCGTCTGAGTTTTGGTAACGCGGCCAGGACTGCTAGTCCGTTTGTTGTTGGCATATCCAGTAACAATGGAACGGCCAATGCTATCAGCACGGGAACAGAATCTGTGCTGACTGGCAGATACCTGGTGGATTATCAAAGGATAGGTAATATTGAATTCTTGAATCGGGGGGTAATACCAGTGCCTGTCAGAACAGAGGTTCCTACACCTGTTGCCCTTGCGACTGCGGCCGCTACTCGGACTAATCAGGCGACTGAGAATACAGACCTATCGACACTCTCGTTTGGAGCAGCCAGATCGGAGGTAGACGTTGTAAGTGACATCCTTACGAATATTGAAACCGGTGTGAGCGCTGACTTTGGCACATACCTGGGCCTAGAGGACGAAGCAAGGAGCAAGCCGGTTACCTTGATTGAAATGCAGGACACATTGCACAGGGTGGAACGTGAAACCGGCGTAACACCTGCGCTGGTCTATGCTTATTTTGTACCGGATGCAGGCACAGAGGATGCGGTGGTTGCTGGTAGCGATCGCCCTAGCAGGCCAGACGATCAGCTAGAAATTATGCTGGTAACGCAAAACAACGAACTGATTCGCCGCCGTCAGTGGGGAGTGACTCGCGCCCAGGTAGAGTCGGTTGGGCATGAGCTCAGAGAGCAGGTAACCAGTCAATTTTCTACCGAGCGGCAGTATTTACCACCCGCGCAACAGCTATATGACTGGATTGTGCGCCCTATTGAACAGACGCTAGCGCAAAGAGAGATTGCGAGCATCGGGTTTGTGATGGATACGGGGCTGAGGACACTGCCAATAGCAACGCTGCATGATGGCGATCGCTACCTGGTGGAATCCTACAGTTTGGGGCTACTCCCTACGTTTAGCCTGACTGACTTTGACCAAACGTTATTGGGCGATCGCACAGATTTTAGCACCGTGAACGTTTTAGCAATGGGGGCTTCCAAGTTTGACAATCAGCCCGCTTTGCCTGCGGTAGAGGCTGAGGTTGCGCTGATTACTAGCGACCTTTGGCAGGGAGATGCATTTCTGAATGAGGACTTTGTGCTCAGAAATCTGAAAAACCAGCTTACTCAGGATAACTATCAAATACTGCATTTGGCTACTCACGCAGCGTTCGAATCTGGTGATTTGAGCAACTCTTATATTCAGCTGTGGGACGAACAGCTCTCTCTAGCGAAGATGGCGGACCTACAGCTGTCGGAGTCAGAGATTGGCTTGATTATCTTGAGTGCCTGTAGCACTGCTTTGGGTGATGAAGCTTCAGAATATGGATTTGCTGGATTTGCGGTGAACGCGGGTTCACAGTCAGCGCTTGCTAGCCTGTGGCCTGTCAACGATGAAGGAACGCTGGGGTTTATGTCTCAGTTTTATCAGCATATTCGCGATTCATCTACTCGCGTAGAAGCACTGAGACAAACGCAGATCAGTCTGCTGAGTGGAGAGGTTGGGATTACAGACGGCATGGTGTACGGCCCGAACAATGAGGCAATTGCAGAAATTACTGAGCTTGAAGAAAGTGGGCGATGGGACTTTTCTCATCCTATTTACTGGTCAGCATTCACAATGATTGGCAATCCCTGGTAAGGAACTGCGCCAACCACTATACACAAGCAACATACGCAAATCCGTAAATGCGCTCTGACCGGATGGCTAAAAAGTAAGTTTATATACAAGAGACGAACTGTTTTTTGTGTTGTTAGCGCGCGGCTCCGGTGTGGGTGAGCGTCAGACAGGTTTGAGGTATGGGCAAGACTGTAGCCAATTTGGTGTTACGTGCCACAAATCAGCCTGCGAGGATTGTTGGTTTATCGCTGCTGCTGAGTATAGGGCTACCAGACAAAAAGGCGACGGCGCAGATCGTGCCAACGGCAGCAGGGACAGGCACTACTGTAGAGACAGTCGGCGATCGCATCGATATCGGCGGCGGTCAGTTTTCTAGCAACCAAGATAATCTCTTTCATAGTTTTGAGCAGTTTGATATTACGGCAAATCAAACCGCTAACTTTGAAACCATTCCTGGCGTACAAAACGTCTTTGGAAGAATAAACGATGTTGCGCCCTCCGTTATTGACGGTACGTTACAAGTTAGCGGCAGTAGCGCAAATCTCTATCTCATCAATCCTGCTGGCATCTTGATGGGTCCAAACGTAGGAATCAATTTATCCGGGGGATTCACGGCAACAACAGCCACTAGCATCGGCTTCGAAAACGGCCAGCTGAATGCAGAAACGTATGGCTACGATAGCCTAGCTGGAGCGCCAGAAACCTTTTACTTCAACCGGGAAGAGACAGGCAGCATTGTTAATCTTGGTGAGCTACAGGTTGACGATGAAGCCTTCATTGATTTGATCGGCAATACCGTAATTAATGCAGGTAGCATAAGTGCGCCCGAAGGCACAATCACGCTAGCAGCCGTCGAAAAAGATCAGTGGGTTCGACTAGGCTACGAGAACCAGCTACTCTCCTTAGAAGTGCAAGCAAGTAATGCGGCATTATTGAATTCAGCAGATGCTGCCGACTCCGAGCTGAGTTCGTTACTAACAGGTAGCGACTTGTCGCATGCCACTACGCTCCTCACAGATAGTAATGGCAATATTCGCCTTGGCGGTACAGAGATAACAGAAGAGAGCGGTAGCGTATTTGCCCAAGGGCAACTTTCGGTCGCAGGTGAGGTAGGTGGCAGTGTTAATATTTTGGGCGAGCACATCACATTAACAGACATATCGATAGATGCGTCTGGCAGTAGCGGTGGCGGCTCAATACGTGTTGGCGGAGACTATCAGGGCGAGGGAACATTTCACACTGCTGATCATACTGTTGTAGATAATCGATCGACACTTAGGGCCGATGCTAACATCCAGGGAAACGGCGGTAATATAATCGTTTGGTCAGATGACAGCACAGAATTTTATGGTCATGTGAGCGCACAGGGGGGCAGCACTGGAGGTGATGGAGGCTTTGCAGAAGTTTCTGGGAAGCGATCGCTAGTGATGTCAGGCAGCGCAGATTTGAGCGCACAGCAAGGTGACTTTGGGACATTATTGCTCGACCCTGACAATGTAGAGATTACAGATGGCGTATTTGAAGATACCGACGCGCTACAGCTCTCTAGCAGCTATGTAGAAAATCTCTTTAATACTACGAATCTAGAAATATCAGCGCCTGGCGACATTCGCATTCACGATGTCGATAGCAATACGCTCACCGTCGAACCCAATAGAGCTGTTGTCTTTAGAGCAGACGCCGATGAGGACAACAACGGTGCCTTCATGATGGATGAATCCATTTCGATTGTGACCGAAGGGGGAGCGGTCAGTATTTTTGGGGCTGGGATTGAAGCTGGGCGAATAGAAACAGCGACCCCTGACGGTAGCGATGGTGGCGACGTCACCTTGAGCAGTAGTCAAGGGATTACAGTGGAGGCTATTAACACTAGCAGTAGCGTCAGTAAAAATAACGCAGGCATCGCAGGACGAATTTCTCTGGTGGCAGATGGTGGCGACATCATTGCGACTGGAGATATTGAGGCGCAGTCAGAAGCCCCAAAAAACAATGCTGACTCGGGTGGCAATATTCGGTTAGACGCCAGTGGTAATATTATTGTTCAAAATATCGTAGCTAGCTCGGTCGCTGGCATGAATAATGCGATGAACGGCGGTAGCGTTGCTCTGTTGGCAGGGGGCGATATTATTACCGAAGACATTGATACCCAATCCACGGCTGGATTTCAGAATGCAATGAGTGGAGGAAGCGTCAGTGCAACATCCTCTAGCGGAGGCATTGCGCTGGGTGCGATCTCAACCACAAGCGGTAGTGTCACGCTAGAAGCACCTGAGGAAGTTACCGTTCGCTTCATCGACGCACAAGGTAACGGCAATCATACGGAACCCACTACAATCGACATTTCTACAGCACAAACCTTTAGAGCAACAGAGACCATTCAAGGAACAGACAGTAGCCTATCTACATTAGGAACAACTGGTGGCGACATCACCATCCGGTACAACAATGCAGTAGATACTCCGTTCGTAGTAGGTGATGCTACTTTCAACGGGACAGCGGGCAACATCTCTTCGCCCACAGGCATCATAGAAAACGGTATCTATCTTGGCGCAGCACCAACGACAGGGACTTACTCAGAAGAATACGCGCAATCAAACAATACGCTAATACACACCAACGCGTTATTTGCTGAAGAGCCCGAGGAACCTGAGACACCACCTACCGAACCCGAAGAACCTACAGAGCCCGAGGAGCCTAAAGAGCCCGAAGAACCTGAAGAATCCGAGGAGCCTGAAGAACCCGAGGAGCCTGAAGGAGCCGAGGAGCCTAAAGAACCTGAAACGCCACTTACCGAACCTGAAGAACCTACAGAGCCTGAGATACTACCAAAAACAGTAGTAAGTCTATCGTCAGAACAATTAACTAGGACAGTTTCTGAATTTACATCAACTATCAACGTCAGGTCAGAAGAAAGCCTTAGCGCTACCGCCCTTAATGAAGCAGACAGCTCTGATAACGATTCGCAGACAACAGCGAGCAATTTCTCTGTGTCTGAAGGTAGCGAAGACGTTGAATTAGCTTTTGAGCAAACCGAACAGGGTATTAACTCAGAGTTCAGAGAGTACTTGGGTCTATCAAACGACAACTCATCTTCTAATGCAACCTCTTTGGAGGATGTTCAACAAACACTAGCCTCTGTTGGACAAGAGACGGGACAAATGCCAGCGCTGGTATATTTCTATTTCGCGCCTGCTACACCTGATAGTAACGGTGAGCAGAACCACGTGAAAGACAACAGTCACGCGATTAATCGTCCTGACGATGAGTTAGAAATTATGCTGATCACAGGAAACTCAGCACCCATTCGACAACGTCAGCAAGGCGTCATCCGATCCCAGGTAGAGCAGATGGGCCTAGAGCTTAGACAGTCTGTCACCAGCGTAGTGTCAGCCAGACGGCAATATCTTGCACCGGCCCAGCAGCTGTATAGGTTGTTACTCTCTCCTATTGAGATGGCATTGGAAGAGAACAACGTTGACAGCATAGGATTCGTTTTGGATACGGGTATTCGCACCATTCCATGGGCGAGCCTGCACGACGGAGAACAGTTTTTAATTGAGAACTACAGCGTAGGGCTGTTGCCGTCTTTTGCACTCACGGACTTTTCGGAGAAGCCTTATAAAAGTACCTTTTTGAATAGAGCAAGTGTTTTAGCGATGGGTGCTTCGCAGTTCGAGAATCAACCTCACCTACCAGCGGTCGGGGTAGAACTTGACCTGATTGCGAACCACTTAGGTGAAGGAGATAC
The DNA here is from genome assembly GCA_038531675.1 of Cyanobacteria bacterium J06581_3. Taxonomy (GTDB): domain Bacteria; phylum Cyanobacteriota; class Cyanobacteriia; order Phormidesmidales; family Phormidesmidaceae; genus Phormidesmis. Next base: position 115,695 of record JBCBBK010000010.1, read on the forward strand.
CTATTTGAATGAGCACTTTATTCTCGATAACCTACAGACCCAAATTCAGAACAAAGACTACGACATTTTGCACTTGGCAACCCATGCCACCTTTGAATCAGGCAGCCTAGAAGACTCTTACATTCAGCTGTGGGATGAACGTTTGGCACTGAGCGATATGAATAGTCTTGAGCTAAGTGAGGCTGATATTGAGCTGATGATATTGAGTGCTTGTAATACGGCGATGGGCGATGTCGCCTCTGAATACGGGTTTGCAGGGTTTGCGGTGAGTTCGGGGGCTAGGTCAGCCTTGGCAAGCTTGTGGCCAGTGAGCGACGAAGGAACGTTAGGCTTTATGACGCAGTTTTATGATCAGCTGAGCCGAGAGACGACGCGAGCGGAAAGCCTGCGTCAGACGCAGCTAAGTATGATGCGCGGTGATGTAGGCATTAGCGATGGTAGGGTGTATGGCCCAGATAACGAAGTGCTAACGACAATTCATGAACTGACGGAAAGTGGGCGTTGGGATTTTTCGCATCCGTTTTACTGGTCGGCGTTTACGATGATTGGCAATCCATGGTGAGCTTCGACTACGCTCAGCTACCGGGATTTTACTTTGTGCAAGATGACTTCCAAGGTGCTGGAAGTGACTCCTTGTGCGTTTCGTTTGTGTTCAACGTTGAAATTTACCAGACGCGCCAGTCTTCCCAGTCAAGGTTGAAGATGGATGTGTTGGGGAAGGCGGTGGGGTTGCCGTTGGCGTTGAGCTGGCGCTGAAGTTCCTCTAGCTGGGGCTCTTGAGCGGGTAGGTCGTCGACCAGTTCGTAGGGCAAGATGCCATTGGTGAGGGCGAAGTCGATGGTGGTACCTGCGGCGGCTCCGACGGACCACTCGAAGGAATGGACGCGGTAGGCGGCGGCAGCGATGTTGCTGGTGGCGATGGTTTTACCGGCGATGATGAGGTTGTCTACCTTTTGCGGAATCATGGCGCGGAGGGGAATTTGGCCGGGGTAGGCTTGACCGTGAGCTTTGCGGATGTTTTCGCGTTCGGTGTTGCCGGGGGTTTCGGGGGGGGACTGGGTGAGGCAGGGGTGGAAGTCGATGGCGTATTGGGCGATGCCGACGGCGTCTGGGTAGATGGTGGAGCGCGATCGCCGCATAATATCGGCAGCGGGCACTTTGTCATCAATAACAGAGGTGGTGGTGAGCCCGGCTAAGTTACGCCAAAGCTGCAAATAGCGACTTTCGCCTAGCGAGGTCTGATAATACTCGTCGCGATAGTCGGCTTTGGAAATGTCGATTTCGTTGACACTAAAGCCCGCTGAGTGACCGTAGGCAGGTCTACCAATAATTCGCCGCGCTTCTCGGATGTAAGGATATTTGGATAACCCGTGGGCAGTATTCATCGGTGCATCTAGCCCTGAAATGAATCGGTGATTCGGCGCAGGTTCTTTAACACCTGAACCAAGCTGTGAATCGGTATCGCCCTGTACTAGCCAGTAGTAGTAACTAAAGGCGTTTTCTTCAGCCTTTGCCAGGGCATCTACGCGCAGTCCGCCGAGCCAACCGCCAGGTGAGAGTTGCCCAGATTCGGTCAGTTGCGCGTCGCTGAATACGAGGTTGTCCTGTGCGGTGCCTGGCCGATAATCGTTACCCCAAGTCCAGTTCTGCATGGAGATGTCGCCGGGAACAACAGCAGAGACACCGAACTGCTGCTTTTCGGGCCGAGGGGCAGGGGCTGCAATGCGTCGATAGGTAAAGACGTAGTCGATATAGTCGTTAGTCGTGCGCTCACGCTCGAAACTGAAGTAGGGCTCGTATTGCTCGTAATAGCTGGGTTTGGGCTGTGGCTGTGGCTCGGCGGTGCGTTCCATGCCGAAGGTGTAGGTGAAACCCTGCACGCAGTAGGGGTCTTGGGTTTCGGTGGGGGAAGAGGGATTGAGGGCGGAGCGAGGGTCGAGACCGAGACGATAGGGAACGCCTGAAAGGGCAATGACTTCACCTGTTTCGGTCGCTTCTACAACATACCAATCGGCGGGACCACGACCTCGTTGATTGGGGGGTACAAACTGAATGATTTTTTTGGCGAAGCGGTCGGAGTCTTCGTACTGGTAGCTGTCGATAAAGGTCTCGGAGAGTAGGTCGGTATTAAGAGGTGGGGTGCCAGGTTGTGGGGTGTGTTGGATAGCGATCGCCCCATCAATCATCCGCCCATCCGTGCTCATCATCAGCTCTTTGACGACGGTGGAAGGGAACCATTTCAGCTCACCGCCACCAGTGCGAGCAGCTTCTTGTAGTTGCGCTTCTAAAAGATTATGGGCGTCTACAGGGAGAAAGCAGGAAAGAGAGACCCAGCAACCGCCTGGGTTTAGCTCGCCATAGGCTGCTTCGATGTTGCTGCGGAGGGCGTTGTAGCCTTCTGGGTAGAAGAGGAGCGATCGCTGCTTTTTCGCCTCATCGAGTGCAGAAGTCCCTTGGGACGAAATCTGCCCCCCGAACCAGTCCGTTAGCTCCGTCATACACACGGTTCGTCCGGCCAGCAAACTTTCGTAGGCGGTGGCTGTGCCGGATAGCCCGCCACCGACAATGAGCAGTTCGCATTCTACGGTTTTATCGGGGAGGGGAGTTGCAGACTGGGCGATCGCTGACTGCACGCCAAAAGGAACAGACAGAGCTGCTAGCACTGCGCTTGTCATACCTGCCGTAAATCGATGAGTTAGAGGAACTGCCATAGGAATTTGAATAGGGATGCGATCTCAACATTGCTCATAAGCTACGAACTAAAGCTGGCCCTTGGCAACCCCACAGGTGGTAATTCATCAACCTGCCTAGCTATGTCAGACGGTGAAAGTGGTGCATATTAGGCCCTAGCCCGACGCGGTGTACGATAGGATTCAGCCTTTAGTCCACTGACTTGGCACACCGACTGGTCGCCAGCCCTTCTATGTCTCAGCGCCTTCTGTACATTAGTAATGGCCACGGAGAAGACAACCATTCTTCTCATATCATTCGCACGCTGCGAGAGATTCGCCCCAACCTGGAGATTGTGGCGCTGCCGATTGTAGGAGAGGGCAATGCCTACCGCAATATAGATGTGCCGATTGTAGGGCCGACCTATACGCTGCCGTCTGGTGGGTTTACGTATATGAACCGTCTGCGGCTAATTGATGATATCCGCGCTGGATTGCTGACCATGACCTGGAAGCAGTACAAAGCGATGAAGCGCTACGTTAATCAGGTGGATTTTGTGGCGGCGACGGGTGACACCATTGGTCAGGCGTTTGCCTTTTTGAGTGGGAAGCCGTTTGTATCGTTTATTTCACCGCTGTCGGCGATGTATGAAGGGCGGCTGAACATGGATTTGATTTTGTGGCAGCTGCTGAAATCTAAACGGTGTAAGGCGGTGGCGACTCGGGACGCTTATACCGCTGAGGACTTGCGAAAGCAGGGGTTAGAAAAGGTAGTGTTTGGGGGCATTCCTTCGCTGGATCGATTGAAGCCGAAAGGTAAAGACTTACAAATTGCAGAAGACGACAAGATGATTGCGCTGCTGCCGGGCTCGCGGACGGCGGAGGCGACGCGGAACTTTAAGCTACAGATGCAGCTGGCCTTGAACGCCGCGCAACTGAACCCTTGTCTGAAGTTTCGTGCGGCGCTGGTGCCTAGCGTGATGGCAGAAGTGGAAAAGATTGCCAAGGATGAAGGATGGACTTATGTGCAACACGAGGCTACCGAAGATCGCAAGTCCTGGGTTGCTCTGACCAAAGAGGCGGCAGACTCGGATAGTCAGGCTGCTGAGATTATTTGCTACAGCGATGCGTTTAGCGACATTGCCTGTCGGTGCAGGCTGGTGGTGGGGATGGCGGGTCTGGCTGTAGACCAGGCGATGGCGATTGGTAAGCCGATTGTGCAGATTGCGGGAGAGGGGCCACAGTTTACCTATGCGTTTGCGGAGGCGCAAGACCGGTTGCTGGGCATTTCGGCGAAAACGATTGGGACTGAGGCGGCGACGCCGGAGATTTTGAAAGAGGCAGCGCGGTGCGTTGTGGAGACTGTGGAGGATGAGGCGTATTTGAGAGCTTGTGTGGAGAATGGGCAAAAGCGATTTGGTCCGTTTGGGGCATCGGCGAGGATTGCGAACTTGATCTTGAAGCATTTGGATGAGGAGAGGGCGTTGCAGATAGGGGATGCGCGCAATCAAGTGGCGTGAGATATTGAACGGCTGGTTGCGGCGTGAGCTGACCCACCCCGTCGCTGTGCGCCACCAACCAGCAACGCCCCTGAGCACATTCCTTCTTCTTTTGGAAAGAAACACAGATATAAAGTCCCTCAAAACACCGTTCCCATAAAACATTGTGAAAAGCTCCGCCAAAGAACAATCTAGCTATCGCTATCTCTGGCCGTTTCTCAAAGCGGAGAAGCGTTATTTCCTGGTCACGTTTATCTGCGTGATTGGCTATGTGATTACGGTGCCGATTCTACCGCACCTGGCAGGAAGGGCAGCGGAAGCGATTGGGGAAGGCGATGTTGGCCAGACGGCTCGCTGGCTCGGTTTAGCCATGCTGGATTTTGCGGTGCAGAGCACTTTTTTGTATTTACAGCGGGTGAGTGCGATTAATGGCTCGCTGAACGTTGTGCTTGCACTGCGAAACGGCATGTACAAGAGTTTGCATGGGCTGGGAATTGATTACTTTGCTAATTCGCAAACGGGTGACCTCACCTATCGGATTACTGAAGATGTGGACCGAGTAGGTGAAGTCGTTTTCAAAATGTCTCAGCAGTTTATTTCCTGCGTTTTGCAGATTGTGGTGCTGGGCATTTACATTCTGTATCTGAACTGGCAGCTGTCTTTGACGGGGATTTTGATTGCGCCGGTGGTGGGCGTTTTGATTGGGCAGTTTGGCCAGCGGCAGCTGAAGCTATCGCGAAATAATCAGGGCGCGATAGCATCCCTCTCCTCCCTGATCACCGAAGTCTTCAGCAGCATCCGCATTGTTCAGGCCTTTGCCGCCCAAAAGTACGAGCTGGGTCGATTTGGTAAGGAAGCGCAGCTAAACCGTGATGCTAAGTTCAAAAGCGAGTACCTGACGTCGCTTCAGTACCCAGCGGTGGGCCTGATGGAAGCTGCGGCGATTATGCTGTTTTTTCTGATTGGTGCGTGGCAAATTTCGGTCGGTCAGATTACCGGTAGCGAGTTTGTGGAGTTTTTGGCAGCGATCGCTATCCTCATTAACCCCATCGACCTCACCACTCAGCACTACAACCTATACAAGCAAACCGAGGCATCGGTGGAGCGCATTTTTGAGCTGATGCATTTGAAGCCGACGCTTGTGGAAGCAGAGGATGCGATCGCGCTACCTGCCATCACCGGAAAAGTCGACTACCGGGGCGTCAGCTTTGGCTATGGCAAAGAGACTATCTTAAGCAATCTGAACCTGATGGTGAGCCCAGGTGAAGTGATTGCTCTTGTGGGTCCATCTGGCGCAGGGAAAACAACCATCGTTAACCTGCTCGCTCGCTTCTACGATCCACAGCAGGGGCAAATACTCATTGATGGCATAGACATCAAAACAGTGACCATCGAGAGCCTGCGGCACCAAATTGGGACCGTTCCTCAGGAGACTGCGCTGTTTTCTGGAACGATTGCGCAGAATATTGCTTATGGGCAAACGGAGCTGGATTACGAGGCAATTGAGGCGGCGGCTAAGGTTGCGAATGCTCATGAATTTATTAGACCGATGTCTCAGGGGTATCACACCTGGGTGGGTGAGCGGGGTAATAACTTTTCCGGGGGGCAGCGGCAAAGGATTGCGATCGCCCGGGCCATTTACCTGAACCCGCGCATCCTAGTGCTAGACGAAGCCACCAGCGCCCTTGACCCAGAATCCGAAGCACTAGTACAAGAAGCACTAGAGAGAGCGATGAAAGAGCGAACCGTCTTCATCATCGCTCATCGCCTGAGTACCGTCCGTCAGGCCGACCGCATTCTATTCCTGGAAAAAGGGGAAATTCTAGAATCTGGAACCCATTCAGAGCTGCTTGGCAAAAACGGCAGATATGCTCAGTTCCACATGCAGCAATTTGATAGCTAGTGACATAAAAAACCGACACCGCAAACGAGCAGAAGAAGCTAGCTCAAAGCGGTATCGGCGGTGTGGGTGTGAGGAAGCGTATCACTCCTATGTAGATATATTGATATATCCATATGACTTTCTTGTGGCAGAGAGATGAAACTTTCGTCACACCCATTCATCACATCAAGAGACGACAGACAGGAGCGACAAACAAGAAATTACCAAATCAATCAGGAAAAGAGCAATCCAGGCTGTGACTACTGCAGAGGTTGCCGACTGACCAACCCCCTTACCATTGAGCGCAGCAGTCAGGCCACGGCTACAGCTTGCCACCGCAATCACCCAACCAAACAAAGCAGACTTTCCGATCACGACCATCACATCAGACACACTGAGATAGCTGCGGACGCCGCTCAAGAAAGTATCCATGGTCAGTTCGTAGGCATGGGTCGTGAGCAATCCACCGCTGAACACACCACAGAACAGCGCTAGGATCGTCAGGACTGGCAACATAATGGCGCAGGCCAGCACCCGTGGCATTACCAAATAGTCAATCGGGTCGGTTCGCAGCATTTTTAGCGCATCTATTTGCTGTGTGAGCTTCATAGAGGCAATTTCTGCGGCGAAAGCGCTACCTACCTGACAGGCCAGTACACCCGCCGTGAGCAACGGTGCTAGCTCGCGGCAGTAGGCTGCTGCAAAGGCACTGCCAAGGGAACTAACTGCTCCAAATCGAGCCATTTCGCGCGCTGTTTGAATTGCGAAGATGATCCCTGCGCAGACATTAGTGACCACTACGGGAGCCAAACATCGTGGCCCCGCACACATCAAGTGGTCCATAATCTGACGCTGTCCCCAACGTCCACGCAGCAACCGGTGAATAACCTGACCAGCCAGCAAAACTGCCATTGTCGAATGGTATACCGGATTATCGGCCTCCTTACCATTGAAGGAAGGCCTAGAACGCTTCTTTCGTTGAGAAGACGGATAGTGCTCTGGTGGCTCTAGCCACCGAAATATTCGTCGAGATGTTCGCCAGTCAGCTTTGACCATTGCTTCTCGATAATCCTCTTGTAAGTACCCGTGGTTTGTACTAGTGCTTGCCCGGCTGCAAAAGGCCAGTTTACTAACAGTAGCTAGCCCATTGTTCCGCAGATAAGAATCAACCTGGAATATGTGTAGCCCTGTCTTAATAATGCCCGGACAAACTAAACAAATTTGATGACAATGTTTGATGGCAGTGTTTGTATCATCACCGGCTACACCTCCACTAATACGCTTCACTTAGTACAAATAAACTACACTATCGGCACTACCTTAAAATTCATACTACCGCACCAGGAAAGGTACTAAACGCCCCTAAACGCCGGGGTTACAGACAATTTCAGAGTCCTCTGGGTAAGCGTTTCGGCATTATTTTCTCAATATTGGTGGGTGCTTATGGTTGCATTCTGCGAAAAATATAGTACACTTGTACCAACAGCAGGCGAAAGTGCTATTCCTTCATTTATCTGCGCGTCGCCAATAGCCCCTGAGATATGAAAAAAACTGACATGGAACTACAGGCGATCCGCAAAAAACTAAGACAGCTCGAGTCTGAACCGCCTGCTGGTGATGTGCTGGCAGCCCCCTGGTCTACACCTGTGTCAGCATCCGCTGCTCGTAAGCAATCTAGCCGAAATCCTGCTTCTAGACCCGCTTACTTTGAAAACGCAGCCTACACCCCGCAGTCATACCCTACGGGTCCATCATCGAAAGACGTCAGTCCTCAAGCAACGGCGATCGAGGCCCTGAAGCAGCGTTCTACGAATCAGTCACACAGCACACACAGCGTCCACGGTGAGCGCCGTGCTGACAACCTAATCGCACAGGAGATTTACCGGCTAGAGATCCATGCCCAGAGTATTAACGAGCGATCGCAGCAGCAGGCCGCTGAGTTACTCGCCATGAAGCGCTCCGCACAGCAAGCAGCTCTAGCTTTCCGTCGACAGGGCATTCACGAACATCCACAGCTAGAGATTATTTCGGAACTGCTAGCAACCCAATCCACCACCACAGTGCCTCAAATTGAAAGAGACTCGCAAGGCTACTTCAGCGTGACCCAAAGCCTTGTGGACTTGCATCGCGCAGAGCAAGAAGCACTCAGTAACGCTGAGGCACTGCGAAACCGCATGCCCTTTAGCAACCATACAGAACCTTTTGGAATACATGAACCAGCAGATTCTTTTATTCCTTTTAGTGAGGACATAGAAAACGGCCCAAGTCTTGATGATTATGAACTAGCGTCCACTCGCCCTTCTAAAAGAGAAGACGCTTCCCTACCTAGAAAAACACGCCGGATGCCCGGCCTACTCTGGATATTCAGCCTGTTTCGTATGTTTGGCCCAATGGTAAAAAGACGGCCCAACTCTCGTCAGAGCAATGCTCATAGTAATCGCTTGTCAACAGCTGGTATGGGGAACTCACAGGCTGCAATACCCTCCAGTAACAGATTCTCGTGGTTGGATGGCACCATTTGGTTCAGTGCAGCAGCGATTACCAGAATTGTGCTAGAAGCCATCGTGCTGAGCTATCCGTTGTTGAGAATGCCGTTGCTGCTAATTCTGTTCAGTGCAATCTCTTTTTCTATCTACCGAGTTGTTGTTTCTCAGTCTTCTAGCTGGACATCGGCATACCGACTGGGTGTTGTTTTACTAGGGCTGTTTCTAGGTAGCTCGCTATCGTAAGGCAATCGTACTTTTTCTCACGTCTTCGGTGACTTCTACTATCTTCTATTCATTATCTTTTATATCTTTTCAAGAGGTTCGCGTAGTATGTCATATCCTTTCTCACACGAGTCCCAACCATCACGACGCTCTGCGTCTGACACGCCTAAAGCTAGTGTCAACAATAGTCCTTCTCGTCTTGCTATCAAGCCACTGCTAGCTGGTGGACTCATTGTCTCCTTATTAGGTTTGTTGCTAGACGTGAACGGGGTGAAGACTTTTTTGAGCAATCCAGCGGCCCTGGCGCGATCGCCCAAAATCACAAAATCTGTAGAACAGCTCTCTAGCGCCTGCACGTCAGAAGTCGTTAGCACTGCTCAGCTTTCTAGGCAGCAGCTGCTAGAGCTGCTTGCGGTTCCAGAGCGTGATAGCAAAACGCGGATTCGTGAAATTGTTGCCGAACCCTACTGCCAGCTATCCGCGATTAACATCCGCGCGGGAGTTGCTGCCGAGCGTGAGGCCTACCCGCTTGCCTTCGACCCTAATACGACTTTAGTAATCCTTTATGAAAATGATGAATATGCAGGCTACCGGTTTAAGCACTAGTGGCTGGGACAGGCCATTTGGGTTGGGGATGTGGGTAATCGCCTGCCGAGTTAAACGCTACCTTCCTATGCTGCTGAGCGCACTGTGGCTTGGCAGCTGTAGCGCACAATCAGCCCCGTCTCCTCGAAAGATCGCTTTGCAACAGCAGTGGACGCTCAACCCAGGCGACGAAATTGCTGGTAGCGCTGTCACAGGAAGCTTAGGAGATGTATCGTTACACATTTCAGGGAAGCAAGTGCGGGCCCCTTTTGAAGGTGAAGTAGAGCTTAGCGAACTTGACGGCTGCACGCTGTACTCTTCACCTGATATTCCGGCTTACCTGTTTCGATTCTGTGGGCTCAGGCAAGTGCGCTATGGCGATATCAAAGCAGGCAAGCCCATAGGTAAAGGCGATTATCTGAGCTTTGCGACCCTACGCAGGCAGCCAGACGGTACCTGGATCATCGTAGAACCGGCCAGAGATGTTTTAGAAAAAGCACTTAGCGGAGCGTAGTAGACACTTTACCTTCTCTACTTTCTTTATTAATTCTGTCATTTATTCACAAGCTTCAACCCGCCTCGGAACCCATGCTAAAGTCCCCCTTTCTTTTTGCTGTAAGTGTGCTGATTGCGCTGGTCCAGTGGACCGGCGTTGCAAAGGCTGAAGAGCTCAAATTTGGCCTCAGCTTCGAGCTTCCTCCAGTGGAAGCACACACTACTGTTATGGAGATGCGATCGCCATCACCACTGCCAGAATCTGTGCCCACAACACCAGTGCATACCGAGATTGCCTACAGAGCAGAAGCCTTACCACCGTTAGCCAATGTCGAACCGTCCGTAGCGGTTAGCAGTTCAGAGTCAATAGGCCTCTCCTTTGCAGAAGATACCCTCACTTTGGAAACACTGGCTAACGATCCAACTAGTCAGCCAGAGACTTTCCAAGAAAGTACCACTGGCTTGCTATTTGACGAAACAACAGATTTACTAAGTAGCCAATCGGCTGAGTACGAGACCAATGGCGTTGAGGGAAACTGGGGAACAACAATAGGGCTAGATGAGCTATTTGAGAATGGCACTCATTCCCTTGTCGCGCATACGGTCGGGAGCGCGGAAGGCACCCGTCAGTCAGATGGTCGACTTACCCAGGCTTACTACGGCCACGTCGATCCGGGCAATGGGGTATGGAACCTGGGCACCTTCTCCTATCAGCACGAGGCCAACTCACCCGAAGAAGCAGACGAAAAACAGCTCCAGCGGCTTAAGCGTCAAGGCGTAGAGCTAGAAGCTCAGGCCGACAAGCACGGATTTACCCTCTCTTTGGAAGAGAAACTCAATGGGCTAGACCTGGCTAACCAAGCGCCCCTAGCGGCCCTAGACAGAGGAGGCTACATTGATAGACTTGCTCAAGCGAAGCGGCTACAAATGGCCCCCAATGAGGCGATTCTATGGGCCAGAACACATGCCTATATCGATCCAGATACCCGGCAGTGGAACGCACCAGGCTTGGGTAACGACGTTAACAGTATCAGCCGCGATCAAGATCGGCGAATGGTCGCGATTTCTAATGCCCTCAATGCGTACAACCCGGCTGGAATCGGTGAATCGTCACTGGCAAATGCGGCAGGTGCTAGCTTGCCAGCCAATAGGTTAGACTCACAGGCCAATCGACTGGCGGCCTTAGGCAGTTCTGAAATCGCACAGCATGTTTTGTCCGAAATAGAAGTTTCCTTTGGCTTGCCACCTGTTGACGTTGAAGCGTCATCCATAGGGGTTGCTGTTACCGAACAACCTCTGCCGTCAGAGCGCGATCGCAAAGTGACCGTCGCGGCAGGTGATGTGAAAAACCCTCAACCCGTAGCTAATGCAGCAACGGCAAATGAATCCGTACCAGTAGTTGCATCGGCTGATATTGGATTTGGCCTGCTACCCACAGGGCCATTGGCTGCGATCACAACAGCACAGGCTGTAGGAACTAGCACTGAAGAAAGCAATACTGAAGAGAGCAATACTGAAGCAATCGTGACTGAACATGCCAACACTGAAAAGATCGGCGCTGAAGAAAGTAACGGTAGAGAAAGTAATGTTGAAGAGGAAGTCTCGTTAACAACTACACCTGCTGAACCTGAGAACAGCCTGGATACAGAGCCAGAAGTGAACAGCAAACTACAAGATCTATTGTCAGGAATTCCAGAGAGAAACGTGTCCACCCCGAGTAAGACAGAGGAAACTAACGAAAGCTCATTGGCAAATGCATCGGAGATACAATCGGCTGCTGAGCCGGAAGCTGTTGAGCGGCCCTCCTTGTGGCACACCGAAGATAAGATCGTTCAGACTAAGCATAAGTGAGTGCGATCGCACTCATATCCCCGTATGCCCAAACCCCAGGAAATAGGTACACCATGGACAATTATCAGAAATTCGAGCTAAAGTGGTAGTGACTTCGGATTAGAGCGTCATGACATGACAACATCAGCCGCTATCAGCGCACCTATAGAATCGCTAGAAGATGCCATAGAGCGGTGTCAGACATTGGGTATGCGCTTGAGCCGACAAAGACGCTACATTTTAGAGCTGCTATGGCAAGAGCGAGAACATTTATCTGCCAGAGCGATTTATGACCGCCTAAATCAGCTGGGACGCGAGATTGGCCATACCTCTGTATATCAGAACCTTGAAGCCCTTTCGGAACAGGGCGTCATTGAATGTGTAGAGCGCTCCGATGGTCGCCTATACGGACACATTAGCTCATCACACAGCCATGTAAACTGCACCGACACGCAGAAAATTATCGATATTCAAATTGAGCTACCTGACTACATTCTCAAGCAGGTCGAAGAACAAACTGGCATCAAAGTTTCCGACTACCGCATTGACTTCTTTGGAACCGCTGCAAACACCGAGGCACTATAGCGTTTGTCACTTGGCTGAGGTACAGCATATCGTCTGAAAGCCTTATGCTTCCGCAGGCCAAGTGACTCGCGGTCCCCGAGTGCATCCGGGAACCGCTATATAGCGAAACGACGTTGCATACCGATGCACTCATTCTGAGGCACACCAAAAGAACAGGCAAAAGCCCATTGCAGCTTCAACGACTGCAATGGGCTTTTGCCTTACTAGGCCGTTCTTACGGTCCGGAAATACTCATGGCCTAGCCATTGAGCACTTCTTTACTGAACATCACCAAAACTGCGCCAAACATCAATGCGGCTAGGGCCAAATCCATAGGTCGTTCTCTCGTCTAGATTGAAATAGGACGTGAGCGGGATAGCTGTCTTATACCTAGAACACCAGATGGTGACTGGGTTATAGCAGTTACCAGCTCATCAGTAACATTCCCTCATGACGGGCGCAGAGTACTACCCGATTGGATAGTATTGACCAAATTTTCTTAATCTGTCGAGAGACCTTTACCCAATCGCTAAGGTTGAGGGCGCGTTAACTGCGAATCTGAACAGGCATCACCAGGTATGTGAGCTTAGAACCTCCCAATGGTGTCAACACCGACGGGCTAGTTGCTGTGTTGCATTGAATTTGAATCTCGGAGGCCGGTAGCGCTTTGAGTCCCTCAAGCAGGTAGCGAACATTAAACGCAATATCTAAACTGTCGCCGGTTACTTGCGCCGGTAAATTTTCGAGGCCACTACCGACTTCTTGCGCTTCTACGGAAAGTGTCAGCGACTGCTGATCGCTATCTATCGAGAGCTTAACGATATTATTGCGCTGGTCAGCCATCACAGCAATTCGTTCGAGTGAGGACATAAACTGCTTGCGATCTAACGTTAGCTGACGCTCGAATTTATTGGGAATTAGCTGACGATAATTAGGATATTGGCCTTCGAGCAAACGGGTAGTGATGCGCTGCTGACCCAAGTCAAAGACAACTTGTGTTGGATCAAGCTTGAACGCGACAGGCTCGCTGCTGGCATATCCCTGCAAAATTCGCTCTAGCTCTCTGAGGGCTTTACCTGGAATTGTGACCTTCATATCCAGGTTTGCACTCGCTCCCGATTCATCGATGGTCTGCACGACGGCCAGGCGGTGACCGTCCGTGGCTGCAAATTCCAGGCTCTGATCAGTTGCGGTGAGGTGGATGCCCGTGAGTACCTGCTTGGTTTCATCGGTACTGGTCGCAAACAGTGCGCCTCTTAGCCCTTCGATGAGGGCATCAGCAGAAATTTTGACGGTTTCTGCCGATGCGATCTCGGGCAGGCTGGGATAGTCTTCGGCGCTGAGTCCGCGCACCTGATAGCGGCCCGCAGAGCAGGCTAACGTGACGACTGGTTCATCTTCATCTTCGCTAATGTCAATGTCTTCGTTGGGCAACCGTGACACAATATCACCCAAAAGCTTGGCAGGAAGGGTAATAGACCCACTGGTATCGACTTGTGCGGCAAATGATGTCTGAATTCCTAAGGTTTCATCAAATCCGACTAGGGTAACTTGCTGTGTGTCGGTGCTAGCAGTCACCAGTACGTTGCCAAGTACAGGTTTACTGGGACGCGAGGGTACTGCACGGCTAACCAGGGAAAAATGAGTGTTGAAATCGGTTTGCGGACAGCTAAATTTCATCGCTCTAGATGATTTTGGTAAGCCCAATACTATCACCCTATTTGCTTGCTTCAGTAACTTCACGCAGTTAACTTTTGAGTTGTTCTACTCTTTCCGATCTTTTTAAAAGAAGTATTTAAAGGTAGTAGTAGTAGAGGGTGTGGAAACTGTGGAAAAAGATACAGACACTACGACTGAAAATGATTGCAGCAGCATAACGCTTGTGGAAAACTTGTGGAAAACTATTTGACTTTTCCACAAGCCTTACGCAACGCTATTTTTTTTCCACAAGTGCCTATTCTTTTCCCACAGGCACTCCACAGGTTTTCCACAGGAAAATAGATGTTTTCCACAGGATAATCCTGCGTACATTTTATTGTTTCGTAATCATATTTAATTGATTGCACCGATGTGGGCGTTCACGACCTCGGCGTTCCCGCCTCGATATGAGGACGTCATGTCACTTGCGTAACTCATCACTTGCGTAACTTAAAAAGCCTAAAAGCTAAAAAGCCTGAGCGAACAAAAAGGAACGCTCAGGCTTTTGGAGGGAGAGATGGGACTGTTGCTAAAATCTAGGTCTCAATTTCCGTATCAGACTCTATATCAGCTGTTTGAAGATAGGGTGATGCGATCGCTGACTTCCCTTACTGTTTGGGCCAGGTTGAGATCGCGCTTAATCAGCTGAGTGATTTTATCGCAGCTGTACATGACGGTAGTGTGATCTTTGCCGCCGAACTGGTCGCCAATTTTCGGCAAGCTGAGGTCGGTATGCTGACGCATCAGATACATCCCTACCTGCCGGGCCAGGCTAATTTCGCGGCGCCTGGAGTGGCTCTTTAGGTCGTCAATGGAGATTTTGAAGGCATCGGAAACGGCCTTGATAACCGACTTTGGGGAAGACTCTACGCGCTCTGCGGGGGGGTTGAGGACTGGAACCAGGTTCTCTACGGTCATTGGGAGGCCAGAGATGGAGGTGTAGGCGATCGCCCGCGTCAGCGCACCTTCTAGCTCACGAATGTTCGTGACATAGGATGAAGCAATATATTCGGTGACAGGTCTGGATATGTTGACCTGCTCATACTCTGCTTTCTTTTGCAGAATGGCCATCCGCGTTTCAAAATCAGGGGACTGAATATCGGCAATTAGGCCCATAGAAAACCGGGAGCATAGCCGGTCTTGCAGCCTGGGAATTTTGCTGGGCGGTCGGTCAGAAGCGAGGACGATTTGCTTGCCTGCCTCGTGGAGCGTATTAAAGGTATGAAAAAACTCCTCCTGGGTGTATTCCTTGCCTTCAATAAACTGAATGTCGTCTACCAAAATGACATCTACCTCGCGGTACTGCTCGCGGAATCGCTGCATCGTATCGCGGCGAATAGAGGCAATTAGGTCATTGGTAAATGTTTCGGTAGAGACGTAGGCTACCTTGGCGTTTTTGTCACTTTCCATGCGGTAGTGACCGATGGCCTGCATCAGGTGGGTTTTGCCCAGGCCGACCCCGCCACACAGAAACAGCGGATTGAACTCTCGGCCAGGCGATTCTGCGACGGCCAGCGCAGCGGCATGGGCCATCCGATTATTGGCCCCCACCACAAAGCGCGAAAAGATAGCTTTGGGATTAAGGTCAGACGACTGTGCTTGATTTTTCTCCGAGCTTTTCTCTGAGACTGCTGCTGGCGTCGTAACCGAAAACTGCGTACTGGCCTCTGAAGGACTGGGTGCTTTTTCAACCTCGTCTTTGACCGCGATATTGATGGTGACCGTCCGTCCCAGAATTTCGGCAACTTCGGCAGAAATTTGAGTGAGGTAGTGCTTTTGTAGCCAGTTACGCGCAAACGGGTTATTGGTGAGCAGGGTGAGCTGCTGCTGTGAAAGCTCTTGAATTTGAGTTGGCTTGAGCCAGGTCTCAAAGGTTGGACCGCTGAGCTGCCCCTCTAGCTTGGCTAATACCTGGTTCCAAAGGTCTTCTTTAATTAAGGGCACAGATAAACCTCTACGATTTTCGTGGACGAGAAAGTAAGAGAGCACAGGCTAGTGAACGACTAGCGCTGGGTGTCTGGGAAAGGACACAGCTCTCTTTAGGGAATAGGCTGTTGGGTAAGCGCGTTGTTGGCTTTGGCGGGTGGCTTTATTAGCGGTTGCCTTCTGAGCGGAGAAGGACGCGATCGCGGTGGCGAGCGTTAATAGGTCCGAGTGCCACAGAATGAAATTATTTAATGAGTTTATAGCGTACTAGATATAGCGTCAGTGATGACAACAGAATCCGTGTTTATCGCTCATATGCGGTGTATGGATTATAGGGCCATATTTGGTGGGAATGAGGTTTGTAGCGTCTTTTAAACTTTTTCGAGAAGAGAATAGATCGATGTGTTATCGAGATCAAAAAAGAGAACAAAAGTACCTGCGCGATCGCACTTTTCATGATTCAAAAGACTGTTGGAATAAGGATAATTACATGAATGCGATCGCACTGGCAGTATCACCACACACGAAAATGACCTTAAGAGAAATATTGAACGCGAAAGAGACTTTTGATGAACGGGTTGGCGAACTGGCACTACAGGCGTCCACAACGATTCCTCCAATCTGCTAGAACAAAAAAACTGGGTATGACACAACGTCCGCTATCAGCATTTTTATCGCTAGATCCTTCCAGAAATCGTAGACACTATCGAGCAGAGCATACATATGAAGCCGTTTAACGACAGTAGCAACGAGCACTCAATTGGCGAGCACTCAACTCGCAGACGACCCTGGCTGCGAAAACTGCTTTCGTTTGGCCTGACGACAGTGGCTAGTGCTGGCACGGTTCTGCTATCGACGGGGCAACTGACACCGCTGCTCACATCGCACTTGCAACCGACGGACCGACTATTGTACAAAGAGGCTCAGTTTTATGGTGAATCCGTTCGTGACACTACGGGTGGTGGTCAACGGATCGCGTTAGCGTCGGATGAGACCCTGGTGAGCCAGGCGACAGGCACCGATCGTTTAGTGGAAGGCGCTAACTTTATCGCGGCGGCGGTAGAGCGAACAGGTCCTTCTGTCGTTCGCATCAACTCGGCGCGGACCGTGGTTAGCCGCAGGCCACAGATATTTAATGACCCGTTTTTCAGGGAGTTTTTCGGGGGGCAAATACCCCAGCAAGGGCGCAGCCGGGTGGAAACTGGCACCGGGTCGGGCTTTATTTTGAATGCGAATGGCACCATTTTGACCAATGCCCACGTGGTAGAAGGTGCTGATCAGGTCAGTGTGACGTTGAAAGATGGCCGTGAGCTCCGGGGTGAGGTGATTGGTGAAGATCCCCTGACAGATGTGGCGGTGATTAAGGTCGATGCTAGCGAGCTGCCAACCGTGACGATTGGTAATTCTGATGCGCTGCGCCCAGGCGAGTGGGCGATCGCCATCGGCAATCCATTAGGCTTAGACAACACCGTGACTGCTGGCATCATTAGCGCCACCGGACGCACCAGCGCCCAGATTCGGGTGCCCGATAAGCGGGTGCAGTTTATTCAAACCGACGCGGCGATTAATCCGGGTAATTCTGGTGGTCCGCTGCTGAATGAGCGCGGTGAGGTGATTGGTGTGAATACCGCGATTATTGGGGGCGGTGCGCAGGGGTTGGGCTTTGCGATCCCGATTAATCAGGCGCGGGCGATCGCTGATGAACTGATATCTAGCGGCCGCGTAGACCATGCCTACCTTGGCATCGAAATGAGCACATTGACCCCTGAATTGAAGGCGCAAATCAATGCGAATCCGAATTACAACCTGAACCTGCAGGTGGACTCGGGGGTTGTAATCGTCGCGATTCGTGATAACGCGCCTGCCTTGCAGTCGGGCATTCGATTGGGCGATGTAATCGAGTCGATGAATGGGCGCTCTGTGACTGACGCAGTGCAAGTGCAGCAGATTGTGGCTGCGACTAAAGTGGGTGATGCGATCGCGATGGTGGTAAACAGAAACGGCCAACGCGTAGAACTATCCGTACGGCCAGGGGCGTTGCCGACTCAGACGGGGCGACGATAGGTCTGCTTGACGATACTGCTCGACGATAGAGCCGGGCGGCGATAAGCTGACTAGGCGGGTTGATTGGCGTGGATGTCACGACAGGTGTTTCAAGCTATGACTAGACGTAGACCGACCCTTGATATATTTCTTGGTATTTTGCTTGTCCTTGTGTGCAACGCTGCTTACGTCGTAACGGCGTTTGTTACGCTCTCTACGCAATATGTGGCAGAGCTACTGCGTCAGTGGTATCCCAACGATGGTTACATCGTGCTGAGCGCTCTGTTCTGGGCTATTTTCGTCACGGGGTTTGTATGCGGTGCCGCTGTACTGGATTTTTCGTCGGAAGCGTAGGCCCGAAATTGCGACAGGCATTGCAATCATGGCAGGGCTCACTCTATTGTTGACAGCGAGCTGCTTCGTGAGCTTCGCCTTTTAATCCGGAGCAAACCATTGAACCGCCCTGGTAATAACCAAGACTCAGGTAACAAACAGGAATTATTGGCTGGTGTGGGTGCGTTGTTTGCACACCACTTCTGGTTAGCAATATTCACATATGTCGCTTATGGCCTGTGGTTGGTGCCGCTGACTATGTTCTTTTTCTTCATTGGAATTTTTCAGCTGTTCTATGCCATACCGCTTTATCTACGGTTTAAGCGGCGGGGGCGTTTGGAAGCGGCGAAAGGCGTTCTTATCGGTATCGGTATTACGGTGTTGTTGAACGCTACTTGCTTTGGTTCCCTTGGCTGGCTAATGTCCAACTAGTAAATACAAACTGTTTTGGTGAGGGCAAAATGCCTTCGAGAGAAGGGCGACAATATAATGGCGATCAAAAGTTTCAAGAGCCGAGCATTGAAGCGTTTGTATACTAAAGGTGATACTGCAAAAGTTCAGGCGAAACATGTCTCTAAGTTAAGACGACAGCTAGCAAGATTGGATAAGTCAAGAGTTGCATCTGATATGAACTTACCCGGTTATAGATTACATCAGCTGAAAGGTTTTGATAACCGATGGGCTGTAGACGTGGATGAGAATTATCGGCTGACCTTCGATTTTGTTGATGGGGACGCTTACGTTCTCGATTATGAGGACTATCACTAAAATGAAAATGCATAATCCCCCTCCCCCCTATGAAATCCTCTTAGAGGACTATCTCAAACCATTGAATATTGGCGCTAGTGAGCTTGCAAATAGCCTGGATCTATCTGTTCAGAAAGTAAGCGAGATACTGAATGGTGAGCGCTCCATTGATGCTGATGTAGCCTACAGGCTTAGCATCGCCACTAAAACAACCGCCGAAAGCTGGCTAGATATGCAGCAAGCATACGATCTCTGGCAAGCCGAACAGTCAGGAGACTATACAAAAGTTCGCAAGTTAGCAATCGTCTAAGCCGATGGAGAGTCGTCTGTAATCATTGCAGTATCTGGAATATTCTGAAGTTCTAAAGCTTGAAGAAGGCTTCATTTTGAGATAATCACTTCAGCATTCATCAAACTCTGGGCATCCAGTACAGGCACTGGCCTGGAAAATAGATAGCCTTGCACTGTGTCGCATCCTAGCTGCTTGAGCGTTTTGTACTGGGAGACGGTTTCTACCTGTTCGGCGGTAATACTAAGACCCAGCTTGTGACCTAGGTTGATGATCGTTTGAATAATTTCAGTCGAGCTAGACTCCATCATTTTGATGAAGTAGCCGTCTATCTTGAGCATGTCCAGCGGCAAGTCTTGTAAATAGGAGAGGGAGGCATACCCTGTACCAAAGTCATCTATGGCAATTGTGACGCCCAAATCTTTTAGCTGATTGAGAACTGTGATGACTGCCTTGGGGTTTGTGAGCAAAGAGCTTTCAGTAATTTCTAAGCACAGAGCGCTCGGTGGAATTTCTGCGGCGGCGACGACACTTCGAATAGACGCGAGTAGATTGCCTTCCGAGAAATGCTGCGGAGAAATATTAACGTTAAATTGGGCTGTCTGCCCTTTGCTTTGCTGCCACTGGCGAATCGTGCCACAGGCCGTTCGCAGCGCCCAGCTGTCAAGTTCTACAATCAGGCCGGACTCTTCTGCTAATGGGATGAACTTACTTGGCGGAATTGATCCATGGGTGGGGTGCTGCCACCGAGCCAGCGCCTCAAATCTTTCGATGCGCTGCGTTTTTAAGTCAACGATGGGCTGATAGCACAGCTGTAGTTCGTCACGTTCTAGCGCTGTACGCAGGGCGCTTTCTAGATTCCACAGCTCAAAGGCTTGCGATCGCATCTCCCGGTTAAAGACCCTGTAGCGGCCTCGACCGACTGCCTTTGCTTGCTGCAATGCAATCATCGCATCGCTTAACAAATCCCTTGAATACTGGTACCAGTCCTCGCTAAAGGCGATGCCAGCAGACGCGGTTAGCTGCGTTTTGCCGCCATCAATCAAGAGGGGCTGACTAATGCTTTCTAGCAGCCGCTCGACAATATTAATCACCGCTTGCTCTGATTCTATTTGGGCTAGCAAGATGCCAAACTCGTCGGAGCCAAACCGTACTGGAATATCAGGCTGGCGCAGACAATCACAAATTCGCTTAGCCACTGTCACCAAGACATGGTCGCCCGCTGCGGTCCCCAGGCTGTTGTTGAGGGCCTGAAAACGATCGATGTTGATGACAATAACCGCGAATCGAATGTCAGTTTGCCATTGGCTTTTCTCGAAACAAGCTTCTAGCCTGGCGGTGAACAGGCTGCGGTTGGGCAGGTCTGTCAGGGTGTCGTAATAAGTGGCATGAAATAGCTGCTCTTCGGCTTCTTTTTGTTTGGAGGCAATATCCAGCTGGGCTTCTCTGGCCGCCTGTAGCCACTGGAACTTTTCAGAGACGAGCAGCTCAGAAGACTGGACCAGAATGATTTTGCGCTGCTGTTGCTTATCTTCTAAGGAGAGCGCGATCGCTTCTAGCGTAATATCCCGACCAGAGCGCGCAGTTTCAGTCCATATGCCAGAGCGCAGCAGCTGCTCTGAAGACTCGTTCCAAAAGGTTTGCGCATCGATAATAAAATTACTTAAAAAAGAGGAGAAGGCCTCTGCCTCGAAGTGGCCTTCCGCTGTTTGTAGCTCGCCAAACTCCTGTGCTAACCAGTCTGGCAGATCGCTGATGACCGTTAGCGTGCCATCGGCAGTAACCTCCAACGTCATAATTTTGAGGGCGGAAAATATCTGGTCGAGCAGTGAGTTTTCCATAGGTGGCTGAGAGTGACTTTCTGGGGGGTGGCTGCTTGGGGGCGCTGTCGCTTCGTGGCCCAACTGTACATGATGTTGATTGAGCAATCTGGCATAGGACTGCTGCAATAGGACCAAATCGTTGCCCTTTTGCTGTAATTGCTGCTGCTGCTGCATTTCAACTGTACTCTCTAGCAGCAGCAGCCACGTCTCATCTTGGTCGCATATGAAATGAACGTTGGCAGTTCTGTCCGTTTCTGATGCTCTCGCTTCTATATGCACATGGGGAATAACTTCACTACCGCCAGGGTGAGGGAAAAAACCATTTAGATAAACCAGGTGAGTGCTGACGTTGTCTCCGATTTGGGCCTGCGCGAGTCCATAGGCTTCTATCTGTCCACCGAGGCTCAAAATTTCTCCTGTCGGAGTCACCTGTAGATATGCCAGGCGGCGATGCTGCGTGGCCAAATCAACCAGATGATGGGTTATCGCAGCGGGTAATGTCATCGCCTTAGACCTGTTGTTCTGGGTTTTGCTCTGGGTTTTGCTCTGGGTTTTGCTCTGGGACCATAATTTTTTCGGCCAGTCTGTGAAAGCAGCGCTCTACCCCAAAGCCTGTTTTCGCACTCGTGCGCAGCAGCTCACAGTTCTTGGCTTTTAGCAGTGCAATGTCTTGCTCAGTTACTTCCCACTGGTCTTGCAAGTCGCATTTGTTCATCACCATCAAAAAGGGAATATCACCTATATTTTCGGCGACCCTGGCTCGCAGTCTAAGCGCTGTTTCTAACGAGGCTCGGCGGGTGCCATCGACAACAAGTAAGTAGCCTGCCGCACCGCGTAGATAGGACATTCTTACGTTTTGGAACTCATCTTCCCCGTGAATATCCCACAGGATCATCGTTAGCGGTTGCTGGCGCAGCTTAACCAGTTTCTTATCGATTTTGACGCCAACGGTCGTTTGATACTTTTCTGAATAAATGCCTTGAACGAACTGAGCAACCAGGCTAGTTTTTCCGGTTGCGAATGCACCGACCATGCATATCTTTTTTGTAATCATGGGATCGGACACACTTTCAGTAAACAATTTTTTAGTGAGTTGATAGAAGATCAGGATAATTACTGTAGCTGAACTTGAAAAGAGGCGGCTGCCCTTTCTCCAGCTGGACTGATTGGATCGATGTTTGTATCGTCACTACTTGGAATCTGGGCACCTGTTGCCCGAATATACTCTGCCGAGATCCCCTGCGAGACCAGGTATTGTTTGAGTACATCAGCCCGAGACTGCGCGAGCTGAAGGGTTTTGGGTCCCTGGTCTCGCCCGTCACCATGGCCGACAATATTGATGGTGACCTGTCGGTCAATAGACTGAGCCTCTTGGACCAGTGCTGAAATGTCTTTTGCCTGGTTTTGTAGCGTTTCGAGGTAGCGGGTTTGAAAGTAAGGCGATCGCAGCTCGGCATTTTGCAGCTGAAACCCGAACCGTCGATATTCTATGCGACCCCTCAGCTGGTTAATAGTTTCTTGCTCAAGAGACAGAAGCTCATTTGCCTGCCAGCCGGTAATGCCCTCCACCTGTTGGCTAATTTGCTTAGCCTCGGCAATCCATGCTGCAGGCGCACGGCCCGATACTTGCAGTACACCCTCTGGGGTCAAATTCACAGACGCGGTTTCGGGTGGGCTAAACAAGGCATGGGTTCGTTTACTCAAAAAGGCTGAATCTAGCGATAGGTAGTTACTCCAGCTCATGTTTACATTGTGGGGATTGAGCTGAACGGACTGTAACAGCTGTGCTGGGTCCGCTGCTAGCGGATCACGCAATCCCTGTAGGTAATAATTGCCTCGCTGTTTGTGCTCACTAATGACCACTAGGCCGGGCTGCATGCGTACCTGGCTTACAAACTGGTGCCACTGACGATTGCTCCACCAGTTCAGCCCAGCCCAAGTCGCGAAACCCAGCAGTGCTATGCCTACAAGGTACTTCCCCAGGCGCTTGATAGTTGGGTTGAGTGTGTACTGACGTTTTTTGCGCTCTTGTCGCCCTTTGAACTGAGACTGAAAGCAGTCTTCTAAGTAAGGGGTAACGCTGGTAAAAGCGTCCTGATCCCCATCGAAGCTGTGAAGGGCCTGGTCGAAGTGGAGGTGAATTTTTTCCAGCTGCGATCGCAAAAGTTCGCTGAGGTCATTAGGCGGTGTTCCTCTCACCACGCCTGCGATAATTGCCTGAGGACCTTCTTCTACCAGTAGCGTAAAATCCCCCAGCTTTAAGCTATTTATGACGTCTTCTTTATTGACATCGAACGAATCTTGAATAAAGTCCTGAATAGCCGTGAGCATCGCTGAGACCAAATCGGGGTCCTTAGCCGTCGCAGACTCAGCAACGACATGCTGGATAACCAGTCCGGTCTCCCTATGAATCAGAAACAGCTGCTCGACCTGGTACACCAGCGTACGAATCAACACAACTTCTGCAAAAGACTTGCCGGTTCTGCGTGCTTCCAGTCGCCACATAAAGCTCTGAGGCGACAGACTATGTTCTAGCGTTTGGTTAAGCGACTGCACCAAATTCCCAATGGCTGAAGCGATAGACTGGCGAGTCGCCGGGCCAATGACTGGAAATAGAGCATCCGCTAGGACATG
Organism: Cyanobacteria bacterium J06581_3; assembly: GCA_038531675.1. Classification (GTDB taxonomy): domain Bacteria; phylum Cyanobacteriota; class Cyanobacteriia; order Phormidesmidales; family Phormidesmidaceae; genus Phormidesmis. The sequence goes on from JBCBBK010000010.1 coordinate 139,420, forward strand.
TTCGTCTGCTTTGACCGAGGACTGAATGGCCGATTCTACGGTGGGTAATGTGGCTAGCAGCAGCTCGGGGCCACGCTCCTGAGCTTTTGTCATCGCTTCTGGCAGTAGCTCACTTAGGGACTCTGCGCTGACTTTCGGGTGGAGTAATTCGTCTGGAGAACCGCCTAAAATCAACTCACGCAGCGATTGCAGCTCGCTTGACACAGCATCATGGGACTGTGAATCGAGGCTCTCAGGCATATTTGTGCTGATTTTAGAATCACCCATGGTGAGCGCGCTTGTACAAGCAGAGGCAGTAGGTGTTGTCGTAATAGACTTATCGGAAAATGATCACGCTACATCAGCATGATTCTATTCATCAATATATGTTTGTATGATAGCTACATACACCTGACGACGGTGATTTACCGGAGTGCTTTACTGAGATGCTTTACCCAGTTGTTTAGAAATTTCGCCAAATAGGTCGGAAAGTTGACTTTTTTCTGCTTCATCTGTTGACTTTTGCTGTTCGATTTGATCGCTCATCACGGCGTTGGCTTGTTCAATCTGGTGTTCTAATCTGTTTTTGGTAGATTCAATCTGATGCTCAATGGTATTTCTCATGGCTTGCTCAACGGTTTCTATGGCATCTTTTCGAGTGTCAGCCTCCTGCGTCAACTGACGATCTAGACGTTGTGAAAGCTCATGGAGCTGCTGCGTAAGCTGCCTTTCTAACCGCTCAATCTGCTGTGTAAACTGCGTATTCATTGATTCGAAAGTCTGGTTGATGTGGGTTTCTAACTGGTTAAACCGCTGTTCTTGACGCTGTATTTGCTCTCCAAACAGGATGGAACGAATTTTATTCAGATGCTCTGTTTCGGCGGTCTGTTGAGAACTGGGTTCAGTATGATTTTCCATCGACTGCCTGGGGAAGTAGCGTTGAATTGTGGTGGTTACTAACAGGTGATAGTGAGGATAATAGAGCAGCCGCAGTCGCGCTTGTGATCCCAATCACGGTGTGATGTAATGCAACACATTGGTTTTTTGTGACTTGTGAGCTGTCAGCGTATTAATACAGATCACTCAATATGGTAAATAATATTCTCAAAATAGCGGAACCGGGCAATTCGGTATTGAGATCGCCCGCACGACCCGTCGACAATATTCAAGATCCAGCTGTACAGCAGCTGATTGATGATCTCATTCATACCGCGATTAAAACCAATGGCGTTGGCATTGCTGCGCCACAGGTGTACAAGAAACTTCAGCTATTCATTGTGGCTTCTCGGCCCAACCTGCGCTATTTGCATGCGCCTGTGATGGAGCCAACAGCAATGATCAATCCGCAGATTATAAGCTATTCGGATGACACAGAGATGGGCTGGGAGGGGTGCCTGAGTGTGCCAGGTATGCGAGGGAATGTGAGGCGATCGCGTGAAATAGAGCTTCGGTATAGCGATCGCCACGGCCAGCGTCAGCAGAAAGTATTTACTGGCTTTGTGGCCCGCATCATTCAGCACGAATTCGACCATATCAACGGCAAAGTTTTTTTAGACCGAGTAGAGAGCACCCTGGATTTGATGAGCGATGCTGAATATCACACCCAAATCGTTTGTGGATAGTGAGCCTACACCAAAAAAATCCCCGCTATCTCTGCCAATACCTTCACAAAGGCAGGCAAAAATAGCGGGGGCAGTCTCTTTTAGCTCTCTCGATTCCTAACTTTTTTCTAAAAGGCCTTTAGACCCTTATGTCGTGGGTTCCTACCTTGCTTTGCGACGCGCTTGTCCTAGGCCTAGCCCACCGACCAACAGCAGCCCAGCAATCGTCATCGGCTCAGGGACATCTTGCGGCTCATCTACCCGGCGACCCGTCACCCCTCGAACCGCAATTACAACATCGTTAAAGTCGCGATCAGAAGAGCCGCCTTCAGATGTGTGAACGCCGTAGAGATCTTCAAAGCCAAGCAGTACCCAGTTGTCATTACCCTGCTTAAACTCTCGGGCAATCAGATGCTGTAAGCCATCGGCATTGGCGTCTGGATCGGCCCCATAAATCTTGCCTGCGTCTCTGCGCGCACCGTCTGCCTTGATAAAGAAGTCAATGCCGACATCGCCAGACAGGCCGCTCAAACTTTTGCTATCTCCAAGCTTCATTGAGCCGAGACCGTTATCGCCCAGAGTTTTCTCCAGAGCGAGTGCATTTGTGCGGTTGGTAAGCTCTTTCTGTTTCTTACTAAGGTCTGACTCTGCAGCTGCCCGCTCTTCAACGCTTAGCTCAGTCGTTTGGATCGTGGTTTCTAGCTGCGCGATGTCGCTTTCTACTTGTGCAATTTTGTTAGCCTTACGGTCTAACTTGCTTTGGGTTTCTTTGAGGATGCTCTCGGTAGAAGCTATATCGTCAAACAGCATTGTTTGAGGGCCGTCGTTCAACGAAAACAGCAGCTGATTGCGGTAGCCTGCGCCTTCATTGATAAAGACCACATCGATAGACTCAGAAAGACCGTCCCACTTTAGTGAATCTGCAAACAGCTCTGGAAGTGTGTACTCGTCCATTGCGAGCCGCTCAGTGTTTACGGAATCGTTGAACTGATTGAACAGTGCGGCGTCGCTAGACTTAAGATTATCCGCGTCTTGGATAGTTGCGGTCTGGTTTGTGTTCTGTGCGGTTGCAGCTGTCACAAACGACAGAGAAGCAGCGGCCGCAAGGCAAGCACTGAAGAGAAGCTTTTTCATGGGTAACCGAGCAGGTGACGTAGCAATTGATACTTGCAATCTAATCGCTACCCCTTGGAAGCTAGAACCGTGAAATCCTCATATAGATGAAGATTCGGTAAGTTCCCTTAGCCCATTAGCTTTGCCTTCACCAGCGCCTGGACCTTTCCTCCGTCAGCCTTGCCTTTTAGCTTTTGCATGACGGGTCCCATCACTTTGCCCATATCGCGAGGGCCGCTGGCACCCACTTGTGCAATCACCGCTTCTACAGCGGCTTCTACTTCCGCATCAGACATCTGAGCCGGTAAGTACTCTTCTAGTATCTTTAGCTCCTTGGCTTCTTTGTCGGCGAGGTCTTCCCGGCCCGCATCGGTAAATTGCTTGATAGAATCACGGCGCTGTTTGGCCAGCTGCATGACGACAGCAAGCTCCTCTTCTTCCGTAAGGGCCTCACGGCCATCAGCGCGAATGGTGCTTTCTTTTTCGAGGATGACTTTTTTAATACCGCGCACGGTTTCTAGCCGCAGCTTATCTTTGGCTTTCATCGCAGTTTTTATTTCGTCCGAGATACGATCTTTGAGGCTCATGGTTAGGTTCCTTAAAAATTAGTAGGGGCATAGCACTGCTACGCCCCCAAGGTTGTGAGATAAACTGTCGGGCTATCTATGTTAGTACTCGGGCACTGATGAATCGATCTCTCGGCTCCATGCCAGAATGCCGCCTTTTACATTGGTACCTTCAATGCCTGCTTCTTTAAGAATGGTGAGTGCCTTGGCAGAGCGGCCACCCATTTTGCAGTGGGCAACTAGCTTGTGCCCGTTCAGCATGCCTTTTAGCTTTAGCACGCCATCTCCATTCTCAATTTCTCCCAGTGGAATCAGCGTAGAACCAGGAATTTTGGCAATCTCATACTCGTTAGGATTGCGAACATCCAACAAGAAGAAATCGTCCTTGCCGCTGTCGATCAGTTCCTTCAGCTCGGTAACAGACATTTCGTTCATGTTTTTAGCCTTTTTCGCTTCTTCTTCTGCGGCCTGAGGAATGCCACAGAACTGCTCGTAGTCAATCAGTTCTGTAATTTTGGCACGGTGCTCTTCGGGCGGTTTGCGTAGTTTCAATTCTCTGAAGCTCATGTCTAAAGAGTTGTATACCAGCAGGCGTCCGCTGAGCGTTTTGCCCTTCCCGAGGATAATTTTGATGGTTTCGGTGGCCTGAATGACGCCAATCATGCCAGGCAAAATGCCCAGTACGCCGCCTTCTGCGCACGAAGGAACCAGGCCCGGTGGGGGTGGCTCTGGATAGAGGTCGCGGTAGTTGGGACCGTCTTCGTAGTTGAATACGGTGGCCTGGCCCTCGAAACGATAGATAGAGCCGTAGACATTGGGTTTGTCCAGCAGGACGCAGGCGTCGTTAACCAGGTAGCGGGTGGGGAAGTTATCAGTGCCGTCCACGACCAGGTCGTAGGGCTCGAAAATGTCTAGCGCATTGTCAGAGGACAGGCGCACCTCGTGCAGATCTACCTGGCAGTAGGGATTGATTTCGAGGATACGGTTTTTGGCGGACTCGATTTTGGGTTTGCCGACCCAGGAGGTGCCGTGAATGACCTGGCGTTGCAGGTTGGAGTGATCGACCACGTCAAAGTCGACGATGCCGATGCGACCGATGCCCGCTGCGGCTAAATATAGGAGTAACGGAGACCCGAGCCCGCCGGTGCCGACACAGCAAACGCTGGCGGCTTTGAGTTTCTTTTGACCTTCGAGGCCGACCTCGGGCAGGATGAGGTGGCGCGAGTAGCGTTCGTACTCGTGTTTGGTCAGCTGGATGTCATCCAAGTTGGGATTCAGCATGATGTTTGGAAAAGGATAAATGGCTGAGAGGCTGTCTCGCCTTTGAAGGTGAATATGCTAGATGTGGATAGGCCATACCACTGACGGCAGTGGCGGTGCTGAGTAAAGAGAACAGGCGAAGGATTAAGCCGAGACCGGCATTCGATCTTTCGCTGATGAGGGAGAAACTTTGAGGGGTTCTGGCTGAAACTGATGGTCTGAGTCTAGCGTCCAGTTCTGAACATCGACAGCTTTGCCCTCACAAACAGACACAATGACGTAGGCGTAAATGGGCCAGGCAAGAGCGCGATCGCATTCACTAGGCACTGCTACATGGTCTGGATGCGAATGATAAATGCCGATGATATCGAGGCCGTCTTCTCTGGCTTGCTTCTGTACGCGCAGCATGTCTTTCGGATTTATCCAGTAGCGTCGGGATTTTGTCACAGATTGTTCTGCGATGCTCCCACGGGAAGGCTGCGCCAACGCTGCTGTCGGTAAAACCTCTAGTGTCCATTCATTATCTAGCGGTACAAGCCGGGTGAGCTGCTTGGTCTGTTCGGTTTCTTGAGTATGAATTTTTCCTACCAGCAAGCCACAGCACTCCTCGGGGTAGACCCGTTCGGCGTGGACAGATATAGCGGCTAGTTGTTCGCTGGATAGTGCTAAAACCATATTCCAATCTTAGGATATGGGGCTACGTCGTAACCATGAAATCTTTCAGCAGCTGACGAACGACTTTGTCCATTTCGACGGAGCGGGATGCTTTAAAAAGAATGCGATCGCCCGCCCTCATTTCCTCTTTTATATAGGCGCTCAGCTCGTCATGGTTTGCAAACTGCCGACTGGGCGTTGTGCCTGCACCATCGGCCATTGCGTTAGCCTCATCAGGGTCGGCCAAAATCAGCAGCTGATCTAACCCTAGCGCTGTCACCTTTTGGCCAATTTGACGGTGCAAGGGGACGGACTGCGCGCCGAGCTCCTTCATAGTGCCAAGAACTGCAATATGACGATCTCCGGGCTGGTCTGTCAGCAGCTGTAGGGCCGCAAGCATGGCTTCAGCACCGGCGTTGTAGGTTTCATCTAGCAGCTGTATGTCGCCTGGGAGCTTGTGGATTTGGGAGCGGCCTGACGGCATGGAGATGGTGAAGCCAGAAGCGAGCTGTTTCCAATCCAGATTTAAGGCTTGGAGGGTGGCGATCGCACCCAGCAAATTCAGCGCGTTGTGCTGTCCTGGCAACGGCATCGGAATTCTCACGCCGTCCACCTCAATGGCATCATTCACAATGCGGCCCTGCACGTCGCCACCTTCCAAGCCGTAGGTAATTTGCTTGCCGCTCCAAACTTTAGCCGCTGTGGCAATCAGTAAAGGATTGTCGTGATTGAGCACGGCGGTGCTATTAGCGGGCATGTCTCTGAGTAGCTCGCACTTTGCCTGGGCGATCGCTTCTCTAGACCCTAGCCGACCAATATGGGCCGTCCCTACATTGGTAATCAGGCCGACCGTCGGTTCAGCGATTTGCGAGAGTAGGGCAATCTCTTCTAGCCCGCGCATTCCCATTTCTACAACAGCGTAGTCATGTTCGCTAGTCAGGCCCAGTAGCGTCTTGGGGACGCCGATCTCGTTGTTGTAGTTGGCCTGAGTTTTGAGGACAGGCCCAAATTCAGATAGTGCTCCGGCGACGAGTTCCTTGGTCGTCGTTTTACCCACTGAGCCTGTGATCGCAACGACTGGAAGGCCCTTTTGCCGTCGCCACCAGCGGCCTAGCGTTTGATAGGCAACTAGGGTGTCGTCTACTTCTAGTCTTGGAAACGTTTCTGTGGTGGGGATAGCGCCTTTTTTGACGATGGCAGCGATCGCGCCTTTCTCAATGGCCGCTTCTGCAAAACGATGTCCATCGAATGTCTCACCTGCGAGGGCGACAAACACATCGCCTGGATTGACAGTCCGAGTATCCGTGGTAATACCGATGATGTCAGGCTTGGAAGCGTTGACGAACACTCCCCGGAAGCGTGCGGATAATACTGAGGTAAGCGTATCGAAAGAGAGCTGAAAACCGTCCGTCATTTTTCTCCAGGCATGTCTGTGAGAAGCTTGGGCCAATGATACCAATACGCAGGTAGACAAAGCATCATAGACGTACTGAAGCACAAACACTGAAAATTGATAGGTTTATCTGTCAGCGGGGCAACATTACCGTATCGGGGCTTTACTGAAACTTGATACTGAAGCTTCAGACCTCATACCACCATCATCTAGTTATCATCAACCGACATGAGCCTAGTCACAGCTACCATTTGCGGTATTAGGGTACAATTCTTCCGACTTCCAGACACTGTTTTATAGGGACGTTCAACGAGCTTACTCACTACGCACGCTCGTTGCCCTCACCTGACGCAACGCCTTAACAATCCCGCTTTACCACACGCTGACATCATGACCTCGAACAGCCGTCCCGTCACTCAAACTATTTCTTTTCGTACGCCGCCACCTGTCCCTGCTAACAGGCGGCTGACAGAGACCTACAGCGATGGTCTGATGGATGACTTGTTTAACGATGTAGATCGCATCTTAGAAGGTGACCTGAGCACCTGCATGACCTTCGTCAACAAGCAGAAGCCCGCCCGCCACCAGCCCGCCACCGGCACCAGAACCGTACAGCTGCCGTCTAATTTTGTCCCCACAAGTGCCGCAGACATTTACCGTGCAACGATGGCTGCAAGCAGTGCTCAATATTCTGCACCTGTTTCTGCACCCACGCACTCTGCACCCAGCTACTCTGCACCCAGACAAAGCGCGGCCTATCGCAACGGTGGTCGACCCGTTACATCCTTCCATGCAAGCGCTGCCCAATCCGGTAACTTTCGCTCTGCTGTCATCCAGACGCCTGGTGCCGGTACGACCACTGTTGACGTTCAGCCCATGTCGTCCCAGTCGTCTGCAACGCTTTACCCACAGGCCCCGAGCCAGTTTCCCCTGAGCGATCTTTCGCCGCGTCCACCGCAGACTATTTTCGAGCCTAAGTCCTCACAGCAGGGCGTATCTCTGCCGTTTTTGCTGATGGGCGCGGCAGGAATTTCCGTGGCCAGTACCCTTGGTCTTTGGGCGCTGGGTAACAGCGGTCCGGGCGGGGGTGCGCTCCTATCATTCAATACCGAAGCGTCAGCTGCCGAGCTGCCCAATTCGGAAGAAGACTTCTTAGCGTATTTGCAAAAGTCCCTGGCGACGATTAGTGCCAATCAATTACAGGCCAGTCAGCTATCAGCGGTGATTCCGGTCGCAGCGCCAGCGGGTGCGGTGCCAACCACTGTGCCAAACGTGAACGCAGCACCTGCTGTTGGTGCATTGCCTAACTTGCCGGGTGCGCCTACTGCTGCACCGAGCGTGATAGAGCGTGTTTTCGTCCCCGTATACGAAAATAACAAACCCACACAGACTGCGGTTGCGCCGTCTGCTGCGCCTGTGCCTTCGGTTGCTGTGCCTGCGCCTGCTGCCAGACCCACTGTACCTGTCCCAGCGCCTGTCGCGGCAGCCGCTGCAATCCCACCGGGGGCACCGGCTGAGGCTGCTGCATCAGTGCCCATCGTATCTGTTGGGAATGCACTACCGACGCCTGCGGTGACCACCGCTGCTGCTCCGACAAATAGTGCCGTCACAGGACTGACCGACACCACACCTTATTCAGAGCAGGTGCTGGTGGGCGTGTTGAATTTAGGGAGTCGTTCTGCGGCGCTATTTGATGTGGATGGTACGTCGCAACGGGCTTATGTGGGCGATCGCATTGGCACCTCCGAGTGGAGCCTAGTGAGCGTTAACGGTCAGGATGTGGTCATTCGCCGCGACGGTGAAGTGCGATCAGTCTATATTGGACAAAGATTCTAATTCTTTGTTCTTCCCCCTGATGCCATGAGCTTATTTGACGATCTCAGCCGCTTTTTAGAAACGCGGCTGGACGAATTTTTGCGAGCCAATCCTCACCTGGAGCTGCGCGCGCTAGAAGATCAGCTTCGAGGACAGGAAGAAGATTCGATTCGCTTACTGGGTGATTTAAAGCGCCGGGAAAAGGAATTAGAGAACAGTATTTTAGAAACTGCTAAAGATATTCAGCAGTGGCATGGCCGGGTAGAGAAGGCTAAAGCTGCAGGTCGTCAAGATTTGGTAGGTCCGGCCCAAGAGAGAGAAGCTGCCCTACTGCGGCAGGGAAATCACCTTTGGGGTCAGATGAAGAGTGTAAAAGACCGCATTGAGCAGACCAAAGAATTGCGTCAGCGCGTGAGAGCCAAGCGCGAAGAAGTCAAAAATAAAATTGCGCAGGCCGCAGCGTCAGCGTCACAAAGGCAAGCTGCTACGGCGACAACAGATTGGGGTACTGCTGGCTGGAACAAAACAACTTACAGCACTAGCCAGGCAGTTGATCCCCTCGATGAAAGCTTCCGCCGCTGGGAAGCTGAGCAAGAGCTGGAAGAACTTAAGCGCAATATGGGCTCGTAACTGTCTAAATTCTGCTAGTTACTGACGGCTTCTGCCTGCCAGTCACCGGACACAACTTCGACAGCGCTGCCAGATTCTGTGACAACTTCGAGTGGCAGGGCGGCTAGCTCATCTACTCGGTTGAACTGGACGACTTGCATGCCAGCGGGTGCGGGTGCAACGGTCATGATGTAGCGATCGCCTTCCCACTGCACACTGGTCACCTGCTGGTTGAGCAGCCAGGTCTCTGCAATGTCGCCATCATTAATGGCAACGGTAGTTTCGGGCTCATAGCAATCCCATAGCTCGTCGGCTACCGTCCATACGCCTGCAAGCGTAACGGGTTCCATGCGGGCACTCAGGCCATAGGTGGTAAAGCTGACCACATCGTGGCTCCAGAACTGTTCGGATGCTCGCTTCAGCGCACTGTCGCTTTCTAAGGCCTGGCCATAGCGAGCATCTTCGCCTAGCTGCTTTGCCTGGTCTGCTTCGCTGGGTCTCTGCCAGCTGTCAACTGCCGCACACACTTCAAATTCGATGGCGTCGCCAGTGACGGTTTGAGCGATCGCTGCGCCGGGTGTTTGCTCGGGGGTGCGATCGCTACCAACCCGAAACAAACCGCCCTTGACATTACCAGGACAGCCTGCAATTAGCGCCGCACCAGCAATCGTTAAGCCTAACCACGTTAGTCGATTGATTTTTGCATTCCTCATTTCCTCTTCCCCACTTTCTCTTATTAAATTGTCGAGTCTTGTCTTCTGAAGGTCTTTTTGGAAGTTTGTATATTGAATGGCCGCAGCAGGTTAGTGAATCACCTAACTCCAACCCTCTTTGTATTCCATTAAAAGTTAAGCCAGCCGCAAACTGTATGACTCCAAAGAATGAGCTACAGCTTGCTTTAGATATATTCCGCTCATCGTCAGGGAGAACTCAGTCAAGGAAATTGCTCTATTCGTAGCAACGCCTTTTTCTAACCTTGATGTTACACGCCATTTCTTCACAGGGGCTTTATTAAAAGCAGTGTGACAGTTAAGCTATTGAGCGAAGTTGAATATTGAGGCCATAAAAAGGTGTGCCGTGCCAGAAGCGAAGCAAAATATTTTTATGGCTCAGCTTGTGAGCGCCACCCAATGAGGGTTAAACGCTGTCAGTAACGATCAGGAACTCGTTGAATTCATTATCCACGAATTAGTCATTTGCGCTCGTAATTGATAGGCCAGTTTACAGAAATTGTAATAAGTGGCGCTGATTTATGTTGCTATCAGTAGGATTTCTAGTGATCCCGGTAACATTACTTACTAACAGACAGATTTTGCGTCAACTATCTTCACAACAGTCTCTTGGCTGTGAGGGTGCTACCGATTAACCAATTCAGTGACGGTTTCGACGGGCGCGAACAAGCTTTGGAGCCGTTGGAGCGGGCCACCCTCTGAATAAAAAAGGTCTCCCTTGCCTAATAAATTCACAGCGGCATCTTGTTTGGAGCCTAAGATAATTGAAGAATCGCCAGCGCTGGCGGTACGCAAAGCCACACGTCCTGGCAAATTAGAGCGGATAAGGGGCGTAACCACACTTGCCTCTGGCCGTTGAGTCGCAATAATGAGATGAATACCCACCGCGCGTGCTTTGGCACCCAGGCGTTTGATGCTTTGCTCCAGGGCTTTAGCGATCTCCTTTTCGGACATAAAGTCTGCATACTCGTCGAAGATGCAAACGATACGAGGAAAGGGCTGCTGTTTGTTCTTTTGATTGTAGGCGGAGAGATTGGAGCAGCGTTTATTCTCGAACCGTTGGTAGCGTTCTTCCATTTCGTAGACGAGGCGTTCCATGAGTGCGATCGCATCTTCGCCTGTTTTCACAATCGGCTCATACAGCCAATCCATGGTTTCAAATTCAGGAAAGGTCACTCGCTTAGGATCGACTAGGGCAATTTGTAGATGACTGGGATCGTGGCGGACCAGAAGGCTGAGAAGGAGCGATCGCAAAAACTCACTCTTGCCACTCCCCGTCGTCCCACCCACCAAAAAGTGACAGGTATTTGCATCCGACAAGTCCGCTTCTACCAGCTGACCATCAAGATCGACTCCAATCGCGACCTGAGCAATCGGGCTATTGCGTTCAGTCTGTTTGAAGTAATCTTTGAAATAAGCTGTCTGGCGGTCAGGGCGTGGTAAATCAACACTGATGTAGCCCGCCTGCGGAGCCATCAGAGGCGTCTTATCCAGCGCTAGATGCACTCTAATGTCATCTTCAAATCTCAGCACAGAACTCACTCGAACGCCTAGATGAGGCTTGAGCTTTACCCTCATAAAAGCAGGCCCAAGCGCTACACCTGCATAATCGACGCCTACATTGAAGGCTTGCAAAACTTCGATGAGCTGCTTAGCAGTATTCTCAGCAGATGGGCTATCGGATGAAACCGAAACCGAAGGTACAGCATTTTTAGGAGGCGATGCTTTCGCTGGCTTGCGAGAAGACTTGGTTGCGGCAGGTGGCTTATCGGAAGACGGAGACTGAATTGAATCTACTAGAAGTGAGTCGACCTGCAACGCCGCGACCTGCAACAGCTCAACCTTCACAGGAGCAGAAGCATCAATCGTAAAGCCCTCCTCTACAGATCCTGTTAACAGGGGAGGGATGTCCATCGTTGGGAGGGAAGTCGGCTGCGGCTCGTCGGGCAGCGGTGTTGCCGTCTCGGAAAATGCAACGTCAAAATAAGTGAGACATTTGGTCCGCTGAGGGCAGACAGAACATAGCTCAGGATGTACCGTCATCGGCGGTGGATTGGAATTAGGCGGCTGCCAAGAAAGCCAGGTGCGAATCTGCTGTAGTTTTGGGGGAATCAGCTGATGGAGAGAGTCTTCTAACTGATCCCAGGAATACTCAACTCCGTGCCAGTCCGGCAGGACGCTGTAGACGGCTGAGTTGATATTGACCTGTAGCTTTTGTTTGAGCATGTAGCTGTAGAGAGCTACTTGCGCCAGCTGCGCGGTAGGATCGGTGGCTTGATAAGTCTTGTACTCTACGACGCAAAGACGTTGCGCGGCAAAGTCGTAGACGAGGCTATCGAAGCGCCCACGGACTAGCTGACGTTCGCCGCTGGGTAAGTCGAACTCGTACTTGACGGAGAGTTCCTGCGCTAAAAATGTTTTGCGAATGACTTCTTTGGGTTCACACAGCCTACGATTGCTGACAAGTAAATGTGCCCAGCGACGAATCAGTCCTGTGATGCCTTCCCACAGCTGATTGAGACCGGCGATTTTGTTGGGGCTTTTTGTGATGGTGGATTGGACGAGTGGAAAGAAAACGGTGCGATAGAGATGCTGCTGAATTTGTTGGGCGAGGGTGTCCGGGTCGAGTTGGTCGGCGGGGGGCGTGAGGAGTGATGTGATCGCCTCATCCGTACAAATACGATCTACACAGTCGTCGCACAGCTTGTGAAAGGCCTTGCCAACACCACCCCCTCCCGATGGATTCGATGCCCGAAACATCGTCATTCCGCCTTCGTGGTGCCCCAGATACATCAGTCTGGGACACTCAAAGGCCAGGCGCACTTTTGTGACGCTGAGAGAATTTGGGAGCGATCGCGGCGATGACAAATCAGAACTCATTGGCTAAAAAGCATGAAAAAACTAGGCAGGAACGTGACACAGAATCTGATTTTCTAACCTGGCATTTGGGTCTAGAATCTGCACTCTTTGGGCGGCACTCAGTGAATGAATAACGCCAACAACGGTATCCGAATCCATCGTAGGCACCTGTTCTTGAGTGTTTTCTACCAGCACCTGCATTCCTACTAAGGACTGAGTCGTCATGATGTTGAGAATGTAGCGCTCAGCCACGGCAAGCTCTTCAGCCGAAGGGCCTGGTGGTGTGCCAGTCTCTCTGTCAGGATCAGGTGTTATAACCGGCGGACCGACGTCATCACCTTCAGCGGAGGGAACAACGCTGAGCTGTTTCAACAAACTACAGTTAGATAAAACGCCGCTTTCTCGCACGAACCCCTGTAGGTCTTTTACATGCGGTGTCTTGGCACCAATCACCAGTTCTCCCCCTGCGGCTGCATTCACAAGCCGGTGATAAGTTTCCAAATACTGTACCGAAACCAGATCTGGCTTCAGATGCTTGTGCTTTGCATCCGCAAAAATCTCTTGCCAGATCTGATAGCCTCTGTTTTTAGGTGTTCCTAGCTTTTCTTTGCGGATCAGGTAAATGCGATCACGTCCTCCTGCATCTTTGACCTTCTTGCAAGCCTTCATCACATTACAAAAGGAGGTCAAGTTGCCGTCTTCTGTCCATACAACACAGGTTCTGTCCGACTGCTCATAGCCAAGGGAATAGCTGGAATATTTTGTATTCGACAAAATCGCGTGTTGAACGTTCGAAATATCCAAAGCTTCTAGCGCTTCTTGTAGCCGTCGAATCAGTTCGGGAGAAGAGAACTGTGAAATTCGGTGCAGTTGACTGCCGGTTTCTTTAAATTCCTTTTGCCACATGAGCTCAAAGCTGGCGCGATCGCTCTCATCTGAAGTAGGCGTAATGGGCTCAGGCAAAATCTCACCCGTCCCGTCATCAACGATTGTCTGATCAGGAATTTCCGGCAGCTTACCCGTCTTCTTGAAGTCTCGAATCAGCTGCTCTGCTGACATTAACGCCAACCGAGGCAGCAGCTTGCCACCAGGATATTTAAAGTCCAGCCATTCTCTGGTCAATGGTGCAATGGGTGAGGCAGGTTTAGGAGTGGCTTTGCTGTGTAGAGGGGCCAGGCGGGAGGTCCAGAGTGCGATCGCCTGCTCAGTGGTAATTTTTGGCAGCGTTATCTGCTGATCGACACGGGCCAAGTTGGCATATTCAATCGCCTGCTCATTGGCTTTCCAGTTACTCGTAATCAGGCTAATCACCACCAAAAAGTTCTTCAGCTTCTCATTGTGAATCATCGTATTCACATTGAACATTGCCTTCAGCCCCGTCTGACCGTTAGGCATATCGGGCACATTATCCAAATTGTCGAAACACAGCACCACTGGCTGAGTAGAGTCAGCCAGCCAGCCCAGGTTACTCATCATTTTCTGCGCCGCGTCTTCAGAATCGATTGAGTTTCTTACCTTCAAAAGGTGAAGATCTTCATCATCAAGATCTTCACCTCGCAGCCAGTCAGTCGCGATCAGCTGAAGGTCGGGATCCAGCAAGGCATAGATCACACTGAAGAATTCTTTGCCCTGGTAAGCCGTCGGGAAACTCGCTCGCATGTCGCGGATGAATACGCCGCGTTCTCCGATCAAACGTTTGGCAATGCCACCGCGCTTGAAAAAATCTAGCCCTTTGAGCCAGCGCATCAGCTGAGACTCACTTTGCCCTTCTGGCACCGCCATCAGGCTATCTACCGTTTGCCGCAGCACATGACGCCAGATGAACTGACTGTCTGACCAGGGACCAATGTAGGCAAAACACGCCTGAGAATTGAGTCGTCTTTTGATGCGGCCTAAAAGGTGACTTTTGCCAGAACCCGAATCGCCCAACAGCATCAGACTTCTGGTTTTGCGATCGTGAGCGACCTGAGCCAGGGCAACCTCTACGCTATCTACCACATGCTCGTGAATGGAAGTGACTTCCAAAGATTGATCCTGGGTCTCTTTCCAAAAGTTACCGGGTTTGAAAGTAGTTGGATCGAACGGATTCAGATTGATTTTGATTAGCTGCTCTAAAGATGCCACGCTGAAATTCTCTGTGTTGTAATTGCCTTTTTGCCAGGAGTCCCGTTTAGTCCAATCGCTACTGAACGGTAATAAAGAATAGATAGCCGCCGTTGTCTTGACGAATTCCTGCGCTCACCTGGTCTTGAGAATACTTCCCCTGGTCGTGCAGGCTGTCGAGATCAATCCGCCCTTCCCGCTGTAGTGCGTACAAAATACTGTCTAGCTCGGGTCTGGCTAAGGGCGGCTGTAGTTTCTCTCGCAAGTGATAGATAGGTAAGTAATTTTTACTACCGACCTGCTGATCGAGCTGTTTTATCTGTTGCAAAACGGCTTGCTTATCTGGCTTTGTTTGTGAGCCGATTGGCATAGCGCTGCCCGGCTGCCTACCCGGCTGGCTGAGTGGCTGCTGAGCTTGAGGCTGGCTAGTAGGCAAAGACCGGCGTCCAGAGCGGCCTACATTTTCGCGCAGGAATTTAACGTAGTGGCCTAGCATCGTTTCGGTGACAGCGGGAGAATTGCCTTCTGGTTCGTATTCATCTGCCAGAAACTGCTTGCCTTGGGTACTCAGCCGAACTTCTGTAATCGCTGTATCTGTAATTTTCAACATACCGCGCTCGTCCAGGTTGCGGATAATATGCTGCCGTTCATCCGCAGGCACCTTTGTCAGCTTTCCAGGCGTCATCGTTCCCTTACAAGCTTTCAGCGCTTCCATTTCTGTTGAGGTTACTGGCAAGCTATCGGTATCTAGCGACAGTAAGGATTTACCAGGCGGCGCGATTTTAAACTTGGTAATGTTGCTGTCGTACTCTACGTAGCCTTTTGAAGTGAGTGCCTGGCAAATTTTATCGCGATCAGAAGCTTTAGTCGCCTTATTCAGTCTGATAGCTGAAATTTTGCTGCGGTAGTTTTCAAAACCCAGTAATTTCAATACAAACTTTAGCTCAATCGTTTTCAAGCTCGCCATACGCGCCCTAACCTGCTTCAAACATTCAAAAGACCCCAACAGTTTAATCACACTTGATGGGGTTAAACGTTATTTTTACGTTTTCTTATCAGGGTTACGTACAGGTTTTGTGTGGATTGCTTAAAGCTTTGCCGGTAGAACCACAGAGCGCTTAGATTTCTTCGCGAAAGCACTGCCTTCCTCAGCAACATATGAAAACTGCTTCCCTGCCTCTGTCAGCCATACTTCTGTAATTTGTTGCCTAGTAACCTTCAGCAGTTTGCGGTTCACTAAGTTGCGGACCAACTGCTGACCGTAGCCAGGCGGAACACAATTACCTAGTTTTTCTAGCGTCATAGAGCCTTTGCAGGCTTTCAGCAGCTTTAGCTCGTCTGGGGTAACTGGCAAGCTAGTGGTTTGCAGCGTCAGCAGTACTCTGCCGGGTGGTGTGAGGGTAAAGCGAAAGATTTCGGTGTCGTAGTCTACCAGGCCCTGTTCAGCCAGGGTGCGGCAGAGGCGATCGCACTTCGCCGCAGACGTTTTACAATTCGGCTTTAGCTCCGAAATGTGCCCCCGATGTGCTTTCTTCTCTAGTAACTTCAGCAAAAACTTCAGCTCAATCGTTTTTAACTTTTCCATAGTGATTGGATACGATGCTGATAACCTCGAAAAGAAATTGGATGTTCTCAGCATTTTTGCAAATGACGACTCAGTTCGCCGTTATTGTGACCTTTTTTAATAACTATGTACTATGTCTTTGCTGATCCAAATTGCGCTTTTGACTGTTCATCAATGGAGGCCAGGACTCAATGCTAAAGAAAATCTCTTTTGTCGATAACTTTGACGAGTGGTACGAAGCCTTCCTGGAAGCTTCACCGCTAGCAAAATACGAAGCGGTCAGGGATTTGGTGGCTGAGCCGATTCCATTCGAGCTGGCCGTAGATTTTGAGCTCGGCGATATTTTGCTAGATGTGCTGGGACTTTTGGAGGCAAACAATCAGGTAAAGGCCATCATTGAGCTGACCGAATCGCTCAAGCGGCATCAGCCGGACCTATTCGAAAAGGAGTTTCACTATCTCGATTCGATGAATACTGAACTGGCTGCGCTGAGCGAGGTTCAGGGTAATCCTTTTGAGCAAATGCCAACGCTGGATTTGGAGGAGTGGCTGGCGCTCTATGGCCGGTATCCGGTGGAGAGTGTCGATATGCTGCGCAGCGTGCTAGATACGCTGTGCTGCTATGACTTGCGATCGCATGCCCTCACCCTCTGCAAAGCCGCTTACGAACCGATCAAAAACGCCCCCTCTCTCATCGGTAACGCGGAAACTGAATGCGCAGTTCTCTTCTCTGTCGATCTGCTAGAACGCTTTTACCATCAGCTCAAGCAAGGTGAGCGCGTTAGCTGGAAAGACTGGCAAACGCAGGTAAAAACCTATGACATGGAAGTGCCTGACGCCCATATTCAAAAAATAGCCAGTGGGCTATCTGGCGAACCGCTGAGCGCTCCTAACGCCGAAGAAGCAGTGACTCGAAAAAAGAGTGCCAAGAAGCAGCGAACAGCAACGAAGGATACCTGGCATGACTTTCTGTTGCAGCTGAGCTATCGCTTTTATGTACATATGGCTGAGCATCATCAGCTGAGCTTTGTCTGTAGTCAGTCCATTTGGCGTCCGATTATTGTGATGTTTATGGAAGGGGAGCTGCACCCAGGAATTTGTAAGGATGCAGCGACATTTTTCAGCCTGGCGGATGCCCGGCTAGATCGCCTGCTCACAGAGGCAAGGGATGCCTTTTTTGAGTTGAATCGATATCCGGAAGCGATCGCACTCTGGGGGCTGCCCCACTTTTACGACATGCTAAAGTCCATCGGGATCATCGAAACGCCATTGCATAAGGTGGCGATGGAGACTATCGAACGGCGGCAGGCAGTATTTTTAGATGCGTTTGGTGAATATCGGTGGGTGCTGAGCTTTGTGCACGGTTGGGGGAAGCCGTTTGGTATATCGGCAGAAGCATTTGAGACACAGAAAGAAGCGTTTGTGCGATCGCTCGCTTCATCCACACCCCTAAGCGAAACGCCTGGAGACCCAACAGATTTTGCGCCCGTCCTCGAAGAACTTAAAGAGGCACTATTCCTGCTAGACGATGAGGACACAGATGTGTTTAGTGACTTATTTGAAGAAGAACCCGCAATCTCGACGCCATCCCCTGTCGGAGGAGCCAAGCAGAAGAAAAAGAAATCACCCCTTCAAGAGGCAAAGGCATTGAGCTCTCCAAAAAAGAAAACCAAGAAGAAAAAAGGGAAAGGCTTCGGCTCGTAACCTCAAAATTCACATTCCTCTCTGAGAGGTTATCAATCCCAGAATCACATCAGGGCGAATTGCATGATATGTTTCCGAGGATAAAACGACTGCTGGTCGACGCTTGACGCCTGAAACACCAGGGAAATCGACTAGGACTACATTACCTGACTTGAGTTTCACGTAATTAGCGCCTCATCTTCAGAGAAAGCATTTTCTGCATACTGCATCGAAAAAGCAACCACGTCTATCTGATCCTGCTCTGTCCAAGTGTCGCTATCATCAATTGCAGTAGCCTTTTGCTGAACTAAGTCGTTTAGAATCAGAGTCGCTAACTGCAAGCGTTCGGTAGGCGATAGGGGGGATACCACTTGCGCGTATATGTCTTGGATAGCATTAGACATCAGTTATCCCTTTCTTTCTTTCTCTTTACTCTATCTCTGATTGTGCCACGCTGCTCTTTTCCTGTGCGCTCTTGCTTTGGTGTGTTGCGCTCCCAAAAGTAGCCGTCGGTGTATCCCTGAATAGAGGCGTCTCGATCTGCAATATCAAGACGCTTTTGAGTCAGACAGCAATAGTGCTGCTCTTGCTCAATCCCTACATAACGACGGCCTAACTTTTTTGCAACTACCGACGTTGTTCCTGAACCCAAAAAGGGATCAAATACGACATCACCAGGATTAGAACTCGCCAGAATCATCTTGGCAATTAGCTTTTCAGGTTTTTGTGTAGGATGCTCCGTATTTTCTGGCATGGACCAGAAGGGGACGGAGATGTCGGTCCACAGGTTTGCAGGGTGGGTGGCGCGGAAGTTGCCTTGCTCGGTTTGCTGCCAGTCCTTAGGGTTTCCGGTGCGATCTCGATACGGTGCCCGCACCCGCCGCTGCAATTTCACCGCCTCTACGTTAAATGTATAGTCATCACCGACCGTACCAAACCAAATATCTTCTGAAGCATTTTTCCAATTCCGCTTCGCCCCTCGCCCCTTTTCGCGCTCCCAGGTGATTCGATTACGTACCTGAAAGTACTTAGAAAATACGTGATAAATCGCATTCGACGACTGCCAGTCGCAGCACATATATATAGAGGCATTTGGCTTTAGCAATCGCGGCAGCACAGAAATCCACGTTTCTAGCCAATCGACATAGGCCTGAGGCGATCTGGCTTTGAATGTGACCCCGTTAAATTCCTTTTTGCGGTTGTAGGGCGGATCGACCACGAGCAAATCAACAAAGCCATCGGGCAAATGAGGCAGCGCTTCAAACACATTCTGATGAATCGTACTATCTAAAATCGCTTCTACAGACTGCTGTTCGCTTAGTCTCAGTAGTTCAGCAGCATATAGCTCAGCCTCATCCGCACTGAGCACTAACGTTCTATTGTTGGGAGCTTTTCGCTTCGTCAGACTTCTAGCACTCTGGACTTTTAGATCACAGGTAGCTTATCAGACGTCTGTCTCTGGTGGCCGAGCATAGCCAAAGTCTGGTGACTGGGCGTAGCCGAAGTCAGCATTTTGAACTTGACCCTTTAGAATAGAAGCACTAGTTCGCTTAGCTATTCATCGACCCCGTCTTATGTTTGAAGCCCTCTCAGAACAATTTGAATCCGCCTGGAAAAAGCTGCGCGGCCAGGACAAAATCTCGGAGGCAAATATTACCGAAGCGCTCAAAGAAGTGCGACGGGCGCTACTAGAGGCCGACGCTAACCTGGATGTGGTCAAAGGCTTCGTCGCCGACGTTAAGGAAAAAGCCCAGGGTGCAGATGTGGTATCGGGCGTTCGCCCCGACCAGCAGTTTATCAAAATCGTGTACGACGAACTGGTCGACACGATGGGCGAAACCAACATACCGCTAGCCAATAGCGAAGATAAGCCCACCGTCGTACTCATGGCAGGTTTGCAGGGTACGGGTAAAACCACCGCAACTGCAAAGCTAGCGCTGCATTTAAGGAAGCAGGATCGCTCTGCGCTACTCGTCGCTACAGACGTTTACAGACCAGCTGCTATTGATCAGCTGCTGACCCTAGGTAAGCAGATCAACGTCCCTGTATTTGAAATTGGCTCGGACGCAAACCCGGTAGAAATTGCTCGCCAGGGCCTGGCGAAGGCGAAAGAAGACGGTATCGACACCGTAATTATTGATACGGCGGGCCGACTGCAAATTGACACAGACATGATGGCCGAGCTGGCCCAAGTCAAAGAAGTCGCCAAGCCTGACGAAGTGCTGCTAGTAGTAGACGCAATGACCGGTCAAGAGGCCGCTACGCTTACCCGAACCTTCCACGAAGAAATTGGAATTACCGGTGCGATTCTGACCAAGATGGATGGTGATTCGCGCGGTGGCGCGGCCCTTTCGGTGCGGCGCATTTCAGGGCAGCCGATCAAATTCATCGGTGTGGGTGAAAAGGTAGAAGCCCTGCAGCCATTCTATCCAGACCGAATGGCATCGCGAATTTTGGGTATGGGTGACGTGCTGACCCTGGTAGAGAAAGCCCAGGAAGAAGTAGACATTGCCGATGCTGAAAAGCTACAAGAAAAGATTCTGAGTGCCCAGTTTGACTTCAACGATTTCTTGAAGCAGACTCGCTTGATGAAAAATATGGGTTCGCTTGCGGGAATCATGAAGATGATCCCAGGTATGGGCAATAAGCTCTCCTCTGACCAGCTACAGCAAGGCGAGCAGCAGCTGAAGCGCTGCGAGGCCATGATCAGCTCTATGACCATGGAAGAGCGGAAGAATCCTGACGTACTCGCGGGCTCGCCCAGTCGCCGCCGCCGGGTAGCTAGGGGTGCGGGCTACAACGAAAAGGACATCAGTAAACTGGTGACCGACTTTCAGCGGATGCGCGGCCTGATGCAGCAAATGGGTCAGGGCAAAATGGGTTTGCCTGGCTTTGACGGTGGCTTTCCTGGGATGGGTGGCATGGGCGGTATGGGCGGCGGTAACCCGATGGGTGGCGGCGGTCGCATGGGCGGTCAGGCCCGACCTGGCTGGCGCGGTGCCCCTGGCAGCGGCAAAAAGAAGAAAAAGAACAAAAAAAGGAAGGGATTTGGCTCCCTATAAAAATTGATGAAAAAGATGGGCGCAAAAATTGGACTGGTTACTGGGATAGCGATCGCTTCTCTCACCTCCACCCTAGCCACCAGTGCTAGCGCCCTACCTGGGCAAACCGTTGACGAAGCCGCTGCCTGGATGCAAGCGCACCCTACCCTGCGAGCCCTGCCTTCTGAACGCTTATCTATTCGGCGCAACGACACACCCTCTAGCCGTTACACCTTTCATGGTTCAATTTTTGGACCAGGCGGTGGCAGCGATCAAAGTCTGCTGGTGCGTCGCCGTCGAGGCGAGTCCATTCAGATCCATTCAGAGAAGTTCACGCTGGTGGACATTGTCCGAGGCGTGAATATTTCTCGGCTGGAAGATTCCTTGCGTAATATCTACGGTGCGGAAGTATTTGCAGACTATCGCCGCGCGGAATCGGTGATTGTGTACTCACCGGGGCGGCCGGAAGATCGGGGGACTGCCCGCGCGCTTCGCAGTCACCTGCTGCAAGGTGAGCTGTATGGCTACCTGATAGAAGTGCTGCCCAATACTGATGGCACTGTGCAGACAGGATCTGTGACGGTGATGCTACGAGAGAATGTGCCTGCTATTCATGAAGGGCTGCGTAGCCGAGAGATCCAAAGAAGAGAGTTTGAAAACCCAGAGGAGGGGCCAACTGTTCCAGCAGCTGGGCCGACTTTACAACAGCTTTTGCGTTCTGGGCAAGAATAAGCGCGAGCGATGGATGACCCTACATGCTACGGAACACATTGGGGTCTCAGTCTCTTTACCGATCTTTGGCTGTGTGGCGCGAAGCGGATCTGGCAACTTGGGCAAAATGAGCTGAAGCTGGGTGTATTTCGTAGGCTCAGCTTGCTGAAGAACCCAGTTAAAAAGTATCTATGCGATCGCCGCAACGACTCATCAAAGACTGCTGGCTAGCCGTCAATCTCTCCGGGCTGATGCCAGGTATGGGCCAGTGTTATGGCGATATGTGGACCAAAGGTCTCGTGATTTTTACGAGCTTCTTTATCTTGGTTGTCCATGCAATGTGGTCGCTGCTCGCCGCAGATGGAAATACCGTTCGTGCCTTTTGGCTGATTGGCATTGCGATAGTGGTGTACTTTCTGAATGTGTGGGACGCATTCGCAACGGTAGGCCGTCCGCTCTATCCTTCGGGTAACAAACGACAAGGGAGAGACGTTTGGTATGGCGTTTTTCTGTCGCAAATTTTGCCTGGGCTGGGTCACCTGTATTTGAATCAAGCAGCCGTGGGCGGGTTGTTTTTGGCAACGGGCGTCAGCTTGGCCGTGCTCGCAAATTATCAGCCCGCTTTGTTGCCGATGGCCTGCACTGTTTGGTCTGTTGCTGGCTACCATACTTATCGCAGTGCGCCGCTGGTCCCCGGCAAAAATGTCAGCCGGTCCGGGCAGATGCTGATGGTGGTAGTGCTAGGCAGTTTGTTACTACGGCTGTGCGTGGGGAGTTTGTCGATGTGGGTAGACCAGGCGGTGATGCAGTGCATTGTGCCGAGTGAGTCGATGATGCCAACATTGCAGGTGAGCGATCGCATCTTCGTGAGTAAAAACAAACGCTATCGCCCCGAACTAGGCGATATTGTTGTTTTCACGACACCTCCACAAGCGGTAGCGTTGCTACAGGCTGATCCGGAAACGCTGTTTGTAAAAAGAGTTGTTGGCTTGCCGGGTCAGCAGGTTGCCGTGTACGAAGGCAAGCTGTGGGTAAACCAGGAGCCGTTGGCAGAAAGCTACATCGCTGCCCCTGTTGATTACCGCTGGGGACCAGAGATAGTGCCCCCTGATGAGTATTTTGTGCTGGGCGATAACCGCAATGCCAGTGCAGATTCCCATGTGTGGGGATTTTTGCCAGTAAATCACATCATTGGAGAGGCGTATAAGATTTACTGGCCTGCAAAGAGAGTGCGTTCGTTGCGACGTTGACTTTGATTAAATCACGTCAGCCCAAATCACGTCAGCGCTAAGCCGATGGCCGCAGTTTCTTCTTTAGCAATCGATACCAGCTGTGCAGCGGACTCACCAGACTGGCCAAATACAGCATCATTTCGCTAGCCGTGACCGTATCTGTGATCACCTGGTGCCGATAGCGAACAACATGTTGCACAATTTTTCTCATATCGTTGGCTGCATAGGGCAGCAGCACCAACGGCCTTTGCCAGGGCGACCAGCTCAACATTCTGGTGTGGTAGCGGCTAAGCCCAATTCCTCGACAAAGCGTGACCAAATAAGCCTTAGTTAGTCTACTTTCGGGAATCTCATGGTGCATCCACATGGCTGCGTTGTACCAAACCGCCCAGCCTGCTTGTTGAATTCGCAAGACAACTTCTAAGTCTTCACCGGCCTCTCGCTCGCCAAACTTATCGGCTAAGGTTCTTTCTTCTGGCACGTTGTTCAGCCATGCTTGCCGCCGTACGACAAGGCCTGCACCCGGTGGTAGTACCTTTGCTGCTGGCTGATAAGGAATAGGTTGGGAGCCGCGATCAGTTAGGGCTAGCAGCGCGGCAATCCGCTCGAAGTGAGCCGGTGGTGAGGTGGCAAATTTCCCTCGAATGCGGCTACCATACACGCCCACATTAGGATGGCGCTGAGCAAATTTGTAGGCTGAGCGCACCCAGTTTAACCAAGGCAGGTTGTCATCATCCAAATAGCCAATCAGAGGGCTGTTGGCCGCTTTTGTGCCGAGCTGCCTGGCATAGCCTGCGCCCTGCTGGGGCTCAAATTCGTAGCGCAGTGGAATGTTGCTGGGCCAAGTGGTTTGATACTGCCTTACAACCTGTGCAGTGTCGTCTGTACTGTTGTTGTCAACAACAATCACTTCCCAATCGATACTGTTAGTATCCACCTGACAGCGCAGACAGTCCAGCACTTTGCCCAAGCGTGTGGCACCGTTGTAGGTTGCAATGACCACCGTAAAATCTGCTTTGACTTTCTCTGGAAACAAGCGCCGAAAAAGAGAGCGTAATCCGCTTAACCGACTGGCTTGTTGCGCGACGTCTTCTGTAGTCTGTAGTGTTTTGGTGTCTACTGTTGTTGTAATGGCAGCTGCCTTTCCTATGAGCACCGGAGATGGGGGCAATAGTGGCAGCGTAGAGGACTCTGTCGTAGTCATAATAGTCCAGCGTGGAAAATGGGCAAATGGCCGTGCGAACTGCTAAGCGCTAATCTGCGTGCGTTCAGCTATTTGCTGTCTCTAGATTTCCCAAAGCCTCTACGAGACTTGAACCCTTTCTATTCGTTCAGCTATTAGTCTGGCTCAGACGATACGCCGAACCACTTCTCAATCGTTTTGGTGAGATCATGTGCCGTAAAGGGTTGGTTGATATTGACGAGCATACTGCCAAACTGAGCCGACTCGGGGGGTGCACTAGGGCCATGCCGCCATTGCGACTAAATGGTTTGTAGCCCTTCGGTCCCGTCGCTGCCACTGCCTGTCAGTATCACGCCGATGGCATGCTCAGCAAAGTGCTTCGCCATCGACTCAAAAAATAGGTTGATCGGGTAGTTCAGGTGGGTAAAGCGTTCCGTCAGGAAAAATTCCCTGCCTTCAAGCAGCATATTTTTACCCGGCGGCATCACGTACACTGTCCCTGCCTCTACCGGCATGCTTTCTTCTACCTGACGCACCTGCATGACCGTTTTGCGCTGCAAAATTTCGCTCATCATGCTGCGAAAGTCAGGTGATAGATGCTGTACGACGCCAAAAGCCGCGTTGGGATGATTTTTGATGTTTGAAAAGAATTCTTCGAGGGCCTGAATGCCCCCGCCGAAGCGCCAATGCCGACAACGAAAAAGTCTGGAGCGGAGTCTTCGGTACGCTTTAACATTCTTTGAGCGACAGCCTTACGTTAGAAGTGACGTGTTTATTAAATTATCAGCTGAAAATCATATGTTGACACTCTCGAAAGGGAGAATATCTGGTCGCAGCAGAAAAACTAGACACAGCTTTGCAAAGGCTTATGTTTCTAAACATTTTGTTGAGACGTTTGCCAGGCTAAGTGGCCGAATCTCACGATATCTGTTTCTTAGATCACTGCTTTAGCTCACTTCCTGCTTGTCGAGTTTGAAAGGGGCCTTGTGTTTTCCGAGCAGGCGATCGCGCAGCCGCTTAATCCTATCCCGGTACTCGCTGGCTTCTTCAAACTCCAGCTTTTTCGCGGCTTCTTTCATTCGCGTTTCTAGCTGGCCAATCAGCGCTGGAATATCTTCAAGGGCCAGCTCTTCGCTGTGGTCTACGGCTTTTTCTAATTCTTCGGCATTTAGGCGGCGCGATACATCCAGAAAGGAGAGGATTGAGTTTGACTGGCGGCGAATAACAGCTTTAGGTGTGATACCGTGCTTTTCATTATATTCAGCCTGGGTTTTGCGACGGCGTTCGGTTTCACTAATGGCTTTTTCCATGCTGTCAGTCATGTTGTCGGCATACAGAATGGCCTTGCCGTCTATGTGGCGGGCGGCGCGTCCGATGGTTTGAATGAGCGATCGCTGCGCCCGCAAGAAACCTTCTTTGTCCGCATCAAGAATGGCGACTAGCGACACTTCGGGCAGGTCTAACCCTTCTCGCAGCAAGTTGACGCCAATTAGCACGTCAAACTCACCATTGCGCAGGTCTTGAATAATTTCGATTCGCTCAATGGAGTGAATTTCGGAGTGTAGGTAGCGAACCCGGACACCATGTTCGTTGAGGTAGTCGGTGAGGTCTTCGGCCATGCGCTTAGTGAGGGTGGTCACCAGGGTGCGTTCGTCTTTGGCTGCGCGATCGCGAATCTCTCCGAGCAAATCGTCCACCTGCCCATCGGAAGGGCGAACGATAATCTCAGGATCTAGCACACCTGTAGGCCGAATAATCTGGTCTACAACTCGGTTTTCAGACAGGCCTAGTTCCCAGTCGCCAGGCGTGGCCGAAACGAAAATGCACTGGTTCACCTTGTTCCAAAATTCCTCCGCCTTCAGCGGACGATTGTCTGCAGCGCTTGGCAAGCGAAATCCGTGGTCGATCAACACTCTTTTGCGAGCCTGATCGCCGTTGTACATAGCACGAATTTGTGGCACGGTTACATGGGATTCATCTACCGCTAGCAGCCAGTCGTCGTGGGGAAAATAGTCGAGCAGGCATTCTGGGGGTGCGCCAGGTAATCGACCAGCCAGATGGCGCGTGTAGTTTTCTACACCGTTGCAGTAGCCGACTTCTTCGAGCATTTCCAGATCGTAGCGGGTGCGCTGCTCTAGCCGCTGAGCCTCTAGCAGCTTGCCCTGACTTTCTAAAATCTCCAGCTGTTCTTTTAGCTCGGCGCGGATGCCCTTGCAGGCGGCTTCTAGCTTGTCATCTGGCGTAACAAAGTGACGAGCGGGGTAAATATTCAGCGAGTCCATACTTTGCAGTGTCGCACCTGTAACGGGATCGACGTAGCGAATGGCGTCAATTTCGTCGCCAAAGAACTCAACGCGAATTACCCGATCTTCGTAGGCAGGGCCAATTTCTAGCACGTCTCCTTTTACTCGGAAGCGCCCGCGACCCATTTCGATATCGTTGCGGGTGTACTGTACCGAGGCCAGGTCGCGCAAGACCTGGCGCTGATTAGTTTCTGCACCGACGCGTAGGGGAATCGAGGCATTGAGATACTCGGACGGAATACCCAGACCGTAGATGCAGCTGATGGAGGCGACTACGATGACGTCTTTACGCTCGAAGAGCGTTCGGGTGGCTGAGTGCCGTAGCATGTCGATCTCGTCATTAATGGACGAGGTCTTTTGAATATAGGTATCGGTAACAGGGATGTAGGCTTCTGGCTGGTAGTAGTCGTAATAACTGATGAAGTACTCTACCGCATTGTCGGGGAAGAACTCGCGCAGTTCGTTGCACAGCTGAGCTGCAAGCGTTTTGTTATGGGCAAGCACCAGTGCGGGCTTGCCGATTTTGTCGATGGTGCGGGCGATGGTGTGGGTTTTGCCTGTGCCCGTCGCGCCCAGGAGGGTTTGGTATTCGTGCTTAGCCTTGAGGCCTTTGACTAGCTGAGCGATGGCTTTGGGCTGGTCGCCTGCGGGCTCGAAGGGGGCTTGGATGTCAAACTTCTTTTTCATCGGGTAGGCGGTGTATGGGCGGCAAAGTTTACAGGGCTTAATATTTAATGTTAAACGATTTGACTGGAGGCGATCGCATAGCTTGCTGTAAAAATCACGGAGGAAAAAACTTACCTCTGCGCTTAGCTGATAGTTGGCGCAATTGGCTAGTTGGCGCAATTGGCAAACCGTAGGATAATCCGGGATGTTCTAAAGCGTAGAGTCCCTTAATGAACCCAATGAGCCAGCCAACTGACCTGATGCCCAACATTCCAGAATGCGCTTGGCAGTGGCCGATTGGCAAAAAGTGGGAGACGCCTTACATTGTTCGCTATGCGAGTAACCTGGACGATGGGCCGGAGCATGGTGCGCCGCTAGGGGGCTTTGGTGCTGGATGTATTGGGCGATCGCCTAATGGCTCTTTCAACCTGTGGCATCTGGACGGTGGCGAGCACATCTTTGACACGTTTCCAGGCTGCCAGTTTAGTATTTACGAGCAAGCAGACGGTGCTGAACCCAATGCGCATACGCTAGCCACCGAGATTCCAACAGACGAGCTACAAAGCTGGCAACCCTATCCTGCCAGCACAGAACAACAATCGACAGGCACTTACAGCGCACTTTATCCGCGCAGCTGGTACACCTACGAAAATGTGTTTAAGGCGCAGCTGACGTGCGAACAATTCTCTCCTATTTGGGAGAATAACTACAAAGAGAGCAGCTATCCGGTGGCCACTTTTGTGTGGACAGCGCATAACCCTACCGATCAGTCGCTGACGCTGAGCATCATGCTGAGTTGGGAAAATATGGTGGGCTGGTTTACCAATAGTGAAACTTCACCAGAGATTCAGCAGCGAGAAGATGGCAGTCCGTTTTATGACTATGTGCCACTATTGAGAAAGAGTGGCGGAAACTACAACAAACTTGTGTGTGAACACGGCGTTGCAGCAGGCGTGGTAATGGATGGTGGCTGGAAAGGAGAACCTGCTGAGGGAGACGGACAGTTTGCAGTTGCAGCACGTCATCCCAACGCAGAAATCTCCTATCACACAAAGTGGAACCCGGCAGGTGATGGTTGTGACCTGTGGAATAGCTTTGCCCAGAGTGGGTCTCTAGAGAATGTGGAGGATGTGAGCCCGAGTGCTGGGGAGCGGCTTGGAGGGGCGATCACTATCAAATTAACCCTTTCCCCCGGTGAAACCACAAAAATTCCTTTTGCTCTCAGCTGGGACTTGCCCGTTACAGAATTTGCCAAAGGTAAACAAGCCTATCGACGGTATACAGATTTCTTTGATCGTAAGGGACGCAATGCTTGGGCGATCGCCACCACAGCCCTCGATAAATACACCCACTGGCAACAACAAATCCAAACCTGGCAACAGCCCATCCTAGAGCGAGCCGATCTTTCCGACTGGTTCAAAATGGCTCTGTTTAACGAGCTATACGATCTCGCCAGCGGCGGCACCCTATGGTCTGCGGCTACCGAAGCCGACCCTATTGGCCAATTCGGCGTGCTCGAATGCATTGACTATCGCTGGTACGAAAGCTTGGACGTACGGCTATACGGGGGCTTTGCGACGTTGCTACTATGGCCCGAATTAGAGAAGTCAATCATTCGTGCCTTCGCCCGTGCCATCCCTACTGCTGACCCAAAGCCCCGCATCATTGGCTATTACTATACGATCGGTGAAGAGAACCACCTGGCACCACGCAAGCTAAAAGGCGCAACGCCGCATGACCTAGGTGCGCCGAATGAGAACCCTTGGGTGGCTACGAACTATACGAGTTATCAGGACTGTAATCAGTGGAAAGATCTCTCTAGTGACTTTGTGCTGCAAGTGTATAGAGCTTTTCAATCGACAGGCAGTACGGATATCGACTTTTTGGCTGAGTGTTGGCCAGCGGTAGTAGAAACGCTGCGCTATACCAAGCTATTTGACACGGATGGTGATGGACTGATTGAAAACAGTGGTGCGCCCGATCAGACCTTTGACGACTGGCGGTTACAGGGAATTAGTGCCTACTGTGGGGGGCTTTGGATTGCGGCGCTGAGCGCGGTGATCGCCATGGCAGAAATCCTTCAAAAGAACAACAAACTGCAAGGAACCATCGTCATTTTGCTATCACAGTACCGCCGCTGGTGGCAACATAGCCGCGCCGCCTACCAAAAGCAGCTATGGAACGGCAGCTACTATCGCCTCGATACCGGTAGTGGCTCTGACGTAGTGATGGCCGACCAGCTCTGTGGCCAGTTTTGCACGGCGACGATGGGCCTGCCCGATGTTGTGGATGAGGAATACATCGCACCTACGCTAGAAGCTATTTACGATGCCTGCTTTGTAAAATTCAATGAGTACACCGCGCAGCTAGGACCGCAGAACCAAAAGTTTGAGGGAGCGCAAACCGGGCACTTTAGCGCTGCCGAGCTAGGCCTAAAGATTGGTTGCGCAAATGGCGTACGCCCTGACGGCTCGCCTCAGAATCCGGACGATACCCATCAGCTAGAAGTGTGGACGGGGATTAACTTTGGCCTGGCAGCCTTCTTTGCCCATGTAGGTAAAACCGCAGAAGCGATGGAGATTACCGAAGCCGTTGTCAGACAAATCTATAACTATGGGCTACAGTTTCGTACGCCTGAAGCGATTACAGCCGTTGGCACCTTTCGTGCTTGCCACTACCTGAGACCGATGGCGATTTGGGCAGTTTATTGCTCCTTTACATAAACTGTTCTGACAAATGTCGGCGATAAAAGGTCAGTGCTTAAAAAATTGATCAATTACTAGTCTAAACGTACTATTTTTTGTATAGTATAAAAGTACTAGCAATGTGCTATATCAAATAGTGCAAACAATCTGATGCCAATTGAGCTTTAGAAGAAGTCCATGGGTGCAAAGTAAAGACCAAATAGTCCGGAAATAGTTGTTGAGCTGCGAAATTGCTTAGTAAGTCAGCAAAACAACGCTTATGTCATATCAACTCCCTACAGCGAGCAGTCTTATGAAAGGTATAATTGACATTTTGAAAAGAGTAACTCCCATAACTCCGAATAGCGGTGAAGTAAAAGAAGCTATAGAGACTTTGGAAAATAATTTAGATCCGCGAACGCTAGAGAAAATTACTGATGATGAATTGTCGAACTATACAGATATCGTTAGAAAAGCTTTAGGTGAAAAATTCACTGCGGGACCGATTGATCCAAGGTGGGAAGAGTAGCATCTTTGCTCATTGAGGTATTGCTCATTGAGATAGTGCTCAGAAATATTGATATCAGACAGAAGCGACAGAGCGTAGCTTGTAGAAGTTCTGTGTATCTAGCGCTGGTATATTAATTTCTCGAAACTACCTAACCAGTTTTAATACTCCTCTTCTATGAGGTCGATTAGTTCAGAGATCTTTTCTTGCAACTTTCTGACAGCGGAAGAATTGTCTTTAAGTAACACCAATGCAAACGGTCTTTCGAGTATGTTCTTCTCTATGTATTCAAAAGCAACTTTGTATACTTGCTTGTTCGGGTGTTCTTTCGAAGGGTAGTTTAGTCCTATTGTGCTAACAGGCATGGCTATCTCTCTATAGTTATCTACACTACAGACCAGCCATGCCTTCATAAAAACGTAAATATCGCGACACAATATAGTTTGAGGATCTTGTTCAAGTTGCTCCTTTTTTTCCTCCCTACTGCCTTTCAAGTTTAATGCATGAATTGTTGCTATAGATGCAATACTTCTAAAAAATTCCTGGTCTGGTAGATTGCTTATAATGCATCGAATGGCTCTTCTTTCTCTATCTTTTCTGAACTCTTTTGCTAAGTCTATCTGAAACTCTGCTGCGCCTCTCTTATCAATTTTCTCACAAAGGCTTTTGCTAATGTCGCGCAGAGCGAGGTTAGCTATCGGAATAGCAGCTCCATCTTCTCCAGCAATGCGAGATAAGTAGTACTTGTGTTTTAAGGCTTGTGAATTTTCGAAAGAAGGAGAGCTTGAGTTATGCTCTATGCGCTTTTGTTCTGATATGGCTTTAACTGTCAGTCCTGCTCTCGCTCTCAGAACTGCAAAACTAAAGATAGATGGCAATGAGATACCACCAAAAACTAAAGTCAAATTAGCGATCTTAGTTACATTTCTCGCGTCGTCCCCAGCTACAGTTCCGATGAAGAAACTGATTGTACAAGCGAGGACCAGAAGTGCCAAAATAAAAACAGCTAAGTTGAATGCTTCTTGTTCCTCATCTTTCGAGGCCTTGAAGACATACTTTAGAATGTTTTTCCATCGCTTTTTAGACATGAGCGCTGAAACGCTTTGAAAGCCCTTCCGATGAAGAAAACTTCTATTCTGGTTGCTTGGGTGACGCATATTACTTAACCGATAGTAAGAAATCAATAGCTGCGTATTGAGCTAAGCCCCGCGTATCTATGTTGATAATTTACCTGCTCAAGAAATTGAAAGTAAACTTACCCTACTATTAGCCAACTTGAACATGCAGTAAATTTATTTAGACATATAAATTTATTTGGACACAATTGAGGCAAACTCCCTCGTAGAAACACTGCTGAGAATTTTGCGATGCTCTGTGTATCTGACGCTGATGTCTGTAGATTAAGATACCAAAACAAAATCCATATCCGCATTCCACTCGGCTGAATTGTCACAATCGTATTGCAAATTGTGTATACAAAAAATGCCAGTGATTTCGGCAATTGCTGAGGGACGAAATGCTTGTGTCGTAAGCTTTTGTCACGATTAGCGCGTTGCATTATCTGCTGGGTAACCTGACTGAAGAAAGCACTCACAAGAGGGTTCCTACCGCCAGTTATTAGAAGCGGGCGATCGCACACAAAAACAACAAATTGCATCGCTACAGTAAAAATATCAAGCGCCAAGAGATCACTTCGCTGTGGCACTTCGTTATGGCGCATCGTTATCGAAATTATTGAAAGATTTATCGAGGGGAGAATTAAGCGTATGACATCTTCAACCATGCCTCAGCCTGGCGCACCACAACAGCCAGAAGCGATATCTACCGGTGCGGTAAGGCGGATCAGAAAAGAGCGATCGCAACCCACCCTTTGGGCCGTAGCCACCCTCTTTTTCCTCATGGGCATAGCGGCTAGTACGCTGACTATTTGGCAGCTGCACAAGTTGTATCGTGCCACTATCGCACCGCCGATTTCTGTAGAAGGCGTTGTAAAAGCTCAGTACGAGTATGACGAAGTCGATATACTCAATCCGCCGCCTGTTGGCTACTACATTGAAAGCAGCAATATGGGCCGCGTGTACTTGAGCGGTCAGCCATTGCAATCTTATGTGGGTGAAGCAGTAGTGGCCACTGGCACCGTGTCTGGTGTATGTGGAGAAAAGTCTATTCCTTGCTTCCCTTTAATTGAGCTGAGGGATTTGGACTATCCTGACGCCGCTGAATAAGGAAGGGAGCATGCTCCCCAGCGCTAAATCAGCCTCTGCCCCAAATCAAAAGCCCCAGCGTAGACATGTCTCACGCTGGGGCTTTTGTATAGCTTGCTTTCGCTTACCAGAGGCCTCGGATGGGCTCTACCGGTGGCTGCGGCTGAGTGATCGGCGGTTCGGGCTCAATGGGCTCGATCGGTATCACAGGTTCTGGCTCCGGAGCGACTGGGCTGAGGCTAAACAGGCCAAACTCTTCATTGCCATCTTCAAACAAAATACCGGGATCGCCATTGAGGGTGGCGTTAGCATTTCGTAAAATCTCTAGCAGAGAAAGAAAGGTCGGTGACTCGGCAGCCGCAGCAATCTGTTGATCGCTCAGGCCATTAATCACATCATTAGCAGACTGTACAGCAGGGCGAATGCCATCTGTTGAGCTGACTCGCGAAAGCTCAATTTCTCTACTGCCCAGCTCGTTGGCGATCTGTTGTTCTAGCTGCAAGAGTCCGTCGTTCAAACCACCGGGTGTTTCGGACTGCAAGGAGTCGCGGATAATAGAAACGACTTCGGGAGGGACCGGCACACTGTCGCCGTCCGCAGTGGGGACAGAAGACCCACTTTCAATCGATTCTAGGGTGTCTACAGCGTTATCTTCGATGGTAGTTCTGGGCATTTCGGTAGGTGGGCCAAAGTTGTCACCCACAGCGTTACTACCATCTTCGGGCAGCACGGGGCTTGAGCCTGCGATCGCTGCGCCGCTAAACGCAGCTTGCATAGCGACCATACTGACCGTCGCCAGTAGTGAAAGTTTGATTGTTGAGCGCATTGTGAAAAGTCCTCACTCGTTCTAAATAGATTATTACTTCAATAGATATCGACAAAAGCAGCTGACATTCTTTTAATCGTTAAGAATTAACGCTGGAGCGCGGGACTAAAAGCTAAAGCTGTAGCCAAGTGATCCCTGAAACTGAGTCCCGTCTGAAGTGTTATCGGTGATATCGGCAACCCCCAGCGTGAGCACCATCGGGAAGTCGAAAGGAGCAGTAGAGGCCGCTAGCCCCAAACCGCTGCCGTCCCAGCTAGAAATCAGGGAAACCTCAGGGATCACGCGCAAACCAAGACTACCGAATATATTGGGATCGTTACTGCCAGCGGCGATCGCACCTGTAGAGCGGTACACGCCTGTTCCAACGCCTATTGAAGTTGTCAATGGCAGGCGATTGGAGCGGCTGTTGGGAGCTAGGTCAAACCGTTTGGTCACTACGCCGTAAAACGTATCTTCTGCGTCGTCACCCGCGCCCCACGTAATAGGGTTACTCCAGCCAACTGCAATGCCCAGGTTGTTGGCTTCAGGAAATACACGGTGTAGCTTGAAGCCAACCCCGCCATCGTCGGCAAAGCCATCAAGACTATAAATTCCAACGCTAATTTCCGCACCGATATTGCGCTGGGCATCTCCCAAACCAAAACCCAAGCTGATCGAACCGTCTTCTCTAGGCGTATTGCCTGCGGTGGAACCCGCTATGCCGATGTAAGCATCACCCCAGTCTGCACCATAGGCAGTGGGCGTACGAAAGCTAGAGGCTGGAACGGGGCGTGGCCCAACTGGTGAGAAAGTTGCGTTGGGATCGATCAGCAGCTGCTGGCGAATCTCTTCAGTAGAGAGTGGGGAAAAGGTATCGCTGGTGGGGGTTTGTGCCACAGACTGCTCAACGATTTGCGCTATGTACGTAGAAGAATCGAGTGATACTGTACCCAGCTGATCAACACTTAGCGAGTGTGATACTTGGCCCGCTAATAGGTCTTCGCCTGTGAGGCCATTTAGCGGAGCTTTAGCCTTTGCAATACCAGTAGAGGTGGCTATCAATAGTGTCGAGGCGAGCAGCGCCTTAGCTAAAGCTTTTCCGCACAATTTTATTGTCATAATCGTTTATGTAAAGTCGAGGTAGTGGACGTGAAAAAGTGAAGCAAACGTGGCTTAGCACCAAGACAAGCAGTCAATGTCCTTTCTGACATAGCTTCTGACTGCATGACAGCCGTCGAGAATAGTCGTGCAATTTAGCGTACAAACACCTATGCATGACACGTAGATGATGGTTCCCATCTACCGGGCGAAAGCAAACAAAGTTGATGAGATTTTTCAGTAGAAACCACATACTTTTACGCTACATCGCTAGTAAAAAGGTAATGCTTACGGGACAAAAAAGATATAAAAAGGGATTTTTTCAGTATTTTCAACAGTATGAACTGTTTTGTTTTTGACCTGTATCTGCTTGCTAATTGATGTGTTGATTCCTTTGTTGAAAAATCCGAGAAACTAGGGATGCATTGAGGTGATGGCTTTCAATCTTCTGAAATAACTTACAACAGACCACAGGGAGATCGGTACGTTTTGGGACGTAATGTGAACGATTCAAAACCTCTACATAGCCCCTGTAAACTAGAGAGGGCCCCTATAAAAGGGCCATAAATGCCCTGACCTAGCAGCTGCGAAGAAAGCAAGCGACAACCTTATGAATCAGTACTTTGCGACCGTTGCCAGGGGTTTGGAGCTTCTATTAGTAGATGAGCTAGAGGCTCTGGGTGCAAAGGCTGTAGAGCCGGGATTTTGTGGGGCGGCCTTCAAAGGCGATTGCGCACTGCTATACAAGGTAAACCTGTGGGCCAGGCTGCCTTTTAGAATTTTGCTACGGCTAGCCGAGTTCGACTGCGTGACGGGTGAAGACTTGTACGCAGGCGTGCAGCGAATTGACTGGAGTAGGTATCTGACCCCAGAGCTGACGCTGGCGGTGACGGCAACGGGTAAAACGACAGCCCTGAACCATACCCATTTCACCTCGCTCCAGGTAAAAAATGCCATTGTGCAGCAGCAAACCGATACCTTGGGCTACCGCTCTGATGTGGATACCCACGAGCCGGATGTGCGAATTAATGTGCACCTTCACCAAGCGCGCGCGACGATTAGCCTAGATAGCTCAGGAGATAGTTTGCATCGTCGTGGCTACCGGCCAGCAGTAGGGGCCGCGCCGCTGAAGGAATCGCTGGCGTCGGCGCTGATTCAAATGTCTGGCTGGACACCAGATCAGGCTTTTTTCGATCCGCTGTGTGGGTCGGGGACGCTGCCATTGGAGGCCGCGCTGCGATCGCTGCGAGTTGCCCCTGGGCTTTTTCGTGAGCGCTTTGGCTTTGAAACCTGGCTAGATTTTGATGAGGCGCTGTGGGATGACATGCTAAATGGGGCAGAGGATCGGCAGCGGGAAGACTTGCTTGCTTTTGTGGGAGGGAGCGATCGCGACCTTAACGTTATTGTGCAAGCCAACAGCAATGCCCAAAAATGCGGCATTGAGCACCTGGTACAGTTTCAGCAGAGCGAGCTTGAAAAGGTAGAGGCCCCCGCCGATAGTGGCATTGTGATGTGCAATCCACCCTATGGCGAACGATTAGGAAAAGACACTGACTTAGCCGCTTTTTACAAACTACTGGGTAACGTTCTCAAGCAACGCTTCAAAGGCTGGACCGCTTACGTGCTGAGCGGCAACAAAGCCCTTTCCCGCAACATCGGCATGAAATCGGCAGAGCGAATGCCGGTATACAACGGAGCATTGCTCTGTCAGCTGATGAAATATGAAATTTATTAAAGTACAAATACCCTGCTATCCAGACACTGGAATGATCGCAGCGTCTATATTGCATTGAAATTGCATGTCTTTTCACACAATCGGTTGGAACGATCAGAAAAGCGCCAAACTGTTAGGTCTCTGCCAAGATTTCCAAGGTGCCCATCATCCCTAGATCTTCATGGTCTAGAACGTGACAGTGATAGACTGTTTTCCCCGCGTAGTCACGAAAGGCTATGCGCAACTTGACCCGCTCACCAGGGCTAATGGAGACAACATCTTTCCATGCGGTGTAGGGCACAGGTTCGCCGTTACGACTAATGATCTGAAATTTGTTCACATGTACATGAAAGGGATGGGCCATGGTGCCTGTGTTGATGATTTCCCAATCCTCGATGGTGCCAAGTTGCACTTGCGTATCCACACGACTGTGGTCAAAGGCTTGATCATTAATTAAAAAGACCATGCCACCCCCCATCTCTCCAGCCATTCCTCTGCCCATTCCATGATTAAGGGTAAATTGTCGCGTGGTTTGTGCCTCAGGGAGAGCCGCAACGGGTATTAACCGTGTAGGTAGCGGAACAGACTTGGCCTCCTTGCTGTAGGAAAGGGTGGCAACTGTTTCGGTGCGGCTCGAAGATGGCGAACCCATCATGCCGCCCATGCGATCACCCATCATGCCGCTGCCTACATGACCTCGTGCGGGGTTAAAGGGTTGATTGAGAAGCCGGTATTCGCCGGGTGATTGGTCTCCTTTCACCAAGACTTCAGCCCGTTCTCCGGGGGCAAGAATAAGCTGACTAAGAGAAATGGGCGCAGCGATCGCACCGCCATCAGTGGCAATCAAATACAGCTCATGTGCTTCTAACGAGAGCTGAAAATACCGCGAGGAAGACGCATTCAGCAACCGCAACCGTAGGAGTCCACCAGGTGCAACACTTAGCGATGGGTTAACTTGACCACTCGCTGTGAGCACATCGCCAATGCGCCCCGTCATTTGAGCCATGTGTCCGGGGTTCGGAATATTGCCTTGGCGATCAAAAGCGAAGTCTTTCAAGACCAAAAAAGACTCGTCAGCAGCTTTGATCTCTGGAATATCATCCAGTGGACCGCGCACAATAAAAAGCCCAGCCAATCCACCGAATAGCTGCTCTGCGACTAGGCCGTGGTAGTGAGGGTGATACCAAAATGTGCCTGCGGGGTGGTCGGACGGAATTTGGAAGTCGTAGGTGTGCTTTGCTCCAGGCGGAATTTCTAAAAACACATCGTCGCCACTGCCAGTGGGTGGAATGTGCAGCCCGTGGAAATGAATGTTAGTGGGCTGAGTGAGCTGGTTAGTGAAATTGAGCTGAACGGTATCACCGGGTTTTGCTTCTAGCAGAGGGCCGGGGAGTTGGCCGTTGTAGGTAAGTAGGTTCGCAGGGCGATCGCCAATACTAATTGTTTGAGGTTTGGCCGCTAAATCTAGGCGAAGCAGCCCAGATTCACTGGAATGGGTTTGCAGTTGAATAGGGCTGCTAGAAGGTTGAGCAACAACGTCAGAACTTTTTGAGGGTGACCTAACGCATCTTGTTAGCAGCGTTGCTGTGGTAGCAGCGCCCATGCGTAAAAAGTCTCTTCGCTGAAGCCTTCTCATTAGCTAAGCACACCTTATTTCGGATGATCTGTTGTAGCCCTGTAAAGCGTCACTTTAAAGAAGCATTGTGAAATGAGGATGAAAGCTGTGTGCTCAGCTATCAGCCCTCTAGCATAGACGCTTCAATACAAATTCTACAGACCGGTTGACTCTCTAGTTAACTAGAGACTTTAGAATTGAAACAGAAATACAAAACTGACCAAAGCGAGGTGAACCCATGTCATCTGTTATTCAAATCACTAGCGCATCTGATAGTTCGAGTGCTACCGGTAGCACTACCCTCCAAAAACCCGTGCGGCTCTACCGGATGTCTACGCCAGAGCACGAATGTCCGTGGGGACTCAAGGCAGTGGCCCTGCTTGAAGAAAAGGGCATCGAATTTGAAGATCACAAGCTCACGTCTAAAGCTGAAACTGAAGCTTTTAAAGAGCAGCATCAGGTTACGACGACACCACAAATATTCTTCGGGGACGAGCGAATTGGTGGCTATACAGACTTGGCCAATCGCTTTGAGGTGGAAGCAGAAGGGGCGGAGTATTCCTATACGCCTGTGGTGGCGCTCTTTTCTACAGCAGGCCTGGTAGCCTGGTCAGCGGCTTTAGGCATTTCTGGCTTTATGGGTGTATCGCTTTCTATGCTGGCCTCTCTCAAGCTGATGGATATAGAGTCTTTTGCTGAAGGCTTTGAGAAGTATGACCTGATTACCAAACAGGTGAAGCCTTACGGCAAAGCCTTCCCGTTTCTGGAGCTGCTGTTGGGCTTGGGCTTTCTCTCTGGGGTTGCGCCTGTTGCCACTGGATTAGGTTCATTAGTGTTAGGTACAAGCGGCGCAATCTCAGTCTTTAAGGCTGTTTATATCGATAAGCTTGAGCTGAACTGTGCCTGTGTGGGTGGCAATTCTAAAGCGCCGTTGGGCGTGGTGAGTTTTTTAGAAAATGCCATCATGATTGGGATGGGCGTGGCGCTGCTATGGTCTACCACTGTGGCGGATACTGCAAAGCTACGTGAACAAGAGGTCGTGCTTCAGCCTCAGCGAATTGAACAACAGCTTGTCATTGGCGATCGCGAGTAAAGCATTTCAGCAAGTCAGCTACTGTGCGTGATGCCCGTGATCTGATCGTTGCGCTGCAAACCAATCATGAAGTGCTGCAAAGAGTCGCAGGCCGCAACATGAGCTTGGCGCAGATGAATAACTGTTTGCTTTAAAAAAACGACTGCTGGCAGAACCGAGATAATCACGCCAATCCAAACGGTGACAGAGCGGCTGTGCCGATTCGAGAGATCGGTCACTTTTAAACCCCTTTTCCTAAATCATCGCTGTTTTCTAAGATCTGAAGTGCCGGAACGGGTGGGCAAAAGTCCGAAGCAATTACTGACTGCTAAAGCTCACCCACACTGGCTGGAGCTGCTCGGATTTAAGCGCTTCCAAAGAGCGTAGAGACTGACGCGATCAGTGAGATAGACCGTCATCTAGACGGTCTATTTTGTGATGAAAGTGTTACCTTGAATTGGCCTGTTTTGAACCGTGCCAAAAAAAGTCGTATTTTATGAAACAAGGCAGAGTAACACTCAATTTGAATGGTTTTCTGACTGAATCAGCGGCAAAAATGGGCTAGCAAACATGGCTGCTTGGATTCGCCCCGATAAATTCAGGCAGCTGAGAATGCTGGTGACGTGATTTTTGACAGTACGCTCCGAGATGAAGAGCGCTTTGGCAATTTCGCGATTTGTGGCCCCGGTGATGATCCAGCAGAGCACCTCTTTTTCTCGCTTCGTTAGCTTTTGCAATTCAGGGGGAAGATTGGCAGGCACATTTGATGCCACATTAGACACTGTTTTTGCATCTGTTTTTGTATCTCTTGAGGGCCTTGCCATGATGGTTTTTTGGAATAGGCCAGGGCCAAATTGAGTGAAGCCCTGAACCGCCATGCGAATGGCTTAGGCCAGCTCCACCGCATTCGTATCTTTCAGCAGGAAGATCGCTTTTACTAATCGCAATAATCCCGTCAGGCCAATCGTTGGGTATGAACTTGATTTTGTTCGTATGGGGGTGTTGTGGCTGGCACATTGAGTTCATTTTTAGAGAAGCTAAACAATTTACGGGTCTCACCGACTGTCATGTCAGGCACGCAGCGAACAGAAACTTGACTTCCATTTTAACGCCGCACTAACCGCACTGAATTTGGCCAAATGGGACGCTTATCAGCAGCACGATAAGGACAAACCGTTTGTCTTCTCGCTCGCTTCCTATAAACGCCGAAAACTCAATCACCATCTACTTGAGCGCTTTATTCGCAACTTAGACTTAGACGAGACTTTGATTAAAGCTCATCCCAATTATCAGAACCTTTGCGACTACGGGACTTTAGTCTCTTAGTTTTGTCCGGAGTATTGTTAAGGAACAAGTCTATGAAATCAGATCATCAGCCTGATCATGTCAAGGTAATTCTGTTTAGAGGAACCAAAGTTACGGTGCTTGAGCAGCGTGGCGATCCAAATTTAATCGGTGACATTGACCTAGCAGTTTTATATGGAATAGCTTTATGACTTATGACTGTGTACAGTTAGCTAATACACTGGGGCCAAAATTGACTGGCGTACAAAGCTGCTTGAGTCCGATCGCGCAGTTGGAGTTGACTCAAAATACTGGTGACATGGTT
Organism: Cyanobacteria bacterium J06581_3; assembly: GCA_038531675.1. GTDB lineage: Bacteria > Cyanobacteriota > Cyanobacteriia > Phormidesmidales > Phormidesmidaceae > Phormidesmis. The sequence goes on from JBCBBK010000010.1 coordinate 179,794, forward strand.
GCGAACAGTGCGTTCAGCGATGAAAAGTTTTTCTCCTATTTCGCGGTTGTTGAGCCCTGTCGCGATCAATCGGAGCACTTCTTGTTCTCGTGGAGAGAGCGATCGCAACTTTTCAGGAAGTGTAATTTTAGCAGCAGCAGAGGTTTCTAAGGTTGGAGCAGAGCCCAGCGTTTTCTCTCCTAACGTTTTTTCAAAGAGACCAGGCCCCATGTGGGTATAGCCCTGATAAACAGCTCGAACGGCGATCACTAATTCCTCAATAGGCGTTTGTTTGAGTAGATAGCCCTTCGCTCCCCAACGCATGGCTTGCTGTACGTATTCGGTATCGTCAAAGGTGGTGAGCACCAGGATTTTCACTTCTGGGAAGTCAGCACAGATTTGTTTTGTCGCGGCCACACCATCTACGACTGGCATCCGGACGTCCATTAAAATCACATCGGGTTGGTTGGGGGTGCCGTGGAGGGTGCAAACTTGATCAATCGCGTCCTGACCATTGGCAGCATCGCCCACCACTTGTAAGTCAGGTTGACTGGCCAGCAGATTAGCCAAGCCTTGTCGAATTATTGTTTGGTCATCCACCAGTAAGACGCGAATCATCGCTTTTGGCTCCTTAGATTTCCTGATCAATCAATCTCTGCTCAGGATACTCTAGAGACTGGGACAGAGGCAGAATTACACTAATTCGACAGCCAGAGCCAGGCGAACTCCAGATTTGGCAGGTTCCTCCTAGTGCGATCGCCCGTTCTTTCATGCCCCGCAAACCAAAACCCGTCGTGTTTTTGCTGGGGTCAAACCCCTTACCATTATCCAGTACTTGCACATAAAGACTCTGCGGCTTGGTGGATAGCTTCACAGATAGCTGGGTCGCTTGAGCGTGTTTCACAACATTGGTGAATGCTTCTTGCACAATCCGGTAGGCAGCCAGGCTGAGTTCGTTGGACAGCGGCGTGGTGATATTCATCTCACACGCTGGCGTCATTAGAGTAGATTGACAGACCTCATTGACCAATTCGGTAATGACAGCTGGCAAAGGTTTATCAGGTTGAGGCGAGTCTCGCAGAGCCGAAACGGATCGTGAAACATCTTTGAGCGCTTGATAAGACGAATCTTTGGCTTTAAGAAGGTAAGATTTCGCACGTTCAGCATCTTGTTCCCAAAATAAAAGGACATTTTCTAGCAAGATCGTTTGAGCCGTCAGGGAATGTCCAAGCGAGTCATGGATTTCGCGGGCGATGCGATTGCGTTCCTGTAAGGCTGCCTGCCCTTCAACCCGAAGCGCATATTGCTGCAGTTGAGCATGGGCGCTCTCCAGCTTCTTTTGACTTTTATGGACACTGAGCAGAGCATCTACCAATACGAAGACAAAGAGTAGCACCAGCGTAAAAAGAATGATGCCATTGGTCTGAAACACACTCACCTGCCAGGACTCAGTTGTCGATAAAAGCTGGGTCAACAGGGTTTGAGCGACAGGCGTTTTGACCAACGTCAGTGATGCAACTAGAGGCACGCTCAAGGTGAGGCTTGCCACCACTAATCGTCCTTGAGTTTGAAAGATTTGGCAGCTGCGGATCATGATGACTAGCCCCAGGATGGGGATCATCCGCGTCATCAGTGGATTATCAAGGTAGCGTATGGTCAACATACCGAATATGCTGAGTTCAATCGCAGTGTAGAAAATTTTAGCTCTAAGCTGATTAGCCAGCGGTAGATACAGCCCCATTAGGCCTATCAGGCCGAACAGGAGCAGCTCCAGCCAAGGAACCTGAAACACCTGATGGAAAACCGTTGCAGTCATACTAACCAGCGCCCCCATGCTGAGTAAAATCCACTCAACATACAGCAGTAAGCGCAAGGGCCTGAAGGCTGTGTGAGCGAGTGATAAGCGATAGGAAGATGGTGGCATTAGTCTCATTTATTTTTACCTCTTAGCATAAGGTTTGCATAAGGTTTTCCCGCTGGTTTTTAGGAGAGTATTGCTTGAAGAAACCTCTACTGTCTGCTGGATTGTTGCCAAGTTGAGCCTGACTAGTCACGCTAGTCATCATTCTATGTGCTCAGGCGCTCAATTTAATCCAAGTCTTCTACCAAAGATCAGCGGTTAACGCTTCCGGGGAGCGAGATGCATAGGTGTGAGAGTCCTGTAAAACACTCCCATCTCGAAAAGTGATGGTGCGGCGACAGCGCTGGGCGACTTCGGGATCGTGGGTGACCATCACCAGAGTCATTCCCTGCTGGTTCAGCTCGGCAAAGATATCCATGATTTCCTGACTCATTTGAGAATCTAGGGCTCCTGTCGGTTCATCGGCCAGGAGTAATTTGGGTTGGTTGACAATGGCGCGGGCGATCGCCACCCGCTGCTGTTGCCCCCCAGAGAGTTGATTAGGTCGATTGGCAAGTCTGTTATCTAGACCAACCCGTTGCAGTGCTGCGATGGCCTGTAACTCTCGTTCACCAGCGGGTACCCCAGCATAGATCATAGGCAGAACAACATTCTCCACCGCAGTGAGTTGGGGGAGCAAATGAAACTGTTGAAAAATAAAGCCAATTTTGCGATTGCGAATGCTGGCTAATTGCTTAGCGGTCAAGTGTGCGATTTCCACATCGTCCAACCAGTAGTCCCCCTGGGTGGGGCGATCGAGACAACCAATCATATTCATCATCGTTGACTTTCCCGAGCCAGACGGCCCCATAATGGCGCAATATTCTCCTGCCTCAATGGTCAGATCGACAGCTTTCAAGGCATAAACCTGGAGGTCGCCCACACCATAGGTTTTAGATAGGTTTTGGAGTCGAATAAGTTGGCTCATGAGATGTCCTAACTACGCAGGGCCACAATGGGATCGAGATTGGCAGCTCTTTGGGCAGGCGTGATACCAAAAATCAAACCAATACTGCCCGATACAGTGAATGAAACAATAACAGCATTCAGGCTGAACACAGCTTCTAGGGGGCTGAATAAGGCCAACCCCACCACGCCGACTAGGCCTACACCGATACCAATCATGCCGCCCGTTGCCGCCAGAATGACAGCTTCAATGGTGAACTGGGCTAAAATGTCTGCCCCAGTCGCCCCGATCGCTTTACGAAGGCCAATTTCCCCTGTGCGTTCTGTCACCGAAACCAACATGATATTCATGATGCCAATCCCCCCGACTAACAGGGAGATGCCAGCGGTAAACCCCAGCACTAGCACCAGAATGTCTGTGATGCTGCTGGATCTTTCAAGTAATTCCTGCTGGCTTTGCACCGCAAAGTCGTCGTCTCCCTGCAAAATGTTGTGACGCAAACGCAACAAATTTCTGATTTGATACGTGGCTGCATTTGTCGCGTCCAGGCTTTCCAGAGAAACTGAAATCACCTGCACAGTTGGGCTAATCTTGCCGGTCTCTTGCCCTGTTAACTGACTTACCATCACATTGATCGGGATATAGACTAGCTCATCCTGATTTTGACCAAATGAGGAACCGCGTTCTGCCACAACGCCGCTAACCGTAAAGTTCACGTTACTGATGCGAATTTTACGCTCGACCGGATCTTGGTTCCCAAACAAGGTTTGAGCGGTTTCACTACCCAGCACAGCAACCCGTGCATTGGTTTGGAGATCAATCGGAGTTAAGAACTGTCCTTGTGCCATCCGGATATCTCGAACAACCGAGTAGTCTGGGGTCGTTCCCGTAACATTGGCCTGAGTTTCTGCTGCCCCCTGCGTGATACGTAAACGCTTATTTTTCTGAGGTGCGATCGCACTAACAGCTGACACTTCCTGGGTAATGGCTTCGGCATCCGCTAAGGTCAGGGTATCTGCCTGGGTTGTGCCAGCGAGCGGTCCTCGTTGGGCATCACCGGGGACAATAAACAAAAGGTTGGTGCCTAAGGATTCAAATTGTGCTGCGACAAATCCTTGGGCGGCTTCCCCTGCTGCCACCATGGCAATGACAGACGCATTGCCGATGATAATCCCTAGCATGGTGAGGCCGCTTTGCAGTTTATTGGCCGCCAGGGTTTTGAAGGCCATCTTGGCATTTTCGAGAACGTTCAAGCCTGTTAGCCTGGAATTCATAAGCTGATGTCCTCCGAGAGCGGTCCCTGGTAAGAATCCTCATTATCCAGGCGCAGCACGCTTACACGTCCCAAGAGATCGACCCGAAGCCCTGCGGTCAATAGGTGTTCTGTGATAGTCCACCCCTCAGGCAGCGTGGGTGCATCCGCCAACTGGTCCCGGCTTCTGGTCACACCGATGAATCGCTCACCGGTCGGACTCCGAAGAATGCTCACCGTGCGGCCTGCGGAGTAGTGCAAAACGTGGTATTTCTCAAGCTCTGCTTTTCGAATCAGACCCTGATTGTCGATGGATTGATTTATCGAGTTCAGCTGAACCACCTGAAGGAATTCCCTGTCAAAGGCCTGCATATAGCTGTACTGGTCGTCTTCGCATCCTGGGGACTGGAGGAACTGGCCCCGGTCGGCCAATGCAATTCGCGGATCGTTCTTGCGCCAGGAGATCCATGAGACTGGCAATGAGAACGCGGCATATTCCGCTGGGGTCCAACTCCGCGTAGCCCATACGTCGCCGTCTGCCAGATTGAGTAACTCGTAGCCAGCCCCTTCGCCATCGAAAGATGGAGGGCGCGAGACGCAGAGTTCCTGGTCTCCTTGGCGGTATCCCGCGAGGAGGCTGGCCAAAATCACTATGGCCGTAAGAAATGAGCCGGTTTTCATCAATGGGCCGGTTTTCATCGCTGATATCATTGGTTTTACTTTTTTCTAGATGTCACTTAAGGCAGGGGCAGACCAGCGCCAGCGGAACGTCATGGTTCTGGCGGGAGTTCCAGGAAGATCCGATCGCCCGCTTCCAGCCCCTGCAAAATTTGAGTCTTCCCTGCTTGGGTGAGGCCGACGGTGACGGGTTGAAAGTCAGCATTTCCTTCACTATCTGGAATCTGCACGCCGAGCTGTCCGTCTTGGGTTGCGATCGCCACGGTAGGCACTATCAGAGCATTCGTTAAAGTCTCACCGATAAAAGTGGCATCCACCGTCATGCCCGATCGCAGCTGGTCAGCCCCCGTCAACAGCTCAACTACAACCTGAAATGTGGTGACATTATTCTCAATGATGGCTTCTGGGGCAATCCGCTGCACCCGCCCTTCATAGACCTGGTTAGGAAATGCTTCCGCTACAATCTCAACCGACTGGCCCACTTGAATCTGACCAATATTGGCTTCTAAAATATCGACTTCGACTTCGAGACCTGCAGACAACGCCAAAATTGAACTGGAGGTGGCAGAGGCAGTTGCCGAAGCGGTCGTGGTGGGCGTCACGATCGCGCCAATGGTGGCATAGGTTTGGGTGACATAGCCGGCAAAGGGGGCACGGATATTTGCGTCCGCCAGTTCCGTTTCAATCACCTTAACTTGCGCTTGAGCCGCTGCTACATTCGCGGCTGCCGCTGCAATTTCTTCAGAACGCGAGCCGCTAGCAGTCGCCTCCAGCTGTTGCTGTACTTCATTAAAATTAGCTACGGCACTTTGGGCTTCATTCACGTACTGATCGAGATCGTTTTGGGAAATTGCGCCTTGACGGGCTAAATTCTCAAATCGCGCCAAACGAGTTGTCGTTAAATCAACTTGAGATTGGGCAGATACTAAACGGGCTTCAGCCTGGAGGATATCTTCCTCACGGTTGCCCGCCAAAATCTTGGCGTAATCGGCTTCGGCCTGGGCTAGCTGCGCTTCTCGTTGTTGTTGCTCAGCGGCCAAACTCCCGATTTCCATGCGAGCAACAACCTGGCCTGCCTCGACGCGATCGCCCTGCTGGACATAGAGATCTGCCAGGCGACCGGTTGTTTTTGGGCTAAGGTTCACGGTGTCTTTTGAAATGACAGTGCCATTGCCCTCAACCCGAATATCCAGGGGCTCACGAGTGACTGATCCCGTCAACGCTTCTAGCAACTCAGCCTGGTTATTATCACGAATGGTAATTGGCCCAGATAAGCGGCGTAAAGCGACTCCGACCCCCAAAAGTAAAAGCATGATGAGTGCTAGTCCTGCCCCAATCCAAGACCAACGACGGCTTTTTTTCTGGAGTGCTATGGGTGCAACCAATTTTTCAGTTGCGATCGCCACTGGCGGACTATCGTAAACATCATTGTTCATAGCAAGATTGAGTATTTGATTCAGAGCGAACACATATTCAGCAATGAGAGAAAACGGGCATCCACTCAAGCCGAGAAATTTTGATTAGTTAGGAATTCAGAAGCCAAGATCTAGAATTCGTAGGGAAACTGACTTCTGTAGAGCTGTACTCTTCTCGGAGGGTATTCGAGCCTTTGGAAAATTTCCCGCGTTAAGTTGATGCCCGGTTTAGTTGATGCCCGTTTTAGAGCTGGCTGAAGGCAGTCAGTTCCATGATTCCTTCGAGTTGATAGGGTTCCAGCACCGATTGAAGCTCCACAACCATTTCTTCACGTACGACAGCAAGCTGTGCCGACTGAGTATCTGTCAAATTTAATGCTTCCCGAAGTTCCTGAGGATCCTGAGCCGGAGTTTGAGACTGCTGCTGTTCCCGCGCAGATTGTAGTAGCTCCAACTGCTCAGGTGTAAAAACTTCTTGGATTTCAGAGCTAAAGCCCCGCATAATACCAGCAACATCTTGCATCTGCGATCGGCTTAAGTTAAGTTCTCTTGCCGCTTCACGAAAAGCACTCCTGCTAGGTTGGGCTATAGCGGGCTGAATCGTTAAACTCCCAATCCCCAAGGCCAAAGTTCCGATTAACAATGTGTTGACGATTCGTTTTCGAGTGAGTTGAATTTGCATTCGGATGCTCCAATTAGTATCTAAGTTGTTCCTTTGTTTGGAACAATCTCATCCTATGAAATTTGAATTGAGTTGCGCCTGAAGCAATTCTCCTAAATCGAATAGGATATATATCCTAATTATGTCTAGGAGAATTTCCCTAAAACCAACAGCAGTTCTTGATTTGGGATTATCAAGTTAACGTTCCATTCAACAATGCAGCTCGGTGAACGGGGGCGTTATCCTATCCTGCTTGGTAAAGATCGTGTTGCGATTCATTCTTGGTCTAGTCGAACTACGGCAACCACCTCAAGGACGTCTTCTGCTCGGAGAGCGTCCAGATTTTGGCTGCCATGTTCTGACAGCCTGGACTCGGCGCTGCAATTCGTAGGCAAACATCATCTGCGCCAGTTTACTCTGGGCGTAGGCGTTCCACGCGGTGTACTTCTCATCGAAGTTGAGATCTTCGAATTGAATCTCGGTTGGGTCTAATTCCCCGCCGCTATGCGGCGTCCGGGAAAGGCAGCGTCCGTAGGGCTCTGCTGAGTGACGACGAGCCGCACAGCGTGTGAGCGTCAAGAAGTGATACCCCGTCCGCTTGCGGCGGGGATGTTCATTGGTTTTCTGACTGAATCAGCGGCAAAAATGGGCTAGCAAACATGGCTGCTTGGATTCGCCCCGATAAATTCAGGCAGCTGAGAATGCTAGTGACGTGATTTTTGACAGTACGCTCCGAGATGAAGAGCGCTTTGGCAATTTCGCGATTTGTGGCCCCGGTGATGATCCAGCAGAGCACCTCTTTTTCTCGCTTCGTTAGCTTTTGCAATTCAGGGGGAAGATTGGCAGGCACATTTGATGCAGAATTAGACACTGTTTTTGCATCTGTTTTTGTATCTCCTGAGGGCCTTGCCATGATGGATTTTTGGAATAGGCCAGGGCCAAATTGAGTGAAGCCCTGAACCGCCATGCGAATAGCTTGGGCCAGCTCCACTGCGTTCGTATCCTTCAGCAGGTAACCGATGGCCCCAAACTGCATGGCCCGACAGACATAGTCTTCGTCATCAAACGTAGACAGCATCAGAACCTTGACCTCTTCAAACTGCTGGCAAATGAGCTGGGCTACGGCTACGCCATCCATTTCTGGCATACGCACATCGAGCAACACAAGATCCGGCTGCAGGGCCTCAACCTGTTGGACTGCCTGCCTACCGTTCTCTGCTTCTCCCACAACCTCGATATCCCCATGCGCTTCAAGCAGAACTCTAAAGCCCTGGCGAACGAGCGTCTGATCATCAACTAGCAAAAGGCGAATCATACCAGTGGCCTCGATAGTGGGATCTGCACGGTAATTAGGCAACCGGCCCCAGGTTCACTGAACAGGTGAAATTGCCCTCTCAATGTGAGTGTTCGCTCGCGCATGCTCTGGAGACCAAAGCCGGTTGAATTTTGAGTGGGATTGAAGCCCCGTCCGTTGTCTTTTATGACGAGATATAGCGTTTGACTATGGCTGGTGATTTGCAGGGTGGTCTCTGTCGCACCGCTGTGGCGGATGATGTTGGTTAGGGCGGCCTGAACGATTCGATATAGCGTGGAGCTTAGCTCTGAGGGGAGCGATCGCGGTACATCAATTGACCAATCGATCGTTATGGTGCTGGTTGCCTTGAACTCATCGACTAAGGTGGCGATCGCCGCCTCTAATGACTGCCCTGCTAGACGATCCCGCCGCAGTACTGAAACCGACTGTCGAACTTCTTTCAGAGCTTGGATACAGAGCGACTTTGCCGTCTTGAAAAAAACGTCGGCTTGTTCGATCTGGTTTGTATTCAATAGATGCAAACCGCTATCTAGCTGCACACTTTGAGCCGTCAGCGTATGTCCCAAGGCATCATGAATTTCACGGGCAATATGATTGCGCTCCTGCAAGGCAGCTTGATCTTCAATCTGTAGAGAATAGTTCCGTAGTTGAGATAACGTCACAGACAAACGTTCGCGCCCTTGATGCTCTGATACCAGGGCATTTACAAACAACCAAACAAAGGAGAGCATCATGCCATAGTAGATGATCGAAAAAAACTTAAAAACGAAGAGATTAGTATCGGCAGGCAGAACAGGGCTACCCAACCATATGTTAATCGGATTGATAAAGGTAGTATTGAAGACAAATAGGTTCAAAATGAACAAAGCATAAACTCCCCCCGCTACCCCAAGACGACCCAACAGACTAAATCGCTGAGCGCTTCGGAGTACGAGCACCGCGCCTAAAATTGGCATGGTAATAATTGACTTGCTAACTAAACCCGGTAGCCCGATTAGTCCAAACTCTACCAAAGTGTAGCCAAGAGGATGGAAGCCTTTCAGCGGTTTTAGCCCCAATAGTACAATGACACCGATACAAACCACGGTCAGCACAGGAGATTGCGGGAGTATATCGAGTATCCAGACAATGCTGGCTAAAAAAACAGCTATTCCCAGCAGTATCCATTCCAAGATAAGCAGTAGACGGGGCAATGTAAGCAGACGCAGCATAGGGGATGTTATGGGCCTGATCCTCACTGAGACGTTACCCAAAATGACATGACGTTTGAGATGTGAATCTAATGGCAGAGTTGGTTCATTCTTAACACTCTAGCGTAGGGCTAGAGTGCGATTGTAATAGGCAGTTGAATCTAATCCATCGCCATCGCGTTGGTTAGGATCAATACTCTCTTCTAGTGCTTCAACTCGATTGTCTGGGGAGGGGTGAGTACTCAGGAACTCGGGTGGTGAGCCGCCTTGGTCTGCTAGCTTCTGCATGAAGTCTGGCATGGCCGATTGAGCATAGCTAGCATCACCGATCATGCTGAGGCCCCGTTGATCTGCATCATACTCATCCTCACGACTGTTGGGACGCTCTCGGAGAAGCTCGATACCAATTTGAGCGATCGCACTTTCATCGAGTCCTGCAGTCGTCATCAGCCTCTGGCGAACGGCATCCGCACGAATTTGTTCTAACAGATGCTTGCCATCAATGTGGCCGATTTCATGACCGACAACACTAGCGAATTGAGCCTCATTGTCTGCAAACTCCATAAGACCTGTTGTGACATACACATACCCTCCCATGGTGGCAAAGGCATTGATCTGGCTATCTTCTATGACTTGAAAGGTATAGGTTAACTCGTTCGCCCGATCGCTATAGGGTAATAACCGTTCACCAATCCCCACAACATAATTCTGGATGTCAGGATTTTGGTAGAGCCTGAACTCACCACTTCTCAATAAATCCTGATCCATTTTTTGACCCACCCTCATCTCCTGCTCTGGAGATAGACGACTGGGCTGAACCGCTTCGGCGGTTTGATTCCCGATTCGAATTCGATCTCGCACCCTGGATGCCTGGGATACCTGGGCTTGACTCAGCCAAAGACTCATGGCGACAAGAATTGATAGGAGAAAGTATATCAGCTGCTTTCGCGGCAGTTTCGCGATAGTTTTAACAGAATTTAGATTGTGGACAGTACGGCTCAGGTCTTTAAACTGTTTTAGCATTGGTTTCTCCTAGCGTGTTGATTGTGTGATGGATAAAAATGTCTAAGATATGCCGGGTTTCACATGTCATAACCCCAGCGGACAGATTAGGAGATCGCGACATAGCTGCATCTGTGACCTCAGAATTGAATTAAATTGGATGGAACTAGAAGAGGCTTATCAATCATCGTTTTCTCCGATACTGCGCTCTAAGATATGAATGAAGTCGTCTAGGATTTTACTGATGATATCTTTGTCTACATCATGGCTATCCCTAACCAGTTGATTGGTATCTATTCCAAGACAAGTAATAGTTTGGGTAATGAAAATCGATACAACATAGGAATTGGTGAGAATTTATCCAGGTTTACGGAAAATGGGATAGCCCATCTGAAATGAGTTTAGAGTCTTTGAAGGTCATTAACAACTTGACATTCCTCTAGTAATATCTGGGTCGATAGTCATATAAAGGTGGAGTATCACTCAGCTACCAAAGCGTTAATGAATTCGACTGATAGCAATTGCAAAAACTAAGTTCATAGGAGTCGTAATTTCGTTGAATCCAACGATAGCCAGTTCAGCTTGAGGCCCTAGCGCACTCATGTTTGCGATCGCTGCGCACACCGCAATGTTTCTCATACTGCTACTAATTGCTAGAGCTTTCCGGTTTTCGAGATCTGCTCCGCTGAGCCACCAACTTATGCCCCAGCCAGCCAAATTAAATGTGACGATCGCTGCGATACCATTCAAGCCTAACGCTCTAACATCTAAAGATTGAAGGGTTGAGGTCAAAATTGTGAAGATAATGAATAAAGCAGTGGACGAAAAAGATGCTACCCTTTGCAGCAATGATGTAATTTTATTTGAATAATAATGCTTAACAAGCTGACCAATAAGGAGCGGCGGAAAAATCAATAAGAAGAGAAGTCCCATAAGGGAGAAAACAGGTAGCCTTATCGAAACATAATCAGGAAGGATTATGTTAATCAGCAAAGGAGAAGCAATAATAGAAAGAATTGATAACAGAGACACTAATTCAACTGCATATTTCAAGTTTCCTTTAGCAATGTGCACGTAATGTAACGACAATACGCCTCCAGAGACAGATGCAACGATTAGAAAACCAATAGAGAATTCTGTCGACAAATGGAATAGCCAGCTCAAAAACATGCCTGTGAACGGCAGCAAAATAAAGTTTATTAAAAGTGATCTTGCCATCAAACCTGATTTTAAATTAGTAATCAGCTCAGCTCTGGCTGTCTCCATAGCGACTGAAAACATAAACGTAAATAGAAATAGATAGATAACTATTTTTATTGATAGTGGTAAGTCAGTAAGCGCCATTGTTGATCACTCCAAATCATGTTGTCCTTGCCTCAAGGGATCTTTATTGCGGTTGAAACGCCTAACGGAAGCTTCACTAGGCGAAAGCCGACATGGGCCGTGCCGGTGTCCAAAGCTTGAGATTCGCGAGCTGCCGGACGATAGCGACTGCAGTAGTTTTTGGCGCATAGGTATGAGCCGCCCTTGATGACGTGCATGGCTCCATCCATAGGCTTCTTGGGGTCGTAGCTGACCTCCCGAGTCGGGCCAGTCGGGTCGGTACTGTGAGCGATGTCATCATGGTGCACAGTGAACCAAGTCGAAGTCAGTTCCCAGACGTTACCGGTCATATCGTGAAGGCCATAGCCATTAGGCGGAAAGGACATCACGGGAGCGATGCCTACATGACCATCCTCTTTGGTGTTGAAGAAGGGAAACAGTCCCTGCCAAGTATTGGCTCGCTGAGCGTCATACTGCTCACCCCAGGCATAGGTCCAGCCTTCTTTACCGCCACGAGCTGCGTATTCCCACTGGGCTTCGGAGGGCAACTCTCGACCCGCCCAATCGGCGTAGGCCACAGCATCTTCATAGGCAATATGGACGACGGGGTGATCGTCTTTACCTTGAATATCGCTGTCAGGATCGAAGGGGTGTTGCCAGTTGGCACCGGGAGTCCACTGCCACCAGCTTGAGTAGGTTAGCGGAATGCCTTTTCCCGGTGGCTGAAAGACCAGAGAACCGGGCGATCGCTCGTCGTCTGATAGCTGAGGGAATTGTTTTTTTGAGAGCGGACGCTCAGCGACGGTGACATAGCCGGTTGCTTGAACAAACTTGGCAAATTGGGCATTGGTGACTTCATGGCGCTCAATGCAGAAGCTGCTGACGCTGACATCTTCTACTCTCTTTTCTTCGACAAAGTCGGGGTGATCAGACCCCATGGTGAAGCGACCACCCGGAATGTACACCATGTCACTGGGGCAAGCAGAAGTTGCGTGGGCTGCAATCGGCATTGACAGAACCCAACAGCACCCAGCAATTAGCAGAGTCGCGAGAATTTTGATCGAGATACCGTTCAAGCAGTTCATAGATAAGCAAGTTCTCTCATGCTTTCGCCTGGCGACGCCGATGCCAGAGCACCCCCAAGAGCAGCAGTAAGACCAGCGGAATCAGAACAAAAGGCCCGTAGTGTTTGAGAATATACACCTCTGACTTATGTAACACTTCGTCCTCGGCTGAGTAGCCCTCCGGCATCTCAATCACACCTACATTTTGGGCATAAGCGTCGTAGGCGGCCACCATGGCCTGAAATCGTTCCGGTTCTTGTTCAGCCAGGTCTCGGGTCTCACCTGGGTCAGTTTTCAGATGATAAAGGTGCCAGGTGTTGTCTCCCAGGGGAATGTTGTTCTTCACGATTTTGTAATCGCCGAGAAAATAAGCGGCGGAATTAGCGGCTTCCAACCCCACCCCTTCATCTTCAGCGTAGACCGGCACCTCTGGGTTTTGGATATGCGCCAACAGACTCTTGCCAGTCATGGGTACCGCCTCATCGCGGCTTGGGGTTGGCAATCCGGCCAGTTCAAGCATGGTGGGCACCACGTCTGTGACAAAGCAAAAGACATCGCTGGTGCGCCCCTGAGGAATGTTGGGTCCCGAGATAATCAGGGGGGTGCGCACCCCCCCTTCGGCGGTGTAGTACTTGAAAAATGAAAAAGGCGAAGACAGTGCCGCAGCGAATTCGGGGCCAATGTCCCCAAAGTAGCCAGCATCGCCGACCCGGTTGGGGTCTTTGTGGTAACCCATCGCCTTTTGCCAGACCTTGGCTACGCCAACTCGGTAGTTGCCCCCGTCAGGGCCATTGTCAGAGGCAATGATAAAGACGGTGTTGTCAAAGCGCCCGCTGTCTTTGAGGTACTGAATATACTCGCCAATGTAAAAATCCATGGCTTCCAACATGCCTGCCGTCACCGCCATATCGGTAACATATTCGGCCTGAAACTCAGGACTGATCTCCTCCCATTTTCTGAATTCTGGAAAGATGTCGTTCATGGCCACATCCGCCGGAATGATGCCGAGATCTTTCGCTTTTTCATAGCGTTGCTGTCTCAGAACGTCCCAGCCCGCGCTGTAAACCTCTCGGTAGGGCTCTACAAAGCGTTCGGGGGCCTGAATCGGCGCGTGAATGGCTTGAAAGGCGATGTAGCTAAAAAATGGGGCGTCGGGGTTGCTCTGGCTTTCATGAAAGTCAATGGTACTTTCAATGTAGTCCTTGGAAGAGTAAAAATCCTGAGGCAAATCTGTTTCTTTGCCGTCGCGGTACCAATAGGCTTTGGGCTTCATCGGCACATAGCCCCGGGTGTCGTAGTTATTGGCCCCAGAACCCCCAAGAATGAAAGAGTGATCAAAGCCCTTAGCGTTCGGCAAATTGGTCTCGTTGTGGCCTAGATGCCACTTGCCCGTGGCGTAGGTCTCGTAGCCTGCGGCCTTCAGCCAGGTGGCCACAGTGTTGACGCTCTCATTCAGTTCACCGGCATATCCCGGCTGACCCGCGTAGCCTTCCGGCAGCATTTCCGGCAAATTGGCCACGCCGGTCAAGTGACTGTCGCTGCCAGTGACCAGCATCGCCCGCGATGGCGCACAAACTGGAGAGGTGTGAAAATTATTGAACCACACGCCATTTTGGACAAGCTGATCCAAGTTCGGCGTGCGGGCTTCGCCGCCAAACGCGCTGAAGTCCATCGGACCTGAATCATCGACGAGAATCAGAACAAAGTTGGGGGGCTGCTGTTCCTCAGTTTCCAATGCCACCCTCTCTACGTTCTGGGTTGGTGACGCGCTCTGGGTTGCCTCAGCGACTCGAAAAGCAGGCTGATCTTGCATCACTCCAGGGTTATAAAAACTGACTGCTGACTGCGGATTGCGCTGACCTATTGCGCTGACCACAGTTGGCTGTATCAAAACTACACTCAGAATAAAGGCGACAGAAAAAGCCAGCGCCAGATATAAGCCTCTGATCTTTCGCATTATTTGGCGCTCCTTTGGGAAAGCAATTCCATCATCTTTTGGGCAGTTTCATGGCCGGAATTCTGGTTCTGGCCAGTGACAAAGCGCTGTTCATGATCCACGACCGTCACGGTGGCAAAAATGTCGGCCACCAGATGGTGATTGGCGCGATAATCCGCCCCGGCTTTTTTGAGCTCGGCTTCTGGGTGCTTGGGCGTGAATTTTATGCCAAAGAAATCGAGCTGTCCCTGGGTCACGCCCGTCATCTTGCGTCCCGCCACCAGCGGCTTGCCTGCGGCATCCCTCGCGCTAACAAAGGCCAGAGCACCATGACAGACCGAGCCCATGATCGGAGTTCCAGCGTAGTAGGCCGCGCTCACCCTTTCCGCCAGCCGTTTTGACTGGGCAAAATCGTAGGATGGACCCCAGCCTCCCACGAAGAAAATTAAGTCATAGTCGGTGAAGTCAATGTCGTCGATGCTGGGCGAGTTTTCGATCTTGCCTTGAAAGGCCGAATCCTTTAAGAAGCGTTTATCTTGGTCTGAAATGATGAAATAGCGAAACGAGTTGGGGTCAATGGGAACTTTACCGCCTTTGATGCTGGCCAAGTCTACCTGCATACCGGCGTCGAGAAATTCGTAATAGGGTACGGTCATTTCGGAGCCGAAGACCCCGGTGGGTTTACCCGTTGTTTCACCGGGTTTACTGAGTACACCATGGCTGGTCGTGACCACCAGCGCTTTTTTGCCCCGTAAGTTGTATTCTTGTCCCGCGTCATAGTCGGGATGCAAGCCCATGGCGTTCAGAATCTTGGGCAGTAGAATGGCAACGATCGCTGCAGTGACAATCAGCCCGACTGCAATGGTGCCGAAGATTATGGGTAATGTCTCTGTGAAATTGGTACTTAGTGTAGATAGTTTTATTGAGGAGTCGGAAGCAATCGATCCTTCGTTGTGAGGATCGGTATCAGCATAGGAATCAGGAACCGCACCAGAAAGTACTCCAACGGTTAACACCTCCGTTGTCGCGACTGGTTTGGTCGCTGCTCTTGCCAGCGTCCCAGACGGTGCAGCAAAAACCAGAAGCAAACCACAAACAGATACGGCAATTGTTGAGCGTAGGTTGAATTGCATAGTTTGATTTGAATGGTTGCAGGACTTGATGCCTAATCGTAGGTATCAAACACGCTCCACACATCGTCCTACCCGACCCAAATCACCGCATCAAAGGTCCTATTTTTTGTAGGAGGGTACTAGGACCACTGGCAAACATTTAGCACTTTAATTAGGACTTCTGGACCTGAAAAAACAAGGTGACTTATCCTAGACTTTTCCAAGTAGGTATTTTGCTTAAGTGAAAAGTCATTACCGAGAGAAGTCTTGTTGCTCAACTTACGAATGTCAGATTCAATACGGCGAATGACTATTGTTGTACTACTACTCAGTTCAATTATGCTGATTGGCTGTCAACGCATACTTCCTGCAGTGCCTCTAACCAGTACAGAACAGAGTGACACGACTGCCAATTCGGATTTGCCGCGAGAGTTAGATGGGCGTTCTGCTGAGTTGCTCTCTGCTTTTTTCGGCCTCGATAATGGATTGCCCCAGCGATCCAATGCAATCTGTCCAGGTGCGGGGGGGGCTGACGGGATGCCAGTTATCTTTTCCCACGAACTTGATGTTGATACGTTACAGCCTGGGGACTTTCGCGTTACGACGGCCAGCGGCAATGTGGGTCGGTTAATCTGTGTGACCATGCTTCCTGCCATTGACCCCGGTGAACTGCGGACTGCACTGCTGGTTGGTGAGTATGGTTCTGCTCAAAGCGACCCACCCATTACCGTTGAGATCGTCGGCAACGTCCATTCAATCAACAACACAGTCAACTTTAAAGGGGCCGTGACTGAGGTAACGCCATTGGACCCAGGGCCGACGCTGATCCTTGCTGAGACGTTACCCAAAACAGCATGGCAATTGGGACGTGAATCTGATGGCGGCATTGGTTCTAGCACAGGATGTCCCACCGAGGGGGTTCAACAAATTGTGCGCGTTGTCTGGGCGGGTGGTGTGACCACCGTCAACAACGAGGAACCAGGAGACTTAGAGCGTGATGCATATAGCGTTACTGTTCAAAATGCGGATGGTTCAGCGACGGATGTTACTCCGTTTGTACTAGGAGACTTAGGAGACAACGACAATAACCATGAACTTTGTCTAGACGCAACTGATATTCCCATTTCTGTTTCATTCCCCGCAGGCTATCTCACCGATCCAAACAACGACTTAAATCCAGCCACAAGCGTTGAAGTCACCCAGCGTTGACCAAGCTTAAGCCACTTCAACATTATTCCAATATCTAAAACGAGGAGCTTTGTAATGATTTCTGCTATCCAGAAAATAGGAATGACACGTCTATTCAGTTTGGTGTTTATATCACCGCTTGTTTTGCATCTGCCGGGTCAAGCTCAGACAGAGATTTTAGATGAGCCACAAGCTAATTCTGCATCAGATCTACAGCCAACCGTTGCCCAGTCATCCGAGATTGCCCAGCGAGCAGATGAGGAAAAAGACGATCGCATCAACTACATAGGCCTTGGGGGCACGATTGGCTTGAGTGATGATGGTGGCAGCGCGCTGGGTGAAGGCGGCTTCTCAATTTTGGGGCGGTTTTCGTTAACCAACAACTTGTCAGTTCATGCAGCCTCAGTCATCAGCGATGACAGTGCTTTATCATTGGCGTTAACCGGGGGGGCACCGATAAAGAATCAGGAAACGGGAAGAACCATTGTTTATCCGTTCTTAGGCGCTGGCATCCTGGCAGAGATCGATGATTTCGAAATCGATCCTCTAGTTTCTGGCGGGGTTGATATTCCTATTAGTGACCTCGTGACTGGGACAGCCCGGGTCAATGCAAGTTTTGGCAATGATGGCACCGATGTGGGTATCGTTTTGGGCGTTGGTGTGGACTTGATTGAACTTTTCTAGTTCTCCATCTACTAACTTCCAAGTTCTGAACATATGGGTGTTCTATGGAAAATCGCTTCCACTTCAAAACTCAAAAAGTGTCAATAATGCGTTTCAGATCTGTTCTCTTTCCATCTCTCCCTCAACTGCTGCATTCAACGGCAATCAGCGTCTTATCCGGAATGATTGCAATGTTGCCTGCCCGTGCAGCAGACGAAATTTACTTTGATTTTGGTCCTTTTAGCCGTTCCCTTTCCACAGCATCCTTAGAAGCATTTGCAGAAGAGGGTGCGATCAATGCTGACCTTGCTCCATATTTGAGACGCGTACCCCCCAGCAAACAGCAGGGCCTACGACGCCTATTGGGCACACCCCTCTCTTCCCTTAGTCCAAATATTCCTGATAACTTACTAGATCCTTTTGTCATTTCCCAATGGCTATATTCCCCCATGGGAGAAACTGTTTTGACAGCGCTAGGACAATTAATTCAAACCGAAGGGCGTCAAAATGGACAGCAGGCCATTCGTGCGGCTGTGATTTTGGCAGCGGCTGATCCAGAGGGCCTTTCTATCTTGAACATCATCCGCTTTTATCCTACAGGTGGGGTGCGGTTAGATGTACGAGAAATCTTGGCGTTATCCAGGGCTCGTAATACCAACTTTGACACGACACAGCAATTGATTGCTTTTGCTCGTCAAGAATCGACAGCAGCAGCGACAACTGATCCCATGCTTGACTACAGCGACTTGCCTTTTTTGGCTGAAAATGGGCAGTTTGAGGTGAGACAACAAACGCTGTTGTTACAGGACAATCAACGGAATCGGACGTATCCTGTCGATATTTACTTACCTGATAATCTCAATACCGGTTTGGGGCCAATTCCCGTGATGGTTTTCTCTCACGGTTATGGTGATACGCGAACTAAGCCGGAGTTTGTTGCAGCAGCTCGAAGACTGGCTGAAAATGGATTTTTCGTTGCGTTGCCAGAGCATGTTGGCAGTAACAAGGATTATCAGAATGATTTTGTTCGGGGCCTTCATGGTGAGTCTTTTGATGTGATGGAATTCGTCAATCGCCCCTTGGATATCCATTTCCTACTTGACTCCTTAGAGGCGCTCAATAGCACTGAGTTTCAAGGTCGGCTTCAGATGAATCGCGTGGGTCTTCTGGGACACTCGTTTGGCGGGTATACCGCTCTAGCTGTATCGGGAGCAACAGTTGATATTGAGCGTTTGCAGCGTCAGTGTAATTTTGAGACTGATATTGCACCTGAAAAAAATAATATTGGGCTTGCCCTTCAATGCAGACTGTTGGAATTAAGGGAATCACCTAATGCCATTCAGCAGTTGACGGATGGCAGCCTGGCAGATGAGCGGGTGGGTCTGGCTGTCACGTTGGCACCTGTGAGTAATTTGTTTGGAGAGGGAGGGATGGCACAGATCCCACATCCCGTTGTCATTATCGGGGGAGCTGCTGATATGGCAGCACCGGTTGCGTTAGAGCAACTGGTTGCCTTTCGGGACTTGACCACACCTTACAAGTATTTGTACTTGGGTGAAAATGCATCTCACTCGTCCGCCTTAACGGAACTTGTTTTGGGCGTGACTGATGCGAATAGTGAGCTGCTTGCTACATTCAGTGAGGTCCGTGAAGTATTCACGAGTTTGGTCTTAGGCTTGGTCATCGCCCATGGGAGAGTTTATCTGCTAGATGATGATTCATATTTACCTTACCTGACGGCATCCTATGTTGAGGCTGTAAGCAGTGTTACACCGATCAGTTTTCGTCTGCTGCGGTCTGTTCCAGACGATCTTTAAGCATTCTGTCAATTCGAATGCGTCCTCAACGAACATTGCCTGTAGCACCTGTGACTGTTACAGAGCCAACAGACGCTACTTCCAATCTAGGTTTACCGTCAGCGGTAGATGGATGTTCTGTTGAGAGATCTTCAACAAGTTTTATCTGTGAAACTATGTCTACCAAAAGCGTTAGTCCCGAGCCTTCGGGTAACCAACCCTCTAAGGCCCCTCCTGAATCATCATCTTTGCGTGACTCCCCACGACTGGGTTGGCGAAGGAAACCTAACAAACCACTCTGGCCAGCAGTCCTACTAGCGATGTTGGTGGTCACTGGCCTAGTCGGTATAAGAGCCTATAGAACATTGACATCTTCGTCTACCGCTGGGGAAACAGAAGAGTCAGCCGCGAACCAAGCTCGTTTACCGGTAAAAGCGATCACGATAGAAAGCCGTCCTATTCAAGCCTGGATCTTTGATGAAGGGGCTGTCTTGCCAGTCAACCGACGGGTGCTCAATTTTCAGGCTAGTGGCGATATTACTTACATTGCTAAAGTGGACGGTGTGGAACTGCGAGAAGGCGATTTTGTCTCACAAGGGGAGCTGTTAGCAACGATTGACGCTCGCAGGCAGCAGTCGAGCATCAACACGGCTGAAGCGGATATCCAGGTGTCTGAAACTCAGCTGAGTCAGTCAAGCGCGAGTTTATTGCAGACTCAGGCGAATTTGGAACGGGCCGAATCTGACTTGGTATTGGCTGAAACTGAGCTGCGTCGCTACGAGAGCTTATTTGAACAGGGGGCCGTATCGGAGAGCGATCGCGACGCCTACATTAATCGAGTTGACCAAGCCACATCCGCCTTAGAAACAGCCCAACAGGACGTCCGCTCTGCGGAAGAAGGCATTCGCGCGGCAGAAGCCTCGGTCAATGCCTCTGCGGCACGCCTCGACCAAAGTGCGGTTGACTTAGAAGATACCCAGCTGGTTTCTCCTATTGATGGGGTGGTGGCCTATATCAACATTCGAGAAGGCGGATATTGGAGTACCCAGTATCTCAATACCAGCAGTTCCCAGGCTTTGATTGAGTCTGCGCCGATTGTAGTGGTCGATCCCCGATCCTTTGAGGTGGAGTTAGAGCTGCAAGCTGAGAATGCTAACGATATCCGGCCCGGTCAGCGAGTCTTTGTGGTGTTAGAAGAGGAGGTCAGTGCCGCTCAGGCCGCAGGCCGCAGTGCTCAGGGGCTACTAGAAATTGCCAAACAGCGGGGCAGCAGGGGTAGCGTCTTCGCTGTTAGCCCGTCTCAAACCCCAGGTAGTCGAGGTACTGAGATTACCATTCGTGGCTTAGAACAGGTGCGTAATTTGAAGGTGGGGGGCCGCGTGTATGCCTGGATTGAAGTGGCCAGTCGCAGTGACGCGGTTGTTGTGCCCTTAGGCGCGCTCTTAAATAGAGACCAAAAGCGTTACGCCTTTGTGGTGAATGAAAGGGACGGCACTGTGCAAAAACGAGAAGTCACTGTAGGCATCGAAGGCTTGTCGGGCGTAGAAATTCTCTCAGGGGTGCAGCCCGGCGAACAGGTGGTGGTGGAAGGGCAAAACCGTCTGGTGGATGGGACCCCGGTTGAAGTCGTGAGCGGAGAGTAGGGGTGATGCAAGTCGATGAAGGTGCGATCGCACTCTCCCAAAATCAACCGAACTCCTCAGCCACTTCAGGCTGGATGGACTTTTTCTTTACCCGTCAAATTTTCGCCATTCTCCTCTGCTTTATGCTGATGATGGGGGGACTGATGGGCTATTTCTCTATGGTGAAGGAGGGAGAACCCGAAATCAAAATTGCTCGGGCCAGGATTACGACTTCCTGGGGCGGCACCGATGCAGAAACCATTGAAAATCAGGTAACCGACAAGCTAGAAACAGAAATCAAGAGTCTCCAGGGTCTAGATGATTTCACCAGCGCCACCTTTAACTCATTTTCTATTGTTAACGTTTCCTTTAAAGCAGAAGCCCCCGTTGCCGAGTCGATTCAAGAACTGCGGGGCAAGGTGGACGATGCCGAATCCGAACTACCAGAAGAGTCCACCGGTCGAGAGAAACCCTCGTTTGAGCAACTGTCTCAACAAGACTCGCCGGTTCTCACCATGGCCCTGAGTGGCGAAGGACTAGACATTAATTTGCTGAGTCAGGCGGCAGAAGATCTGCAAGACCGACTGGAATCGGTTAAAAACGTGCGAGAGGTCAATCTCGGCGGCCAGCGAGACGAGGTCATTCATGTGCAGATGATTCCCAGTCGGTTGACCACCTTAGGAATCTCGACAACCCAAGTGCGCAATGCCATCCAAGGCGGAAACATCGACCGTTCCTGGGACCTAGTGCGCGATGAAGAAATTGGTGCCCAGGTGCGACTGTACGGTCGTTTTCGCACTCCGGAGGATTTAAGGGCGCTACCCGTAACCCGACTCGACGAAAACCGGGTGGTGCAGCTATCGGAGGTCGCTGAAATTTATCAGGGCCTAGAGCGAGAAACCCAGCGAGCCTTTGTCAGTTGGCAGGGCAGTGAATTTAGCCCCACCATTAACCTAGAAGTGGTCAAGGTTGCTGGAACCGATACCATTCAGGTGATTGAGGACGTTCTGACCGATATGGAGCTAGCTAGTCAGGATCCTAATATCTGGCCCTTTGGCATGACGTATCGGGTGCTCACCAACGATGCCAACACGATTCGCAACGATCTAAAGAACCTGGGCAGCAACGTACTACAGGCATCTGTCCTCGTCTTTGCCATCTTATTTATTGCGCTCACCTGGAGAGAAGCGTTGATTGCCGGGTTGGCCATTCCCATGACCTTCGCCGGTGTGTTGTTTATCCTATGGATGTTGGGCTATACCCTCAACACCATGGTTACTGTCGGTATGATCCTGGCTTTGGGACTGCTGGTGGATGTCTTTATCCTGATGCTAGAGGGCCTGCATGAGGGCATTTTTGTGCAGGGACTGAGTTGGCCTAAAGCAGCGATTAAGACGGTTCAAACCTACGCATCACCAGCCTTCACCGGACAGCTCACCACCATTTTGGCCATGGCTCCGCTGATGGCCATTTCCGGCACCCTGGGTAAGTTTATTCGGCTGATTCCCATTAGTGCAATTACCTGTCTGATCATGAGTTATGGACTGGCGCTGCTGGCGGTGGTCCCCCTATCTAAATTTCTGTTGGGTAACCAGGGAGGGAAAGAATCTAAAACCGCTGTTGATCGCCTCACAGAACGAGTTTCTGAACAATTTTCCCGCTGGAGTTTACGGATGACGGTGCCCAATCGCCATGTGGCACGTATGTGGACAGCCGGGGCCATTGCTTTATTTGTCTGTGCGGTTATTTTGTTTAGTCAGCTACCCAGTTCTTTGTTTGCTGTTGCCGACGATAACAAACTGAGCCTGAATGTGGAGTTACCCCCCACTGCCACCCTGGAAACCTCCCAGAAGGTGGCTGACCGGATAGGAGAGGTAGTACGCAACTACAGTGACTCCAATGGGGAAAAGGTATTTGAAAGCGTCGTTAAGCTGGTGGGACAGCGCAGCAATCTGGTGGCCGCCAGCGAGATTAAGCCGAGAAATGCTGATTACTTTGTGGGCATATCAGCGGTATTTGTAGATCGCAATCAGCGAGATAAAGATTCTTTTGAGTATGCGTATGATCTTAAAGTCGAGCTGGAAAACAACATTATCCGCGACTATCCAGGGGCTGTTCTAAACACCGGATTTCCCATCTCAGGGGGTGGATCTGATCCAATTCAGATAGAAATCTTTGGGGACAATTTGGACACCTTGCGAGAGATCTCTAGTCAGGTGCAACAGGCATTGCGAGAGATTCCAGGCACTATGGATGTGCGAGATGATTTAGGGAACCTGAGAAGAGATTTTAAGCTGGTGCCTAAGCGCGAGGCGCTAGATTTTTACGGGATCAGTCAGGATGATTTGGGATTGCAGGGGCGTTACCTGATGACTGACAATGATGTCGGTGACTTTCCCATCGGCAGTGGTGAGGAGGATTTACAAATTCGTTTGAGTACTCGCTGGCCATCGCGTCAGGGTAGCATTGGTGGCCCTTCTCGGCTAGATGAATTTACCACGATGCGATTTATTACTCAGGGCGGTGAGGCATTGCCGTTGGGAGCATTGTTGGAGCAAGTGCCAGGAGCGGTACCGCTGTCGATTACCCATCGGAACACTCAGCGTAGTGTCACGATATTAGCCAAGGTGATTCCTGGTAAAAACTTTTACGATGCTGAGATTTTGGACGAGCTAACGCCAAAGCTGGCGGCGATGCAGTACGAGCCTAATGATGAGGGCGATCCTAACCGTTGGCCTCGGGGATATTTTTATCGCTTTGGGGGAGATGCTGATACGAGCAGTGAAACTTTTAGTTCTGCTGGGCAGATGCTGGTGGTGGCCATATTCCTGGTGTTTGCGGTGCTGGTACTACAGTTTGGGTCTTACACGCAGCCGGTGATTATTATTCTGACGATTCCGTTTGCGTTGATCGGGACATTGTTTGGGTTCTTTGCGCTGGGGCTATCATTTTCATTTCCGGCCATGATCGGGGTGATTGCATTGGTGGGAATTGTCGTAAACGATGCGATCGTGATGGTGGAAACGATGAATGAGCGGCGAAAAGAGGGGATGGATGTGCGCCATGCTGCGGCAGCGGGTGCCAGCGATCGGTTAAGGCCAATTTTGACAACGTCAATTACGACGATTATTGGTTTGATTCCGCTGGCGTTGAGTGATGCGCAGTGGTTTCCACTATGTATGGCGATTATTTTTGGATTGTTTTCGGCGACACTAATTGCATTGCTGGTGGTACCAGGGCTTTATTTACAGCTGACACCATATCATTCCAAAGCCGTCCTTTAATCGGATTGAGTTCAGAGCAGTTAGGCGGTAAGAACAACACAAACAGCCCTTGGGCCTGCCACTGAGGCCAGTGTTGTTGAACCGGCTTGCTTATGTGAATCGAACAGTTGTCTTGTACAACGAAGGTCAGTTGTTGGTTATCAGCATAGTTTTTGGCGGCTTTAGCGGCCAGCCAATTCATCATTTCTAGGTAGTGTTCTCCATTAAAGCCGCCGAAGCACAGCGCGTAGTCAGAGCTTTCGTCCGGGTCCCACACCCCCAGAATGCTGACTCGTTGGCCACAACGAGAGGTTTGTTCAAACCGTTTTTGTTCACTCACTTGGCTGTAGCTGTAGCTTTCGGGAGTCCACTGACAACAGCCGGTCTCATCCGGATACTTCAAGGCAATTTGACCAGCCGCAGCCAGCGCCTCAATTTGAATCAGTTGGGATTTGGCGAGGGCTTTGGCCGCCGGGTCCTGGCAATTTCGATGGCTTTGGCGGGTGCGTTTCCAGCGATAGTTCTTTTTTACAAACGACACGAGTCCGGTCAGCGCTGAGCTTCACTCCACGCTCTTCCCAAAGCTTCACCGCTAGCTACTCACTGTTGTAGGTGCGTTTCGCTTCGTTGAGACCAGTATGATGCATACCCTGCATAAATGAGAATAATTAGCAATGCAGCGTTTATTTTTCCTAGCGTTACCATCTAACTTTAGTAGCCTGGTTTAAGCTACTTTTTCTGATTACGTCTAATAGTTTCTTGATGGGCGATAGGTTGATTGAAACCGCATTCTCTTATCTGCTTTCGACGATTTACGATTAGGCTAAAAGCCAGATTTGACATAACGTGGAATGCGACGTTTCGGGGGGTAATGCAAAAAGCCCCAGGCTCAGATACATTCGACAGCGACGTTTTGGCAGCGCTACGGCCCAAGCTAGAGGCCCTACAGTATGACCCGAGCAGCCCCGATAATGCTGAGCTCTGGTCTAGTGGCTATACCTACCGCTTCGGCGGCGATGCCGATACCATAGGAGAAACCTTTAGCTCGGCGGGGCAGATGCTCGTAATCGCTATTTTCTTGGTGTTTGCGGTGCTGGTGCTGCAGTTTGGCTTCTACACCCAGCCGTTTATCATCATGATGACCATTCCCTTTGCGCTGATTGGCACCTTTTTCGGTCTGTTCTTGTTGGGGGAATCCTTCTCTTTTCCTGTGGCGATTGGGGTAATTGCTCTCACGGGTATCGTGGTCAATGACGCTATTGTCATGGTAGAGACCATGAACGAGCGTCGTCGGGAAGGATGGGACGTACGCCACGCCGCCGCTCAAGGAGCCAGCGATCGCTTCCGTCCCATCCTCACCACGTCAATTACCACCGTGGCTGGTCTAGTGCCCTTGGCCCTGAGCAGTGCCCAGTGGTTTCCTCTCTGCATGGCTATTGTGTTCGGTCTGGTGTCAGCAACGGCGATCGCCCTCCTGGTGGTACCGGGGCTTTATCTACAGCTAACGTCTAACATACCCGAGCTTCAAGCATGTGAAGCTGGAGACGCTTTAGCCCAGCTGGATTAGAGCAATTACTCAAGAGTCTTGCAGACTCTGACCAGCACTGTTTTTGTGCGTGAGTTCGTGCTCCAAAAGGGTAAATTTTATTTTGGCAGTCTTTGCATTGCGTGACCGTACAGCAGCAATTCCAAGTTCCAGACTATGGACATTCAGGAGCCTTGATTTTTCCTTTGTCTCAAATCGAAGTCAAGCCTGACACCTTATTACTATCAGTTAATTCGGCTCTTAAAGGCCAAAATTGCTCCGATTCTATACGACACTGTTGGTCAACTAAAATCGTTAACGTGAAGCTGAGCGGCGGTCAGCCTCTTGGTAAATATCAAGCCTTTCTAATCAGTCCGCTCCTGCGCAGTGTTAGCACCAAGCTAATCACCTTTAATCATAGTTGATGGGTATTACTGCGAAGCAATTTCCGATTCTTCTATTTGCTGACTAGAGAGCGCTGACTGAATCAAAAAAGCAATCGGAAAACCCAACGTCACTGTAATGTTCCATCCCCAGGAAACCAACCAGCCTGCACCAATTGCTAGTAGATAAATACTGGGTTCAAGATAGCTTTCTTTGCGAACGTGGCGAATGGTTTCGTCAGATAAATCAGGTGCCACTAACCGTCGGTTTTGAGTGCCATAAATCCACGCAGCAGTGGAAAAAATCCCTACTCCAATCGCTGCTGAACTATAAAACAGATTAATCACAAATGCACCATCAGAGGCCTCTGAGAGATCGCTAGCATAGGTCAACAACACCACAAATAAGAGACCTAGCAGAGTCAGAAAGGTATGAATGGCATCGGTCTTTTGATAATGCTGGAACTGATTTACATGGTTGAACCAATAGAATGCCAGGGTGAGAAATGTCAGGGCATAAATTCCTAGGCCGGGGAGTTGTTTCAACAGCACTTGAGCGACTGTATCTGGGGATATATTATCCATCGATACTGGAGCAAAGACTATGGCCAGAATGGTCATGGCCACGGCGAAAATAATGTCGCTGAGTCGAGCTAAACGTTGAATAGGCATTCGATACAGTTGGTTAAGCTATTGTTTAAGTACTCTTTGTCTCTTAGGGAAAATGAAAACCTCCGGGCCATATTACACACCCAAGGTTAAGGCTTTAGAGAATCAGGTTCATTGGTATTTTTCGCTGGACTTTATGGTAGATGAGAAATAACTTTGTAGGTAGCTTAAAGAGAAGCGTTTGATTTCTGTGAATAACTGTTGCTGAAATCTTTCTTCTTGTCCAAGAGCCAGCGATAGTACCTGACCGCCTGCATTGATCAAGACATAGGCAATCGCTTCATAATTTATGTCTTCTTGAATTGCCTCTCGTTGTTTGAGCACAATCACTAATTCTTGAATGAATTTTGCATCAACAGCTCTTTCAATTTTATCGAGCTCAGACATCAAGTCTTGGGCTTCCATGTAGATTTTATGGTAGCCCGGATGCTCCAAATAGAAATTAATACCGATGTCCGTCAATTTATCCACAAAGGTGGGTAAAGGCAATTTTGACAGCTCTGCATCATTAAAAAGTGCTAATCGCTGGTGAAGCAAATCGTTGTAACGCACAAATAACGCTTGTACAATTGCCCCTTTGTTTGGAAAAAACTGGTAAAGCGACCCAATCGGTATCTGGGACTGGGCCGCGATTGCCTTGGTTGTTGTAGCAGCGTAACCCTGGTTCGTAAACAGTTCTTCTGCCACATTTAGAATTCTCTGAACCCGTTCTTGACTTCGGGCTTGAACGGGTTTTCGCCGCATTTTGTTGAGTCTTGATGAACCAGTAGCCATGGGAGCTCTCTAGCTTTGAGTCCGTTAAATGAGCATAGCTCATATTTGAGTTGACAAAACATGAGGATCACTCGTATTGTAAACGTGAGTAGCCCTCATGTTTTATTTCACAAGCAAGGAAACTTAAAATGAGTCGAGATTTAATGGCCCTTCCCCATCCCGATGGGATTGCCGCCCTTCGCGAAATGAGTCTAGATCGCTTGGGGTTTCTGCAGCGTTGTAACCAAGAGTATGAAGGTATCGTCCCCTTGCAATTAGGTGATGAGCTAGTTTGTGTGTTAAATGATCCTGGTTACATCACTGAGGTCTTAAAGCGTCCACGTGTATTTATCAAAGATAAAGAGACACAAGCGCTGGAAGGATTAGTAGGCAAGGGTTTAGTCACCAGTGAAGGGGATTTCTGGGCGCGGCAACGGCGACTTGCTCAACCTATCTTCCGCCAAAAGAATATCGATGCTTACGCCAATGTGATGGTGGAGTACACCCAGCGTATGCTAGAGAACTGGCAAGATGGAGCGATTCGTGATGTGAGCACAGACATGGTGCGACTCGCTCTCGATATCGTTATGAAAACTCTCCTTGGTCAGGAGGTGCAAGATGTAGCAGCACAGCGAATCAATAATGTTTTAGAGATTTTTCAGGATTGGTTAGATCACAATTCAGCTGTAGCGGTTGCGGCAACCCTAGCAGAAATTGGCGAACAACAGACTCAGACATCTCCTGAGTCTTCTGAAAGTATCGATAAAGAGTATCAAGATGCGATCGCACTCTTTGATGAAACTGTTTATGACATCATCAACTACCGACGTGCCAATGGCGTAACGGGTAACGATTTGCTGGGATTACTGATGCAGGTAGAAGATGCTGATGATGGTACGCGCATGACTGACCAGCAATTGCGAGATGAATCAGCAACGTTTATTGTGGCCGGACATGAAACCACTGCAAACTTGCTCTCCTGGACCTGGATGCTATTGGCCCAGAACCCCCAAGTGCGAGAAAGGCTTAATGCAGAACTCAAGACTGTGTTGAATGGCCGCCCCCCAACCGTGGCAGATCTCCCACAGTTGACCTATGCAGATTGGGTGCTCAAAGAGTCTCTGCGACTTTATCCACCAGCCCACGAATTTGCACGGGAAGCTGCTGAGGATTATGAATTGGATGGATACATTATTCCAAAGGGAACAACCGTCCTGGGGAGCCAATGGGCAATGCATCGCAATCCACACTACTTTGACGAGCCAGAGACGTTTCAACCAGAGCGCTGGGACAATGATCTAGAAAAACAATTGCCGCGGGGTGTATATTTTCCGTTCAACGATGGTCCTCGTGTATGCATTGGCAAGCGTTTTTCAATAATGGAAGCGCTTTTACTGCTGGCAACCATTTCTCAGCAGTTTCAGCTAGATTTGGTTCCTGATCAGATTATTGAACCTCGAACCTCGATTGCTTTAAAACCTAAGTACGGCCTTCAAGTTGTCTTGAAAGCTAACTCATAGCGGTTTTTTCTGGGTGCTGTAGTGTAGCAACTTGCCGAATGCATTCGGCAAGTTGCGCGTCACTTAGCGAGTAACCATAGTGGTTTTAGCCAATTTTCATGGCGTAAGCTAAGTGACCAAAGCTATAGGTGCTGGCCGATAGTTTATCATCTGCACCCAAATAGAAATCTTCTGCCTCTACTCGAAAAAGTGAAAAATAAGCTGTGACTATTGCGCTTCCCAATGAATGAGTACGATGCTGTCTCTATCCGTGGTCGTGTTCTAGTTTTAGAAAATGCCATCATGATTGGGATGGGCGTGGTGCTGCTATGGTCTACCACTGTGGCGGATACTGCAACGCTGCGTGAACAAGAGGTCGTGTTACATCCTCAGCGAATTGAACAACAGTTCATCACTGGCGATTGCGAGTAAAGTATTTCAGTAATCAGCTATTGTGCGTGATGCCCGTGGTCTGAGCGTTGCGCTGCAAACCAATCATGAATGGCTGCAATGAGCGCTGGGCTTTGAGTGCGGTATCGAATTTCTCCACCATTCGGCAGTGGTGAGTACTGAATCTGAATGTTTTGTTAGCCTCACTAACAGGAACGTAATGGCTAAGATTCCATCAGGCGAGCCGCTTTTCCTTTTTTATCACGCCGCTTTTTGCGCTCAAAAAATTCTGCGATATCGTCCACAAAGGAGTAAACCACTGGAACCACGACTAGCGTTAACAGGGTGGAGATCAGCAATCCCCCTAAGATGACGGTCGCAATCGGTGAGTAGGCATCCATGCCTGTTTCTGGGAAAAAGGCTAAGCGCACAATCACAATCAGGGTGGTAAAGGTGGTCATCACAATGGCTTTGAGGCGTACTGGGCCAGCTTGGCGAATAGCGATCGCCCTTGGTACCCCTTCTTCTCTTTTTGCCAAAATCAACTCCAACAGCAAAATCGCTGCGGATAGCGACACCCCAGACAAAATAATGATGCCTAAAATCGATACCGTAGAGAGCGTTTGATCGGCTAGTAGCAGTGCGCCAAATACACCCACGAGCTGCAAAGGAACAGAAAGCATCATCACCAGCGGCCAAACAAAAGAGCCAAACTGAATCACCAAAATGAGATAGATCAGGGCTAAAGACACCACTAGCCCTTTGAGCAAGCGACTAAACTCAATCATCATGTCGGTCATGTCGCCCATGGAGTCGATGCCATAGCCAGGTGGAAAATCGAGTTCGTCTCCGGCTTGCATCGTCACGGCCATAGAGAGTTCCATCGACGCTGGGTCATCTTTGCGGTAGTAGCCATTCACGTACACCACTCGCTTACCATTCACTCTCTCAATCAGCGTTGGCCCTTGTTGGCGCGCTAGGGTAGCGACGGTATTGAGAGGGACTTGTTGGCCGGTGGCCGTGGTGATGTAGGTGTTAGCAAGGTCTTGCACGGTGGCGCGATCGCTTTCGTCATATCTCACCAAAATAGAATTTTGTCTCAGGTTTGGTCGGTTGTAGTAGCGCTGGGTGAAGCCGCCGTTGAGGGCGTAGTAAGCTTGCTGAGAGACGGCTTGTACGTTGAGTCCTAGCTCCTGGGCGCGGCGACGGTCAATGTTGAGTCGGTACTCGGGCTGGGTGAGTGATGAACTGGCATGCACCAAATGTATGGCTGGATTTTCTTTGGCAATGCGGGCAACGCCGTCGGCCAAACGATGCAGAATGTCTAAATCATCGCCATAGACTGCAAGCTGAATGGGGGCAGCAGAGGTGGCCATGACATCGACGCCCATTTCCTTGAGAGATAAGCGGCGAATGCCAGGAATGGTGCTTTTGGCCTCGGTTTCAACGCCATCCATAATCTCCCAAATGTCTCTTTGGCGTTCATTTAAGGGGGTAATGGTGACGGTGAGAGAAGCCGTACTAACACCGCCCATGCTGTACCCGCTGAAGTAGGTACTGTTGCGCGTGAGTTCAAAGCCCACTTGAGAAGAGACTTTTGCGACTTCTGGCTGCTGCAAAATAATCTCTTCAAACTTGGCAGAGGCGGTGTCGGTCGCGGCGAAAGAGGTACCTGCTTCCATTTCTAGCGTGGCCATAAACTGGCCCGAATCGCCCAATGGCATCATCTCTTGGGGAATGAAGCTGTAGAGGGCGATCGCTAATACAACAGATGTACCTGCGATCGCCAATGTAATCTCCCGATTCCGCAAGCACACATCCAGCAGCCAACCATAGCCCCGTTCTAGCTTGCCAAAGCCATAGCGCACAGGCGTCGTTAATACCTGTGTCCAAGTGCGACGCTTGTTCTCTAAATTGTCATCGTACGGCTTGAGCGTAAAAGCTGCCACCAACGGAATGAGGGTAATAGACACCAGCAGCGAAGCCACAAAGGCAAACACCATCGGCCACACCAACCCCACAAACATTAGCCCCGTAAGCCCACCAGAAAGAATCGTCGGCAGCAGCGCCGCAATCATCACACAGCTAGCCGCCGCGCTGGCTAAAAACACTTCTCCCGTACCTTTAATCGCAGCAGGAACCGGCATGAAACCGGCTCGCAGCTTTTGATTAATCGAATCTAGAACAATAATCGAATCATCCACCAGCTTACCGATGGCCATCATCATGCCAATCAGCGTAGAAGAGTTGAGCGACATGCCAATAGGAATAAACGGCAGCGTAGAAAGGGCCAAGCTGGTGGGAATGGAGATCATAATGATTGCCGTGGCCCGAAAATCTTCCAGAAAGATGAGAATTACGAGGCCCGCAAGCACTACACTTACCA
Organism: Cyanobacteria bacterium J06581_3; assembly: GCA_038531675.1. Lineage (GTDB taxonomy): Bacteria > Cyanobacteriota > Cyanobacteriia > Phormidesmidales > Phormidesmidaceae > Phormidesmis. Next base: position 211,665 of record JBCBBK010000010.1, read on the forward strand.
ACAGTTCTCGAAACGTACTGCTAACAATGAGATTGACTAAATAGGAATTGTCGTAGGCTTCTTGAAATTCCAGTCCTGGATATTCCGCTTGAATATCTGCCAAAGTCTCGCGTAATCGCTCAATCACTTTAGGCGAGCTAGAATCTGGCTTTTGAATTACATTTACGGCCAGTGCCGATTCCCCATTAAATCGGTAGCCACTGCGCCGCTCTTCATAAGTATCTTTTACAGTGGCCACATCGCGCACGTACACCACGCCGCCATCTTGTTCCAAAATGGGGTAGTCCATCACTGCGGCGGCATTTAGGGTGCGATCATCTGTACGCACCAAGATTTCACTATCGCCCTGGGTCAGCACCCCCGCGCCCTGGCTAACGTTGTTGGCATCAATAGCATCGCGCACCTGCAAAATAGACAGCCCATAGGCTGCGAGCTGCTGACGATTGACCACTATCTGAAGCTGCCTGCGATAGCCTCCAAAAATAGACACCGCTTGCACATCTTCGACCTGGGTTAACCGGTCAACTAACGTGTTGTCAGCAAATTCTCTAAGCTGCAACGGATCCCACCCTTCTCCGGTCAGCGCTAGCGTCAACACCGGACGGTTTAACGGATCGATGGGCAATACCCAGTAAGTACGTGAGTTAATCCCATCAAGCTGTAAGTCTCCTTCGGCAGCGGTCATCACACTTTGAACCGACTGCACCGCTTTGTCCACATTGCCGCCCCAGCCAAATTGAATGGTAACCAGAGAGCTATTTTGTTGGGAACTAGAGCGAATAAAGCGAACGCCATCGAGAACGCTGAGCCGCTGTTCAATCGGTTTGCTGATGTAGGTTTCTACCTCTGCGGGCGAGGAGCCGGGGGCCATGGTAACGACTGACACCAGTGGACTTTCCACATAGGGCATCATCCGCACAGGCAATAGAAATAGGGTCAGCAGCGACAACATCACCACTGCCAAATAAATGGCGGCAACAACAACTGGATTTTTGATAGACCAGCGGGTGAAAAAGGTTTTCATAAGGCCACCACCGTGACGGTGCTGTTTTCCATGAGGCGGCTGTGGCCGGACGTGATGACGCGATCGCCCGCCTTTAGCCCAGTGGTGATTTCAATGCGATCGCCACTACTCATCCCCGTCGTCACCTCCCGCCGCTGAGCCGTTTCTCCCGATAAAACCCACACGGCAGCCCTACCCTCAAACTCACTCAACGCCGATTGCGGCACAGATAGCGCCCCAGGTCGCCGCGCCGTGATAATTTCCATATCCACAAACTGACCAGAGAGCAGCTGCCCATCGGGATTATCTACAACGGCTTCCACGGTAACCGTGCGTGTTGTCATATCCGTCTGTGGAAATATGCTGGTAATTTCGCCGCGAATCACACCCGTATTGCCACCAGGCACCTGCGCCGAAATCGGCGTACCGATCTGAATACGATTGGCATCTTGCTGCGCCACATTGGCCCGCAGGCGAACCTGCTGATAGTCTCCAATTTTGAAAATCCCCATCCCTGGCTGCACCACGACGCCAGGGTCAGCCATCCTAGCCTGCACAATGCCACCAATGGGCGCGGTGATTTGGGTGTAGCTTTCAAAAGTTGTGGCTGTGCCCGCTTGGGCTTGGGACTGCTGTACTTGAGCTTGATCGCTGACGACTTTGGCCTGCATGCGATCGCGCTTGGCCACAGCCCCTTCCAACATGGCCTCTTTGGCAGTCACCTGGGAGGCAATTTGGTCGTATTGGTCTTGGGAAGTCGCCCCTTCGGCTGTGAGGCGAGCAAAGCGATCGCGCTGTAAGCGCAAATAATCGAGATCGGCTTGTACCTGATCGATTTGTCGCTGTTGCTCTTCCATCTCTAGCTGACTGGCTTCCACCGTGGCCAGCATCGCCGTCACGCGGGATTGGGCCTCGTTGGTTTGGGCGTTTCGCTCTGTGGCTTCTAGGCTGGCGAGTAGCTGCCCGGCATTGACGCGATCGCCTGGATAAATTTCATAGTTAGAAAGCTGGCCCGCCACGCGAGGGTACACCGTCACCTCCGAGTAAGGATAAATCGCCCCGGTATAGTTCACACTCACATCCAGCGGTGCAGGCTGAACCGCCTCTACGGTCACAGGCGTAGCGTTAAAGGCCCCATCTACACGCATCATGTCATCGTGAGACATGCCATCCATATCGTGGCCATCCATGTCATGATCCATGCCGCCCATGTCATGATCCATGCCGCCCATGTCATGGCCACCCATATCGTGACCGGCCATGCTGCCAAACATATGGGTGATGAAAAGAATGCCTGTCGAGAGAATTACAAAGACACCAACGCCTAGCAAAGGCTTGGCTGATTTTCTCCACCAAGGCCGTGAGACGTTGGTTTTATCGGTTTCATGTTCACTAACCGGCTCCACAGGCACCGAAGCGGAGTCGCTATTTGAAGGCTCGTTTTCAGGCAAGGGCGTGGAGGGAGGTTCGGGCGGATGACTCATGAGCAGTCGGCACAATTTTTTTGGCGATCACAAACAATTCTTAGACTCTACTGCCCGATCATGAAATCAAAATGAAATTCCTTGAAATGAGGAGAGAAATCTTATAACGACGGGCAGTACAGCTAAACTGAAGATTCAAGGAAAGCAGCGCTATCCAAGCAAAGAGGTGATGGAATGTCCTACAGTGATTTCAAACTCAGAGACGTACAAAAGGCATTTCAGCTAAGCCTGATTGAGAAAACAGGTATCTTTTCTGAAATTCCCCAGAAAGCCATTAGCGACTACCTTGCCACTACCCTGACAGAAAATATTCCGCTGGCAGTTTCTATCAACACAGAAAAAGCTCGCTCTGAGCTGCTGGTCTCGAATGTTTTAATTGAAGTTCGTAAAATATTTGATCGCAAAATCAGCTTTTTTTCGGGAGTTGAATTCAATGTCGATAAGGAGCAAGCACTGACTGGTTTCTGCGATTTTATGATTAGCCTATCGCCAGAGCAGCTCTTTGTAACAGCACCCGTGATTGCAGTGGTAGAGGCGAAAAACGAAAACATTATGAGCGGCTTGGGGCAGTGTATCGCTGAGATGGTTGCGGTTCAACTCTTTAATAAAAAAGAGGGAAATGAAGTGTCTAATACCTACGGTGTGGTGACATCAGGAATCGGTTGGAAATTTCTGAAGTTGGAGAACAGCACCGTTCATATTGATTTGAGCGATTACAGCCTGGAAAGTGAGCCGGAGAAAATCATAGGCATCTTGGCAGCGATGGTGAGCCAAAATGCATAGCGTCTTTCCGTAGAGAGATAGTGAATGTGCTACCTTTACCCAGTTGGCTAATAACGGTAAGGTCTCCACCGTGCGCTTTGGCAATGGCAGAGGCGATCGCCAACCCCAACCCCGCATTCCCTGTCTGGCCTGCACGCGCGCCATCTACCCGATAAAAGCGGTCAAAAATCTTCTCCTGATGCTCTGGCGCAATGCCTATTCCAGTATCACTCACTGTAATTAAGGCTTCTTTCTGTTGTTGCTTTAAAGTCAACGTTACGCGCCCACCCTCAGGGGTATAGGTCAGCGCATTATTGACTAAGTTCAACAACAGCCGATAAAGTTGTTCTTCGTTGCCTAGAACGCTCAAATTAGGAGGTGTTTGAATATCAACAGAGAGCGCAATCTTTTTTGCAAGGGCGATCGCGGCCATCTCCTCAGCAATATCATTCAGAACATCCGGCAAACAACAGATCTGCTGTCTATTGTGTTGCTGAGTGCTGTCAAATCGCCCACTATCAAACCGAGATAGCAGCAGCAAATCGCTCACCAGCGCGGTCAAGCGTTTATTTTGGCGACTAACCACCATCAGCGTTTCCTGCGCCTCTTGTTCAGATAAGTGAGGCAGTCGCAGCATTGACTCTACCGTGGCCTGGGTAGCCGCCAAGGGTGTGCGCAGCTCATGGGCCGCATCAGCGGTGAATTGTTGAATTTGCTGATAGGACTGGTAAATAGGCCGCATGGCGAGTTCTGCTAACCACCAGCTGGCAACCGCAATCAGCGCGACTGCCAGCACAAAGCCAACCAGTAAGCTCCAACGCACAGCGGCCAAATAGGTGTGAAACTCTCGGAAGGCGCTGCCCACTATCAAGTAGGCCCACACCTGCTCTGGGTCATCTACCGTCTGTCCGTCTATATTTCGGCTGTTTGGACTGGGTGTAGATAGCGGTTGCGATCGCTGATGATAAACTCGGCCCTGCGCGTCTTTAAGCGACTGCCACTCAGTCATCGGTTCAGTCATCGGTGCGGTGATGGGCAGCCCTGTCGGGCGATCGCCTGCGGTGGCTAAAAGCTGACCATCAGGTGCAACAATCCGAATGTAGTAACCAGAGGGGTAAGTGCCCAAAGGCTGCTGACTGGGACCATTAACCGGCACGAGGCAAGACGCCGAACCTACGCACAAATCGGGCAAAAGCGATGACGGCAGCCCCGTCAGCTCTTCGGGACGAGTGATGTTATCCAAAATGGCATCGTGAAAGGTATCGCTTACCGATTGCAGCTCGCGGTCGGCAGTGACGCTGTGGGCATGGGCGATCGCATAATAAACACCGACACCCAGCAAAGCCAAAATGCCACCCATCGCCCCGGCATACCACCGGGCCAGCCGCAGCCGGGATTGATTAAAAAGCTGATTGCTGGTTGTTGCAGGATTGGGTCGATTAATCCTCAACTTTGAAGCGATATCCCATGCCATAAACCGTCTCAATCAGATGATCATAATTGCCCAGCTTACGTCTGAGTAGCCGCATTTGCGCAGCCACCACATTACTACTCGGCTCGGCACCTAGCTCCCAAAGCTGGTTTAGCACCTGGTCGCGGGTCAGGATTTGATTAGGGTGCTGCATGAAATATTCTAAAAGCTGGAATTCTTTTTGGGTGAGTTCAAGCCTTTGTTCTGCTGCCTCGCCAGGGCAAAGAACAGCCCTGCGGCGATCGCAATCTAACAGCAGTGGCCCTTTTTGAACTTGCGTGGGCTGAAAGTCTGAGGGTCGCCGTCGTAATGCCCTTAGCCTTGCTAGCAGCTCATCCATGCTAAAGGGCTTGACCAAGTAATCATCCGCCCCGGCATCAAGGCCAGCAATACGATCTTCTACGCGATCTTTAGCAGTAAGCATAAGTACTGGTAAGGCGTAGTTGTGCGATCGCAACCACTGGCAAAGCGCTAACCCCGATTGCCCTGGCAGCATCCAGTCAAACACCCCCAAGGTATACAGAGAAATGTCATGCTCAAGATAGGCCAATGCATCATCGCCCGAAAGCACCCAATCTACGATATAAGCCTCTTGGGTCAGCGTCCGTTTAATCGCCTGACCCAAGTCAGGCTCATCTTCTGCTAGCAAAATACGCATAGAATCACTCAGCCACAGTCATCGGCATCGCTTGTCATAACCTGTATCCGCGCCTAGTCTAAACCCTCCAGTGAGCCAGCATGTCAACACAACACGTTTCATTGCTATTTCACAATTCGCTAGCATAATGCTTGTGCATATCAATAAATTGACGAGATTTTCTAAACCCATGACACCACAGTCTATTCAACGAGGCTTCTTTGCGTTCAAGCGGTCTTCTTATTGGGTGAGCAGCATCACCATTAGCCTAGCCGTCATGGTGATGCTGCTTACTAGCTGTGGTCAAGGCCCATCTAGGCAAGAGCCTGCTGCCCTCGCGCAAGTGGCGCAAGCTAGCGAACTCACTGTTTTTCGCAGTCCGACCTGTGGCTGCTGCGGGGAATGGGTTGAGTATATGGAGGCCTTTGGTTTTCAGATAAAAGACAACATCACCGAGGATATGGCTGCGATTGAGCAGCAGTACGGCGTACCCAATCAGCTGCGCTCATGCCATACGGCGATCTCCAATGGCTACGTGATTGAAGGCCATATTCCGGCTGAAGATGTAGCCCGCTTGCTGAGCGAAAAACCTGATATTTCAGGCATCGCTGTGCCAGGAATGCCTGTGGGGTCTCCTGGGATGGAATCTGGTGATTATGTTGAACCCTACGAGGTGCTTAGTTTCACAGACAGTGGTGAAATGGCAGTCTTCGCAGCGCATTCGTAAAACCAAATGCCGATGAAACGCCGTCAGTTTAATCGCTATCTGGGTCAGGGTCTCGCTGCGATGGGGCTTGGCCCGCTGTTGACTCAGTGCGATCGCGCCCAGCCACTCAGCAGCCAAAGCGGGCTACCATACCAAGCGCTACCTCACCTCACCAGCCAAAATGGCGTGCTAGAAGCGTCTTTGACAGCGCAGTGGGAAATGAGTGGAGACGCTAGAAAGCAGCTCAGCTATAACGGTCACGCCCCTGGCCCCATAATCGAAGCGCGTCCTGGTGACACGGTTCGCCTAACCCTGACCAACGAGCTAAACAGCTCAACTAACCTCCATTTTCACGGTCTGCACATTTCACCCGAAATCGACAACGTTTTTCGAGAAGTTACTACGGGCGGCAGCTACACCTACGAATTTCAGATTCCAGACAACCATCCCGCCGTCACAGGCTGGTATCACCCGCACTACCACGGTCTCGTCGCCCAGCAGGTGTTTGGGGGCTTAGCAGGGCCCATTATCATTCGCGGCGATCTGGATGACATTCCCGAAATTCAGCAGGCAGAAGAAGCTCTTTTGGTACTGCAAGACTTCGACGCTGCGCTGGTCGAAGCTCCCGAAATCTTGTCTCCTTTGGCTAAAAAATGGGGACGAGAAGGGGCAATTTTATTAGCCAACGGTCAGCAGAACCCTATTATTGAACTTCCTCAAGATGGCTTACTTAGGCTGCGGTTGATTAATGCTTCTGCCTCACGGATTTATCAGCTTCAGTTGAAGGCTCATCCCTGGCATTTGATGGCGACTGATCGAGGTGCGATCGCTGAACCCACAGAACTAGAAACACTGTCACTGTCCCCAGGCGAACGCGCTGAGCTATTGATTCCGGGCCAGCGCCAGCCAGGTAGCTATCCAATTTTGAGCTTGCCCTATGATCGCGGTACTGGCGATATGCTCTCTGCGATGGGCGATGCCGCGCAACAAATGCCAGGCTTGGCCCCATCCGAAACAACAACCCTCGCTACCCTGCGCTACGCAGCTCGCCAGCGTACCAGTTCCGTTCCCCTACCCAAGCAGCTCATCCCAGTCGCATCGATTGCGACACCAGTGACCACTCGCGAATTCGTTTTGAACCATGGTAACGATGCGTCTACAAAAACCGCAGGATTTATCATCAACAATCAAGCCTTTGCGATGGGTCGGGTGGACACTCAAGTCTCGCTTAACACGGTAGAAGACTGGCACATTATCAACAAAGCCAGCATGGATCACCCTTTTCACCTGCATACCAATCGCTTCCAGGTGATAGAGCGCAACGGCAAGCCGGAAAGCCTTCGCGCTTGGAAAGACACGGTTGCGATCGGAGGCTACGAAACGGTGACCTTAAGAGTCAAATTTGAAGACTTTACTGGACGCACTGTCTACCACTGCCACATTCTCGATCATGAGGATCAAGGCATGATGGGTATTGTAGAAATCACTTGAAATAGAGAAAGTCTAGACGTCCTCATCAAAGCCAATAGCAATGCGCAAAAGTGTGGCATTGAGCATTTGGTACAGTTTCAGCAGCGCGAACTGGTGTATAATGAGGCGCTGCTGTGTCAGCTGATAAAATACGAGCTGTACTAAAGTGTCTCACCTTGTATGATTCAACCGTTTCAACAGAGTCTTATGCAGCAACAGCTTCCTAACAAATTAAAAGCAACAGTATCGAATAGCGATCTAGTGGAAAGCGATCAACAATTAGGCAGCGGTCCATTGATTAGAAAGTGCTTCTGCCTGTTGAAGAATTAGCGTAATGGCTTCTTTCTGACCATCGGGAGGATATTTGTAACGCTTCAAGAGTCTGCGCACTAGGTTGCGAATTTTGGCGCGTACGCTGTCACGAACTTGCCAGTCAACGCTGGTGCTTTTACGAAGTTGGCGCGTAAGCTCAGTGGCCAGCTTTTTAAGCTCATCGTTATGCATCTCGCGGACAGCGCTTTCGTTGTTAGCCAACGCATCGTAAAAGGCTAGTTCATCTGGATTGAGGCCCAAGTCTTTATTGCGAGCAAGGTCTTTCTGGAAGTCCTTGGCCATTTGGATCATTTCTTCGATGACTTGAGCAGTTTCGATGGCTCGGTTGTGATACTTGCGCAGGCTTTCGAGCAGGCGATCGCTATACTTTTTTTCTTGAACAACATTGGTACGGCTACGACTGCGAATTTCATCGCGCAGCAGTTTCTCTAGCAGCTCGACAGCCAAATTACGGGCGGGCATGTTGCGTACGTCTTCTAAAAATTCATCAGAGAGTAAGCCAATGTTGGGCTTCTCTAGTCCGGCTAGGTCAAAGACATCGGTGACGCCTTCGGCAATGATGGCGTTATCTAAAATTTGTTTTAGGGCGGTGTGTTTATCGTCTTGAGCCTGTTTGCGATTGACGTTGGTGTGCTTGACGATAGCCGCTTTGATAGCGCTAAAGAAGGCAATTTCTTTGCGCAGGGCAGCAGCTTCGTCGAGGGTGCCACAGAGAGAAAAGGCTTTGGTAATAGCTGCCATCACATCAAGGAAACGCTTTTTGCCATCGGCTAAACCCAAGACGTGGTTAGCGGCGGGTACCAGCAGGGCGGGCGCGTTGGTTTCGTATTTGCTGTAGTCGAGTTTATGAAAGAGTCCCCGAAGAATGTTGACTTTTTCGAGCAGGATGGCGAAGGCTTCTTCGGTTTTGAGGGTGGGTTGTCCTCTACCTTTGGCATCGGTGTATGTTTTGAGAGCAGCTCTGAGCGCGGCGGCGATGCCGATGTAATCGACGACTAGGCCGCCTTCTTTGCCACGAAAGACTCGGTTGACGCGGGCGATCGCCTGCATCAAATTATGGCCGTTCATGGGTTTGTCTACATACATGGTGTGGCAGCAAGGCGCGTCAAAGCCTGTAAGCCACATGTCACGGACAATCACCAGCTTGAGCGGATCGTTAGGATCTTTGAAGCGATTTTCCAATCGCTTTTTCTGACGTTTGCTGAAGATATGTTCTTGAATGGCTTCCCGGTCGGAGGCGTTGCCGGTCATGACAATGCGAATGGCACCATCTTCGGGGTTGTAGCCGATGGTTTGGCCTTCGGACTGGCTACTTTTTTGTAGCTGTGTGCCTGCCCAGTCGGGCCGGAGGGCAATGATTTCATCGAATAGGCTCACGCAGATGTCGCGGCTCATTGCGACGATCATGGCCTTGCCGTCGAGGGTAGCGGTGCGGGTTTCAAAGTGATGGACAATGTCTTTGGCGACCTGCTTTATGCGGGGCTCAGCGCCTACGAGCTTGGCAAGCGCGGCCCATTTGCTTTTGGTTTCTTCGCGAGTGGCGGTTTCTTCTTCTTCAATAACGGTGTCTACGGTGGTGTTGAGCGCTTCGATGTTTGCCGGATTGATGTCGAGTTTGGCAAGGCGGCTCTCGTAGTAAATAGGGACTGTGGAGCCGTCGTCTACTGCGTCTTGTACGTCGTAGATGCTGACGTAGCTACCAAAGACGCTGCGGGTGTCTTTGTCTTCTAGGGCGATGGGGGTGCCGGTAAAGCCGATAAAGGAGGCTTCGGGAAGGGCGTCGCGCATGTATTTGGCGTAGCCGTAAATGTATTGTCCGGTCTTGGTGTTGAGATTGGCTTTGAGGCCGTATTGGCTACGGTGGGCTTCGTCGGAAATGACGACGACGTTGTTGAGATCGCACAAAACCGGATGTTTTTTCTCACTTTCTACCAGTGAAAACTTTTGCACTGTAGTGAAGATAATGCCGCCGGACGCTCTAGCAGCTAGCTTTTCTCGTAGTTCTGCTCGGCTGTCGGCTTGTTCGGGGGTTTGTTTTAGTAGCGCCTTGGCTTTGCAAAACTGCTGGTAGAGCTGGCCGTCTAAGTCGTTGCGATCGGTGACGACAACGAGGGTGGGATTTTTCATTTCGGGCTGTTGCAGCAGCTTACCTGCGTAGCAACACATGGAAATACTTTTGCCAGAGCCCTGGGTATGCCAAAATACGCCTGCTTTGTGGGAGCCGGGAATGACTTCTTTGCCGTAGGCGGCTCGGGCTTCTGCCACTCGGTTCGATGGGGTGGGGGCAGCGGCGATGAGGGTAACGCGGACGGCTTCGCGGACGCCGTGGAACTGATGGTATCCGGCGACCTTTTTGATGAGTGTGTCGCCGTCTTGCTCGAATAGAACAAAGTGCCGGATGTAGTCAAGAAACAGTGTCGGCTCGAAGAAGCCGCGTACGAGTGTTTCTAGCTGATATTCCAAGAGAGGTTTGTCGTTTTCACTTTTGACGGTGCGCCAGGGCATGAAGCGTTCTTCTTTGGCGGTGAGTGAGCCGATGCGGGCGTTGAGGCCGTCGCTGATGACCAGCGCTTCGTTGTATACAAACAGATCGCTGATTTCGTTTTTGTAGGTTTGCAGCTGGCTGTAGGCTTTCCAGATGTCGGCGGTTTCGTCGGCGGGGTTTTTGAGTTCGAGGACGGCGAGGGGCAGGCCGTTGATGAACACAATAATGTCTGGGCGGCGAGGCTTTTTTGCGCCTGTGATGGTGAACTGATTGACGATGAGGAAATCGTTATTGTCAGGATTGTGAAAGTCGATGAGCTGGGCGTGATCGGTGGCTTTGCTGCCGTTGGCTTTGGTGAAGGTGACGGGAACGCCTTTGAGGATAAGCTGGTGAAAGGCTTGGTTGTTAGCCAGGAGGCTAAGGCGGTTTGGCTTGGTGACGGTTTGGACGGCGGCTTCAATGGCGTCTGAGGGCAGCTGTGGGTTGATGCGGGTGAGGACGGCGGTGAGGCGGTGGTTGAGGGTGACGTCGCGGTGGTCGGTGCGATCGGGGGTGGGGCCGTCGGGGGCGAGGTCTGGCCCATGGATGTATTGCCAGCCGGTTTCCTGGAACCATTGAATGCAGAGATTTTCAAGCTGGGCTTCGGTGATCATGGAAGAGGTGGGTGAGGCGATTAGGTGCGGACCTGTCAAATTACTTTCATGTATAGCGTTCCTATGTCCGGATGAGGGGTGATCTGAGTGTTTAAGTGAGCGGAGTTTTATAGAACCGCAAAACGCTAGATGTAGCGTGTAGAACGCTTTTAAAGTTTGTGGTTCATATTTTGGGTTATATGAGCCACAAATAGATTTGTGGCTCGCAGGTGAGCGACAAATAGGCATGAGCGAAATTTAAGCACTACATCTAGCGTTTTTCAAAACTGATGAACACTAGGAAGCGAGTTTGTCGGTCATAAATCAGTAAATATGACCGACAAACTCATTTGCCGGTCATATGTGACCCACAAACGGAAAGGGAATTAGCGTCTAAAGAAGAATTGCTATACACAGCAACGGTTTTGAGAAAATAGCGCGTTCAGAGGAGGCTAGGATCTAAAGAAAAAGTTAGTTCAAATTTACTAATTCCTCAATACGCCCAAATAAACTTCATCGAAATGGTAAGGGTTTGAGCGACTTAAGGTATGAACTATGGATGGACATCTCAGTGACGCAGAGCAAGAAGACCAGAGAATCCACATCTAGTGTTTTGGATGAGAAACAGCGTTAGAAACATCTGTATCCCCAGCACCCACAGAACTTGTCATTACAGACTTCCGTGTAAGATAATAGATGAAAGACATAAGTACACTTGTACAGCTTTACGGCTAAGTTCCTAAACTCATGAGTAAGTTTTGCTTTAACGAAAAGAAAGCGACGCAGCTAGCCGCAGCCTTTATTGAGCGTAGTGGCGGCGTGCTTAATTACATGAAGCTGACCAAGCTGATGTATATGGCTGATCGTGCTGCGCTTGTAGGTTGGGCGCGGCCCATTACAGGTGATGCTTACTTAGCTATGAAGCATGGGCCAGTATTAGGCGAAACGTACTCCATGATTTCGGATGGTCAAAGTCCGGCTTCTGACAGCTACTGGTTTAATTATGTAGAAAGGACAGGTAAGTACAATGTGGCTTTGTTGCAGCCTTGCCCACCGAGCAATCTCTCGGAAGCTGAAAGAACTATTATCGACGAGATTTTTGAGAGATACGGTCATTACGACAAGTGGGAACTGGTAGATCATTTGCATGAGATTTTGCCGGAGTGGAGTCATCCGGGAATTGGGTGTTTCTCAATTTCAATGCGGGATATTTTAACAGCAGAGGGCTTCTCATCTGATCAGGCTACTGAGGTTGAAGAAGAGATGATTAGCCTGCATGAAGCGAAGATATTGTTGGGGTGTGCTAGTTCAGATAGTCACTAACCATGTCTTTTATCTCGGGGTCGATAAAGGGAGAGTGAAGCGCGCCCGTTTGGATGCGATCGAGTAGTTCGGACTCGCAATCATCCATAAAGTTAGCTTTTCCGGTGGTAACGAGCTGGAGCATGTTTGCTGCTGTTGCAATGAAAGCGTCTTGGTAATTGACAACAGTTGCAACCCTAATAAAAGGATGATCACCAGGCTGAAGAATTGCGGTCGTGTCTTTACTGCGGCCAGAGCCTAGTTTTGTTAGATTTACGAGGACGATGGAAGAGTCTTGATAGCTAAATGAGCCGGTTAGCGCAATAAATAAATGAGGGGACTGACGAGAAGGGATAGGTAAACACAGCGTTCTTCCTGCGTATATCTTTAGCCCCATTGATAACATTAGTATGCGTTTACTACTCTAAACTGCTGAAAATCGTATCACTTTGTGGGTCATAAAACGGAAAATATGACCCACAAATGAGTTTGTCGGTCATTTGTGACCCACAACACAAGACTCAATCATTGCAGATTGATACCGCCTTCTACAATGTCGAGTAGGGCGTAAAATCCTAAAATTGCCGGTTTACGGCCAGAGCCGGATCTAAGCTCGAATAGCAAGTTGGGTTTCTCTTTGAGTAGGCGGAGCAGTCTTTTGGCCGATGATTCAGGGATGTTTGAGTTCTGAATGAAGTCTGTGGATTTGAAAATCGGCATTTGAAACATAAAGTCCAATGCCTGGATGGTGTACTGAGAACTTAGCTCATCTAAAATTTCTTGTTTTAGGCTTTCGTACAGTGAGAGGATAGCTTCTGCTTTTTTGCCATTTTCTTCTGCTTGTATTCTCAGTGCTTCCAAAAAGAAGCAGCACCACTCTGTCCATTCACCCTGGACAGAAATGTTGAGCAGCTGATCGTAGTAAGTTTCTCGATTAGCTTCTAGGTAGGCGCTCATGTAGAAAGAGGGCGCGGATAGCAGATTTTTCTCGAATAGAAACAGCGGTACCAGCAGGCGTCCTAAACGGCCATTACCATCTAAAAAGGGGTGAAGGGATTCGAATTCGGCGTGAATAATTGCGAGCTGCACTAGCCGATCGGGAAAGTCTGCATGTAAAAAGTTGTTCCACTTGCCGATGCCTTCTGACAGTTGTTCTGGAGAGATAGGAACAAAGCGGGCTTGATCAATACCACAATCACTAGACCCAATCCAGTTTTGAATGCGGCGAAATTCTCCGGGGCTGCGGTTTCTGCCACGGACACCATCGAGTAGGACTGCGTGGGCATTGCATAGTAAACGAGACGATAGCGGCAAGGCGCTTAAGCCTTGGATGGCTTCCCACATGGCTGTGCGATAGTTGATGACTTCTTGGACGTCGTCTCGTTTGGTTTGGGTGAGGTCGGGTTCATCATCTCCAGCTTCCACACGCAGGACATCTCCAAGGGTGGCTTGGGTGCCTTCAATTTTTGAGGAGAGGACGGCTTCTTGAAAGGTGAGGGGCGAGAGTAAGACTTGCGCGTTAGGGACGGCTTTGAGGATGCCATCGTAGCGGGCGAGGGCGGCTTGGGCTGGGCCAATGAAGGGGACTAGCTTGGCCCAGTCTAGGTTTTGAGGTGGGAATGCGTTGTAGTGATAGCGGACGGACATTAGCTTAGGATTCCCTAAAGGATAGGATAAAGTAATCGAAACTGAGCTAGGTGAAGAGAGAATTATTTTTCTAGAGCCATAGATTCTTCCTCCTCTTCTTCTTCATTCTCCCGCCACGATAGAAATTCTAAGAATGCCTCATGGTAAGCAACCTTGTCGTTCTTAAACAAGACTTCGCTTGCTAGAAATAGCAGCTGGCTACCATCAGGAGTATTAATCGCAATGGTTTCTTGCTCTTCATCAAACCAACCATTGAAATCCGAACACTCTTCATAGGAGACTCTGACAGCTAATTTCCTATTCTTTGATGCTTTGTGCCTACAATAAAGAAAGGCAAAAATACTATCAACAATTCTAGCTATCATTGCGGCTTCTGGCATCTGAATAGGGTTCTCAAACTGCCCATCCTTACCATGTGACGCAGATCCAAAATCGTTACGCAGTTTTCTAAGCTGTTCAACTATTCCATTAATAAGTTTTTTAAGATTGTTATGAACCTGTTCGTGATGGCTCAATTTCACTTTCGACGTAGCTTCTGCGCACAGTTCTTTTATATTTGGATTAGTTTTCTTGTGTAATTTTTCTTGTCTGTCAAGCAAGATAGTTTTAAAGAGACCTTCTAATAGTGCTTGAGAGGTGTCTAGAACCTGTGCAGGTTTATCGCTAGTCAATGCCTGTTCAACATTTTCTTTCTGCCTCAGAAGGTAAACATCCTCCGTACTCTCAGAAAAGGCATGCGTACTAGCTATTAATGAATTTAAGTCATCAGACATAACTACGTTGCCTCCACAGTTAATTCTCCTGAGAGAAGCTTTGGTAACAGAGCGTCTCGAGTATCTGCCAAACACTTAGATTGACACTCATTTTGCTTTATTAAAAGAAACAGTTTTTCTGCGTGTTCTTCAAACTTTTTTCTCAGTAAAGTTGGAGGCATCTTGGTAGGTTGAGAATGGACAAAATTTCGATTTAGACTAGGTACAGCCGAACCTGAATTCAACGCTATCAAATCCAGTGTTTGCAGAAAGTGAAATGCATAGTAAGGTCCACAGGCTCTAAATTCTCTGACGTACAGAGTAGTATTCAATGGCCAAAAGTCCTCTAGGCTAATAAATACATTGCCAATTACACCACTACGACCTGTTACCACTCCTGGGGCAGTGATTTTGATTTCATTATGATTGCTATGAATTCCTCCTGCTGAATAAACAGGAACAGTTCCATCTTCGACTCTTTTGGATTTAGCTAGATCAAAGCCGCGATGTAATTCAAACAGATCAGAAATATTGCCTATTTCCCACCCTTCAGGAATAAGCCCCAACTCAGACTCAACTAACCGCTCGGGGAATAGGGCCGCTGTCTCCGCCAATGAGTTCCGCTGCGCTGTGGGAAGCTGCTCGATCTCTGCTGCTGACTTGCCACTGAGAGCCATCATCGCGGCTAGCTCTACTGACTTTCCCGCTGCTTTGGCCTGCTGTTTGGCTTTCACTGGCTCGAAATTGACGAACCAGGATTTGAAGATTGCTTGTGCGATCACCTCCAGCGTCCGATTCATCCGGCGATTCAGTTCGTTTTTTTTATCAAGAGTACAGAGGATATTTGCAATTTTTTTCTGCATTCTGAGATCAGGAAGGCATATCTCAAGACCAGTAATATCCGGCTTCAGAACACGGGGAACAGTTGAACCGCGAGATCTAGATAGTAAAGTTTCTTTGGTTTTGGGATTAAGCAGCAGATAAAGAAGAAAGCCTTTATCTAGTTGTTGTGGATTTGGCCGCAACGCCATAACTCTGCGAGTAATCAGATACGTCTGATCACTCGGAAAGGGGGCGACTTCACCGACTGGTGCCTCAGTAGTGATTAATACATCGTTGGGTTCTGGCAAACCGCGAGTAATCCAAGAATCATATGTTTCCTGACTTATATATGAAACTGACGACAGATCAATTCTTCCTTTTTTGATATTGGCAGCTGTCAAAGTTGGAATACCTTTCTCAGTTTTTGGTGGGGTCATGCCACGGTAATCAATAATTGCTTCTAAACAATCTTCAATCGTGACTTTTTGCCATTTAGAAACCATACCCCACCCCCTCTAAGTTCTTCTTAATCGCTTCCTCTAACCGCGCACTCTCCGCAAACTGCCCCTGCAACTCCGCCGTCAACCGCGCCATTTTCTCCCCAAACGGTTCCCCATCATCCTCTTCCGGCGGAGCCCCCACATATCGCCCCGGCGTCAACACATAATCATTCTTCTCAATCTCTGCCAACGTCGCCGCCTTGCAATACCCTGGCACATCCCAGTAGCCCTCCGCCGGTTCCGCCCCTTCCTCAGACACCGCCACCACAGGCCCCCGCTTCCACCGATGAAAAGTCCCAGTAATCTTTTCAACATCCTCCGGCGCAAAATCCCGCAGCACTCGATCCTTCATATACCCCAAATCCCGCGCATCAATAAAGAGCACCTCTCCCGTTCGCGCCCTTAACTTCGCCTCTCCCTGAGTCCGCGCCCCCTTATTCTTCGTCAAAAACCAAATACAAGCCGGAATCTGCGTATTCGTAAACAGCTGCCCCGGCAGCGCCACCATACACTCCACCAAATCCGCCTTCAGCAGCGCCGTCCGAATCTCCCCCTCACCCCGCGTATTAGAACTCATCGAACCATTCGCCAGCAGCAACGCCAGCGATCCATTCGGCGCTAAATGATGCAGCATATGCTGCAACCACCCAAAATTCGCATTCCCCTTCGGCGGCACCCCATACACCCAGCGCGGATCCTCCTCCAGCTTGCCATCCCACCACTCCTTAATATTGAACGGCGGATTCGCCATCACAAAATCCGCCCGCAAATCCGGATGCTGATCATTCGTAAAACTATTTGCCGGTTCCACCCCAAAATTAAAATCAATCCCGCGAATCGCCATATTCATCGCCGCTAGCCGCCAGGTCGTAGGGTTCGACTCCTGCCCATACACCGACAAATCCCCAATCCGCCCCCCGTGCTCCGTAATAAACCGCTCACTCTGCACAAAAAAGCCGCCACTCCCCATCGCCGGGTCATACACCCGCCCCTCATACGGCTCAATCATCTCCACAATCAGCGACACAATCGACTTCGGCGTAAAATACTGCCCCCCCTTCTTCCCCTCCGCTAAAGCAAACTGACCCAAAAAGTACTCATACACATGGCCTAAAATATCCTTCGCATTCAGGCTCTCATGCTCAAACGGAATCGTTGCCACCAGGTCAATTAGCCCACCCAAACTCTCTGCCGGTAGCTGCAGCTGAGCATACGTCTTATTCAGCACCCCCTTCAGCTTCGGATTATCCTTCTCCACCGCATCCAGCGCATCATCTATCAACTTGCCGATAGACGAAATTTTGTACGTATTGGCCTTCCCATTCTTGACCTCGATCTCAGTTCCCGCTGGTAGCTTGGCACTGTCTTGAATCCGCTTCCACCGCGCCAAAGCAGGCACCCAAAACACATTTTTCTCTGTGTAATAGTCCCGTTCCTCTAGCTCAGCCTCCACCTCCGCCCGGTAAGCCTCATCCGAGTCAAAATCATCAGGATCTAAAAAATACTCATGCGCCGCATCGCCAAACTGAGCCATCAACGCCTGCCGCCTTTGGTCAAACGCATCAGATACATACTTCAAAAAGATCAGCCCCAGTACCGCGTGCTTGTATTGGGCCGCATCTAAATTCGCCCGCAACTTGTCCGCTGCCGTCCACAGCTTGCGGTCAAGCTCCGTCAAAAAAGTCTGTTCGGCATCGACCATGAGAGTCAGCATCTAATCCTAGCGAGTCAGCAAGCCCACCTACTATACCGACTCTCTCCTCCAGATATCCTGGTTCCGATCTTAATTCCTGGTTAAGTCCCATTATGTATGCCAGCACCTCACCCGCAGATCAGCAATAACTTTGAATGAGCGCAGATGATTCCTTCCTGCTACACATTCATAGGTACGACGTTCCTATTGACGAATAAAGGAGGAGTCGCTATTCTACACTCATGACTTATAGGTACGTCGTGAACACGATGATAAATAAAGCCTCACAGAAATTTCGTTTGGGCTCAGAAACGCTTGCAGTCGTCATGAAAATGATAGAAAGCTTTCGAGAAAGCATCTCAGAGGAAGCAGCAGCCACACTGTGGCTAACTATCTTAGCCTGGGCGAAGCTTTCTATAGGCGATCGCTCATCTCACAGCATTCGCCATTTCTGCAAGGGTCGTCATTATTCGAGTGTCGAACTGCTGAGTGGGCTTGAAAGCGCACTCAAGTCTGTAGAAGCTGCTGACAACGAAGAGGGACACCTATTGCGTCTTGATATCAGCAGATACCAGTCAGTGCCAGCAGAGGTTTTGCAAGAAGGCATAGAAAATGCTGTATGGATAGTAGAACGTGGTGAATTAGATACGTTTGTCCCGCCCCTAGATATTTACGGTTCACGGCTTCTGGTTGGCACTGGTGCAGTCCCTGACGAAGTCGTAAGCCTCATAGCAGCCATAGCCAATGGCCGTTCTCTTAATGAGATCTATTGCCCCTACGATGATCACGCCCGGTTCGCGATTCATGCTGCGTCAACGGGTGTGGAGGTATACCTTGAGGGTACTCAGCCAACTGTCATTCCCAAACTCAACCAAATTCTGAGTGGTTTTAACTTCGATATTGCGTTTAACGGGGTTCACTCCTTTGATGAGCGCACAGCACCTGTGGGTCGTCAGATGTACGATGGTGCGATCGCCCTTTTGCCCTGGGGCAGATCAGGTAAACAAACAAGCATCCAACCACTTCATTCCGAAAAATTTGCCAAGAAAACGGCTTCTACCAGCGTACATACTCTCGTTCATCTCTTAAATCGGTTACACCGTTTGGCGGTAGTAGGCGTCTACAACGGGTTCTTGGTAGGGCGTAATGCTGAACAAGAACTGAGGAAAAGACTCGTCGATAAAGGACTGCTAGAGGCAGTAATCAGTATGCCATCGGCACTACTGCCCTATGCCGAGCGTCCTTTTTCTGTCTTGGTGTTGAACCCACAGGGGCAGCAAAAAACGGTTCGCTTTATAAAAGGTGATTCTAATCAGTTTTATGAGAGGGATGGCCGTAACAGAACGGTGCTGAAAAACTGGCAAGATCTGTTGCAGGTTTATAAAAATGGCGGTGAGCGGTCGATCGTTCAAGACATTTCAACCGATGAGATTTCAGAAAACAACTACCAGCTAGAAGTTTCTGGGTATGTTCTTTCCGAAGCACTACAGAAAGCATACGCCTACACAAGCTTGCCTAGTAAGCATCACACAGTAAAAAGGTTAGGTGAGTGCATTGAGACTATTCGGCCACACTTAAAGATATACAAGGATGGGGATAGTCCAGCTAGAGAACTAATGACAGCTGAGTTCCCCGAGTTTGGATATCTAAAACAGCCCGAGAGAAAAGTTTCGTTTTCCGACTCAGCGCTAGGAGAAGATCAGCTATACAGGTTATTTATTCAGCCGCACGATATCGTCCTTTCTATTAAGGGTTTGACTGGGCGCGTTGCGATCGCTCCTCCAGACACACCGCCCCCTGGACCAGACGGATGGCTCGCAAACCAATCATGCCTCATCCTACGAACAGAGCAAAAGCAGATAGATCCTGTCTATCTATTTCTATACCTTGCTTCTGAAGCAGGACAAGCCTTGCTCCAACAAATATCTACCGGCGCGTCTACCGCCCTTATTCAGCTACAGCCGCTTAAAGCACTGCCCATCCCAATCCCTCCGCGACAAGAAATGCATGAGATTTCTCAGACTTTCTACCGGCAAGTTGCCATTCAAGAAGAAATCAGCCAGCGCAGAGCAGAACAGATTCAACTCAGCAAAAAATATTGGAGCCTTGAAAGATGACAAACAAAAGACAATTGCGATCGCCGTTCGGAAATAGAGCTTTGGTAATAGTTGCTGCTACGCTAGTGACGACAGGATTCACAGCAAGCGGACACTTCAAACTACAGCCCTCTGGTCAAAAGCTACAGACCGTGCCCAACAATACTGAACTAGTATCGCCAGCAGCGTTTGAGCGAATTACTATTGGCGCGACACTCGCTGAAACCAGGAGTGCGTTAGGTGCCCCTGGCGATGAAGTCAGTAGCTCTATAGAATCTTCTAAATATCGTTGGGGAAGTTTGGAAGGAGCACACATAATCTGCGAATTTGAAAAAGGGGTTTTGGTCTCAAAAACGCGTCACAATTTTTAAGCATATTCTCGCATTTCCGCATTGCGTGGGCACCAACAATAACGTTCTACAGGCAGTAACGCTATCGCAACCTACTCTCCATCCTCTCCGAACCACTTGTCATTGAGTAGCTGTAGGTAGCCGTCTTCTTGCAAGGTCAAAATCTCTTTGTTTACCTTTTCGTGCATTTCGTAGTCACCTTGCCTAAAGGCAATGCCGTAGTTTTCAAACGTAAGGCGATCGCCCACCAGCTCAAACACACCCGGCTGATTATTCACCACATACCTCAGCGTAGGATAATCATGCACCATCGCCTCAATCTCTCCTGATTCTAAAGCGGCGATCGCATCGTCAAAAGTCGGAAATTCAAACAGTTCTACAGGCTGCGATCGCACATAATCCTCAGCCGTCGTCCCATCAATCACACCCACCGCTTCCCCCTTCAAATCCTCAAAAGAGATATTGCTTTCAGCCAGCTGACTCACCGTCAGAGAAGCAACAAAGTCAGCCAGGATAAAAAAGCTCGCCCCCATCCAACAGCAAGCAACAATACGACCCGGCAGCTTAGTCGGCGTGACATCGCCATAGCCAAACGTACCGAGCGTAACAATCGCAAACCAGATGCCCTGACCCACACCGCGAACCGGATTGCTAGAAAAAGCGTCGTTGTGCTTATGCTCAAGTGTCCAAACCAGTGCGCCGACGCCAGCGCTAGTCGCGAATACCAGCAGCAACGGTCGCCATAGATTCCAGTCAAAGGCACGGGCAAGGGCTGAGCGAATCGGCGTAGCGTCGGGCGATCGCATCATTAACTGCAAGCCCGAACGGTAGTACGCATAGGAAAAATCGAATCCCTGCGCCTCACGAGCAGACGTGACCGAAATACCCGCGATCGCAGCATCCACCTCCCCCGACTTCAGCCCATTCAACATTGCAGGAACAGACTCATACCGTACCCATTCCGTCTCCAGGTTCAAATCATCCGCAACCTGATCCCAAAACTCAATGCTGTAGCCGTAGGGCTGCGTCTCATCATCTAAAGAAACAAAAGGCAGTATTTCCTTCGTACCCACTTTGAACGTATCAGAGTCAGTCGTCTGAGTTGCGTCTGTAGACTGAGCAAAGAGAGAATCAGACGTTGACTGAGCAGCTGCTGATAGCGTTGTTGCAGAAAAGGAGCCAGTTAGCACAAGGCCAAAAGCCAAAAAAGCGAGACGTTTCATAGAGTAAGGAGTTGTTTTCTTAAAAGCGCTATCTATCCATTCAGAGCGTTATTGATCTATTCAGAGTCCAATTGCTTGACCCGCGAGCCAGCCCGTTGTCCAGGCACTTTGAAAATTGAAGCCACCCGTAACCCCATCAATGTCCAAAATTTCTCCTGACAAGTATAAACCGTCACACCGCTTGCTTTCCATCGTCTTAAAATTAACTTCTTTAAGCGTGACGCCACCACAGGTCACAAACTCATCTTTAAAGGAGCCTTTACCGCTGACTTCATAGGTTCCTTGAGTCAGCTCTTGAACAAGTTTGTTGAGCTGCTTTTTGGAGAGATTAGCCCAGGTTAGGATCGTGTCAATACTGATACGGCTGAGTAAATATTGCCACAGTCGTTTAGAGATGACCGGGTAGGGGCTGTAGGTCGCGATTTGTCGTTTTGGGGTGTCGGCTTTGGCCCGCTGCAAATGGGCACGTACGGTGTCTTGGGTTTCGGTGGTGAGCCAGTTTACGGTGACATTGGCTTTGTAGCGTTGGGTGTGTAGCAGCCTAGCGCCCCAGGCAGAAAGCTTGAGGACGGCGGGTCCGCTAAGACCCCAGTGGGTAATGAGTAGTGGCCCGGTTTGTACTAGCGGCTTTTTGAGACCGTCCGCTTTGAACTGGACGGTGACCGGATCGACGGCGACGCCGCTGAGCAAGTGTAGATTTTTGTCGGCAACGTTGAAGGTGAACAGGGAAGGAACGGAATCTTGTAGAGTGTGGCCGAGAGATTTGGCGATGCGGAGTCCGGCGGGGCTGCTGCCAGTGGCGAGCAGGAGGCGATCGCACGCGACAGACCCACTTTGCCCTCTGAACTGTAAGTGAAAGATACTGTCATTTTTTTCTACAGCGGTGACCGGCGACCGGGTCTTAATCGTCACACCCGCCTGCTGAGCCGCCCCCATAAGGCAATCCACAATCGTCGCAGAATCATCCGTCACCGGAAACATGCGGCCATCTGCTTCGGTTTTTAGCTTTACGCCGCGCCGCTTGAACCAGTCCACAGTGTCTTTTGGCTGAAACCGGCTGAAGGCACCGCGCAGGGCTTTGCCACCACGAGGGTAATTTTGCACCAGGGTCGCCGGGTCAAAGCAGTGATGGGTAACATTGCAGCGACCACCGCCAGAGATGCGAACTTTTGCCAGGGGCTGCGGGCCTGCTTCGTAGAGGGTGACTCGGGCCTGAGGGTTTGCAGTGGCAGCAGCGATCGCACCAAAAAAGCCCGCTGCACCTCCCCCAATAACGGCTACGCTCAAGCCTTGCTCGCTCATGATCTTTCCTTTAGCTTGGCTGAATCGATTTGCCACCTTCTATAGATAGGGTAAACGGCCACCGTCCTTTATACTTTTATTAAGTAAGTTAACAACCTCATTCATTTTTATCTATGGCTACCAAAGAGCAAATTAAGCAGCATCTAGCTCAAAGCGCTACGATTCCGGTCGGCAAAGCAGAGCCTACAAAGGGCGACGAAGCGAAAAAGCTTAAGATGCTTGAGCACGTGAAAAAGAGCTTGAGTAAGGACTAAGGTCTGCCTGTCTTGAGCGTGAGCTTCTATACATGCTCTTCTATCGAAGTCGCCCGAGCGTCACAGCTTGCGGCGATTTCGTCAGTTTTAGCGGCCATGATGAAGTCGTTGTGGTGCAGGCCGTTAATTGCATGAGTCCACCAGGTGACGGTAACCTTGCCCCATTCGGTGAGTAGGGCTGGGTGATGGCCTGCGGTTTCGGCGATCGCGCCCACTTTATTGGTAAAGGCCAGCGCCTGCTGAAAGTTTTTGAACCCATACTGGCGCTGAATTTGCGAGATGCCCTCGGGGGCAATAACCTGCCACTCAGGAAGTTGTTGATGGTATTTGGCAATCTCTGCTGGTGTAGCGGGCGGTAGTGACCCAGAGCAGGGAATGCAGGTTTGATGTGTAAGCGCTTCTGACAGTTCTGCTGACATCTCTTGGACCCTGTAGGAAAGGTTGCCGTACTGGCTGTTATCTTGGGGGATGGTGGTAAGTGTATTGTAAGCCTGTATTTGGTTGACTGTGATTGAGTTTATATTTATTTTGGTAGAACCAGGCGAGCCGGGCAATATTGGTGCAGCGGCCCGTGCGCTCCACACGATGGGCTTTACTGATTTACGCTTTGTGCGCCCGCAGGCCGATGTGCTTAGTGAGGTGGCCAGAGCTTTTGCCCACGGCTCTGTGCATCTGTTGGAATCTGCACCCATTTACGAGAGCCTGCAAGCTGCTGTTGTGGATGTGGATGTGGTGTGTGGCTGCACGGCCAGGCATCGAATAGAGAAGTATCATTATGTGTCGGTACGAGAGCTGCCAGAGGTGTTGCAAGAGAAAGGCGATCGCCTCAAAAAGGTCGCTATCGTATTTGGCAGCGAACGCTCTGGGCTCAGCAATCAAGACGTAGACCTGTGCGACATTGTAACTACCATTCCCCAGGCCGTAGCTCAGCCCTCGCTAAACTTAGCTCAGGCCGTGATGGTATACAGCTTTACCCTAGCGGAACAACAAACGCAAATTCAGATAAAAGACCAGCGGCTGAATACAGACCAGATGCCCGTGGAACAATATGCACGGCTCAAAGCGTCTCTTGCTCAGCTGATGGAGAGAGTTGGACTATCGAAACGGTATCAAGGATACGTGAGAAGATCGCTTTCTCGGTTGGGATACGAAGATCTTTATCTTGTTCAAAATATTCGAACTGTTGTGAACAACAAACTGAATGAGCTGGAAAGAGAATAAGGAATCTTTTTCTCTTTTATCCCTTTCCCAACTATCCCTTACCCAACGGCTCTACACAAGCTGCCGTTTTATTACGCGGACTATTGACCGTTGTGCTGACAGGGTAAGCCTGCATGGCATCGTCTTCGTAGGGACGCAGCAGCGACTGTAGCCGCTCTCTATTTTGCTCTTTGGGATCTAGCCACAGGTCATAGTCTGCGGGATGTAGGATGACGGGCATGCGATTGTGAATAGATTGCATCAGCCCGTTGGGCTCGGTGGTCAAAATGGTGCAGCTTTCTATGTAGCTGCCGTCGCCGCTTTCCCAGCTCTCCCACAGGCCTGCCATGGCAAAAAGAGACGGGTCATTCATTTGAATATAGTAGGGCTGCTTCTTTGCTTTGGCCTTTCCTTTGGCGCTCGTTTCTTCGCTACCTTGGGTTTCAGTAATATTCCCAGTGGCGCTGGGTGCTACTTTTTTCCACTCGTAGAAGCCGTCGGCCACAATCAGGCAGCGGCGGCGTTTGAAGGCAGTGCGGAAGGAGGGCTTTTCGGCGGCGGTTTCGGCGCGGGCGTTGATCATACGGTTGCCGATGGCAGGGTCTTTGGCCCAGGAGGGAATGAGTCCCCACTGAAAAATTCGGTACTGGCGCTCGGTGCCTGGCTGGGCAATGGCAGAAACTGGCTGAGTCGGTGCGATGTTGTAACGCGGTGTAGGGTCGGGTGTGTGTGCCAGATGAAAGGCGGCGGCGATCGCTTCTCCGGATTGCGTTTGTGTATAACGTCCACACATTTGTATACTTTCACCCCAAAATAAAATCAATCGCCTCCACAATATCTAGAATTGATGACAGGCTATGGCACTACCCTACACAATTCTACTGAGTCAGGGGACTCGCGAAACCCGCTCATACAAGGTGGGATCGCACAACGGCTAGCCTGATCTCTGTAGTTGAGGTTACTAAAGCCCCGCTATTTTTCTCACAAGGTTGGATTTTGGTATCTTGCAATACGCTTTAGAAAGGGGTAAAAAGTAAGTGTTAACCGAAGCAGATTAATGCAGATTAATACTTAGTTCCTATGTCTGCTTTTGTGCGGCTGTTTTAGTAGATTCTGTTGCCTTCTACTCTTTGACCTGTTATCTGCCTCATCTATTAACGTCCAGCTTGCTGGGCAAACGCTCTCAAAGCTTGGAATCTACTGTTCTTGGGATCTGCCGTTCACAGCGTCTACAAGACAGGTCCTGTAAAAGTGCCTACATTCGCAGCTGACGACGGATTGCTGACAACACTACCAGGTGACGACATTACCGGGTTTGTCACGTCTTATTTAGATTGGACAGGTCAAACGCTAATAGTACAGCTGTAAGCTTAGGAACAGCTTCTGAGTAGCTAGCTGTCGAATAGATGATAACTGTCTGCTCGATGATTTATTTTTAGCTACCATTTGCTCCCAAAAGTACCCTCGCAGAAAAACAATCTGCGTTACCTCTGTTTATTACGGCATAACAACCGGTCGAAGCGTATTCGAAGACCGTTCCCAAAAAACAACTCAAAAAGCATAGTCTAGCGACTCACTCGTGCAGTTTTTATAACCAGCGTAGTCTGGTGCTTTTGTAATGGTTCTATCTACAGATTCTTATCAGAGAACACTACAAGCTCAACATACACTCGAACAGAGTGATTGGCTTAATATTTATGCGATTGCCCAGACTGAAAACAATTCGCAGGCACAAAGCGAAATAGATTCTTTTGGGTTCGAGCAATTTCTAGGACTTACCTGTCATTTGTTTGTGACTACTGGCTCTCAGCAGTCGAGAGAACAACTTGCGACTATTTTGCCGAAGTTTGGCAGCATTGCGGTGTTTCCTCTCCTCAAAATTGCCTATCACTTCAAGTCTCAGCCAACGTCTGAACGATGTGATCCCCAGCAGCGAACTCAGCAGCCTGCTACCAATACCAGCATGCCAAGCACAAGTGCGCACACAAAAGAGGACACAACAACGCTCAGCCAGCTAGCGCTATCGTGCCTGAAAGCGATGCCGCTGCAAGCACTCGCTATTGGCCTGGCAGATGCTGTACGGGCTAGCCTGGGCGATCCTGACATTGTCGCTATCGTGGTGATGCCGTTGATTGGTCTGATTGCTCATTATCCCAAGAGGCTGCTGCTGTCTCTATCTCATCAGCTAGATGCAGAGGACTGGCATATCCTGAGCGCCCATCTAATTGGTGCCCTTTCAGATATCAAAAACCAACGGCTGTCGTCGCATACAGACTATGGCGGTAAAGAAAATGCTGGTGGGCGCAACGTGCAGGCGAGCGAGCCCGCACATGTTGCTTAGCCAACCAGCGTTTTAGAAAACGGGACTGGTGCGATTCGAACGCACGACCTAGCGCTTCAGATTTGTGTGAGTTTCCCCACTCTCTGGACTATACCTTCACCATTGATCCCTGGAAAGACCAGATGTCTTTAGGTGGTAGCCGTCTAGTCTCTACACCTTCTCAAACAGTGAAAAAACTTTTGACAAGTACGTTTGAACTTGTCAGTATGGGTTTATTCTACTTCTTGAGCTTGGCTCGGTATTGCCATGAAATGCTTTAATTGTGGCCAAGAAACAACCAATCCCAGCTTTTGCAGCCGATCTTGCTCCGCATCCTTTAACAACAAGAAGGTGCCTAGAAAACAAAAGCAAAAAAAGTACTGTAAGCATTGTGAAAAGCAGATCTTTGGTAGACGAACTACCTGTGATGACTGCAATCCATCCTATGTAGACTGGTCTAAAGTTACCCTAGGTGAGGTAAGACAAAAAGCTGCTTTTCAGCATTCTGCGAGGGTGCGACAGCTCGCTCGCAAGCTCTACCGCAAATCAAGCAAGCCTCAGGCTTGCTTGATTTGCGGTTACGACAAACACTTTGAAGTTTGTCATAAGCGTCCTATCAATGACTTTTCAGATGATTCATACATCTTAGAGATCAACGATTTGGAGAACTTAGTTGCGCTTTGTCCAAATCATCATTGGGAATTTGACCACCATCACCTCACTTTTTAGGTTTCACCGAATTTGACTACATTCACACGTCGGGTTTCCCCATACGGTGCCCGGTAGTTCAGGAGGCGCTTGCTCTATCCATCTGAGCCACAGCCCCAAAAGGTTAATTCTTTAGATATATCAGAGCTTGGGATATAACTCCTCTGAGGTCTGCTATTCATCAAGACTAACCACTAAAAATGTTACAGCAAGTCGTTCCATTTTGGGCTGATTGTGGACGCTACCTGTTTGGGACATCATCCAGCTGTCCAGCGTTCTTCCCAAGGACCACCACCTATCTCTAAACCCGCCAGCTCGCTGCTAGCATCGACAATGAGCTGCTCTCCTGCAATAGTCCACAGCCGCACGTGCAGTTCTCCGTGGGTGGTGTCGCGGCACAGCCATTGCATTCCGGTGAGCGTTGGTACCCTTACCAGTGCGCCAGGGTCGTGAGCGATGCCTACAACTTCTACCCGGTAGCGATAGTCTCGAGCACTCAGCCGCCACTTTCCCCAAGGCTCGACGATCCAGGTAAAGTCCGTTTTGGTTGATATAAATTCGTAAAAGTTGCCCCGATGGTGGATACCAATCAGACCTACTTCTTCTTGCCAGGTGAGTACATCACGCACGCCCCCAACGGCAGTGATGCTCAGCCCTGGCGCACTGGCAAACGCGTTGCACTGTATCCAAAACCATTTTGACGGGAACGCACCACCCCAGTTTTTCTCAGCGTATGCGGGTGCTTTGTCAAACCTGTAGCGAACTAACGAGGTGCTATCCCTTTTCCAATCCACCCAGCCCGACGCCAGTCCGTGTGCCATCAGCACCTGCCACCCCGGCTCAAATACCGGTAGATAAGACAGCCAGCCAGCCGTTGCCCTTTCCCTTGGTGTCCCCCAGCCAGTCACCGGCTCAATTTGGTAGTTCCATTCAGCAACCGTATCGCCTGCTGGACTTAGCAGTCGCCCTTGATGGTGGCGCTCCGTCGCCCGATATCCTTCATCTGTTTTTCCGGTTGTGCGCTGGTGGCCTAGTCCTAGCCGATGTGGCCAAGCCCAAAACTGAGTGACCTCTGGAAACGTTCGATAGTGGTAAGTTTCATCGGGCCCTAGAATTTGGGCGACACCGCCGCTGTAGTCGCTACCCCCAGCCGGATCGTCAATAGAATACATGAAGGCAAAGGTTTGCGCTGCCTCTGGAAGGGTGAGACGAAAGTACCAGCCTTCAAAAAAGCGGGTGGATTGTCCACGCCAGTGATATCCACTATGTGGGTTCATAGGACGCGGATTCATGCATCTACCCAGCGGGGAACGTAGCGCCAGGCTTTTTTGATGGCTTTGCGTCGCCAGCTGTAGTCGTGCTGCTTTTGTTCAACGAGTGCCCAGAAGTCTTTGGAGTGGTTCATGTGGATGGTGTGGCACAGCTCGTGGACTAGCACGTAGTGCACCAGCGGACGGGGTAAAAACATCAGCTTAAAGTTGAGGCTGATGTTTTTACCGCCAGAGCAGCTGGCCCAGCAAGTCTTTTGACCGCGTACGGAAATGTTGTGAAAAGGGAGATCCAGGCTGCTGCTGAGCTGTCTGAGCCAGGGGGCAATTTCCTGATGTGCCCGCTGGGTGAGCCATTTGCGTAGTACGGCCTGACAGCTGGGCAAATGCTCGGTGTCGCCTTTAATAAGCAGCTGGTTGTTGGACTGCGGGATGCAAATGATTTTTTGACTATTGGTGGGCTGGTAAGCGACTTTCCAGGTTTCGAGGGAACCAGTATCTGGCTCAGTATCTGGCTTAGAGGACTGGCCAAATCCTTTGGCGATCGCAGTTTCAGCGTCAGCGGTTTTTAGCTCACTATCTAGCTGGTGGGACCTGTATCGAAACAGAATGGTGTTGGGCTTTTCGACTGTCCAGTCTTTGGGGGTTTCAGCGCGATCGCGTTCCAACCTTGCCCGCGTTTTCTCTATCCAATCCTGCCTTTTGGCTACAATTTCGGGCAGCTTGCGGCGATCGAACCGGGGCGGTACCACCAGCTCTACCTCACCTTCTAGCGAAATTTTGATTGATACATGCTTGGCCCGCTTGCTTTCGCGCACTCGGTAGTCCGTAAATTGACTCTGATGGGGATCTTGATCAGAAACTGAGAAGAGTTTTAGCTGAGACATACCCTACGCTTGTCAAAAATCATTGTAGCTGTGTTGCTCTTCTCTTAAGATACCAGCTGGTCATTGATGACTTGTGCAGGTGTGTTATCCACAAAAGCCGATCGGCAGGTTTACCATGTACGGTATCTCCTATCTTTTGGGGTCCTGTCTGTTAGCCCATGAATCCACCGCCGATGAACCGCAATAGACGACTCTTTTGGATTAACCCTAAATGCTTCAGTTCGATATCTTTGAGCGCAGTACTGCTACTTTTCCTGTCCGGCTGTAGCCAGACCCCAACGGATAGTACTGAGCAGACGGTGACAATCTTGGGTGTGGTGACAGATGAGCAGCAGGCTAGCTTAGAAGCCTCTCTGGTTCCCTTCGAAGAAGCCACTGGTATAGATGTTATTTACGAAGGAACAGACGATTTTGCTAATGTTTTGCCTGAGCGGGTCGCCGCAGGGAATGCCCCAGATTTGGCTATGTTTCCTCAGCCAGGGCTGATGGCCAAATTCGCTGAAGCAGGTGAGCTGGTACCTATCGCTAATTTCTTAGAATCAGGAACGCTTCAGGCTGCCTATAACGATGCCTGGATAGATCTTGGCACTTTTGACAATGAAACCTATGCCATCTGGTTTCGAGCGTCGGTCAAAAGCCTGGTGTGGTACAGCCCAACTGCTTTTGAGGCGAAAGCCTATGAGATTCCTCAAACCTGGCCAGAGCTGATCGCCTTGAGCGATCGCATTGTGAAAGACGGTGAAACTCCCTGGTGTCTGGGCTTGGAAAGTGGTAGCGCCACTGGCTGGCCTGCCACTGATTGGATCGAAGACATCATGCTGCGGACCGCTGGCCCAGAGGCCTACAGTCAGTGGATTGACCATCGTCTGCCGTTTAGTTCGCCGCAGGTCGTGAGGGCGTTTGATGAGTTTGGGAAAATTTTGCGATCGCCTCAATACGTTAACGGCGGCGCAGACAATACGGTGACAACAGCCTTTAATGAAGCTCCCGACGGATTATTTAATAATCCGCCTGACTGCTACTTGCACAAGCAAGCCAGCTTCATTGCCGAGTTTTTCCAGGAGAGCAAAATTCCCCGCAGCGATTACGATGTTTTTCCGCTGCCAGGGATTGACGACAGGTTTGGTACTCCCATTTTGGTGGCGGGTGATGCCTTTGGCATGTTCAACGAAACGCCCGAAGCTAGGGCGCTAATGGCCTACCTGGTGACGCCGACTCCCCACGAAGTATGGGCAACGCGAGGCGGCTTTATTTCGCCCCACCGTCAGATTTCTTCAGATGTGTATCCCGATGCTGTCAGCCAAAAGATTGCCCTGATTTTAGCCAATGCGGATGTAGTGCAGTTTGATGGTTCGGACATGATGCCTAGTGAAGTGGGTACGGGTACCTTTTGGTCGGGCATGGTGGACTTTGCCAAAGGTGCATCGACCACAGAGGTGACGAAAGAGATTGATGCGAGCTGGCCTTAATGCCGTGTAAAAAGTCTTGAGCGATCTGAATTGGTCTCGTGACTAAGTTTATAGATACATCCGAGTACTTATGTGATTTAAGTCATTTGTGATTTAAGTCATTAACAATCGTGAAAAGGGCGAGAAATCACGTACGTTCTGGGAACTATTGATTACTCAAATTTCATCAAAAATACTGAATCTTTACAGTTGCTTCTGCAAAACCTGATTCAAGACGACCCTGTGTCAAGGCATATTGATTGTTAGCGTGCTCTATTTTGTGTTGGTCGATACGAATGTGCTAGTAACCTGCTGCTGACTCCTACTCAGATGCCTTATGCCTTCTTTGCTTTCTAAACCTTCAACATCTAAGCCTTTACGCTTTAAATCTTTACGCTCTAAATATGTAATGGCTGCCTCTACAGGTAGTGACCTGCTAGACACGCTGTGTTATCCAACGCCGGAACCTCATCACGAAACACTATTTGAACAGGTTCCTGCGAACGGACTGGGACTCCAGAATATTGAGATTCCCCAGTTAGCTTCCCAGACTGCTCACCCCGTAGCGCAGACCTCTCCGAAGAAAAAAATAAGTAAAACCGACGAACCCCTTTCAGAAGTGCTGCTGCCTTCGCCCAGAGATAGAGCCCTTTCGCGTATTCACAAAATCGTCAAGATGGATAGAGCCGCAGTAGGTAACGCCGCGAGCTAACATCGCCAGACAGGCCGCTACCTGTAAGCACACAACTATTATGAACGTTCATTGGTTAGGCCCAGAGACGAGGGAACCACTGCTCTGCTGCTACGACTGGAAATGCGAGCCGAACGGGACCTTTGGGCGAAGAAGACGTAAGCAGCCCCTTCTCTATCAGACGTTTTAATATGGAACGAGCCTGCCGAGATTGATATCCTGTCAAGATAGCGGCTTTTCCTCTTTGCACTTCACCTTCTAACAGCGCTGCTTTCAACAGTGCAGAGCTTCCTGGTAACAGTACGCCAGCTTCTATCTCAACTGTGGCGTAGGCCTCTATTCGTTTCGACAGACGCTGACTTTCTAGCAAAGAAGCCATAAATCTCACTTGGTCTAAACAGGTTTCTAGGAAGAACTCACTGAAGTTGATGAGTCCTTTCATCGTCAGGTTTCCACGACCGTCATAGTCGTTTGCTCTTTGCTGATCGGCAGCGGACAAAAGATCGCGATAGCGCTGCACTTGCCTGGCCAGTCCTCTAGAAACGGACCATAAGCTATTCCCCAAGCCAATCTGATTCAGGTATGCATGAGACAGCAGTCTGGCGACCCGTCCGTTCCCGTCTGGAAAAGGGTGAATCCACAAAAATCTATGGTGAGATGCTGCGACGGCAATGGCCTGGTTGAGCTTTGATAGTGGTTCGGGTGCGTATGCCTTGGCAAACTGTTTCAAAAACTGGGGCACAACGTCTGCATAAGGGGGGACGTGGCGACCAATTTGCACATTAATAGTTCTGAACTGTCCTGGGCTCAGCCCTGTAGCGTCTGTTGTCCAAAAGCTGGTCGGCAACCGCTGATAGAAAGCTGAGTGAATTTGTTGCATAAATGCTGGACTTACAACGTCTGCGGCTGCCCAGTTCATATCCGAATCGATGAGCTGCTGAACTTCAATATGGGCCTTGGCCTCTAGCTGAAGATTACGCTGCTCGGTGTCGGCATACAGGTCTTGATTCAGTGCTCGTTCAATGTCTCTAGGAGTCGTTCGGTGGCCTTCTATCAAATTGCTGTAGTAGCAATTCATAGAACGAACTAGCTCACCCAAGCTGTCGAGGACTACAGGGTGTAGCCCCGCGCTAAGCTGGTTTGCCTGTGCAATCAAATCCACCGCGAGGTCCTCAAGCCTACGGTTTCGCGTTGGATACAGAGGCTCTAGCAAGCTGGGGTCATAGGCTGCATACGGGGTGGCCATGCCGATGTTATTAATCGATACGTAGTTTATAAATCATAGCTTAAAGACTTTTTGTATGCTGGATTTTGCCGATCATTTTGCCGATCTTTCTATCTTCTGGTTTGCCACGGCAATGACGGGTTGCCAGCTTGCTTCTAGCACTGCGTGGGCTACTGAACCTAGCTGATTTTGCCCGGGGTGGGGATTGCTGCCTTTCCCAATGATGATTTCATCGACGCTGTGGGCTTGCGCGATTTGTAAAATGATCTCGGCAGGTGCTCCTAACTCAGTCGTAAACCGATAGGGAATATCTGCGAGAAGTTGCTGTGCTTGTTGCCGTATTGCTAACGCCTTTGCTGTGTCTTTTTGCTCGTGCACATGTAGAACAATCACCTCGCCATCTCGACTGCGGGCCAGTTCAGCTGCTTTTGTAAGCACTGCAACAGCATAGGGGGACGCATCTACAGCTGCTAGAAGACTGGGCGTGTGAACCACGGCTACCTTTGTCGGGTCTACGGGTCCTTTTTGCAGCAGCTTGGGGGCAAATGTGGGAATTGCCCAGGCACCCAGAGGCGCGGTGACCAAAATGGAAAGGGCTGCGATCGCTAAGATCACTTCCCCGCCAGCCACACCTTGCGCTAAGGGAATCGCGCCAATCGCTGCTTGTACCGTTGCTTTGGCCGAATTCCCTGGCAGTAAGAACAAACGCTCCTTAGCAGTCCAGTTACTCCCTATGGTTGCCAGATACCAGCCGACAGCCCTACCAATAAGCGTGCCGATCGCCAATAACAACAGTCCAGGGAACAGGACCTTTTCTAATACGCCAACTTGGATACTGGCTCCTAGCAGCACAAATAGAACAACTTCAGCAATCACCCACAAACTGTTGAATCCTTCTCTGAGTCTGCGAGCAAGCGGCATATTTAACTCAATCAAAAAGAAGCCTGATGCCATCACGGCCAGATATCCAGAGAAGAGAGGAATATGGGTCGCCACAACGACGAGCAACAGCGCACAGCTTGCTGCGACCAGCGTTTCCTGACTTCTGTTCTGTGTCCATTGCCGGTTGGCCAGTAGCCGGGTAAGAAGCCTGGCACTTGCCCATCCCAGTCCAATGCCTAGCGTAACTTGAACAATCACCTGAAGCGGCAGTAGCTGTAATGGGCTCAGCGTAATGCCCTCTAGCACAAATACCTCGCCCGCTACCCCAGCAGAAAGAAACGCCAGCAGCAGGCTAAATACCAATAGCAGCAACACATCAGAGAGTGCGCTGCCCAGCAAAATAGCATCGGGGATTCCCTTTTTTACCCCCCAGCCCAGTCGCTTCAGGCGCAGCATGCCGGGCACAATTACCGCAGGCGATTCAGCGCCTACTACACAGCCCAGCAATAGCCCAGTGAACAGGTCAAACTGGAACAGACCCATAGCGGCAATGGCAACGGCGATCGCCTCACAGCTTGCAGGCAAAAATCCCAGTCGTAGCGCCACCGTTCCCTGCTTTGCCAGTTTTTCCCTATCCAGGCCCAGGCCCGCCTTCATCAAAATGATCATCACCGCAATCGTCCTGAGCCCATCTGCTGCTGAGAGCACCTCTGGCCCAATCCGATCAGCCACCTGAGGGCCCAGCGCGATGCCTGCTAGCACCATACCCAGCAGTGCTGGTGCCCCTAGCCGCGCGGCCAGCCGCCCTGCAAAAAAGCCCCCTAACACTATCCAGATAGTACTTGCTAGCATTTGTTCGCAGCTCTTTTATGGTGACGGTGATGGCGACTATGGTGACGGTGATAGCGACGCTGGCGGGGGCTCCATCAGACCGCTTGCTATAAAGTCCAGGAGTGCTTGCTGATGGGGTTTACCTAGCGCCCGGGTTTCTCCTAACCGCTGCGAGTACTTTTGCCCAGCGCGAATCTCTTCAACAGAACACAGTGCCAAATCCTGTCCTTCGTTGAGCGCTAGCTGAGTAATCGGTACAGTTAGCGCACCGTAATAGTGATAGCGTTTCACCTTGTCGTCTGCCGGGTCAGAAAATAGGCTAAGCGAGGGTGGTACATAGTTTATCTCTTCTAGCAGCTCTCTGCGCATTGCTTCGGCGGGGTCTTCACCGGCTTCTATGTGCCCCCCAAAAAATCCCCATATGCCTGGATGAACAATGTGATCAAAATCGTCGCGCAGCTGCATCAACAACTTTCCATCCTGGTGTAGCAGCGCTAGTGCAACTTGCCTAAGCCTGGGCTCTGAAGAGGATGGGTCTGACATAGATAGCTACTCCTGATCGCATAGAACGCTCGCGCCTTCTTGATTGTTGACGACTGCGCAACCGGCGTAAAATCCAGCTGGCGATCGCCCCGGGCGAAAGACCAAAATCGCCTCTGCGCCAGAGGCCGATCCATGGTGGACCAGCAGCGAGCTGTCCCAGTAGCGCATATCGACAATGGTGCTGTAGGCATAGCTGGATAGCTCATCTGGGAAGCTGCGATCTGCGGCGGAGAGAGGGCCGCGTACTTCTGGCAGCTGGGTGCGATACAGCGCATAGCTGCCGTCTTCTTCCGGGTCAAGTACAAATACGCCCATCTGGTCGGTCTCGATACAAGAATCCAGGAGGACAGGTACGGCCACATGCCCTGTTTGCGCGTTCACAGTAGGTACTCCCTGGACTCGCTCTACCGTCATTAGTTTTTGTTCTACAACGCTCAGGCTCTCGCAATCTAGGGCGTTGAGTATTGTAATGTTCCACTGGCTATCGGTGACGTTGATAACGTTCGAGCTGCCGCTGGCCCAGTCTAGGCGAATGCCAGCACCATCGTTGATGACGGTAACGTTTGGAATGCTGGTTGTAGGGGCTGGGGTGTCAGCTACCGTCGGTGTGGGCGGTGGCGTGACTACGGGCGCAGGCGGTGGTGGGGTGAGAGAAGTGTCTGGTAGGGGTGAAGCATCCTCCGGTGGTTTGATGGCTGCGGCTTCGGGGCTGCCGACTTCTGCGGTCGAAAAGTCTCTGGGATTGCTGGGTTGTGATCGGTCGGCAATATCGGAACAGTTAAATCCATTGGCTTCTGTTTGTTTCCCGTTCGTAGGACCCAGGGCAACGCTTAGCTGATAGCGGTCATACTCACGGTAGGGCCACTGGCTGGTTTGGTCGCAGGTGCTGTTCTGGCAAACGCACAGGTATATCGGGATATCTACGTAGTAGCCTCGCCATTCTGCGATGATCTCGGCTAGGTCTACGTCTTCGCCTTGAGCGTAGCGAGCGGTGGGCGCGACAGGTTCTGGTCTTGTTTCTGAGGTCTGAGCTAGCACCATAGACATGCTGCTTAGCCACAGCGCGGTAGCGCTACTAAGGGTGAATGCAGTAGCGCTACTAAGGGTGCGTAAGAGTGGAGCTGAAGACAAAGATTGATGCCACATGAACTTGAGGCCCTTGACGATTTTTCACACGCTTTGGCCAGTTTTGGTTAATTGGCCAGGCTTCCTGGTTGCTTGCCATCCTTACTTTGAGAGGCCCCCAAGAATTTGTTTATGACCCATAACGATGACTGGTCTGTATCTATACCAACAGTTTTAAGAATACTGAGCAGCCGGATCGCTTTGCAAGCGTATGGCGTCGCCAATCCTTTACCGACCCCAACTCACAGGTATAGCAATTTTTATTAATATGTCGGGCATATTATCCACAACAGAGCGGTTACACGTACCTCGGAGCAATCCCACCATGTGCGAGCTTTGTGTGAATTAAAGAACGATTTAGCTCCAAGGCAGTCTCTCCCTTTTATTCGAGTGGCTGCTTTTTTTTGGTTCAGGTGCCTCTAGCAAACAAGACAACAAAAAGCGCATCTGTTGATTTACAGATGCGCCAGAACCAATGCCACAGATGAGTCAGCCCCTAGCCAAACCAGCCAAACATACTGTTCAAAATCTTTTGCACAATCTGTACGCCTGTGACCGCCTGCCAGCCAAAGAGGCCAACGAGCACCGTATTTAAGCTGATGTGCGTGTAGCGAGCTGCTTCGTTGCCATTTTTCATGAAAGGCACCATCGAAGCGGTGGTTGCAATAATCCCCATCATGCCCAAACCTGCTAGCAGGTGAGGACCAAAAAATAGCTTGCCGTTATTAATATAAGTAGAGGCCATGCCACCCAGACTGCCTAGCACCATCACCGCTAGCAAAACAGCGCCAGCCTGATGATGGCGGGCTAGAAACTTACCTTTAATCAGCTCTTTTTTTTCCTGGCCAGTGGCCAGTCGAGTTTGCCTGTGCTGATAGCCCAGGTAAGCGGCGTATAAAGTAAGGGCAAAAATCCCCCACATGAGCGTGGGATGTATAAAATTAAGCCATGGTTTGATAGTCTCTATGGTTTCGGAGTTCATATGCGCTGATTGGGTGCTTTGGGGGGTGTGCCTTATTGGGGCTTTACAGTTCTTAGTATAACGAACGAAGTCGTGTTGGTATTAGGCAAATTCTTGATGAAACGCTACTTATCGCTATTGATTGCCGCGCTCTTTGGGCTATCTGTAGCGCTGGCCACTGGCTATTACCAACCATCTCTGGCGCAAGCGCCTGTGGAGCCTGTAGAGGTTGAGAGTCCTCAACCTGTGGAAGCTTCTGTCGATGAGAGTGAAGAGGTAACGGCAGCAGAGGACGTCGAAGAGGAGGCTGCTGAAGAGGAGACGGCTGAAGGGGCGTTAGACGAGGCCGCTGAAGGTCCAGAAGAAGAAACCCTGACTGCTTCCGAACGTGTTCAGCGCAAGCTTTTGATTCAGGCAGACCGGGCTTACGAAGCGGGTAATTACGCTGAGGCTGAGGCGCTCTACCGGCAAGCGAAGGACCAAACCTGGCTGCTGCCTCATCAGTTTTCGAGCTTACCGCCAGAGCCGTTTAGCGACCTTGAACAGCTTAGTCCGGGCGCGGCGGTGTACTGGCGTGAGGCGAATGCAGGAATTGAAAATAATCGGATGTCTCAAGCGATGACGGCGCTGAGGCTGCTGAGCACTGAATACCCTGCCTTTACCCCAGGTAGTGCACAATACGCAGCGCTGCTACAGGCCAATGAGCGACCGGAGGAAGCAAGCGAAGTGTTGGAGTCGGCGCTGACGCTGTACCCCAGCAATACTGACCTGCTTCTGGCTCAGGTGGATTTGATGATGGCGCAAGAGGAATGGTTAGAAGCAGCGATCGCCTCTCGTCAGTTCGTTGCCCTAAATCCTAACCATCCCGACGCACCGGCTCAAAGGGAATTAGCCGCAGAGAATTTGGGACGCTTTCAAGGGGAAACCCGTGAGGTGATTCGCAATGGTGCGATCGCCAACCTATTTACCGGTGTCTTAGGCTATGCCTTTACCGGCAGCATCTTTGGTCCCTTCACCGCCGCTAACTCTGCCCTTCTTCTGCTTCAGGGTGAAAACGCCACAGGCGAACAGTTTGCCAACCAAATTCAGCAGCAGCTACCCATGCTGCAGCATCCCGAAGCCCTGGGCTATGTCCGCAATATGGGCTATCGCCTTTCCGAAGTTACCGGACGCCGCGACCTGGACTACGAGTTCTACGTTATTCTCGACCCCAGTCTGAACGCCTTTGCCCTACCCGGCGGCAAAATTTTCGTTAACGCAGGCGCGATTTTAGATACTAATTCAGAGGCCGAGCTGGCTGGTCTACTCGCTCACGAACTCTCCCACAGCGTGCTTTCCCACGGTTTTCAGCTAGCGACCCGAGGCAACCTTACCAGCAGCGTGGCCCAGTATCTGCCCTACGGCGGCATTATCAACAACGTTTTCATGAGCGGCTACTCTCGCGACATGGAGCGGCAGGCCGATGTTGTCGGCACTCAAATACTGGCGTCTAGCGGTTACGCAGCCGATGGTGTGTACAACGTTATGGTGACCCTGAACGAGCAGGCCGAAGGGCGCAATGTGCCCACCTGGATTTCCAGCCATCCCAATCCTGAGGATCGGGTGGGCTACCTGAAAACGCTGGTAGAGCGGGGTGGGTACAACCGCTATGCCTACGAAGGCGTCGCGACCCACGAGGAAATTCAGAAAATTGTCGCTCGAGAGCTAGCGGCTTATGAGGCTCAGCAAGAAGCAGAAAATGGCAACGTGGAAGACGCGGTAGAAGAGGCTGTGCGTGAGCGCGAAGACCGAGAACAGCAAAACGACCTGTACGACGCTGTGGAGCGGTTCGACTGGTAGCGTTCTGGATACCCCCCAAATCCCTCAATGCTTACCATTAAGAAAGCAACGGGGTTGTCGCATATTGTTTCATTTCTTAAAAAGACTAGATACAGTCATATAGCCTTGCTACACTACTCCTAACACTTTTGGAATACAGTCTGTACCGGATGTATTCGGGACAGATGTTATAGAAGCGGCCCTCGTATTTCATATCAAGTCATATCAAGGAAACGCTAAGGAACATAAGAGGACACATGGTAGCAACCCAAGAAAGAACGCCTAA
This sequence comes from Cyanobacteria bacterium J06581_3, assembly GCA_038531675.1. GTDB lineage: Bacteria > Cyanobacteriota > Cyanobacteriia > Phormidesmidales > Phormidesmidaceae > Phormidesmis. The sequence continues at coordinate 250,782 of JBCBBK010000010.1, forward strand.
AGGTGAATTCGATGAACTTCGCCCCGGCGTAAAGGCCCCGGCCAAGGACACAATCCTCACCCCCCGCTTTTACACCACAGATTTTGAAGAAATGGCCGAGATGGATGTCTCGGGCAACGAAGCCGAAATCAAAGCGATCATCGAGGAGTTCAAGGTTGACTATAACCGCCATCACTTCGTCCGCGATGAGCAGTTTGAAGGTGCCTGGGACCATATTCAAGGTGAGCGCCGTCAGGTATTTGTGGAGTTTTTGGAGCGCTCTTGTACTGCCGAATTTTCTGGCTTCTTACTTTACAAGGAACTCGCTCGCAAGCTGAAGGGTCGCAATCCCTTACTTGCAGAAGGCTTCGACCTCATGAGTCGTGACGAAGCGCGCCATGCGGGCTTTTTGAACAAGGCCATGTCTGACTTTGATCTGCAGCTAGACTTGGGCTTTTTGACCAAGAGCAAAAAGTACACCTTCTTCAAGCCGAAGTTTATTTTTTACGCTACCTATCTGTCTGAAAAGATTGGCTACTGGCGCTACATCACTATCTTCCGCCACCTAGAGCAAAACCCCGAAGATACTATCTACCCTATTTTTAACTTCTTTGATAATTGGTGTCAGGATGAGAACCGCCATGGTGACTTTTTCGCGGCAGTGATGAAGTCTCAGCCTCAGTTCCTGACTGATCTGAAAGCACGGTTATGGTGCCGGTTCTTCCTACTGTCGGTGTTTGCGACGATGTATCTTAACGATATTCAGCGTAAGAGCTTCTATGCGGCGCTCGGTTTGGATGCGCGTGAGTACGACATCGAAGTGATCAAGAAAACCAACGAATCGGCGGGTCGTCTGTTCCCGATTATTTTGGATGTGGAAGATCCTAAGTTCTTCGCTGAGCTAGACGCTTGTACGAAGCATACGGCTGCGGTAAGTGAAATTAGCAGGTCTGGGCAGAACAAAGTGCTACAGACCTTGCGTAAGCTCCCTCACATTGTTGCAGTGGGCAGCAAGCTAATTAGCTTGTATTTTATGAAGCCTATCAGCATGGATGCTAATCGCAACACTGTTCGATAGCGTTTCAGTTCGATAAAAGCTTCAGTAGTTCAACACTAGATAAAAAAGAACAGAGAGTGACTCAGATCACTCTCTGTTCTTTTTTTATGGGCGAATTAATTCGTTGATTGGTAGGAACGTCGAAATTACGTATTTCCTCCGTACACAGGCGTATTCAATTGAGATTAGTCTTTAAACAAGAAGTCTTGATTAGAGCTAGTTGAGCTATCTGATTTAGCAACAAATCATTTACCAGTAACAATTCTCTAGCAGACAACAAACAATTCCTGATTCGTCATCATCTACCCACAAGGACATGCTTTTATGAAAAATGGCATTGATGCACTGCTAATCGAAGACAACCTGGTAGATGCTCAGCTGTTTGAAGCGTTGGTCAGTTCAGCCGAATTTGATCAGCTGACCCTTCATCACACCCAGCGCTTTCACGATGCCCTAGACACGATTGCTGACAACTGCTTTGATATTGTCTTACTAGATTTATGTTTGCCGGACGGGCGTGGTGTTGATCTGGTCAAACAGCTGAAAGAGCGCATTCCACAGATTCCTATTGTCGTCTTAACCGGTCTTAAAGATGAAAGTATGGCTGTCGAGGCCTTGCAGGAAGGTGCTCAAGACTACTTAGTCAAGACCGATACGTTCTCTCCTCAGCGCCTGAAGACGCTGGGCTATGTTGATATTGGCAACCTTCTGGTAAGGACACTGCGCTACGCCATTGAAAGAGCCGACCTGCTCCGACAGTTAGACGTGAGCAAAGAACGCTATTCATTGGTGATTGAAGGTGCACAAGATGGCATTTGGAATTGGGATTTAGCCGCCAATCGCGTTCATTATTCTGCCCGGTGGCACGAAATGTTGGGGTTGCGAAGTAAGGTGGACAAAAACAGTCCACAAAAGTGGTTCTCACGAGTTCATCCTCAAGACAAAGCTCAGTTTACAGTGCTGCTTCAAGCGTATTTAAGCCATCCCAAACAGCAGCAGTTTCACCACGAATATCGGATGCTGCATGCCGATGGTAGCTACCGCTGGGTGCTCACTCGCGGCACAGCGCTATGGGATGCTAATGGCAAGGCCTACCGATTTGCGGGCTCGCAAACGGACATGACTGCTCGCAAATGTTTGGAAAATGAGCTGCATCACGAAAAGGCGCTGGCTCAAGTTACCCTTCACTCGATTGGCGATGCGGTGATCACCACCAATGAGCTGGGCTATATCAAAGACTTTAACCCAGTTGCCGAAAGACTCACTGGCTGGAGCCCAGAAGCGGCGAAAGACAGACACATCTCTGAGGTGTGCATGCTGGTGGAAGGGCGTGCTAAGCAAACCTCAGACAATTCGGCGATGCAGGCGATGCAAACGGCAGCGACCATCAGCCTCAGCAATCGTCCTACCCTAATTTCTAAAGCGGGTGAAGAGGTTGCCATTGGCGATTCAGCGGTGCCTATTCGTTCTAAGCAGGGTGACATTACAGGTACTGTGATGGTTTTTCACGATGTGACGGAAGAAAGGGGCCGGGCCAAGCAGCTGGCCTGGCAGGCTGCCCACGACCCGCTGACTAGGTTATTTAATCGCCAAAAGTTTATACGGTGCCTGGATAATGTCATAGAAGAAGCCAAAGTACAAAATACGCATCATGTCTTGTGCTGTATGGATTTGGACCACTTTAAGACGATCAACGATACCTGTGGACATGCTGCTGGAGATCAGCTTTTGCGTCAGGTTGCGGATCTGTGGCGTAGCAAAATTCGCGTCTCGGATAGTTTGGCTAGGCTGGGGGGCGACGAATTTGGCTTGCTGCTATATGACTGTGACTTGGCGCGAGCTATCGAAATTGCCAATGACTTTTGTAAAAGCATTCAAGACTTTCGCTTCAGCTATGAGAACAGGCTGTTTAGCATTGGTGTCAGCATTGGTTTGGTGCCCGTCACGGCGCATAGTGTACATACAGAGCAGGTGCTTCAGCGGGCAGACAGTGCCTGCTATAGCGCCAAAAACAAGGGCCGTAATCGGGTTCAGATGCATTATCAAAACGATCAGGAGTCTGCCCAGCAGTCTAGCAATAGCCAGTGGTTTTCTCGGCTGACCTACGCGTTGGATAATGATTTGTTTGTCCTTTATGAACAGGCGATTTCTACAGCAGACGAAGCGTCTACAGATAGGCAGCTGTGTGAAATTTTGCTGCGCTTGAAAGACTCGGATTCTGGGGAAATTATTTCACCGATGGTGTTTATTCCGACCGCCGAAAGATATAATCTGATGCCCAGAATTGATCGTTGGGTTGTTAAGAACTGCCTGAAGCATTTAGCCAGCCAGCGGTTACCTATAGGTAAGCTTTACACGATCAACCTGTCGGGAAGCAGCCTGAATGACGACGCGTTTATTGTATTTTTGAAAGCTCAGCTAGAGGAGCATCCACTGCTGGCTAAGGCAATCTGCTTTGAGATTACAGAGACCGTTGCCATTTCTAACTTGAACAGTAGTGCTGCTTTTATGATGGAAATGAAGGCGCTAGGGGCGCGCTTTGCCCTAGATGACTTTGGTAGTGGGATGTCGTCATTTGCATACTTGAAGCACCTGCCGGTGGATTTTTTGAAAATTGACGGCAATTTTGTGAAGGAAGCCTCTGGTGATAGGGTTGTGTGCTCTATGCTCGAAGCGATTAATAAAGTTGGTCATGTCATGGGGCTCAAAACCATTGCTGAGTATGTTGAAAATCAGCCGATTTTACAAAAAGTAAAGGATTTGGGAATTGACTATGTACAGGGCTATGAGATTCAACAGCCTCAAGCGCTAGGCACTTAAATCCCCAAATTTTGGCCTGCCCATATTCCTGAATTCTGGCCTGAACTCTGGCTTGGATTCTGGGCGGCAATGCCAACAACTCCGTATTTACCCTGTATCCTACCAAAAAAACTTGATTTAAGGTTCTATTTAAGCATTAAATCGCGTATAAGCAGTTAATTACGCTGTAGCGGGCTGCGTTGTGCATACTCTTTTTGAGTGTGCTCGTAGCGCATTTGTGCCAGGGAACTAAGGTAGGGATTATTAGTAGATGACGTTAGCTATCAGTGCGCTTCTAGTCGAAGAAAATCTGTTGGATGCGCAGCTGTTTGCAACGTTAATGAAGGCTTCGAGTTTGATGTCGCCGACGCTGCATCACGCGTCTAATCTTACAGATGCGATCGCTACTCTATCTCACTCAAAGTTTGACGTTGTCTTGCTTAACCTTGCGTCTACTTCGAGCGACTGTATTACCCATGTTCAAAAAATTAAGGCCTGTGTTCCTCAGGTGCCAATTGTTGTAATCAGCAGCACTGCCGATAGAATAAACGCCGCTGCAGCACTACAGGCGGGTGCTCAGGACTATTTAATGAAGCCTGCTATTTTCTCTTGTGAGCCTTTTAGTAGGCTCTCCCGTGTGCTTCCCCATGAAACATTCCGGGAGCAGCCATCGAACTCAGGCCATGTAGCAGGTGGTAACTTGCTAGTCACTACGCTACAAAATGTTGTTCAGCAGGTGAGGCTTACCCAGCAACTTGCAGTGTGCCGGGAGCGCTATGCACTGGCGCAAAGACAGATTCAGCAGCTGACATGGAAAGCTGCTCACGATCCGCTGACTAGGCTGCACAATCGGGCAAATTTTGAGCAGGCGCTGGAGAGGTTGCTGGCGGATGGGCGATCGCCTATTACCAACCATGTGCTGTGCTATTTAGATCTAGATCGCTTCAAAGTGATCAACGACACCTGTGGACACGCCGCTGGTGACCAGCTTCTAAAGCAGGTTGCGGCTCTGTGGCGCAGCCGCATACGCCCGACAGATATGCTCGCTCGCCTAGGCGGTGACGAGTTTGGACTGTTGCTACATGGCTGTGATATTGAGGGGGCCAGACAAATCGCTGAAGCTTTGTGTAAGAGCCTGCAAGACTTTCTGTTTAGCTACAATGGCAAATTTTTTACAATTGGTGTCAGCATTGGCATTGTTGCGATTGCACCTGATATCGGTGGCTCGGAAGAACTGCTCAAACTGGCTGATTTTGCTTGCTACCAGGCAAAAGAACGGGGCCGTAGCCGCATCTATGTACACGACGCTATTACGCATCAATCTTGCCTCAATCTCCATGAAGGCAGGCCTTGTCCGCTTACAGAGTCTTTTGCAGAACCTGAAGCGGCACAGCCACTGCCGCTTCAGCTGACTCGGGCATTCGATACGAATCAGTTTCAGCTGTATCAAGAAGTGATTGCGCCTACAGATACCGCTGAAGCAACAATCGAGCATCGTGAAGTTCTTATTCGGCTACGCAACAGCCATTCGGGGCAGCTAATGCCACCGATGGGATTTATCCCGACGGCAGAGCGCTACCAGCTAATGCCCCAGATTGACCGCTGGGTGCTACAACAGGTCATTCGTCACGTCGCCAAAGCTACGACAGCCACATCGGCCGATCTGGAGCATCTTCGGTACAGTATCAACTTATCGGCCGCGAGCCTCAGTGATGACAGCTTTGTGGAGTTTTTGCAGCAGCAGCTGAGCTACCACAGAACGCCTGCTAGCAGTCTGTGTTTTGAGATTACTGAAATGGTTGCGATCGCTAACATCCAAAAAACCATCCACTTCACCACCGCGCTCAAATCTCTGGGTTGCAAGGTGGCGCTCGATAACTATGGCAGCAGCATTTCTTCCTTGACCTACCTGAAGCAGCTCCCCCTTGACTATCTCAAGATTGACGGACGATTTGTCAAAGAAGCTGTGCTCGATCCGATCACATTCACAATGCTCGCTGCGATTCAGCAGGTTGCGCAGGCGATGCAGATTAAGACGGTGGCCAAATCTGTTGAGAGCAAGTCGATTCTAGAGACGGTGAAAACACTAGGACTAGACTTTGTGCAAGGGTACGAGATTGGTATGTCTGAGTCGCTAAGGCTAGGCGTTACCCAAAGCCTTGGTCCACAATGCCAGTCCCCCTCCCTTACCCCGAGCAGCTAAATAAGTGGGTGTCACCGCAAAGAAAGTGAAAAATGCTTGTTCCTTGAGGGGTTGATCGACAAAGGCGCTGGCCTGCTCAAAGCCACCTCTGACGGATGCATTGTACAGGCGTAATTTGCCAGCTTGCGCGCGCACATGCAAAAAATCAAAGCTCAAGATATCCATCTGCTGTCGATAGTGGGTCGGTCCGCTCAGCTGAAACGAAAGCCCCGCCCAATTCACCTGATTGCGCACTGCACCGATGCCCTTGTCTCTAAATTCGAGCGTGAGTTCGGGTGTGAGCAACTCAGCTGCCAGCAACTCAGCGGGCGATCCATAGGTGATGCTGACCGTGATCCAGGTGGGTAAAAAACGACCTTTTCCCGGTCTCTTGACAGACGTCTTTCCAGGCCCGGAAGGGCTTACCTTCCGGGTGCCCGACACGAACCCCAATCGCCAGGTTCCCAGTAGCTGTTTGTAGGTAAATGACTGCTTTTCTCGTTTGTGCTGTTTTTCAGCAGCGACCAGTGCATCTACAACGTCAGCAGGATTGGGTTTGTCTGACTGGTCGTTTATTAAATAGCTGATGGCTTGTTCGAGAGGGAGCGCTGTGGCGGTTGTATTCATTGAATATCTGAAGTTTTCAGGTCATTCTCACATGCGTTCGGCCTACAGTTGATAAGGTGATGGCGTAATCATTGAAATGGCCAGCGAGTTCGAGACTATGACCACAGCGTATCGGAGTGATGCTTGCTCTGCACAGGCAGACGTAGGGGAAACGGCCAGTGTTGCGCGTGGGCGCTACCGACTAGAGCGTATTCATTTGGAAGTAACCAATGTATGCAACTTCAAGTGCGAGTTTTGCCCGGATGCCATTATGGAGCGAAAGCGGGGGCATATGGATGTTGCCCTGCTAGAAAAGGCGCTCGATGACATTGCCGAGCATCGCCTGGCCAGGATTGTGGCCTTTCACTTGATGGGTGAGCCTTTGATTTACCCGCATATTTTCGAGGCGATCGCCATGGCTACCGACCGCCAGCTTAATCTTCACCTCACTACCAACGGCAGCACCTTCCACATCCGCCCCCACCATATTCCACAGCTCGTCGGCTCTGGCATTCCCAAGGTCACTATCTCTTTGCAAACCCCTGACCCCGATACTTTCATCATTCGGGGGGCACCTCCCAAGCTGGCTCCAGAACAGTACTTTGACGGCATTACCCAGTACGTTCATGCCAATTTACTCTCGGATTCATCCACCCGCATTCATCTTAAGTTTTTAGATACTACGCCCCATCCTTTTTTGGTGCCGCACAAAACCATGCACGTGGTGGAAGGGAAAGAACAGATGCAAATGCAGCTGCGGGAATGGAGCGATCGCCTCCTGTCCATTCTCCCGAGCGATCATCCCGACCGCCCCTCATCCGAAGCCCTCCAACGCAAGCTCGCCAGCCACAAACCTGGTCGCTGGCAAGTTATAGAACTCACCCCAAAACTGGCTCTCGAAACCTTCCCTCTCGACAGCTGGGGAAATGTCGAAAGCGCTACCGTCGTCCCAGCTAGCTTTGGCTACTGCAATGGCACCACCGACCAGGCAGGCATTTTATACGACGGTACCGTTGTGCCCTGCTGTAAAGACTATGACGGTAAAATCCCCCTCGGCAACCTCAATAACAGCACCCTCAGCGAGGTGCTAGATCAGCAAGCCCCCGCCTGCCAGCTGCGCGCAGGCTTTGATAAGTTCCAGGTCACAAACCCAGTCTGTCAGCGCTGTATGGGCGCGGATACTCGGCAGAAGTCTTGGCTCAGACAGGTGGGCTCTATTGTCTATTTCAAGCTGTACAACCCAGTGATGAAGCGGCTAAACCCAGGCTGGGGTGAAGTATAGCGACCCTATGATTTAAATCAACATTTGTTGATTGGAATCGGGCACACTGTGATCAGTTACAAACCGACCCTACCCATTACACGATCTATCTCATCTGCGTGAGTACACTTGGTTTTTGTAGCAGCAGCGGTTTAGTTGGCACAAAGGTGCATAACAACTGATATGGAAGTATTACTGATCGAAGACAGTGTTGTAGATGCTCGGCTAGTAGAAGCGATTATTAGTTCCTCAGACTTAGCTCAGCCTACCCTGCATCATGCCAGCCGATTTGCCCAGGCGCTGGCGATGTTAAGCGCGCAAAGCTACGATCTGGTGCTTCTTGATTTACATTTGCCTGATGGTGAGGGCATAGGGTTGATCAAAGAGCTGAAACAACAGTCTCCAGAGATGCCTGTTGTTGTGCTTACAGGATTGGGAGATGAGGCGATCGCCACCGCCGCGCTAGAAGAAGGTGCCCAAGACTACGTCGTAAAGTCTGAGACATTCGCACCCCAAAATCTGTCACAAGTTGACCCGACCGATGCAGGCAATCTGCTGGTGCGACGCATTCAATACGCCGTCAAACGAGCAGAACTCATCCGGCAGCAAAGAAATAATCAGACTCGGTACGAGCTAGCCCCTCAGCGCAACCAAAATAGCATTTGGGATTGGGATCTTCGGCGCAACCAAGTGTATCTTTCACCCCAGTGGAAATCTGCAATTGGCCTCTATAGCCGAGCGATCAACAGTTCTCCCGACGAATGGCTCTCTCGTATTCACCCTCAAGACAAACCTCGGTTCGAGAAATCCCTCCAAGATTACCTGGACAAACATCAGTCCCAGTTCTATTGTGAGTATCGCATTCGGCATGCAGAAGGCCACTATATTTGGGTGTTGACGGAAGGAAAAGCGCTGTGGAGTGAGTCAGGTGTTGCCTACCGTATCGCCGGTTCGCAAACAGACATCACCGCTCGAAAAACAGAAGAAGTAGACGCCTACGAAAAAAGAGAGCTTGCTCAAACAGCGCTGCACACTGTGGGAGCGGGTTTGCTCACACTACAGGCTAGGTTCTACATTAACGGAGGTTTCTATGAACAGGCAGAGCCGCTGTTGCAATGTGCACTGGCCATTCATAAGTCTTTGCTTGGCCATGCTCACCCGGATGTGGCGATCAGTACCTATAATCTGGCCAGCCTTTACGACAATCAGTTTCGCTTTTTAGAAGCCGAAAGCCTGTTCAAAGAAGCACTGGCGATTTTTGAAGAGACCTTAGGCCTCAAGCATCCACATACCCAGCAGGTTAGTCGCAAGGTCAATATGATCTGTCGGCTCAACGAAGCGATGAAAGTATCCGCCCAGCGCGGTTCTATCGAAGAGCTGTGGGCAGGCGATTAGCCGAAGTCAGAAATTACCTAAGTCCAACTGTCAGCGCTGAATATTCGAGACTGTAGACATGCCCTGTTGCAATGTTTGTGCCTTCACATCTGCCCGCGTTGCTTTGAACATGCCAAAGCGACAGAGCCCACTGCCAAACGCTAGCCGCATCAGCAACAGCGTAGGCACTTCTCTGACTGACTTGATAAACCCAGAAACGCCGAACTTAATCAGACCCTTGGGCCGAATGATGCCTTGCCAAATCGAATCAATCCACGATGGCAGCGTCTCTTGTGACCAATCTGCTGTTTGTACGTTTCCTGCGGTCATGCCGGTGGCTTCTAGCAGCTCAGAAAAGCCCTCAATGCTCGAAAATTCAGGATGCGACCATTGATCGAGCAGCTGCTTCATAACCGGTTTTTCCCACCAGTTGAGCGGGTGGCGGCGGTCATCTCGCTGGTTCCAATCGCCGACGACTAACAGACCACCTGGCTTTAGCACTCGCAATAGCTCCCGTGCAAACACGGCTTTATCGGGCATATGTGGTCCAGCTTCTAGCGACCACACTACATCGAAGCTTTCATCTGGAAAAGATAGGGCCATCGCATCGTCTACCAGAAACTTGGCGCTGACATCCGTAGGGGTTAGCTGTGTTGCTCTTTCCACCTGACCAGGGCTAATGGTCACTGCGGTGACGTCAAAGCCGTAGTCTTTTGCCAGTACCCGGCTACTGCCACCGATTCCGCAGCCTACATCCAGCAGGGTGGTGCCTGGTGCACATTGATCCAATCCACCCCATTTCACCATTTCGTGTACAAAGTCGAACTTTGCCTGGCGAAAATCTTTTTGCCGAGGGGGTGAACCGTAGTGACCCAAGTGGATATGCTCGCCCCAGTAAAATTCTAGAATGCCGTCTTCGGTCCACTCATCGTAGGAGGTTGCTACCGAGTCAGCAGAATCGTAGCGCCGAGGCGTGAGCAGATAGGCTAAAACACCCACCACAGGCAGGACAAGCAAAAGCGATAGCAGCAAATTCATAGAAGCAGAGTTCTCAAGGCATTTTTTAGGGCGTGTATACCTTCATAATACTATCGACGCAGATAGGATGCTTTTGCGTTACCTTGCTATTTGCGATGTGACCTCCCTTATGACAACCGCCACTGATAAGGCCAGCCTGAAGCTTTCGCTTGCTCAGCTGGGGCCAGGGCTACTGATGGCGGGTGCGGCTATCGGCGTTTCCCATTTGGTCCAAAGTACGCGTGCAGGCGCGATGTACGGATGGGGCGCACTGATATTTGTGTTGCTTGCCAATCTGATGAAGTATCCGTTTTACGAGTATGGTCATCGCTATGCTGCGGCCTCTGGGAATAACTTGATTCAGGCTTATCGCCAGCAGGGCAAACGATTTTTTATTCCATTTATTGTGATTAGTGCGATCAGCGCGGTCGGTAGCTTTGCGGTAGATGCATTTGTGGCGGCAATGCTACTGCAATATCTGTATTTGCCACAGGTGTCGGAGACGGTTTTGGCGATCGCAGTCCTCCTCTTCTGCTGGATACTCATCGCCGTTGGCCGCTACCGCCTGTTCGAGCAAATCACCAAGTGGTGCGTCATATTCCTATCTATTGCAACGATTGCAGCGGTTGTTATGGCTGTCTCTACAGCGCTTTTGCCTCAGTTCACGGTGTCAACCCAACTACTGGACGCATCCATATCGACTTCCAGCAGTGTGGAAGTTGTATATGCAACTAATAATCGGCCGAGCGTATTTTCCTGGGAGGCAGTTCCTTTTTTGGTGGCTTTCATGGGCTGGATGCCAGGCGGATTGGAGCTCTCTATTTGGCAGTCGCTGTGGGTACAGGCCGATGGTGACGACAGTGGTGAGCCAACGTCTCTGGCGAGTGCAAGTTTCGACTTCAACTTTGGCTATGTGCTGACTGTAGTGCTGGCCTGCCTGTTTTTGATACTCGGGACCATTGCACTGCCTGTTCAAGGAATGTCGGCAGAACCGGCCGCGTTTGCAGGGCAGCTGGTGGGAATGTATACCAGCTATATTGGGCAGTGGGCCAAGCCGGTGATTGGGCTGTGTGCGATCGCTGCTATTTTCTCCACTACCTTCACCGTTGTCGATGCCTTTCCGCGTACCTTAGAAGCGGGGCTTCACGAGCTATGGCCGCAAACGCGAGAAATTGATTGGCCGATTCGGCAGGCGATCGCCCTCACGCTCATCCTCTGCGCGGGCCTACTCCTCACACTATTCACCGCCGGATTCGAGCCGCTAATCAACACGATTACCATCATTGCTTTCGTTGCAGCCCCCTTCTATGCCTGGCTCAACATGCGTAGCATCGCCACCCTGGATGCCCAAGCGCAGCCCGACCCCTGGCTCTCAAAACTTGCGACTATTGGATTTATCTACCTCTCAGGATTCAGCTTGCTGTTTTTGGCATTAAAAGTGCTTTAAGCTCAACCTCATCTCTGAGCGAAGTCGAAGTCTGGTGACTGAGCGGAGCCGTAGAGCTTTGCTCTTCTCGTAGAGTAGTCAAACCCGAAAGCGCCGCATGGCCACTTTTCTCAAATAGAAAAATACTGACTGTGCCGATAGGTATAAGTGAATCATCGTCGGAATCATCGCTGAAAAACCCATCATGACGCCGAAGTAGATATTCTTGATGTTTTGTCTGCCCAGCGGGTCACGGACTGCGCTTTGCACGCGTCCTTCATACTTTGCTGAGCTTTGTGCCAGCGACTCTGAAGAATGCTGCAACAAGCCGACCAACCAGCCCGATACCGAAAACACCATCAGCACCCAAAAGGTTGCCACTATCGCAATCAGCACGTCAATACTCAAATGCGCGATATAGCTCGGCAGCGAGGTCGTTTTCAGCGCTCGCCGGGCAATCCACACCGTAATAAAAAAAGAAATACTGTCAAACACAGCGCCCAAAATGCCCACTGGGAACTGCATAATCATGTATTCCCAGCGCTCACCGCTTACCGCAATCTCCTCCGGATAGGCTGTGATAATTGCCAGCCAATAGCAGGACATATTCAGCAGCATGAAAAAGATGAAAAGCTTCGGAAAAAACGTCACTAAGCTGCCACGCTTATCAGCATAAAAATCCAGCAACTTCCTCAAAGAATTCCGCCAAATCGCCATTACTGGCCGCACACTCAGTTTTCTAGTTGCCATAGCAATTCGTTTAGCGACGTATATGCGTCTAATGTTCAGTCCATGTTATGTATTCTCATTCACACATCATCAGTTGACTTCCGCATAGCTTTTAAGATTTCTCTCTGAAGCGATATATTCTCACGCAAGAGTTCGTTGTTCTCTGCGATCACCTTCGTGTTGTTAGTTGTCAACGAAACTACTGGTTCCATGAATTGCCTGAGCAGGACTAATATGAGTGTTAGCAATACTACAGGTATGACCAAGGTGAAAAGTACCCTAGCAACTACTGGCGTAGAATTGTAGTCTTCGCGATAGGTCTCTGTGCTTTGCATTTCAACGTATTCATAAGAACCTTGTTGGTTAGCAACGTTGCTGGTGTCGTTCATCAATGTCCGCCTCAATGCATCTTATAAATCTAGAGTAGACATATAATTTCCATTTGCTACATTCGCTCCAGCACATCAATGCCTAAAAGTGATAGCCCTAGCTTGAGCGATCGCGCGGTCAAATCGCACAGCACTAGCCGAGAAGTCCGTGCAGGCTCCTCAGCCTTTAGCACCGGGCATCTGTCATAAAACTGATTGAACTTTTGACTCAGTTCAAACAAATACTGACATAGCCGATTAGGCAGCAGCTCAGCAGCAACTTCATCAAGGACTACATCCATCTGCAACAGATGCTTTGCTAGGATAAATTCACTCTCTTCAGTAAGCTTTACGTCCGCGTCCAAACTAGAAAGATCGACATCGCCACTGCGGCTAATACCTTGCACTCTCACGTACGCATACAGCATATACGGTGCGGTATTTCCCTTCAGATCCAGCATTCTGTCGAAGCTAAAGGTATAGTCGCTGATTCTGTTTTGGCTCAGGTCAGCGTATTTAATCGCGCCAATGCCTACTTTTTCAGCGACATTTTGAATGAATTCATCCGATTCTGTTCTTTCTTCTTTTTCTAGCCGCTCTTCAACGTCGGCGCGGGTGCGGGCGATCGCCTCATCCAACAGCTCCTGTAACGGCACCGCCTCTCCCGAACGAGACTTCAGCCGCTTCCCGTCTTCACCCAGCACCAACCCAAACGGCGCGTAGCTCAGCTCCACATCTTCTGGCACCCAGCCTGCCCGCCTCGCCACCTGAAAAATCTGCGCGAAGTGATTGCTCTGTCCCGCGTCGGTGGTGTACACAATTCGGTCCACCTTCTCTTCACTGATCCGATAGCGAATCGCGGCCAAGTCTGTTGTGGAATAGTTATATCCCCCATTCGACTTTTGAACAATCATCGGCAGCGGATCGCCGTCTTTGTTCGTAAAGCCTTCTAAAAATACGCACTGTGCGCCGTTATCTTCTACTGCCAGCCCTAGTTTCTTCAGCTCTTCTACCACATCAGGCAAAAACGGATTATAAAAAGACTCGCCTCTATCGATAATGTCTTCTGCAATATTCAACAGATCGTAAATCTTCCGGTACGAGCGTTTAGAGAGCTGACATACTCGCTCCCAGGCTTCGAGCACTTCCGGGTCGCCCGCCTGCAGTTTCACTACTGCCTGCCGCGCATTCTCCTTGAACGTTTCGTCTTCATCAAATCGCTTTTTGGCCTCGCGATAGAAAGTGGCTAGCTCTCCAGATGTAGACGCTTCAGCGGCTTCTTGAGGGTCGGGATAGGCTTCTTGCAAGTAGGCAATTAGCATGCCGAAGGGCGTGCCCCAATCGCCGATATGGCTGACCTTAACGACGTCGTGCCCCAGAAATTCTAGTACCCGTGCAAAGCATTCGCCGATCACTGCCGGGCGCAGATGGCCGACGTGCATTTCTTTGGCGATGTTTGGGCTGGGGTAGTCGGTGATGATTTTCTTTGGGGGATTGGCTTTGGCGATGCCCAGGCGATCGCTCCCATGCATCTCTTGTAGCTGCTGCTCCAGGTACTCCGTCTTCAGCTTGAAGTTAATGAACCCAGGACCTGCGATGGAAGGGGATTCACAGAAGTCAGATACGTCCAGGTTTTCGGTGATTTTGGTGGCGATCGCCCTCGGATTACTCTTCAGCGGCTTCGCCAAACTCATCGCCACATTCGCCTGATAGTCGCCAAACTTAGGATTATTCGTACTCATCAGCAGCGGATCAGTACCACGATACTCATCGCCAAACGCATCTACCAATGCAGCCTGCACACGATTCTTCAGTTCATTCAGCGTTGATTTCATAGCTCTCGATATTAGGTTGCTCGCGCCGCTACCAGTCCAATAAAGATCCGCACTCGTAGACCTAACAATAATAGAGGGCTATCCGCCGCAAACACACATACACGCCATGCACTACGCATAGAGATAGGTCTTACCCGGTTGATTCGGTAATACAGTGAGAGTCAGATTTTGCAGATCTGGCTGAAGTCTTAGCCGCTCCAGAGGCAGCACCCCCAGTAAAGGCTGGTCAGTGTCTGTCAGTTCTAAGCAATCGAAAGTACTAGTCCGACCGCTCACTGTAAGAATAGCTTCTTTAAAGATACGTGCCTGCCGTTCTCCAGCCGCTGTATTCACAATACTTTCACCACGAACAGGTAACCCTAGCTTCTCAATGATTATGGTCGGCAAAGAGAGCAATGAAGCCCCTGCATCGACTAAAACGTTATCTAAAGTGACTGTTCTAACATCATCTTCAGAGATAAAGCCTCGCTCTGCCATAATTTGATCGACATTATTGGTCACTGTAATGGCAACGTGAACGTGGCCCACTGGGTTTTTCTCTAACTTAGGACTTGGTAACTTGACAAATACCACGATGCCTTCCTTTTACAGGTAATGCGTCACAACTAATTCTATCTTTTCTGCTTGTGTTCCGCTTCTGCTTGTGTTCCGCTGTCATATGCCCCCTTTTGCAACCATCCTTACCGATAGATAACCAGCCATCGCAAGTCGTAATTACATCATCTATTCTCTGAGCCTATCAATATACATAGATACGATTATCCTTTCCTTCTTTCTCCCTTCTCCCCTTTCCAACCATGCCCCACCCCACCAAAGCCGAAGTCGCCGCCTGCTATGGCCAAACCATGCCAGACATCATCACTCCCAACCTTGACGTCCTTTTCTGCGGCATCAACCCCAGCCTCTACTCAGTTGCTATCGGCCATCACTTCGGCAGACCTGGCAATCGCTTTTGGAAAGCTCTTCACAAAGCAGGTTTTACGCCCAGGCTTTATGACCCCAGCGAAGACGATACCCTGCCAGACCTTGGCTACGGTATTACTAATATGGCTCCTCGTGCCACTGCCCGCGCTGACGAACTGAGCAAAGACGAAATTAAAGAAGGCCGCAAATTACTCGCGGCCAAAATAGAAGAATACGAACCAAAATGTCTCGCATTTTTAGGCATCACAGCCTACCGCATCGCCTTCGCTCAGCCAAAGGCAAAGGTCGGTCCGCAGCCAGATTGGAAAGGTACACAAGTTTGGGCGCTGCCTAATCCCAGCGGCCTCAACGCCCACTATCAAATCGATGATTTAGCAGAAGTCTACAGCTGGGTCCTTCAGCGCAAGTGACCCTTTAAATGCTTCTCTCGCCAGCTAAAATAAAAGAGCCCACTGGATGGTCAAGCTTATGCAAACAGTATCACGACCAAATCCCAATATCCTGCCAGAAGATTTGCTACCAGAGCAACGCATCCGCCTCGAAGGTGTTAGCTGGCAGCAATACGAATCCTTGCTCACCACGCTCGGCGACGACTTCCCGGCCTTGCGTCTCAGCTATCTGTGCGGCTCTTTGGAAATTATGTCTACTTCCCCGTTTCACGAAGAGCTTAAAAAATTGATTGCTATGCTTATCGAAGCCTACTTTCAAGAAACCCGCACTCGGTTTCATGCTATCGGCTCAGCTACCTTTCGTGCGATGGCGAAGCATCGGGGGCTAGAGCCAGACGAATGCTACTGCATGGACGAGAAGAAAGAATTTCCAGACTTAGCTATTGAGGTTGTTCTCAGCAGTGGCCTTGTCGACAAGCTATCCATCTATGAAGGATTGGGCGTTACAGAAGTTTGGGTTTGGGAAAATGAAAACTTTACCTTGTATCACCTTCGCCCAACTGGGTATGAACAAATCGCTACCAGCGAACTGCTCCCTACCTGTGATATCAATCTCCTCGCTCAGCACGTTCAACCTCTCGACCAGTTTGATGCGGTGATAAACTATCGAGACAAACTTAGAGAAAGTCTCTAGAGAAAACGTTGGCGTTGTATATGCGTAGCTAGCGCTTTTGTACTTATCAGAGTTGCTATTTGTGATAGCTGCCATTTTGCAAAATAGTCTTGGCTCTATATAGCTGTTCTACCAGCATTAGCCTGGCTATTTCGTGGGGAAAAGTCATTGCGGATAGGCTGATCATTGGGTACTTTTTGAGGCGATCGCACACTCCCTCCGGTCCCCCAATAAACAACACCAGCCTCCCAAAAGCCTCCTTGCCTAGCCACTTCGCAAACCCTACAGAATTTCTCTGTTTTCCATACTCAGCCATAACCACCAGTCGGTCCTGAGCACTGACCATACTCAGCAGCTTATCCGCTTCTTTCTGCTTACCTGCATCTTTAATTTCAATAATCTCCACCTCAGGCAGTCGCTTTGCATACAGCGCAACGCCCTCGCGTAGCCAGGGCTTCTTCACTTTTCCAACAGCAACAATCTTTATTTTTGGAAAGCTCTGACCCATCAAAACACTTGTCTCAGCTAGCAGTCGTCATGTCGTTGGATTCATCTTGCGCTCTAGAAAAGAAAATACCTGCGAAGCCAGAACAGTCAGTAACAGATAAATTAACGCAACCGTGATGTAAATCTCAAAGCCACGAAAGTTTCTAGCCACAATCAGTCGTCCTTGATTGAGTAACTCCTGATAGCCAATGATCGTAACTAGACTAGTGTCTTTGAGCAGAATGATGAACTCGTTGCCCAAGGGCGGAATCATTCTTCGCAGCGCTTGCGGAAATACAACATAGCGCATCGTTTGCGTAGGACTCAGGCCCAGTGACTCAGAAGCTTCATTCTGGCCGACTTCAATTGACTGAATGCCCGCTCTTACGATTTCTGCTAGGTATGCTGATGCATTGAGGCTGAGCCCCAACACAGCGGCAACGCCTTTATCCATGCTGAAGTTAAGGCCAAAGGACTGGACAAGTGCCGGAATACCAAAATAGATAATTAACAGCTGAACAAGTAGCGGCGTACCTCTGAAAAAATCGATATAGATTCTAGAAAGCAGCCTCAGTGGGCCTATCTTCGAGAGCCTGGCTATGCCCAGGGCTGTTCCTCCAATAGCGCCAAAGAGAGTCGCAGCAGCCGTGAGCCGAATGGTAACTAGCGCCCCCGTCAGCAGAACGGGTAGCGCCTCCAGAATCACTTCGAGTGACTTATCCAACAGTAAAACTCCAAAAAAGGGCAGCTGAAGAAAATCTACAGAAGACGTCCTAAAACCTAGAACGTCTCTACTAAACAAGGACTATTCAGTCGGTGGCTCCGCACCGAACCACTTGCGATACAGCTCTGCGTAGGTGCCGTCCGCTTTGATCTCTGCGAGCGCGGTATTCACGATCTCTACATTCTCCGATCCATCGGGCATTGCGATACCGTAGGACTCTTCGGTGAGTAGCTCACCAACAACGGTAATGCTCGGGAGATTACCCGTTGAGATCGCATCCAAAGTCGCCGGGGCATCGTTAATCACCGCGTCCACGTTTCCATTGGCAAGTTCCTGCAAGGCCAATGGCGCATTCTCAAACGTTGTAACTTCTGCGTCTGGTACTTCGTTAGCGGTATCCGCGCCAGTCGTGCCAATTTGGACTGCGATTCTTTTACCTTCCAAATCCTTAAGCGTTTTAATATCGGTGGTGCTTTCTTGCACGGCGATCGCCAACCCCGCGTTGAAGTAAGGATCCGAGAAATCTACCGTTTCCTCACGTTCTTCAGTAATCGTCATCCCGCTAATCGCCGCGTCAATCGTACCGCCCTGCAACGCTGGAATCAGGCTATCAAAAGGCAAGTTTTCAAATTCAATCGTCTTCCCAGACTTTTCACCAATCGCCTTAAACAAATCAATATCAAAGCCGTCGAGTTCCCCATCATCACCAACAAACTCGAAAGGCGGAAAGCCCGCTTCAGACCCGACCGTCCAAACGTCACCGCTGCCATCACCTGCCGTTCCGGTATCTGCACTTTCGGTCGTTCCACCACCGCAGGCCGCCAAAATTCCCGCCGCACAAAGCCCTAACGCTGTATTTCTTAAAAAAGCAGAGCGTGTTATTTTCATCGCCAATGAGTCCACTCGAAAAAAATTGAATAATCCATTATCCCGTGCCTGTGCATTAGAACCGTTGCAAATGTTACCTAAGAAAACACAGCGTCTTGACTTTCTGCCTCCAGGCAGATTTGTTGGCCTCGATACATTGAAGCCTTTGGCTACAAATCATTATGTTCTACACATTAAGATGCTGTTGTTTTCGCATATGTTGGTCCTAAACATCGCGATTAGAATGCAGAGTGGTAGGCTTGTTTCCATCACAAAATTGCTTATGCAACCGATTGTCTCGTCAAGGAAATGTCCTGATGTCAGAGCCGAGTCCAGTCATTATCAGCAATAGTCTCCAAAAAAGCTTCGGCGACCTAGAAGTCCTACGTGGTATCGACTGCCAGATAAACAAAGGCGAAGTCGTTTCAATCATTGGGTCGTCTGGCTGTGGCAAAAGTACGCTACTACGCTGCTTTAATCGCCTGGAGACAATCACAGGGGGGCGTTTGATTGTCAACGGTATTGACTTATCCCCCTCAGACCTTAGCCGTCGTCGGTTGCTCGAACTCAGAGCCCAGGTTGGCATGGTGTTTCAGCAGTTCAATCTATTTCCGCACCTCTCTGTCCTCGAAAACTTATGCCTGGCACCCAAAAAAGTCCAGAGTCTCTCAGACAAAGAAAGTAAAGAAACAGCTAGCTTTTATCTGGATAAAGTCGGTCTCAGTGAAAAGGCAAATGCCTATCCTGATCAGCTATCAGGTGGGCAAAAGCAGCGAGTTGCGATCGCCCGCGCCCTCTGCATGAAGCCAGAAATTCTTCTGTTTGACGAACCCACCAGCGCCCTCGATCCAGAACTCGTTGGCGAAGTTCTAGAAGTAATGCAGCAGCTTGCCCTTGAAGGTATGACGATGGTTGTAGTCACCCACGAAATGCAGTTCGCTCGTGAAGTCGCTAGCCGTGTTCTATTTCTCAACAAGGGTCAGGTTGAAGAATCAGGCGACCCGCGCGAGGTCCTTACAAACCCTCAGAGCGAAAGGCTACAGATGTTCTTAAGTCGGATGAATAAAACGTTGAGTAGCACCCCAGTGAGTGCTTAGTCGTTGATTCGTCTCACTACTTCGTCTGCCCCTTTGTATAGACCGTTTTCCATCTACCGCGACCTTCCACATCTGCGATCTTTCAATAGGCAGATGCCAAAGCGAGCCCCAGTCCTGCAAGGTAAAAGCTCTTTATGTCGTAGTGAAAAGCTACCAGCAGAACCTTGTATAAGTCCGCGTCTAGGCCGTCAACCGTTATCCCCAGTGGTGTTCGTGCAGTTTTTCAGCGCTTTCGGCAAGAGAGTCAAAAACTACCAGACGGCACATGGTCTCAGTGGTGGAAGACGCTGGCTATCGGTCTTGGTATCAGTGCCTTGATTGTCTATATGATGACCCGGCTAGCGATGAGCTGGGAAACGCAGTGGCTACAGGCCTGGGATGAGAAATGGCTGCTGATCCTCAAAGACCGTAATCCACTTTCTTTTAACAAAGGTATTACCTGGCAGTCGCCTGGCAACCTGGTGGGCATGCTGCCTATGTTCTTTGCGTTCACTGCCCTGACAGCATGGTTCAAAAAGCCATTAATCGCAGCGACGGTCATTGTGACCTACCTAGGGCAGTTTGCACTTGTATGGATTAGCTGGGGAATGTGGAGTCGCGATCGCCCCAACCTAATTGCAGATGGCCTCGCTGCGCCTAGCCTGCATTCCTTTCCTTCAGGCCATGTAGTCGTAATCGTCACTATGTATGGCCTGCTGTTTTATCTGTGGTTTGTGCGATCACGCAGCGTCATCGAAAAGCTGGTGACGCTGATTTTCAGCGCTCTTTGGATCGGATTAATCGCACTATCAAGGCTTGCCTTGGGTGCTCACTGGCCCAGCGACGTAATAGCCGGACTTATCACAGGTTCGCTGTGGCTGATTGTTGTGGCCACTGCCCTCCACAAAGCAGAGGATCATAGCCGCAAGCTTTCATCAGATCCAGTCGCCTGACGCTTCCCATCAATCTTCAGGATCGATGCGTCGATACCTTGCCTGAAATCCCATATGAATACCGTATGCAAGCAAACCAAGCCCCAAGATGCCCAGAAAAATCTCGTTTGTTGAACTGTTGTTCAAGCTCGATAGTGCCCCCTCCTTTGTTTTTACCGCAGAAGGATCGAAAGCCCATGCCGCTCTTAGCACCGAAACACCAATAATTGCGTACACAATGCCTCTAGCCGTAACACCCACTCTGCCGATAACTGTCGCCCAGGTCTTTTCAACGCTGCTCATTTCATGCAGCTTCATGCGCTTCCGAAACTTCGCCTTGTAGGCCCGGTAAAAGTAATAACAGCCCAGTCCAAAGAACAGTAGTCCGCCCGCTCCTACCAACCAACGGCCAAAAGGCTGCTGCATAACCGCTAAGACCATATCCTGTTCTGTTCTTCCACCGTTGGACGACGACGAAGATTTCAAAATACCAATGGCCGTAAAGGCGATCGTCGCGTACACGATACCGCTGCAGGCGTAGCCGATGCGTCTTGCAATATCCTTCGCCTCAGTACTGTTATGCTCTGGATCAACAGCCGCCTGAATAAATCGCCACAGCACGTACCCCATTAGGCTAACTGCCAGCACCGCCAGCATGACTTTGCCATAAGGCTGACTCGCAATCGTTTTTAGTACCCCTTCCGAGCCCACAGTTTTGCCACCGCTCACATTTAGCGCTTCCAAAAAAGCGAGCAGTCCCGTTCCACCGTAAAGTACTCCCTTTGCGGCATATCCGAATCGGGCAAAGGCAGCTATCCAGTCACTAGAATCCTGTTGAGCGTGTTTAGAAGAGGTCATTATTATGCGACGAGTAAGCGGTTATACTCCGCATAATTGCGTAGACACCAATCTCTTGTCATCGTTCCTAAGCAGTACAGTACTCTCTCAGCAGCTGCCTCTTCAGTTACCTCTACAGTGCTTACATCGGTTCGATACTTCGGTACACCGCCTGAAAACCCATATGGATGCCATAGGCAATAAAGCCAGTCCCTAGTGTCGCCAAGATTAGCTCATCGGTAGGATTACCTTCAAAAACAGCCAAAGCTTCCTCCGTTGTCTTAATCATCTCGGCATCAAAATTCCAGGCAGCGCGCATTCCAAAAATTCCAATCACGGTGTAGACAACGCCTCTAGCAGCAATGCCTATCTGCCCGGCCACGGTTGCCCATGCCTTGGCGATCGCACTCATGCGGTGCAGCTTAAATCGCTTACGAAACTCAGCCTTGATAGCCCGATAAAAGTAGTAACAGCCAATGCCAAAAAAGATCAGTCCACCTGCACATATTAGCCATCGACCGAACGGCCGCTGCATCACCTCTACGACCCACTGTTCAACCGTTCTTCCATTGTCATCTCCGGCAGATTCTAAAATCTCCACAGCGCTGTAAGCTACACCGGCATATACCAAACCACTACAGACATAGCTAATGCGCCGGGCAACATCCAAGGTGTTGCAACCACTGTGCTCAGGATCTAAAAAAGCCTGAATAAACCGCCACACGACATACCCCATTAGGCAAAAAGCGAGTACCGGTAAAAAGACTCTGCCAAAAGGTTGCTCTGCAATCCGCCTGAGTGCGCCGCTAGAGCCAACGGTCTCTCCTGAGCTGAGATCCAACGCTTCTAATAGTGCCAGCAGCCCGCTACTACCGTATACAATTCCTTTTGCCGCATAGCCAAACCGAGCATAGTACTCAATCCATTTCCCCGTAGCCTTACCAGATTTAGAGCCAGACTGAGACATAAGGGGCAAGCCCAGTTAAAAGTTGACGTTGCTTGCACCGTAGAGCGATAGTCCGACAGTCGTCATCAATCGCAAGCTATAAAAGTAACCTATCGAAGGTTTTCGATACGTCTGTCCAAATTACGGTAAGCGAAGACACAGATCTTCAATAAGGCCGGTCTCTGACGCTATCGTAAGTTAGCTGTTACCTCAGCACCTAGTAGGCCCCTTTAGCTTCAGTGGTCAAATCAATCGCGAGCTCATCCTTAATCCAATTGATAATTTGTTGGCGCTCTCCCTCGGTTAAGTAAAACCGACCTGTCTCTCTCATTCGATGGTGAATATCTTCCATGTCTGTTTGATTAAGTAGCTCAGCTGTCTGACCAATATTGCACAAGATATCGTCCTTACTTTCTTGTCCTAGCTGACCGTACAGATAGCGACTAATTTGCTTCTCTAGTCGGTTAAACGTGTAGGCATCGGCAGCCTCCAATCGCCCTTGGCGTTCCTTTGCAATAGGCTCTCCGCCGACCATTTTGGCGTAGTCAGTATCTAGCATATTCAGACGAACAATTTTAGACTGATGGGTCATAAGCACACTAAAACAGGCAGGCAAGCCAGCGAACTGAACGCAACTAGCGTAGTGTAACCATCTAGTAATAACGGTGTCTCTTTTCGTAAGTTAATCTTGCGTATCGATTCGTACAATTTGTGCCGACATATGTATACGAATCTCCACACAGTGGCTCACATATATATAGATGCTACACAGATGCCCGTGCTTGAGCGTGTTCATACTCGAATTCTCATACTCAAATCTAGCCAGGGAGATCGCGTGATTGGCGCACTACTCGATACGTAGTCCACCCCGGTTTCAGCCACCGCTCGAATCGTTTCCAGCGAAATATTACCCGATGCCTCAATCGTAATTTTTGAGTTGGCTGCTCTGATAGCTTGCACTGCCTCCTTCATACTATCCGGCGACATGTTGTCCAGCATGATGATATCTGCACCGTGTTCAATGGCCTGTTTAACCTGAGCCAGTGATTCAGTTTCCACCTCAATTGTGATGGGATAAGGAATGCGATCGCGCATCCTCCCGATCGCCAGCCCAATGCCACCTGCCGCTGCAATGTGATTATCCTTGATCATCACCCCGTCATCCAACCCCATCCGATGATTCTGCGCGCCCCCCACAAACGCCGCGTACTTTTCTACCACCCTCAACCCTGGCGTTGTCTTTCGAGTGTCCACCAATCGCGTTGGCAAATCCTCAATCACATCCGCAAACCGCCGCGTCATCGTCGCAATGCCACTCAACCGCATCGCCAGGTTTAGCGCCACTCGCTCTCCTGTTAGCAGAGTCCCCAGCTGACTATCCATCTCAGCAATCACTGTTCCAGTTTCAACGGTCGTCCCTTCCTCTACCTGCGCTCGAAAAGAAATATCCCTATCCAATAAGTAAAAAACGCGTTCCGCAATCGGCAAGCCAGCAATAACCCCTGCTTCCTTCGCTACCCAGCAGGCTTTTCCTGGCTTCAGTGCCACCTCACCCAGTCCCAAAGTTGTCTGATCTCCCCGACCAATGTCCTCTTGTAGCCAATCCGTCAAAAGCTCATCTAAAACTATCCAATTTGGCAACATGACCTTTATTAACCCCTACCGGGCTACCGATATATTTTGAATCTAAATTAATTTCAGCCTAAAGCTATATTGACTGAGATCGTTAACCCATCCGCAGTTCAGCTATTAATTCATCCGAATTTATTCACCTTCGAGCCGTCCGATTTCGAAAGAAATCGACATCAAGTGCTGAACCATAGTCAGTCAAAAGGCCAGAAGCCCCGTAGCGAGGGACGTCTGGCCTTTGTGAAAAATAAGTCAGAAATACATTGACACTAATTGCCAAGAGTCGCTATAGTGATTAAGCGCTGAAGGGAACCGACCCGAACGGGTTAGGAC